>NZ_FZOK01000044.1 GCF_900188245.1 Belliella buryatensis | reverse complement strand
TGTACTTCCCTAAATAACGTTGACCGTTTGGTTCAACATTCATTAAGTATTTTCATCGGGCAATCATGAGCCAGAGGTTCTTCTCTTGGGCAAACTTCGTAGGGGCTCGACGCCCCTTCGAAGTTTTTCTTTCCTTCGGTATAAACAATCACCGTCGGTCTTTCTTGGGCAGATAAATGTACTAATTTTTGATAAAATCCCATAGGAGTAAATCTCATTTTGAAAGCTCTGTGTAGTCTTTTTGTATTGTAGTGTTCAACTGCTTTTCCCACTTTTTTCTTCAGGTCTTTTAAGTCCTTAATCTGCCATCTTTTGAGGTATTCATTTTTAATAATTCCGTTGATTCGTTCAGCATAAGAGTTTTCCCATGCAACTGTTCCCATACTGATGTGAATATGGTTTTCTTTTAGTAAACAGGTATATTCCTTACTACTATACTGGGATCCTCTGTCTGAATGATGGATCAAGCCCCAAGACTGGTAATTCATTATCTTGAGAGCCATTTTCATAGCCGCTATATTTCCTTCTGTCCTCAGATGTTCGTTGACTGCATATCCTACTACCAATCTGGTATAAACGTCAATGATAAACACCATATAATAATGCTCACCGTTTAAGTGAAAATAGGTTATATCGCTTTGGATTACCTGAAATGGTCTTTTTATTCCCATCCCCTCTATCAGGCTGGGATAAATATAAGCCCCGATATAAGTAGTTCTATGATAATTACTTACACGTTTGACTCCATAACCTAATTCCATGAAAATCTCACAGAACTGATCCCTACCCATAAAGGATGGGCGCAATGTATAATACATCTTTTCAACCCCACAACCAGGGTGTTCTTCCTTGAGCTGATCTGCTAAGATTACCAATTCGGAAACCTCAAGTTCAAAGGCTTCCTGTCTTTTCTTAGCCTGATGAACAGCTTGCTTGCTCACGCCTACAACCTCGTAAAGTGAATTGAGTGAATAAGTCATAGCTTGTCGGTTGTCTTGGAACCACCAGAGTGTGGGGTGTTGGAGTTTTTTTTAATGTCAATCGAATAGTTCTCCTTGGCCAGATCAATCATCTTCTCTAAGTAATCAATCATAATCTGCTTCTGACCTACTGCGCGTTCCAATTCCTTGACCTTTTCTTCCAGTTCCTTTAGCTTGTTTGTCTGACTATCTTTCATCTCAACTATCCTAACATTTTTTTCATTATACGTCGAATACTTGTAAATCCAATTGTAAAGAACACCATTTCTAATATTATAAAAACGCTCCATCTGAGCAACAGACATTTTCCCTTTCTCATAATCATCAACCAATTTACGTTTAAACTCTTCAGAAAATCTCCTTTGGGAATTAATCCTTTTTCCAGTCTTTAACATCTAATTTAAGGGTTAAAAACGGTCAACCTATTTCAGGGAATGACA
>NZ_FZOK01000027.1 GCF_900188245.1 Belliella buryatensis | reverse complement strand
AGAGGTTATAGGAATATCTCCAACTTTATCAACATGATTTACTTCATCTCTGGAAAACTCAAATTCGACTACCCACTATATTCCACCTAGAGCCTTTGTTTTTTTCTAACTAATTAACTAAATTTCATCTTAATTTTAAAATGAAAAATATGTTTCATGTATGTAACATATCTGTGAAACATAAAAAATATAATTTTTTTTGTATTCAGAACTACAAAAATCTATCTTAAAAATCTTACACTCAAAAGCAACCCTTATATGAAAAAAATAATTTTCATAATTCTTGGATTAAGTTTATCATTTAATCTATTATCTAGTAAATTATATTTCTTTACTGGAGATCAACTTCAATCATTTGAAAGTAGGATAAAACCATTTGAAATTAAAAATTATGAAATCTCCCAATTAAGTTTTGAAGATAGTTTAAAATCAAATAGACTTTTCAATGGTGGAGATTTAGACTCAGATAATGATGGAATTCCTGATCATTTAGACAACTGCCCCTATCTTTATAACCCTGGCCAAGAGGACTTAGATAATGATGGTATTGGAGATATTTGTACTTGGTCTAGGATATTATTAGATAATTCTATTTCAATTTTAGAAGATATGGTGGTAGGCGATTTTATCCATACTGATAAAATTCTAAATCCGATTCAAAAAGATTTATATACAATAAAAATTGAATCTGAATCAGAATATTTTGATCAAAATGATTCCAAAAAGCTTATTCTTAAAAAATCTCTTGAGCAAGTTAAAAAAGATCTTTTTAAAATACCTGTAGAATTAAAGTCTAGTAATCAATCTGATAAAATAATAGATACTTTAGAAATTCGGATCATTAGAAAATTAGAATGGCAACCTAATAAGGGTGATCCACAAAATGGTTATGTTCCCTATTACTATTTTTCAAAGGTTAGAGGAGCTATTGCCCATGAAGATTCAATTATCGGCCCAGACCAGTTTTTCCCTTTGGGAAATCAAAAAAATTTTAATTTTATTGATTTAAACAATGATGGTATTTTGGACTTGGTAGGAGAACAACATCAAATATGGAGTTCTAGAACCAATTCTCAATTCTACATTGGGAGAAATGGACGTCCTATTTATTTAAAATTTAATCCTAATTGGACTATAACTGCTTATAATGAGGATAGAGAAAAACCCGATCAGTTATTTCATAACGCAGACCTATTTGTAGTAGCGGATTTTGATGGGGATGGGATAAGTGAATTAGTTACATTAGGAGAACATTATCATTCAGCATTTATTGATTATCCAGATGGGGAGGAAAAAAATCTAGCTAAAAATGTATTCAAGGATTTAGGCTTTATTGAAAACAAAGATTATAACGAATGGGGGGCTAGACCAATAAGGTATTATAAATACGAAAATGGCAGATATTTTGATATCACTAATGAAAAAATTGAAAATTTAAATAATGATGGGAATCCTTTCGTTTCAGTATTTGGTCATGCGATAGGCGACATAGATAACGATGGTGATATAGATTT
The DNA here is from genome assembly GCF_900188245.1 of Belliella buryatensis. Lineage (GTDB taxonomy): Bacteria > Bacteroidota > Bacteroidia > Cytophagales > Cyclobacteriaceae > Belliella > Belliella buryatensis. The sequence continues at coordinate 12,139 of NZ_FZOK01000027.1, read as the reverse complement.
AGTGCTTTCGGTTCAAACCTCTAATGGGAGACAACTTAACGTTTTAATTAATGATGGTAATGGGAACTTCCTTGGAACCTTTTTCAATGAGGATCAATTCGGATATTCAACTGGGCCCGAAGGTCCAAACCTTTTGATAGATATTAATGAGGATGGGAATCTTGATTACTTTTTTTCAGGATCTATTGGTCAAAATTCAGGAAAAATAGGATATCTATTAGGTAATGGAGATGGTACATTTAATATCTCAAACCCAATTTTTATACCTGAATTAGCCTCAAATTTTGGATTGGCAACAAAAGATATTTATACTGCAGATTTGGATGCTGATTGCAAAGAAGAAATTATCCTCTACCGATCTACAGGATTTGGAGCTGATCACTTGGTAGATGATGAAGATGATTTTTTCAATGAAATACTTATCCTCAAGATTTCGAATGGAACAATTACCAATGTCACGAATAGTTTTATTCCCGAAAATAGTACTAGTAGAATGACTGCTGCTGTGTCAACCTTAGAATTTCAAGATATTGATGGAGATGGTTATAAAGATTTAATTCCTGTTTTTTTTGCTGATAAAAAATTTACCGAATGGCAAATAAGTAATGGGTGGGGAGGTAGTTTCAATGGCTACTGGAAACCTGATTATGAAGGCTTAGTTTACTTTAAATTTCAAAATGGAAAATTCATTACCAAAGAAATAGGACATTTTTCTTATACAGCTGAATTTCCTTTTTACTCGATCAATGAACAATCAGAAAATATGGGGGCAAAATTTTTTATTCGAGATATTGATGGAGATGGAATTGCTGAAATAATTCATCACCCATTTATTGGAACTAATTTAATTGTTTTTGTAAAAGATATTACTCCCCCAGTAGTACTTTTAAAAAATATTTCAAGCTTTAAACTAAACGAAAATCAATTATTATCAATTGAATTTGAAGATTTAGATAATGGCACTTTTGACGATGTCAGAATAGATTCAATAAAGCTTTCTAAAACAAATTTTAATTGTTCAAATTTAGGGACAAATGAAATCGATATTGAAGTAGTTGACCATGCTGGAAATATAACCAAGGCCAACTTTAAATTCATCTTATATCCTTCATTTAATCTTAAAGATCTTACTATTCCTTTACCTGATAATGGAGTTATAAATCTTTCTTTTGAAGAATTTCTATCCTCGGATCTTCCAAATTGTACATTCAAAGAAGTTTTACTTTCCAAATCATCCTTCTCCTGTACCGACCTCGGAGAAAACATCATCATTTTCACAGCAAGAGATGCTGCAGGTAATGAGTCAAGTATAGAAGTTGGTGTAAATGTAGTAGATGAAATTAAACCTGTCATAAAGTCAAAAAATAGCTACACAATCCAACTTGATTCGGAAGGTAAAGCAGTTCTTAAGTGGGAAGACATAGATGAAGGGAGTACGGATAATTGTGGGATTGTAGAGAGGATATTATCCAAAACTGAATTCACCAGAGATGATAACGGGGAACAAACCATCATTTACACGGTAAAGGATGCCAGTGGGAATGAAGCAACAGCTGAAATAAAGGTACGAGTAGATGTGATTTTATCTACCCCAACTATCAATCCTGAAAAAGAATCAGACATTAAATTATTTCCAAACCCAGCTAAAAACTCCCTTTCTTTAGATTTTCAGAAGATGATAAATCCTGATGAATTTGTTCTTGAGATAGTGGATGCCACCGGTAGAAGTATGGGAGTTATCAATACTGTTGAATACTCAGGAAAAAGTCTCCGGATAGATACGAGTGGATTAAGTAATGGTATTCATTTTATTAGGATATCTTCTGAAAGATCCTTAAAGGTTTTGAAATTTATAATTGAGAGATAAGATGAGAAATCGGTTATTGATATATCTATTATTGATTGTTATGGGAATGTCCTGTTCTTCAGAAAAGGAGGATCCTATTCCTATAAAGACTGCAGAAGAATTGGCAATAGAAAGTCTTGCTGGTACATCGGGAACTACCTATTCCATTGCTAATGGGGGAAGTATAAGAAGAAATAATTTAGATGAAAGCAGGTTTTTTGAGGGGTTTACCCTGAGGTTTAATGTTTCGGGAAAGACATTTAGCAGCACAAATGGAGACGATTTATTTGAGTCTTCGGGAATATGGGAGTTTGTCGGCAATAGTTTTGATAAGATCAAACTTAGCGGTAGCAAACCTGCTTCAGGGGTTGATATCACATTCACGAGAACCAGCAATCAGTTGATCTTAACATTCAATATCCCTACACCCCCAAGTGGACGATTAGCCGGGACACAAGCACTTTCAGGTAGCTATGAAATCAGGTTGAACCAATAACCTTTCGTAAATTTCCGAAAAGTTATAAATCTTTAACTTCCTTTAAATTATCATGAAGTAGGTAGTACCTGAGAGGGTGAAGTAAATTCCCCATGAATTTCAAGTCAAAATTATCATTTATCAGCTGCGGCCTTTGTAATAGGGGGAGCCATACTTGATAAGTCATCAGAAACGACCTCTTTTTTTGTTTTTAACCCCTCCAGTTTCATTTAAATAAGGTTTTTGGACGGTTGCAGCTTTTTTAAAAGTTCATCTTGACAAAAAGTACCAAGCTGCAGCTGAGAAATCTAACTCACTGAATTTCAACACAAATTACTGACTCAAGGTTTAGAAGGTATTATTGACTTTTCATTTTTTTACGATTAAAATGGTTATCAAGATCCGTCCGAAATAATACCCATAAAATTATTTAGTTTATTTTAGTTATAGAAATTAATGAAAATCAATAACTTCGCTTACAATTTATAATGATTTTACAATGAGACGATCAAATCAATCTTTGAAATTTTTCATGGGTTTCATTCTAATGAATTTCTTTATAGCGACAAATATACTCGCTCAATCAAATAACAGCAGACCTATGCCTGAATTTGAAAAAGGTGAAGTTCTTTTTTTGTTAAAAGATAATGTACCCCTTAAGAAGGTAGATTATCCAAATGCCAGAATGGGAGTTTCTCAAATAGACCAGATTCTTCAAGAGTTCGCTGTTGATAAGCTAGATATACTTTTTCCTGATTTAGAAGATTATGCAGGCAAATCTCTACCCAATCTACGCAATGCGTATACAGGTAAAGACATTCAACTAGCCAATCTTCAGCGAACATTTAAAGTGAAGCTTCCGGAAAAAGATCAATTCAAAATGTATGATTTAATCCAAGCGCTTAATGAAAGCGATGAAGTGGTTTATGCCGAACCTAATTATATTTTTTCCAATCAGGTAACTGAACCTAGCTTTCAGCCCTTGATGCGGAATACGCATCCCTTTTCCAAAAATGAATCATTTGTACCCAATGACCCTTTATTCTCCAGCCAAGAAGGTATTCAAAGACATCAGATTGATCAAGTATGGCAAACAAACAGAGGGGATGGTAAATCTGTAATCGCCGTAATCGATACGGGAGTGGATTACAACCATCCAGATTTGGCTGCAAATATTTGGACTAACCCCAAAGAGTCAGCAAACCCAAACAATAACGATACGGATGGAAATGGTTTTGTGGATGACTTCAGGGGCTGGGATTTCATCAACAATGATAACGATCCCATGGATGACAATATACATGGCACCCACGTAGCAGGTATCTTAGCGGCAGTCTGCGATAACGGCATCGGCATCGCAGGTGTCAACTGTAATGCCAAGATTATGCCTATCAAAGCCCTACAAAGTTCTGGACGTGGAGATGCAAGTACGCTCGCTCAGGCCATTCTTTATGCTGCGAATAATGGAGCAACGGTTATCAATATGAGTTTCGGAGGCTATGCAGAATCCATCACCATGCGCAATGCTTTAGCTTTTGCCTATTCAAAAGCAGTATTAGTAGCCGCAGCTGGGAATGATGGAAGGTGTATAGGTCCAGGAATAGGTTGCGCTCCCATGTTTCCGGCTGCTTATTCCTTTGTAATCGGTGTACAGGAAAATGGGGCTGGGCAAATAGGGAATTTTTCTAATTTTGATCAGGATGGCCCTGTTTTTTCGAGATATCCCGACTTGTGGAACTATGAAATCAAAGCAACTGGTATCAGCGTACTTTCCACCATTCCCAACGGGCAATACAGGGCATTAAACGGAACATCCATGGCTGCTCCTTATGTGGCAGGTGCGGTAAGTTTGTATATGGAAGAAAGACCTGAGGACTCTAAAGAGTTGTTGTTTGGTAACCTGATCAACTCCGCTGAAGGTGGGGTTTTGAAATTATTTGCATCCCTGAATACAAATCCCGAACCCCGATTGGAGTTCGTGACTTTTGAAATTGAAGATAGCGAAGGGGGGGATGGAGATGGAAGGCCAGATGCAGGGGAGACCATTGATATTATCGGTACAGTCCGTAACACATGGGGACAATCAAATGGCGTGTATATGGCGCTTTCTTTTCAGGAATTTGAGGATACTACTGTAGTAGAGTTTCTAAAAGATACTGTTTTTCTAGGAAGTATTTCCCCCTATGCCTTAAGAAAAAATGAATCTGAGCCTTTTCAACTTAAATTAAGAAATGACCTTATGCATGATCGAGATATTAGTCTAAAGGTAAGTATTTGGGATATTGGTGGAAAAAGTAATATTGAGCAAGATCTTGTAATAACAGTTTACAACCGAACAAAGGTTGGTGGTTTGATTGATAGAGACGTCACTTGGACTGCGGACCGGGAGTATTTGGTGGTAGAAAATATGCGCATAGCTGAAAATGCAACTTTAACAATAGAGCCAGGCACGACCGTTTATTTTGATCCTGGTAAGTCTATTGATGTTCGAGGAAAATTAGTATCAATAGGGTCATATAATAATAGAATTAAATTCATCGGTTTACCATATAATTCTTGTTGTGATGATATGGGGCTTAGAGGAAGTGGCCTATTGGAAATCCAGTTTTCTACTTTTCAAACTCTTCATGTAGCTTTGAAATTACCGATAAATACTTCATTTATTAGAGACTCTGAAATAAAAGAAAACTATTTTTTTGGAGGTGGAAATCCTTATATACATAGTGAAATGTTAAGAGTTATGTTTATTAATAATTTTAACTTAAATGTGTATAATGATAGAAGTGATTACTCAACAATTAATGATAATGTTTTTTCAAATAATATTTCAAATTGGGGGAGTTTTTTCACATTCTCAAATTATGAAGAAAGTTTAAAAGGTAATTCTTTCTATAACAATGTCTCCCAAAATAAACTTCTTAATTTTGACTTAGGCTGGGGAAACTCAAGCTTTAGAGATATTTCAGGAAATTATTTTGGGAGTGTAGACTCAATGAAAATTCAATCTTCAGTTCATGATTTTTTTAAAAATTCCGAAAAACCAATTGCTTTATTTATGCCAGTTTTAATTAAGCCGTCATCCCAATCGCATGGTCACGTATGGAAAGTTTTAATTAACAACATAGATGCCCAAGACGAATACCAAATCTTAGATCCTTTAGGAGTAGGCAGACATAAAGTGGAAGTGTACTTCAATCGGGAAATGGATAAAACCAGACCTCCTTTTGTTTCTATGGGTGTTCGCTTCCCCTATACCCAGACAGCCATCAGTCAAGATGGTGCATGGAATGAAGCAGGAAATATCTATACAGCCTATTTAGAAGTTGGCGTTGGAACAGGAGATGGTATCAATAGACTTCGCGTGGAAGGTGCACGGGATCTGGAATGGTTTGATATCCCGATAGAAGATTCAAGGTTTAATGTATTGGTGGATGCTGCTGGATCTCTATCTGGAGATTTCTTTGCCACACCGGGACTTGGGAGAATCAATTTAGATTGGGCATCGCCGGAAGAAGAAGTGTCTGATTTATTGGGTTATAATATGTATCGCTATCAATATATCCAAGTAGGAGACACATTACTACCTACAGACACCTTACAAATCAACCGTCAGCTGTTGAATCAAGAGCATTTTGAAGACCTAGAAGTTATCCCAGGTAAGCAATACTTCTATGGCTATAAAATTGTACGTACTAATCTTACGGAGTCTGATTTCTCGAAAATTATCTCTGCCGTTGCGCTAACTGCTGAAAAGGGAGATGTCAATGGTGACCTGAAAGTCGATGTATTGGACGTAGTCAGCACCATCAGCCATATCATCGGTGAAAACCCTCGTCCATTTATCGATGAAGCGGCTGATATCAATGAAGACGGGACAATTAATGTGCTAGATGTAGTACAAATTATTTCGAAAATATTAAATCCTAGTTCGGCCTCCACAGGATTTGGTTCCTTAAATCTTGCCAAGGCCACTTTGTTGGTTGACGAAGAAGGAATGGTATTGGATTCCAATGAACCGATAGCAGGTCTTCAACTTGAAGTGAAAAACTGGAAGAAAGGAACCCCTTATACCGTACACGAGGCCTTTAGACAATTTGAAAGCATACAGTATGAAACAGATAGCAGTTTGGTCTTGCTCTTATTTAATTTTGGAGGAAATGTAATTCCAAGTGGAAAAATACCCCTGCTGAGCTTCGAAGGGGCTATGCCGGAAGTGCTTGCCATCACTACAGCCGGTGAACGAGGCAAGCCTATTCTAACAACTGTTAACTACCGTTCCCCTGAACAACAAAGACCTGAACACTTCCAAGTGTTTCAGAATAGTCCTAATCCATTCAGTCAATCCACCACCATCCATTACACCATCAGTGCTCCTTCTGATGTTACACTCCTTGTGTATAGCATTATGGGTGAGACCCTGATAACGGAGACTCAATCGCATCAAAGTGCTGGAAAATATTCCTTTGAAGTCCAAGGAAATGGCATGAAACGAGGAGTTTATCTTTACAGGGTATTGGTCAAGGGTGCAGATGGTGTACAAATGTCAAGTGCCAAGAAAATGATGTATATCCCATAAGCTAACATCATGAAAAAGGCAATTTTACTTTTTTTATGGGCCACTTGTTGGGCAAGCTTCTCGTTTGCCCAACAAGCGGAACTGAAAATCAATCCGACTGAATCTAGGCCAGGGGATGTATTGAATGTACCTCTCTTGATTTCGGATGCAGAAAATATCATTGGATTTCAGTTTGACCTTATTTTCTCCAATAGCTTATCCTATCAATCCTTTACAAAAGCTACGGCATTAAATAATTGGTCAGTCGGAGTCGGACAAATAGGTACCAATACGCTTCGGGTTGTAGCTGTCTCTACCAACCAAAGCCCAGTAAATTTCCCCAGTACGGAGATTATTAATTTCAGTTTCCTGACCAAAAGTATCCCTGATATCAAAACATGGGAGATCAAAGAGGCTAGTTTGATCAACCTCAATCAAGAAGCTATTACTCCCAGTATACAGACTGGAAATCATACCACCTTAAGCCCTCAGGCATTTTTCCCTCAAACAGATTTTGATCTCGGTAGAGTTGCCATAGGTGAGGTAACGCAATTAAACATTCCTATAGAAAATACGGGAACTGACCGTTTAATCATCGATCAGATCGAACTTCCTTTTACAGGACTCAGTATAGTCAGCTCTCTTCCTTTGCAAATTGAAGCAGGGCAAAATCAAGTGATTACCTTGGAGGCAGTCCCAGCTTCTAAAGGATTGCAAATGGGTAATGTTCTTATTACTACAAATGATGATGCTAAAAACATTCATGCTCTCAATTTAGTAGCCACTTACTATGCTATCAATGAATTAACCTTATCCTCAGGAAATTCACGCTTTGGTGACACCTATACACTTGATGTCAACTTAAACAACACAGAAAATTTTTCTGCCTTACAATTTGAAATCAACTTGCCTTCGGAATTTAGCCTGGTTCCTAATTCGATTCGCTTTTCAAGGGATTTTCAAACAGATCATCAAGTAATGGTCTCCCAACAAGGGAATAAAGTCACCTGTTTGGTTTTTTCTTCCAGTAATGCCCTTTTTCCGATCATTGATGAGCATTTTTTAAAATTGGATTTCAATGTCAATGCATCACCTGGTTTTTACAATTTACGGGTGAACAATGTCGTCGCTGGCTCAAGTAGTGAAGAAATTCTTTTTTCTACATTGAGGGAAGGTTCCGTTCAGGTGACATCTTCGATCATTGAAATCCAGGGAAATTTAAATTTCGGAACTATTCCTCTGGGAGTTTCCCAAACCTTAGAACTTCCGATTAAAAATAATGGTGCTGAAACCCTTGTGATTAATGATGTAAATCTTTCATCGGTTGGATTGACACTTATAAGTGAAATCCCTTTTACAATAGATCCTTATAGTTCATCTCCATTGGCTTTCTCCTATACACCTGAATCACTGGGAGTGTTTACAGAAACTGTCAGAATAAAGAATAATAGTAGCAACAATTCTGATCAGGCTGTTATTTTTAGTGCTGCTGTATCGAGCAGAAATTTTCTAAGCTTACCAGTAGCTACAATTGATACCGGGGAAGAGTTTAAGATACCCTTACAATCTTCTTTTGAATCAGAAATTGCTGCATTACAATTTGACATCGTTTCTTCTCCCATCTTTGAAATGGATATTTCAGCTATCAGATTGATTGGTAGTGTATCCCAAACACATCAGGTTTCCATATCCAGAGTAAATGATTCAAGAACTCGTTTTATAATAGTATCCCTGGCGAATAGTACAATTGAATCAGGAGTTAGAGATTTACTTGAAATCCCCGCTACCTTCTCCAATGCTGGGATTTATGAGCTAAAATTTGAGAATGTTACAGGATCTGATCCATCAGGAAAAAGTGTAGAGCTTTTTGTTCAAGACGGAAAAATTACAGTAATAGATGAAGATACTACCCCACCTGCTATCAGGGTCAAGGACATTGAAATACGCCTGGATGAAGATGGAAATGCTGTTATCTCGGCTGAGGATGTCGATAATGGTACCACTGACGATGTAGCACTGGAAAGTATCGCTATTGACAGGACAACCTTCACCTGTTCAGACCTTGGAGAAAATATTATCGTTTTCACGGCCAGAGATGCCTCAGGTAATGAATCTATAGCAGAGATAAAAGTTACTGTGGTTGATGAAATCAAACCGGTGATTCAAGCCAAATCGACAATCACGCTTCAACTTGATTCGGGAGGAAATGCCGGTATTTCTTGGGAAGATATAGATGAAGGGAGTACGGATAATTGTGGGATTGTAGAGAGGATACTATCTAAATCTACTTTTACCTGTTCAGACCTTGGAGAAATATCCATGACTTATACAGTTAGAGATGCCTCAGGTAATGAATCTACAGCAGAAGTAAAGGTCACTGTGGTAGATGATCTGAAACCAGTGATTCAAGCCAAGTCAACTATCACGCTTCAACTTGATTCGGGAGGAAATGCCGGTCTTTCATGGGAAGACATAGATGAAGGGAGTACGGATAATTGTGGGATTGTAGAGAGGATATTATCCAAAACTGAATTCACTAGAGAAGATAATGGGGAACAAACCATCACTTACACGGTAAAGGATGCTAATGGGAACGCCAGTGTTCATACTATTACAGTGCTTATTAATGACCGCTCACCAATTATAGGTTTCCCATCAAACTTGGATACTGAGACTGTAATTCTGGGTACTCCAAAAACCATCAATTTATCTGTCAATAATAACGGAGCGGATAACCTTATCTTGACAGCTATCAGTTCTAGCATATCAGGTTTGACCTATATAGGTACAGTCCCTGTCACAATTTCTGGGAATAGTTCTAAAACCCTTACATTCAATTACGATCCTGAAGCTGTGGGAACCTTCTCAGGGATGATCCAGCTGACTAATAACAGTATCAATAAACCAAATGCAGAAATCCAGCTGTCATTTCAAGTAATCAATGGAAACCTTCTTTACATCAACCCACAAACAGTTCCAATTAATCAAGAAGTCAACCTTAACGTAAAATCAAACTTCGAAACTGAATTATCTGCCCTGCAATTCGATTTGGTGGTTGCTCCTTTGGCTACGATAGATGTTTCAAAGATAAAACTTTTGGGTCCTGTACAGGACAGCCATCAGATTTCCGTATCTAGACTTAATGAAAGCAGCATTCGAGTATTGGTCTTTTCACTTAGCAACCGTACCATAAATATTGGAGATAAAGAACTTATCTTAATCCCCGCTACCTTTTCCAATGCCGGAGTTTACGATCTGAAATTCGAGAATGTTACAGGTTCTGATCCATCAGGAAAAAGTGTAGAGCTTTTTGTTCAATATGGAAAAATTACAGTAATAGATGAAGACACTACTCCACCTGTTATCAGGGTCAAGGATATTGAAATACGCTTGGATGAAGATGGAAATGCTGTTATCTCGGCTGAAGATGTCGATGATGGTACCACTGACGATACGGCACTGGAAAGTATCGCTATTGATAGGACAACCTTCACCTGTTCAGACCTTGGAGAAAATATTATCGTTTTCACGGCCAGAGATGCCTCAGGTAATGAATCTACAGCAGAAGTAAAAGTTACTGTATTGGATGAAATCAAACCTGTCGTAAAGTTAAAAAATAACTACACAATCCAACTTGATTCTGAAGGCAAGGCAATACTCAAGTGGGAAGACATCGATGAAGGAAGTACGGATAATTGTGGGATTGTAGAGAGGATATTATCCAAAACTGAATTCACCAGAGATGATAACGGGGAACAAACCATCATTTACACGGTAAAGGATGCCAGTGGGAATGAAGCAACAGCTGAAATAAAGGTACGAGTAGATGTGATTTTATCTACCCCAACTATCAATCCTGAAAAAGAATCAGACATTAAATTATTTCCAAACCCAGCTAAAAACTCCCTTTCTTTAGATTTTCAGAAGATGATAAATCCTGATGAATTTGTTCTTGAGATAGTGGATGCCACTGGTAGAAGTATGGGAGTTATCAATACTGTTGAATACTCAGGAAAAAGTCTCCGGATAGATACGAGTGGATTAAGTAATGGTATTCATTTTATTAGGATATCTTCTGAAAGATCCTTAAAGGTTTTGAAATTTATAATTGAGAGATAAGATGAGAAATCGGTTATTGATATATCTATTATTGATTGTTATGGGAATGTCCTGTTCTTCAGAAAAGGAGGATCCTATTCCTATAAAGACTGCAGAAGAATTGGCAATAGAAAGTCTTGCTGGTACATCGGGAACTACCTATTCCATTGCTAATGGGGGAAGTATAAGAAGAAATAATTTAGATGAAAGCAGGTTTTTTGAGGGGTTTACCCTGAGGTTTAATGTTTCGGGAAAGACATTTAGCAGCACAAATGGAGACGATTTATTTGAGTCTTCGGGAATATGGGAGTTTGTCGGCAATAGTTTTGATAAGATCAAACTTAGCGGTAGCAAACCTGCTTCAGGGGTTGATATCACATTCACGAGAACCAGCAATCAGTTGATCTTAACATTCAATATCCCTACACCCCCAAGTGGACGATTAGCCGGGACACAAGCACTTTCAGGTAGCTATGAAATCAGGTTGAACCAATAACCTTTCGTAAATTTCCGAAAAGTTATAAATCTTTAACTTCCTTTAAATTATCATGAAGTAGGAGGTACCTGAGAGGGTGAAGTAAATTCCCCATGAATTTCAAGTCAAAATTATCATTTATCAGCTGCAGCTTCTATCAAGAGGGGGAGCCATACTTGACAAGCCATCAGAAATGATGGCTTTTTTTGTTTTTATATTTTGTAACTCTCTATTTATCAGCTTTATATCTTCCATAAAAGGCTTCCATTCTATGGTTCGAACTTCTTTATTTGAAAATCTGATTTTATTTGAAAAGATCGAACCACATATTTTATTTTTTATCTCTCCGTCACCTGTTTCAAAAAACAAAGCTAACGAAGGGACAATATTTAGGGCTTCTTCTAACTGTTTACTCATTGGTTGAATATTTATAGTTTCGTTTGCTATTGAATCATTTATAGCTTCAATTTGAATATTAATTTTCTCGCTAATATTCTCGTAAGTAGATACAGTTATTTTATTGCAAAAAATGATGAAGTTGACCCCCTTCTGACGATTTAAATTGACCCCCAGCTGGTGATGCAAATTGACCCCCGGCTGGTGATGTAAACTGACCCCCGTCAAAAGTTATTTTTCTGGAATGGAATAGGAGGCTTTTAAGTCCTGTTAGGAGTGCAAACAATTAAGCAT
>NZ_FZOK01000003.1 GCF_900188245.1 Belliella buryatensis | reverse complement strand
TCCGCCGGAATGTCAGTCGAATCTGGCCAATCAGGCCACTTTCACTGTTCAAAAACATTCCGGTTGAGAGGGGTCAGCATACTCCGGAATATCCATTAGGAACTCCATCTACATTATCTGTAATTTCTTTTTCATTAATCACTTTAAAATCCTCACTGATAATACTAATAAAGACTTTGGATTTGATTTTTTCCTGATCTATTCTTGGCATATTGAAAGAGGTGATTCTATAAAAAACATGATTTACATCATCCCACAAAAGATTAGAAAAACTCACCTCCTCTTGTATTTCATTCATGATTCTGAAAAAAGCTTCCTCGGAATTTACATCATTTTCGTAATCCTTTATTTTTTCATTTGGTGTCAAAGAGTTACTTATCGTAATGTACTCGAGTGAGTTTGTCTTTGGATCGAATTGATAGATATTGTTAAAGACATTGGTGCAAAAAATCAATTTATCCTTATGCCGCGTGTAGTCAAGAGAAGGAGGAGCGGTGGAGGTAGAAATACCGCCATTCATTTCCACCGTAAAAGTTACTCTGAATTTTTCTCGTTTATCGAATTCAGTTAGTTCGATTAATTTGGTCTTTTTATTCGTCAAATCCACCTCAATAAAATTAGAATTCAATCTTTGGGGAGTTGCGATGGCACAGTATAGAGTTTCTCCGTCATCAGAAAAACCATAAGGTATAAGAGATTCATTTTCATTGAGTTCTCCTTTCATCCAATCTTCGTCTATACTGATAGTTTTAAGGAGATTGCCATTCATATCAGCAATATTGATTTGGGCCCATTGTACAAATCCTATTTTGTCTTCACCAATTAAGATGATTCTGTTTGGAAATTGACCAACACCATTTGGGCCTTCTTTTTCAAACCTTCTTTTTTCAAGAAAGACCATTTCATTCAAATCAACGATCTCAAGAATATGCGATCTATAGTTCCAAAAATATAGTCGGTCTGCACTTTGATTTAAAGTTTGATTATAAAAGTTGGTCGCTGCCATCAAAATCTCATCCCCTGAGTCCACTACCACCGTATCCATACTTATCGTGATATCGGCATAATTTCCAGCTGAACTTTGATCAGAATTTCCCCCACAGGATATGAGGAGAAGTGCGGCAATTGGTAGTATAAAATATTTCATTTTTGTATTTGTTAGTTGATTTTCATTCTAATAAATCCTAGCTCATCATCTACATTCAAGTAGCTGTAGATTAAGCCATCTTTTACAAATAGCGCCTCTGGTGCTCTATTGATCATTTCTGAAATTTCTTGCTCTCCAATCACTTCAAAATTTTCATCGATGATACTGATAAAGACTTTAGACTTTACCTTCTCGTCTCCTACCGTAGGGAGGTTAAAGGAGGCAAAACGGTAAAAAACATTGTTGCTATCATCCCAAAAAAGCTTACTAAAAAGAATCTCTTCCTTCAGTTTTTTTGTCATCTCTTGCATTTCTTCTATCGTGCCGGGTTCATTGGAATAGGTTCCTGACTTTTCGTTTGGAAAAAGTGAGTTATTGATCTCATGCAGCGTAAGTTCAGCAGACTGCGGGTCGTAGCGGTAAATGGCATTGAAAGCATCACACCAAAAGATCAACTGATCTTTGTAAGCAATGACCTCCAATTTGGGAACATCGGCATAGACTTCCATATACTCACCATTACTTTTCGAAAAAGTAACCCTAAAGTTCTCGCGTTTTTGAAAGGCTTCCAGCGTGATAATTTGCCTTTGTTCTTGCTCAAGGTCTACGACTACTATATTAGAATTTGACTTTGAGAAAAAATTGTTGATCCCGCAATACATCAGTTGACCATCTTCTGAAAAAGCCAATGGTGTCAATGATTCACCTTCATCTAAATCAGCTTTTAGCCATTCCTCATTTAATCTTAAATTCCTGATTACCTCTCCATCCATTTTCGCAAGAATGATCGATTGGGTAAAATTGTTAAATGCCAGTTGCTCATCATTGATCAAATGAATGTCATAAGGATACCTGCCTACCCCATTAGGACCATCTCTTTCAAAGGACTTCTTTTCATCCAGTGTCAAACTTTCCAAATCTATCAGCTCGAGTTGAAAAGATTGAACATCCCAAAAGAACAGTTTGCTCCCAGCATTATTGATCTTCAAGTTGGAGCTTGTGCCTGCCATCAAAATCTCATCCCCTGAGTCCACTACCACCGTATCCATACTTATCGTGATATCGGCATAATTTCCAGCTGAACTTTGATCAGAATTACCACCGCAGGAAAAGAGAAGAAGGCCGGCAAATGGAAGTATAAAATATTTCATTATTGTATTGATAGCTTGATAAATGCAAGTTCATCATCAAAGTTTTGATAGAGCCATATGGCCCCATCTTTTATAAATTCATTTTTAGGTTTTTTCAGAGGTTCCTTTATCTGATATTCTTTCGTCAGTTCGAATTCTGTAGAATACTCGCTGATAAATATTTGAAATTTATCTTCCGAAATTTTCCGATAAAGTAGTCTCAGATACTTATTATTCTCCTGATCAAATAAGAGTTTTCCATAGTTAAACTCCTTTTCCATCTCTAAAATGAGTTGCTGCCATTCATCGAATTCTTTAATCGTATCAAAAGCCTCAAATCTTCGATCAGAAGGAGCCACTTGAGAATCAAGTTCATGATATTGAAGGGATTTTGAACCCATATCATATACATAGAGGCCACTGATAGCCTCAGAAGTAATGAGTATTTTATTTTTCAATGGATTGAAATGAAGAGTCGGCAAATGTACTTTCATGTCCATCCCATTCTTACTTTCATAAAGGAGTCGATAATTATCCAATGCATTAAATTTTGGTAAAGGATTGACAGATCCTTGATAGTTTTCAAGATTAAAACGATTTAGCGATGGATTGAATTTTTTGAACCCTACTTGAAATCCATAGGTATCTGAAGTTGCTTCATCAAAATGCAATATTCTAGGAGCTCCTACTTCACTGAAAGCCTTTCTCAACTTTTCTTCATACAAGTCAATTTCTTGGAGTTTTTTCCCTTCCATATTAAAAAACATGACTCGAAAAGGATTGCTAAGAATAAATTCAGATTCACTGAGCATTTGAAAATGTGAAAATGGATTTGTACCCGTGCCATTTGGGCCTTCTATTTCAAAAGGAATACGATTTGTAAGAGCTAAATTTTCTAAATCTATGACTTCGAGAATGGAGTTATTTTGATCCCAGTGGTACAGAAATTTATCATCTTCCAATTTGCTTACCAATTCAAATTTTACAGCAGCTTGAATTAATTCATCTCCAGAATCAATAAACAAGGTGTCGATTGAAGCCTGAGTAAGTTGAAGTGAATCCCCCAAATTCAAGGAGCCATCTTTTTCTTTACATGAAAAAGAAAAAGTTAACAAAAAGATATAGTTTACTGCCTTAACCCAAGATTGATTCCTAAATTTCATATGAGGAGATTTTTAAAAGTTTCAATATAAACTAGCTTTATAAAATATCATATATTTCTTTGGATAAATTAACATCTACTTAGTTAATTCTTGATTCCGCAGACTTACCATGTGACAAGAGTCTCATTAAATAATCACAAGAAGTTGCCACCTTTGTAAGTGAAATTTTAATCCATGAAGCAAATCAAATTAGGCCTCAAAGAAAATTGGAAACAATTTACCCTCTTGGTCATCATCAATGCTTTTGTCGGTGGGATGGTTGGACTGGAGCGCAGTATTCTTCCACAGATAGCAGAGGTTGAGTTTGCCATCGCTGCCAAAACAGCAATTTTGTCCTTCATTATTGTTTTCGGAATCGTCAAAGCTATAACCAATTATTTTGCTGGAGCATTTGCCAATAAAATAGGAAGAAAAAACTTGCTCGTTATCGGTTGGCTGTTTGCTTTGCCCGTCCCTTTTATCTTGATGTTTGCGCCTACATGGGACTGGATAGTAGCAGCCAATGTACTTTTAGGCATCAATCAGGGTCTTGCTTGGTCATCTACTGTGGTGATGAAAATTGACCTAGTCGGTGAGAACCAAAGAGGCTTTGCCATGGGGCTGAATGAATTTGCAGGCTATCTGGCCGTGGCGCTGGTAGCTTTTCTTACAGGTTATATTGCTGCAGAATACGGTTTGAGACCTTATCCATTTTATCTGGGAATTGGATTGGCTGTTTTGGGAATGCTAGGAAGTATCTACTTCATCAAAGACACCCGAAAGCATGTAGCTGCTGAAAACCAACACAGTGATGTACCCAAACTGCAAAACATCTTTTGGGAAACTACCTGGAAACATCCGAACTTGGGTTCTGTCACACAAGCTGGATTGATCAACAACCTCAATGATGGGATGGCTTGGGGAATATTTCCTATTCTGCTTGCTGTCAAAGGTTTTGATCTTGAGCAAATTGGCATCATCACAGCGACCTATCCTGCTGTATGGGGATTTGGACAGCTATTTACTGGAAAAATGGCTGACTTGTACAGCAAAAAATACCTGTTGTTTATTGGGATGATCCTTCAGGGGATTGCACTTGCATTCTTCCTTTTTGCAAGCTCGATGACTCATTACTTGATTTTAGCAGCGGTCTTAGGGTGGGGTACTGCCATGGTTTATCCTACTTTTTTGGCAACTGTTGCAGAAAACACCCACCCAACTGATCGTGCCAATAGCATAGGTGTATTCAGACTGTGGAGGGATTTGGGCTATGCCGTAGGAGCGATACTGACAGGAGTAATCGCAGATAGTTTTGGTATAGAAATGTCCATTCTCAGCATAGGGGTTTTGACTGGAATCTCAGCAATGATCATTCTGTTCAGGATGAAATAAAAAAAGCCTCACGCTTGTGAGACTTTAAAGAAGAGCAGTAAACTATGCTAACGACATCATTTAATACTAATTACCTCCCCCTCTATTCATGCCACCGCCCATAGGCCGCTGACCACCCCTTTCACCTTCTGGTCTTCTTTGTTTTTTCATCTCCTCCCATTTTGTACGTTGCTCTGGGCTCAGGATTTTTTCAATTTCCTTGTCAAAATCCTCCTCAGGAATTTCCTCGATCTCAATTTCCACCTCTTCTAATTCTTCAACGGCCTCAGCTTTTTTTGCTTTACCTTTTTGCTTCGCTTTGGCTTTTTTGTTCATGGCTTCAGCTTTTCTAGCCTCAGATTGCCCTTTTTCAGCCATCAAGGCCTGATGTTTGGTTCGAGCCATATTTACTTGATGGACTTTCTCCATTTGTTCATCAGACAATTCTAAGCGCTGGGTCATCATTCTTGTCATCATCTCCGCCCTTGCTTCAGGATTCATTGCTTGTCCTCTTTGCATTTGAGGACCTCTTTGGGCTTGGACGAAGACTATTCCAATGCCAAAAGCCAACAGTAGCATGGTTATTTTTTTCATGGATGTAGGGTTTAAATTAAGTAAAATTTTCACTTCAGTGTCTGAGTTTGTATGTTTGGTCTGGAGTTTTGGAGCATCCCAAACTCCCTGATAAATATACATAAATATCTTTCCAAATGGAGACATTTCTATACTTTGGCTATGCGAGCAATTTGGATGTCAGTACCTTAGAAGGACGGCTTCAGAAAAGACCTAAATTACTTGGTACAGCAGTCTTGCCACATTTCGGTTTTCGATTCAACTATCAAAACCCTGATGGCTCTGCCAGAGCTAATGTGATAGCTAGTCAAAATGAATCCGTCTATGGGCTTTTATATGAGATCTCGGAAGCTGATAGAGGCTATTTTCTCCAATCAGAGCCTGGCTATGATTTTATAGAAATGGAAGTATTGACCAAAGATGGTTCAAAAAAAGCTTTTACCTTTATTTCTTCGAAAATCACCAAGGGAATTTTTCCAAACAAAGCATATCTAGATACGATTATCAAAGGAGGACAAGCTAATCAGATACCGAAAGGCTATCTGGCAAGTATCATCAACCGGGCGGGGAGTTTTATTTAAATGACTTGCTGGTATGGATTCGCAGGCTCCTACAATCAGTCTAATGAAAAATTTTATTAATTTTACCCCAATTAAATACGTTTCAACATGGGAAGAGCTTTCGAGTTTAGAAAAGAAAGAAAATTCAAACGCTGGAGTAAGATGTCCAAGGTGTTTACCCGCCTTGGAAAAGAAATAGTCATGGCCGTAAAAGCTGGAGGACCGGATCCGGCTAACAATACCAAGCTGCGTACCATCATCCAAAATGCCAAAGGTGCAGCAATGCCTAAGGATAGAATAGAGGCCGCTATCAAGCGTGCTTCCAACAAGGATGAGAAAGATTACGAAGAAGTATTGTACGAAGGCTATGGCCCACATGGGGTCGCTGTTATCATTGAGACTTCTACAGACAACACGAATAGAACCGTAGCAAATGTAAGAAGCTATTTTTCCAAATGTAATGGTTCATTGAGTACTTCCGGCTCTGTAAGCTTTATGTTCAACAAAAAAGCAGTATTTAGATTTCTGCAGGGAGAATATGATATTGAGGAGTTAGAATTGGAGCTGATCGATTTTGGATTGGATGAAGTTGCCGAAAACGAAGGAGAGATCTTCGTTTACACAGCCTTTGAAGATTTTGGCAACATGCAGAAAGCTTTGGAAGAGCGAAATATCGATATTATCAATGCAGATTTCCAATGGTTCCCGACTACGACAGTAGAATTGACAGAGGAGCAAGAAGAAGAGATCAACAAGCTGATAGAAAAATTGGAGGATGACGATGATGTCAATCAGGTCTTCACCAATATGGCATAAACAAACTGAGACCTGCTGGGATCAACTGGCAGGTTTTTTTCATTAATAAAGAAGACATGGCTTTTCCGAAGAGAAAAAACATCAAAGAAGAAAAAAGACAAAAATTGGTTATTGTGGGAAGTAAAAACCCCGTAAAGATCAGTTGCACAGACCTAGGATTTCATCAAGCATTTGATAGAGAGGCTTTTTTGATAGAAGGGCTGAACGTGAGTTCAGAGGTAGATGACCAACCTATTGGTGACGAGCAGACTTACCTTGGCGCCTATAATAGAGCCAAAAATTCAAAAAATGTATTTCCTGAAGCAGATTTTTGGGTAGGTATAGAGGGAGGAGTAGAAGAGCAAGCTGGCGAAATGTATGCTTTTGCTTGGGTAGTCATCATAGATCCTACTGGAAAGATAGGGAAAGCTAAGACAGCCACATTTTTTCTACCTAATGTGATCACGGATTTGATCAAAGGGGGAATGGAGCTGGGTGCTGCCGATGATCAAGTTTTCAATAGAGAAAATTCCAAGCAAGGAAATGGTGCAGTGGGTATATTGACCAATGGTGCTGTCAATCGCAAGGAATATTATGCGCAGGCGATAATTTTAGCATTAATTCCTTTCCTCAACAAGACTATCTACATTTAAGCTTTCAATGGTGCATTGAAATTTTCGATTGGTTTTTGAACACTTTGGACATTAATTTTGTAACTCTAAATAGGAATTAAACGAAAGAAAATATGTTACAGGAATTAGAAACTGACACTTTGCAGAATTTAATACAAGAAAATGATAAAGTGGTAGTACAATATGGCGCTACTTGGTGTGGAAACTGTAGAATCATGAAGCCAAAGATGAAAAGATTGGCAGGAGACTACGAAGGAATAACTTTTCTTTATGTAGATGCTGAGAAATTACCTGAGTCTAGAAAATTAGCAGCTGTAACCAACTTACCTACTTTTGCTACTTTCAAAGGTGGCCAATTGGTCAATCAAGTTCAGACAAACAAAGAAGAAGGATTAAAAACATTGATCGATGAGATTGCCAATAATTAAGCACGTACTGGGTTTTATCGAAGCCAATGATGAAGACTGGGTGAAGGAGACCATCGAATTGTTGGAAAACATGACGGAAATACCATCGCTCAAGGATGAGGAAATTGAAGTGATGGGTGAATTGCTGTCCAATCTGTATGGAACATTGGAGGTCAATCAGATGATCAAAGAAGGAATGGATAAAAAGGAAGCTATGAATGCCTTCATGAAGCGCGTGACAGGTTCGATAGATAAGTAATAAGCGAAAAGTTGTTTAATCACCAAGTCAAACAAAATCGCAATTTCAAGGGCTCTGCGGAGCCCTTTTATTTTTGAAGATTTGACAAGAACTGACTCAGTGCAGTTCTCCAGTTTGGATGAGCATCCCAAGTTGGACCGATATAGAGTTCGTTTCTCACCAAGAATTTGATGTAATATTTCACGACGATTCTAGAAGCTTCTTCTTCTTCCACCACAGGAAGTCCCATACTTTTCATCAGGTCAGCCTCTCTGCCTTCGACACGCATCAGCACAAACTGCACCCTTTCTCTAATCAACTCAGCCTCAGATTTGGCCTCGGTCAGAAATTCCACCTGATAAGGATAATTCGTTTTAAATATACCTTCTAAGCCTCGTTTTTCAGCTTCTTGCTCCGCAGCGATTGCTTCTGCGGATTTTCCCAACAAGTCATAGCGGTACATGGTCAGGAAACTTGATTCTCCAGCAGATCCGCTGAGTGGTACACCTAGTTTAAAAACATCTAGGTTCAATGGATTTCTAGGTAAAAACCTATTTGTTCCTCCTGCTATGGCTCCAGCAGCTGCAGGGTATTCAGGCACATCTAGCACCAGGTAGTTGTGCGAGCGGCTCTTTTTTCCCAATGCTTCTAAAGCCTGAACCATTCCTCCCAAGTCAGGCAATTGAAGCGAAAAAACCCCAGCATTTGGAACCAAGTTTTTGTTCATGGTGTAGGGTGCGATATTCAAGGCAAGTTCCCCACTGGCTTTTCTGGTGAGAATGACGATGTTTTTGATCAAGCGCTTATTGAAGGCTTCCGCAAAACCTGTCTGCACTTCTTCCGAAAGAGTTACATCTTCTAATTCATAATAGGCTACAGGGTCCCCACCAGCTTCTACTAGCGCTGGATGGATGGCTTCTGCTAGTTCTTTCCAACTCAAGACTGGTCGAGCTTGTGGTGCACTAGAAATCATGACGACAGATTTACCATTCAGAAAGGTATCTGGTAGTCCTCCTTGACCAAATAGGTCGATTGCCAATAAAAAAAACAACAGCGTCGCTGAGAAATACTTCATATTTTTAGATATTGCCAGAGATATACAAGCTATCACGAATATAAGCAACGTACCGAGAAATTTTAAATTATCTGCTTGAATTAAAAATCAACATGTTTATTTCCACTATGAAACTAACAAAATCTAAACTACTTCTTATTGTATTCCTTCTACTTGGTTATAATTCTTCCTTTGCTCAAAAAATCGATCAAGAGCAATTGATTAAAGATATACAATACTTAGCATCTGAAGAGCTAGAAGGAAGAAAACCGCTCTCTGAAGGAAGCCTCAAAGCAAGAGCTTATATCAAGGAAAGATTCAAAATATTGGGCTTGAGCAGTCAATATGATGATTATACCCAGTTTTTTGAATTCACCAATAGGAGAGAAAATAAAACTTATGAAAATGCAGCAAATATAATTGGGTTTATACCAGGTAGTGAATCTGATAAAATAATAGTCATTATGGGTCATTATGATCACCTTGGTAAGAGAGGAGAGGAGGCGTTTTTAGGAGCCGATGACAATGCTTCGGGTACAGCAGCGATGATGGCGTTGGCAGGTTATTTTGCAGAAAATAGACCCAAGCACTCGATGATGTTTGTGGCTTTGGATGCCGAAGAGATGGGCATGCAAGGTGCAAGAACCTTGGTCAATGATTTTCCTTTTGAGCTTGAGCAAGTAAAAGTGAATATCAACATGGATATGGTCAGTAGAAATGGCGACAATGAACTCTATGCTGTCGGAACCCACCATTATCCGTTTCTAAAGCCTAGCTTGGAGCGTGCTTCGGCGGGGAAAAGCCCTTTTTTGAAATTTGGTCACGATATACCTGGCTCTGGTAGAGAAGATTGGACCAATGCCTCAGACCATGCTCAGTTTCATCAAAAAGGGGTTCCATTTATCTACTTTGGAGTGGAGGATCATCCGGACTATCATACACCAAGAGATACTTTTGAAAATATTCAGCCAGAATTTTTCAAGGGAGCTGTAGAGTTGATACTAGCATGCGTACTTGCACTTGATGAAGACTTGCTGAATTGATTTTCAGCAAGTCTTCTTTTTTTTAGCTTAGAATATCCGCTAAATTTGAAGTTGTATCTAGCACTAAGATTTTGGCAAAGACTGATTTAATCACCCGTTTTTTGATCTGGAGACTCAGACATCTGAGCAACAAAAACTTTGTTTTGATACTGAGTGGTGTAATTGGAATATTGGCTGGACTGGCCGCAGTCATTCTTAAGACTGCAGTACATGCAATTCAGAAGTTTTTGACTCAAAGTTTTTACGAGGATTATGCTAATTTCTTTTATATCATCTATCCGGTGATAGGGATAGGTTTGGCTTATGCCATTGGAAATTACATCCTAAAAGATATAGGTGGACATGGTATTCCAGACTTGTTGTATAATATTGCTAAAAAGAGCAGTATCATTCCTCGAGTGAAGATGTATAGCAGGGTAGTCACTTCTGCCATTACAGTTGGTTTTGGAGGGTCGGTGGGACTAGAAGCTCCTATCGTAGTGACAGGTTCTGCTATTGGATCCAATTTTGGAAGCTTGATGCACCTGAGTGCGAAGAAGAGGACGCTCTTGATAGGCTGTGGGGCGGCAGGAGCTATTTCAGCTATCTTTGGAGCACCTATTGGCGCGGTGATTTTTGCGATAGAAGTAATACTTTTGGAGCTAAGCGTTGGAAGCTTTATTCCCTTACTGATTGCCTCAGTGACAGGGTCTATTACTTCTATGCTTTTGCTCGGAGAAGACGTCATGTTTTCCTTCAACTTATCTGATGAATTTCTTGCGGGTCATATGCCATACTATTTCCTTCTGGCGATGGTGACAGGTATCATTTCGCTCTATTTTAGTAGAGTTGTGTTGAGGACCGAAGCCTTATTGGATATGATGAAGGATCCTTGGGTCAAGCTACTCTATGGGGGTGCTTTCTTAGGATTGATTGTATTTTTCTTTCCGCCAATCTACGGTGAAGGTTATGATACACTCAATGCCTTGATTGATGGGGAGCCACAGAGAGTTTTGCAGAGAAGCCCTTTCTTTGCAGAGATTGACAATCCTTATTTCATTATTATCTTCTTGATGCTCGTTGTCTTGATCAAACCTATTGCATCTGCCATTACCATAGGGAGTGGAGGAAGTGGGGGTATTTTTGCACCATCTTTATTTGTAGGTGGGATTGTAGGTTTTGTCTTTGCTTATGCTGCTAACCTTTTCGGAGTACCAATGGCCCTTCCAATAGCACATTTTACACTTGTAGCCATGTGTGGGGTCATGAGTGGTGTACAGCACGCTCCTCTCTCTGCTATATTCTTGATTGCGGAGGTCACAGGAGGCTATGAACTCTTTTTGCCTTTGATGCTAGTCTCAGCTATTTCCTTTGTGACCACCACTTACTTTGATAAGGATTCACTTTATATCAAGCAACTCAAAGGAACTGGCAGGTACCTATTCGAGTCCAAAGATGAAGAGGTATTAGACACCATCAATATCAGAAAAATTATGGAGACGGACCTGCTTACGATTCAGCCTGATTCCAGCTTAAAGGACCTCTGCGGCTTGGTGCAACTGTCCAAGAGAAATATCTTCCCAGTGATCAGTCAATCAGATGAATTGATGGGGATCATTACTTTGGATGATATTAGAGATATCATGTTTGATGCCGAAAAACAAGAATCCGTCAAAATCAGTCAACTGATGCACAGTCCACCTGATATCATTCTTCCTAATGAAAGCATGCAACATGTCATGGACAAATTCGAAAAGTCAGGCGCTTGGAATTTACCAGTGGTTGAAGATGGCGTTTACCTAGGGTTTATTTCTAAATCTCGAATTTTCAATGCCTACAGAAAGCGACTGCAAAGACAAAATCAAGATTAAATTACTTTTTTGAGGCTTTATATTGAAACCAATAAAGCCCAGGAAAAATCAACGCTTTCAGTTTCCAGTCATTTTTCTCCTTCATCCCTAGCGCTGTATCTTCATGTACAGTCCTGTACATCTTCCCCGCTAGCAAGGCATGTGCAATAAGTAAAAGGAAGATGCCTGCGTAAATGATCAGTTCTGTCATTGCTTCTCTAAAATTAATGCAGCCCAGTTATCCTTGTCTTTTTGCTTCAAGAGCCTTAAGCCTTCCTGTGCAGCTTTTTGTTCAATATCTGTGATGTCATGCGTATAAAAACCACTTAATAAAAGAAAACCGCCACGACCCAGCAATGAAGCATAAACTTCCATCTCGTCTAACAAGACATTTTTATTGATATTGGCCAGTACGATGTCGAATATACCCTGAGGTGCAACTTCTCTCACTGTACCCAAGCCCATCTTTACCGTTGACATGCCATTGAGGTCAAAGTTTTCGTTGCCATTCTCCACGCACCAATCATCAATGTCAAAAGCTTCCACTTGCCTAGCACCTAGTTTGTGTGCCATGATGGCCAGTATGCCTGTTCCTGAACCGATATCAATGACTCTTTTGCCTAGGTGATCTAAGTCAAGTTGGTGCGAAAGCATCAAAAACGTAGTCGCATGGTGACCTGTCCCAAAAGACATCTTCGGGTTGATTAGAATTTCGTGTGCTATCTCAGGCTTTGGCGCATGAAAAGAAGCACGCACATAGACTTGTTCGCCCACTTGAATTGGATCATAATGTTTCTCCCACTCCTCGTTCCAATTCACTTTGGCCATTACCCCCTCTTCCACTAGGACATGGGCTACTTCCTGATATTTTTCTAATACTTCTTGGTAAGCTTCTCGATCAAAAAGCCCCTCTTCAATATATGCATCCAGTCCCTGATCAGTTTCCAAAAAGGAATCAAAGCCAACTTCTGCCAATTCCGCTATCAAAACCTCTCTGAAGTCTTCTTTGCAGCTGATTTTAAACTCTAAATATTGCATATTTTTAAAAGGTATAGGTAAGCAGGTTGTTTTATACAAAAGCAAAGAAAATCAACCATGTGATGATCAAAACAGGTAGTAAGATTGGAATGGAAAATCTGATGATGTAACCAAAGAAAGAAGGCATTTTTATACCACTTTGTTCAGCGATGGATTTCACCATGAAGTTAGGTCCATTACCTATATAAGTCATCGCACCGAAGAATACTGCCGCAATGGAGATGGCCATCAACTCAAATGCCGAGTCATCATACATGTCCATGGCAAAATCCTTGACCTGAGAAACATTGCTAATCTCAGCACCTTGAGAAGCCATCGCAGCAGCAAGGAAGTTCAGGTAAGTTGGAGCATTGTCTAAGAAACCAGAAAGTACGCCTGTTCCCCAATATAAGGTATTGTGGGTAATCAAGGCAGCCCCATCTGGAGATTTGGCAAAGTTACCCACCAACTCCAAAGCTGGCATCATGGTGCCGAAGATTCCGATAAAGATAAAAGCGACTTCTCGAATAGGTTCGAAATTGAATTCATTGCCCTTGATGGCTTTCTGATCTGCATACCTGAATGAAAAATAGGCTACTGAAAGCATGATGAACTCTCTCAGAAAGGAAAACTTCTGCCCATCATACCTGATAGCTGGTACCCATTCGATCACATTCGGATCCAAAAATACTGACCCAATGACAATGGCTAGCCAAATGAAATTTTTAGCTCCAATCAATCCAAATTTATTGGTGTAGGCAGCCTCTTCGAGATCATCTTCCTGCGACTTACCAAATTTCTTATCTACAAAGTAAAAGACTGTCGAAAGGATGGTCAAAGCTATGATCCAAGCTGGCCAATTGTGCTCTAGGGTCCAGAAGAAAGGAATTCCTTTTAAGAAACCTAGGAAAAGTGGAGGATCACCAATTGGAGTCAATGAGCCACCAATATTACTCACCATGAAGATGAAGAAAATGATGTGATATGCTTGGATATTTCCTCTATTGAGTCGGATGAATGGTCTGATTAGTAGCATAGAAGCACCAGTAGTTCCGATCAAGTTGGAGATTAAGGCTCCTATGAGTAAGATACTCACATTGGCTAATGGGGTGGATTTTTTGTCTATTTCAATCAATATACCCCCAGAAGCGATATATAGGGAGGCTAATAGCGCGATAAACTGCACATACTCTGCAAGGGCATGTACTGGACCATGTGCATTTCCAAGTACAAATAAGTAATAGAATACTACGATGATAGCAAGTCCAACGGCTACTTTGGGATAATTATGATGCCAAAAATGCTCGTAAAATAATGGCCCTGTAGCAATCATCAAGAGCAATAAGACAAATGGAATGACCAGCCAAACAGGTGCATCATGATGATCATGAGCATCATCATGAATATGAGCTGCCACACTCTGAATTTTATCAGTTTGGGTGAGGCTATCTATTTGTTCAGTTTGGGGATCAGCTTGGGCATGTGCTTCTGAAGAGGGTAAAACAAATAAAATTCCTATCAGCAGCGCAATTGCAGCAATAAAGTTTTTCATTCAAATGCTTTTTATGGGTATATCCAAAGATTAGCCTGATGTCTAGCCAAAATTTCTCAATTACAAATTTGCAATTGTGGAGAAATCATCCCGCTAAACTACTTATTTTGAATGAAAAGGACTAATGAAAACAATTCAGCCAGCTCCAAATAATTTTGATATTTGGTTACTGGCTGATGATTGGTAAAATTGTTATACGAGTTGTTTCAGGGCAATTTCGAATGAAGCCTGTGCAATTCTTGTCTTGCTAGGATTGACTTCAAATGTTTTTTTCATTGCCTTGGCAATAGTTCTACTTACATCTTTGAAAATGGCATCATCTGTTAATTCAGCCTTGTCAGACATCAAGTAAGCGAATACCCTTGCCATCCCACAATTAGCTATAAAGTCAGGAATGACGGAGATTTGCTCATCAGTCCAAACGCCTGTTGGCCCAAAGAAGATCTCGGGGTCTGCAAATGGGACATTGGCGCCACAGGAAATCACCTCCAAGCCAGCTTTCACCATGCGCTCAGCTTGATTTTTATTGATCAACCGAGATGCAGCAGCAGGAATGAATATTTCTGATGGGATGTCCCAGATTTTAGCGTTGATCTCTTCAAAAGGCATCATGTCCGCTGCCACTAGTTTGTTTCCAGCTCTATTGACAAACAACTCGCGGATTTGATCCAAAGAAAAACCATCCTCTTTGATCAGTCCACCTTCACGGTCAATGATACCAACGATTTTGACTCCTTCTACCGCAAGGAAACAAGCTGCCGCTGCGCCTACATTGCCCCAGCCTTGGATGACTGCCCGCTTGCCTTTAAGCTGTCCACCCCAGATTTTATAATAGTGCCTTACCGCTTCAGCGACACCATACCCAGTGATCATATCTGCTACGGTGTATTTCTTTGGACCATTGGGCGTGTAGTCAGGATCTTCTAGTACCTTGGAAACACCTTGGCGCAGTTGTCCTATTTTTCGGATTTTTTGTGGCTCTGTCGCATTGAAGTGACCATTGACTACGCCTTCTTGTGGGTGCCAAAGTCCGTAGGATTCAGTGATTGGGATGACTTCATGGATTTCGTCCACATTCAGATCACCGCCTGTGCCATAGTAATTTTTGAGTAGTGGCATGACAGCCTTGTACCACCTTTGTAGTACTTCAGGTTTTCTAGGGTCATTGGGGTCAAAATTAATTCCTGACTTAGCACCACCGATAGCAGGACCTGAGACAGTGAATTTTACCTCCATGGTTTTAGCAAGAGATTCCACCTCCCTTTTGTCGAGGCCTTTTCTCATGCGAGTACCACCGCCAGCAGCTCCTCCTCTGAGGGAGTTGATCACCACCCAACCTTCGGCTTCAGTTTCGCTGTCACTCCATTCAAAAACGATTTCAGGTTGCTTATTCTCAAACTTCTTGAGTAGTTCTTTCATCTGTTGTAATATTTGGGTTTAATCGTAGGCAAAAATAGAAATAATTGGGAGATAGACAGTATGGTTAGCGGATTTGAAAAATTGAGATAAATGAAAAATTCAATTAAATATGCAATGATCTTGATTTAGATAAAATCCTCCGCACTATTTTTCAGACCTAGTACATAGAGTGCATTATATTTTTTGAACGAAATAAATTGTCTAAAAAGTATTAAATAGTTTTGTACTTTATTTTTGGCTTTGTAATTTAGACCTTAGTTATTTCAACTAGTATTTGGCTTTTATTTAACACAAATTTTAAAACTATTTTATATGAAAAAGTTAACCTTAATCCTTTTCTTTTTAGCTTTTGCTTTTACTTCTTTTGGTCAACAAGCAAAAACTTTTATAGACACAAAAAACCGCTTGCTTTCAGCTCCAAAATACTATCAAAATGAAACTCGTCTTAAAAACAGCGAAATAAAAACATTGATGGAGTTAAATTCAGATACTAAGCAATTTTTGGATAAAGCGTTGAGAAGCCAGAAAATAGTATTGCCACTTTATGTGATCACGACTGTAGGTTTAATTTCTACCTTTTTCATAAGTGATTCTGGGACAAGAGATATTGTTGGCCTTTCGGCTACGGGTCTAGGAATCACTGCCTCAATATTCGAAGCCAATTACAACCTTAATGTGCAAAGAGCTGTCAATCTATACAATAAGAACCTATTTGAAGGTCAAAAGACAAGTACGAGATTAGACTTCAAAGTCGATCCCCTTGCTTCTGGACTGGTATTAACTTTCTAAAAAGTATCCTCTTATCAGCGTTTTATTGGCACGCGGAACCTGTCCCGAAAATCGGGATGACACAGATGTATCGGATTTCTACTGATTTTATTCGCTTAGCTTGGTGTAGATGCAATCTACACCTTCATATTTTTTAGTATATAAAATGAAAAGTAAGTAGCCTATATTTGATCAGCGACCATCCGCTCAATCTGCTCAATCAGCGTTCTATTGACACGCATATTTTTCGGGTTTCCACTGATTTTGTTTAAATACCATAAACCATCCCCCCACAACTATCCCTGCTTGCTCCTGTGACAGAAGCCAAGCAGTTATTTTCGTTTCTTAAGCGAAGCACTCCCAAAAAGGCAAAAATCAGCGCTTCTTTAAAGTCGATAATTGTAGGATCAGCTTTAGGAATATCCAGATTTTCACCCAAAGCTTTTCTCAATTCATCCATAAAATAGCTGTTATAGGCACCTCCTCCAGTTACAAGCAATTTCCCTTTTGCATTCGGGATGACTTTTTTGATCTGATAAACATAGTGGATGATCAAGGTATGTAATTTATCCTCTATCGGTACATCAGGGTACCTTTCCAAAATATCATAAAATACCTCAAGATCTTCTCTTCCAAGTGATTTGGCTCCTCGTTTATGGTAAAATGGAATTTCATTGAGCTCTCTTAAAATTTCCGGGAATAAAACACCGCTGCTTGCAAGAGCTCCTCCTTTGTCATATGGCATCCCTTTTTGCTGAGCATAATGATTCAGAAGTAAGTTGAAAGGACAGACAT
Source organism: Belliella buryatensis (assembly GCF_900188245.1). Lineage (GTDB taxonomy): Bacteria > Bacteroidota > Bacteroidia > Cytophagales > Cyclobacteriaceae > Belliella > Belliella buryatensis. The sequence continues at coordinate 285,359 of NZ_FZOK01000003.1, read as the reverse complement.
CAAAGGCAGTCCTTTGATCTGCAGCATCCAAACTGATATTGGCAATGCCACCCAAATTGATACAGTAATCATAGGCACCGAAAAGCAGCATATCTCCGATAGGAACCAAAGGTGCACCTTGACCTCCTAGCTGTACATCAAGCATGCGGAAGTCATTGATAACGGGCAAGCCTGAAGCTGCATGAAGCGCCCAGCCATTTCCAATTTGTAGACTAAGCCCTTTGTTAGGTTGATGGAATACAGTATGTCCATGGGAAGCTATGGCTTGTGGCGCTATGGCATGTTGCTCACAAAATAACTTGACCTCTTGCCCCATCCATCTACCAAAATCTATATCTAATAAAGAAAGCTCAAGACCAGAAAATGTGTGACTTTTGAGCAATCGTTCTCCAAGGTTTTCTGGAAAGGGAATGGTCTCTGCATAAGGAATTTCGAAGGTCCATTTTTCATCCTTGGAAAATTGAGCAAAGGCGATGTCCAAGCCATCTCCTGATGTACCAGACATCAACCCGATCATGTGATAGCTCTTGGTCATGGTTAATTTTTGTTAAATAAATAGGCTTAAAGTTAAAAATAATCTTTTGAAAACAGCCCTCAGGTTAAAATGACTAATTTAGCCGACTGACTGGATTTTCAAATCAAAAAATGCTGGGATTTCTCAGCGCTATTGCACACAAGTATTGAGACAATTTATCGTAGATATAGGCAATACAAGGATCAAGACGGCGGTTTTTGAAAGAGAGGAGATGCTGGCCACAAGTTCCTTCGAATCGCTCGCCGATTTGAAATCATATATATCACAGCAGAAATTTGACGCCTGTCTGATCAGTTCAGTCAAGTATGCTGAGGAAGATTTGAAAGAAGCTTTGGGTTTTGACTTTCTGTATCTCACACGGGAAACGGCAATACCGATTAGCAACAAGTATGGCACCCCGGATACGCTTGGAGTGGACCGCAAAGCGGCCGCCGTAGGCGCTAGGGCGAAGTTTTCTGAAGGAAATCTGCTAGCGATTGACCTAGGGAGTTGCATTACTTATGATTTCCTCAATGCAGCTGACGAGTACTTAGGAGGAGCGATTTCTCCAGGACTTGCCATGCGCTTCAAGGCCATGCATCAGCAGACTGCCAGACTGCCATTGGAAGTGCTCAACGAACAAGAAATGCCACAGTTACTGGAAAATAGTACTCGAAGCGGCCTTAGGAGCGGTGTATATCATGGTATCCTTTTCGAAATGGAAGGATTTATAGCAGCTTACAAGCAGCAACATCAAGATTTAAAGGTCATTATTTGTGGAGGAGACTCAAAATTCTTTGAAACCTTAACAAAAGACTACATATTTGTAATCCCCAATTTGGTCCTGTTCGGATTGAATAGAATATTAACATACAATGTCCATAAAAAATAGACTGCGATTACTCGGCACCTTGGGTGTCTTTTTCATATTTACCAACGCTTTTTCTCAGACGACGGCATCCTCTTACAGTGCCTTGGGTCTTGGTGAATTCAACTACGGAGGGCTTACACACAATCAAGCCATGGGTGGTTTGGGTATCAGTTATGGTACAGGATGGGCGATCAACAATGTCAACCCAGCGCTCTCTACCCGAAATACGGTATTCAACTTTCAGGCAGCGATGACCTATAGAAATGTGAATGCAGCCACGACTTCCGAGTCCGAAACTTTGGACGGTGGAGGACTTTCTTATTTAGCCTTGTCCTTACCGCTCAAATCGACCAAGCTCACTATGGGCATGGGAATCAATCAATTGACAGGAGTGAATTATAACATTTTAGTCAATGGTGATGTTGCTAATTCAAATCTAAGCTCGGTCAATAGGGTAGAAGGTGAAGGAGGTATATCAGAAGCATACCTTTCGACGGGATATTACTTAGCCAAAAACCTCAGTGTAGGTTTGCATGCGTCCTACCTTTTTGGTTCTACGATCAGAACCAATCAACTGAGTTTATTAGATAGTGCGAGAAATCAAATAGGTGCTACCTCAGAATATTATGAAAGATTCACGGTAGCTGATGTTTCCTTCAAAGGAGGGATACATTATTTCTTCAAAGTAGGCGATGGTAAAAACATTCACCTAGGCGCCATTTATCATATGTTTGGGGATATTAGAGGAAAACAGTTTGCGAAAGTCGCCGATCAGGGCGAAGCTAGCGACCCCGATGCACCCGGAGATATCATCAATAATAATGATAGAGGAACAATTTTCCTTCCTAATAGATTAGGTTATGGTATATCTTTCGAAAAAATTAATAAATTTGTAGTTGGTCTTGAAGCTCAATTTCAAGACTTTAGCCAATACAGGAACTTTGCAGGGGAAAGTGGAGATCTTGGAGAAAGCTTCAAGGTAGGTCTAGGGGCTCAATTTATCCCAGACGCTTTCTCTATGGACAACCTTCTTAAGCGAGCTACCTATAGAGTTGGGCTGGAATACATCCAAACGCCATACGTTGTCAACCAATCTCAGATCACTGATGTTGGCATCAATTTTGGAGGCTCGCTTCCAGTAAACTCCCTGTCATTGGTCAACATGGCTGTGAAAGTTGGAACTCGAGGAACAACTGGAAATGGCCTGATAAGAGAAAATTACTTTAACGTAAGTTTCGGATTTTCTCTCAACGATAACACGTGGTTTTATAAACGATCATTTGAATAAACTAAACACCTATGAAACTTAAATTTGTATTAGCCGGGTTAGTGACCTTCATGGTGGCAGGATTTGCGCAGGCGCAAGACGGTTGGAATTGGCCATCTGATGAGAAGATGGAAGCGAAAGCGAGGGAGTACAATGCTGCTTACTCTGATTATTTGAATTCAGAACAATATATTGAGGCTACGAAACCACTAAATTGGTTGTTGGTCAACGTTCCAGAACTCAATGAATCTATTTATATCAAAGGAGTGTCTGTATATCATGGCGCTCAAGGAGCAACAGATGATGCAGCTAAGAAAAGAGCTTACCAAGATTCAGTACTTACTCTATTTGATCTAAGAAAGCAATATTTCGATAGAGAAGATGTTTGGATCGAAAATAAGGCCTTCTATGCATACAACTACAATAGGGGCGAAAAAACTAAAGTTGGAGATGCTATAGAAGTTTTCAATAGGGTAATTGAAGTAAATGGTGAATTTAGAACACCTTCTTTGTTAGCTGGTTACTATGACCTAGTTTACAGAAATTACATGTGGAACAAAGCTTACAGCAAAGAGGAAATCATTAGTAAATATGACAATATTACTGCATTGGTTGAGGCTGCTCAAGCAAATGGCGTAGATGTAGCACAAGCTACTGGCACTAGAGATCAATTGATCGTAGCAATGGAATTGATTGACTGTGATTTCATAGAAAACACCTTAGGTGCTAAGTTCAAAGCAAACCCGCAAGATGAAGCATTGGCTAATCAAATTTTCAAATATTCGGTCCAATATAAGTGTTTAAACACTACAGCGTTCAATATGGCATTGGAGTATATTGATACCAACAATCCATCATTCTCAACTTCTCAAGTAAGAGCAATGAGATTGATGCAAAATGGAGATTATGAAAAGGCACAGCCAATCTTGGAGAAAGCATTGACACTAGCTGAAACTGATGTTCAAAAAGCAGACGTTCAAATGGACCTTGCTAAAGTTCATGGTCAAGCAAATAGAAAAAGCGCTGCAAGATCAGCTGCAATGGAAGCAGCAAGACTTGATGCTGAAAAGTCAAAAGATGCGTGGAGGCTTATTGCGCAACTTTATATGAGTTCTTTCAATGATTGTAAGGGTGGTGAGAGCAGAGCAAAAGATTACTCTGTATATATCGCAGCTTACAATGCTTATCAAAGAGCTGGTGATTCTTCAGGAATGGCTCAAGCTAAGTCAAGATTCCCATCTAAAGAAGAGTTGTTCACTGAAGGGCTTCAGGCTGGTCAGACGATCAACACAGGATGTTGGATTGGCGAGACTGTGACTTTGGCCACAAGAGATTAAGTTAATCCTAAAAAATATAACTATCCTAAAAGGCGGTTCCTGAAACCGCCTTTTTTTGCTTTGTAAGCTTTATGTATATTTGCCAGATGTCGAGAATATTGCCTCTTATTGGACTGTTTGGAATCTTGTTGCTAGTATCCTGCAAAGGAGAAGAGGATACGAGTTTTCTGGAGTCTTACTTAGGCCCGGCATCTATTGCTTATGATATTGATTTGGTGCATTCGGATAGTACAGTCATCAAGATTAATCTTAAAGCTAAGAAGCAACTCGAATTCCAAAATGGAGACAATGAATTTCCTGACGGCATAGAAATTTTTTTCTATGATGAAGATGGAGCGCTTACAACGAAAATCAGAGCAAATAGAGGCTTTTATATCAAAAAAGAGGATATTTATCGTGGTGAAGGGGATGTACAAGTAGAGAACTTTGAAAAGCAACAAAAGCTATCTTCTGAGGAGCTCTTTTGGAATCCGACAAGAAAAAAGATTTATACAGAGAAATTTGTCACCATCCAAGACCCCCAACGCTTGATTAAGGGAACAGGGATGGAGGCTGATGAATCTTTCAGTGAGTATGAAATTTATTCCGTGATAGACAGTAGAACAATTATCCCAGGAGAAGGAAATTAGATCATGAAATTGAAAGATATCATACTTTTATCACTTTCTGCTGCTTTGGTAGTGATCGGAACACACCTAACGATTACCGAGGGGATTACACTATCCTATCCGGTATTTATGCTGGCAATAGCGATTTTGTTTTGGTATAGGTATAGAAAAAATGAAGCCCTGATCAAAGATAAAGAACAGGAAGCAAATAAAAAGATCAAGAAAAAGAAATAATGGAATACCAGTATCTCGCTTATGTATTGATTACTTTGGTGTTTTCGGCTCTTTTTTCAGGAGTGGAGATTGCATTCATTTCATCTAATAAATTGCAGATTGAGCTTCAGAATAAACAAGGACAATATTCAGGCAAAATTCTGGCAAGATTTGTCAAAAGGCCTGGGCAGTTTATTGGAACAACCTTAATTGGAAATACCATTGCATTGGTGCTTTATGGCATTTTTATGGCTAGTTTGTTAGAACCGATGATCAAGGAATGGATACCTGATAGCTTTGACAATCAGGCCAGCGTTATGGTGGTACAGACGATCATTTCAACCATTATTGTATTGATCACTGCTGAGTTTATCCCTAAGAGTATCTTTATGCTCAACCCTAATAGCTTATTAACTGCCTTATCTCTACCTTTCTTGGCAATTTATTATTTGATGTATCCGGTGGTTTGGTTTGTGGTGGGCTTGTCAAGGTTTTTTATTACCAAGGTCTTAAGATTAGAGTACAGTGAAGATAAGCCAGTTTTTAAAGTGACTGATTTGAATAGTTTTATTCAAAATAACCTACATCAAGACGGAGACGAGGGTAAAATTGAAGTAGATACGAAGATTTTTGATAATGCAGTAGAGTTTAAGTCTATCAGAGTGCGCGAATGTATGGTTCCGAGAACGGATATCGTGGCTGTGGATATTGATGATAGTGTCACCGAACTCAAAGATATTTTTGCCGAAAGTGGACACTCTAAGATCATCGTCTACAGAGAAAGTATAGATGATGTGATAGGATATTGTCATCAGTTAGAGTTATTCAAGAAACCCAAGTCCATTGAAGATATTTTGACACCGATTATCATTGTTCCAGAATCAGCACTTGCCAATGAGCTTTTGGTTCAGTTTATTCAAGAGCGAAAGAGTTTGGCGCTTGTGGTGGATGAGTTTGGCGGTACAAGTGGAATTGTGTCTATGGAAGATATCATAGAAGAGATATTTGGGGAGATTCAGGATGAGTATGACAATGATGATTTGATAGAGCAAAAAGTTTCAGACCATGAATATCTGATGAGCGCAAGACACGAAATAGATTACCTAAATGATAAATATAATTGGGAGTTACCCTACGGAGAATTTGAAACGCTCTCTGGATTAGTCATCTCACTTATAGAAAATATACCCAATAAAGGTGAGTCTGTCTCGTATGGACCTTTCACGTTTACGGTGGTGGCCAAGCAGGATCACCGCATAGATACTTTGAAAATCAAAGTTAATTCCCCAACAATTTCCAAGAAGTAATTTATTGAGAGCGATAATATTTTGAATTTAACGCTAGATGTAATTATTTTGCGGCACTTCAAAAAACCAGAAGAATGGCATTAATTAAAAAAATCAGACAGAGAACAGGTCTTGCAATCGGTGTAATTGCAGTAGGTTTGATATTTTTCCTTGTAGGAGGGGATATATTAAGTCCGAACTCAACCCTTTTAGGGGGTAGTTCAAATAAGGTAGGCGAGATTGCAGGTGAAAGTATTACTTACGAGGAATACATTCAAAAAATCGAAGAAACCAAATTCTCTTTTCAACAAAATACAGGTAGAACGCCATCAGAAGCGGATATGTATAGCATACGAGAGCAAGCTTGGCAAGCCTTGATCGTTGAAAGGGTATTCAAAAATCAATACGAAGCTTTAGGCTTGACCATCTCTGATGCTGAGTTGATAGATATGGTTCAGGGAGAAAATATCATCCCAGAACTGAGGCAACAACTTGTCAATCCTACTACGGGAGAATTTGACAGAGCACAGTTGATCACTTTTCTTCAAAGCTTAGAAAATGCTGGCCCTGAGCAAAGAGCCTTCTGGGCACAACAAGAAAAACTTTTTGCTGACGCAAGGTTGAGAATTAAGTATGACAACTTGTTGGCAACTTCTGAATATGCAACCAAAGCTGAGGGAAGGCTTCAACACAAGATGGCCAATACTATCGCTGATGTTGATCACGTCTTCATTCCGTTCTATGTGATTCCTGATGCAGAAGTAGAGGTGACTGATGCAGAACTCAAGGCTTACATCAATAAGCACAAGGAAAAATTCCAAGTCTCCAATGCTGCAGACTTAGATTATGTAATCTTCAACTTGTATCCAAGTGGAGAGGATTCTACGGCTGTGATTTCTGAAATCAGCAGATTGACTGAAGAATTGAGAGCTTCTGATGCAGATTCTGTATTGGCAGTTAGAAATTCTGAAGGAGCTAATCCTTTCAGAACATACCTTCCTGGTGAAAATTTACCAGAATCGTTGACTAGCAATGTAGATGAGATTGTACCAGGGGAGACTTATGGCCCATTTGTGACGGCAAGATCTACTTATGTGACTTACAAAATCACAGATAAATTTAACGGTACACCTAGAATGAGAGCTAGCCACATTTTGTTTGGAACTCAAGGACTAGAAGATGCAGACAAAGCCGAGGTGAAAGCGCAGGCGGAGGAAATCCTAAAAGAGATCCAAGGTGGACTAAATTTTGCCACTGCAGCCACTCAGTATGGGCAAGACGGAACAGCTCAGAGAGGTGGTGACCTAGGATGGTTTGCAAAGGATGATTTTGTGACAGAATTTGCAGATGCAACTTATGCAGCTAGAGCCACTGGATTGATCAATAAATTGGTGGAAACCGAGTATGGCTATCACATCATCAATGTAACAGAACTTCCTAAAACAGATACATACAAAATCGCAGCTATCGAATTAGAATTGATTCCAAGCGATGCTACTAGAAATGACATCTTCAGACAAGCAGATTCCTTTGCAGCCAATTCTTCCAATGCCAAAGAATTCCAAGCAAACGCAGAAACTCAAGGTTTTAGAATCATTCAAGCAAATGGTGTAGATGCATTCTCAAGAAACTTGAATAACCAAACCAATGCTAGAGAAATCATCAGATGGGCATTTAATGATGCTTCAATAGGAAAAGTTTCTCAGGTTTTTGAATTGGACAACACTTATATCGTTGCTACTCTGAGGGGAAAATATGAAGAAGGCACTGCTTCTTTGGATCAAGTTAGAGCACAAGTGCTCGTTCAAGTAAGAAACGAGAAGAAAGCAGCAAAAATCATGGAAAAAATCAAAGGGAAATCCACTTTGGAAGAGATTAGAGCTGAATTTGGAGATGATGCCTCTTTGGACAATTCTGCTGATCTGACATTAGGTAGTAGTGTATTACCAGGAGTAGGTTTTGCACCAAAAGCTATTGGAGCGATTTTCGGACTGAAAAATTCAGGAGAAATGACTAAGCCCATTCATGAAGATGTAGGAGTTATTGTAGCAAAATTGAATAGTATTACCCCTGCAACAGAGGTAGCTGACTACAATAGTTACCAAGCATCCATTGCTCAGAACAATTCCCAAAGAACCACATATATGATCATGATGGCATTGGAAGACCTAGCCAATGTGAAGGATTATAGATATAAGTTCTTTTAATTAATATGACTGTCTGCTTTTGAGCTAATATACAACTGATAACATACCATAATCATCAGTTGACTGCTAATGGTTCAGGCGGACATAATCATTAAAGAAATACTTTAGAGGAAGACCCGTGATACAGTCACGGGTTTTTTTATGTCTGAATTTTCTTTCATTAATTCGGGTTCAGTATTGTATAAGCATTAAATTCGTAGTGAATATGAAAAACACATTTGATAAACAGGCATTCAAAGAAAAGCTTGAAGCACAGATGAATTTCCCTGCGCTCTATATGTTCAAATTCATCGTACAGGCAGGTAAAGAAAATGAAGTGGCAGCATTATTGCCTAACAATGAGATGAAACTCAAGAGCTCTAGTAAAGGCACTTATGTCAGTGCTACCATAAAAGCGATGATGGGATCTAGCGAAGCAGTGTTGGATGTCTACGAGCGAGCAGCTAAGATAGAGGGAGTTATTTCTCTATAATTTAAAATTCAAGAATAATGGATTTATCAAACTGCGCTAGTAGTATAAAACGAATCTGATCTTGCTCTATTCAGAGATTATTTGCTATTGTCCAATAGCCAGCTATGAACTCAGGATCTAATCCTTATGGTAAAGTAGCGTACAATCATAATTAAAATACTTAGAATATGTGGAAAGAAGAAGATAATAAGCTAAAAAGAACTTTTGAATTCAAAGACTTTCAGGAGGCATTTGCATTTATGACCAGAGTGGCATTTCTTGCAGAACAACAAGGACATCATCCAAACTGGAGCAATGTATACAACACTGTTGCTATAGAACTGACTACACATGATGAAGGCAATATTGTCACCGATAAAGACCGTAAGTTAGCTAAGGCTATCGATGCAATCTGATATGGTAGAGGATAAACACATCAGCTTATTCCTCATCCCTACACCCATTGGTAACCTTGGTGATATTACGCTGAGGGCTATAGAGGTGCTAAAGTCTGTGGATGTCATTCTCGCTGAAGATACTAGGACTACTGGTAAGCTACTTAAGCATCTTGAAATACAACGTCCCCTTCAGAGCTATCATATTTTCAACGAACATAAGACCGTAGAAAAGTTGGTAGAGCGGATGGAAAAGGGAGAAGTAATGGCACTATGCTCTGATGCCGGTACTCCTGCTATCTCAGACCCAGGTTTTTTACTTGTTAGAGCAGTCAGAGATGCCGGCATGGAGGTAAACTGCCTGCCTGGAGCAACTGCTTTTGTTCCAGCACTAGTCAATTCGGGGCTTCCCAATGATCGCTTTACTTTTGAGGGCTTCTTGCCCCATAAAAAAGGTAGAAAAACCCGTATAGAAAAACTCATGGATGAAGAGCGTACGATGATTTTCTATGAATCGCCTCACCGCTTGATGAAAACTTTGGTTCAATTTTCAGAAGCATTTGGAGAAAATCGCATGGCTTGCGTGTCTAGAGAGCTGACAAAAATCTATGAAGAAAATGTCAGAGGCACACTCGCTGAGCTGATCACTTATTACGAAGAGCATCCTATCAAAGGAGAGATCGTCTTGGTCGTGCAGGGGAAAGGGTAAGTTGGTTATTAGTCAATTGGTAGAAAAGGCTTTGGGGAAGTGTTACTTATATTATTGCAAAAGACTGGCTTGGATAGAGTTAGTCCATCAAAATTTTTATAAAAACCTATTAAATAAACACAATGATTGATTTGAATGTGATCTTAGATCAGACCAAGGAAATTGCGAAGGAGGTTGGGGCATTTATAAGACGAGAGCGACAGCATTTTGACCTAGCTAGTGTCGAAGCCAAAGGATTGAATGATCTTGTCTCTTATGTGGATAAGGAAGCCGAGAAAATAATCGTAGCGCGGTTGACTCAGGTTTTGCCTGAAGCGGGGTTTATCACCGAAGAGGGCACCAAGGCTGAGGAAACCAAGGAGTACACTTGGATCATTGATCCATTGGATGGAACGACCAATTTTATTCATGGAATTCCTGTTTTTTGCGTGAGTATAGGCTTGATGAAAGATGAGGAAATTGTCCTTGGGGTAGTTTACGAGGTCAATTTGCACGAATGCTTCTATGCGCTCAAGGGTCAGGGAGCTTATTGCAATGATACCAAAATCACGGTGAGTAAAGCGCCTACTTTATCAGAATCACTTATTGCAACTGGCTTTCCTTACAGTGCATTTGGGCAAATAGATGAATACCTAGGAATCTTGAAAGTACTGATGCAAAAAACACATGGATTGAGAAGGTTAGGGAGTGCAGCGGCTGATTTATGCTATGTAGCCTGTGGGCGTATGGATGCTTATTTCGAATACAATCTTAATTCATATGATGTCGCGGCAGGGTCTTTGATTGTACAAGAAGCAGGAGGTCAAGTCACTGACTTCAAGAAAGGAAATGATTACATCTTTGGCAGGGAGATTCTGGCGAGTAATTCACAAGTTCATGAAGAACTTTGGGAAGAGTTGCATAAAATCTGGTCATAAATCTAGAAAATCACTCTATTGCTTCGCCATCAGCCTCTTCTTTTCGTTGAATGATTTGTAAACATAAACAGGATACATATGAAAAAGACTGTCTATATTGTATTGGCGATTTTTGCTTTTTTACTGGTCGCACTGGTAGCGACCCCATTTATTTTCAAGGATAAGATCATAGAGCGTGTCGATCGGGAGATAGCCCAATCTGTCAATGCGCAAGTGCATTACGACTTTAGAAATATTAGCCTGAGTGTGTTCAAGCGCTTTCCTGACATCAGCATGACTTTGCGGGACTTTGGTATCACGGGAAATCCCCCTTTCCAAAATGATACCCTGGTCCATGTGGCTCAATTTCAGGTAGATTTAAATTTGTGGTCTGTTTTGTTTGCTGATACACCTTCTTTGACGGGTATTCACCTAGATGGAGGAAGTATCTATGTCAAGGTGCTTGAAGATGGGCGTGCTAATTATGACATCACTTATCCTTCAGAAGTAGAGGAAACCAGCGAAAGCAATTTTGAAATTGGAGTGGATCTGATAGAAGTCAATAACTTGACTTTTATTTATGATGACAGGGAATTGGATTACTTCATGGCTTTGGGTAATGTACAGCTAGCTGGAAAAGGAAACTTTACCGCAGATGTCTATCAGCTCCCATTGAAAATGGAGGCGCTCATTGCAGATATCACCTATGAAGGGATCAATTATTTGAGGAATAAAGACTTTAAGGGAAGTACCACGGTAGATGTGGATATGGGGAATATGAAGTTTGCATTCTCAGATGGGGATTTTGGCCTGAATGACTTTCTTTTTGACCTTTACGGCTTTGTAGCTATGCCTGCGTCTGATATTGAATTTGATCTGAATTTTGAAGGCAAAGACAATTCTTTCAGAAGTATTCTTTCTTTGGTGCCTGGCATTTATTCCGAGAGTTTTGCTGGTTTGAAGACCTCAGGAACCATGGATTTCAATGGGTTTTTCAGGGGTATTTATAATGATTCAAGCTTCCCTGCTTTCGATATCAACCTGAATGTGGTAGACGGTATGTTTCAATATCCAGACCTGCCTCGCCCTGTGAGTGATGTACAACTTGCCATGCAAGTAGTCAACACTACGGATAATTTGGATTTCACCAAAGTCAATGTTCCCACATTTTCCTTGAACTTTGGCTCAAATCCAATCTCGGGTAATCTACTTTTGGAAAATTTAGTCACTTATGATATAGACGGTAGATTAGTAGGAAAACTTAACCTTGAAGAATTGACCTCTATCTTCCCCATAGATGGGATGGCACTGCGTGGCATGCTAGATGTCAATGCTACCGCTAAAGGTCGCTATGATTCCATTGCCAATATGATCCCCGCTATCAATGCCAAAATGCTGCTTAGCAATGGTTACATCAAAAGCAGTGAGTATCCAGCTCCCATTGAAAATTTGAATGTCTCCGCCAATATCATCAATACCAGTGGGAAAATGGCGGATTTTCTAGTGGATCTAAGCAACTTTGGCTTTGAGCTGGAAGATGAGGCGATCAGCGGTAACTTGAAAATAGTTGATTTTGATTTGCTCAAATGGGATGGGGCTGTCAAAGGAACCATAGACCTTGGAAAAATTATGGCCATATTTCCTGTGGGGAATACCATCATGGAAGGAAAAATCAGTGCAGATTTGAATACCAAAGGCTCTTACAAAGACGTGGAGCTTGAGCGCTTTGATCGATTGGATACCCGGGGAGAAATGAGCGTGGAGCAGTTTTATTTCACTTCTTATGACTTGCCTCAAGGGATTAGGGTCAATGAGGCCAAGGCTGATTTTACACCAAGTCGCATTAATCTAACTAAGTTTGACTCAAGAGTTGGAGAAAGTCCGTTGACAGCTACAGGCTTCTTGTCTAACTATATGAATTTCTTCCTAAAGGAAAATGAAACACTTAAGGGACAGCTTGCCCTTCAATCCAACCGGTTCAATGTGAATCAATGGATGACTGAGTCAGAAAGTACAGAAGAGACAAGCCTTACGGTCATCGAGTTGCCAACAAATATTGATTTTACCATGTCCTTAAATGCCGCAGAGGTGATCTATGACAACCTCAATTTGAAGCAAGTGAAGGGTAATATGACGCTGAAGGAAGGTGTGCTGAGTTTCAAAGAAGCTTCTATGGCTGCTCTAGGTGGGCAATTGGTGATGAATGGGTCCTACGATCCTAGAGACTTGACCGCTCCGAAGTTTGATTTCAACTTCAATGTGATTGACCTCAGTATTGCAGAGGCTTTTGACAAGTTGAACACTGTCAAAGTTTTAGCCCCTGTGGCGGAGCATTTGACAGGAAAGTTCTCAACTAGGTTAGATTTTTCAGGTCTTCTTGGACAGGATATGATGCCTATATTGTCCTCTTTGGACGGAAAAGGAGTGATTAGGGTATTGGAAGCTGCTTTTCAAAACAGTCCTTTGATCCAGGGCGTGACAAGCTTGACAAGGCTCAATGATACCAATACCTTACAATTCAGAAATCTCAATTTACCAATAGAAATAGAAGACGGAATGCTCAGCTTGAAGCCTGTAGACCTTCGCCTTTGGGACTATCAAGCCAATGTGCAAGGAAGTACGGGTTTTGATGGGAGCATCAATTACCTCGTCAATATGCAAGTTCCAGCTGGCAGATTTGGTGCACAAGCTAATAATTTACTGGCTACTATTTCAGGAACTGAGGCGACTACCTCTACTTTGATCCCAGTAGCCATTACCCTTGGTGGCACTTATGGTAGTCCAAAAGTCGGTCTTGCTGGAGGTAATTCCATAGAGTCACTACTTACCAATGCGCTAAGGTCCAGAGTGAGCTCTGAGCGTGAAAACTTACAGGCGCGTGCCACAGAACAATTCAAAGCAACAGAAGATAGTATCAAAAGTGAGTTGAAGACGAGAGCAGAAGCTTTACAGGATTCTGCAAAAAGAGAAGCTGAGAAGAAGGTTTCCGAAACCAAGGATAGAGCAGTGGAGGAGGCCAAAAATGTACTCAAAGGGATTCTTGGAAACCGGGCAAGACCAGCGGCGAAGCCAGATACTGTTAAAAGAGATACCACGAAGTCGGGTAATAATTAGGCATCTTTGGTTTCACGCAAAGTTTGCGAAGGAGCAAAGTTTCGCCAAGGATCATAAGAAGTAATTGGGATAAAAGGAATTTCAAGTTATCGATAGAAATGTCTAGTATTTTTCTCTGTGTAACCTTGCGTTCCTCCCTTGCAAAAAATGCACCTCTGTGGAATTGATCAAACTATCCCAAGATCCAGTACCAGACTCCCACAGTCACAAAGGAAAGCGGGATGCCTACGCCTACTAAAAGAGAAGCGAGTTTGGGTTCTAGGTCATGGGTAATCGCTATGATAGATCCGGTGATCATGGGTGCCATGGCCATTTCGATCACAGACACTTGGAAAGCCAAGCCTTCTGCTCCCAAAATCCAACCAAACAGCAGCAGCATCACCAAAGGAGCGATCACCAGCTTGTAGCCTAATCCTAGCCAGAGGTATGTAGATTGGATGGCTTGAAAATTGACTTTGAGTTGTAGCCCTACCGCGATCAGTGCCACAGGGGTGAGCGTCTTGGCTACAAGATCAAAGAAGAAATTTAGATCCTCAGGAACACGCAATCCAGTTAAATTCATCGCCAAGGCCAATACAAAAAATGTGAATGGAGGGAATGTCAGGATTTTTTTACTGATATCTCGCTTCCTACTTTTCTCCTTGGCATGAATCGAAGCCACAATGATCGCAAGTGAACTGACGATGATAAATGAGCCTGCTTGATCAATGATCAGGGCTATCTTTAATGCTTCCTCTCCGTACAGTGCATTCACAATCGGAAATCCCACAAAGGAAGTATTGGCTAAGCCAGCTGTGATGATCAGGCAACCTGTGAGTGATGAACTCCATCGATAAATGCGCCCCAGTGAACCAAAAAGTAACCAAGAAAGCCCAAATGAAATCCAAGCAACCGATGCGGGCATAAGCAAGCTGCTATCAAGGTTGATTTCAGGAATCAACCTGAGCGAAAGCATCGGTAGGACCAAGTAAATCAGGTATTTGTTCAGGTATTGGGCGGTATGGAGCGGAAGTAGCTTGACCTTTTGCAGTAGCAAGCCCAGCAGAAGAAAAATCAGAATCAGGAAGAGTTTGTCCATAAGCGATCAAAGTTAACACAATCATAATTTTGTCTTGACAGCTGCTATCAGAATATCTACTTTTTTTGTCAAGACAAAATTAAAAGAGCATGACAAGACTGATACCCATTGAGATAGAAGACAAGAAGCTGGTTCAGTTGGCCCAACTGACCATCGATCAGGCCAATGATTTGAGGAGTTGGTTACCTTCTGATAGTCTGAAAAAAGTCAGCCTTCATGGCGTAGACCTTCAAGATTGTGTGGAATTTGAGACTTATGATTATTGGTTCAAGAGCCACCATATCCTGAGCAAATCATACCAGACGATTTTAGATTTTTAGATCATTCCAAAAGTTTTTCGCTTTTCGCTAAAGTAGCGCTCTAGTTCTTGGTAGAGCAGACTTTCAGCAAGGGGAATCCCAGCTAAAGTGAGCTGAATGTTTCCTTGTGCTGTACTGGGTGTCACATCCATGGTTTCAATCATAAAAATCAGCTCTTGAAGTGTCAGCGGTTGATCAGACTTTTCGGGATTCAGCTTGATTTCATTGCCATAAAAATCCACCGCTTCATAGTAATACACACCATCCAAGGCATTGGCATAAATGCTAATTTCTTCACCCCACTGACTTTCAGGATAACTCAGCTTACAAAGCAACGTATTCGGCCCTGTTCCATTGAAATAACTTTCCGGTCTATAATTAAAATTGATCACGGAGTAAAATTAGGGATAATTATTTGTCTTGGTAGAAAGCCTCGTTTGTATTCACACAAATTTATTTCAACTAATTAATAGTCAGGTTAGGATAATTTAATATCTTGATAAAATTATAGGTTTTACTTTAAATAGAGATTAAATGAGATTGCTCTTATTAATTTCAGTTGTTATAGCGTTCGTGTCGTGCTCAAGTAAATTAGAAAAGGATATTAGAGTTCAGGATACATTTGAAATAAATAGAGATTTAGAAGTTGAGTTAATTGAGTTTGACTCAATCACAAGTTCTAGTGATGGTTTTTTTAGGTTTCTTAATGATGAATTTTATTATTTTGATATCAGGTTTTCATCGGTACAGATTTATTCTAAAGATGGAAAATTTAAGCGATCAGCACTAGGAAAAGGTGATGGTCCAAACGAAATTAATTCTTTCAAATACCATATTTTCAAACAGGATGGTAGTAGTTTGTTTTTAGCAACTAACAATCAGTTGTCACAATATTCACCAGTATTCAGTAAGGAAAAAGCAGTAAATCAACTTGATTTTAATAGAGAAAAGGATGAATATAAACGAGCTGAGTATCTTGAGATAGGGACTTATGCTTATGATTTTTACAATTTTAGAAATTCCTCAAATCTTCTGTTTTTAAAAGATGATCATATCTATTTCCCTCTTTATATATCTCCAAATATTAATAAAGAGTTAAATGGCTACAATGGCAATTTTGATTATTATGAAAAATCTTTGTTGATCGGAAAAGCTGATATTAATAGTGGAAAAGTAATAAAAGTGTTTGGAGAAAGGTCTCAATCTGCCTTGGCCAAAGGTTTTGTTGAAAGTTTAGATTTCGTAACAATTGCATTTAAAGATGATAATATCCTTGTTGGGCATGCATTAGATAATGATATACAAGTTTACGATCAGCTTGAGAATTACCTTGAGACATTGACAGTAGATTATGATATTTTGGATGAAAATTATATACAGATAAAATCTTATGAAGAGTCAGAGAAAACCTGGCAAAAAGTATATCGAGATCAAGCCTTTTATTATCATCTATATGTTTCAGATGAATTGATATTCAGAAGTTACAATAAAAAATTAGATGAAGATGGTCTAATTATTTTAAGAGGAAACACAATTATTGCAGATGTTTCTGTTCCTAAAAGATTTAGCATTTTAGGTGAAGATGATGAGTTTTTTTATGCGGATGGGTTGATTGATGATGAAAATGAAAAATATGGTGTATATAAGTTTAAAAAAGGAATTGAATGAAAAAAGGTCTATTGAAAAAGGGATTGAAGAAGCTGATAATGGGATTTTAAAACCACAGTCTGAAGCAAAGAAAATTTATGAAAATTGCTTGTAAAGTTTTTTTAGACTTATAATAAGTACTAAGTATGAAAGTAAAATATCTTTTATTATTATTTTGGATTTGTTTTTCTTGCTCTAAAAGTTCTGAAAAAGTTCAAGTAAATAAAGATTCACAAGTTCAAAAAAGTATCACTTTTAAACTGGACGACGAATCTCCGAATTTCTTTTTCCTTTACCGATACCATGAAGGAAAAATAGTGAATTACAACCATGCAAGACATAGTCTGGATTTTTTTAAAACAGATGGATTAAGCAAAAGAATTAAGCTTCAAACTGATGGCCCAGAAAGAGTTCCCAGAGTGGATGGATTCTACATTGACGATGAAATGATTTTTATTCCGGGCCAGGTTGGTGAATTAATTGTCTTGAACTTATCAGGGGATTTAATTCGGAGATATAGGAACCTGACAAATAATTCAGGCGATTTTATTACACCAAACTTATTTACTTATAACAAGCCACTTTTAAAAGATGGGATGCTGTATTTTTCTGCACTTTCTTATAAAAAATTAACTGAGATAATCTATTCAGAAGAAACCTTAATTTATGAGTTAAATTTAGAATCTGGTGAGATACATGAGATTATGAAGTATCCAAAAACAGATATTGAAAAAGTAATTTCAATGGAATATCATATGGCAAATAATGTTATTCAATTTCCAAATAAGACCATTCTTAATTTTTCAAATAGTTCTGACATCTATTACTACACAAATGAAAAATGGTCCACCAAATCTATAGCATCTGAATATTTTAAGTCAGTGACTTCATATAAGGGGGATAAAATTGATGATGCTTTTGAGGCCAAAGAACATCTTTTTGATAATGGAATTTATAGTGCTTTAATTCACGATCAATTCAGGGGTTTATTTTATAGGATTTATTCTTTGCCAAAACTCCCAGGAGTAGCCGATTATAGAAGAATTCAATTCCTAACTGTTTTAGATCAGGACTTCAATCTAATTGAAGAATTCCCTTTTCCGAATGGTCTATACGCTCAAGGTCATTTTGTAAATAAAGATGGATTTTATGTTTATGATTCGAATCATGCTCAAGAAAATGAAGAGGAAATAAAATTTGTAAGAATATATCCAAAATAATAATTTTTCTTAATCGGTTTATTACCTCCCAAACCCCAAAATCCCTCCAATAAGTAATTCTATCAAAGTCAACTCAACTTTCTTCGCTATATTCGCAACCAAACAGCAAATATCTAGTTTGAAGATTATTGTAAAGCGTGAGTCAATTTAGAAACATATTACCTCTTTTCAGCCATTTCTGTTTGGCATTGTTGCTAAGTGTATTAGCGAACGGGGTATTCTTTTTTCACTCCCACGAGCTTGAAAATGGGCGTATTATCACTCACGCCCACCCCTTATTGACAGAAGAACAACAGGAACTTCCTGACCATGGCCACACTGAGGAGGAATTGATCTTCTTGGATTTGATTGCCCATGCTGATTATCTTGTTTTTGACTTTGAATACCTGCTTCCAGAAATTGCGCCGCTTATCGCCACGCAGGACATGTTTGCCTCCGCAGCAGTTGCTGTTTATGAGTTAGAGTTTGGCTTTGACCACAGAGGCCCGCCAGTGGTCTGATTTTTCTTTCTTGATTTTTGGCTTCATCACCTCATGTTTAGAGGAAGCCTTTTTACCATATTTTCTTACCAAAAAATTATCGTACAATTTTATGCGACTGATTATACTCGTTGCTGCATGTTTCCTATCATTGGGCGCATGGGCATCTCAAAATATCTCTGTTGATGGCAAAGTCATCGACAAAAACACCAGACAACCCATTCCTGGTGTATCAGTTTATATTCCCGAGTTGAGTAGGGGGGTAGTTACAGATCTAGAGGGGTCATTTTCCCTCAATGCGCTACCAGAAAGAACGCTTACGGTTCAGTTTTCATTTGTGGGCTATGGCACCCAAACACAAACGTTTAGAGTTTCTAATAGCGCCAACTTGATCATTGAGTTGGAAGAAAGTGTTTCTAGCATCGATGAAGTAGTGGTGTCAGGCGCTTACATCATGAGCAAAGAGAGCTCTCCAATAGCCATAGAGAAAGTAAGCCGTGATGCAATACTCAAAATGCCAGCACCAAGTTTGATGACAGCCTTGACGCGTACGCCTGGTGTCAATGAAATATCCCTTGGGCCAGGTATCAGTAAGCCAGTCATCAGAGGGCTTTCATTCAGTAGAGTGCTTTCTGTGTACCAAGGTGGAAGATTTGAAAACCAACAATGGGGAGCAGATCATGGTCTTGGGCTAGCGGAAACAGGCATCAGCGATATAGAGCTGATCAAAGGCCCTGCCTCGATCATCTATGGTTCAGGAGCCATGGCAGGCGTGGTCAATTTGATTGAAGAAAAAGATGCTTCTGCCGGAAATGTAGAAGGGGATGTCAATCTGAGAGGTTATAGCAACTCCTTAGGCTTGAGGTCTGAAGCAGGTGTAAAAGGAGCCACAGAGAATGGGTTTGTTTGGTCACTCAGAGCAGCAGCGGAATCCCATGCAGATTATTTGGACGGAGATGGCAATACCATTGGCAATACCCGATTCAATACACAGAATGTCAAGGCGGGTATTGGATTGAAGAAAAAGTGGGGAGATACACGCTTGAGATATACCTTCTTAAATCAGAAGTTGGGCATTGTGGAAGAAGACGAAGTGGATGAATTGGCCACTGGTAGAAATGATAGAGCCATGCAGTTGCCATTTCAGGATGTGACCGATCATTTCATTAACTCGGAAACCAATGTCTTCATAGGAGAGGATCGATTAAAAGCTACTTTCGGACTTCATTTGAACAATAGAAAGGAAATCGAAGAGGATATCAATGAAATAGATCTTGGACTACGTCAATCGAATTTCATGTATGATATCAAGTATTTCAAAGAATTGACTCCGGGATTAGAAGCTATAGTAGGTATTCAAGGGTTTTATTTACAGAATAATAACATGCAGGAAGCTGAAGAGATTCTAATCCCAGATGCAACTAAGGATGATCGCTCTGTTTATTTGCTATTGAACTATAACAAAGATAAGTGGGTAGCTCAAGGAGGAATTAGGTATGATTATAGGAAAGTAGTGGCCGATGCTAGCGCCCCTAATCTGGTAGATTATGGGTTTTTGCTTCCTGGAGAACCAGCAGATAGGACATTGACTAGGACTTTTGATGGTGTAACAGCCAGTGCGGGGACTACTTATAGACCTAATTCGGAATGGAGATTCCGATTGAATGTGGCACAAGGTTTCAGAGCGCCTGATTTGGGTGAGTTGTTTTCCAATGGACCACACCCTGGTACCAATAGATTTGAAAGAGGCAATGCTGATTTTGTCAGAGAGCAGAACATTCAGACAGATTTTGGTATCCGATATAGTAAATCTGATTTCTCCATTTCAGGTGAAGTATTTTATAATCATATAGACAATTATATTTTCTTCTCTCCTACGGCAGAGACGATGGGAGAATTGACCGTATGGGAATTTGAGCAGGCTGATGCAAGACTATATGGAGGAGAGATCGAATTGGATATTCATCCAAGAGCGGCTAAGTGGCTTTCTGGATCGACTTCCTACAGCATGGTGATCGGTCAGAGAAGATCGGACATGAGCTTTTTGCCATATATTCCTGCCTTCCGTTGGAATCAATCCATAGACTTCAGATTGAATGACATTGGATCCTTATCCAAGCCATACATCAGTTTAGTTGGTTCTTGGATATTTGATCAAAACAGAGCGGCCCCTTTAGAAGAAGAGACACCAGGATACTACCTCTTAGGTTTAAATATTGGTAGTCAGGTGATGGTAGGGAAGAAACCTTTGGATGTGTACGTGAGTGGATCCAATATTTTGAATACAACTTACCTAGATCACCTATCACTCTTCAGACCTTTTGGAGTGAATCAAATGGGTAGAAATGTAGCCTTGAATGTGAGGATACCGTTTTGAGAAGCAAGAGACTAAAAGTGAGACATAAAATACAAGACTCAAGACTTCCTTAAATATATTTTACAGATGAAAATAACCCTCTAAATGATTAGTTTGGAGGGTTATTTTGTTTTAAAGTTTGGATAAATTCCCAAAGGCCTATTACCATGAAAAACGCAATTTTGACTTACGATTTTCATGGTAAAACAGAAATTTGTTAGCACCAATTCTCTACTTGGAACAATCCTTTTATCTAATTTTTAAACGAATAAAACCCATTTCATCATTTATATTCTCAAAGACCCAGAGCATTCCGTCTTTCACAAAATGACGACTTGGAGCCTTGGAGTAATTTTCCATTAATGTTTCCGAAACTACCGTAAAATCTTTATCCATCAATAACAAATGTACCTCTGCACCGTCTGAAGTTAACTTCCCGTCGATTTCTTGATTTCTATTGTAATGCACAAAACGATAATAGAGCTGCTTATTTTCATCCCAATGTGGCGGACTAAAGTTGATATCTTCTCCAAGGTTTCTGTTGTAAATAGAAAACTCTTCCATGGTTTCCACTACAGAAGGGATTTTGACTGATTTTTTGGAAGGTAAAACTAGTGGTTTTGCCAGATGATGTGTGAAGCTTTCTGTTTCTAAATCATACACATATAAATCAGAACCAATTTTGTTCGAGAGGATTAACTTATTCTTTGATTTTACTAGTTCCAACCAATCACCCAATACTGCTCTTGGGTTTCCTCCATCTGAAAAAACCATCTTAAATTCTGTGAGATAATCAAATTCAGGAATAAGGAAATTTTGGAATGTTTTATTTTGAGTATCAACAAGACCAAATAAACTGGGTTTTTCAGCCCATTCATTTAACAAAGCAAAAAGTTTATTTTGATCATTGGGGTTTACCAGCAAGGCCCTTTCATTATAGCCAGAAAGCACTTTATCCCCGCCGAGTTCTTCCAGTTTAAGATCAATATTCTTTGTTTTTACCCCATTCAAATCAAAAACTCCCTTATTGCTGAAACTTCCGATAAATATTTGATCTTCTGATAGAGTTTGAAATTGCATTGGGAATCTACCAACCCCATTTGGTCCCTCTTCATCATATTGTATTCTCTTTACAAACTCCAACTTATCCAGATCAACAATTTCCAGATTTAATGTCATAGGGTGTATATAGTAAAGGCTTTTATAATCAGGGCTGAGGTCAGAAAACATCAAGTCACCTATTAAATTCAGTATCTCACCTTTGGAATCCACCATCACAGTATCAATCTTTACAGTTAGGTTTGAGAAATGAGCTTGTTTTTCATTTCCACCACAAGAAAATAAGAGGACAGAGAAGACTAGTAAAAGATAATTTTTCATAGAGTTGATTTTAGTTACAAAGTAATCACTAAATAATTAAGAACAAAAAAATTTCTAATGTCACTAGTTTTAGTCTTTGAAAATCTATGATTTATCTTGACAAGATATGTGACCTTAAAATCATTGAAATTTAATGTCATATGAATAATGCCCATTAAGTTTAATGTCAAATTATGCCACTCACATTAAATAATGGATTATTTGAGGTGAGTATTTTGCAAAATGAATGCCTGCCTGGATTTTAGATCATGGTAACTTTTAAATCTATCAACATGTATCCAAACAATCTTTCGTAATACCAACATGTATTTGTGCTGTAGATAAATTGTTATAGCATTTCCCTTTTAGCCTTTTATTCAATTGGATAATCCATCGAATAAAACTAATTTTGGGCAACCTATTAAAAATCATATCCATGAAAAGAGATCAGGCAATCTTTGACCTCATTGCAAAAGAAGAAAACCGTCAGAAGACTGGTATTGAATTGATCGCATCTGAAAACTTCACCAGCAAGCAGGTGATGGAAGCGGCAGGAAGTGTGTTGACCAACAAATACGCAGAGGGTCTTCCCAATAAGCGGTATTATGGTGGCTGCGAAGTAGTAGATCAAATTGAGCAATTGGCCATAGATCGCGCCAAGGAACTTTTCGGAGCGACATGGGCCAACGTACAGCCACACTCTGGTGCACAAGCCAATGCTGCGGTATTCTTGGCAGTTTTGAATGCTGGAGATTCCATTTTAGGTTTTGATTTGGCGCATGGAGGACATTTGACACATGGTTCGCCAGTGAATTTTTCAGGAAAATTATACAAGCCACACTTCTACGGTGTAGAAGAAGAGACTGGTTTGATTGATTATGATAAAGTAGAGGCAACAGCGCTTGAAGTGAAGCCTAAGTTATTGATCTGTGGCGCTTCAGCATACAGTAGAGACTGGGATTATGAGCGCTTGAGAGATATTGCAGACCAAGTTGGGGCACTGCTTTTAGCCGATATTTCTCATCCATCTGGTTTGATTGCAAGAGGTTTGTTGAATGATCCATTGGAATTCTGCCATATTGTAACGACAACTACGCACAAGACTTTGAGAGGTCCAAGAGGTGGATTGATCTTAATGAGAGAAGATTTTGATAATCCATTTGGAATCAAGACGCCTAAGGGTGAATTGAGAAAAATGTCTGCATTGTTGGATTCAGGAGTATTCCCTGGTACCCAGGGTGGCCCATTGGAGCATATCATTGCGGCTAAGGCAGTAGCTTTCCAAGAGGCGCTTTCTGATGAATACATGGAGTATGTAGTACAGGTAAAGCAAAATGCTGCTGTGATGGCTGATCAATTTGTCAAATTAGGGTACAAGATCATTTCTGGAGGTACAGATAATCACCTGATGTTGATCGACCTAGGCAACAAAGAGCTGACAGGTAAAATAGCAGAAGAGACCTTAGGCAAAGTAGATATCACGATCAATAAAAACATGGTTCCTTTTGACAAGCGCTCACCATTTGTAACTTCTGGTATGCGTGTAGGAACGGCAGCTGTGACTACGAGAGGCCTAAAAGAATCAGATATGGTCCGTATCGTATCATTGATTGACAATGCACTGACCAATCACGACAATGATGCAACCTTAGCTAAGATCAAGTCAGAAGTTAATGAGTGGATGGTTCAATTCCCATTATATTAATTACCCAAATTTCAAGTGGCATTAGATCAGTATAGAGACGAGGAGGAAGACGAAGGCATGTCCTTTTTGGATCATTTGGAGCAATTGCGTTGGCATTTGCTCAGATCCGTAGCGGCGGTTTTGATTTTCACAGTGGCAGCATTTCTTGCCAAGAGCATTGTATTTGGAAAAGTAATCCTAGGCCCGTCCAAGGTTTCTTTTGTGACCTATCAGCTGCTATGTAAGATCTCAGACGCACTCAATATTCCAGCACTCTGTATCGATACACTTCCCTTCACCATCCAAAGTCGTCAGATGACGGGACAATTTTCCATGCACATTACCTCAAGTTTGGTTGTGGGCTTGGTTGTGGCTTTCCCGTATCTTTTCTGGGAAATCTGGAGATTTATCAGCCCAGGCCTTTACAGCAAAGAGCGTCAAGCAGCAAGAGGTGCTGTGTTCTTTGTGAGTTTATTGTTTTTTACTGGTGCTGCTTTCGGCTATTTTATCCTTTCACCATTATCGATCAACTTTCTAGCAAATTATCAGCTAGACCCATCCATTCTCAACGAATTTGATATCACTTCATACGTAACCACAGTGGTGATGCTGGTCTTGGCTTCTGCCTTGATGTTTCAGCTACCAGTAGTGATATATTTTCTGTCTATGTCTGGACTGGTTTCTGCGGCTATGCTCAGGTCATATAGGCGACATTCTATTGTGGTGATATTGGTAATTTCAGCGATCATTACCCCACCTGATGTCATCAGTCAGATTATCATTGCGATGCCTATCATGGTCTTATACGAAACCGGGATTATGATAGCAAAGCGCTTGGAAAAGAAGAGGGCGTTAGAAGAACAAGAACTCAGCGAAAATCAATAAAATCATGACTAAGAAAATTGCCATAGGCGGAGACCATGCAGGTTTTGCTTACAAGAAAGACCTTATCTTCAAATTAGAAGAAGCAGGTTATGAGGTTAAGGACTTTGGCCCTTACTCAGATGCATCAGCAGATTACCCGGATTTTGTGCACCCACTTGCAGTAGCAGTAGAGTCAGGGGAGTATGAGCAAGGGATTTTGATCTGCGGTAGCGGCAATGGTGTAGCCATCACAGCCAATAAACACCAAGGTATCCGTGCAGCTTTATGCTGGAATCAAGATTTAGCAGCTTTATCTAGACAGCACAACGATGCCAATATTTTGGCACTACCAGCGAGATTTATCTCTTTTGAACTAGCCACAGAATTGGCGATGATTTTTCTAGAGACAGAATTTGAAGGTGGCAGACATGCCACGAGGGTAAATAAGATTGCCTGTAAATAATACGAAAGCGAGGTGAAAATCTCGCTTTTTATGTTAAAAATCAGTGGTTTACCTTGCTTTTCCCTAATTATAATCGTAATTTTTTTGAATAGTTTTTTAAAAAGTAATTTTTAACTAGAAAGCAAGGATGATATGAATACAAAAGAAGTAGCAGTTTTTGTTCAATCTTGGTTACAAAAGCAAGGGCTTTACAGAGGAAGGATTGATGGTATTCCAGGGCCTATGACTCAAAGTGCCATAGATGCCTCAGGGCAGGTTCCTAAGAATTGGTCAGCGCGAAGAAAGCTAGTAGGCATGCTGCAATATATCACTTTGCAATATGGTCAAAACCCTGGACCCATTGATGGATATTATGGCCCTAATACCCAGTATGCTTTTGAAAATACACAATATATCATACTGCAAGACAGCCCTCCACCAGCATGGCGCCCGGAAGAACTTGCCTTACAAAAAAGTAAATGGCCCAAACAGTATAGCGCTGAGTTTGACCAATTCTTTGGTCCTAAAGGCTCAAGTTTAACTTATGCTGAATCTCCATACGAACTGAAGATTGCATGGAACCCAAATCAGAGGATTTGGAGATTTTTATGTCATGAAAAGGTCAAATCAAGCATTGAGAAAGTGATGCGAGCTGTTTTGGACCATTATGGTCTTGAACGGGTTCAAGAGTTGAGATTGGATTACTTCGGCGGTTGCTACAACGACCGGAGTATCAGAGGTGGTACCCTACCCAGTATGCATAGCTGGGGAATAGCGATAGACTTTGATCCCGCCAATAATCAGCTGAGATGGGGCAGATACCGGGCTACATTCGCCAAGCAGGAGTACCAAGCATGGTGGGAAATCTGGGAAGCTGAAGGTTGGGTCAGTTTAGGTAGACAACGCAATTTTGATTGGATGCATGTACAGGCGGCGAGTTTGTGATCATTATGAAATCAACTCTCAAATACTTTAATTACTAATCCAAGTAATAAACTCGCTTTACCCTGCTGCTGATATTGGTCAATAATTCATAGGGGATTGTACCGATTTGATTGGCGAGTTCTTTGAGAGAGATACCAGGCCCGTAGATCAATACTTCGTCCCCTTCCTTGACCTCTATGCCTGTGATATCTACCATGCACATGTCCATACAGACATTGCCGATGATTGGAGCTTTTTGACCATGTATGAGTACATAGCCTTGACCATTGCTGAATCTTCGGTCATATCCATCTGCATAGCCTATGGCAATGGTGGCGGTTTTACCAGAGTTCTTCATTTTACCTTTTCGGCCGTAGCCGATCGTTTCTCCTGCTTCGATCGTTTTGATCTGTGAAATGGTCGTTTTTAAAGAGGAAATCGGCCTCAGGGCGGAATCATAAAGCCCATTCACTTCTACTCCATACAAGCCTATACCTAAGCGAACCATGTCAAATTGGTATGCTGGATATCGAATAATGCCCGCGGAATTGAGTGCATGGCGAAGAGGCATAAATCCCAAAAAAACCGAAATCTGTGAGCACATTTTTGAGAAAAGCTCCAGTTGCTTGATCGAAAAATCTTCGTGAGTAGCTTCATCCGCACCTACCAAGTGTGTATACAAACTAGCGACTATTAATTCTGGAAACTGCTGAATCAGCTCCTTCAGTTCAGCCAATTGGCTGATATCGAACCCAAGACGGTGCATCCCAGTATCCAAGTCTAGATGAATCTTCATACTGACATGCTGTGTCCTACAATATTTGCCCAATTGTCTGAAAAAGGAAGGGCTATAGACCACGGGCTCTAGTTCATGCTTCTGTAATAGATGAAAAGCATCCTGAGAAGGGTTGAGTACCATGATGGGAAGTTTGATGCCTTGTTCTCTCAGCGCTACTCCTTCATCTGTGTAGGCTACAGCCAAGTAATCAGCTTTGAGCTGTTGGAGGTGATTGGCTATCTCAGTAGCCCCTCCGCCATAAGCAAAAGCTTTGACCATCACCATGATCTTGGTACTTGGATTTACTTTGGTCTTGTAGAAATTATAATTGTGCGTCAGCGCATTGAGGTTGATCTCTAAGGTGGTTCCGTGTATTCTTTGCTGTAGCTTGTTGACAATCCGCTCAAATCCGAAATCCCTCGCACCAGTGACTAAGATCAAGTCATTTTCAAAAGTATCTTCTCGTAAATCCACTAATAGCTCTTCAGTATTAGAATAGAATCGTTGCTCACAGGACAAGAATTCTCGCAAACGCGATATATCTAGTCCAACTCCTATCAACAAATCTATCTGGTAGAAATGGATTAAGTTTCCCACTTCCTGATAGACTTCATCCGCTTTCCCTACCTGCATCAGGTCAGATAGGATCAAGACTTTTCTATTTTTTGGCCTTTGGGCAGCCATAAAATCCAATGCCAGTTTGAGTCCTGCTAGGTCATTGTTGTAAGTGTCATCGATGATGATGCTCTCATTATAGCCGGACTTGAGGGTCAAGCGCATATCCACTGCCTTCAGGTGATTGATACCCTCTTGGATTTGTTGCTCTGACATTCCTAAGCTGAGCGCCGCGACGATGACATGTCGTATATTTTCCAGAGAAGCTTCATCAGCAAAAGCTACTTGAAAAGTAAACATGCCCAAATCAGGTTTGAGTAGGATGATTTTGGTTCTTTCTGCTTCTTTTTTGATAGATAGTGTATAGTCTGCACCGGGATGTTCAGACCATGAAATCAATCTACTTGATTCAAATTTTTGTTCAAGATAGGCAGCAACAGCAGCTTGATCTTTTCTGTATATTAGGTATCGAGCATCCTTGAAAAGCAGTGCTTTTTCTTGCATCTTTTGCTGCATGGATTCAAAACCTTCTTCATGAGCTGTGCCGATATTACTGAATATTCCAATGTCTGGCTTGATGATCTCTGCTAGGGCTGGCATTTCATTGGGCTTAGAAATACCTGCCTCAAGGACAGCTACTTGGTGATATGCTTCTATTCCAAATACCGATAGGGGTACGCCGACTTGACTATTGTAGCTTTTAGGGCTTTTGGCTACAGCAAATTGTTGAGACAAGATCTGCCCAAGCCATTCCTTGATAATGGTTTTACCATTGCTTCCGGTAATAGCTACTACAGGCTTATCAAATAACCTTCTTTGGTAGGCAGCTAGCTGCTGAAGGGCTTTTTTGGTATCATTGACATGAATCAAGTTTACTTCTTGGCTAATGGCACTGTGTGCTTGATAGCCTTTTTTGACCAGAAAATTTCTCACGCCCAAATCAAATAGCTCGGGAATAAAATCATGACCATCAAACTTCGCTCCTTTCAAAGCCACAAAAAGTGATTGTTCAGGTTGAATGACAGCTCTAGAATCGATGATGATGTGTAGCACTTCAAGCACTTCCACGAGGGATTCATGGGTGTTGCTTACGATTTCACTGATCTCTTGTAGATTGAGTGCTTTGAACATTATTTTTTCATTTGAACCCTATACAATTAAGGATGATGCGACTATTATTTTTTCTTGAAGAAAACCTGACGGATCCACTTAGGAAGGAAAATCGCTCCTAAAATCAAATATGGATAATAGGATAGCATTCTCCATAAGATACTCGTGACAAATGTGTAGCCAGAAAGGAATTCTCTGAAGAATTGACTGAAGAAAAACTCAGCAGTACCGCTACTACCAGGTGTTGGAGAAATCATCATCACGATCCACATGATCACCTGTCTAGCGAATATTATAATATGCTCTGTCCAAGACAAAGATTCGTAAGCTGAGATCAGTGCATTGAGCATTAGATATCTTGAACTCCAGATAAAGATCGTTGCTCCGATGATAGGTAGCCAATAGTCTTTTTTCTTTCCTTTGAGCTCTTTGGATGCTTCAATGATCTGATTACCATATTCGTGGGCTGCATGCTTCCACTTAACGAGCCACTTGATAGAGTAGATTTTCAACAAGACCCATTTAAATACCCTCGGTCTATAGAATAGTGCAGCAGCCATTACCACAGAGTAGAGTGTATACAAGCCATAGCTGCTCCAAAAGAGGATTTCTAAGCTATTGCCCAAGCGCATTTCCATAACCCTGCTGGCTGGGAAAATCTCTCCTTTGGCTAGAAAGAGTATGATTGGTGCACCAATTACAAAGAACAAGTTGTCTAAAATAGCAGTCACCATTACATAAGCGATGGCCTTACCTAATTTGATTCCTTCTTTGTTAAGAATAAATATCGCTACAGCCGTACCTCCCACAATGGATGGAGTCACCGCCGAGGCAAACTCCCATAAGATAATTACATAGATCGCCCTGACCCAAGTAAGTTTTTTGTCTGTGATGGTTCGTATGCGGTAGACATAGCCAATATCTCGGAAAAGAATAAAGATCACAGCAAGGAAGATTCCTAAGAAAGAGGCATCAAAGACACCTCTAAGTGTTTTGGCATTTACATTCGGATCTAAGTAAAACATTAGAAACACAATAGCAAGTCCAATCAGCACAGGAACCCAGACCTTATTGGGGTTAAGCGTCTCAAAAATCTTCTTATTATCTAACTTCATACACTAAGCCGTGGTGACTGGCTCCGTTTTTTCTACCCAGAAATTATTAAAACCTTCTCCTATCTTGATGGTAACCATAGAAAGCTGAAGGAGTTCCAAAATTGCCAAAAAAGTGTAGATGACAAATATTTTATCCGGTTTGTATTCGATGAATTCTGTGAAAGGCACTTGAGCTCTGAAACTTACTTTTTCCAAGACAAAATCTTTCTGTTGTTCAATGGTGTAAGGATATTGGATGACTGTATGCTTGGTTTCATCTGTTCTAGCGGTAAACTTGGCCATTACTTTTTGGTATACCCTTAGCATTTTGTAAAGATCCAAATCTTGTACTTCTGCTTCTACATCGTCTATTTTTGAAAGTTGCTTGAGCTCTGCGGTGATGTTGCCTCGTTTTTCTTTTGAAAGTTTGGTTTCCTCCATTAAAGCCAAATCACCTATGACAGATTTATATTTTTTGTATTCTAGCAGGTGTCTGACCAATTCCTCCCTCGGATCGATTTCCTCTCCTTCTTCATTGAGCTGAGGTCTTGGGATTAGCATCTTGGATTTGATTTTCATTAGGGTGGCAGCAAATAAAATAAAATCACTGGCTACTTCTATTTCCATTTTCTCCAATTGGTGGATGTATTCCAAAAAGTCGTTGGTGATCTTGGAGATAGGGATATCATAGATGTCCAGCTCATCTCTCTCGATAAAGAAGAGCATCAGATCGAAGGGTCCTTCGAAAAGAGGCAATTTGATCTCAAAACTCACTGGATACTATTTTATTTATCTTAATTTTGCAATTCTCAGGCATTCAAAGATATCTAAATAAATGCTAAATTATATCTCTGTGAAGATAAATATGCGGTTTCTAATAGATATGGCTTGAATATTGAAAAGTACAAAAACAATCATAACTTGAGAGAGTTTATTACTTTTAAAAGTCAAAAGCTTCAAAATGATCATAACACCAGGCAAATTACTCGCTCAGATCGACTCCCCAGCCGATCTAAAGAAATTCTCTAAAGATCAATTGGTACAAATCTGTGATGAACTACGTCAATTTATTGTAGATAATGTGTCTATTTACGGAGGTCACTTTGGGGCGAGTTTAGGTGTGGTTGAATTGACCGTTGCATTGCACTATGTACTGAATACTCCGGAAGATCAGTTGGTATGGGATGTAGGGCATCAAGCCTATGGTCACAAAATCCTTACTGGCAGAAAAGATCAATTTCACACCAATAGAATTTATGGAGGGCTATCTGGTTTTCCTAAAAGAAAAGAAAGTGAATATGATACTTTTGGCGTAGGCCACTCCAGTACTTCGATCTCAGCAGCTTTGGGGATGGCTGTAGCTTCTAAGTATAAAGGACAAAAGCAAAAGCAACATGTAGCTGTCATTGGTGATGGCTCAATGACTGGAGGGATGGCTTTTGAAGCAATGAATCATGCTGGTGTATCTGATACTAACTTGCTGATTATTTTGAATGACAACTGTATGTCAATTGACCCCAATGTGGGCGCACTCAAGGACTACCTTACTGATATCACTACTTCTCAGACCTACAATAAGGTTAAGGATGAAGTTTGGAATTTGCTAGGAAAATTCAGCAAGTTTGGTACCTCCGCTCAAGAAGTGATTTCTAAAGTAGAAGGCGCGATTAAGTCCACCTTGCTCAAGCAAAGCAACCTTTTCGAATCGCTTAACCTCAGGTATTTTGGCCCAGTAGATGGACATGATGTCAATCACCTAGCAGAGATCCTTGAGGATATGAAAAATATCCCAGGTCCTAAAATTCTTCACTGTGTGACAGTCAAGGGTAAAGGCTATGCTCCAGCAGAAAATGGCAACAAAACCACTTGGCATGCACCAGGATTATTTGACAAAGTAACTGGCGAAATATATAAAAAGACACCAACCGCACCTCAAGCACCTAAGTATCAAGATGTATTTGGTCATACACTTGTAGAGCTAGCCAAGGAAAATGATAAAATCATGGGGATCACCCCAGCAATGCCCTCAGGTTCTTCTCTCAACATCATGATGAAAGAAATGCCAGATAGAGCATTTGACGTTGGAATCGCTGAACAGCACGCTGTAACTTTTTCTGCCGGTTTAGCTACCCAAGGCCTGATTCCTTTTTGTAATATTTACAGTTCTTTCATGCAGCGTGCTTATGATCAAGTTGTACATGATGTCGCTTTGCAAAATTTGCAAGTTGTATTCTGCTTAGACAGAGCTGGATTTGCTGGCGCTGATGGACCTACACACCATGGTGCCTATGACATCCCTTATTTCAGATGTATCCCAAATATGGTAGTGACTGCTCCGATGAATGAAGAGGAGCTGAGAAATCTGATGTACACCGCTACGCAATATCAAGGCCCATTCTCCATTCGCTACCCTAGAGGTCAAGGAGTGATGCCAGAGTGGAGAACAGCCATGCGCGAGATTCCAATCGGTCAGGGTAGAGTTGTAAAAGAAGGTGAAGAAGTAGCCATCTTGACAATCGGACACATAGGAAACTATGCGGTGGAGGCGACAGAAAAACTTGCTGAAGAAGGCTTGAATCCTGCGCACTATGATATGCGATTCGTGAAGCCCTTGGAT
This sequence comes from Belliella buryatensis, assembly GCF_900188245.1. Classification (GTDB taxonomy): domain Bacteria; phylum Bacteroidota; class Bacteroidia; order Cytophagales; family Cyclobacteriaceae; genus Belliella; species Belliella buryatensis. Next base: position 252,925 of record NZ_FZOK01000003.1, on the reverse strand, counting down.
GAAGAGCTGCTTCAAGAAATCTTCGGAAAGTTCAAGAAAGTGATCACTGTAGAAGATGGAGCGCTGATGGGAGGCTTTGGTTCTGCTGTAATAGAATGGATGACTGATAATGGGTATTCAGCTCAAGTGAAGAGATTAGGGATTCCTGATAGAATAGTAGAGCATGGAGAGCAAATCGAATTACATAGAGAATGTGGCTTCGACCCAGAAGGAATTGCAGATGCTGTAAGGGAACTGGTTGAAGTACAGGTGAAGGGTTGAAATTAAAAGATACTTGATCTGTCACGGCGGGTAAGTTAGTAGATATAAGTCTTTCCAATTCAAGCTTTATCTTGATATGAAAAACTTTCCAATCCATAAATCTCCTTTAGCAAAAAAAGTCTGGTTTGACAAAACCAAATTCTATGTATTACTCGATGATGAAAGAGAAATAGGGATACCTTTAGAATGGTTTAGAAAACTCAAATCAGCTAGTACTGAAGAACTAAATCAATATAGACTGATCGGAAATGGAGAAGGAATTCATTGGGAAGTTTTAGACGAAGATATTTTAGTAGAGGCCTTGCTGTAAATTCAGCAAGGCTTTTTTTATTTCTTTAAAATATCTGGAATATCAAAATATGCAATATTCGGATCTTTGTCGGTTGTTACCCCAAATATTTTCCCTGCTGTTTCATCTACAGTTATAGCTCTTAATGACCTATCTAGATTAAGAACTATCACAGGCTCTCCAATTAATGAGAATACAAAAATTTTCCTTGCTAAAATCCCTGTCTCTCTAAATTCATTTTCTCTTATGCCACCATATAGCGCATAAATATAATTTCTTGTTATACTTACATCCCTGTACCGGTATGGGTTACTTTTTATATCTAGGATTAATTCCGATTTATTAGCAGGACCGACAATATCAAATGGTGGAATGTCTAAATCAGGCCCATCTATGACCACAAATTTTTTGGTATGATAGTCAAAAATTTCTAGTCTATCTCTATGTACACACGCAGTAATAAAGTATCTTTTTGATTCATCACCAATGAACCAACTTGAGTTAAGAGTACTGAGTAAATAGTTGTCCATTTCTTGTTTGGTTTTAACAGGCTCCCATTCACCATATCCAGCTATTTTTCTTCCATCTTTGTGATATTCGACTAATCTGTTTGGTTCATCAATTGAGACTCCCAGGTACGTCGAATCTGAAGAACTAATCATTCGAATCATTTTAAAAAAACTCTCAGGCTGCCTAAATTGCTCAACAGAATAAGGTGATTGATCAAGTAAATTGAACCTTGATATTTTTTTGTCCACTGCGCTATACGCCCAGAAATTATCCTCATCAAAACCAACGTCAATTAATGAAACATAGGGAATCTCGTTAGGCCCGAACCCTATTACACCTTTTTGATTAATATGTTCAAGGGTAATAGGATTATAAATGTGGATAAAATTATTTTCTTCTGGAATCTTACTGTCTTCAATTACGAAAATATATTTACCCTCTTTGCCAGAAATATTGTATGGATATAATAATTCAGGTAATTCTCTCTTTGCAGAAAAAATATTTATTTCAGGAACATCTTGAGGTTTAAAAATTACATATTTATCAAAATATAGGTTTTCTTCCTGATTTGAACAACCCAACAATGTTAATAGAATAAAAGGGAATAGTTGTTTCATAAATTTTCTAAATAAGTATCAATTACTGGATCTATCTTTATTTTTGATAGCATTTATAAACTATACCCCATAAAACTAAGAATTATTTTATAAATTCAAATACTATATACTAATATTTTAATTTATGATCTCTTTTACCAAACAAGGCGCTGGAAATCCAATCATCTTACTTCATGGATTTTGTGAAACGAAGGAAATGTGGAAAACTTTTTCCGTACAACTTTCAGAAAGCCACACTGTTTACTGTCTTGATCTACCTGGTTTTGGTGAGTCATCATTAAAAGCTTCACAATTGAACCTTGAAGAAGTAGCAGTTACCCTTCATGATTGGATGGAAGAACAAAAAATCCAAAAGCCTATCATCATAGGCCATTCTCTTGGAGGTTATGTTGCTTTGGCTATGGCGGAGTTGATGGGTTCGGAGCTTGGAGGTATCGGATTGTTTCATTCCACGGCATTTGCTGATGACCAAGAAAAAAAGCACACCCGAGATAAAACCATAACATTTATCAAAAAACATGGTGTGGAAAAGTTCATAGACTCTTTCGTTCCCCCTCTCTTCTCCGCTCAGCATCAAGTACGATTGGAAGAAGAAATCGCTACCTTGATTCAATACGGAAAAAAGACAGCTAAGAAAACTGTCATCGCATACATCGAAGCCATGCGAGACCGAAAAGACAGATTTGAAGTGTGGAAAACTTTTGGAGGCGCAAAACTAATGATCGCCGGCACCTTAGATCCTGCTATAAAAATAGAGGCAAGCAAAGAACATGAAGCATTTGCTACTGCCTACCATGAATTAGAAGGAGTTGGACACGTGGGGATGTTTGAAGAGAGAGAGTTAAGTTTAGAATATGTTCAGACTTTTTTAGCGAAAGCTTCAAATCAAATGCTTAAGTAGTGAAAAAGAATAATTGGTTAAAAAGATATCCAAACTACAAAAACTATTTTCTTAAATTAAGTCTACCTATAAGTTTACTTGGAGGAGTTTCACATTATTTTCTTATGATCAGATTTGATTTTGAAAATGTTGTACAAATGAAAGAGATTTTTGGATCAATATTGTTTGTGATTTTTATGATAATCGCTGACTATTTTACATTCTACAGACCCAATAGAAAATTTCATGTTAATAAAAATGAATGAAGTTTAAATTCATCTTAATCACACCTCCTCTTTCTCAATATGTAATCTAATAGCCTCAGCTACTATATTATTCAAAGATGTTTTTGCCTCCATAGCCAAGAGTGCAGCTTTTTGGTGTAAGGTTGAAGAAATTCTTACATTAAAACTACCCTTAAATGGTTTCTCAGGAGAAATCCCATTTTGTTTACAATCTGATAAATAGCTGTCTACAGCCAACTTAAAATCTTCTTCAAGAAGCTTTCCAGTCTCTCCTTCATATGAAATAAGCCCCTTAATACCAATTACTTTCCCATACAGCATACTATCTTCAGGACTGTATTCGATACTTCCTGTATATCCTTTATAATTTAGATGTTTCATAGTTTTAATAATTCCTTAATTTGTTTGAGTTGATACAGCTTCATAATCCCGTTTGGATGAGGTTTATGTAACATAATTGGCGTGCCATGTTCATCTTGAAATCTAACTCTAGACCCAGCTGTCTTGCCAACTTTAATCTCTTCAAAACCAAAATATCCAAGAAGCTTGACAAGCTCATCGTAATGAAAGTCTGATGGCATATTCAAAAACCTACTTAGAAGCTTAGCTTTTTTTGACATAACTCAAAGTAACCAAATATAGTTGCATTTTACAAACTGAAATGCAAGATTTTTAATAAGAAGATTATACTAACTTTGGATACATAAATCATTAAAAATATTTAGGCTTAGTTACAAACTACGCTTAGTCGGGGTCAACTTCCCTTTGCGTTTCCCAGCCTTCTTTTGCGGTTTAATCAAATTAAAACTTCGGTATTTTGACCATCGGATGTGGATAAGTGCCTCCTAGGGAAACACCTGATTCCTTCAATTGCTTTGTGGATAACTCGAAAGGTTGATGGATGTCAAATCCCTGAATCGGATCAAGTTCTGGTATCCAATGACGAATATACTCTCCCTTTCGATCGTAATTATGCGCTTGTTTGAGGATATTGAAATACCTGTTTTCTCTAGGGTCATTTCCAACTCCAGCAACATACATCCAATTCCCCCAATTGGAACAAACATCGTAGTCTATCAATTGACTTTCGAAATAAGCTGCACCCCACCTCCAATCAATATTCAGGTCATTGACTAAAAATGAAGCTACATTTTGCCTTCCGCGATTAGACATAAACCCTGTCGCATTCAATTCCCTCATGTTCGCATCTATGAATGGAATACCCGTATTTCCTTCAGTCCATTTTTGGAAAAGCTGTTCATTTCTTACCCAGTTATCCACAGTGTTTTTGATTCCTGATACTTGGAATATCTTGTTTCCATGCTTTTTAGCAATAAACCTGAAGTAGTCTCTCCAAATTAACTCAAAGATCAACCAATAAGTAGACTGATTTTTCTTTCTTTCCCTTTCGTAGCGCTTGACTTCTTCATAGATGAACCTTGGAGATAAACAACCCAATGCCAACCAAGCTGAAAACTTACTGCTGTAATCAGCACCCAAAAGACCATTTCTAGTTTCTTTGTAAGTTTTTAAGCAGTCATTCTCCCAGAAGTAAGTTTGGAGTCGCCTGATTCCTTCATCCTCTCCACCTTCGAACACAATTACAGCCTGAGATGAATTGGCAGGTTTCTCCAAACCATATTTTGACAACAGAGGCATTTTACCCCAGTTGATATTTGGCGAATTTATCTTTTGAGGTTTTGGATACGTTTTCCTTATTTTAGAAAACTTCTCACATTCTTTTCTAAATTGAGTAAAAACCTCGGGTGTCTGATTCACAGGAAATGGTAAATCCTCCATGTGGAAAAGTGTACTTTGCCAAAAAGTGAATGTTTCAATCCCCAATTTCCATAAAGCACTTTCTAAAGCCTCTTCCACTTTTTTTTCCTCGGAAGTTACCTCCTCGGAAAAATAAACACCATGAACGCCATGTTCCCGAGCAATTTTGGGAATCAACTCTTCAGGATGACCTTCTAAGACCAATAAATCCGAGCCCAATTCCTTAAGTTTCTTTTTCAAATTATCCACTGACTCCATCAAGAATTTTGCTCTATGACTCCCTGTCTTGGGAATACCTAGATCTAGACTCTTAAATTGTCGTGGGTCAAAGCAGTATACTGGAATTATTTCATCCCCTTTTTCTACGGCTGAAAATAAGGCTGCATGATCATGCAGCCTTAAGTCATTCCTAAACCAAACTAATAAACGCTTATAATTCATTATATATAAAACCTACTGTTTATATAAAGTGTTTGGGCATTATAAATTTTATTCCTTTTATTGGCTATCGTTAGTAATAATCTTTAATTAAAAATTTTACACAAATTGATTGTACAAAATCTAATAACAACATGAAGAAACTATCTATCGCACTTCTCATCATGCTATTTGTAGGTGTTAAAGTCCATGCTCAAAGAGATCAAGGACCCCAAGGTCCTGGGTCGTTGGTTTTTTGGGAAAATCTATCCAAGCTTTGTGGTAGATCCTTTGAAGGAGAAATGATCAATGCCTCTGAAAATGATCAATTCTATGGTAAAAAATTGGTCATGCATGTGAGAACCTGCGAAGATGGCAAAATTACCATTCCATTTCATGTTGGTGACGATCACTCACGAACTTGGGTATTGACGATGGAAGAAGGGAATGTAATCAAGCTAAAACATGACCACAGACACGAAGATGGTTCAGAGGACAGGGTGACACAATACGGTGGGATCAGCTCCAATACAGGAATGGCACGTCTACAATTTTTCCCAGCTGACAAAGAAACTACGGATTTGATTCCTTATGCTGCTACCAATGTTTGGTGGATAAGTTTAGATGATACTTCTTTCTCATATAACCTAAGAAGAATCAATAATGACTCATCCATCAATGTCAAGTTTGATTTGACCAAGGAGGTAGAAACCCCACCGACCCCTTGGGGATGGGAAGATTAATTAAAAAAGGGAAGATTTAAGATTTCTTCCCTTTCTTGTTTTTTAGGTAGTTTTCAACCGATTTTTTGGATGTATACCATACGCGCCCTTCTTTGTAGGCTTCTATTTTTCCTTGACGCGCCAGCAGACTGATGTATTCTTGACCATAGGGAACTTCTGGCTCTTGGACAATATTGGAAATAGCATCAAAATCAGCAGCTGTATCTTCCAAACTATTTAAATAAATCGTCAGCGACCTATCTACAGCTTGAACAATAAGAAACAGTAATTTATCAAAATTACCATTGTTGGCTAGATTCAGGGCTTGGTAATAGCGCTTTCTGTCCACACCTAAGATCACCGCTGGTGGAAACCCTTCTTTCATAAGCAGCAAATTCATCAGTAAACGAACCGTACGCCCATTACCATCAAAAAAAGGATGAACCCATACAAACCGATGATGAAATAAAGTGACTTTTTCAAGAATATCCATCGTGCTAGTATTCTCCCATTCAATCAGTTCAGTGATATAGTCAGGGACCCTAAGCGCATTTGGGGGTATGAAATTAGCCCCTCCAATTCGAACACCTGCTGTACGGAATCTTCCAGCAAAATCCTTTTGGATTTTATTGAGGACTATTTCGTGCACATCTAGGACGTCTCTTTCTGTCAATTTATAATCTGCCGATGCCAGAGACTGTACATAGGTGATGGCCTCTTTGTGATTGACAATTTCCAAATGCTCGTTCAAAGATTTGCCACCTACGGTTATTCCATCTTCAAGCACCATTCTGGTCTCTTGCAAGGTTAGCGTATTTCCTTCAATGTGATTGGAATTATATGTCCACTCTACATTCAAGTTTTCTCTAATATTGGCAAGTACTGCATAAGGAATTGGACGGAATTCATCCAGCCTTTGCTTTTTCTTATGCACAGATTGCATCAATTGCAAAGTGATCTCACTCAGTTGCCCTATATTAAATTCATATTTCACACACTAAAGGTACGATTTTTTAATGAATATCGGTAAAATCTAAAAAAAATTTACCCGATATTTTAGCTTCTTTAAAGTTTAATTCAATAATATCTTTTGATTCCTCAGTAATGTAATCATGCTTGCTATGATTGAATAAATGGTAGGTTTGAAGTGGGGCTTTTCTTTTGACTTTGTGAAGCATATATACCACTTGTTATTTTATTCAAAGACGGTGAACTTGTTTCCCAAAGCGCAACTGTGAAAATTAAGATATAAGACTTAAATTTAATTTTCAGTCTTATATCTTTCCCTATGAATAAATTTGCCACAAACAACCTCTACTTTCTTTTTTCAATTCTTCTACTTGTTGGATGCAAACCTGAATCTCCGAAATCAAGTTTTCAAGACCTTGTAGCTGACAGCCCTCAGTTGATTGGAAAAAAAGAATACCTCAACTCTCCATTCTTTGCTGCAGGTGACCGTGTCTATATGGTAGGGCATCAAAATGGAACTTTCCCGGATTTAGGATGGCATGTTGAAGGTGAAATGGGTGGAATTTGGAATCATCCAATCAAATTGATGGATGGCTTTACTAACTCGGTTCAGTTAGACGGAAGTTCATATTGTCTAGATCGCGCTGATCAGTTTGTTAACTTCCCATTTGGAAACAAGCATGTCTTTGAATCAACCATCCCAGATTTAGAAATCTCAAGGTTTCAATTTGTTCCTGATGCAATAGAAGGCCTCATCATAGAATACACTTTTACCAATAAGAGTGATCAAACGCAGACTTTTGATTTTAACTTTTCAGGTTACACAGACCTTATGCCTGCATGGCTAGGTGAAAGAGTAGGGATGATTGATGATGTGGATAACTTGGTTTTTGATGAAATTAGGCAAACATGGAGGGGAAAAGATCAATCCAATGAGTGGCATGTGCTTTTTGGTTCAAATGAAATAGCAATACCATCAGAATCGGCTGATCCAAACTGTAACTATACACCACAGGGAAAAGGAACTTCTGCTAATCTGCAATACAAAATATCCTTAAAATCAAAAGAAGAAAAGACCCTCAAGGTTTTCATAGCGGGTTCTTATACTTCTCAACAAAATGTTGAAAAAACCTATGACCTTTTGGCGCAACACTATGAAACCTACTTGAAAGACAAAATCAAGCATTATGAAAGAATCGCTTCCATGTCAAAGTTAACTATTCCGGATAAGGAATTGCAGGAAGCATTTGAGTGGGTGAAATATAACACCGAGTGGCTGGTGAGAGATGTACCTGAAGTAGGTCGAGGGCTTGGCGCGGGGATGCCGGATTATCCTTGGTGGTTTGGTGTGGACAATGAATACACGCTAAAAGGAGCGATAGCCACAGGAAGAAAGGATTTGGTCTATCGCACGATCGAACTTATCCACAAACTCTCTGAATCTAAAGGCAATGGTCAGGTTATCCATGAAGTCAGTACAAATGGTGTAATTTTCAATCCAGGAAATATCAATGAAACACCACAGTTTGCCTCTCTGATATGGTGGGTCTATCAATGGACTGGAGATAAAGAGTTTTTAGAAAAATATTATCCCTTTATCAAGAAAGGTCTAAAATGGTTGATGGAGGAAAATGATGAAGATGGGAATCTTTTTCCAGATGGTTATGGCATGATGGAAATCCATGGCTTGGAATCAGAAATGATAGATGTGGCAGTTTACACGCAAATAGCCTTTGCTGATGCTGCTCAAATGGCAAAAGTCATGGGAGAAACAGCGCAATCCGAAAGTTATCAACAAACGGCTGATCAGCTAAAAAAGAAAATAAACGAAGAATTTTGGGTTGAAGAATTCAGTTCGTATGCCGATTTTATAGGCACTACTTCAGAAGCTTTAAAATTGATCGATGCTGCAATTGTAAGAGCTGATACCTTAAATAAACCTTGGGCTGTCGAAGAATTGAAAGCTAATAAAAGGAAGTTATCCACCTATCCAAGAAATCAAAAGCAAGGATTTGTACTTTTTCACAACTGGGTGGTCAATACGCCTATGGAAATGGGAATAGCAGATCATGAAAAGGCAATCAAAGCACTAGACAAAGGGAGTAAATTTGTCAATCCTTTTGGGGTTTTTGTGACGGGTATTGATCGTGATGAAAGTTCAGAGTTAGCCGATGGGAAGTTTGAAGGAAGTAAGGTGTTTTCATACACAGGAGCGGTGATGACATTACCAACAGGTGTGCAAGCAATATCAGAAAACAATTATGGCAGACCAGACCAAGCACTTGATTATTTGAAGCGAATGACAAGATCATTCGGTTTTGCGCTTCCAGGCTCCATCTACGAAGTCTCTCCTGACTATGGGATGATGGCTCAAGCTTGGAATTTGTATAGCTATGCCGTACCAATCGTAACACAGTTTTTAGGGATCAAACCTGATGCAGAAAAGAAAGTTATCCACATCAAACCTCAAATGCCAAGTGCTTGGAATGAAGCCAAAATCGAAAATGTGATCATATCCGACAACAGCATTTCTATGAAATTCAAAAAGGAGGGGAATGAAATTAAGATAGAAGTCACACAAGAAAATGGCGACTGGGAAATACACTTTGACCCTTCATTTTATAAATTTAAAACTTTGAAACTAAACAACAATGAAATAGAAACCGTTGAAAATAAAGTTATCCCAAGTACTGGCAAATCAATTTTTTTAACATTAACACTTTAATTATGAAGTTTTTTTTCTATTTGTTCTTAACCTTCCTACTCAGTTCAAATTTATTTGCTCAAAATGCAATTCTTGACTTTCAATTGAAAGGCACGTTAAAGAAGAATGAATATTTCACCCTTTATATGGGAGGTGAGGAATATCAATCAAACGATTTGAGTAATAAAAAGACTGGTTTTGAAGTTGGAAAAATAGAACAAATTTCCTTACTGAAATTAACAAACAAAGGGAAAATTTTAGGAAGCAAAGGCTTTTGGGTTGTACCAGGTGAATATACTATAACTGGAACAATAGATCCCTTTCAACTCCAAATTGATCCAGTTAATGGATATCAAAATCTCCAAAATCAAATAATCCATGCTAGTACTTTATCCGCAAAACTCGAGATTATCGAATCAAATTTGGACAATTTGGTTGCTATTGCAAATCTAAGATCAATTAGTAATCAACTTGAGGCTGACATACTAGAATCTTTAATTGAGAAAATTGACTCTTCACTACATCAAAATAAAACTTACTTACAACTAGAAAGCGATCTTCTAAAAAGAGAATTTACTAAATCTGGTAAGGGAGAAGTGTTTACAGCTTTTGAACTAGAAAATAAAGGAGGGGGGATTGTCTCACTGGAGGACTTGAAAGGTAAGCCTACCCTAATAGAATTTACATTTACAGGTTGTGCTGGATGTGTAAAAATTCTTCCAGAGCTAAGGGAAGTTTATGATCAATATGAAGGAAAACTTAATGTGATTAGTATCTATAGTGATAAAACGAGAAAGACATTTGAGAATAATAACCCAATCTACAAAAAGGAATTAGTCACTTGGACTTCCCTTTGGGATCCGACGAATTTTGTCTGCACAGTAAATCAAATCAATACCTATCCCACTTTTGTTCTTCTGAATGAAAATGGTGAAGTCATAGATCAATTCCAAGGAGGTCTTTACGGAAAAATCAAACGAAAAATCGCTGCTTTAAACCTAGAATAATCAAACTCCAAAAGCAGTCAAAACCAGTTTTCTAGGCCCTCCATGGTCTCTGAATTCGCAGAGATAAATTCCTTGCCAAATTCCCAGGTTGAGTTTTCCACCAGTTATAGGTATTTCAATACTATTTCCCAAAATACTGCTTTTTAAGTGCGCAGGCATATCATCTGAACCTTCATAAGTGTGGATAAATCGTGGATAACTTTCTGGAACTAGCTCATTGATAAAGGTTTCAAAGTCTTTCCTTACCGTCGGATCTGCATTTTCATTGATCGTCAGTCCTGCTGAAGTATGTTTGATAAATACCTTAATCATCCCCATTTGAATTTCCCTGATTTCAGGCATTTGATTCTCGACTATTTCAGTAATCAGATGATATCCTCTCGAATAACTTTTAAGTTGAATTTCTTTCTGGTAAATTTTCATTAATTTCTCGCTTTGTTAATAGGTTAATATGATTATCCGCAATGACACCAGTAATTCAATAAAACGAAAGGTTCAAGCGGATAATCGTAGACTGACGCCGGTCGACAGTCGACAACAGCTGAATTTAAGGTTTGTGCCTAATAAAATATGGTTACTGGTTTGAAAGCGGATATACATATAGGTTAAAGATAATATAATCCATTAAAGTGTAGTTTTAAAAATACAGTCAGGGCAATACGCCTATCCAGGTCAAGTTTGAAACCTCCCCACTTGGTGTAGTTTGAAACTACACCTATATATCAGATTTTATATCCGTTAATTCTGCATAAAACATTAATCTACCATCTCCGCCCCTATCCCATTCCCTTCAGGAAAAGTGACTGATTTATCTGTAATAATTACTCCTTTGGCAATGTCCTTTTTCAGAAGCATTGCGCCATCCATATCAACATAATCTAAAAGAGGAGCAATATGTGCGATCGCTGTAATCCCTACCGAAGATTCAGTCATGCAACCAACCATGGTTTTCATTCCTAATTTTTTTGCTTCTGCAATCATTCTTAATCCAGGTGTAATTCCTCCAGCTTTGACCAATTTCACATTAATCCCATGAAATAGCCCATGGCATTTTTTTACATCTGATTCTACAATACAACTCTCGTCAGCGATGACTGGTAGCTTGCTGAATTTGAACACTTCCTTCATCCCTTCCAAATCATCTTTGCCCAAAGGCTGCTCCATAAACTCCACATTCAACGTTTTCAGCTCTTCAGAAAACAGGATGGCTTGCTCCGCAGTCCAAGCACAATTGGCATCGATTCTAAATGGAGAAGCCGTATGCTTTCTCAATCCACGGATAATTTCCAAATCATGGTCAGTACCCAGCTTGATTTTATAGAGTGGCCAATCTACTTCCTGCATCTTAGCAATCATCTTATCCATAGTATCTATCCCTATAGTAAAGTTCGTCAAAGGAATATTTTTAGGATCTAGTTTAAGATATTCATAGAGCTTCAAGCCCTTCTTCTTTGTAAACAAATCCCAAGCGGCCATATCCAATGCACATTGGGCAAAAGGGTTATCTACAAAGATCGTTTTACTAATTTCCCATAGTTCCTCTGGAATTTCCCAAGCTACTGTTTCCACAACCCGCCTAGCTGCTTCAAGGCTCATGCAGATGTTTTCTTGGGTCATTCCATAAAACGGATTTGTGGTCGTCTCGCCCAAGCCATAATATCCTTCATCTTCGAGTTTGACGATTACAGTATCTTGAATATCCCTACTCTGATGTGCAATGGTGAAGGTATGCTTCAATTCAAGGTCTCTGACATAAAAGGAAAGCTTCATAGGTTTACATTTAAAATTCTGGGATACGCTATTTTTAGCTAATTTTAGATAAAGATAACCATTCGCCTATGAAGACGCTGAAAAGAAGCTTACAAATCTTATCTCTTATTGCCCTATTTTGTTGCAAACCAACACTTGAAAAAGGTTCAGCATTAAATCCTGAACAATTGGAAAGCGCTTATGAACTGTATCGGCAACCAGATATACAGCAAAGAAGGTTTAAGTATGATTCAGTCATTCATTTAATCAAAGAAAGGGATGCGCTTTTTCAAATTGAAGAAATTGGAAAGTCTGTAGAGCAAAAGCCTATTTTCCAACTCAGCATTGGAAATGGCTCCACCAAAGTCATGCTCTGGTCTCAAATGCATGGAAATGAAAGTACAGCTACCATGGCACTTTTTGATCTGATGAACTTTTTGGAAGGACAGGAAGATGATTATGTGGATATCAGAGAAAAAATCTTATCAAAACTCCAGATTCGTATTATTCCCATTGTCAATCCTGATGGGATGGATATGTGGATAAGAAGAAATAAATTGGAAATTGATCTGAATAGAGATGCAGTAGCATTAGTCTCTCCTGAAGCTAAAATCTTAAAAAATGCTAGAGATACCTTTGAACCTGACTTTGGGTTCAATCTGCACGATCAGCAGATTTATTACAATGTGAGTAAAACATCAAAGCCTGCTACTATTTCTGTACTTGCTCCAGCTTATAATTACGAGACAGAGGTGAATGAAGTACGAAAAAGAGCCATGCAGGTCATCATAGGGATGAATCAGATGCTGCAACAGACTATTCCAGGCCAAGTAGGAAAATATGATGACGCCTTTGAGCCTAGAGCATTTGGGGATAATTTTCAAAAGTGGGGTACAAGTACGATCTTGATTGAGTCTGGAGGTTATCCACAGGATCCAGAGAAGCAAAACATCAGAAAGCTTAACTTTATGATGATGCTTCATGCTTTGATTCAAATTGCAGAACAGACTTATCCACAATACAAGCTGGAGGATTATTATGCCATTCCTGACAATGATTTGAAATTGATGGATGTGATGATTAAGAACCTTAGCTTGGAGAATTCTGGCTATACTTATCAGGCTGATTTGGGTATCAGAAGAAGGGAAGCAGATACCCAAGAGGGTTATTATGTCAATGGTAGCATTGAAGATATGGGGGATCTTTCTGTCTTTTACGGCTATGAAACCTTGGACGCTTCAGAACTTGAAATCCGTGAAGGCAAGATTTATGAAACGCCATTTGACCAAATCTCAAATATCACCAAAGAAAAAGCTGATCAACTATTGAAAAGTGGCTACTTAGCTGTAATTGTGAAAGAAGCAAAAGGCAATGAAATCTATAATTTACCTATTTTGATATTGTCCCAAAAGGACAAAATTCCTTTTAAAATCAGAACTGGAGGCAGCCCAAACTTCTATTTGGCAAAAGGTGAAGAGTTGAAATATGCCCTCGTGAATGGCTATCTAATCGATCTTCAAAATAAAATAGACCAAGAATACCGTATGATCGTTCAGTAAATCCTCCAAATCTTTCTACATTTAAGGTATGAACGCACTCTTATGAAAAAGCATCTTACGGCTATTATTTTTGCATTAGCTATCGTCGTTTCTGTGGCTATTTTAGGCAATTCCATTGTCAACAGAAATAAAAAGTCAGGAACTGTAGACGTGACTGGACTCGGGGAGCAAAACTTCACCTCTGACTTGGTAGTCTGGGAAGGAAACTTCAGTCGGGAAAGTTTTGAAATCAAAGATGCCTATACCGATTTAGAAAAAGATCGAAAGGCAGTAACCAGCTACCTTGTGGAAAAAGGAATTCCGCAAGAACAAATTATCTTCAAAGCCGTCAATACCAACCCCCAATACCAGCAAAATTATAACAACAATGGCAATTACATGGGTCAGACATTTTTGGGATATCAGTTGAACCAGTCTATCCAAATAGAATCCAATGATGTGGATAAAGTAGAACAAATCTCTAGAGAAATCACAGAACTGCTCCTGCAAGGCGTCAAGTTTTATTCCCAATCACCACGGTATTATTATACCAAACTAGAAAGTCTCAAAATCGAGATGATCTCCAAAGCCACTGAGGATGCTCGTCTCAGGGCCGAACGCATTGCCCAAAACTCTGGCTCCAAACTAGGAAAACTAATCTCTGCCAACATGGGAATATTCCAAATCACCGGTCAAAATTCCACAGAGGACTATTCTTGGGGTGGAACTTTCAATACAAGTTCAAAAGAAAAAACAGCTTCGATTACGATGAGACTGAGCTATAGTGTTAAATAAAGATTAAATGAACAACAACGATATACTCAGAAGCCTCCGCTACACATTTGATTTCAATGATGAACAGATGATCTCAATTTTCAAGAAGGGAACACTTGAGGTCAACAGAGAAACTGTGAGTAATTGGCTCAAAAGGGATGATGATCCCGGATTTAATGCTATTTACGATGTAGATTTGTCTGCGTTCTTAAATGGACTGATCGTCAAAAATCGTGGTAAAAAGGAGGGGGAAGACCCCAAGCCAGAGAAGAGTCTGAACAACAACATGGTATTCAGGAAGCTCAAGATAGCCCTGAACATGAAGGATGAAGATATCTTGGATGCCTTGGATTTGATAGGGTTTAGGTTTAGCAAGCATGAACTCAGCGCACTATTCCGCAAGCCCACCCAAAGCCAATACCGTCCCTGTAAAGACCAAGTATTGAGGTACTTTTTGAAAAGTTTACAAGAGAAGTTTAGGCCTGCTAGTGGAACTTAATTCCCCAAGCTTACCCTTACAAACCCCATTTCATCATCTGAAAATCGTCACCATCGTTAACCTTTGACCGATCAGCACTTTTGAGCAGCTCAGCGTCCTTATTGAATACCCCTGATTTGACAGATCCTTTGATAAAAAACAAATCATCTGCCAGTGCATAGATATAATTGATATGACTTGTACCATTAGGCCTTTCCTTAGCAAAAGGAATACTTTGTACATACTCCAGTTTTTATAGGTTGATCTCATCTATTGAATGATCAAACTTATTGAATTGATAAATGGTATTTTTCTCCATATTTACACTCGCATTGGTGATATTTCTAGATAGATCGAGATTTCTATCTTTAGAGTCAATCACCAAAGTATCTAAATTATAGGAGAACACTTCCCCAAAATCATCTGTAGCCTTTTGACTACAAGAGAAGAGTAAACCAAGTACAAAGATGAAATGCGTGTGTTTTTTCATAAGTTTTTTGAAGAACAGTGTAAACTAAAAAATTAACATTTATAAAACAAAGTTTAGTGCTAGAGAATTCTAATCTACTAAAAATCAGACTGCTTTAATTCGTGTTTAACTTTTCCAAAGTTTGGAACTTTGGAAAAGTTCTTATCTAAACTGGGCTATTACCCACAAAAAAAGCGAGACTATTCAGTCTCGCTTTTAACTTGAAGTTCTATTTCTTCTCCTGAATCGTCCAGGAATCTGTACTCCGTCACAGGTAGTGAGGAATCTTTGATCAGCTTTACCCAC
This sequence comes from Belliella buryatensis, assembly GCF_900188245.1. Classification (GTDB taxonomy): domain Bacteria; phylum Bacteroidota; class Bacteroidia; order Cytophagales; family Cyclobacteriaceae; genus Belliella; species Belliella buryatensis. The sequence continues at coordinate 237,211 of NZ_FZOK01000003.1, read as the reverse complement.
TTGAAATATTTGAAAAACCATCTCACCCGCTGTGAAATGATGCCGTTCGTAAAGTAGGCATGCAAGTAGGGGTGCAATCCGATGTGGATTTTCGATACGTTTTGGATGGTAGCAATATGTTCTAGATCTTTCTCTAGTTTATCTGCTACCAAGATAGAAGCTTGTATTTTGCCCGTACCATTGCAGGCCGGACAAGTTTCTTTGGTGACAATGTTAACTTCAGGTCGCACGCGTTGCCTTGTGATTTGCATAAGACCAAATTTGGTCAATGGTAGCACGGTGTTCTTGGACCTATCTGATTTCATCTCTTCCTTCATTGCATCATAAATGGCCTTCTTGTTATCAGCCTTCTTCATGTCAATGAAGTCAATGACGATGATACCTCCCATATCTCGGAGGCGCAATTGTCTAGCAATTTCTTTAACAGCGACCAGGTTAGTTTTTAGTGCTGTTGTTTCCTGATCACTTTCTTGATTGGACTTATTACCACTGTTCACATCGATGACGTGCAGGGCTTCTGTATGTTCTATGATGACATAGCCACCTTGAGGGAGGCTGACTGTCTGACCAAACAAGCTTTTGATTTGCTTCTCTATTCCAAAACTTTCAAAGAGCTTTGCTTTACCGTTGTAAAGCTTAACAATTTTTTCCTTTTCAGGGGCGATCGATCTGATATAAGATCGGATCTGATCGTAGATCAATTCATCCTCTACTGTGATTGCATCGAATGATTCGTTGAGCAGGTCTCTAATGATAGAGGATGCCATACTCATTTCTCCTATTATCTTGTCTTTAGGCTTGGCTTTTGGAAGCTTCTTCATTCCATCTTCCCAAGTATTCACCAAGTTCCTCAAGTCTTTGTCTAGTTCTGTGACTGACTGACCTTCGGCGACTGTTCTGATGATTACACCAAAATTGGCGGGTTTGATAGAAGTGATAAGCCTCACGAGCCTGCGCCTTTCATCTGCACTGCGTATTTTCTTGGACACATTGACTGTGTTAGAGAAAGGAACGAGTACCAGATATCGACCGGCAATGGAGAGCTCACAGGATAGTCGAGGACCTTTCGTTGAGATCGGTTCTTTGACTACTTGTACCAGGATTTGGTTGTTTTTAGGAAGGACATTGGAAATTTTTCCAAGCTTTTCTATATCCTGTTCAAGGTCTAGTCCTTTCAAATTGTAAGCGAAGAGATTTCCATTCTTAGCCAGTTTGGTGAATTTATTGAGACTATTGATCTGGGGGCCAAGATCCTGATAATGCAGGAAGGCATCCTTTTCATAACCTACGTCAATGAAAGCTGCATTCAGCCCATTGACAATTTTCCGTACTGTGCCGAGATAGATATCTCCCACTTTGAACTTGTTGTCATCTCCATCAGAATGAAGTTCCACCAAGCCCTTATCCTTCAAAAGGGCGATACGACTACCGCTTTGAGCAGAATCGATTATTAATTCTGTGCTCAAATCGTGTCTCTATTTATGTGAATGAACGTTTACTGTAAAAACTCAAAAAGAAGAAGTAATTAATTACTTCTTCTTGTGTCTGTTTTTTCTAAGTCTCTTCTTACGCTTGTGCGTAGCGATCTTATGTCTTTTTCTTTTTTTACCGCAAGGCATAGTTTTAAAGATTTAAAGTTGAACAATTATTTTACAGCCTTTCCAGATAGCTATCTACACTAGACAAAACCATAGGATCTGTCGTCATATCCTTCACTTGCTCGAATTGCTTTTTTGCTTTGTTATTCTGCTTGGATTCAAAGTAACTCACAGCCAGATAAAATTGCCCTTGTAGATTATTTGGATGGTATTTGACCAACTCTTCAAATCTATCAGCTGCTCTCTTATATTGGCCTGACTGCATGGAGAGCACTCCCATATTGAATAGTGCATCTTCATTTGTAGGCTCAGCTTCCAATACTTCCCTCAGCATGGTGATACCTTGCATGGGATTGGAAGAAGAGACATAAGTCATGGCTACTTTGGTTTTCAAGTCTAGACGTTTTGGATCTTTCTCCAAAACTTGATTGAGGTAGCTCCTAGTTTTTTCGGCTAAGAAAGCCACTTTTTGCTCATTGAGTGCAAATGTATATGCCTCGTAATAAGCAGTACCTGTTTTTTCCAATCGCGCTAGGCTATTGATCTTTTCTGCCGCCAATTCATAGAAGTAGGCCGCACTGTCAAATTTGCCTGCCTCTAAATAAAGCTCGGCGATAGCGTCAGCAAAGGTAGCGAAATTTTCCTGATTATCTTCTGCTTCCATTTGTCCCCTAAGTGACGCAATCTCAGCAGCCATAGATTCATCTACAGTGCCCAAGTGCATATCAGCTGGATTTGAAGTATTGGATTCTTCTGACTCGGTGATTTGAGCCCCTCCCTCGTCATTGTCCACGACTACGCGTGGCAAAGAGAACAAAATCGCAATAGCTGCGACTCCGATGACTATGGCTATGATTTGGGATTTTTTCATCAGGAAAAAAGCTCTCAGGAATTAATCCTGAGGAGCTAGTTCTTTAATTTTCTTGCTGTTTTTAATTTTCTCGATAAATACCTTCGAAGGCTTGAAGGCTGGCACATAATGCTCATCGATCACAATTGCAGTGTTCTTAGAGATATTTCGGGCGATTTTTTTAGCTCTCTTCTTATTAATGAAGCTGCCAAATCCTCTCACATAAATATTGTCTCCCTCTGCCATGGAATCTTTTACAACTTTGAAGAACGCCTCAATGGTCTGAGTCACATCGTCTTTCTGGATTCCAGTTTTGTCCGAAATCTTGTTAATTACTTCTGCTTTAGTCACTGTTAGTTTAATTTAAATTATTATCGAATAAGCTTAACGACCTATTAACCAACTAATTTTGGGACTGCAAATTTACAAGAAGCATTTCAATATAAAAACATATTGCCCAAAATTAGCTTCATTTGTTTAACGAATATTCTTAAATAAAAATTTCAACATTTTGAATAACAAGTATTTCGCCTCTATTTTATTGGATTGGTATTGGCTTCACAAAAGGGATTTACCATGGAGAAACACCAAAGACCCTTATATAATTTGGCTTTCTGAAATAATTCTTCAGCAAACACGTGTAGCACAAGGGCTTCCTTATTTTGAAAAATTTATCAATAAATATCCAAAAGTAGAAAATTTAGCAGAAGCCCCAGCTGATGAAGTTATGCGGCTGTGGCAAGGTCTCGGTTACTATAGTCGCGCTCGCAACCTGCACCAATGTGCCAAAGAGGTTGTTTCTGTCCATGGAGGGCAATTTCCTAATTCATACCAAGAGCTTCTTCGCCTCAAAGGGGTAGGTAGCTACACAGCAGCGGCTATTGCCTCTTTTGCCTTTGATCAAAGTGTTGCAGTAGTGGATGGGAATGTGTTTAGGGTATTGGCTAGGTACTTTGGGGTTAGTACAGATATTGCAAGTCATGCTGGCAAAAAGGAATTTGAAGCCATGGCCAATAGGTTTATATCTAAAGAACAACCAGGGCAGTATAATCAAGCAATCATGGAATTTGGCTCCTTACAATGCACACCTAAAAATCCTGATTGCTTGCATTGTCCTTTGCAACAAGGCTGTTCTGCTTTTAAAGATGGTTTGGTAGAACAGCTTCCTGTTAAAATCAATAGGATAAAAGTCAAGACCAGGTACTTTAATTATCTTTATATTAGATGTGGGACAGAAGTGATTGTCAAGCAACGTGGAGCAGGGGATATTTGGCAAGGTTTATATGATTTTCCTTTGGAAGAAACAGCAAATAGCTTGATCACAGATGTAGATGGGCTCGGCTTGCTGTCAGGTATTGAGACAATTACTGACAAAATTAGATTTTACCCTGAAAGTACCTTCAAGCATATACTCACACATCAAAGAATTTTCGCCAACTTTGTAGAGTTTGTGATTAATGAAAAACATAATAAGGTACTTCGAGATTGGGTTATTCAGCGAGGATTTGAGATTGTAGATATGGAAACCCTCGAAAACCTTCCAAAGCCAAGGTTGATCTTGCGGTTTTTGAACGGAGAAAAATAATGCTTAAATTTAATCGGAAACTTTTTGTCAAACATTTAAACTAATACAATTATGGCCGGAGTAAATAAAGTAATTTTAATCGGTAACCTAGGTGCAGATCCAGAAGTTAAGCACCTTGAAGGTGACAAGGTGGTGGCAAATCTCAGATTGGCTACTACAGAAGCATACAAAGACAGAAGTGGCAATAGGGTAGAAAACACCGAATGGCACGACTTAGAAGTATGGGATGGACTGGCTCGCGTCGCCGAACAGTATATGAAAAAAGGCAGCAAGCTCTACGTAGAAGGCAAAATTAAAAGTGATACTTGGCAGGACGAGCAAGGTAACAATAGAAAAAGAACCAAAATCAGAGTGCTTAGTCTGACCATGCTAGATGGTAGGCCAGATGGCCAAAGTGGTGGCTCTCCAGGTGCTTCTAATCAAAGTTATAACAATGCTCCACCGCAACAGATGCCTTCTCCTACTGTGTCAGAAGGTCCTGGAGAAGAAGATGATCTTCCTTTCTAGGAGGGCCTTACATCGCTTTATCTACCAATCTGAATTAAGCAAAACTATAAGTACTTGATACAAAAAAGATAATTTCTGATCTTTAGCTTAGTAATTAAGCTGAAATTGAGCTTCTTATTTAGAATTGGTTAATTTTGCAAAAACAACTTAGACATTAATGGACGACCCATATCCGAGTATAATGTTGCTGGCTGAGATCTCAGAGGTCTCGGTCAGCTATCTTTTGATTAATGGATTGATATTTATTCTTTTATTGATTGGATCAGGATTGATTTCAGGCTCAGAAGTCGCATTTTTTTCCCTGACTACAGAAGACCTTATAGATTTGAATGATCGGGCGGAAAAAAATGCGCCCAAAGTAATTCACTTGGTTGAAAACCCTCAGCGACTTCTGAGTACAATTCTGATTCTCAATAACTTGATCAATATTGGAATTGTCACCTTAACTACTTTTGTAACTTGGAGTATTTTTGGACTCAATGCGACTGGTATTGTAATTATTTTAATTCAAACCATAGGGGTTACCTTTGCTATTGTGTTTTTTGGAGAGATTGTTCCCAAAGTATATGCAACCAAAGCCAAGCAGGAGTTTTCATTAATGATGGCGCCTATCATTCAATTTTTTTCTGTTTTATTAAAGCCACTTTCTCTATTCTTGATGGGAATTAGCAACATTATCGAAAGAAGAATCGAGAAAAGAGGTTATTCCTTATCCGTAGATGAGCTACATCAAGCCATTGAAATCACAACCGAAGATACTTCTGAAGAAGAAAAAGATATTTTAAGAGGAATAGTAAACTTCGGAACCCTCTCAGTCAAGCAGGTCATGAAATCTCGTATGGAAATCACAGCAGTCGATTTGGATACCGATTTTCATGAATTGATGGATAAAATCAATAAAAGCGGCTATTCTAGGATCCCAGTTTACAATGAAACCATAGATAATATTGAAGGGATTCTTTACATCAAGGATTTGCTTCCGCATATAGAAAAGGAGGAAGATTTTCAATGGCAGACATTGATTAGAAAAGGCTTCTTTGTTCCAGAAAATAAGAAAGTTGATGCCTTGCTCAAGGATTTTCAACAGAAGCGAGTCCACATGGCCATTGTAGTAGATGAATATGGTGGTACTTCAGGTTTGGTTACTTTGGAAGATTTGATAGAAGAGATTATTGGAGAAATCAATGATGAATTTGATGACTTAGAAGACTTTTATTTCAAAGAAATTGATCCGCAGACTTTTGTTTTTGAAGGTAAAGTGTCTCTTAATGATTTTTGCAAAAAGCTTGATTTAGATGCTGGTATTTTTGATGAAGTCAAAGGAGAAAGTGAATCCTTGGGCGGGCTTTTGCTGGAGCTCAATTCTAACCTTCCAAAGAATGGCGTCAAAATCAATTTTGGGGACTTTGAATTTACCATTCTCGCCGTGGATACCCGCAAGATTAAGAAGGTCAAAGTAAGAATTATTACCGGAGAAGAGAAAGACCTAGGGCATTACGAGGATTGAGAAACATATTTCATCATCCAAATAATAGTTTGTATTTCTCCTCAATTACAATAGATTAAGAAGTGGAGTTGAGTAACAAAAGCTTTTGGTAATTGTGAATTTTTTATTGTCAAGTGAAAAATTTTTAAATTTTTTTCAATTGAAAACTTTAGAACCTAGATTCATTGATTTAACAAAAAAAGTAAAAAGAATGACTGATTTTTGAACCTATTTTTTAATTTTCAACAATAAAATTATTGTATGTGTAATTAAAATGAACCGAAGTTTATTTTTTATATCTGGTAATTAAAGTCATTTTACAATACAAACTATGTATATAAATAGCTATTTGGTTGCTTAAATTTTAATAAAAAGAATATTTTTTGTAAATTCAGCAATCAAATTGAAAACCTATTAAACTTATTGATAATGAATAAAGGATTGTACCGTTCAGCATTTGAACATGATTCTTGTGGTATAGGTGCGGTCGTCAACGTCAAAGGAGTCAAAACTCACGAGACCATCAGCGATGCACTCTATATGTTGAGTAACATGGAGCACAGAGGAGGTAGAGGAAGTGATCCGAAGACTGGCGATGGTGCCGGGATTTTGATTCAAATACCTCATTCATTTTTGAAAGAAGTCACTAGCAGGGCCGGCTTTGATATCCCCGGAGAAGGAAGCTATGGTGTGGGAATGACATTTTTCCCCAAAAACAAACAGCTTTACAAGAAGTCTAAAGAACGGCTTAACGAGATCATTAAAGAACTTGGGTTCAAATTACTTGGATATAGACAAGTTCCTGTAGACGAAACAGTTCCTGGGTCAGGTGCATTGGATGTAATGCCTATCATTGAGCAAGTATTTGTAAGACATAGAGATGGGCTTCAGGATATTGATCTAGAGCGCAAGCTTTATGTATTGAGAAACTATGCTACACGCGAGATCAACAAAGAAATCCCTGGTGTAAATAATGCTTTTTATTTTGCAAGTTTTAGCTCCAATACCATTATATATAAAGGTCAGCTAAGAACTGATCAGGTGCTGCCATTTTACAAGGATCTGCAAAACAACAAAATCACCTCAGGGCTGGCTATTGTCCATTCAAGGTTTTCTACGAATACTTTTCCTAACTGGAGATTGGCGCAGCCTTTCAGGTACCTGTCTCATAATGGAGAGATCAATACGATCAGAGGTAACTTGAATAAAATGAAGTCCAAGATGTCACTCATGCGCTCAGTGAACTTCACCGATGATGAGCTAGCCAAAGTCATGCCTGTGACCAACAAGCAGTACTCAGACTCAGCAAACTTGGATGCATTGGTAGAGCTATTGACTTTAAGTGGTCGCTCGCTCCCACATGTGATGATGATGCTTGTGCCAGAAGCTTGGCAAGACAATCAGATGATGGATAAAGAGCGTAAAGCATTCTACAAATTTCACGCTGCATTGATGGAGCCTTGGGATGGTCCAGCTGCATTGCTTTTTACTGATGGCAAATCGATCGGAGCTACATTGGATAGAAATGGACTGAGACCTTTGAGATATTTCATCACCAATGATGATCGGGTCATTCTCTCTTCTGAGGCTGGCGCACTACCTATCAGAGAGGCTACTGTCAAAGAAAAAGGAAGAATCAGCCCTGGAAGAATGCTTTGGATAGACTTAGAAAAGGGTAAAATATCCTTTGATGATGAAGTCAAATCAACAGTATGTGACAACAAACCTTATGACAAGTGGGTAAGAGAAGAGCGGATCAAATTGAGGTTGATGCCAAATCCTAAGACCCTCAGCAACCCTTATGATACCGCAGAAATCAAGAAGAAGCAGACGATTTTTGGATATACCTCAGAGGAAGTAAAGGTCATCTTAGCTCCTATGGGAGACACCTCTTATGAGCCAATCGGTTCTATGGGGGCAGACACGCCCTTAGCTGTCCTCTCTAAGCAAAGTCAACACATTTCAAATTACTTTAAGCAGCTTTTTGCACAGGTCAGCAATCCTCCGATTGATCCGATCAGAGAAAAGCTGGTGATGTCTCTATTTACCCGAATCGGAGAAAGCCATAATATATTGGATGAAAGCCCTAGACACACAAGGCAGATCCATATCTCTCAGCCAGTCTTACTCAATGAAGACTTAGAAAAACTAAAACATTTAGAAGATCAAGGCTATAGGGCTGTGACTTTATATGCACATTTTGATGCCACAAGCAGACCGGGTAGTTTGCTCGAGGCACTGAATGAACTCGGAAAGCAAGCTGAAGGAGCCATCTATGCAGGCAAGAACATCATCATCATCTCTGATAGAGGTACGGATGAATCCAAAGCACCAATTCCTAGTTTGCTAGCTATAGGCGCTGTACACCATCATTTGGTGAAGAAAAAACTACGTACCAGAGCAGGCCTTGTAGTAGAGGCAGGTGACATTAGAGAGACGCATCACTTTGCTACTGTTATTGGCTATGGAGCTTCTGCGATCAACCCATACTTAGCCCTCGAAACTCTTTTAGACCTCAATGAAAAAGAGCAACTCAGCAAAAAACTAACACCAAATCAACTATTCAGCAACTATCAAGCAGCCGTAGGTAAAGGATTGCTCAAGGTGTTATCTAAAATGGGAATCAGTACACTCCAATCATACCAAGGAGCTCAAATTTTTGAAGCTATTGGATTAGGGCCAGAGGTAATAGACCGATGCTTCAAAGGAACGGTGAGTAGAATATCAGGTATTTCATTTGATGAATTGGCAGAAGAAGTCTTGGTCAGGCACCAAGCAGCCTACCAAAATGAACGTCCAGTACTAGAGACTGGTGGAGTATACCAATGGAAGCGGAGAGGAGAAAAGCATCTTTTCAACCCTGAAACCATTCATTTGCTTCAGAAGTCTACCAAGCTCAATGATTATGCACTTTACAAAAAGTTTGCTGAAAAAATCAATGTACAGACCAAAGATGCCCTGACCTTACGTGGATTATTTGAATTCAAGAAAAGAATATCCATACCCATAGAAGAGGTAGAGCCTGTAGAATCTATTATGAAGAGATTTGCCACAGGAGCGATGTCTTTTGGCTCGATATCACATGAAGCCCATACGACATTGGCCATCGCCATGAATAGAATTGGTGCTAAAAGTAACAGTGGTGAAGGAGGAGAGGATGAAATCAGATTTGAAAGAAAAGAAAATGGGGATTGGGAGCGATCTGCAATCAAGCAGGTGGCCTCAGGAAGATTTGGTGTGACATCTAACTACCTCAGTAATGCCGAGGAAATACAAATCAAAATGGCTCAAGGCGCTAAGCCTGGGGAAGGTGGACAGCTTCCTGGTCACAAAGTTGATGATTGGATCGGTAGAGTGAGACACTCCACACCAGGTGTAGGACTGATCTCTCCGCCGCCTCACCATGATATCTATTCAATAGAAGACTTAGCGCAATTGATCTATGATCTAAAGAATGCAAATAGAAGAGCTAGAATCAATGTCAAATTAGTGTCGCAAGCTGGTGTCGGTACAGTAGCCGCAGGTGTAGCCAAGGCGCAATCAGATGTGATCCTGATTTCAGGTGCTGATGGTGGAACAGGTGCATCACCACTCAGTTCAATTCGTCATGCAGGATTGCCTTGGGAGCTCGGACTTTCAGAAGCACATCAGACCTTAGTCAAAAACAACCTCAGAAGCCGCGTAGTCTTACAGACAGATGGACAGTTGAGAACAGGCAGAGACATCGCTATAGCTACTCTACTTGGCGCTGAGGAATGGGGAATATCTACAGGTGCGCTTGTAGTAGAAGGCTGTATTATGATGCGTAAGTGTCATTTGAATACTTGTCCAGTAGGTATCGCCACACAAAATCCAGATCTGAGAAAGCTCTTTACGGGAGATCCAGAGCATGTGGTCAACTATTTCACTTTCTTAGCCCAAGATCTCAGAGAAATCATGGCTTCCTTAGGTTTTGCAACTATTGATGAAATGGTGGGTCAAAGTGATGTATTGAAAGCTACTGGGAATATGAATCATTGGAAATGGGACAAGGTAGATCTCACACCAATATTCCACAAGGTAGAGGTACCAGATCATGTGGGTATCCACAAGCAGATCGATCAGGAATTTGAGCTGAAAAAAGTACTCGATAGAAAGCTGATCAAATCAGCACTTCCAGCGCTAGAGCAAGCCAACCCTGTAAATGGGAAATTTGAAATTAAAAATACAGATCGATCAGTAGGAGCCATGCTATCTAATGAGATCTCAAAAATATATGGTAGCCCTGGACTTCCAGAAGACACCATCAGGTACAAATTTATCGGTTCGGCCGGTCAGACTTTTGCTGGCTTCCTGACCAAAGGCGTGACTTTTGAACTAGAAGGAGAAGCTAATGACTACTTTGGAAAAGGGCTATCAGGGGGAAAACTCATTGTCTACCCTAGTCGCAACGCCAGCTTCAAGGCTGAGGATAATATCATAATCGGTAACGTAGCCTTTTATGGAGCGACATCGGGAGAAGCTTATATCAATGGCAAAGGAGGTGAGCGATTCTGTGTTCGTAACTCAGGGGTGAGCACAGTGGTAGAAGGGATAGGAGATCACGGGTGTGAGTACATGACAGGAGGTCTTGTGGTCAATTTGGGTGAGATCGGACGCAACTTTGCTGCGGGGATGAGTGGCGGTATTGCTTATATTCTCAAAGACTACCTTCATTTGATCAATCCAGAGATGGTCGATATAGACCCGCTCAATGAGGATGATTTCGTCACGATCAAGGGGATGATAGTAAGGCATCAGGAACTTACCAATAGCCCGCTTGCTACATATTACTTGGATCACTGGGAAGATTACAAAGGGCATTTTGCTAAAGTAATACCGAGAGATTACAAAGAAGTGCTGAGAAAAAGAGCTTTGGAACAAACAAAAACATTAGTGTAACATGGGAGCGAAAGAAGGATTTATCCAATACAAGAGAGAGCTACCAGAATCACGCTCTCCAGAAGAAAGGATCAACGATTACAAAGAAATATACAAGCCATTTGATGCCAAAAAGTTGAATGAACAATCAGCTCGATGCATGGATTGTGGCATACCATTTTGCCATCAGGGATGCCCGCTGGGCAATGTAATACCCGAGTTTAACGATGCTGTGTACCATAATGAATGGGAGGAAGCTTTTCATATTTTACGAAGCACTAACAATTTCCCAGAATTTACCGGTAGGATTTGCCCAGCGCCCTGTGAGGCATCATGTGTATTGGGGATCAACAAAGATCCTGTAGCCATAGAATTAATTGAGAAAAATATCGCTGAGAAGGCATATGAGCATGGATTTGTGAAACCAAAACTACCTAAAGGTAGAACTGGCAAAACTGTAGCTGTGATAGGTTCTGGACCAGCTGGCTTGGCTGCTGCCGATCAATTGAATCAAGCAGGGCATGAAGTGACAGTATTCGAGAAGGATAAAAAAGTCGGTGGATTGTTGCGCTATGGAATTCCAGATTTCAAACTTGAGAAGTGGGTGATTGACCGTCGTGTGGAAGTGATGGAGCAAGAAGGTGTGATTTTCTCAACTGAGACGGAAATTGGCTTCAATATCAAAGCGGAAAATATCCTTTCTAATTATGATGCAGTAGTATTGGCAACAGGAGCTGCACAACCTAGATCTCTAAACATCAAGGGTTCAGATCTAAAAGGGGTTCATTTTGCCATGGATTTCTTAGGCAAACAAAATCAGGTAATCGCAGGTGAAATCAAAGAAAACCCGATTTCGGCCAAAGGTAAAGATGTAATTGTCATAGGTGGGGGAGATACAGGCTCAGATTGTATCGGAACTTCAAATCGTCATGGTGCAAAAAGCATTACACAACTTGAATTACTTCCAAAGCCCCCGCAACAAAGAACTGTTCTCAATCCATGGCCAGAATGGCCAATGACATTGAAAACTTCAAGTTCACACGAAGAAGGAGCTGAGCGCGTATTCTCAATACTCACCAAGGAGTTTGTTGGAAATAAAAAAGGGGAAGTCACAGGACTAGTATTGGTCGATCTGGAGTGGAAAGAAGAAAATGGCAGGATGCAGTTTGTGGAAGTTCCAGGTACAGAGCGTACAGTTCCTTGCGATTTAGCATTCATAGCTATAGGGTATATAGGTCCTGCTGAGAATGGATTATTGGAAGCTTTTAAGGTTGAGAAGATGGAAAACAGCCTTCCTAAATCAAAGAATTACCAATCTACTTCTAAAAAAGTCTTTTTGGCGGGGGATATGCGTAGAGGCCAATCTTTGGTAGTGTGGGCCATCTCCGAAGGTAGAGAAGCTGCTGTGAGAGTGGATGAATTCCTAATGGGAAGCTCATCCCTACCTAGAAAAGATGAAGGCTTCTATCAAGTAGAGGAAGAAGTCACTTTATGATTTTACGATAAACCACTAGTTCAACCTAAACCGATCTGGGATTTCTCGGGTCGGTTTTTTTATTAAAAAAGCAGGCCACAAGCCTGCTCTTTACTTTTCATCTGATTACTCAGACTTTCAATTAACCAACCTTTTATGAAAATTTATCTTTGGCCTCTTGGGCGTATATTTCCTCTACTTCGCTGTTGAAGTTTTTCAGAATCTGGATTATTTCTTGCGTCGCGAATCGTGTTCATTCTTTCTCTGTTTTCATCCCTTAGCTCGACAAATTTCTCTCTTTGTTCGGGAGTCAAAACAGCTTCAATTTTAGCTTGTTGTTCTTTTTGCTTGGCCAGCATCTCTTCTCTTTTGGCTTTCATTTCGGCTCTTCTAGCTTCCATTTCTGCTTGGCGCTTGCTGGCGTTTTCCAAATGTATGGCATATACTTCTTGCTTTTGTGCTTCATTGAGCTCAAGTTTTTCTGCCATCCTGTTTGTCATCATCTCAGCCCTTTTTTCTGGACTTGCCATTTCGGCTCTTTTTTCTGCATTCATTCCACTTCTCTGCATTGGACCTCTTTGGGCATGGGCGGATAAGATTCCAAAGGAAAATACTGCGGCAATTATCAATAACTTTTTCATGATTTCTCTGATTTAGTAGTTTTGTTTTTTGTTGTAATCCATCACTAACCCGGGTGTGATGGTATGTTGGCTTAGTTTCCATTCATTTGTGAAACTTGTCTATTAGACCAGATATTAGTTCGTAGGTTTAAATAGACTATCTAAGAAAAATGTTAACAAATCTTAAAAGCTTTCTACGTGAGGGGTAGGGCATAAAAAAAAGCTACTCCGTCACTAGAGTAGCTTGCTTTAGGGTTATTATTGGGTTATTGATTATTTTCTAATTCTTCTACATTGGGCGTGAAAGGGTTAGAGTCTCTGATGAGTCCAGCAGGGAGTTCTCCTTCTGTGGAGGCTACCGTCACACAAACTGCGGCATCTCCAGTGATATTGACTACTGTTCTGAACATGTCCAAAATTCTATCTGGAGCTATAATCAAAGCTACACCTGCACCAGGTACTCCGATGGCTTCCAATACGATAATCAACATAATTAAGCCAGCTCCCGGTACACCAGCAGAACCAATTGCAGCCAAAGTAGCTGTCAATACAATAGTCAGTTGCTGAGATAATGTCAAGTCCATACCCAGTGCCTGAGCTATGAATACCGCTGCTACCGCTTGGTAAAGACTCGTGCCGTTCATATTGATGGTAGCTCCCAAAGGCAAAACAAAGCTGCTTACTTCCTCAGAAACTCCCAATTCTTCTTCTACCAATTTCATGGTAACTGGTAAGGTAGCAGAGCTAGAAGAGGTTGAAAATCCGAGCAACATGGCAGGCCTTAATGCCTTGATAAAATCCCTGAAAGAAATTTTGGTGAAAGCTTTCAACATGGTCGAATACACTCCTACTATAATCAAAAGTAGGCCACCCATCACTACCATAGTATATTTTAAAAGAGCCAAAAGTAGCTCGACTGCCGAATCTGGATTATCTCCGGCGATCTCAACTATCAGTGAGGCCATCAGAGCAAAAACCCCATAAGGAGCAATCATCATGATATATTCTACTATCTTAATGATCACATCATTAAGTGCATCAAAGAAGTCTGTGAATGTTTTTGCCTTATCTTTAGGAATCTGAAGTAGAGCAATCCCTGCTATGATGGCAAAAAATACCACCTGCAGCATGCTTCCATTGTCAGCTGCTGCGGCAATCAAGTTTTCTGGTACGATGTCTACAAGTGGCTGAAGAGGCCCTTGGTCTTTGATGGCCGAGGCAGTTGCTGCTTTAGACCCAGCTTGAGAGTCAAACTGCGCCATCAATTTATCTCTGGTGTCTTGTGGCAGCTGCTCCCCTGGTTCAAAAACATTGACCAATAATAAACCGAGCGTAATGGCAATCACTGTAGTGACTAAATACGCTAAAATAGTTTTACCACCAATTCTGGAAAGCTTAGAAATGTCTCCTAGGTTGGCTACGCCTACAATCAAAGATGCTAATACCAATGGTACTGCGATCATTTTGAGGGCATTGATAAAGATAGTCCCAATGGGCTTGATATAGTTTACCGTAAACTCGGGTGAGATTCCAAATTGGATAATTACCAAACCGAAAATCAGACCTAATACCAATCCAGCAATAATCTGGGTGTGTAAAGGTATCTTTTTGAACATAATATTTGGGTTAAATGTATTACAGTTTGTTTGTACGACTGATCAAAAGGTAGTCAGCAAGAACTAAAGCAGCCATGGCTTCCACAATTGGGACAGCTCTAGGTACCACGCAAGGATCATGTCTGCCTTTTCCTGATACGGTCACTGACTCGCCTGCTTCGTTGACAGAATCTTGATCTATCATAATTGTAGCTACAGGTTTGAAAGCCACATTGAAATAGATATCCTCGCCATTAGAAATACCTCCTTGAATGCCTCCGCTATGGTTAGTTTTAGTGCGAACTTTTCCTAATTCATTCGTGTAGAAGCTATCATTATGCTCGGAACCTTTCATTTTGATACCTTCAAACCCACTTCCGTATTCAAAACCTTTGACAGCATTGATACTCAGCATGGCTTTGCCTAATTCAGCATGGAGCCTATCGAATACTGGTTCACCTATCCCTGCTGGTACCCCCTTTGCTACACAGGAAACAACTCCACCGATTGTATCTCTAGATTTTCTGACGCTATCTATAAGTTCGATCATCTGCTCAGCCATTATTGGATCAGGACACCGAAGAATGTTGTCTTCTGTCTTAGATAGGTCTAGATCTTGATAGGACTTATTCAGTTTAAGTTCCCCAACCTGACTCACATAAGCATCTACACTGATGCCGTAGTGCTTGAGAAACATCTTAGCTATAGCTCCCGCAGCTACCCTTGCAGCGGTCTCTCTTGCACTACTTCTACCTCCTCCTCTATAGTCTCGGATCCCGTATTTTTCGAAATAAGTAAAGTCAGCGTGTGAAGGTCTGAATTTATCTGCGATATGCCCATAATCTTTACTTTTCTGGTCAGTATTCATGATGACCATCCCGATAGGCGTACCAGTACTCTTTCCCTCAAATACTCCAGATAGGATTTGGAACTCGTCTTCTTCTTTTCTTTGGGTAGTGATTTTGGATTGACCTGGCTTTCTGCGCTGCATTTCATTTCTGATGAAATCTTCATCAATTGCCAATCCGGCTGGGCAGCCTTCAATAACTACCCCTAGCCCCTTACCATGGGATTCCCCAAAGGTGCTTATTTTAAATATTTTTCCGAATGAATTACCCATTACTCTTTTTCACGATCAGGACAGCAATCAGAATCACCGAAGCCGCCAATAGTATATTGATAAAGATGGAAAAATAAGATTTATATCGCTGGTTTGAAAGTTTATTACTTTCTACTTCGATCAAATCATAAATACCCCCCAATCTTTGATTAGAAATGGCCTGATTAACCTTAGATTCTCCTGTGATATTCAAAACAGCTTGCGGACGGAGTGTATCATACTTAGCAAGCCTTGGGTTGAAATATATCCACTCAAAATGATCAGAAAGCTTTACTTCCCCCGGTTCATTGACCGTGAGATAATAGCTGAATTCTTTGATACCAGTGACTCTACCCATCCCTTTATTGACTTGCTGCCTTACGTTGGGGTCGTAAGTGTTGAGTTTTTGAATTTGCTTTGTGCGGGGTTTGGAGATAGAATTTACATTACCCACACCAGAAATACCGAAGTTATAGGTGATCCCTTCACCTGTTTCCACATTTTTTTCCTTGAAGTTTTCTCTAAGTTGGAATTCACCCACACTGATTTCATTTCTCAATGGATGGGGGGGAAGTGGCTTTACCTTAATAGACTTGGCTGCCGAATAGAATGTCTTATAGTCTTCCAGTCTGTTAGCTCCGAAGAAAGTTGGGTTTTTGGCTACCCGGTATTTGATCATTTCCCAAGAGATAGATGGAATGGAAATTTCTCCATCTGAAAAAGGGAAAAAGCTGGCTTCATACACTTTATATTTGATCCAGTTTTTGCCGTTGATATTGACTCTCTCTGGTTGGATGCTGGTGATATTGAAGTTCTCCTCCCAAGCATTGCTAGGTTTCAGTTTTTTGAGAATATTATCCAACTGTCGACCTGGCTCATAAAATTGGAAAGGAGCTTGGTTCTGTTCAGACATGTAAAATGCCAAGCTGACATTCACCCCTTCACCTACAAAAATCTCTGATTTATCTACAGAAGCTGCAAAAAATGCTTCGTCATCAATCTCAATAAATTCTGGTTCTTCTCTATTTCCCCTACCAAAAAGATCATCAAAAGGGTCAAAAGTATTAGACTGTCTCTGAGAAGCACGGGCATCTACTACAGTGATGGTTTTACCCTGTGAGGAATAATCATTACCATTGATTTTTACAGTAAATCTTTCTAATTGAAATTCTCCCCTTCTGCTTGGCTTATAGTATTGGATAATGCTATTGGTTGAGCTCATCTGTCCATTGATGATATTCATGGAGGAGGACTGCTGAATCCCCTGTTTTTGAAAACCCAAAATCTCAGGAAATTGGTCGTAAGATTTTATTTTATCATCAGAAATGGTTACTTTAATGCTGAAGGTTTCATTGAGGGCAATCTCACTCGGGCCAAGTTCAATTTTCACCTCTTGTGCCAAAACATTTAAGGAGATAATGCTTAAAATCAATACCAGAACCCAATAGGCCTTCGTTCTAATCATAGTGTTTGTTTATTATGACTGCAAATTAACTTTATATTTTATACGCAACAAACGATATGTAGTATCGTATGGGTATAAAGTTGTTTCTGTTTAACCAATAATTAATTTTGAGCCATGCTAGAATATGTTAAGACTGTCTTGATGAAAGTGAGTTTTGACAAAGCGCTCTTCGAAAAAGAGCTGAGAAAAAGCCTTAACTTGATTCTGCCTGCAGAGATCAAAGAATTTAAGGCCTGGTGTTACAGGACATTCGCTAATATGTACGAATCTGTATTGAATAAATATTTTGTCAAGCTCGCTGGCTGAACATCTAAGGCTCCCCAAAAAGGAGCCTTTTACTTTTTAACAAATGAAATATTTCTCCTCAATCCCTCTAATTTTGGTCGCTTTACAGCTGATTTTTGAAATACCTTATTGAAAGTTTCTTGCGTGATCTCTTCCCAATCTTTTTTTGAAAATGACATTAATTCAGGATGGGGATTGAATTCAGGCTCTTGATGTGGTTTGGAAAATCTATTCCAAGGGCATACATCTTGACAGATATCACATCCAAAAACCCAATTTTCAAATTTACCTTTCACTTCTGTGGGGATTTGATCCTTGAGCTCAATTGTGAAATATGAAATACATTTTGATCCATCCACTACTCCAGGTTTGACAATGGCATCTGTGGGACAAGCGTCAATACATTTTGTACAGGTTCCACAATAATCTTTTGCCATCGGAGTATCTGGGCTAACTTCCAAGTCAATGATCAATTCTGCCAAAAAGAAAAAACTTCCCATTTGGCGGTTGAGCAAAAGGCTGTTTTTCCCTGTCCATCCCAAGCCGGATTTTTGTGCCCATTGTCTTTCCATTACTGGCGCAGAATCTACAAAAGCCCTTCCCCCAATTTCTCCTATTTCTTCGTTTAATTTTTGGAGAAAATCTCTCAACTTGTCTTTGATCACAAAATGATAATCTTTGCCATAAGCATATTTTGCGATTTTGTAATCCTGGGGATCTTCACTCAATTTTTTTGCTGGATAATAGTTGTAAATCAAGCTTACCACAGTTTTTGCCCCTTCAACCAGCTTGGTTGGATCAAGTCTTTTGTCAAAATTGTTTGCCAAATAACCCATTTGGCCATGATAATTTTGATTGAGCCAATTCTCAAGTCTTGGCGCTTCCTCTTCCAAAAATCCAGCTTTGGAAATACCACAAAAGTCAAAGCCCAGGTTTTTGGCCTGGGTTTTTATAATTTGGGCATACTTGTCTTTGGAATATAGTAAACTCATTTAATTTTATATGATGATTATCCGCTATCACGCAAGTGAATGTGTTTTACAAGATTTAAACATCACTTTAAGACCAATATCCATGAATATCGAATGTCAATTAATATCTGGATTTTAAATATCCCTTTTCTATTTCCTTAATGGTGTCATTGCTGACATAAATTTTTTAATTAAGAAAATAAGCTTCCTGTTTCACTACCAAAATTCGGTTTGATTTTGAGATGCTTATAGGCCAATTCTGTAGCCATCCTACCTCTTGCAGTACGTTTGAGGTACCCTTCTTGAATCAAAAATGGCTCGTAAACCTCCTCAATAGTCTCCGCCTCTTCCCCACAAGCAGTAGCAATGGTGCTTAATCCGACTGGACCACCTTTGAACTTTTCTATGATGGTCATCAAGATTCTATTGTCCATCTCATCTAGACCATTTTCATCTACATCGAGTGCATTCAGTGCGAATTTTGCGATTTCCAAGGTAATGGTTCCATTGCCTTTGATTTCAGCAAAGTCACGGGTTCTCCTAAGAAGCATGTTTGCGATTCTAGGCGTACCACGGCTCCTTCTTGCTATTTCAAATGCCGCAATTTCATCTATGGGTGTTTGAAGAATACTAGCCGACCTGATCACAATGTCAGTCAATAACTTTGCATCATAATATTCCAATCGGGAATTGATGCCAAACCTTGCCCTCAAAGGTGAAGTGAGCAATCCTGATCTGGTCGTAGCTCCAATAAGAGTAAATGGACTCAAAGAAATCTGCACCGAACGGGCATTTGGGCCAGAATCAAGCATGATATCGATCCTAAAATCCTCCATAGCAGAGTATAAATATTCCTCAACAATAGGATTGAGTCTATGAATTTCATCAATAAAAAGCACATCGCCCTCTTCAAGATTGGTCAATAGACCTGCCAAATCAGAAGGTTTATCCAAAACTGGCCCTGAGGTGATTTTTATTCCTGCTTGGAGCTCGTTTGCTATAATATTACTTAAAGTAGTCTTTCCCAAACCTGGAGGGCCATGCAGCAAAACATGATCCAGAGGTTCTTGCCTGCGCTTAGCAGCGGCCACAAAGATCTTAAGATTTTCTACGATTTTAAATTGTCCTGTAAAGTCGTCAAAACTCAAGGGTCTCAGTGCTTTTTCGATTTCTTTGTCCGAAGAACTCAGATGATCCGAATCACCACTCAAATAATCTTCTCTCATACTTCCTACTTGTCTTGTTACAAATATAGAAAAATCAATGAAGGCATGAATCTTTGTTCCCCATTCAAACTTGCAATGAGATTGCAATTCAATGACCTTTGTCGCCCATGATTTTGAAAAAATAGCATTAACTTTCGCAAAAATTCCAGATATGCGTAGTAATGCCAATAAAAATATCATCTATTCCATCATTTTACTCCTTTTGGTAGCGATTGTTTATCTATACAGAGAAAATCAAAAAAAACCAGTAGAGCAAGAGGTTGAAGTAACTACAGGAAAAATATCCTTCGCTGGAAACACCATGGGGACGAGTTATAGGGTAGTCTATTTGGATGCTGAAGAGCGAAATTTTAAAGCACAAATTGATTCGATCTTAATTATAGTCAATGAATCACTTTCTACATACATTCCAAGTTCTGAGATTAGCCGTTTCAATCAAAAAGACACCTTATTTTTTGACCTGCCCTATTTCTTACCGGTATTAGAAGAAAGTAAAAGCATCTATGAAATGACCTCTGGTGCTTTCGATCCCACTGTTGGTCCATTGGTTAACCTTTGGGGTTTTGGACCAGGGGGTCCTCAATTAAAAGACAGTGTAAATGTAGATGGCATGGTCTCTTTGGTGAACTTTGGGGCCATTCAATTTGATGATCAAAAAGCTTGGAAGCCAAGATCGGAGATGTATTTAGATTTTTCTGCAATTGCAAAAGGATATGGGGTAGATGTGTTGGTGGATTATCTATTGAATCAAGGCATAGAAGACATGCTGATAGAAATTGGAGGGGAGTTGGTCGCCCGTGGAGTCAATGAATCTGGAGAGCTTTGGAAAGTAGGAATAAGTACTCCAAATGAAGATAGCCCAAGCGATGAATTGTTTGGAATCATAGCACTCAATAACCAAGGACTAGCCACCTCTGGTAATTATAGAAACTTCTATGAAGTAGATGGGGTGAAGATTTCCCACACCATTAATCCCAAAACAGGTCGACCTGTCCGGCATGGATTGCTCAGTGCAACAGTAGTGGCTGAAAATTGTATGAAAGCCGATGCTATTGCCACGGCATTGATGGTCATGGGAACTGATGAAGCTATTGCTTTGCAAAAGCAAAAGGGAGGATTTGAGATCTACCTGATTTATAATGACGAAAATGGAGAAATTAAGTCCTATGCCAGTGAAGGCATGAAGCCTTATTTATCTTTTTCCGTGAATTGACCCATCATCCAACATACCCAAGACATCACTCATGTTAACCAATTTTCTTTTACTCTTTTTCACGGCCATGATCGCAGGGGGTCTGGCTTACTTTATTCCCAATTGGCAAGAACGCTATTTCAAACTTGTTTTGGTTTTTGCGGGGTCCTATTTATTTGCCATTACGGTCTTACATATTCTTCCAGAATTATTTGTAGGAACTGAAGATGCCACTAAGATGGGATTGTATATACTTCTTGGTTTCCTTTTGCAGCAGGTATTGGAGTTGCTTTCATCTGGGGTAGAGCATGGGCATATTCATCATCATGGGCATAAGCATGGTATAGAGTCGGGCGTATGGACCTTGATGATTGGATTGTTTTTACATGCTTTTTTGGAAGGAACCTTGCTTTCTCATGATGGAGTACTGGTAGCACATGACCACAGTCATCATGGGCATGATCACCATCATCATGGTAGTGGAAATTTGCTTTTTGGCATCATGTTGCACAAAGGGCCTGAGGCATTTGCTTTGGTAGCAGTCTTAATGACAGCATTAAAGAAAAGATGGGTTTTTGTGCTCTTGATCATTTTTGCCTTGGCTTCTCCTTTAGGTATGATTCTTAGTTCCTTTTTATTTGATACGGAGTTTATTGGAAGAGGTGCCCTCAATGTCTTCTATGGCATGGTGGCAGGAGGTTTTCTTCACATCTCTACCACTATTTTCTTTGAAAGTAGCCCTGACCATAGGTTTCATTTGAATAAAGTGATTATTAGTATCATTGCTTTTGCATTGGCCATATCGTTTGAGATGCTTGCTTGATCTTTTAAAGATGGAAATGAGTGCAATTTTCAGTATTATATTTGGTTATAGGCTTTTGTATATCGAAACTTAGCTATATATTGCTAATATATTATACTTTCGCTAAATTGATATATCAAACCCAAAATATGTGGATATGGAAAAGCCAATATGTCCAAAATGTGAGCATACTAAAATCGTTAAAAGCGGAATAGTTGGGGGTAGACAGCGGTTTAAGTGCAAAAAGTGTGGTTATCACTTCACTGTGAATAAACTCGGGAAAGCCATCGATAAATACTATGTAGTCAAGGCACTTCAGCTATATATCGAAGGAATCTCTTATCGAGAAATCGAAAGAATATTAGGTGTTAGCCATGTTTCGGTCATGAATTGGGTGAAGCAATATAAGATCAAAGCACCTGAGAGTTATGATTACAGACCAACTTACAAAGTCCTTAATCATACTGAATTAGTTAAATTTATGGCGATAAAAGAAAATCTCTTGGATACTGGAATGCTGATCACTGAGCTGGGCGACAAGTTTATGATCATCAAATGGGAAAGGTTTAAAAACCGATAATCCAAATAATATTTTTTTTCCTATACTAACTTAACGTATATATATGCTTGACTTTTCTTTTGTTGGGTAACTTTTCAATTTAGACTTCACTTGTTACCGGGCCTGGGCAAGAAAGACAACAATAACCCAAAGCACAATGAAACATCATTTCGCATGGCTAATAGGCATGTTCTTGATGATCTTCAGTTTTAGAATAAGCTATGCTCAAGATACTATTCCTGAGACAGTCTTAGCCAAACAAAAAGCTGGAGATTTCATAGATCATACTTACAAGCCACTTACCCTCAAGCTCAGTGATGATGGCTCTAAATATATTAGATTTCTCTTTTGGAATCAGATGTGGGCCAGAGTGACAGAAAATAACCCAGGAACTCTTGATGTATCTGGTAATCCACAAGCAACTTCCACAGACATAGGAATTAGGAGAGCTAGGGTCTTAGCTTATGCTGAGATTTCTCCAAGGTTTCTAATACTTTCTCACTGGGGGATCAATAATCAAACCTTCACTAATGGGGGAGTTCCAGGTGGCGGTCTTACGGGAAATCCAGGAGGAATCCCCGTGGCAGTAGATCCAACCACTGGTCAAGGCACAGCAGCTGGTATGTCCGCCAAGAAACCTCAACTCTTTTTTCACGATATTTGGACGGAATTCAAGGTGGTTTCAGAGCTCTATGTAGGTATGGGATTGCATTATTGGAATGGCATTTCGAGAATGACCAGCCATAGTACCTTGAACTTTATGGCCATAGATGCCCCGATTTTCAATTGGCCTCTGATCGAACTTACGGATCAGTTTGCTAGACAGTTTGGTTTTTATGCCAAAGGTCAAGTTGGAAAATGGGATTATCGTTTGGCATTGAACAAGCCTTTTTCCATTGGGACAGGTGGTCGATTTGACGAGGCCAATAATAGACCTGTAGCAGCCAACGTAATCAATGATAATTGGGCGACACAAGGATATATAGCCTATCAATTTTTGGAGAAAGAAAATAATAAGCTTCCATTTTTCGTAGGCTCTTATTTGGGTACCAAAAAAGTATTCAATATTGGTGGAGGATGGCATTATCATCCCGAAGCTACTAATTCCAGAAATGGAGCGGGAGCAATTCAAAACCATGATATCAAGCTTTTTGGCTTGGATACTTTCCTAGACCTGCCACTTAATAAAGCTTCAGGCACAGCCTTGACCACCTATGCAGTATTTTACCAGTATGATTTTGGGCCAAACTACATGCGTAATGTCGGTATTATGAACGTAGGCTTCGGTGCTGGAACCACTCAGAATGGACCAGGAAATGCGCAACCCACCATAGGAACAGGGAGTATTTTCTACACCCAAAGTGGCTTTTTGCTTCCAAAAGATATTTTGGGAGATAAAGGAAAGCTGCAACCTTTTGGGGCCTTGACACACAAGAATTTTGAATTCTTCAATGACAGCAGTTGGCAATATGATTTGGGGATGAATTATTATATCAATGCCCACCAAGCCAAAGTCACCTTGCAGTATAGCCAAAGACCATTATTTGAAAACTTCAATAGGTCAGGGTCAGCGGGAGAGTTCATATTACAAACACATATCTTCTTATAGCAACATTTAAAACCCAATAACCATGTCAGAAAATAAATTCAGTAAAGAAGCCTATTGGAAGAAGAACCTGAAAATACTCAGTGTGCTTCTTGTCATCTGGTTTGTCGTGTCCTTCGGATTCGGAATTCTTCTTGTCGAACCCCTCAATGCCATCCGCTTAGGAGGCTTTAAGTTAGGGTTTTGGTTTGCTCAGCAGGGCTCTATCTACACATTTGTCGTGTTGATTTTTGTCTATGTAGTTCGTATGAATATGCTCGACAAGGAATTTGATGTAAACGAAGAATAGGCCTCTAATTAATAAAAACAATGGATATTTTAACTTGGACATATATTTTAGTGGGCTTGTCATTTGCCCTCTACATTGGAATCGCTATCTATACGAGAGCAGGTTCTACCAAAGAATTTTATACAGCAGGTGGAGGTGTCTCTCCGCTCGCCAATGGAATGGCTACAGCAGCAGATTGGATGTCGGCGGCTTCTTTTATCTCCATGGCGGGGATCATTGCTTTCTCAGGTTATGATGGCTCAGTTTATCTGATGGGCTGGACTGGAGGCTATGTTTTGCTAGCCTTATTACTTGCACCTTATTTAAGAAAGTTTGGGAAGTTTACTGTGCCGGATTTCGTTGGGGATCGCTATTATTCCAACAAGGCTCGCGTAGTAGCTGTGGTTTGTGCACTCTTTATTTCCTTTACCTATGTGGCAGGCCAGATGCGTGGAGTTGGGATCGTATTTTCCAGATATCTGGAAGTGGATATCAATACTGGAGTGATTATCGGGATGTGTATTGTTTTTTTCTATGCTGTACTCGGAGGTATGAAAGGTATTACCTACACCCAAGTAGCTCAGTATTGTGTTTTGATCTTTGCTTTTATGGTACCAGCGATATTCGTTTCAATGCAGCTTACTGGAAATCCAGTGCCACAATTAGGTCTGGGTAGCACAGTTGCTGATGGCACTTACCTTTTGGATAAATTGGATGGGGTATTAGGAGAAATGGGTTTTGCTGAATACACATCAGGAAGAAAAAGTATGGCCGATATTTTTGCCATTACTTTGGCACTGATGGTGGGCACTGCTGGATTACCACATGTGATCGTAAGATTTTTCACTGTACCAAGAGTGAAAGACGCAAGGTTGTCGGCAGGGTATGCTTTGGTATTCATTGCCATCCTATACACCACAGCACCGGCTGTAGCAGCTTTTGGGATTTATAATGCCATCGAAACAGTAGCTGATAAGCCTGTCAATGACCTGCCAGAGTGGGTGGATAATTGGCAAAAAACAAACCTCATTACAGTCAATGACAAAAACCAAGATGGCATAGTACAATACACTGCCAACCCTGAGACCAATGAACTGAATATAGATAAGGACATCATGGTGCTTGCGAGCCCTGAGATCGCTAAGTTGCCCAACTGGGTGATTGGGCTTGTGGCAGCAGGCGGGATGGCGGCAGCGCTTTCCACAGCTGCAGGTTTGCTTTTGGTGATCTCTACCTCAGTTTCTAGAGATTTGTTCAGGACTTTCAGACCTAATATGACAGAGAAAAGAGAATTGCTGATCGCTAGAATTTCAGCAGCAGGGGCTGTTGGCTTGGCGGGTTATTTCGGTGTGAACCCCCCAGGATTTGTGGCAGAAGTAGTTGCGTTTGCTTTTGGTTTAGCCGCAGCATCTTTCTTCCCAGTGATCATTATGGGTATCTTTTCGACTAGAATGAACAAAGAGGGAGCGATAGCGGGAATGGTATCTGGCTTGGTATTCACCCTGGCTTACATTACTTTCTTCAAATTTGGGGTAACCTTATTTGGTTTGACACCTGAGATGGTTTCCTCAGAAAATTGGTTCTTTGGAATTTCACCAGAAGGAATTGGAAGTATTGGGATGTTGGTGAATTTCATTGTTTGCTACTTCGTTTCCAAAGTCACACCTGCGCCGCCTCAAAATGTACAGGATATGATTCAAGAAATCAGAATTCCGCGTGGAGCAGGCCAAGCTCATGACCATTAAGGATTGATTGTAGATTGATACAGGGAAGCTCTTTCAAGATTGTTGGGGTTTCCCTTTTATCCGTCATGCAAATGCTGTAATTTAAAAAGATGAAAGAAGGCTTAAAAAAGCAATATTTATGGGCAGTATTTTTCTTGGGAATGTTTCTCCTGAATTACCCTGTTTTGTCCATTTATGATATTCCAGAGATCTGGCTTGGAATTCCTGTGCTTTATCTTTTGGTATTTGCTTTTTGGTTTTTGATGATATTGCTAACCTATTGGGTGATCAAAAAAACAGACCAAGACAAGCGTGTTTAGTAATCTGCTGATCATATCGTTTACTTTTGGCTATCTCGCCTTACTCTTTGCCATTGCATGGTTTTCTGAGCGCACTGCCAAAAAAGGCAGAAAACTTTCAAATCACCCAGCCATTTATGCCTTGACTTTGGCAGTCTATTGTACCGCATGGACTTATTATGGTTCTGTGGGGAGAGCAGCTACCAATGGCTTAGAATTTTTGACAATCTACATAGGTCCCAGCTTGATAGCACCACTTTGGTGGGTGATCATGCGGAAGATCATTCGGATTTCTAAAGTTCAGCGCATATCCTCCATCGCAGATTTCATATCCAGTCGATATGGAAAAAATGTTACACTTGGGGGAGTCGTTACTATTTTCTGTTTACTTGGGATTTTACCTTATACATCCATTCAGATAAAAGGGGTGGCTTCCTCTTTTCAGATTTTACAGGAATCTAATGCTTCAGAGCTTTTGACGAATATACCTTTCTATCAAGACACAGCATTTTATTTAGCAATAGGACTGGCATTGTTTACTGTACTTTTTGGTACCAGAGATATAGAAGCGACAGCTCAGCACGAAGGCATGGTAATGGCTGTTGCTTTTGAATCTATCTTTAAATTGATCGCTTTTTTGGTGGTTGGGATATTTGTTAGCTTCTTTGTTTTTGATGGTTTTGCGGACATTTTCAGTCAGGCTGCTAGTTCCGGATTAGAACATCTTTTCGTCATGCAGGGGGACAATGGCATCTCGGAGTGGTTTTGGATGTCTGTATTGTCTATGATGGCGATATTATTCTTGCCAAGACAGTTTCAGATGGGGGTGATCGAAAATACCAACGAGAAGCACATCGATACAGCCATGTGGCTATTTCCGCTTTATCTCCTTTTGATCAATGTATTCGTACTCCCAATTGCGTTAGGGGGACTAGTCTATTTCCCTTTTGGAAGTTTTGAAGCAGATACTTTCGTTTTGGCATTCCCGATTGCATTCAATCAAGAGTGGTTGGCTATATTGGTGTATTTGGGTGGATTTTCGGCTGCGACTGGGATGATCATTGTATCTACCATAGCGCTTAGCACCATGGTAAGTAATAATTTGGTGATGCCTATTTTACTTTTCAATGAAGGTTTCCAAAAGAAATATCAACATAAATTAGGTGCAATTCTGATTTGGTCGAGAAGAACGGCTATTTTCCTGATCATCTTGGCGGCTTACCTTTATTACAAGGAGGTGGCGGGGCAATTTACCTTAGTTTCCATAGGTTTAATTTCTTTCGTTGCGATAGCACAATTTACACCCGCCATCATCGGGGGTATATTTTGGAAAAAAGGGGCTCGTCTCGGTGCTTTGGCAGGAATCATCGCTGGGTTTTTGATCTGGTTTTATACACTTGTGGTTCCTACCATGGTGACGGCAGGTTATGTTTCTGAGGAATTATTAACTGAAGGTTTGTTTGGGTTAGGCTTTCTTAGACCCCAGTCTCTGTTAGGATTTGATGAAATGAGCTATATCACCCACGGCTTATTCTTTTCCCTTTCAATAAATACTCTACTCTATGTACTGATCAGTTTATTTACATTACAGACTTCCAAGGAACATAATCAAGCTGTGGTTTTCGTAGATATTTTCAGATTTAGTACTTCTTTGGATGCATCGGTAATTTGGAAAGGGCAGGCGTATCTCCCAGACTTGAAAGCTTTATTGGTGAATTTCCTTGGAAGGGAAAAAACCGATGAAGCGCTCAATGAATTCAAGACTCAGACAGGGAAGGCATTGAGTCAAAAGAATTTTGCTGATCCTGAGTTAGTGAATTATTCAGAGCGTTTACTATCTGGAATTATTGGTTCGGCTTCTGCAAGAATTTTGGTGTCCTCGGTGGTTAAGGAGGAGGAGATTAGCATGCAGGAGGTATTGGATATCCTCAAAGAGACCCAAGAGCTCAAATCTCTCAATGAAGAACTCAGGGAAAAAAGTGAGGAGTTAAAAATTGCTTCCGAAAAACTGCAAGCCATGAACGAGGCACTACGACTGAACGACATGCTCAAGGATGAATTCATCTCTACGGTGACGCACGAGATGAAAACACCGATTACTTCAATCAGAGCATTTTCAGAAATTCTGCTTGATGATGATTTGCCTGAGTCAGAGCGAAGAAGGTTCCTAGATATTATCATTCAGGAAGCCAATCGTATGAGTAGGCTGATTGATCAGGTATTGGATCTAGAGCGCTTTGATTCTGGTAGGCAGGAGCTGAATATTGAGTCTACAGATGTAAGGATCATGATCTTAGAAGCGACTGATACCATGTATCAGGTGATGAAGGAAAAAGGCTTGGATTTCAACATTGAGCTTAATCTTGAAGACTTGATACTTGATCTTGATGAAGATAGAATCAAGCAAGTGATTTTAAATCTGCTTTCAAATGCCTCCAAGTTTGCAAAATCCAAAGTTGAATTATCTGCCGATGTCAAAGATGGATTTTTGAGAGTTGTGGCCAAGGATGATGGAAAGGGAATTCCTCAGGAGGAGATCCCTTACATATTTGATAAGTTTTTCCAAGCGAAAAATCAAACGAGCAAAAAACCTATCGGCTCAGGATTAGGCTTGGCGATTTCAAAGAAAATCATAGCCTATCATCAAGGTGAAATTGTAGTCAATAGAATTGGTGGAGAAACTTGCTTTGAGTTCTCTTTGCCTATCAATAAAGATGTTTTGAAATTAAATCAACTAAGTAATCATGAGTAAAATATTGATCGTAGACGATGAGCCCAATATTCTCTTGTCTTTGGAATATCTATTCAAGAAAGAGGGTTTTCAGGTCTTTATCGCAAGAGATGGAGAAGAAGCATTGGGGATTGTGGAGAAAGATCTTCCTGAATTGGTGATCTTGGATATCATGATGCCCAAGGTGGATGGCTATGAAGTATGCAAATACATCAAGCAAAAAAGCGATGCAGTGAAGGTGGTCTTTTTGACAGCTAAAAGCAAGCAGAAAGACATTGAGAAAGGTCTGGGACTAGGTGCGGACCTTTATCTCACAAAGCCCTTTGGCAACAAGGAACTAGTCAACAAAGTTAAGGGGCTTTTAGACTAATAAGCTCCTTATTTCTAAAATTTAAAAATCACCCCGATTCATCGGGGCTAAAATCTGAATTATAAAATTTTAAATCTAAAATAACTAACCATGAGTGATAGAATACACACCCTCAGCGGGTACTTCCATGAATACCAAAAATCAGTGACACAGCCTGAGGAATTTTGGGCGAGAATCGCAGATTCTTTCCATTGGAGAAAAAGATGGGATAAGGTGCTCGATTGGAATTTCGAAGAACCTAATGTAAACTGGTTTGTCAATGGAAAGCTGAATATTACCGAAAATATTCTCGAGCGTCACCTATTCACTATTGGAGACAGACCTGCGATCATCTGGGAACCCAACGACCCGAATGAGAAAGGGAGGACGATTACCTACAAGGAGCTTTACCACGATGTTTGTAAGTTTTCCAATGCGCTCAAAGCAAAAGGAATAGGAAAAGGAGATAAGGTGATCATCTATATGCCGATGGTACCCGAAGCAGCCGTTGCCATGCTGGCATGTGCCAGGATAGGGGCGATTCATTCTGTTGTGTTTGCAGGTTTCAGCTCTTCGGCATTATCTGATAGAATCATTGATTGTGGTGCAAAAGCGGTCTTGACCTCTGATGGGAATTTCCGAGGGAATAAGAAGATTCCAGTCAAAGCAGTAGTAGACGAGGCCATGGAAAAAGCTCCTGTAGAAACGGTCATCGTCTATCAGCGAACCAATCAGGAAGTGAATATGAAAGCCGGAAGAGACCATTGGTGGCATGATGTCATCGAAGGTGTAGCGGATACGAATAAAGCTGAGGAGATGGATAGTGAAGATATGCTATTTATTCTTTACACTTCAGGCTCCACCGGTAAGCCAAAAGGTGTAGTGCACACCACAGGAGGCTATATGGTTTATTCCAAATATTCATTTGAAAACGTATTCCAGTATTCCCCGGGCGATGTTTATTGGTGTACTGCAGATATAGGCTGGATCACAGGTCATTCTTATATTGTATATGGGCCACTTCTGGCTGGAGGGACTTCCTTGATGTTTGAAGGAGTGCCTACTTTCCCTGATGCGGGTAGATTTTGGGCAGTGGTGGAGAAGTATAAAGTGAATATCTTCTATACTGCTCCTACTGCCATTCGAGCGCTGCAAGCTTATGGTACAGATCCGATTGAGCCTTATGATTTGAGTTCACTTAAGGTCCTAGGATCCGTAGGAGAGCCAATCAACGAAGAAGCATGGCATTGGTATCATACCCATATTGGAAAATCGAGATGTCCTATCGTAGATACCTGGTGGCAGACTGAAACTGGTGGCATGATGGTTTCACCACTAGCGGGTATCACACCTACCAAACCTGCATATGCCACATTGCCACTTCCAGGAATCCAACTTTGTATTGTAGATGCAGAAGGGAAGGAATTGACCGGCAATTCAGTGGAGGGGAACCTCTGTATCAAATTCCCTTGGCCTGGAATGATCCGGACGACCTATGGAGATCATGAGCGCTGCAAGCAAACGTACTTTTCTACTTACAAAAACATGTATTTCACTGGTGATGGCGTCAAGCGTGACCATGATGGTTATTATAGAATCCTGGGAAGGGTTGATGATGTGATCAATGTGTCTGGCCACAGAATGGGCACCGCAGAGGTAGAAAACGCCATCAATGAACATCCATTGGTAATCGAATCAGCGGTAGTCGGCTATCCACATGAAGTCAAAGGTCAGGGTATCTATGCTTATGTCATTTGTGACATGAAAAATAGAACGGCAGACAACCTTACTAATGAAATCAAGGACACTGTATCCAAAATCATTGGGCCAATTGCTAAGCCTGACAAAATTCAGATCGTATCAGGCCTTCCAAAAACAAGATCTGGTAAAATCATGCGTAGAATCCTAAGAAAAGTCGCCGAAGGTACAGTAGATAATCTTGGTGATACTTCTACCCTCCTCGATCCTGAAGTGGTGAAGGAGATCATCGAAGGTAGACAATAGAGACCTTGAAATAAGATCCACGAAATAAAGTTGATATATGCCTCTTCCTATCGGTAGACAGGTTCGGCGAAATATTTTATTCGAAATAGATAAAATTGAAAAATATTTCTTCTTGTGTATAAAAGTGAGGTTCTAGTTATGCTTTATATCGCCGAGGTATATTTCTATAATATTTCAACTATATTTCAATCCTTACTTTAAAATCAATCTACATATAAACCACCTGCTTGCTGTATTTAAAAAGAATATGTCAAACGTCATCGTCAACCGAGTTAAGGAATTCCTCAATAGGTTCCCACCTTTTCATTTTTTAGATGAAAAGATACTTATGTCTGTGGCCAAGGCTGTAGAGATCAGGTACTTTGGAGCAGGTGAATATTTGTTTCAAAAAGGAGATCCAGCACAGGACTTCTTTTTTGTGCTCCGAGAAGGCTCGATTCATCTGATAGAGCAGGAGGCTAATGAGGGGAAAATTGTCGAGGTCTGTGACGAAGGGGATGTTTTTGGAGTATTAGCCTTATTGGGCAAGCGACCTTATATTCTCAATGCTTTGGTAAAAGAGGATAGCTTGGTCTATGCCATTCCGGTAGCTATTTTCGAAAAGGTCCTTCAAGAAAATAGCAGAGTGAGTCTTTATTTTGCCGCAGGGTTTGCCTCAGGACAGGTGGTAGTAAGAAGGGATCTTTCACAAGGTCAAAAGGCCAGAAGTGAGTTGAAGGAAGGCTCCAAGGACAATGGATTGTTGATTTTCACAGGGCAATCCGATATGAATTTTTCAAAGGATGTACTTTGTGTTTTTCAAGGGACAAGTATCGGTGATGCTGCAAAGGCCATGGCCGAAAAGGGAGTAGGTTCGGTGGTAATTACAGACGATAGTAGATTCCCTGTTGGCATCATTACGGATAAAGACCTCCGCAATCGGGTAGTGGCCAAAGGGCTCTCTAATGATGTCAAGGTGGAAGCAGTCATGACTACGCCTGTGATTACTAAGCGGAAGGATGCTGGTTTTGCCCATCTCTATTTGACGATGATTAAAAACAGGCTGCATCACCTGATTTTCACTGAAGATGGAACTGAACAAAGTCCCGTCACGGGAATTTTATCAGATCATGATATCCTACTCTCTCAAGGGAATAGCCCAGCAGTCTTGATCAATGCGCTGATGAACACTTGGGAGGTCAGTGAAATGGCCAAAGTTAGAGATCGGGCCGAACTACTACTCAAATATTATTTAGAGAATGAAGTTGCGATGGACTTTGTCGCCAATATCATTTCAGAAATCAATGACATCATTATACAGCGTGCTGTTCAGTTGGCCAAGCAAAAGCATGATTCCGAGCACCCGGAAGCGGCTAAGATTAAATTCTGTTTTCTTTCCTTGGGAAGTGAGGGTAGAGAGGAGCAATTGCTACGGACAGACCTTGACAATGCCATCGTCTATGAAGATGTTCCTGCAGAAAAAGAAGCTGCCGTTAGGAAATATTTGTTGCTGATAGCAGAAGAGGTCATTGAGATCTTGCTGGCTTGTGGTTTCCAAGCTTGCCCTGCCGATATGATGGCCAATAACCCTGAATGGTGTCAGTCGCTCTCACAGTGGAAGTGGTATTTTTCTGATTGGATATTGAGTCCCAATCAAAAAGCGCTAATGCATGCCACAATTTTCTTTGATTTTCGCCCAGTGTTTGGCCATAGGTCACTTTCAGATGCTATGACGGAGCATATCTATCAGGAAATATCAGGGAAATCAGTATTCTTAAATTTTCTAGCCAAAAACGCCTTGCTGAACCCAGCTCCATTAGGTTTTTTCAAAAACTTTATCGTAGAAAAAAGCGGAGAACATCGAGACAAATTTGACATCAAGTTACGCGCAATGATGCCGTTGACTGATATGGGAAGGTTGCTAGTACTCAGTCATCGTGTGGTGGGTATTAATAATACCTTTAAGCGATTTGAAAAGATCGCTGAGCTCGAACCCAATCATCGGGAACTGATGCTTGAGGCAGGCAAGGCCTACGAAATCCTGATGCGGATGCGGGCAATTGAGGGTTTACGAAGTGGTAACTCGGGCAGGTATATTCAGCCAGAGGCTTTGGGTAAGCTGCAGCGGCAATTGCTTAAGAATGCTTTTGCACCAATCGACGAACTACAACAAGTCATGCGGGTAAGATTTCAATTAGACTATTTCAATAGCTGATGATGGGTTGGTTAGATTTTTTATTTCGAAAAAAGATAGCAAAAACTGCTTTTGTGAAAGCATACGAAGCATTATTCGCTAAAAATATTCCAGATCAGCGACCTATTTCGCAATTGAGTTTTACTGTTTTGGATACAGAGACGACGGGATTGGATGTGAAGAAGGATTATATCGTCTCCTTCGGTGCGGTCAAAGTGAAAGGTTATCGCCTGCAACTCAACCAAAGCAAGGAGGTCTATCTCAATACACCCATTCAGAAAGCGGACGCTCTCAAGGTGCATGAGATCCTTTATCCTATAGAGATTTCACCTTTGAGAGATTTTGCTGAAGATTTTTTAAAATATGTGAGCAATGATATCATCGTGGGTCACCATATCGGTTTTGACTTAGGGATGTTGGAGAAGCTACTGAAGCAATATGGCTTACGTAGCTTATTGAATCCCGTCATTGATACCCAAGCCTTGGCGATGCGATTGGAAAAGGGGCCACATTATGACCCAAGGATGGGTAAGCGGGGGGAATTTGCACTTGATGCACTCTGTGAGCGCTATGGAATTGCTTTGGATGATAGGCATACTGCTGCTGGTGACGCCTTCCTCACTGCACAGTTGCTGATGAAGCTGCTGAAATTGGCTGAGCAGAAGGGGATCAGGACTTATGGAGCACTAGTTTGATTTCAGAACCTTAATAGGAGCTTTTTCTTTTAGGCAATTTAAATGCTTCTAATCCAGATATTAATGGATATTGGTCTGAATCAACCCATATTTTTACGAGCATCTGCTAATAGCACAATTACGTACTTGGAATCAATAAATATCTCAATAGCTTAAATCCATTAATATCGAAAAATACTATCCTTGAACGAATCAATTTTTTCAAAATTCCATCTTCCAACCCTTACCACTCGTGTAAATTTTAGAATTCACATAAAAATAATTTATACCAACTAATAGGCTATTTAATCTACCAAAAAGTCAATTTTTTTGAATTTAGTTTTGAGAAGCAAAAAGCAATGATTTTTTAAGCTTATAAAAGCTTGTCAAATTTCAAAACAATAAAAATGCTATTCATATACAAAAATTTGCTTTTAGAATCTTTTTATTTACTTTTCTACTCAAATTATAACCAAAACTAATTTTAATGATGAAGACCAATTTATTTAGTATGTTCCGAAACGGCATGGCTGTTTTGTTGAGCGCTGGGCTGCTTTTTTCATGTAGCCAAATCGAAACATTTGATACCCAGGACTTGAGCGTGGCTCAAGAGAGGATGCCATTTGCATTCAAATCAACTGATGCAAATGCAAGAATGCACACAAACATGTTTACATGTAACGATGTGATGACTCCTTTGATGGCAGGGCAAAACATTCCTGTAGGTGAAGTTCATTCTTATAATGACAACGATAATCTTTATGTACATGTAAGTATTGAAGGAGATTATACACAAGATTGGTTTATCCAGAAGGTAAACATGTTCATCGGTCAAGTTGAATTAGAATTCCAGCCAGTTGGCAATGGAAAGTCTAAAGCCAATAAAAAAGGAATCATCAATCCAGCACCGGGTAAGTTTCCTTACTCTTCTAATATTGAAACAGACCTGAGTTTAGGTGTTCAGGAGTATTTATTTACTCTTCCAATCGGAGAAGGAATGCAAGAATTTGGTGAGTTTGATATTGCAGTGCATGCTGATGTTGTAAGGGCGACAGGTATTACTTTTGAAGATGGAGTTGCTTATGGTACGCCTGTTCAATTTGAAGGAGCTTGGGCTGAAGGAGAAAGATTTAATCCAGAAGGTTTGGGTAATTGGTCTATGTTCTTCTCTTACAGCGTCACTGAATGTGAAGAGGGGGACTGTAATCCAAATTGGAGTAGACTGGTTGAGATTTCTGGTGCTAATGGGAATATTAATTATATAGCCGATCCAGAAGATGAATTGGAAGTGACATACACGGTTAACGGTGATAATGGAGGTAGAGTTGGAGAAGTTACTTTGAGAAGAACTGGGAATGCTAGTGATCCTAAGTTTATAGCTGTATTCACTGCAGATGAAGACTTTGAGTTTACGGATCTTTCTTTATGTGTCACAGACTTAGCTGGCGATGGTGAAAAATGTGTTACTGACTTTACAAAAGTAGATGGAGTCTATACTTTAGAACTTGATAATGCTCCATTTACAAAACTTACCTTTGAAACAAACCCTAACGGTAATATCAGAGTATTAACTTCAGGAAGTAAAGTTAACTTAAGTGCCGTTTCAAACGCATGTGAATAATTAAATTATAAATCATAATTTTCAAAAGCTACCCACCTCGGGTAGCTTTTTTTATATCCATACAAGCTTAAGAAGTTTTATATAAATACTTTCAAAATTCTAACTCTCTACTTTATCCAAATACAGAGAACTACCGATTCAAATACATATAGGACAATAAAATTATAACTGTCGTGAATGTTTTTACAACCATCTCGAAAACACCAGTGTTAATCGCATGAATTAAAATTAGATCAAAGCTGATTTTAATTATCTTAGGAACTATTTGAAGAATAGTAGAGAAACCTCACAAACTCTAATCAATCAAATCCCTAGTTGACCTTTTTGAGGTCTTCTAGGGATTTTCTATTTTCAGTATATTCTTCACTTTGAATTGCAAGAAATGACGTATTAATATTAGGCTTCATAAACAAGCTTTGAGTGGGGTATTCAATATGAATTTATTAATCCAAGAATTTCAGGTGTAAATTGCTTTTTATTAATAAAAACTTGACTTTTTTAAAAATATTGAATTAATTCGATGGTCTTTAAACTTGGTATATTTATGACCTTTGCAGCTCTTCGTTCTTTTTCTGTTTTTTTCGCAGTATTTATACTTTTGCTTTCTTGTAGTAAAAAAGAAGATCTAGATCCTGATTTGGAAACAGACAATCAAAGTGAAAATGACCGGATTATTTTGGAATCCTTCACTCATGGAGAGTTTTTTAGCCAAATGAAATCTTTCGAAGACGTGGATTGTGAAGCCTATTGCATTATTGATTCACCTGAATCTTGGGTTATGAAAGAAAGCAATCACAGGTTTAATGCACAGTTTTCGATAGACTTGAAAATTTATAATACACCAACCGACATTATCTATGCCTTTCATATCAAGGCAGGAAATAATAGCAGGCCTGTCATCGGGACTATCAATGGCCAAGCTGTGAATGCTCCAACCTATGAATTGAAGATCCCCAAAGAAACTGATTGGAGTACATGTGAGTTGATTGAGAATCAATTTACCGTGACTAGAGGTGCAGGAAATCCTCTTGTAATCAATGCATCATATCATTTATTTGAAAAATGTAAATAAGGTTTTTCAAGTGTAATAATTGTGAAATCTAAAATCCAATACTATTTTAAAAGGATAGAATAAAAAAGAGCAAGTCGACCTGACTTGCTCTTTTTTTAACTTTTCAACTTTACTAATCTTTCAACCCTTAGATCTTCTCGAAAATCCTCCTAAAGCTACAAGCCTCCGCCAATCTACCATGAAGTTCAGAGATAGCAACTCTTTCTTGCTCTGTGGTATCTCTGTGACGGATGGTGACGGTGTTGTCTTCGAGCGTTTGATGATCAACAGCGATGCAATATGGCGTACCGATCAAATCCTGACGAGCGTAACGCTTACCTATCGATGCAGCATCTTCATAAATAATATTGAAATCATACTTCAGGGCATCGAAGATTTCTTTTCCTTTTTCAGGCAAGCCATCTTTTTTCGTGAGTGGTAGGATGGCAGCTTTGACAGGGGCAATCGCTGGGTGGAACTTCAAATAAGTTCTCTGCTTTCCATCTACTTCTTCATCCACATATGCATTGCAGAGGGTCATCAAGAATAGACGATCTGCTCCGATTGAAGTCTCGATCACATAAGGAATGTAATTTTGGTTGATTTCAGGATCGAAGTATTGTTGCTTTTTCTTGGAAAACTCTTGGTGGCTCTTCAAGTCAAAGTCTGTTCTAGAGTGAATCCCCTCTACTTCTTTGAAACCAAATGGGAATTGATATTCAATATCCATGGCTGCATTGGCATAGTGGGCCAATTTTTCATGGTCATGTCTTCTGAGTTTTTCCTCAGGAATACCCAAAGCTTTGTGCCATTTCATACGTGTCGCTGCCCATTCTTTGTACCAGTCAAGTTCAGAACCAGGTCTTACGAAGAATTGCATTTCCATTTGTTCAAATTCACGCATTCTGAAGATAAATTGACGCGCGACGATTTCATTTCTGAAAGCCTTTCCAATCTGCGCAATGCCAAAAGGAACCTTCATTCTGGCTGTTTTCTGCACATTGAGGAAGTTCACAAAAATCCCTTGTGCTGTCTCTGGTCTCAAATAAATTGTGGAGGAGTCTTCTGCAACAGAACCTACCTGGGTGGAAAACATCAGATTAAACTGACGCACATCTGTCCAGTTTGTTGTTCCAGAAATTGGGCATTTGATGTCCTCATTGATGATCAGATCCCTCACACCAGCAAGGTCTTCTGCTTCCAGCAAGCGTCCCATGGCATTGAGCAGTTGTTGAGCTCTGTCTTTATCACCAGCATTTTCGTAAGCAGCAGCTTTTTCTTCGATCAAGACATCTGCACGGTATCTTTTCTTAGAGTCCTTGTTGTCAATCATGGGATCGTTAAAGCTATCCACGTGACCTGAAGCCTTCCATGTAGTCGGGTGCATAAAAATCGCTGCATCGATCCCTACAATATTGTCATTGAGACGAGTCATGGTTTCCCACCAAAGTCTCTTCAGGTTGTTTTTTAACTCTACTCCATAGGCTCCATAATCATAGACGGCCTGTAAGCCATCATAGATTTCAGAAGAAGGGTAAACAAAACCATACTCTTTGGCATGGGAAATTATATCTTTCAGTTGCGCGTTTTCCGCAGTTTGTTCATTTTTTGCCATAGCTGCAAAATTAAAGAAATTCTTGAGAATGGTGGTGAAAAATGAAGCTAGAATAAATTGAACGTTTCTAGTACCAAGTATAAAGTACGATGTACCAAGATGCCATAGCAAAATATCTGTGAAGGTTATCAACAGATGAATTGTATAATCGTGTAATCGATTAGAACACTCTCAACCATTACTCGATTAATCAGTTACTCAATAGCTATTACAACTAATCCCCAATAACTTAATCAACTATTCAACAGTTACCCTAATACCATCCGAAGATTCTTCTCTTTTCTCGGGTATGTCCGCTTTAAATTGAAATTTATTTTACCTCAGAGTTGATTGGCAATCAGAATTGTTTGTATCTTTGACGGGCAAATAGGGTTACCTAACCAAATTTGCTATGAATCGAAATTCAGATAAATTCCTCTTCGAAGCACTCACCTACGATGACGTGCTACTTGTCCCGGGATACTCAGAAGTCCTACCGCGCGACACCAATACTTCCACCCAACTTACTAAAAACATCAGGCTGAATATTCCTTTGGTCTCTGCTGCTATGGACACAGTGACCGAAGCAGAATTGGCTATTGCTATTGCCTTAGAAGGTGGTCTAGGCTTTATTCACAAAAACATGTCTATCGAGAAGCAAGCTGCCCAAGTCAGGAAGGTGAAGCGTTCTCAGTCTGGGATGATTTTAGATCCTATCACACTTCACATAGACTCCAAAGTCCGTGATGCCGAAAAAATCATGAGTGAGTACCACATTGGCGGAATTCCTGTGGTAAATGAAAACAGGATCTTGATGGGAATCATTACTAACAGGGACCTAAGATTTATCAAAGATCCAAATAGGGATATCAAGGAGATCATGACCAAAGAAAATCTGATCACGGCAAAGGCTGGGATCACTTTGGAGGAGGCTGAAGAAATTTTGCAAGAATTCAAGATCGAAAAACTACCGATCATAGATGATGAAAATAGGTTGACAGGACTGATTACTTACAAGGATATCTTGAAAAGGAGAGATAAGCCACATGCTTGTAAAGATCAATATGGTCGCCTAAGAGTTGGTGCAGCAGTAGGAGTGACAGCAGATATTGTAGAGCGAGTAGAGGCTTTGAAAAATGCGGGTGTGGACGTAGTGTCTATTGATACTGCTCACGGGCATTCTAAAGGAGTGATAGAGACTTGTAGAAAAATCAAAGACGCATTCCCTGATTTGGATGTGATCGTTGGGAATATTGCTACACCTGAGGCAGCACTAGCCTTAGCAGATGCTGGTGCAGATGCTGTGAAGGTCGGGGTAGGTCCAGGAAGTATTTGTACCACTAGGGTAATTGCTGGAGTGGGTGTGCCACAGCTTTCTGCCGTATTTGAGTGTGCAGAAGCATTGAAAGGCAGAAATGTTCCTGTAATTGCAGATGGAGGTATCAGATACTCAGGTGATTTGGTCAAAGCGGTAGCTGCTGGTGCTAGTTCCATTATGATTGGTTCACTTTTGGCAGGTACAGAGGAAGCACCTGGAGAAATGATAATTTTCGAAGGTAGAAAATTCAAATCTTACAGAGGAATGGGTTCATTAGAAGCCATGGAGTCAGGTTCGAAAGACAGGTACTTTCAAGACGCTGAAGACAATATTAAAAAGCTGGTTCCCGAAGGTATCGTAGGTAGAGTAGCCTATAAAGGCCTCGTACAAGAGGTGCTTTACCAATTAGTAGGTGGACTTCAAGCAGGGATGGGTTATTGTGGTACCAAAACAGTTGAAGACTTGCAAAAAAATGGCAAGTTTGTCAAAATCACCGCAGCAGGTGTGAAAGAATCACATCCACACGACATCAGCATCACAAGAGAGGCCCCAAACTATTCTGCAAAAATGTAGGGTATTTCTTTGAAAATTTCAGCCCCATCGGATCATTTCGGTGGGGCTTTTTCATAAGGTATCAATAAAGTCACTTTGGTTCCTTTATCTGCTTGACTTGTCAAAGTAACAGGTTTGAGATCAGGATTTTGAAGTATTAGGTTGATCCTTTCTTCAATCAAATACACCCCTCGAGATTCGTGTAGGCTAACTTTATTTTTGGCTTGAATTCCCCTGCCATTGTCAGTGATTTCACATTTGAGAATTCCTTCTTGATAGATGTAGTAAGAGATTGTTAATTCAGGGTTGGGATGCTGTCGGCTGAAGGCATGGACAAAGACATTTTCAACAAATGGCTGTATCAACATCGGAGGGACAAGGTAATTTTTCAAATCGCTCAAATCCTTGTCATCTACTATAAAATCAATATTCCAATGAAGCCTATTTCCCATTCTTTCATTTTCAATTTCAATATAAGACTGGATAAACTTAATATCATCTAGTAAGGTAATTAGCTTCTTAGAACTGATGTCCAAAGTTTGACGCATCAGTTTGGAGAATTTTCCTAAAAATTCTACCGCATCTTCTTCCTGATTATTGAGGATGTAGTATTGGATGGAATTGATGGCATTGAAAATGAAATGAGGATTCAGTTGACTTCTTAGCGCTTCTATTTTGAGGTCATTGATTCTATTTTGGATAGCGATTCTTTTCTGTTCTTCTTGTCTATAATTTCTGATTCTGTTGTGGTAAATGCCGACAAAAATCAAAATCAATCCAATCAAAATGAAACTGATAAACCAAGGATTCAGATAGAATGGAGGGTTGACTTGGATATTGAGCAGATAGAAGTTACTTGATAAGCGCGTATGTGTATCCAATACTTCTACTTCCAATGTGTAATTTCCACTTGGAAGATATGGGAAAGCTAATCTTCTATCAAAAGTAAAGGGACTCCATGGAGTATTGCTATTGAGTCTAAACCTGTATTGAAGTTGGTCTGGAAAAATGCTTCCCTCAGGCTTTAAATCAAGATAGATGGTATTGTTTCGATGAGAAAGTGTAATGTTTTTCTTTTTGTATTTGAACCAGGAGTAATCACTCTCTGGGGCTGGGTCATGATTGATGGTTAATTTACCAATTCCCAAGTCGAATTGCCTAGGTTCAGGAGTTAATATATTGTCAAGTGAAAGGTGATAGTAGCCCAAGCCAACGGGTAGATAAAGTGAGCTTCCGAGCAAACTTGGTTGTTTGAAACTGGCCAATTTTAATCCATTTTCATTATTGATCAACCGTACGTTTCCCTCGTGATAAATATTCACCCCAGCTTCTGTACCTATGAAAAGGTGTTCTTCATAGCTTTCTATAAAAAGTATATTCTTGCCAGAAATCACATCTCTTGTAATTTCTTGGACTATTCGAAATTCAGGGTTTGTTTCTACGATAAAAATGGAACCGAACTCTGTAGCCAATACCAATTGGTCTTTTTTGTAGGCTTTGATATGTTTGAATTTGAGTTCAGACCAAATGCCTTTATCTAAATAGGAAATAAATTCTTTCCCATTCCATTCGTATAAGCCAGTGAAGACAGAAGCGAAAAATAGACTGCCATTACTCGCTGCTATACCTGTGACTTGAGTAGGAGTAGTCGGGAGGTCTTTTGAATAATACTGGTAGATCAGCTTATCCAAATCTTCATATATCCTGACTCCACCGTAAGGGTTTGTCTCGACAAGTTTCCCTTCTTTGGTAAATGAAAACTGATATGTGTGAATAGGTATGTATTTGAGGCATTTACCTCTTTCATCAAAGGCATAAATCCCAATATTGGTATTGACCCAAGCGAGGTTTTGATGGATTTGCATTCCGTAGAATTCAATAGCTGAAGCTTTGGTATCTGCTTTCAATTCAAAGAAATCGTCTTCAAATTTTGGAATTTTTTTACCTGAACTATAGTAACTACTTTGGATTTCTTTAAAAGTTTGATTGGGAATTAAAAACTCACCATTCTGGTCTTTTTTTGTGAATTGCATCCCATTTTCTTGGAGAAGAAGCTGAGAGGAGCCTAATTCTTGAATATTGATGATTTTGTATTGATCAGATTTGTGGTAAATCAGTCCATCATCAAGTCGAATTACAAATAATCCTTGATCCTTAGTTCCTACAAAAAGTTTATTCCGTTTTGGGCTGAATTCAAGTTGAAGGATTTCCTTGGATGGAATGTCATAGAGTACTTCCATTGATTTGAGTTGGCCATACTTCAAGTGATATACACCTCCATTGTTGCTGTATATGCCCCATGCGGCACCGAGAATTTCACCAGAGGGTATTTTGAGAAAATCCCAAAAAATGGTTGAGCCATACGAGTTTTCAGGATCTTCACCTTTAATGAAATTGTCCAATGGAAATTTATTTAACAATTCCTTGTCGCTGGTAAATAGCTTATCATCGATAAGACCAATAGAATAAATTAATTTTTGATCACTGATTTTTTTTGCAGAAACATGATTATCAGAAAAAATGATTTCATGTAAGCCTACCCCGTAAGTAGTAAAAAACACCCTGTCTTCATATTCAAAAAAACCTGAAATATAACTCTGTTGGTTATCAAAGATACTCTCGGGAATGACAGTTACTTCAAGAGTACTGATATTGATGATGGCTACACCATTTTCGGTACCAATGAATATATCATCTTTGTATGAATAAATTGTTCTGATTCTTCCATCAAAAGTGCCATCTGCAGTTCCAAAGGCTGTGAACTTTACTCCATCAAAGAAACTCAAACCTCCCCCATAGCTACCGAGCCAGATATTGCCAAGAATATCTTCTGCAATAGCCCAGCAGTTGTTGAAAGCAAGTCCATCTGCAGTAGTGAAGTTTCTAAAAGTCCCATTCTCTCTTACTGCAACGCCATTCTCGGTACCGATCCAAAGTAAGTCTCTAGAGTCATTGTAAAGTGCTCGAATGGAATTATTGGGTAGTCCATCTGCAGTAGTATACTGCATACTTGGATATTGCTGTGCAAAAAGGGTCATACTTAGAACCCCTGTCAACAATAATAAAGCGGCCGCTTTTAATTTAAAACCCATTGAAGATATTAGCCAATTTCCTCATGGAAACAGAGAGCTTTTCGCCGTTTTTGAGGTGAAGAAAGAGTGATTTTTTGTCATAGCGATCAATCTGAGACCGATTCACTAAAATAGATTGATGAACTCTAATAAATTCATCAGGAGGGAGGATTTCTTCTATTTTTTTGAGATTTTTAGAAACAAGGATTTTATTTCCATTTGTTCTGATGATTTCTGTGTAATTTCCCTCTCCTTTACAGTATATTATTTCATCAAAATTCACCACATAATCTCCTTCTTGGGTATTAAAGATCTCCATGCGTTTACCATTGAGCTTAGATTCTAATCGATTTAGCCTTTCTATAATGACATCTTTATTCGTGGCGATTTCTGATTTTAATCTCTCGATTGTCTCTCTCAACTCCTGTAGATCAATGGGCTTGAGCAGATAGTCAAAAGGCTGATGCTTGATTGCTTTGCGGGCATATTCTTCGTGAGCAGTAGTGAAAATCACTCTGAAGTCAATTTTTTCAAATGCTTCAAATAAATCAAAACCGTTTTCACCGGGCATCTGAATATCTAAAAATACTAGATCAGGATTGTACTTATTGATAGCCTTGATACCTCCTAATACGGATGATGCTTTGGCGACAACATCAAACTGACCTTCAAAATACTTATCCAATAAAATATGAATGGACTCTTGAGCCATATGCTCGTCATCGATGATGATTACTTTGATCATAGTTTACTTTCTTCTTGGATAGGTGAGATTTGGGAAAATTGGGGTGAATTTTCGATAGGATAAAAATACATGCTCCTATCACAGCAAAAAATACCATGTTCAGGGTATTTTTGACCAAATCTTAAACATTTTAATCTCAAAATCTTCAATGATGTCTGTGACCATGAAGTATCCTTTTTTTTAAATGAGACCTATCCGCCGCAGCGGACAAGTTATTGATTGATATTAGGATACTTAGATATTGGTCTATATCAGTCGTTTGTTGAGAATATAGTTTCATTGAATAGGATGAGCCATTCATATTTCCTTGCCTCAAACTTAAGCATTAACCTAAATGGTTGAGCTAGATTGACAGCGATTGACCTAAAAAAGAAAAGCAGCCTGAATCACTCGATTCGGCTGCTTTTTGAGTTCATCCTTCTATGATGTTAATTACGCTGACTTATTTCGCGGGGAACCTCTGAATTTCTAACAGATTTTCTTGCACCAAATAAGCTTTTGCTGCGTTTTGGATTCTTTCAGGAGTGACCGAG
The DNA here is from genome assembly GCF_900188245.1 of Belliella buryatensis. Classification (GTDB taxonomy): domain Bacteria; phylum Bacteroidota; class Bacteroidia; order Cytophagales; family Cyclobacteriaceae; genus Belliella; species Belliella buryatensis. The sequence continues at coordinate 192,685 of NZ_FZOK01000003.1, read as the reverse complement.
TCGATAGATGCTTTACCTTCTAGAATGACTTCCCAAGGCAAGTCATAGGTTCTTATTGCAGACATCTGTCCATTCCAGTAATTGTTTCTCTTGAGGCTTTCCTCGTAAGCGATTCTTCTTTTTTCTTTGACTTTGTTCAGATCTTCCTCAGTAGGTCCATTTTCTTGAATTTTCTTCACTTCTGCCCAAGCGGCCTCCGTGAGTTTATCCACCATATCTGGACTACAAGGGAATGAAATTGAAAAGCTAAAGTTGCCTACTGGCTGTATACTCATATTCCCACTAGCACCAACACCATATACACCGCCGATTTCCTCTCTTAAGTTTTCGATCAATTTGATTGTTAGGATTTCTCCCAAATAACTAATGTCTGTAGATTTTTTTCTATCATAGTCAGTCTCTCCTGAGAAGAACATGATCACTTGTGATTTCTCATCTGTTCCTACTTCTACCCTTTCTTTTAAACCTCTAGGAGTTCTGATTCCTAAGTCAATGAAACTATCCTTAGCGCCTGCATCACCTGGTAAGCTTCCGATATACTGTTCAAGCAATGGGATAAAAGTATCCATGTCAATATTACCAGTGAAAAAGAACTCAAAATTGGCAGCATTGGAGAACCTATCAGCAAAGATTTCAAGACCTCTGTCAATGTCAATTTTGTCATAATCCTCTGGATCTACTATGCCCATGGCTCGCGGATTTCCTCCTGAGACTATTTTATTGACAGCTCTAGAGAACTGATAGTCTGGATTTGCTTGCGCTCCTGCTAACTGCGTTTTTTGGTTCGATTTATAAACCTCGTACAATTCAGCATCTTTCCTAGGCTTAGTGAAATACAAATGCATCAACTGCATAGCCGTTTCCAAATCTTTTGGAGAGGTGATACCAGAGATATTTTGGGAATAAGTACCAATATTTGGAGTCAAGGAAACTGTTTTGCCCGACAGTACTTTTCTCAAATCTGTTGGAGAAAAGTCCCCTACACCCATGACATTGATCATTACGCCTGCATTGCTTGCCGTCAGGTGGTCTTCATCTGAATAGAGTGAGGTACCACCTTTGCCAGTGGCAGAGATTAGAATTTCATCATTTTTGAAATCAGTTTGTTTGACAAAAACATTTGCACCATTGGAAAGCGTGATTTCTTGAATGTCTACGCCTGATATTTTATTTATGCTGCTGACTTTCCCAGCTGTAGGTAAGTCCGTGATTAAGTCTTCTGCAAGTAATTTTTCCTCATAAGGAGTCAGCTGCATGTTGTCTACTGCTGTGAAAAGCGCCAATACATCTCGTTCTGTAGGAAGGTTTGCTTTTTCCTTTTCTGGAGCAGATATGACCACCACTCTGTTATCATCTCTGACCAATTCCTTTGCTAAAGCATTGATTTCATCCAAAGTGATTTGAGGCATGACTTCTTGATAGAACTCGTATCTCCATTGCTGATCTTCTGCAAAGCTCCCCTCAAGATAATGTGAAACATATTTGCCTACCAGAGAACCTGATTCTGCTTTGTCCATTTCTTTGGCTGCTCTTTCGGCTGAGTTGAGCAATGATCTTTTGACTCTTTCTAGTTCACCTTCCGTGAATCCAAATTGAGCTACTCTTTCATTCTCTTCGATCAAAGCTTTGATCGCGACTGCTGCTTTTCCTGGGGCTACTGCGCCAGATGCAGAGAAATAGTCCATATCTCTCACAAAATTACCATAGCCAGTGCCGGCATATATAAATGGAGCATCAGGTTTTTGTCTAATTTCATCAAGTCTCTGACTTAGCATACCGCTGTAAAGCCTTCTTTTGAGGATATTTCTATAATCTTCCTTAGTACTTGTTGGTAAAGCCTTATGCTTGTAGTACAATTGAATCTGAGTCCCTGGAGCTTCTGGATCTGTCACTAGGGTGACGAAAGTCTCTTCATGCTCAGGAACAGGGAAATGCTCACGGGGTTTTGGGTTGGCTGGATTTTCCAAGCCTGAGAAATACTCCTTGATCAATGCTTCTAGTTTGTCTGGGTCTTCATCACCTACTGCCACTACAGCCATCAGATCTGGTCTATACCAATCCCTATAGAATCTTCTGATGGTTTCGTATTCGAAGTTTTCGACTACTTCCATCTTGCCGATAGGTAATCTGTCAGCATATTTACTATCATGAAGCAATATAGGAAGGAATTGGTCTCTTACCCTTTGGTTGTAACCTTGCCCAGTTCTCCACTCCTCTACGATAATCCCGCGCTCACCATCAATATCCTCTTCATTCATCAATACACCTCCAGCCCAGTCGGCCAAGACTAAAAATCCACTTTTTAGCTTTTCTTCATCGTCTGATGGAATTGGTAAAATATAAACTGTCTCGTCGAAGCTGGTGTAAGCATTCAAATCCCCACCAAAAGAAACGCCAATGGATTGTAGGTAGCTTACTAGTTCGTTTTTTTCAAAGTTTTTGGTGCCATTGAAAGCCATGTGCTCTGTAAAGTGAGCTAAGCCAGCTTGATCGTCATCTTCTAGAATTGAACCTGCATTGACAGCCAATCTCAGTTCTACCTTTTTTTCTGGTTTAGGGTTTTGTTGGACGTAATATGTAAGTCCATTGGCTAGTTTTCCTGTTCTTACCCTCGAGTCTAATGGGACTTTTTCTTGGCTTTGTGCCATTGTGGCTAGACTTGTTCCTAGCCAAAAAGCCATCAAAATGATGATTCTAGTATACTTCATATATTTGAATTTTAAAATTGCCCTGTAAACTAATAAAATTATCTTAGTTAAATAGGATGAGTTTATGAAAAAATGTTAAAAATTACCGATAGGCTGAAATAGTTACCGTTTATCAGGATTTCTTCAAGGCTATTCACTATTGATGGTGGTAGGGTTCATTTTTGAGTATAGTAAAGGCCCTGTAGATTTGTTCTATAAAAAAGACTCGAACCATTTGATGGGAAAAAGTCATTTTGGATAGCGAGACTTTACCATTGGCTCGCTGATAAATCGCATCAGAAAAGCCGTAAGGCCCTCCGATTACGAATACTAGCTGCTTGAGGCCTGAATTCATTTTCTTCTGCAAATACTCAGAAAAGTCTACCGAGCTAAATTGTTTCCCGTTTTCATCCAACAGGATAAGCTCGTCAGCACTTTGAAGTTTTTTGAGAATAAGTTCACCCTCTTTCTCCTTTTGGTTGGACTCAGATAGTGATTTAGTGTTTTTGAGATCAGGGATGATTTCAAAATCGAACTTGATGTAAAACCCCAATCGCTTTACATATTCTTCAATCAGCTCTTGTATAGCGCGGCTGTCTGTTTTTCCTACAGCGATTAGTTTTATTTGCATTTGACAAAGTTACAAGGACTAACCGTTTGTGTAAAATAATCTTTGAAAAATACCTGAATGACTTTAAAAATGAATTGAAGCGCATCAAATTGTAAATCAATGAACTCTCTAAAAAGATTACAAATTATTGATAAACAATCACATGGGTTTTGGGATTTATACAACACAAACCAAAACTATTATTATTATGAAAAAATTATTGTCTTTTGCGTTGATGGTTGCTTTTTTTACAACCACCGCATTTACGCTCAACAACGACGCTAACAACAATGTAGATAATGACATTGTAGATCTAGCAGCGCAAACAGAATTTTTGTCTACGCTAGTGGCTGCTGTACAAGCTGGTGACTTAGTAGGGGTACTGAAAGGCGATGGTCCTTTTACAGTATTCGCTCCAACCAATGATGCTTTTGCTAAATTGCCTGCGGGCACTGTAGAGAATCTATTGAAGCCTGAGAATAAAGATCAATTGGTTCAAATCCTTACCTACCATGTTGTACCAGGCAAAGTATATTCCAAAGATCTTTCTGATGGAATGACTGCTACCACGGCTCAAGGAAAAGACATTAAGATTTCTTTAAAAGATGGGAAGGCAATGGTCAATGGTGCTACCGTAACAACAGCTGATATTGAAGCTTCTAATGGTGTAGTACACGTAATTGACTCTGTGATCCTTCCTCCAATGTAAGATCGAGAGTAAATTTTCTCTCATCTAAAAGTGTGGGTTAAATGTCAAAAAGCCTTGCAGATGCTGTCTGCAAGGCTTTTTTTAGATCTCAAGTGTAAGGGTTTTGACTTTAAACTATCATATTTCATTAAATGATAATCTGAAAGTGTAGCTTAAAAATACATCTCTATCAGAAAGTAATATCTAATATCAATAAGTATCTATTTAAGGTTTATAACCTCTTTTTACATCTTGAAGATGAATAGGATATTATTCACCAATATACCCTTTTCTTTTCAAGATGGTTTCGACGAACTTCTTGTCATTATCAGAATTGAAAATCTTGAAAGGAAGATGGATAAACTGAGCTTTGGACATGACTAATACAAAAGCATCTTTGGTCAGCTGTACACTTTTGATCATGTTCCAGTTGACTGGCATGCCTTGCTTTGTATTGATTTTCATCAGAATTTGTCTGCTGTCGATTTCGTAGGCCATTTTTTCAAACATCACCTTGTTTTGCTCCATCTGAGTGACACCCGTAAACTGTATCACCCAAAACAAAACATATAAAATATAAGCTAATATGGCCATGCTGATCCACCACCAAGAGGCAATCCAGAAATAACCACATGCAATTGCTACTGCGATCAGGATCACCCACCACTGTTGCTTAAGGACATTCACTAATCCCATCTTGATGTAGGTACCTGCTTCGAGTTTGTATTTTTTTGTTTTTACGATCATTGTGATAAATTTTCAGTCCGCAAATATCCGATGATATCGCTTATTTACCAAGCCAATCAAAAAACCTTTGAAATTTTTTAGCTTTTCTCTAATCATTATGAGATTGTGCGTGTTAATTAATTGATATATAAAACTATAAATATTAACTTGAGAAAAAGTTTTTCTGATTATGAGTAGTCTACTAGTTGATTTGGTTCTCCTTGGTCTCACTTATGTGGTGTTGATTTACTTTGTAGCTACCCTAACCAAAGCCCGACTCGACAGTGGAAGAAATAATAGTGGAGATGATGGTGATGGCGGGATAGAAGATTATACACCACCCAAAATTGACCTTCCTCCAGGTGTAGTTTGGCCTTCTGATGTAGATAAAAGAAAAAAAGAAAAAACACCAGTTAATTTTTAACTACACTTATCACAGATACCTTGCACCAATAAACTCACTTCTTTATTGACAAAGCCATCAGGCAAATCGATTTTTGGGAGTATTGCTTCTTCTAAGCACATGGTTTTTCCACATTTTTCACATTTGAAATGTACATGTTCATGGTCATGATGATGGTGGTCTCCATCGTGATCATGCGAACAGAGTGCATATTTGGTAGCTCCACTATCGTCAAGAACTTTATGAATCAGGTCTTTTTCTAAAAAAGTTTTCAAGGTTCTGTAAAGTGTTACACGGTCAAAGTCATCTTTAAGCACATCTTCTAAGTCGGCATGTGAAAGCGCTGAGTCTTTGGATAAAAATGTTCTTAGCACCTCTTGCCTGCAATTGGTGATTCTAAGTTTATGATCTTGAAGTATTTTTAAAGGAGTCAATGCCATGATTTGCTTATTTATTCCAATCTCTCGTAAAAATAAAGATTATTTTTTGTTCTCTTGTATGAATAAGGACTTGATTGATTTGCAGATACTATTTGCTTATAAAAAATGAAACTGCCCCCAATTTGGAGGCAGTTTTGTATTCATTCATTCGAAATGAAATCCTATTTAGGATCTAAAACAGCTTTTACTCTTTCTAGTGCATCTTCCAAATGGAGTTTAGATGCTCTGTCAGAAGTCCTGCCAATAGCAGCAGTGATTTGTCTTTGAAGTGTTTTCAATTCACCCCTTACCATTGGTCTGATGTCTGACTGAGAAGCATTGATCACCGCGCCAAATCTTCTAGCGGCGGCAGGCTCGTCATTGGTCATCAAATACTCTAATCTTTCGATATGAGCTCTTTGAAGGCTTCTGCGATGAACATCGATCGTTCTTCCACTTGCCAATTCCGACCAGATACCAGCTCTTAAGTCATCAAATAACTCTGTCATGCTGTAGGCGTCTTTGCCATTGAGGGCTTCATTTTCTATTACTCTACCCAATCTGCCCCATTCGAGGATACCATTCAATGCACCTACTTGAACGCCTCTTACTCTTTCTAGCGCCCCAAAATCACCAATTCTTGAAATGATATCCTGATCCATCAACCAAGTAGGGGTTGAGAAAAGCTCCTTATTGAGGAATTGAACGGCTCTTTTTTGAGTAGCTTTGTCAGTATGTACATAGACCGCTTCACCTTGACCTGTAGATTTATATAATTCATATACGCCACCTACATTGGTTCTTACATGACCCATGTATCTGTTGTACTGACCAATTACCTGACCATACATTTCTTCTAAATCTGAATAATCTTTGAAAGGCTTGTCATCTTCTGCAGTCCATTCCATCAAGTTTGGAAGGATTACCTTCAAGTTTTTGATTCCATAGTCAGAAGCTTTCATAGCATCATCACCCAAGTCTTCACTTTGTGTACTTGGGTCATAGCTATTGCCTTGACGACCAAATCTATAGATAGGATCACCTGCTTTTTCCAAAATCCACTGATCTAGAATCGGCTGCTCGTCTTCTGGAGTTTTCGCGTCTAAAATTGGCTTATAACCCCACATGATGGAATATTTATCATAAGGTCCTACATTAGGCATTAAGCTTACATCTTTGTCTCCTGGCTGTGCTACATAGTTGAATCTCGCGTAGTCCATGATAGATGGAGCAGTGCTATACTTTGCAGTAAAAGTGGCAGATCTCAAAGAGTCTACTGGATACGCGTGTGAAGAGGCGAAGTTGTGAGGAAGACCCAAGGTATGGCCTACTTCGTGAGAAGATACAAACTGAATCAATCTGCCCATTACTTCTTCTCTGAATTTCACGCCTCTGGCTTCAGGATTTACAGCAGCAGTTTGGATAAAAAACCAGTTTCTCAATAAGTTCATCACATTGTGGTACCATCCGATATCAGACTCGATAATCTCTCCAGATCTTGGATCAGATACGTGAGGACCGTATGCATTTTGGATATCAGAAGCGAAGTATCTGATGACAGAATATCTTGCATCTTCTGGACTCCAATCAGGGTCTTCTTCTTTGCTAGGGGCATCCTTAGCGATGATGGCATTTTTGAATCCGGCCATTTCAAAGGCAGCTTGCCAATCTTCCACACCTTGCTTCAAGTAAGGCACCCATTGACTTGGGGTAGCTGGATCAATGTAGAATACGATCGGCTGCTTCGGCTCTACCAACTCACCTCTTCTGTATTTGTCATAATCTTCTTCTTTGACTTCTAGTCTCCATCTGTCAAGGAATCTTCTGGAGGTAGCTTTCTGCTCATCAAGTCCATAGTCTACTACAGATCTGCTGAACCATCCAACTCTTCTGTCAGCTAGACGCTTCATCATTGGCTCTTTTGGCAGCAATACCATAGAAGAGTTCATCTCGACAGTGATCAGCCCTGTGCTTGAATTTGAAGGTGGCTCAGTAGCTGCGTATGTCATCACGTAGCGCGCTTCGATATTCATCGGATATGGACTGAGTCTTTCAATATAAGATCTGTCAGAATCCAATCTTGTTACTTTAAACTGGGTTCTTCTATTTCTAGGTAGTCCAATAGCTTGTACATCCTTAGCAAATAGATCTGTCACTTCGATAACTACGCCTCTTTCATCTTTTGATAGTGCTTTTACATCAAATTTTTGAAGAATAGGCTCTAGGTTGGAGTTTTTTACAGCAATAGATATAGGCAAGGAATCAGCTGCCACATTGGAGTAAGATACTACTCTCAACAGGACATTATCACCTTCTCTATCCCATCTTACTAAAAGCGTATTGGTACGCTCTCCGCCATAGCCAATGCCATCAGCAGTTTTAGCAATGGTGGTTACGATTAGCATTTCTCTTCCCAGCATTTCTTCGGGAATTTCATAGAAATACTTACCTTCGATTTCGTGGACATTGAAGAGACCTTCTTTAGTTTTTGCTTTTGAAGTGATTACTTCAGAAAATGCTTTAGGCCCTGATTTAGCCTGTGGTTTTGGTGCAGGTGCTGCCGGAGTGGCAGTTTTCGGATCTTCCTTCTTTTTTCTTTGAGACCATGCATCATCAGTAATGAGTACAGATCCTAAAAAAAGGAGACCCATGATTCCGAATCGGAAATTAATTTGGGAAAACTTCTTCATATAGATTGTAGTTGACATTTAATAAGTTTTGAAATTAACCCGTAAAAAGGCTTTATTCTTAATAGTCATTATCTAAATTTGATAAGCGGTAAATCATCCAAATAAAAGGCATATAAATCCATGCAAGTAAAGGAAATTATAATTATTGGAGGAGGTCTAGCGGGATTGATTGCTGCTAACTTGCTTGGAAAAGCAGGTAAACAAGTCTTGGTCATCGAGAAAAAGACTTATCCTTTTCATCGTGTTTGTGGAGAATATATCAGCAACGAAGTACGCGAATTTTTAATGCAAGAAGGCCTTTTTCCAAATGAATTTGATTTAGGTGATATCCATACTTTTCAACTCACTTCAACCAAAGGTAAAAGTGTCAGTATGCCGCTAGATATGGGTGGTTTTGGCATTAGCAGATTCGCATTAGATGCTTTTCTTTATCAAAAGGCCAAAAATATTGGAGTTGACTTTTTACTTCAAACACAAGTAGAAGAGGTCTTTTTCGATCAAGATGCCATGAAGTTTATTCTCACTCTTGGAGATGGACGTCAGCTTGTCTGCAATCACTTGATAGGTGCGTATGGGAAGCGGTCTAAGGTGGATAAATTTTTGGAGCGTGATTTTATGTCCCAGCGGAGCCCTTTTATTGGAGTCAAATATCACATCAAAACTGATTTTGATCATCATACGGTGGCGCTCCATAATTTTGAAGGAGGCTATTGTGGAATCAATAGGGTAGAAGATGGAATTTTCAATTTATGCTATTTAGGATCTAAGGAACAGCTGAGAAGTGCTGGGAGTATTCAGCAGATGGAAATAGATTTTCTTTGGCAGAACCCATTTTTAAAACATATATGGCAACACAGTGAGTTTTTATTCGAAAAGCCAGAAGTAATCAATGAAATCAATTTTTCTTCCAAAAAACCTGTTGAAAATCACATGCTCATGGTAGGAGATGCTGCAGGCTTGATCACTCCGCTCTGTGGCAATGGAATGGCTATCGCAATACACACAGGTAAATTGGCAGCGGAGGCATTAATTAAATTTTCAAGAAGAAATGAGATTGAACAATTCTATAACTTTCAGTGGAACACCCATTTTAGAAAGAGACTTTGGGTGGGTAGAAATATCCAAAGGTTGTTTGGAGCTAAGGGAGTATCGGAGTTTTCCGTAGGCCTTATTAAAAGGTCTCCATTTCTTGCCACTCAAATCATGAAACGTACACATGGCGAAATGGTCTGACTACATAACTTGAAGTATCTGGGTATTTTCGAGAAAGTACCAGAAGAAAAAAATGTTCAGAGCTATCGCAGAAATTCTATTCATCCACATCGCCCAAGAGTAAGTGACGTACTTTTTAGAATTTTTGGTTACGAAAGAGAACCAAACCAAAAAATACAAAATTACAGGAGACATAGCAGCCATAAATCCATATAAAGCCCAGATTTGATTTTTTTCTACAAAAAACCACGCAAAGGCGATACCAGCTACAAAAAACCAAATCGAAGAAAAAAGGAACGTCCCCTTGATGCCGAGTTTCAAACTAAGTGTTTGATCTCCACGTTTAGCATCCTCTTCGTGCTGATATATTTGTGTCAAAGGATACGACCCCCAGAGCATCAAGGAGGTCAAAAGCCCTGGAATCACCACATGGGGTCTAGTCAAAACCTCAAAACCAAAATCACTCAATCCAGCATAAGCCATACAAAAAGTAAAACAACCTTGAAAAAACCCCGCCACAATCCAGCTGACGTAGGGCATTTTTTTAAGCCGGATACTTGGGTGGCTGTAGGCCATTGAAACTAGCCCATACACGATGACCATACCAGCAAACGAGGGATTGATCAAAGCAGCTAAAACTATTGCAATAAGGAAAAAAACCAAAGAGAGGTAATATAGCCCTTTGTTCACCTTTGGTGGATTTTTTAAACCGCCAATGCTACCCTCGTCTTTGTCAAAGTAACTATTATAGCCATTGCTAGATGGGTAGAGAAACAAATGCAAGCTAAGAAAGACCAATAGCATCCTTTCTGGATTATGATTGGGGGTAAAAGCCAATGCCAAAATGAATATGGGAAGGAGGTAAAAAGAAAAAGGAATCCGTAAATGTTTCCAACTAGATAGACTGAACATAAGATTATGAATTGTTTTTCTTAACTTTTGTGGAAAGTACTTGTTTCGTTTTAGTCATCCAAATTTAATTTTAACAGAGATACCGTTTTGATGGAAAATCATATTTTGAGTATAGGTACAGCCAATCCAGGATCTCCGATTCCGCAAATGCAGATCAGTAAGTTTATGAAACTTGCACATCAACTGGATGAAAGAGAAGGGAGAAAGCTAAATTTTGTATATAAGTCATCAGGAATAGAATTCAGACATAGTGCATTGGAAGATTTCAAATATAATGATCCATCCAGTTTTAAGTTTTTCCCACCTAATACAAGCCTCGATCCATTTCCAAGCACTGATAAGCGGATGAGGGTTTTTGAAAAAAATGCTTTGGATTTAGGTAAGGCAGCGATTAATAGTTGTCTTGAAAAATCAAAAGTGCTTGCTGAAGAAATCACCCATATGGTGTTGGTTTCTTGTACTGGTATGTATGCGCCAGGGCTGGAGATTGATTTGATTCACGAACTAGGAATCCCTACCAATGTAGAAAGATACTGTATACATTTTATGGGTTGCTATGCTGCATTCAATGCCATTAAGTTGGCTGATAGAATTTGCGATTCTGAACCGAGTGCCAAGGTGCTGATTCTCTCCGTGGAGTTATGTACTATTCATTTTCAAAAAGAATACAACGAGGATAACCTGATTGCCAATGCAATTTTTGGAGATGGAGCTGCTGCGGCAATAGTAGCTAAGCAAGAAAAGGGCTTAGCGATTAAAAACTATAGTAGCCAAATCATCAGAGAAGGCATTCATGACATGGCTTGGAGGATTGGTGATTTTGGATTTGAGATGAAACTGAGTAAATATGTACCAGAACTGTTGCATAAAGGATTGAATAGCCTTTCTGGCTATTTGGAAAAATTACATCAACTTTCTGAGGTAAATCACTTTGCTGTCCATCCAGGGGGAAAACAGATTTTGCAAAAGGTTGAGGAAGTTTTTGGAATCACCGCTTCCCAAAATGATCTCTCACATCAGGTTTTAAAGCAATATGGCAATATGTCTTCTGCGACAATTTTGTTTGTATTGGCTGGCTGGCTTGCAGATAGGGATCGGTTTGGAAAAATTTTAGCAATGGGCTTTGGTCCTGGATTGACATTAGAAACACTTTTACTTGAAAAGTCATGATAGATTTCAAGCACCGTAGTTCAGAAAAAGAAATCATGGATGACCTTGCTTGTGATGGGCCAGTATTAGATCAAACCTTAAAAGAGCTCAAAACCATCAACAAGCTCTTAGGGGGTAACCATGTCACTACAGATGGGTTGAGTAAAATCATAACCCAATATCCGCAAGCATCCTATACCGTAGCAGACATTGGCTGTGGAGGAGGGGATATGATCAGAGTAATGGCTAATTGGGCAAGCAATGAAAAAGTTGACCTGCAATTCATAGGTGTGGACGCAAATCCTAATACCATAGAATTTGCTAAAAACAGGTTGGCTGACTTGAAAAATGTCGATTTTTTGATCAAAAATGTGTTTGAGGCAGGGTTTTTGGACAAAAAAGCAGATATCATTACCTGCACATTATTTACCCATCACTTCACAGATGAGGAACTAAGAAATTTGCTAAAATCCTTGATCAATCAGGCAAAATTAGGAGTAGTCATCAATGATCTTCACCGTCACAAAGTTGCTTATTATAGCATCAAGTTTTTGACCCGCTTGTTTTCAAAATCAAAAATGGTCAAACATGATGGACCGCTTTCCGTTTTGAGAGCTTTTTCCAGGACAGATTGGGAAGAGATTTTTAGAAATATTTCAGTTCCATCCTATTCCTTGAAGTGGTTTTGGGCTTTCAGATGGCAGGTTATCGTAATGAATCCTTAAATTTGTATATCTATTTTAAACTTAAACTTTCAGATATGGAATTAGATTTAGCAACAGTAGAAAAGATACAAGAGAAAGCAATTGATTTTGTTTTTGAATATGGTCCAAGTTTACTTGGTGCCCTGATTACATTTATAATTGGTCGATATATCATCAATTTATTGATGAAAGGGCTGAATAAAATTTTTGATAAATATGAAATAGATGCTTCTTTGTCCACATTTTTGACAAGCTTTTCTAGGGCATTATTATTCGTTCTTTTATTTATTTCTATAGCTACCCAAGTGGGGATGGAGTTGACATCCTTTATCGCTATACTCGGTGCGGCTGGTTTGGCAGTTGGGTTGGCCTTGCAGGGCTCTTTGTCCAATTTTGCAGGAGGAGTTTTGATCCTGATCTTTAAGCCATTCAAAGTAGGAGATACTATTGAAGCGCAAGGCACGCTGGGAGCCGTAGAAAGTATAGATATCTTATATACCAAAGTCAGAAACTTTGACAACAGGGTAGTGACTATTCCTAATGGTGCATTGGCTAACAATTCTATTATCAATCTATCTCAAAAGCCGACAAGAAGGGTAGAGATGGCTATCGGAGTGGCTTATGGGACCGATTTGAAAAAAACCAGACAGGTGATTTTGTCAACATTGGGGAAAGATGAAAGAATTCATGCTGATCCAGAACCCGTGGTGAAATTCACGAGCTTCGGGGATAGTTCCTTGGACTTGGTAGTCAGATGTTGGGCAGATGCAGGTGATCTATGGCCGGTATATTGGGATAATATGGAGGCGCTAAAAGAAGCATTTGAAGCCAATGACATTGAGATTCCATTCCCTCAAAGAGATGTCAATCACTATTACCCAGAAGGCAAAAAGTAATCAGCCTTTTGTGATTAAAACCAAAATAGCTACCCATTTGGGTAGCTATTTTGGTTTTAATCTTCCTTTTCTTTGTCGCTTTCAGATTGAGTAGATTTTTCTTTTTGCTTCTTTCTACTTCCTCCTCCAGCACATCCAATGTTCTTGGTCAGATCCACATCTTCGGGAATTCCCCCGAAGCCTTCGCTGAAATCCCAATCTTCTGCTTCTTCTTCTGTTTTTTTAGGTTTTTGATCCATAGTAGTATAACGAAGCTATCGGGAAAAAGTGCAACTTAAATAGGCCAGTTGTCGGTAAACTTTTGCCCTTTCAGAAATGCTACCACTTCACTGGGATTTAGCAAGCAACTTTCTAGCTCTTGCTGAATCAATTCCTGATCTAAGTCTTGACCTATGATCACCAGTTCATTTTGCCGATCACCAAAGTTCTTGTCCCATTTGGCCTCTATCAATATTTGATTGTCTAGGTAAGATGCATATCGCGTCCTATCCTTGAATGGCATACTGGCCCACCATACTCCAACAGGTTCTGCTTTGACAGATCCTCCTGCTTGTGACCAAGAGATCGCTTGATCTTTTCTCGAAGCAATGTAGAATAGCCCTTTGCTTCGAATTACATTGCCGGGCCAATTGAATGAAATAAAGTCCCAAAACCTCTGAGGATGAAAAGGACGCTTATCTCTGAAAACAAAAGAAGAAATACCGTATTCTTCCGTCTCAGGTGTGTGGTCTTTATCAAGCTCCGCTTGCCATCCCGCAGAATTGGAGGCCTCTTCAAAGTCAAACATACCTGTGTTCAAAATTTCAGTAGGGCTGACCTTGGAGTTTTCTGTGATGATGATTTTAGCTGCTGGATTGAGTTTGTTAATGATTGCTTTCAGTTCAGCCAAATGCCTCGCCTCTACCAAATCAGCCTTATTGATCAGAATAACATTAGCAAATTCAATTTGATCAGTTAATAAGTTGACAATGCTCCTTTGATCTTCAGGATCATCAATGAGATTTTTAGAATATACGGTGTCGGCACTTCCAAAATCTTTGTAAAAATTGAAAGCATCGACTACGGTAACCAGGGTGTCTAATTGACTGAACCTAGAGAGGTCTATACCTTTTTCTTCGTCCACAAAGCTAAAAGTCTGAGCAACAGGAAGTGGTTCGGAAATCCCCGTACTTTCGATTAGAAGGTAATCAAAACGATTTTCCTTAGCTAATCGCTCCACTTCAATCATAAGGTCTTCCCGGAGGGTACAACAGATACAGCCATTGCTCATTTCTACCAATCGTTCCTCTGTTCGCGACAAGGTGTTTTCTTGCCTCACCAGCTGTGCGTCTACATTGACCTCGCTCATGTCATTGACAATTACGGCAACTTTGAGGCCTTCTTTATTGTGAAGAATGTGATTGAGGAGGGTTGTTTTACCAGCCCCTAAAAATCCGCTGAGTACTGTGACAGGAAGTTTTTTTTGCATTTTTAGTCTAAGATGATTTCGGCATCTTGGAGTATAAAATTGAGCTCTTCAATATCATCTTCATTGAGTCTCAGTTTACCTCTTATTTTGACGATCTCATCAGTTTTTATTTTGCGATTGGGTTTCTTTTTTAGATAGCCGACCACAATGCTCTCAGGTCCAGCTCCCCCGCAAAAGAAACATTCTGCTTGAGGAAACTTAGAGATCACTGCAATATTGGAAGCGTTCATTTCAAGCGGAATATAGAAACCCGAAACAGTCACTGAGGTTCCCTCTAGCGCTTTGAGTTCATCTGAAAATTTAGGATATAGAAAATACATCCCAAATTCCCTGTTGAGTTTTTCTATGAAGCGGGTTTTGGAAAACATCGCCCACATATCTGGGTCTGGGCTGACCATACTGCTCAGGAGAAGCATTCCTCCAATAAGTGTCAAAGCTAACTTTTTCATAGGTGTTCTTGATTTTTCTAATAAAAGACTCCAATCCGAAGATTGGAGCCTAATTGTCAACCATCATCATTCAAATGAAGAGAACACTATATGAATGATTAGGTTCCAAAGGTATTCTGAATATTTTTAATATGCAACATTGTTGCATTTAATTTTTTTCTTACTTCAAAAGTAATTTTCTGAATGTGGTTAACACAATTTCAAAGTTAATCAAAACTGATTTGTAACCTCGTCCATCCATCATAAGGTTTAGCACTTCATTTTTTATTTCGGACCTAAACCGTATTTTTACGCACTATTTAAGATTCAGTAAAAAAGTAATTTATATATGCCATATTTATTTACATCGGAGTCAGTTTCTGAAGGACATCCGGACAAGATTGCAGATCAGATTTCTGATGCATTGATTGATAATTTTTTGGCTTTTGACCCTAGGTCTAAGGTAGCCTGTGAGACTTTGGTAACAACTGGCCAGGTGATCTTAGCGGGAGAAGTAAAGTCAGATACCTACTTGGATGTACAGAAGATCGCTCGTGATGTGATCAATAGGATTGGTTATACCAAAGGGGAGTACATGTTTGACGGTAATTCTTGTGGTGTACTTTCGGCCATTCACGAGCAATCCCCAGACATCAATCAAGGAGTAGACAGGAACAGTCCAGAAGAACAAGGAGCAGGAGATCAAGGGATGATGTTTGGCTATGCAACCAAAGAGACCGAAGATTACATGCCTTTGGCTTTGGACCTTTCGCATAGAATCTTGAGAGAATTGGCAGCATTGAGAAGAGAAAATGATCAAATCAAATACCTCAGACCAGATTCTAAATCTCAGGTGACGATCGAGTATTCTGATGATAACGTACCTCAGCGCATCGATGCCATTGTGATATCTACACAGCATGATGACTTCGCAGATGAGCCTACCATGCTTGCCAAAATCAAGGAAGACTTGATCGCTATCTTGATTCCAAGAGTAAAAGCTCAATTGAAACCAGAAATTCAAGCCTTATTCACTGAGGATATTACTTACCACATCAACCCTACAGGCAAATTTGTCATTGGAGGGCCACATGGGGATACTGGATTGACTGGCCGGAAAATCATCGTTGATACTTATGGTGGCAAGGGCGCCCATGGTGGAGGAGCATTTTCAGGAAAAGACCCTTCGAAAGTGGATCGCTCCGCGGCTTATGCAACAAGGCATATCGCAAAGAACATGGTGGCTGCAGGCATTGCTGACGAGATCTTGGTTCAGGTATCCTATGCCATCGGTGTGGCCAAGCCCATGGGGATCTATGTTAATACTTATGGGACTTCAAAATTGGGACTTTCCGATGGAGCAATTGCCAAGAAAGTAGAAGAAATATTTGATATGCGTCCTTATGCTATAGAGCAGCGACTCAAGTTGAGGTATCCGATATATGAAGAGACAGCGGCTTATGGTCACATGGGTCGAAAAAATGAGGTGGTCAGCAAAACCTTCTTTACGCCTGATGGCAAGTCCATTGATTTGGATGTGGAGTTATTTACATGGGAAAAACTCGACTATGTAGATAAGATCAAAAAGGCTTTTGGGCTTTGATGAAGTTAAATTAAAAAAAGCGGCTTTTGAGTCGCTTTTTTTAATTTGCCTAAGCTCTAGGGAAAAAATAAAACGGTTAGTCTCTTTTTTTCTTTTCTTCTTGTTTGGCTTTTTTATCAGCTCTTTTTTCCTTCAAGTTTTTTTCAGCCTTCTTCTTCTCTGTTTTTTTTGCGGTATGTTCCTTAGCCATGATATTGAGATTTGTAGGAAGATACCGCTTTTAATCGGTTGATTTTTAAAAGCCCTTGAAATTATTCTTTAAGATATCTAAAGAAAAATAAGAAGCCGTCCAATTATATCTGGACGGCTCTTTATTTATTTTCCTTCTGGCTTGTAGATCGCACCAGTGGCGAAGTCTACAATCAAACCCGGCATAAATAATAGGATGTTTGCCACCAAAGCACCAACTCTAACTTGCCTTTGAGGCTCACCTGGCCCTGGCTTGGTTCGTTGATATTCTGTCACTGGGCCGCCAAAGATAGTAGCACAGCTAGATAAAGAGGCCATGATCAAGACCATGGAAAGCAATTTGGTAATAGTCGTTTTCATTGGATTAAATTTTAAGATTTGATTAATATAGTTTGTGAAAAATGATCGTGAAGACCTTTTTCGGTAATGAAATAAGAAAGAAAATAGAAAGGGAGTCCCCTTAAGAATGTTCTAATCAAAATTTGATAGGCTTTTGCTTTTTCGCCAGTTCTTTTGTCTACAACTTTTGTTTTGGTAAGCATCTTACCGAGCGTTTGTCCAAAAACCAATTCACTTGTAAAATAATAGAAAAAGTAAAATCCAATGAGGAAGTTTCTAACCGATTCTTTTTCAATGACCCCTTTGAAAACCCATAAGATCACTACAGAAAAAATCAAAAAGGCTGAAATATCAACAAGGAAATTTACAATTCTATATTTGAAATTCATTATAACTAAATTTCTGCTAACATATAAAAAGTTAACTAAAAGAAGAAATTTATTTGTTAGTTTCTAGTATGGATTTAGAATTCTAATTTATTGCTTTGATGAAAAAATCTAAGGGAAGTTTATATATATAAATAATAAAACGTAAAATGATGCAATAACCTGCAATCGGTTTTGTAGTGTTTCTAAAAATAGCAAACCCCAATTACAGCCTGAAATCGGGGTTTTATAGTAGCCGCGCTAGGGATCGAACCTAGATCTAGCGTTTAGGAAACGCTTGTTCTATCCATTGAACTACGCAGCCATATTACTTCAAACATTTCAGAAACTCCTTTTTTGCCCCTGATTTAAGGAAAATTTCTTTAACCCTAGCTTGTTCTCTAGTTTCAACTTCTTCTTTATGTAAAAGGGTCCAAGGTCTCCAGCCTTTTGTTGATTGAGTTTTACCAGCATTGTACTCTTTTTCTTTGTACATCATACTTTGTACATTTTCAAACCATCTCTACCAATATCTCCACGCTTCACCTTCGAAGAATCGCTAATTTAAATCAAAATCTTCAACCTAAGCAAATATATTTCTGACTACTTGTGACTTTCAATATAAAAGCCATATCTTTGCAGTCCAAAAATCACGATGGACGGGATCCATCAATTCACTAAATATCAATATAATATGGCAGTAAAAATCAGATTAGCGCGTAGAGGTAGAAAAAGATTAGCCATCTATGACGTAGTAGTAGCTGATGCTAGAGCTCCACGTGATGGACGCTTTATCGAGAAACTGGGTACTTACAACCCAAACACTGACCCTGCATCTATCAACATCAACAACGAGCGTGCTCTTAAATGGTTGTTGAACGGTGCGCAGCCTACAGACACTGTAAAGGCAATGCTTTCTTACAGAGGTGTATTGCTTCAGAAACACCTTCAGATCGGTGTATTGAAAGGTGCAATCTCTCAGGAAGAGGCTGACAAAAAATTTGAAGCTTGGAAAGCGAGCAAAGAAGAAGCTATCACTGGCAAAGTTGACAAATTGGCTAAAGAGAAAGCTGATGCACGTCAAAAAGCCCTTGATGCTGAAACTGCTAAAAACCAAGCTAGACTTGATGCTATCAAAGCTAGAGAAGAAGAAGCAAAAGCCGCAGCTGCTGCTGAGTCCGCTGAAGCTGAAGTTCCTGCTGCAGAAGAAGCTCCTGAAGCTTCTGCTGATGGTGAAGAAACTCAAGCTTAATATCCTACCTTGCCATGAACAAAGACAATTGTTTTCAATTGGGCTATATTGCTAAGGTTCATGGTCTTCATGGAGAAGTTACTGTAGTATTGGATGTGGATTATCCAGAAGTATATGAAGGCATCGAACATGTTTTTATAGATCAAAAATCCAGACTTGTTCCTTTCTTTCTTGAGTATTTTGACCTTCAGCCAAACAATAAAGTCTTGGCAAAATTTGAAGATTACAATACCTTGGACGATGCAGAAAAGTTAGTCGGTTCGGAATTATACTTGCCTCTGACAGCACTTGAGGAATTGGGTGAGAACCAGTATTATTTCCATGAATT
The DNA here is from genome assembly GCF_900188245.1 of Belliella buryatensis. Taxonomy (GTDB): domain Bacteria; phylum Bacteroidota; class Bacteroidia; order Cytophagales; family Cyclobacteriaceae; genus Belliella; species Belliella buryatensis. The sequence goes on along the minus strand of NZ_FZOK01000003.1, from coordinate 173,617 downwards.
AATAGGATTCGAAGTAGTAGATGAAAAACTCGGCTTGATCGGGGAAATCAAAATTATCTATGATCTTCAAACACAAGATTTGATGGGTGTAGACCACAATGGAAAAGAAGTGCTGATACCTATTCAGGACGGAATTATCCAAAAGGTAGACAAGACAGCTAATAAAGTTTACTGTCAACTCCCAGAAGGCTTACTTGAAATATATCTAGAGGAATAATGATGCGCATAGACATCATCACGGTAGTGCCTGGCTTATTAGATGGTCCATTTTCACATTCTATTCTCAAAAGAGCAGAAGAAAAAGGGCTAGCAACTGTCAAAGTGCACAACTTGAGAGATTATGCTACTGGAAAACAAAAGCAAGTCGATGATTATGCTTTTGGAGGTGGTGCAGGCATGGTCATGATGATAGAGCCTATCGCAAAATGTATCCAAGAGCTCCAAAGTGAGAGAGATTACGACGAAATCATCTATCTTACTCCTGATGGCAATACATTCAACCAAAATATGGCGAATGAATTGTCTCTTAAAGGAAATCTGATGATGTTGTGTGGACATTACAAAGGAGTGGATGAAAGGGTCAGACAGAAATTCATCACTAGAGAAATCAGTATTGGTGACTTTGTACTATCTGGAGGAGAATTGGCCGCAGCAGTTTTAGCTGATGCGATCATTCGCTTAATCCCAGGAGTGCTCAATGATGAAACTTCTGCTCTCACTGATTCCTTTCAGGATGGATTGCTAGCCCCTCCTGTATTTACAAGACCTGCAGAATATGAAGGAATGAAAGTTCCCGAAATCTTACTCTCAGGACACCAAGCCAAAATCGAAGATTGGAGATTTGAGCAATCGGTTCGCCGGACTAAAGATAGAAGACCTGACCTGATGGAAAGGAAAGATTTCTGAATGGCGATGACAGCAACAAGCGATTTATAAAAGAATTTAACAGAAAATCATCCACGAGATGATTGCTACAAGCACATAAAATACAAAGCTATGAGCGAACTAATCAAATTTGTAGAAGCGGAATACAGTGAAGTAAGATCTTCATTCCCTTCTTTCAAGGCAGGAGATACTATCAATGTTCACGTAAGAATCAAAGAAGGTAACAAAGAGCGTATCCAGCAGTTCCAAGGTACTGTAATCCAGAGAAAAAATGTGAACACCAATGGTGAAACCTTCACAGTAAGAAAAATCTCTAATGGTATCGGGGTAGAAAGAATCTTCCCTATCCTTTCTCCATCAATCGAAAAAATCGAATTGCTAAGAGAAGGTAAAGTTAGAAGAGCTAGATTGTTCTATCTAAGAGGACGTCAAGGTAAAGCTGCTAGAATCAAAGAAAAAATCAGAGTAAGAAAAGACTCTTAAGCTTTCTTGTTTCAAGATAAAAAGGGAATCCATTTGGATTTCCTTTTTATGTTTTTAGACTAAGGCTTTTTTATTGTTTGAGTAAATGCTTTTTCTTTTCTTTTTTAGTCATTTCTAAAATAATCATTTCCTCAGGATGTTCAACCAATATCTCAGTCCTTTCCTTGATTTGAATACCTTTACCCTCAGATCCTCGTAAAAGGACTTCAAAATTTTCACGAGTGATTAACTCACCTGATTTCACCAATCTACTTTGTACCATCCTTACGTGAGGTCCTGCTCCATAATTTTCGCCAGCTGATTCTGCTAAAGGGTCTCCAGGAAAAACAGTGTCACCAACCTTTACCATTGCACTTCCAGGTTTGAGCACTTTAATTCTTGTAAAGACACCATCTCCATGATAGAGTTCTATAAAATTGTCTATTGCATTGAAAAATACATTATTTCCTTCAATCTCTTCGTTTATTTTCATGTCTGAAACGATGCCTTTTCTTGGAGCCGATATAATGGTAGGCTCTTCAAAGGTGATAGAAAGACCTACGTAGCTATCATTCACTTCCTCGTTTCGGAGGGCGTTTTCAATATGGGTCATTGGAGTTGCTTTAATCACCTCCCCACTTTTGACAGGAGGAAGGTAAACAAAATTATCATCGGCTTTCGCTCTGTAGTCTCCTGGCCTATAGATAAAACTGTAGTTTAGGTTTGTTGAAGATTGTGAGGGGTTGCTTCTTTTGAGTTTGGCAACCAGTGACTGTCCTGGTGGTACAACTTTGATTGATGTCATTCCTCCATCAGGTATCAAGTTTTGAAGATTTTTGTAATAGATCGTGACTGTATATGGTATAGGTGTGCTATTTTCTGCATATATGGTCACATTACCATCAGTATCTCTATCTGATTTTAGAGCGATCTGTGAATAGGCATGAGAGGAAATTAAAAATAAGGTGAAAATTAATAATCGTAGTTTCATAAAATTAAATACGTTTTTAGTTAAGTTTAAAATAGTATTTCAAATAAAGGGAGTTTAGAATTAAATTTAAAGTTTAAATGTAAAAAATCAATTGGTTATTCTTCGCCTTAAATGTCTTATCACTTTTTCCCAACTTTCTTTTTTATCCCTATCCTGGAGAAAAATAAGGTTTCAACCTTTGATTTCCTTATCTTTGTAGATTGATATTTGCAGTTTTACATACATGGAACATCAAATTTTCAATTAATCAGAAAATCACAACAAATGAATAGAGAAGTACGCGTAAGATTTGCACCATCCCCTACAGGGGCGCTTCATATTGGGGGTGTAAGAACAGCCCTTTACAATTACCTTTTTGCCCGTAAGATGGGTGGGAAATTTTTATTGAGAATAGAAGATACTGATCAGACTCGATTTGTACCAGGGGCTGAAGAATATATCAAAGAAGCTTTGGATTGGCTGGGGATAGCTCCTGACGAGAGTCCTTGGAATCCCGGAGCTTGTGGTCCATACAGACAATCAGAGCGAAAGCCTATGTACATGCAGTACGCGCTAGATTTGGTAGAAAAGGGGCATGCCTATTATGCTTTCGATACATCTGAGGAGCTGGACGCTATGCGTGAGCGCTTGACTGCAGCGAGAGTAGTATCTCCACAGTACAATTCCATCACCAGAACTCAGATGAAAAACTCCCTTACTTTACCAGAAGATGAGGTAAAAGCAAGATTGGCATCTGGAGAGCCGTACGTCATTAGAATCAAAATCCCTAGAAAGGAAGAAGTAAGGCTGAATGATATGATCCGTGGTTGGGTTATGGTACATTCAAACACCTTGGATGATAAGGTTCTCATGAAATCTGATGGTATGCCGACTTATCATTTGGCAAATATTGTAGATGATCACTTGATGGGGATCACACATGTAATCCGAGGCGAAGAATGGTTGCCATCTGCTCCACTTCACGTACTTCTATATAAGTATTTTGGCTGGGAAGATACCATGCCACAGTTTGCACATCTTCCTTTGTTGCTTAAGCCAGATGGTAATGGCAAGCTTTCTAAAAGAGATGCCGACAAGCATGGTTTTCCTGTATTCCCGATGGATTGGACTGATCCCAATACTGGAGATAAGGTCATAGGTTTTAGAGAAGCAGGATATTTACCTGATGCATTTTTGAACTTTCTCGCATTCTTAGGATGGAACCCTGGTGATCATAGAGAGATATTCAATTTGGATGAATTAGTACAAGCTTTTTCTATCGAAAGAATTGGTAAATCAGGGACTAAATTTGACATAAATAAGGCCAAGTGGTACAATGAGCAATATCTTAGAAGCAAGTCTGATGAAGAATTGGCTGCATATCTGATTGCTGATTTGGAAAAAGAGGGCTTGACTGTATCACTTGATAAAGCAGCACAAATAGCTGCCATTATGAAAGAAAGAGCTACTTTTCCTGCTGATTTGTGGAGAGAAGGTAGGTTCATGCTTGTAGCGCCAACTCAGTTTGACGAAGCGGTATCTTCCAAGAAGTGGAATCAAGAAGCAGTGACAGTGCTGACGACATACAAAAGCAAGTTGGAAGTTAGCCAAGAAGCTTTGACTGCTGAATCAGCAAAAGCCTTGCTAGAACAAGCTGCTTCAGATAACGAAATTAAGTTTGGGAAGGTGATGCAAGCAGTCAGGCTGGCAGTCACTGGTGTGGGTGCTGGACCAGATTTGATGGCTGTTTTTGTGATCATTGGCAAAGATGAACTGATCAAAAGAATTGCATTTGCGTTAGATACATTACATGTACAATCATAAATCTAAAACAGGGAGAGCATTCCTCTCCCTGTAAAAAATCATTTCTTATGGCTAAAAAGTCGAAAAAAAAGGAAGAGACCCCAAAAGTCCACAAAGACCTTGAGGGTTTTAAAATGAATATCGATTCTTTTGGAGAGATTTCAAGTTCTTTTCCTATTGATAAGCTCAATGAATTTCTCAATAAAAATGTGGAGGACAAAAAACTCAAAGACAGGGAAGATATTGATGAAATCAAAAAGGGGAAAGAAAAATAGGCATTCATATGCGTAAAACTCTTATTCTCTTTTTCATTTTTATAGCAAGTCTGTTAAGTGAATCAGTCTATGCTCAAACGAGTGTAGGATTCCGTGGAGGTTATTCTGTTTCAAATTACAGCTATAGATTTACACCAGGGGCTAGAACTACCAGATCTCCAGGAATCACAGCACCTACCTACAGCTTCGTCATAGAGCAGTTTTTAGCCAAAAATGCAGGAGCTCAAATTGAACTTCAGTATATCCAGCTAGGCTATACACAACGCGACACTTTGGACAGAACCAATCAGACTCGCTTGGATTACCTTAAGTTACCTTTTATGTCTAATTTTTATTTTGGTAATAAGGGCAGGTTTCATATCAAGTTAGGAACACATTTTGGCTATTTGCTCAATGCTTCCGATACACAAAGGGAGTACGAGGCGAGTGGGTTGCTGCCTACTTATGGTGGTGCAAACGATAGTCCTAGAAGGCTGTTGTATGGGCTTTCTGCAGGAGCGGGCTTATCAAAACTGTTTGGGAAAAGTACATTGGCTGGAGAGGTACGGTTTTCGTATGACTTCAGTAGGCCTGAGACTCAGGATAGGATTTTTGATATGACCTCTACCAATCTAGAGTTTACACTGACTTATCTTTTTCAAATCATCAAGCCCAAATGGCAAAACAAGAAATAAAAGGAACTTAACAGCACTATTGCTGTTTATCTTATCATATTGACTTAGACGAATGATATCATGTTACAAGCGCAAAAAAGACCTACAACAATTTATATGGAAGCCAACCCAAACCCAAACTCTCTCAAGTTTGTGGTGAATTTTATGTTGGTAGATGATGGCATAAGTTTCGATTATCCAGATGTGGAAAGTGCCGAAAACTCTCCTTTAGCACAAGAGCTATTCAACTTTGCAGCAGTAGATCGAGTTTTTATTGCATCTAACTTTGTGACAGTGACAAAGAAAGAAGATGTAGATTGGATAGAAGTTCAGGATATTGTTAGAAATCAGATCAAAACTTATTTAGAATCAGGTCAAGCTCCTGTAAAAGCTGAGTTTGATCAGGATCCACTTTTTGATGAAAATGACTCTGAAGTAGTTAAAAAAATAAAAGGAATACTAGATGAATATATCAGACCTGCTGTAGAGCAAGATGGAGGTGCTATTGTTTTCCATAGTTTTCAAGATGGAATCGTTAAAGTGCTCCTTCAAGGGAGTTGTTCTGGCTGCCCTTCTAGTACAGTAACCTTGAAAGCTGGTATTGAAAATCTTCTAACTAGAATGCTTCCTGAAGTGAAGGAAGTGCAAGCACAAGGTGTTTAATCTGACATGTTAAGAGGGAATTGGACCTGGACCATTTTAGGCCTGATCAGCTTGCTGATCAGGCATTTTGCTATTCAGTCACCGGAAAAAACTGAAGAAATCTATTCTAGGAAGTTTTTCCCTGGCATTAGGAATGTAATTGATTTGAGCATTTCCAAGTTACCATTTCCCACAGTTTATATCTTCATTGCCTCTGTATTTTTGTTTTTTGGGATTTATTTTTACCACTTTTTCAAAAAGACTGGCTGGAAGGCAAAGTTAGGTTACTCCATTCGCTCTTTGTTCAATTACCTGGGAGCACTGATTTTCTTTTTTCTTGTGCTTTGGGGCTATAATTATCAAAGAATTCCTGTTTTTGAACAAATTGGGATGCAACCTAAACCCATGATTGAAGAGGAGTTGATTCCTGAATTGGAATTGACTAGGAATCTCTTAAATCAGCTTAGACCTTTGATCATGGATGATACCGTAGCGATAGATTCGATAATGCCATATGCAGAATTGGAACGCATGGTTAGGGCAAATATGAGGGAGCACCTATATTTACTAGGCATGAACTTTACAGGAGAGCCACGCACAAAGGAATTTTACCCAGCAGGGTTTATGCGTAAAATGGGTATTTTGGGAATTTATTTTCCATATACAGGCGAAAGCTATATAGATCCCACACTACATCCTTTGGAGAAGCCATTTACCATTGCTCACGAGATGGCCCATAGCTATGGGGTGACTGACGAGGGAGAGGCCAATTTTATTGCTTGGGTAATCGGCTCTAATAGTGATGATATTCTATTACAGTATTCAGCTCAGCTAAGACTACTTCGCTATCAGATGAATGACCTCTATAGAATGTCTAAAGAATTGTACACTCATTTTTATAGAACCCTACCCCTCGGCATCAAGAATGACCTGATCTCTATCAATAAAAATGCTGAAAAATATAAGCCTATTAACCTTGAAATCAGTAGAAAGTCGAACGATTTGTTTTTGAAAACTCAAGGTGTAAAGGCTGGAGTTTTAAGCTATCAGCAGTTACCTATGTTGGCGCATGCTTGGAGAAAAAGGCTGAAATCGGAGGATTGAAGTATCAGTAGAGGAAATTTGAGCCAAGAGTTTACCTTCTATTTCCTACCCAAACTCCAAAGATTACGGCAGCAATACCCAAATAATGACCTAGCAAAAGAACTTCACCGTCCAGAAGTCCCCACATAATCGCCACAATTGGTATCAAATAGGTGACAGAGCTTGCGAAAACAGGTGTGGCTACTTTGACCATGATATTGAATAGGATAAGTGCAAGGGCGGTACCTACTACACCTAAAATGGTGATATAGCCTGCTGCCACCAATCCTCCTTCCACATGGGTAATCTTAAATGAAAAATCTGTTGCTGCAAATAAAAACACCAAAGCGGCAGGTAGCACCATCAATAAGGAGATCGCAGTGATAGCTACAGGCTTCAATTCCACGAACCTGTACTTGATGATATTCAAATTGATTCCATAACAAACGCAAGCGAGTAATACATAAAATGCATAGGAATTGATCTCCGAAAATGTCCCAAAGCCTACACCCTCCTTTACAGTCAGTAGGATTACAACTCCAACAAACGCAATCAATAAACCTATTGTATTTCTTCTCGTGATCCTTGCGCCAAAGAAAATCGCTCCGATGATGACCACAAAGAGTGGCGTCATGGCATTGAACACTCCAGTAAGAGAACTACTGAGTTGGGTTTGAGCTTTAGCAAAAAGGAATGCCGGGATAAAACTCCCTACAAGTCCTACAATGATCAGATTTTTAACTTGTCTTTTATTCAGTGATTTCAGCCTAGGCAAAGACAAAGGAAGTAATACCATTCCAGCGGCTACAATCCTAAATGCTCCAACCTCCCCAGGGGAGTATACTTCAAGACCTCTTTTGATCAAAATAAATGAACTTCCCCAGATGAGTGCTAGGATGATAAGAAAGCCCCATGCCTTTAGCGTGCTTTCTGCTTGGATGTCTCGGGTCATTGATGGTTGTGATGGGTTAAAATGAAGGAGCCAATACTGAGGTACTGACTTCATATTTCATCTTTATTTATTATATATATCCGCTTACTTGCACTTAGCCGAACAATTAATATAGAATGTACGATTTCATTTTCGGTTGACTATTGTCTGTTGACGAGTATGCGCTAAATGTAATGCCTCATTTTTCGTATCGTGTAACATTGCGGATACTCATATTATTTATTTAGAAAACTCGTAATCAGCATAGACTTCTGCTACTTGATCCAAAAGACTTAGTACTTGATCGTAACTTTCAGCAGTGACCATCTCTGTTCTGAAAGGTTTAAAATTAGGCATTCCTCTGAAATAATTGGTGTAATGCCTTCTCATCTCTAGAATTCCTTGTTTTTCTCCTTTCCATTGGACAGAAAAATCCAAATGCTTTTTGGTTACATTGATTCTTTCTTGTAGGCTTGGTGCTTGGAGCATTTCCCCCGTAGCAAAATAATGTTTTATTTCATTGAAAATCCAAGGATAGCCAATAGAAGCCCTCCCGATCATCATTCCGTCTACATTATATTTTTCCCGGTATTCTTTGGCTTTTTGAGGTGAATCAATGTCACCGTTACCGAATACAGGAATATGTAATCTTGGATTAGCTTTCACTTGATTGAGGTATGACCAATCAGCTTCTCCTTTGTACATCTGTTGTCTGGTACGGGCGTGTATGCTAATAGCCTGTATACCCACATCTTGCAACCTTTCTGCCACTTCTACTATTTTTATGGTGTCTTGTGACCAGCCTAATCTTGTTTTGACTGTCACAGGGATATTTACTGCCTTCACGATTTCAGCAGTCATAGACACCATTTTATCAATATCCAATAAAATACCAGCTCCAGCCCCTTTACATGCAACTTTATTGACAGGACAGCCATAGTTGATGTCAAGAATATCCGGACCTGCCTCGGCTGCGATGGCCGCTGCTTCACGCATGGACTCTATTTCATTTCCAAAAATTTGTATTCCTATTGGTCTTTCGTAATCGTATATATCAAGTTTTTGAACACTTTTGGCAGCATCTCGGATCAGCCCTTCTGAGCTGATGAATTCTGTATACATCAGATCAGCTCCATTTTCCTTGCATACAGCTCGGAAAGGTGGATCACTGACATCTTCCATAGGTGCCAAAAGCAATGGAAATTCCCCTAATTCTAAGTTTCCTATCTTAACCACTTCTCAAATCTATTTTATCGTGTAAATTTACCGCAATTATGGAGATTTATAAAACCCGATCCGCAATTGCCAGTAAAAGTAACTGGTTATTGTCTCTAGTCGTTACTGTTTTGGTGAGTTTTGGAGTACTTGCCCTGCTTCAGGGTCTGGCAGTACTCTTGGTTCATCCAATATTTAATATCCCACTTGATGAGCTTATAGCTGTACTGACCTCTCAAAGTGCCAACCCCAATGCCCGCATGGCCTTCTTATTCGTGCAAGGACTTGGAGCAGGTTTTGGTTTTATTGTGGCGGCCTTTTTGATAGCCAAGCTGATAGACAAAGCAGATATGGGCTACAAACAACAACTTGCTAACTTTAAGTTCATTCCTTTTGTTATCATGTTGTTTGTGCTCTTTGGAGGCATGATGTTCAATGCATTATTGATTGATTTAAATGGGAATGTCCAGTTTCCTGCATTTTTGTCAGAATTAGAAAAAGTTTTGCGAGAAAAGGAAGACGACTTGATGGCATTGACAAAATATTTAACTGACTTTGATTCTACGACTGAATTGATGATGGGGATTTTAGTCATTGGAGTTTTGGCAGGTCTTGGAGAGGAATTGCTATTTAGAGGTGTACTACAACCTAAGCTACATCAGTATACTGGCAATGCCCACTTAGGTGTTTGGATTACAGCATTCATATTTTCGGCTATTCATTTCCAATTTTATGGATTTTTTCCTAGGATGTTATTAGGGGGAATATTTGGCTATCTATATCTTTATTCTGGAAGTTTGGTCTATCCTATCATAGCCCATATCCTAAACAATACCTTTACCGTAGTTTTAGTATATTTGAACAAATTGGGCAAGGTAGAATTCGATATCGAACAAACGAATACAGTTTCTTGGCCAATTGCTTTGGGGGGGTTGATAATATTATTGATCAGTTTGAGGCTTTTTAAAGACAAAAGTAAACCCATTATTACCGATGAAAAATTGGAGCAAAGTATTTGAGGACGGATCGCCAGTCAGGGCTGAGATCGTCAAAGGTGTCCTGGAGTCCCATGGAATACCCGCTTTTATTCTCAACAAAAAAGAATCTGCCTACAAAATACACGGGTATTCAGAAGTGATGGTGCCAGAAAAGGACCATCAAGAAGCCTCAAAAATAATTCAGAATGAGATCACCTTTTAAGCTCAGATCAAGATTTAATATCAACAATTACAGTAATCTGGGACAACGTGTCATCACAGCATTGATCGGGGCGACAGTGATTGTCTTTGGGTCAGTCTACAGTGAATGGAGCTACTTTCTGATCTTTGGGACTATCTTAGCATTTTCCCAAATGGAGTTTTACAAATTATCTGGGCTGGACGGGATGTTGCCGCTTAAGAGTTTTGGGACACTTCTCGGGGTGATTATTTTCTGCCTTTCTTTTCTGATCGAGATGCAGCATCTGCAGGACAAATATTATTTCTTGATATTCCCATTGTCATCCTTGGTGTTTTTTATCAAGTTGTATAGAAAGTCAGATAAAAAACCCTTTACAGGAGTAGCATTTACTTTCTTGGGGATTTTCTATGTAGCAGTTCCTTTTGCACTACTGAATCTCGCGGCATTTTCTGTTGATGGGACTTTTCACTATGAAGTGATAGTCGGGGCATTATTTATTTTATGGGCATCTGATACTGGAGCATATTTTGCGGGGACTAAGTTTGGTAAGACAAAATTATTTGAGCGCGTATCTCCAAAGAAATCTTGGGAAGGGTTTCTCGGAGGGGCGATTCTGGCATATACAGTAGCTTATGTTTTGAGCAAATATTTCACAGCTTTACCAGAGTGGCAGTGGTTTTGCATTACTACAATTGTCATCATTGCAGGGACTTATGGAGACCTGATTGAGTCCCTTTTCAAGCGGAGTATAGAGATCAAAGATTCTGGAAGAATTCTCCCTGGGCATGGTGGGTTTATGGACCGTTTTGACGGATTGTTATTATCGGCACCATTTATCGCTGCCTTTTTGAAAATCTTTTAAAAATGCCTATTCGATATTGAAAATACTCCTTAATATTGTATTGTAATTCAACAAGCTCAACTAAAAAAACCCAATATGGCTTACATTGAACCGGCTCCAATTAAGGATGCAGAGAATCCGTTGGAGTCAATGATGGAAAGGTTTAACCTCGCAGCTGAAAAACTTGGACTTTCTGAAGAAGTCTACAACGTTTTAAAAAATCCCGCTAAACAAGTGATCGTATCCCTACCAATCACCATGGACAATGGAAAAATCCAGGTGTTTGAAGGTATCCGTGTAATTCACTCCAATATTTTGGGCCCTGCAAAGGGAGGGATTAGATTTGCTCCCGATGTTCACCTGGACGAAGTAAAAGCTTTGGCAGCTTGGATGACATGGAAATGCGCCGTAGTAGACATCCCTTACGGGGGTGGAAAAGGTGGTGTGAGATGTAATCCACGTGAAATGTCCAAAGGAGAGATCGAAAGATTAATGAGAGCTTATACATTAGCTATGCTGGATGTATTCGGGCCTGACAAAGATATCCCAGCTCCAGATATGGGTACAGGGCCAAGAGAAATGGCTTGGTTGATGGATGAGTACTCTAAGGCAAAAGGGATGACAGTCAATTCTGTAGTCACTGGTAAACCATTGGTACTAGGTGGTTCTCTAGGAAGAACAGAGGCTACTGGACGTGGCGTAATGGTATCTGCACTTGCAGCTATGCAGAAATTAAAAATCAATCCTTTTCAGGCTACTTGTGCTGTTCAAGGTTTTGGAAATGTAGGTTCTTGGGCTTCCTTACTATTAGAAGAAAGAGGTTTAAAAATCGTCGCTATATCTGATATCTCAGGAGCATATCATAACGTAAATGGGATCAATATTCAAGAAGCAATTGCCTATAGAGATGGGAATAATGGCACTCTTGAAGGTTTCAAAGGGGCCGAAAAGCTAAACGATCCCATGGAGCTTCTAGAGCTGGATGTGGATGTCTTGGTACCTGCAGCTGTGGAGGATGTGATTACTATACATAATGTGGATAGGATCAAAGCCAAGCTGATCGTAGAAGGTGCAAATGGGCCTACCTCTGCAAAAGCTGACGCGATCATCAATGAAAAAGGAATTATGGCTGTGCCTGATATCCTTGCCAATGCGGGTGGTGTGACAGTTTCCTATTTTGAATGGGTGCAGAATAGATTGGGTTACAAGTGGACTGCCGAAAGAGTGAATAGAAGATCGGACAGAATCATGAAGGATGCCTTTGACCATGTCTATGAAGCTTCTATCAAGTACGATGTACCGATGAGAATTGCTGCATATATAGTAGCAATCGACAAAGTCGCCAAGACTTATACTTTCAGAGGAGGCTTCTAACAGCAGGAATCTAAAGTTTATTATATTTGAGGTGTGGAAGTTTGTGCTTTCACACCTTTTTCTATACCAAGAATGCTTAAAAATCTAGCATTTCATATAGAATAATGGCTTTCTAAGGCTCGAATTCTCTGTTTTAAGGAGAAATAATAGCCAATGAAAATAATCTATATAAAGATACAACCTACTGAATCATGACTATACACAAAGAAGGAAGAAAGCTCTTGTTTTGGCTACTAATTATATTGACAGCTATCAATTATGCATTGTATTATTATTTACCCTCTCAAGAAGTCCTGCTCAATGTGGTGCTTTTGGTCAGTGTGGTTTTTTATGTAATTATTCTCCAGTTTTTTAGGAATCCTTATGTACCAGTCAGGAAAGATGACGGAATGGTCTATGCCCCAGCAGATGGTAAGGTTGTGGTGATTGAAGAAGTGGTAGAAGATGAATATTTTAAGGATAAAAGAGTACAGGTTTCAATTTTTATGTCTCCATTCAATGTACATGTGAATAGATCTCCTATCACTGGGATAGTGGAATTCTTCAAATATCATCCAGGAAAATATTTGGTGGCTTGGCATCCAAAGTCCAGTACTGAGAACGAAAGAACCACCATGGTTATCAAAGGTACTGATGGGACCAAGCTACTGGTAAGACAGATTGCTGGTGCACTGGCAAGAAGGATCAAATGGTACGTAGATGCAGGGTCACCACTTCAGCAGTGTGGGGAATATGGTTTTATAAAGTTTGGGTCAAGGGTGGATGTGTTCCTTCCTCTGGATACAGAGGTATTGGTTCACATGGATCAAAAAACTAAAGGTGGTAGAACACCTATAGCTAGATTAAAGAGCTGATGAGCTATTGGGAAATTTGATTTTTTCCCTGTAGCCTTCGTGGGATTTTTATATCTTTCATCATGAAGTTCAAGATAGCAGTATTAGGAACCGGTAATGTCGCCTCTCACTTAGTTCCAGCTTTGGAAAATGCTGGACATACGGTGACCGAAGTCTATGGAAGGGATATCACCGCTGCTTCTAAACTTTGTGATAAAGTATATGTCGCTGAACCAAAGGATAGCTTGGATTTTTCGGAAAGTAAAGCAGAGATTTTTATTTTGGCTGTAAGCGATACTGTTATTTCAGACATAGCAGATGAAATTATCCTTCCAGAAGAAAGTATACTTATACATACTTCAGGAACTGTTCCGCTAAGCATACTAGGTTATAGTTCCGCTTCTTATACGGGTATTTTTTATCCTCTACAGACTTTCACCAAGGGTAGAGAGATAGATTTTGAGGATGTTCCTTTTTTGATCGAATCAGAAGATCAAGAGACTTTACAAAAAATTAAAAAGCTTGCCAAAAGCCTTTCAAACCAAGTTTACCTAGTCAAGTCTAAAGATCGGTTGGCACTACATGTGGCAGCTGTATTTGCTAGTAATTTCACCAACCACATGATTCGGCTCTCAGAGGAAATTATGGGTAGGCAAGGATTGGATTTTGAGATGCTCAAACCACTGATTATAGAATCTATCAGCAAAAGTCTCCAGCTAGGGGCAAAAAAATCGCAAACAGGTCCAGCCGTCAGAGGAGATTATAGCACTTTGGATAGTCATTATCAATTTTTGAGTTACAATGAACAAGTTGCTGAAATCTATAAGTTGATTTCACAGGATATCATTGATGTGAATTGAGGAGTAGATTATGAATTTTTAAGATTGGAAGATTAAAAAATTCTGATTTGTGTATGATCGCCGATAGCCAGAATGAATCATAAAAAACCACACAAACTCGTAACAATTGAATTTGTGTGGTTTTCTTCAGGAATATTTAATTTTTATGTATATCCGCTTACTTGCACGTAGCCGAACAATTAACAACAGAATATACCGTTTCATTTTCGGTTGACTATTGTCTGTTGACGAGTATTCGCATAATGTAATACCTCATTTTTCATAACGTGAAACATTGCGGATACTCATATTAATGATCCCAAGTTCCAAATTTTCCTGCTTGGTAATCTTGATAGGCTTGCATGATTTCTTGTTGTGTATTCATGACAAAAGGTCCTTGGGCAACCATAGGCTCATTGAAAGGCTTGGCATGACCTAGAATGATAATAGTATCCTCCGGAGCTTTCACTGTCAGACTTTCTCCATCATTGTTAAATTCGACTAGGTTACGATAAGGAATAGTCTCTCCTTGAACCTGTACTGCTCCTTTGACGATGTAGAAGAAGATGTTTTCTTCCTGAGGAATTTCCTTGGTGAGACTACTTCCTTCCGTCATGTGAATAGTACTCAGAGTTATCGGAGAGATGGTTTCAAATGATCCCTGATTACCATTCCATTCTCCAGCTATGAGTTGTACGTTGATTTTTCCATTATCTAGTTTAAAACTTGTGATTTCATCTTTTTGTAGACCAATATACTTTGGCTTGGTCATCTTATGCTTTGCAGGTAAGTTGACCCATAGTTGCAGGATTTCAAGATCTCCACCTTCTTTTTTGAACTTCTCAGAACTCACCTCTGCGTGGATCAAACCGCTTCCAGCTGTCATCCACTGAATTCCACCTGCTTCGATGACAGATTCGTGTCCTCCAGAGTCCATATGCATGATGTCTCCTTCTAGGATAAATGTCACTGTCTCCATTCCCCTATGTGGATGTGGACCAAAAGGAAGACCATTATTATTTTTTGGATAAGTCTGATGGCCATGGTGATTGAGGAAAATAAATGGATCTATCTGCCTTAGATTATGAGAAGGAAGTGGATTATATGTGATCAAATCAGCTATCGGATGATAAGCAGCGGCATGTATTCTTTTGATTGTTATCATAACAGTATTTAATGTATATACATGAAATCAAGAATTTGATTAAATTGTTCCCTTTGCCTGAAAAATATTGTGTGTTCTGACTGTAAGTCATTTAGAGGGAACACAGTTAACGCTGATTTTAGGCATCTATGCGGATGCTATTTGACCTTCTGCTTATTCTATTTGTCTCTCAGTAGTAAGAAAATGATTGATCCCATAAAAGACTATGGATCTAAGTAAGTGTGAATGAGATAAGGGGGCAACAAAAAAGCACTGAATTTTAAATCAGTGCTTTTGATGTTGTCATGGAACAATGTTTAATCTTATTTCAACCAAGCTAGCTGAACTTCGTCAGGAGCTTTCATTCTATCAGCTACCCGCATATATCTATCTGACAGGCCCGATAGGTAATCCTGAGCTTTGGCAGCAGCATCTGATAAACCTGTAAGAGACTCAATCTTCCATAGTTTCACCAAGTGTTCAATGATTCTCGCATAATCCCAGCCAGTGTAAACTCCGATTTTTTGTGTTATAGCAGAGAATTGATCAAAAAGGCTAGGGTTAGCACTACCTTTTCCCATCAATACTGCTGGCATGACGATCTGCTTACGCATCATTTTTTCAAATGCCAATATTGCTCCATTTGGATCGATATTGAAGATCTCAGACATAAAGGACTTGTAGGCTTTTTCATGTCTTGCTTCATCACCTGCGATGGTTTTACAAATCCTAGATAGCACATCATCACCAGCTTTATCAGCTAGTTTACCTGTATTGACATGAGAAATTTTGGTTGCTCTTTCTTGGAATGAGGTATAGATAATGGCTTGATATGGATCTTTTTCTGATTTAGGATCAAATCCATTGTAGATCAATCTATGGATAGTCTGCTCTACTTTTTTCATATCAGCCCTGCCTGATAGATAAAGGTATTTGTTGAGTAGGTCTCCGTGACGATTCTCTTCAGCAGTCCAAGCCTTAGACCACCTTACCCAACCTGATGGACTAAGGAGGTTGCCTTCAGGGTTGATTCCCTCTAATAGATTAAAATAAGTCTGGTAGCTCGGCAAGGCCTCTTCAGTGATCATATTCCCTATCAAAGAAGTAATGATGGTATCTGGAATGCCAGCAGCCCTTTCTTGCAGTTGTTTGACTTGCTCAAAAGCATCAGGCTCTCCCATATCTGGTAGGAAGTCGGTAGGTTGCCAACAGTCATCTGGGTCTACCAAGGTATTGTCGACAGCATAACCTACGAAGTCGTCAAGTTGACTGATGACTTCAAGATTTTTTTCTAATTCGTAATTGATGTGTTCTGACTTATTCATATTAATCTTATGCTACAAAAAAAGATTGAATTTTTATAATCCTTCTTTTTTTGTGAATTCTGAATTAAAGGTACGGACTATCGTTTGAAATTGAATAGAGAAAACTGGATTTCTCAATCGGGTGTCCAATTAATAGGACAATTGATAAGCAGCTACCTTGTTTTTGAAGAACGTCGGAACAAGCACAATGTTCTCTGATGGAATAAACCCAATATCTGCTGTATTAGATTCTTCAATTTTGGTATCTAATAGAAGTGTAGCTACACCATTTTGAATAAGGTAGATTTCACCTTGCCATCTACTTGCTAGAAAAGTGTTATCATCTATGATAATCAATCCATCCCCACCTGTGACTTCTTGATTGATCATTTCATAGTTTCCTTCCTCATCATATTTTTTCAACCCTTCTGCATCTAAGCCATACAAAGTACCATCTCCACCTACTCTCAGACCATTGATATTGTTTTGTCCTTCTGCAAAGAGATAAATTTCACCGTCCAATAAAAAATGGATTTTGCCAGTAGCCATGTCAGAGAAATAAACTCTATCATTGTGTACATCCACATCATTGAGGAAAGCAGCTTCTTCCACCGCATATCTGTTGCTGATAGTTGCTGTTTCAATATCAATTTCTACAAGTTCATCAATGTTGGTTACATACAATTTGCCATTGGTAATCCCCATACCCTTAGGGGCATCAATTCCTTTTATCCACTCTTGTTCAATGATATTACCTTCTTTGTCTATTATGCTGATGGAGCCTTTACCGTCTTTATCAGTAGGATTACCATCGATGTTGGCCACATAGATAGTACCTGTTGCTTCATGATAAAGTACGGATTCGTTGGTTATCAACGTATCATCCGTCTCCCATAAGAGGGTAAGGGTAGGTTCTATTTCGTCTTCATTTTCTTCCTCTATGACAGTTTCATTAGAGCCGCCTCCGCAGGCTACAAGAAGGAAAGTTCCTAGTATAGTGAGTTGAATAAATAAGGATTTTTTCATGTTTTTTGAATTAATAAATTGAAAATGAATAGTTTGTTAAGTTAATAATTTTTGTCCAAACCATTTTAAAAGTAGTGTTTTGACTTTCTTTACTTAGGTTTAAACCCAAATAATAACCGTTTATAAATCTTATGGTTTTGGGTATTTGTGGATTAATTAAATTGGATTCTAAACCTGTACATTATGAGAAAAATTTTATCCCTAGCGCTTGGTGCAGCCATGGCTTTTGCTTGTAGCGAAAAGGCTGTAGAAGTGGATTACACCCAACTCACTGATGAGGAAAGGCTGGAAATAGCCAAAGAAATCGCTAAAAACACCATCATTGTAGATGGTCACATGGATCTTCCATTTAGAATGTATAACCAAGGCAACACCATGACAGGTGAAGTCTATGATTTCATCAATCGACAAGAGTCAGGAAACATAGATTATGTTCGAGCGATGGAAGGTGGAATGGATGCGCCGTTTATGGCGATCTATATCCCAGCAGGATATCAGGATAGAGGTGGGGCAAAAGATTTGGCTGACACCTTGATCATGATGGTCGAAAGGTTAGCAACTACTTGGCCTGATAAAATTGCTTTAGCTAAATCCCCAGAAGAGATTGAGGCTAATTTCAAAAAGGGTCTGCTTTCGCTTCCTATGGGAATAGAAAATGCTGCCGCTATAGAAGATGACTTGAGTAATGTGGAATATTTTTATAACAAAGGCATTAGATATATGACGCTGACCCATGGTAAAGATAATTTGGTTGGTGATTCTTCTTATGATGATGCTGAAACTCATGGTGGGCTTAGTGAATTCGGAAAAGAAGTTGTGGCTGAGATGAACAGATTGGGTATGATCATCGATGTCTCCCATATTACTGATAGAACCTTCTTTGATGTAGCAGAGATCAGCAAGGCACCGATAGTGGCTACTCATAGCTCTGCGAGGAAATTCACGCCGGGCTTTGAAAGAAACGTATCAGATGAAGTTATCCAAAAGATCGCTGAGAAAGACGGAATGGTCATGATCACATTTGGTGGGAGTTTCTTAGATCAGGCATATTCTGAGAAAAATACCGCAAATAGAGCGCACATTGCAACATGGCTAGAAGAAAATGGCCTAACAAGAAGGGATGAAGCAGCTCAGGAATACATCAATGAATATATGGAAGCCAATAAACCTAATGTACATGTAAGTAAAGTAGCTGAGCACATTGACCATGTGGTCAAGCTAGTGGGTATAGATCATGTAGGTTTGGGGTCAGATTTTGATGGAGTAGGAGACTCCCTTCCTGAAGGATTAAAAGACGCTTCTATGTATCCTAACTTGATCGCTGAATTGTTGAAACTAGGGTATTCTAGAGCCGACATAGAGAAGATTTGTTATCAAAATTTCTTCCGTGTTTGGAAGGCTGTTGAAGCTGCGGCAGGAAAATAATTGTTATATATTCACAAACCATAAAACAAAAAAAGGGAAGCGCTGCTTCCCTTTTTTTATCCATCCGATCATGAATGATCATATTTCATTGATTTCCTTTTCAAGTTTTTGAAGAATCTGATTGATTTCTTCTTCTAGCTGTTTGAAAAGCATCAAATTCTCTTCAACAGATAGTTCTTTAATTTTTTCTATTTCCCCTGCTATTTCAGACAGTTTTTTCAAATCAAGATTCAAAGCAATTCCTCTAATGGCATGAGCAGTTTGTTTAATCTTATTCAGGCTTTTTTCGGAAATATTTATATCGATCTGTTCTTGAAGTTTTGTCAAATTTTCTTTACTGACTACGATCAGTTCCTTGAAAAAATCAGGGTCGGTGGATTTATACTCATCAAATTTAGATACAAATACCGTCTCTTCTACTTTATTATCTAGGTACTGATATAGTTTTTCAGAAATATCGGAAACTAAAATGGGCTTGCTCAAGTAATCATCCATACCTGCTTCTAAGCACCTTTCATGCTCCCCTTTTACTGTCCCAGCAGTGAGTGCGATGATTGGCGTTTTCTTCCCTATTTCAAATGCCCTGATGGCCTGTGTTGCTTCATAGCCACTCATTTCTGGCATTTGAATGTCCATAAAGACGATTTCAGGTTTGTATATTTTGAATAACTCTACGGCTTCCAATCCATTTTTAGCCTCGTAAATTGCTGCTGAAGGAATCAGGTTTCTGACGATTGTTTTGGCCAGCAACATATTCACAGGATTGTCATCAACAAGGAGGATTTTTCGGTTTTTGACTGTCAATAAGTCTTCTTCAATAGGTCTTTCTTCCTCAGTTTTTGAAGGTAATTCTAGCCCATCTAAGTTTTCAAAAGGTGCATTGATAGTAAAGTAGAACCTGCTACCTTCTCCCAATTTGGTTTCGAGCTCAAGCTTACTGTCCATCAGTTCTAAAAGCTTGTTGCAGATGGTCAAACCTAAGCCTGTTCCTCCATACTTTCTCGTGGTAGAACTGTCCTCTTGAGCGAAGGCCTCGAAAATGATCTTTTCTTTTTCTTTAGAAATACCGATTCCAGTATCCTTCACAGCAAAGATCAAATTCGCTTGTTGACTCTTAAGATCAATAGATTTTGCTTGAATAGATAGTTCTATCTCTCCTTCTTTTGTGAATTTGACTGCATTACTTAGCAAGTTCATTAGGATCTGCTTGATCCGAGTTATATCCAGCAAAACTATTTGAGGAAGTTTGAGATCTAGACTAAGTAATAGCTTCAGATTTTTTTCCTCCGCCAAAGGTTTGATGACTGTGAGAGTTTCCTCAGCCAATTCTTTCAAATTCAATTTGATGGGGCTGAGTTCAAGTTTCCCAGCTTCAATTTTGGAGAAATCTAGTATATCATTGATCAGGTCAAGCAACAGATTGCCTGACTGTGTAATGGATTTGAGGTAGTTTCTTTGGGTTTGGTCTAGGCTAGTACGCATCAATAGATCTGAAAATCCGATAACGCCATTGAGTGGGGTTCGTATTTCATGACTCATATTAGCTAGGAATTCAGACTTGGCTATGCTTGCCTCCTTGGCTTGTTGCATTGATTTGAAAAGGTTTTGCTCCAAAGTTTTTCTTTCAATGGCATTGGAAATACTATCTGCAAAGCTTAGTAGCAAAGCTGCTTCAGCATCACTCCAGACTTTTTCGTAGGTACAATCGTCAAACCCCACATAGCCCCAGAAATTTTCCCCTACAAATATGGGAATCAGTAAAATTGACTTGATTTCTTGCCCTTCTAGTAAACTTTTGAGCTCGATATCTTTAAGTTGTGAGACAATTGTCTGGTATATTTTATTGTCTTGGAGGAAATCTACAGCCTCACCATAAAGGTTCATGGGTAGACCTTGCAGATCTGGGTTGTTGATTTCTGGCGGCACCCCAGACGCACTCCATTCAAACCGCTGTGAACTATATAAATTGCCTTCTTCGTCTTGACTATTTTCAAAAAGATAAGCCCTATCTACTCCAGCCCCTTCTCCAAGTATCGTTACTGCTTTTTGAGTAGCAATAGAAAAGTCTCGGTTGGATAGAAGTTCTTTAGTAGCCAAAGCGATAGACTTTAGCATGCGTTCATTTCTTAGTAAATTGGCATTGGCTTTCTGTAGTTTTTGCTCGTTGGATTTGAGAATAACCTGTGTTTTTTTCTCAGCTGATATATCCCTCAGCATGATGTAGTGAATTGGGTCATCGCCGTAGCCATGCTCAGCTGCTGATTCCCTGCTGATTAGTAGTGTTTGCCCATTATGGGGATGTAGTTCAGATGGAGATGCCTGGTTTTTGATGTCCAAATAGCTACTAGTACCAGGCCAATCTGACAAAAGGGTTGACTTTGTCAAAGGTTCTTGAAGTTTGAGGAGCTTTAAGGCTGTTTTATTATGCGTGATGATCTCCCCTGATTTATCCAAAATAATTACTCCATCACTGAGTTCGTTGAATATTTTCTCAAAAGCAATTGGCATAGACTTCAAAAGCCCCAATTTGAATAAGCCCCAATACATGAAAACAGCACTTAAGGCCAATGAAAAAGGCACTAAGTCTAGTGGAGTCTCATAAAATTCAAATAAATCCAAAATATGAGTCAACCACGGAATTAAAGTTGCCATCAAGATGACAGTAACTTGCTTTGAAAATGCATCTGGAACAAATAACAGCATTCTGATCAACAGAATATTGGTAATGATCACCAATATAATATTGTAAATACCATAGAGCCAATGAACCACACCTGGATCAAAGCTTATTGATGTAAAATATTCTTGTGAATTGATATCAAATCCCTTGTAAAAAAGTAAATGAAAGTCATTTGTAAAAAGTAAACCAAGAAAAACTATCGCAGATCCAAAGAGCAAAGTTTTGCCAAATGTATTCAAAAACTTACCATTACCTGTATATTTCAAGGCAAATGCCAAAAGTAATGGTGTGATGAAAACACCTCCTAAAAACTCTAATTTATAAAAATTGACAATGTAAGGTTTTGAAGTAGAAATGATTTCTAAACCATAAAGTATAGCGTAAAGAAAGCAAGAAATTAAAAGGTAAGTAAAGTATTGCTCTCCGTATTCATTGGTTTTTTTCCTGCTCAATATGATCAAAAAGAGAAATAATATACTTGTGATAAATACAGGTATAGAAATCAAATTAAACTGAAACTGCTCAACCATAATGTACTTTTAAAAGTCAAAACTAAATTACAAAAAACACTCAATAATATGCATAAAACAATATTTAATTGATAAATTAGATTGTTTGATGTACTCTTGGTATAGTTGTTGGACTTTAATAAGATGTAAATTTGTTTTCTAATAAAAATTGAATAATTATGAAAAAAGTGAAATTAATTTTTGGATTCCTTTTTTGTATGCTATTGTTGACTGCGGGAGCACAAGCACAAGAATCTGTCGAGAAAAAAGAAATGAGCAAGACTGAGATGGCGGAAATGAAGCAGGCTCAAAAAGAAGAGAAACAGCGATTGGCTCAAGAAAAACGAGAGTTAAAAGCTCAACAGGCTGAATTGAAGCGGATGCAAGCTGCAGAAAAGGCAGAGGCTAAAAGGGTAAAAAATCTTGAAAAGGCTCAAAAAAATTATGATAAAGCTGTGACAAAGCGGCAAAAAGCAGAGATTAAACTTGCCCAAAAAAACTTGAAAATAGAAAAGGCTATCCAAAAAGGCACAACAAATGAAAAAGTAGCAAAAATGGAACTGAAGCAAAAGCAACTTGAAATCAATGTAGAAAAGGCCAATTCTGATATTTCAAGATTTGAAAGAGATTTAGAAAGGTATAAAGCAAAAGAAAATTAATTTTTCAAAAGCTCACGAAAGTGGGCTTTTTTTATTTTTAAAAAGTCTGATTTTTATCTTTTTATTTGAACTGTGCATAAGGTCAATGATATAGTTTTTTTCAAGTAGTTAAGTCATAGATAACATTTCGTTTTCTGTCAAAACGTCTTGATTTGTAGCTTATTAAAGGTGGTTTTCGGACATTTTTTCCGAAAAATTGCTCTGGTTGATCATTTGATGAGATGATTTCAAATAACCACAGCAACAGAAAAACTATCAATAAAATGGATTTCAAACAATTCACTATCAAATCTCAAGAAGCTATTCAAAAGGCAGCGGAATTGACTATGGCTGAGCAACAGCAAGTCATCGAGCCTGCACATATTTTGAAGGGGATCTTTTCAGAAGATGAAAATGTGACTGACTTTATCTTCAAAAAATTGTCAGTCAATAAAGCCTTGATCGCCCAAAAAATAGAGGACATCATCAAAAGCTTCGCTAAAGTAAGCGGTCAACAGCCTTATCTATCCAATTCAGCCAATCAAGTGCTTACCAAAGCAAAAGACTATCTGAAAACCTTCGGTGACGAATTTGTAGCAATTGAGCATTTGCTACTCGCCATCTTACATGGAAATGATAAAACAGCACAACTATTAAAAGATCAAGGTCTGACTGAAAAAACCCTGATCGAAGCAATCAAAGAACTTAGACAAGGAAACAAAGTGACAGATCAAAACGCAGAATCTAAATACAGGGCTTTAGAGAAATACTCCAAAAACTTGAACGAACTGGCCAAAAAGGGAAAAATAGACCCTGTCATTGGCCGTGATGAGGAGATCAGAAGGGTATTGCAGATTTTGGCAAGAAGGACCAAGAACAACCCGATCTTACTCGGAGAGCCTGGTGTGGGAAAAACAGCTATCGTGGAAGGGCTCGCCCAGCGAATCGTCAGCGGTGATGTTCCAGAAAATCTCAAAACCAAAACTTTGATTTCTTTGGATATGGGTTTACTCGTAGCTGGAGCCAAATACAAAGGGGAATTTGAAGAAAGACTCAAAGCAGTCATCAAAGAGGTTACTGATTCTGATGGACAAATCATTCTTTTCATCGATGAAATCCACACGCTAATTGGTGCTGGAGGAGGTGGAGAAGGTGCCATGGATGCAGCCAATTTACTCAAGCCGGCTTTGGCTCGAGGAGAGTTGCACGCTATTGGAGCAACTACTTTAAAGGAATATCAGAAATACATCGAAAA
The DNA here is from genome assembly GCF_900188245.1 of Belliella buryatensis. Lineage (GTDB taxonomy): Bacteria > Bacteroidota > Bacteroidia > Cytophagales > Cyclobacteriaceae > Belliella > Belliella buryatensis. Next base: position 149,651 of record NZ_FZOK01000003.1, on the reverse strand, counting down.
AGACAAAGCGCTCGAAAGACGATTTCAATCCGTAATCGTAGACGAACCCGATGCAGCTGATGCGATTTCCATTCTAAGAGGAATCAAAGACAAATACGAGCTTCACCATGGTGTGCGCATCAAAGATGATGCGGTAATTTCAGCCGTAGAACTTTCTCAAAGGTATATTTCGGATCGATTTCTACCTGACAAAGCCATTGATTTGATGGATGAAGCAGCAGCGAAATTGAGAATGGAAATCGATTCGCTTCCGCAGGAGTTGGATGAACTCAACAGGAGAATCATGCAGCTAGAGATCGAGCGAGAAGCGATCAGGAGAGAAAATAACAAAGACAAAGAAACTGTCCTTAGCAAAGAAATTGCTGAGCTTTCTGAAAAAAGACAAAGTGTCAAAGCAAAATGGGAAAGCGAAAAAGCTGTCATCACAGGTATCAGAAGAGAGAAAGAAAATATCGATAAGCTCAAACTGGAAGCTGAACAAGCTGAGCGCTCGGGAGATTTTGGAAAAGTAGCTGAGATCAGATATGGCAAGATCGTGGAATCGGAGAAGAAGCTGGATTCCTTCAAAGATCAACTCGAAGAAATGCAACAAGGATCTCCGCTGCTCAAAGAAGAAGTCGATCATGAAGATATTGCGGCCGTTGTGTCCAAGTGGACAGGAATTCCTTTGAGCAAAATGATTCAAAGTGAAAGAGAGAAACTCCTTCACCTCGAAGATGAATTGGGAAGAAGAGTAGCAGGTCAACGAGAAGCAATCGTAGCGCTTTCAGATGCTGTGAGGAGAAGCAGAGCAGGTCTTCAAGATCCAAAGCGTCCTATTGGTTCCTTTATTTTCATGGGAACAACAGGTGTTGGAAAAACAGAATTGGCAAAAGCTCTCGCTGAATATCTCTTCAATGATGACAATGCCATGGTAAGAATTGACATGTCAGAATATCAAGAAAGACATGCCGTATCAAGGCTTGTAGGAGCACCTCCGGGATATGTTGGATATGATGAAGGTGGACAACTTACGGAAGCCGTAAGAAGAAAACCCTATTCTGTTGTCTTACTTGACGAGATCGAAAAAGCCCATCCTGATGTATTCAACATCTTGCTCCAAGTATTGGATGATGGTCGCTTGACCGATAACAAAGGTAGAATCGCTAATTTCAAGAATACGATTATCATCTTGACGACGAATATCGGCTCTACGCTGATTCAAGAAAGATTTGCTGAAATAGAAGAATGGAATAAGGAAGAAATCTTAGAGAGGACCAAAGATGAAGTCTATGACCTCTTGAAGAAATCAGTCAGACCAGAGTTCCTGAACAGAATTGATGAAACGATCATGTTTGAGCCTTTGAATAGAGGTGTGATTCGAAAAATTGTCGATATCCAATGGAGAGAAATTCAAAAGCGACTCGCAGAAGCCAATATCGAAATCGATGCTACGACTGAGGTATTAGATTATTTGGGAGAAGTAGGATTCGATCCGCAGTTTGGTGCAAGACCGTTGAAGCGAACCATGCAGCGCCTGATCTTAAATGAGCTTTCTAAGCAAATCTTATCAGGATATATCAAAAATGACTCGGCAGTCTTGGTTGACTTGGACGCCGATAAGCAAGTGTATTTCAAAAACATTGAGTCAGTGGAAGTCTGATAGTAAAATGATGTTGGTTTAGATAAAATTTTTGGTGTAGATTGGTTATGGCCTCAGGAGATTGTTCTTGGGGCCTTTTTTAATTCCCAAACCAATAAGACAGGTCAAATTTACTTTCCGCTTGGGTTTCCTGTGTGGTATTGAGCAATGGGAAAAAGTTGATTCCTGTCAATACTTCCACAGAATCAATACTGACTGCGAATGTTTTCAGATCTCCGGTTGCAGATTCATTTTTCATAATGAATGCGATTCCTTGAGGGTTGCCTTTATCTTTTTTCAAAACAACTTTATAAAAATATTCAGGTATTACGATTGGGCTATTCCCTAACCGGGCTAGGCTTTGATCTAGAACTGGACCTGTTGAGATATAGATGCTATCTTTTTCTGAAGCAAATTTTCTAATCTGTTCTTCCAACCTTTTCCAAATTCCACGATTGAATCCAGGAACTTGTGGACTAGCATTGGTCAGGAAAAAACTATCATACATACTTTCAGCACTGTAAGCCATATCAGCTGCAGGAGCCAAATGACCACGGTCATAGCCAGAATTCCTATACGCAACATCCCGCGGACTTAAATCACCTAGTCTACGCTCCATTCTAAAATTACTCGAACGCTCTTCGCCCGAGCCTAGATTTGCTCTGCAAAGCAGATAACTTACCCATTTGGCATTTTTAGTCAACGTATCAAACTCAAGAGCAAATCCATTATAATCCAAGAAGTACCTAGGGATTTCTACTTCTGGCACAAAATCTCTGAAGATTTCTGGAACAAATGATAAATCTACTTCAGATGGAATAATCTCTTCAACAACTACAGATTCTGACTGAGCTTCCTCATTTGGTTCATACGTCCTATTTGGAGATTGCTCAATGGTCTTGCAATTGGTAACCAAGACAAAAAGTAACAAGGCAAGAAAAGTCCTTTTCATGAAGCAATAATTTTGAATTTTCCTCAAAGTAAATATTATTTAGGGGAATTCTGAAAACTCAGACAACCATTTTCTATTTCAGTGCATTTATTCTATTGTAAGCCAATAAGATTATAAATTTTGATCCACCTCGACCTCGTCAAACAAGCAAAAAAAGGAAAGCATCAAGCTCAGAGAAGCATCTTTGAGGAATTGGGCAAACCTCTGTTCATGCTTTGCTTGAGGTATGTGAGAAATCAACATGATGCGGAGGAAATTCTAAGCATCGCATTTAGCAAAGCTTTTGAGAAAATATCAAATTTTGAATATCAAGATGAAGGATCATTTGAAGCTTGGATCAAGAAAATCACAGTCAACGAATGTCTGATGTTTTTGCGAAAGCAAAAAAACGCTCCATTGATCATAGAACCTGACGAAAATGTGGCCGAACAAAGTGAATCAGCGCTAGACAAACTGAAGAGTCAGGAGCTCTTCGAGCTGATCCTAAAGCTCCCAGAGGGTTATCGGACCATCTTTAATTTGTATGAAATAGAGGGTTTTTCACACGGAGAAATAGCCGAGAAACTCGGAATCAGCATCGGGACTTCCAAATCCCAGTTGAGCAAAGCAAAAACATACTTAAGAGAAATCATCATCAAACTTGGACTAAATCATGCATCCTGATAGAAAAAATATAGATCGAAATGTAAATCTTCCCCAAGGAATAAATTTCCGAGAAGATGTGATTTGGGGTCAAATCAAAAGACCGAAGAAAAACAAAAAGCCAGTATTTTGGTGGGTTGCAGCGTCAGTGGTTTTAATTGTTTCGATTGGACTATTCTTGTTTTCAAATTCCGTGAATTTTGAAGAAGATCTTTTATTGACCACTACTTCACAACATGAAATTGGCTTCCTTCCTATTCCTGAAATACAAAAAGTAGAAGCTGATGAAATTGTGAAAAAAACAAAACTGAGTCAGGAATCAAATATTCCTCAATCAAATCCTAAGCCTTCAATCTTGAAAGTGGAAAATGCGGAAAACAAGGAAGCTGATCGCTTCATTGCAGATACAGAGGAAATTGAAAAAGAAATACCTCAGAAAACTCAAGTTGTAGAACCAAAACCAGTAGAAACCCAGCTTAGCCCTGCAGCTCAGCGCTTGCAGGCGAGTTTGGATAAGGTAAATCCAAAATCAAAATTCAAAGAAAAAATCATCCTCCAGCGGATGACATTGGCAGAATTCCTAGGTGCCAATAGAAATTTAGACTTAGCTAAGGGAAAGAATATAAATCAAGAGTCAGTTTTAAGCACTTTAATTCGTGGTAATTATGAGAAAAATTAATTTGTTAATTATAATTCTATCTCTGTTTTCAATACAGCGATCAATCGCACAGGAAAAGATTATTGAAAAAAGAGATTACAAGTTTTTTGGAAGCTCTTACAATCAAGAAGATTTAATTCTGAGAAGGGTTAATGACACATTAAATATCTTTTTCGAAGATGAAAAGAAAATTTCATATCTCTGGTCAAATGTAGGTGAATTCGAGAATTTCCCCGGATTTGAAAAGTATGTTGATTCCTTCTTTGAGATGACAAATCAAATTGGATTAGACTTTGAAAACAAAAATTATTATTTAAGATATAGTCCTGAGACGTCTCAGTTAATTTATGAAGAGTTAACTACAGTAAGATTTAAGAAAGAAAACAATCAAACGGTCCCAATTCATCGACACACAGTGCGATTTACTCCTAGAGGAATGACTGATATTGAAGTATATCTCGGAGAAATAGATGAACTTATGGTCTTAAAAGAAGCTGGAATTACAGAAATGGTAAGAAGCCTGATGCTTGAAAAAGACTGGTTCAAAAAATACGAAAAAGGACTCTTTAACAAAGATTTAAGAATAAATGCAGACGGGGAAAAAGAGATAACTACTTATTACAACTTAGAAGATTCCAAAAAGTTGATTTTCAATTTTGATATTGGGACTCAATTTATTGGCAGTTACTTTCCTTTAACAACGGAGCTTTCATTGTTTTTTGATTTAGGGAAAAGGAAAAAATGGATAACGAGATCAAAATCAGGAGTAGAATTATCTTGGTTACACTATGCTTTTGTTCAAAAAAATGAAGACTCAAGTTTCGAGTTTAATAACGATTTCTTTTTGACTGGGGGGTGGAGAACTGGTGTTTTAGATTATACGACAACCATTAAATATGGTAGAATGATTAGCTCAAATCATGCTAACACCTTCTTTGGAGAAAGAAATAATCTTTTAGGATTTGACTTCCAAATCAGTCCACATTTTAAGATTTCTTATATTAATCATTTTAAAGATTTTAAATCAGATTGGATATCTACTATTGGAGTCAGCTATAGGTTATTCTAAGATTTTATAAGAGATTAGTAAAAAGGCGGATTAATTAATCAGAAACTCAAACTCAATCAGAATTATTGATACCTCCCCACGCCAAATCCATCAATCAGAATCCCTGTGGCTTCTTTTTGGTGGAGTTGGCATAGGAGCTTGCCTGTTCCGGGAGCCATGCTGATTCCCATCATTCCATGGCCAGAGCCTACCAAGACATTTTCCAAACCCGGTGCTTGTCCGATATAGGGTAAGCCATCAGGGGAACAAGGTCTCAAGCCTTTCCAGATCTCTTCATGACTTGGGAATTTGGCTTGAAAATCAGGATAAAATCGGTTGATCGATTCAAAGATTCCTTTTACCCTGTTGATATTGATTTTTTCATTTACTCCAGCGATTTCCATCGTTCCCCCGAATCGGACTTGATTTCCATAAGGACTTACAGCAACTTTCATCTCAGTTAGGATCGATGCTTGAAGGATTTCAGGTTGATTTTCTTGGACAAAACTATAGCCTTTCCCTCCCATCATGGGAAGTTTGAATCCTAACATTTTGGCCAACTCACCTGACCAAGCTCCTCCACAGAGGATAAATTGTTTGCCCTCTATCGCTCCATCAGGAGTAATGACTGCGCTAACTTTTGCTCCTTTTTTCTCAAAACCCAAAACCGACAAACTAGATTTGAAAGTAACACCATTTGATTTGAGATAAGTCTTTAGATAATTGTACAAAGCGGAAGGAGACAAATGCGCATCACCCGGAAACAATACTGCTCCACGCGCTTTTACTTCCAGATTGAGTTCTATGTTTGCAATGTCATCTGGGCTAAGAATTTCAGCTTCCAAGCCATGCTTTCTAGCTAAGTGCGCAAACTCAATTTCCTCTTTTTCCACTTCAAGAGTTTGATAAAGCATCATCAATCCCTTTTCGACTAAGCCCAGCTTAGCATCGCTATGTTTTGTCTTAAACTCTTGATAAAGTGATTTGCTCAATAAACTTATATTTTTCAAAAAAGGAATACTTTTTTCCACATGTTTCGGATTGGCAGCACGATAAAATAACCAAGACCATTCCAGCAGTTTTCTATCCAATCTTGGATGGATGTAAAATGGGCTTTTGGAAGAAAACATCCAGCTGATTCCTTTAGAAATCATCCCTGGAGCAGCCAAAGGAATAATATGACTCGGTACGATCATCCCAGCATTTCCCGTAGAAGTAGTTACCTGCATGTCACCTTTGTCCACAATGACTACCTCCACTCCTTCTTCTACCAAATAGTAAGCTGTAAAAAGCCCAATAATTCCTCCGCCGATGATGATGGTTGGTTTCATAGTTTATTGTACAATGTATAATGTACCATGTACCAAGAAATGGGAACATGGATTTATTTCAAAGATATTAAAGAAGGTCAAGGATTTTGGCTGTTTGCTCTAACATTCTTTTCTTCAAGAAAGATAATATTTTTTGGAAAAATAGAGTCAGAGAAAATTATTGAAGGGTAATATTTGGTTTGATAAAGTTTAAGATTTGATCATAAACTCTTGATGATTTTCAGGTGCTCATTCCTACTAATGGTAAAATTATCTGATAATTTACCTGTTAGAAAAATAATCCTTTCTTAAGATGGAACTCTGATGACACGGATTGAGCAGATAGTCGCAGAACAAAAATCCGTGTTCATCCGCCAAATCAACGTCTTCCGCGTTCCATTCTCTATATCACTTGAAACCCGTGCACATAAGGATCATCGTCATCAAGAATAATCGTGTTGTAGCCATAGACTTTTGCCCAGCCTTCGATGCTTGGGATGATCGCTGGCTTTCCTGCGATCTCCGTGACTTCTTCTATCCTTCCTGTAAACTTTGATCCAATAAAACTCTCGTGGATAAATTCATCACTTGGCTTCAGCCATCCTTTGGCAAACCACTGTGCCATTCTTGCGGAAGTCCCGGTGCCACAAGGTGACCTATCGATGGCTTTTTCTCCATAAAAAACAGCATTTCTAGCTGTACTGGATTCTTCTAAGGTTTTCCCAGTCCAAAGCACATGGGAGAGCCCTTTGATCTGCGGATGCTCAGGATGGACAAATTCATATTTTTCATTCATCTTTTGGCGAAGATTTCTTGCCATAGAAATCAATTGTTCGGCTTTGTAATGTTCCAAACCTTGGAAGTTTTCTTGTGGATCTACAATACAATAAAAATTGCCTCCATAAGCTACATCCACGGTAAGTTTTCCCAGATCATCACTTTCTATCTCCAAACCTTCAGCGGCCAAAAAGCTCTTGACATTCGTCAACTTGACAGAAGTGACTTTCTTTCCTTCCTGCTTGTACTCCACCAAAACCAACCCTGCTGGAGCTTCCATTCTTAGAAAACCAGGGTTTTTAGGCTGAATCAATCCTTCCTCAATCGCTATAGTAATCGTTCCTATAGTTCCATGTCCACACATCGGGAGACAGCCCGAAGTTTCTATAAAAAGTACCGCAAAATCATTTTCAGGGTCATGGGGAGGAAAAAGCATAGAACCAGACATCATATCATGACCCCTTGGTTCAAACATTAGCCCAGTTCTTATCCAATCCAAGTGATCTAAAAAATATTGACGCTTTTCAAGCATATTATTCCCTTCCAAAAAAGGAACTCCGCCAGCTACAACTCTAACTGGATTGCCACAAGTATGGGCATCAATACACTGGAAGGTTTTTTTCATGTTTGATAATTGAAGTACTGTAGAAATATGGTAGAAATAAAGTGGAAATACGATTGATATATGATTGAAATATTTCGCGAAGCATATTTCAGCGAAGCTATATATCTACCCTATTTCACCAAAGGTATATTTCACCGAAGGCATATTTCCACAAATTTCTATTTTTTAAATTCCCCATCCACCATTCTCCAAATCCCCAGCGAATTCTCTTCTCTCAGCGCATCAGGAAGTAGGTTATGTGGCATGTCCTGAAAAGCAATGGGTCTTGCAAAACGCTTGATGGCATAAACTCCAACGGAAGTAGTCCTACTGTCTGTGGTAGAAGGATAGGGTCCTCCATGCTGCATGGCATGACCCACTTCTACACCAGTTGGTACACCTTTGAATAATAACCTGCCGCACTTTTCTTCCAACTGATTGATCAAGTCGATTTTATTGGCCAACTCCTCTTCTTCCCCCCAAAGGGTGATGGTCAATTGACCATGAAGCCGCTGCGCAATGGCGAAGAGTTCATTGAAGTTTTCATACACCACCATCAGGGCAAATGAACCGAATACTTCCTGCTGAAAATGATCATCCTCTAGCCAGTTTTTAGCCTTGATTTTGGCCAAAGCAGGATAGGCTTTAATCAGATCTTTGGCTTTTGCCACCTGCACCCAATCAAGTTCTTTGCGTTCTTTCATGCTCTCCAAAGACTTATAATAAGCCTTTGCTATTCCCTCGTGCAGCATTGGAGCTGCTGCGATTTCTTCCAATTCTTTTTTTACAGCCTCCGCAAAGTCCTCTGCATGGGCACTGGGCACCATGATTAATCCAGGGTTGGTGCAAAACTGTCCTGCTCCGAGAGTCAGAGAGTCGACGAATTGTTTGGCCAAAGCCTCCAAGTTGTTTGCTAGGTTCTTTTTAAAAGTAATGATGGGATTTACAGAGCCCATTTCTGCAAAAACAGGGATTGGTTCTTTTCTCTGATTAGCAAGGTCAAATAAGGCTTTTCCACCTGTGAATGAACCTGTGAATGCCACGGCTTTAGCCAAAGGGTGTTTCACCAAACCCTGACCTTCGGCTATACCTCCTTCTACATGGGTAAATAATCCTAAGGGCAATCCGGAATCTATGGCAGCTTTTTGGATGATCTGTCCAACTAATTTGGACGTCTCGGGATGAGCCGGGTGGCCTTTGTATATGACGGGACATCCCGCTGCCAAAGCGGAAATCGTATCTCCCCCTGCGGTAGAAAATGCCAAAGGAAAATTACTTGCTCCAAAAATCACAACGGGCCCTATGGGTGTCAGAAATCTCCGTAAATCAGGCTTAGGAGCAGGAGTTCTTTCCGGATCAGCATGATCGATTACAGCCTCTACCCAAGACCCTTCTTCTACCAAATTGGCGAATAGTCGGATTTGACCGACAGTTCTGCCAAGTTCTCCGGTAATTCTTCCTTCAGGCAAGTTGGATTCCCCAGAAGCCATGGGGATTAAAGTCGATTTTTCCGCCTCGATTCCTTCTGAAATTCGTCTTAAAAATTTGCCTTTATCCTTTCCAGAAACATTTTTGAAATGTAAAAAAGCATCTTGGGCGGATTGGAATATTTGGTCGTAGTTCATGATTTCTTTTTTAAAATTAAAATGGCTTTAAGTGATTGGAATACAATAGATATATATAGAAATATGGTAGAAATAGAATTGAAATATAGTGGAAACATGGGTCATATTGAAGATTTAGCGGGATCCCTAAGAGCAAAGTGATTTGAAATAATTTAGAAATACAATGGATATAAATTGAAATATGGTAGAAACCGGAGCTTTATAGAAGATCCTGAGAGCAGAGCGATTCGGGATAAATTGAAACAAGGTGGAACTAACTCTCCCGCATATTTCTATCTATTTCACGAAGTATATATCAATCATATTTCTATTTATTTCGCTGTAGGCGTATTTCTACCATATTTCGCATAGCATATTTCCATTATATTTCATGAAGTATATATCACAAAGTATTTTTAAATCTTAGGCCTATGCTCCAAACCCCTCTTAATGATATTCTCTATTTTTATTCTTTCTTCTCCCACCAAAGTGAGTCTGGGTGCCCTGACCCATTCGGTTCCAATTCCGGCCATTTGCTCGGCCAATTTGATGTATTGAACAAGTTTGGGATGGATATCCAATTCCAAGAGAGGGAGGAACCAACGGTAAATTTGTAGAGCTTCCTCGTATTTTCCTGCTTTGATAAGATTATAGACTGTGACAGTTTCCTTGGGGAAAGCACAGACTAAGCCTGCTACCCAGCCGTCTGCCCCCATGACCAATTCTTCCATCGCTAATGTGTCTACTCCGCATAGAATTTTGAAGCGGTCACCAAATCGATTTCGCATGCGAGTCACATTGGAAATATCTCTGGTAGATTCTTTGATGGCTTGAATGTTTTTACATGCAGCCAATTCTTCAAACATGGAAATAGTCACCAAAGTCTTATAATCCACAGGATTGTTGTAGATCATGATAGGAAGGTCGGTGCTATTGGCTACTGCTTTGAGGTAAGTCACCACTTCTCTGTGATCAGCGGAGTAGCGCATGGGAGGCAATAGCATCAAACCTGAAGCACCTATTTCGTTGGCTTTTTGCGCCCAGTAAATAGCATCTTTGGTTGCTCCTTCGGCAATATTGAGAATAACTGGAGCCTTGCCATCGAGATGTTTTACAGTTTCGGTAGTTAGGTGGATTTTTTCATCTAGGGATAGGACAGAGGATTCACCCAAAGTACCGCCTAGTATAATCCCTTTCACACCGGATTCGATTTGAAAGTCAATGTTTTTGAAAAACATGTCCATATCCAAGCTTCCATCTTGGTGGAACTTGGTGGTAACTGCAGGAAATACGCCTTGCCAATTCATAAATTTTAATTTTATCAAGATAGAAGAAAGTTAGGTATTTAGTGAAGATTTCTAAAAGTAAATTATTCCAAATTTTTTCATTAGGCTTTTTTCTTTTTTTAAACAGTCATTTTATATCTTCATTTTTAGGAAGCCAAATCCTCCTTAACTTTACCCCCATGAAGAAAAGAATTGCCTTGGTCACAGGAGGCTTTACAGGTGAGTCCGTGATCTCTTTGAAAAGTGCCGCCATGGTCGAAACCCAGATCGATCGGGATAAATATGATGTTTATAAGATTTTGATCTACCCAGGTGATTGGTATCATCAAACAGCAGACGGTCAAAGAATACCTGTTGACCTCAATGATTTTTCCATTGCTATCCAAGGCTCAAAAATAACTTTTGATGGGGTATTCAATATCCTTCATGGTTCTCCTGGAGAAGATGGGAAGCTTGCAGGATACTTTGATATGATTGGCTTGCCTTATACTACCTGTGATCCCTTGACCTCTGCCATCACCATGAACAAGGGGTATACCAAAGCTATAGTGCATGATATCCCAGAGCTCTTTGTCGCTAGGTCAGTTCAGCTTTTTAAGAAATCTGAACTTGACCCTACTCAGCTTTTAAAGGAACTGAGATTACCACTATTTGTAAAGCCCAACAATGGCGGTAGTAGCATTGGCATGAGTAAAGTAAAAGATCCAAACGAATTGCAGGAAGCCTTGGTTAAGGCATTTGCTGAAGATACACAGGTCTTGGTGGAAGAATTTGTAGCTGGCAGGGAATTCTCCATTGGTGTTTATCATAGCCAAGGACTGACTACTGTCCTGCCTGCTACAGAGATTGTGAGTAGCAAAGAGTTCTTTGACTTCGAGGCCAAGTATGCCCCAGGAATCACCGAAGAAATCACTCCAGGCAGAATGTCTGAGGAAGAAGTGCAAAGGGTGAATAGAATTGTTTCTCAGGTCTATCAGAAACTCAATTGCAAGGGAGCTGTGCGCATAGATTACTTCTTGGAATATGAAACAGGGAAATTCTACTTTATCGAAATCAATACCGTCCCAGGACAGACAGAGACCAGTTTGATCAGTCAGCAGGTAAGAGCCATCGGCAAAACAGTAAAAGAATTCTACTCAGAATTAATAGAAGAGATGTTTCAAAAGTAAAATCTACCTTGAATATTTAAAACCCAGTTTTAAATATTCAAGGTAGATTTTAAAAGTATTTTCTTCTTATATCCCCAATTTTCATCAGCTACTACTTATTTCTAAAAGAAACTCTTTGACTCCAAGTACTTCTACATTTGGCTCGTAGAAATATCGACCTTCTACCGGGCTTATGATAAAAAGTTTTTTTATTCCCAGATCTTCCATGGCTAGGTAACTTCCTTTGGTCAATTTGGGTGAAAGACTGAGTTTGATTTCAGCGGCAGCCAGCCACTGATTATCCCTTCTGATCAGCAGATCAATTTCAGCACCATCTTGAGTGCGGTAGTAATAGATCTGATCATCAATATTCAATACTGACTTTACCTGATGGATAACAAAGGCTTCCCAAGATGTCCCTACTATTATATTACCAAATAGCGCATCTTTATTGCTGATACCTAGGAGATAATGTAACATGCCTGTATCCCGAAAGTAAATTTTTGGAGACTTTACCAAGCGCTTTTTTACGTTTACATACCAGGAAGGAAGTTCCGTTAGCAAGAATGCATTGATAAAAAAGCTCAAGTAGGTCTTGACTGTAGGCAAACTTAAGCCAAGTGATTTTCCTAGCATACTATAATTTAGAGTTGCGCCATTTAAGGAGGCCATCATCATCATCAATTGCCGGCTTACGCTGGGATCGGCAGGAAGACCAAGAGAAGGCAAATCCCTTTGGATGTAACTATTGATAAAGCTCCTATACCAGCTTTGGGTAAATTTTTTGTTAGCACTCAAAGCAGGTTCCGGAAATCCCCCATTAATCCATAGGCTTTCCATTGAAAGCAGTTTGTCTATTTCCAGTAAGTTCAAGGGATACATTTCAATGTAATTGATTCTACCTGCGAGACTTTCTGAAGACTGTTTGAGTAATTCTGGAGAGGCAGACCCAAGGATAATAAATCTCCCGGGTATACGATGCTCATCTACCAATGAGCGAATCAAAGGAAATAAGTCGGGTTTGTGCTGAATCTCATCCAAAATGATCGTATGATCAGGAATGGATGAAAAAAAGAGTTCAGGATCATTCAGCTTATTCAGATCGGATAATTTTTCTAAATCCAAATAGAGAAAAGGTTTCCCATAGGGGAAGGTTTTGGCCAATGTAGTTTTGCCAACTTGCCTTGGCCCAATAATTCCAGTTACGGGAAAATTAGAGACCGAAAATTCAAATTCTGCATGTATAGATCGCTGAACCATCCCTGCAAATCTAAAAATTAATTTTAGATTTGCAGGGATAAGAATTCATTTTTCATTGTAAATGGATCAAAATAATTGAAATAGCAAGTATTATTTTTATACTGGTGTCTTTAAAGATATACTTATTATTTGATCTGATTGTACGCTTCTTTGCCAGTAAATCAATTCATTGGCTTATTCGGTTGCTAATGGTCAATTCCGAAAAATCGGAACAAGTTATCCTCAAATATCCAATTCGCCTGCGTCGGGCAGGTATCAATTAATAACTTGTCTGCTGTGGCGGATCGGAAGTAAGATAAATCGGATTTTTTTAATGTCTCTGGCAAAGTTCCTGATATTCATATTAATTAACCCCATCCATCATATTTCAACTTTATATCTACTTTTATTTCTAGTATATTTCAATCTAAGATTCACTAATATCATTCGAATATGAAAAACCTAATCCTATTCTGCTTTAGTTTTTTGATTATCCAAGCATCCTTTGCTACCGAATTGTATCCAGCTATCAGTAGCTACCAAGCGGATGTAAGCGCCTTGAGTAGGAAATACAACAACTCCAATTCAGAAGAATATTTTCAGCGATTTGATAAGCTATATTCTGATTGGTTGAAAGCGCTTGAGGCGATGCCTTATGATAGCTATTCCATGGATGGAAAGTTGGACTATCAGATTTTTAAAAACTATCTAGAGAAGCAGCAGTATTTTCACAAAGCTTCTTATGAAGAGTTTAAGGCTGTGAAACCTGTGGTAGATTTTGGAAAGCCTTTAGAGGATTTTTATCAAAAAAGAAGGGCGGCAATCAAACCAAATGCACAAGAACTAGCGGCTACTTTTGACCAAATTGAAAAGCTTGCCAAAACCAAATGGGAGCAGATGAAAAAATCCAAGCCCTATACCTCTTGGCAACAAGCTGAATTGGCTGCATCAGTAGTAGAGTCTTTGAGAAGGAGTACAGATGAAGCCTACAATTTTTATTTCGACTATGATCCAGAGTTTACTTGGTGGATGAAAAAACCAATGGAAAGCTTGAACCAAACACTCCGAGCATATTCCAGTTTCTTGAGAAATCATTTTGAAAACACCATAGTCAAAGATGATGGCTCAGGAATCATCGGAAAGCCTATTGGTAAAGTCAATATTGAAAAAGAACTCCAATACAACATGATCTCCTATACTGCAGAGGAGCTGATCAAAGAAGGTGAAAGGCAGTACGCTTGGTGTGAGGCCGAGATGATCAAGGCATCAGAAGAGTTGGGCTTTGGTAAAGATTGGCGAAAAGCACTCGAACATGTCAAAAACCAATATGTTCCTGCTGGTGTTTGGCCTGGTATGGTAGTAGAAATGGCTGAAGAGGCCGTTGAATTTGTGGAGGAGCGTGATTTGTTGACTATTCCTGACATGGCAAAAGAAACTTGGAGAACAACTATGATGTCGGCAGAAAGGCAAAAAGTAAGTCCATTTTTTCTGGGAGGGGAGACAATTATCATTTCCTATCCTACTTCAGAGATGTCCCATGAAGACAAATTGATGAGTATGCGTGGTAATAATCCACACTTCTCTAGAGCGGTGGTGCATCATGAATTGATTCCGGGTCATCATTTGCAGCAGTTTATGAATCAGCGTCATTTTCCTCATAGAAGGATGTTCAACACGCCATTTTGGGTAGAAGGTTGGACTTTGTATTGGGAGTTCAATCTTTGGGACAAGGATTTCCCAAGAAATGTGGAGGATAAAATCGGCATGCTTTTTTGGAGAATGCACAGAGCAGCAAGAATTGTTTTTTCATTGAAATATCACCTTGGAGAATGGACACCACAGCAATGCATAGATTTCTTGGTAGATAATGTTGGGCACGAAAGAGCCAATGCAGAAGCAGAAGTTCGCCGGTCCTTTGAAGGCAGCTATGGCCCCTTGTATCAACTGGCCTACATGATTGGAGGTATCCAAGTTTACCAATTGAGACAAGAAATGGTAGAAGGTGGCAAGATGTCAGAAAAAGAATTCCACGATTATTTCATCACCCAGAATTACATGCCGATAGAACTCCTCAGGGCAAGGATGAAGGAAGATTTACCAAGAGATTTTAAGAGCAATTGGAAGTTTTTGAAATAAATAATGCTTTAATGTGTTGTAGCGTTTTCATCTCCACTTTCGTATTAGGAGTATGAAGACGCTCCCTTTCTTTCTTTTCCTTTTATTGGCACTGCCGAGCTTTGCACAAGAAAACCTATCCAAAGGCAATTCTTCACTACTTTTATATCCTGAGGTTTATTTTGTCGCCACTATGGAAACGTCAGCATCAGAAGTATCACACAACCTACTTGCTTTTATAGAAGAAAATAAACTCAGCTATAGAAGGGAGGGGAATGAGTTAGTATTATTTAGAATTTTCCCATCCATCCAAAGTGCTGAAGATGCATCCAAAATCATCAAAACAAGTATTGAAAACTTCTTGAAAAATGAGTCAAAGCCTTTAATCTACAGACTTTATGGAAGAGAGTATCTACCAGAAAAATTTCTAAAATATTTCCTTGAGTTTAAATAGCAGACCAATTTGCTGACTTAATTTGTCATAATCAATATAAGCCTTCATTGCCTACTTTTCAAATCGGATAAAAAGTCTATTTTTGTAACCATGCTATCCAAAAAAACCAAATATGCTTTTCATGCCCTGACTTATCTGGGCAAGCACCGTGATCAGAAGACGGTATTGATACAGGACATTTCTGAGGAATATGGGATTTCCCATAAGTTTTTGGAAAACATACTTTTGGAGTTGAAAAAGGCTGGGATTCTAGGAAGCAAAAAAGGAAAAGGAGGTGGCTATTACCTGATCAAAGAGCCCAAAGATGTAGCTCTGTCCAAAGTGATCAGACTCTTGGATGGTCCCATTGCCCTACTTCCCTGCGTAAGCCTCAACTACTACGAACCCTGCGTAGAGTGTAAGTCCGAAGCAGCATGTGGGCTAAATAAGGTCATGATCCAAGTACGGGACGAAATGCTTAAAGTTCTGGAAAATAAGACTTTAGCAGATATTTTAGATAAAGAATAAAATTTTTTCCCTAATTACCCCATCTTTGTTATAGGTTTTATATACTTTTGTTGTTCTGAAACTGGAAAAGTATATGATCCTAGACCAACCTATCAAAAAGTGGTTTGTAAACAGCAAAGGCCAAGATTCTAACATCAAGAGCTTTCTCAAATCCATATCTTGGAGAATAGTCGGTACACTCGATACCATGGTGATTTCCTTTTTCGTCACTGGCCAATTGGTCATGGCCCTTTCCATTGGGTCAATAGAGGTAGTCACCAAAATCGCCTTGTATTACCTGCACGAGCGTGCTTGGGAAGGAGCAACCAAAATCAAAAAAGATGAGCCTAAAAACGAATTTGCATAGTCTTGGCGAAAAGCTGGATAGTCTAAGTCCGTCCGATGGCTTGGCACTGCTTTCGGATCTTTTCCCCGGAAAAGTAATCTTCTCTACTTCACTGGGACAAGAAGATCAGGTCATCACGCAGTTGATCGCGGAGAACCTACTTGATATCCATATCTTTTCTTTGGATACAGGTCGCTTGTTTCCGGAAACTTTGGACTTGATCGCTAGGACTGAAAGTAAGTACAAAAAAAGAATTGAAGTGCTTTACCCTGAAAGGACCTCTGTAGAGAAGTTGGTGGCCGATATCGGCATCAATGGATTCTATGATTCAGTGGAAAATAGAAAATCCTGCTGCTTTGTACGTAAAGTAGAGCCTCTGAAAAGAGCACTTGCTGGTAACAGTGTCTGGGTAACTGGCCTTCGTGCCGAGCAAAGCCCAAACCGGGCCGATATGAAAAAAATCGAATGGGACGAAGCCAATCAGATCATCAAGTTCAACCCCTTACTCGATTGGACTTATGATCAGATGATCGTCTATATCAATGAAAACAATATTCCTTACAACCCGCTCCACGACAAAGGCTTTATCAGCATAGGCTGCGCCCCATGTACCCGAGCCATCAGCGAAGGCGAAGATCCAAGAGCCGGCAGATGGTGGTGGGAAGAGTCGAAGAAGGAGTGTGGGTTGCATATAAAATGATATATGCTTCGCGATACAAATAGATATATGCCTTAGGCGATATAAGAAAAGCGTCAATTGAGGTTAAACTTCGAAATTCATCATTATAGATGAAAGACGCAAGATACAAGACACAAGACAGGTGCTCCTAAACTTCGGAGTTCATTATTTCATCATTCAGAATTCAAGATTTAAAGTATCGATTGATGAGCGCTGAATGTCGAATAATGAAGTCGGTAAATCCGGTTCCTGGTTCAAGACTTCAGTCTTGGACCAAAAATTAGGAGTCTTCAGACTGTACTGAGTCTCAACCCCGAAGGGATTGAACTTTGATTAGCCCCGGGTTGCAACCCGGCGGGCAAGGTTAAAACAAGTACCAACAACCCTTAAGGGGTTGAACTGATGCACAAATGGTTCAAGACTTCAGTCTTGGACCAAATAGCCTGCAGTCTTCAGACTGCCAATAAAAGTAAAGAGATAAAACACGAAAATGATGGTTGTCGCAATTTTCGACAAAAATCTAAATTCTAAAATCTAAAATAAATATGTCAAACCTATTTATACCAAATCCAAAAGAAGCGGAATCGATCCATATTTTGCGGGAAGTAGCGGCTCAGTTTGAGAAGCCTGTATTGCTTTTTTCTGGAGGGAAAGACTCCATCACTTTGGTAAGATTGGCACAGAAAGCATTTTATCCTGCGAGAATTCCTTTTCCTCTTTTGCATATTGATACGGGACATAATTTTCCAGAGACTATAGCATTTCGAGATCAACTGGTCGAAGAACTTGGTTTAGAGTTGATCGTCAGAAATGTACAAGATTCTATTGATCAAGGAAAGGTTACTGAGGAACGAGGAAGGTACGCAAGTAGAAACACACTGCAGACTACCACTTTATTGGATACTATAGAAGAGTTCAAGTTTGATGCTTGTATTGGTGGAGCGAGAAGAGATGAGGAAAAGGCGAGAGCAAAGGAACGTGTATTTTCAGTAAGGGATGATTTTGGTCAGTGGGATGAAAAAAACCAAAGACCAGAACTTTTTGACATGCTTAATGGAAAAATCCATCAAGGTCAAAATGTAAGAGTTTTCCCCATCTCAAACTGGACGGAATTGGATGTTTGGGAATATATCAAAAATGAAAACATGAAAATTCCTTCTATCTATTTCGCTCACAAAAGGGAAGTATTCTTTAGAGATGGGATGGTTTGGACAGCAAATCAGCATGTTTACAGAGATAATTCTGAGGAAGTAGTGGAAAGAATGGTGCGATTTAGAACAGTTGGTGACATGACTTGTACAGCTGCTGTACTTTCAGATGCGGATACCTTGGAAGCAGTTGTTGATGAAATTCGACTTTCAACCATCTCAGAACGAGGAGCAAGAATCGACGACAAACGCTCCGAAGCAGCGATGGAGAAAAGAAAGAAGGTAGGGTATTTTTAAATGATATAAGTTACGCGATATAAATGGATATATGCCTTTGGCGATATAAAAACTATAGCATTGAACACCCCTCAAAACACTTGGAAGCTTTTTCTAAAAAAACCTTTGAGTCTTTGTGCCTTTGTGGCAAAAAAAATATAAACTGATGAAAAGATCAAGTCTCACATCTCACTTCTAAAAAAATGGAAAATAGAAAATTAATCAAAATAGCGACTGCTGGCTCGGTGGATGATGGAAAGAGCACTTTGATTGGAAGATTATTGTATGACACCGGATCATTGACTTCTGATAAATTGGAAGCAATCGAAAGAAATAGCAAGCAACGTGGATATGACTACTTGGATTTTTCTTTGGCGACAGATGGATTGGTAGCCGAGCGGGAACAAGGAATTACTATCGATGTAGCGCATATTTATTTTAATACCGACAAGACCAATTTCATCGTAGCTGATACACCAGGTCATGTGGAATACACAAGAAATATGGTTACAGGGGCTTCGACCTCTCAAGTTGCCATTATCTTAATCGATGCAAGAAAAGGCGTGATAGAGCAGACTTATCGCCATTTTTTTATCAGCAATTTGCTAAGATTGAGTCATGTGGTTGTTGCGGTCAACAAGATGGATTTGGTTGACTATGATGAAGAGGTTTATTTGAAAATCAAATCTGATTTTGAGGAATTGGTTGCGAAAAGTGACTTCACAACAGATCAAATCACCTTTATTCCTATTTCAGCTTTGAAAGGAGAGAATGTTTCCCAAAAATCTGATTTGATGAATTGGTATATCGGAAATACACTTTTGGATCATCTCGAAGTTTTAGAGCCAGCGGATTTGCAAGAAAGTAGTGCTGCAAGATTCCCTGTTCAATTTGTCATCAGACCAAAAACAGAAGCTTACCATGATTTTAGAGGTTTTGCAGGGAAAGTTTACGGTGGAAATCTGAAAAAAGGAGATAGCATCACGGTTTTGCCTTCATTGACAACCTCCAAAATCAAAGCCATTCACTTTTTTGAAAAAGAAGTAGAAGAGGCAGCAATAGGTTCATCTATCACGATTACTTTGGAAGATGAGGTGAATGTGAGTAGAGGTGATACCATCGTGAAGAATTCCGATTTGCCAAAATCAGAAAAATCAATCTCTGCAACCATCTGTCAAGTCAATGCTAAACCATTGAAGGTTGGAGATAAATATACGCTTCAACATGGAGTCAATAGAGTCCTAGCAAAAGTTGAGAGCATTCAGGGAAGAATCCACACCGATTTTTCTGGAGAAGAGGCATCCGATCAGCTAAAACTGAATGACATCGGTCAGGTGACATTCAAATTGAGCAAAGCGATTCACTTTGATTCGTATAAACAAAATAAATCAACAGGCAGCTTTATTTTGATAGATGAAGGTTCCTATGATACAGTGAGTGTTGGGTTTATAAATTGAAGATTTTAGAAGGTAGGTTTTAGAATCTACTAAAAATCAAATCATATAAGCTACATGAAACACATTGTACATAGTACTTGGTACTTTGTACAACAAAATAACCTATAAAACCGATAGAGAATAAATATTATGCAAAGCTTTAGAACAGAAATAGAAAACCCGGTTGTAGAAAAAGACATTATCGAATTGGAAAGAAAAATCGCGCTTTTCAAGGAAGGTAAAATTGATGATGAAAAATTCAGAAGCTTAAGACTTGCCCGTGGAATCTATGGTCAGCGGCAACAAGGTGTACAGATGATCAGAATTAAGCTTCCTTATGGAAGAGTTACTTCCGAGCAGCTTCACAGAATCTCTCAAGTTTCGGATAAATACTCCACAGGAAGACTTCATATTACTACCCGTCAAGATATTCAGATCCATTATGTCAAAATTGATCAGACGCCGGAATTGTGGGCTGAGTTGGAGAAGGATGATGTAACAATTCGTGAGGCCTGCGGGAATACCGTTAGAAATGTGACGGCCTCTGAAATGGCAGGAATTGATCCCAACGAGCCATTTGATGTAACTCCGTATGCTGAAGCTACTTTTCAGTATTTTCTTAGAAACCCAATTTCTCAGGAAATGGGAAGGAAATTCAAAATCGCTTTTTCATCCAGTGATGAAGATACTGCTTTGGCTTACCTGCATGATATTGGCGTGATTCCAAAAGTGAAAGAGGAGAATGGTGAGCAAATAAGAGGATTCAAGATTTTGCTGGGAGGTGGACTTGGCTCTCAGCCGAGACATGCTGATGCAGTGTATGAATTTTTACCTACGGATAAATTGATTCCTTTCATCGAAAGTGTCATCAGAATATTCGATAGATATGGAGAAAGAGCCAAAAGAATGAAAGCCAGAATGAAATTTTTGGTCAAAGATTTAGGCTTAGAAACATTTCTAGATTTGGTCAAAGAGGAAGAGTTGTCACTTCCTTTTAAAACATATCCCATCGAGTATAAAGCCTATGAAGCTTCGCAAATTCAACCTTCTCCAGAAATCGTTAAAGTTGATGAACCCACAGAATTAGCTTACGAGCAATGGAAATTGACCAATATCATACCGCAAAAGCAAAGTGGATTTGTTGCTATTGGCATCAAAGTTAAGCTTGGCGATTTTTACACGGACAAGGCAAGATTGCTCGCTGATTTGGTGAAAAAATATGCAAATAATGAATTGAGATTTACACTTAGACAAAATATACTAATCAGAGATGTGAAAGAAGAATTGATTCCTTTTTTCTACCAAGAACTCAAAAAACTCGGTTTTGTAGATAGAGGATACAACACTTTTGGAGATATCACGGCATGTCCGGGTACGGATACTTGTAATCTTGGGATTGCATCTAGCACAGGAGCGGCAGGTGTACTCGAAGATGTGATTTTTAACGAATATCCACAATATCTCAGCAATAAAGATCTGACAATCAAAATCTCAGGCTGTATGAATGCTTGTGGGCAACACAATATGGCTTCAATTGGCTTTCAGGGCATGTCCATCAAAGCTGGCAAACATGTGCTTCCTGCGCTTCAAGTATTGCTTGGTGGAGGAACTTTAGGAAATGGAGAAGGAAGGTTTGCAGATAAAGTCATCAAAATCCCAAGTAAAAGAGGGCCTCAGGCATTGAGGATTTTGCTGGATGATTTTGAAGCAAATGCATTTGAAGCAGAAAATTTCCTTGCGTACTACGACCGTTTGGGACAGATGTATTTCTACGAATTATTGAAAGAAACTGCCAATATAGAAGATGTTGTAGAAAGTGATTTTATCGATTGGGGAAATAATGATCCTTACGTCAAAGAGATCGGAGTAGGAGAATGTGCTGGAGTAATCATCGACTTGGTGTCTACCCTACTCTTAGAGGCGAGAGAAAAAATTGCCAATGCAGAAGAAAGCTTGGAATCTGGAGCTTGGTCAGATGCAATTTATCATACCTATGCAGGATTGGTGAATACAGCCAAAGCAATTTTGCTTGCAGAAGGTGTAAATACAAATTCACATGCCAGTATCCTAAAGCAATACGACGAGCAATTTACCGAAACTGGTAAAATCGATCTGAAGGATTCTATCGAGAATATTACATATCAGATAAAAAGCAACGAACCAACAGAGGCATTTGCGAGGGAATACTTTGCAACTGCGCAGCAGGTTTTTGAAACAATCAGTAATTACAGATCAAAAGAGGTAAGCGCATGAGACGAGAAAGTAAACCTAAAGTTACCCTTCTAGGGGCAGGTCCAGGTGATCCAGAGCTGATCACACTAAAAGGAATTCTTGCACTCAACAAAGCAGATGTTGTGCTTTATGATGCCTTGATAGATCCTGTTTTACTCAAGCACGCGCCCGCACAAGCGATCAAAATCTTTGTTGGGAAAAGGGTAGGTAAGCATTCCTTGCCACAGGAGGATACCAATAAGCTTTGTGTGGAAAATGCACTTAAGCATGGTCATGTAGTCAGACTCAAAGGAGGCGATCCATTTGTATTCGGAAGAGGCTCGGAAGAGATTGATTACATCGAAGCTTTCGGAATTCCTACTGAGGTCATTTCTGGAATCAGTTCATCGGTAGCTGTTCCAGCTCAAGTGGGAATACCTGTTACCAAACGGGGTGTTTCTGAGAGTTTTTGGGTGATCACAGGTACGACGAGCAGCGGAGAAATTTCCAGGGATATCGCACTAGCTGCCCAATCCACGGCAACGGTTGTGATCCTGATGGGAACTAAGAAGCTTCCAGAAATCGTCAGCCTTTATCAGCAATATGACCGAAATGACCTTCCTATTGCCATCATTCAAAATGGGACCACCAAGGAAGAAAAATTAGTTGCAGGATACATAGATGACATTCTTATCAAAGCAGAAAATGCAAAAATAGCTGCCCCAGCCATCATCATCATTGGTGAAGTGGTCAAGGAAAGTTATAGATTGAAAGAGATATATCAAGAAGTGGTCAGTGTTGAAATTAATCGGGTTTGATATATTTTAGAATTATGCTTCGCGAAATAAAGTTGAAATATACGTTGTGAAATAAGATAGAAATATAGCTTCGCCGAAATATGCTTCGCGAAATATTTATCCCCCTATTTCAAATGTATTTCCACCATATTTCTATTCTATATCTAAATTGCTCCGAATCCTTTCGCTATAAAGAATTCTGCAAAAGTTTCGGTTTCAGCCATATATCAATCATATTTCAACTTTATTTCTACCATATTTCTATAATATATTGTAAAACTTGTTTCCAAATAAGATCAAACCATGAACCATTTATACCCCATCTTCCTCAAAGCCCATGAATTAAACTTTCTGCTCGTTGGTGGAGGGTTTGTGGGGACAGAAAAGTTGAGTTTCCTGCTCAAGAGCAGTCCTAAAGCTCAGGTCACAGCAGTGTCCAAGGAGTTTAATGCTGAGTTTTTGGAATTGGCCGGGCAGGCAGCTAATGTGACCCTGATTCAGGATGCTTATGACGAAAAGTATCTGGGAGGAAAGCATCTTGTCATTGCTGCTACCAATTTCCCAGAGATCAATAAGCAAATTCATGACGAAGCCAAGGAAAGGTATATCCTGATCAACGTAGCGGATACACCTGAGCTCTGTGATTTTTATCTCGGTGGCATCGTGACCAAAGGAAATCTGAAAATCGCCATTAGCACCAATGGCAAATCTCCTACCACAGCTAAGCGTCTGCGCCAAATGCTAGAAGAAGTACTTCCTGAAGAAATCGATGAACTATTAGAAAACCTCAACGCTTACCGAGATACCCTCAAGGGGGATTTTGAGTATAAGGTGAAGGCGATGAATGAAATTACAGGGATGCTGGTGGAGAAGAAGGGTTAAGAATTAAAACTCTTGACATAAGAGATTTAAAACAAGTGGTTAAAAGTTATCGTTTTGGTAACTTTTTTCTTTATATTTGTTTTAAACAAGTAATTTGGTGTGAAAATATTTTCTAGAGGGACTTTAAGAGATTTTTGGGAAAAACATGGTAATTGTGAACAACAATTGAAAATTTGGTATCGTGAAACTGAAAAATCTAATTGGTCATCCATTCAAGATCTTAAAAGAGAGTATCCTAGTGCAAGTATTTTAAAAAATAATCGAATTGTTTTCAACATTAAAGGAAATGATTACCGATTGATTGCCAAGTTCAACTTTGAATATCAGCTTTGTTGGATACGGTTTATTGGGACACATGCGGAGTATGATAAAATCAATGCAAACGAAATTTAAAATGAAAATTAAACCAATAAAAAACGAGAAAGATTATCAAAATGCACTTGCTAGGTTAGAGGTGATTTTTGATGCTAAGAAAGGTACTGAGGAAGGTGATGAATTAGAAATCTTATCCATTATCATTGATAACTACGAGAAAGAGAATTTCCCAATTGAAATGCCTGACCCCATTGCTGCAATTAATTTCAGAATGGAACAAATGGGGTTAAAGCAAAAGGACTTAGTTGAGATGATTGGGTTTAAAAGTCGCGTTAGTGAGGTCATGAATAAAAAACGGAAACTAACTTTAGAAATGATCAGAAAACTAAGTGCCAACTTAAAAATCCCAACAGATGTATTGATTCAAGATTATTGAGAATTTTAGATAGAAGGAATTTTTTTGAAAAAATCAGGTTATACTTCTAAGTTCAAAATCCTGAGCATAACCTGATTTTTAGAATTTTAGACTAAAACAACCTAACACCTACAGTAGGGATTATCGTTTTGACATCATCAGTGAAAATAAAACCTGCGTTTAGCTGGAAATTACCCTTTATATTGTACCTGTAAGAGGCTTTAAGTGTAGTGCCTTGGAAAACAGGCCCTGAATCATTCAACAGATAACCAATTTGAATGGTGTCCCATGGAGCTTTACTGGGGCTAAGTACAATTTCAGCATTTATAAATGGATTATGAAACACATTGACTCCGCCATCTGGTTTGTCAGTGAAAAAAACTGAATTGGTAATCGATGCTCCTAGGCCTACTTTTTTTAAATTAATTACAGCTCTAAACCCCATCTCAGGAGTAAACTTTCCACCTATGTAATCGAGCCCGAAAGGAATACCAAGTGTAAAATCTGGTTTGTATGGGACATATTGGATATAGATATCTCTCAAAGCTGCCATAATTGTGTTTTCTACCCAATCAGAATGCAGATAATATGTTCTGACTTCATTTTCTTTGATGTTTTTCGCTGATTTTAAGGTATTGAATATTTTCTCTTCTATTTGCTCCTTTTGATAGTCTTTATTATTGAATATAGCCTCTACCTTACTTTTATTAGGCATGATGAATACCAAGGTATCTGTAAAGAATTCTGGATTATTCTTTGCGAAATTTTTAAAAGAGGAAATATATCTCGGCGTATTATCTTTCAGCTGTGCCTGTGCAAGGTAGCTGAAGCTACATAAGAAGATGAGAATGATAAGTTTTTTCATTGGTTTGTGTGTTTTGGTTGAATAATCCCTGTGCACAGGATTTTAGGTATTCAGCTGTTTTATTGTTCATAAAGTCGGGCTGTCAGTTCATTGATTTGAAGTCTGAATTTGCCTTTCTTTCTGTTGTTTAAGTCGTTTATTGCTTCTAATTCTTTTTCAGAAAGTTCCACATTGAACCCATCAATTTTGATTCTTCGATCTGGTTTATCCCAGTTGACTGCAATTATTTTTTTGCTTCCATTAGAAGTTTTTGGGACTTCAAAAATCGTATCTGTTTCACTTTCTGCCTCAGCTATCAGAATCTCTGGTATTGTAATTTCGACCTGAACTTGTGGAAGTTTTTGCTTCTCCATTTCGACCGATTTGTCAGGCAAAGTTTTGGTTTGAGGTGTTTTATCTTCTAAAGATTTCTCCTGATTTTTTGGAATGAAAACGAGATTTGTTTGAGGAATAGTTTCTCCTAATTCTTCTGAAATAATGGTTTGTAAATAGCGTGTTTTTGGTTCAGAGGGCGGAAAATCAAGTAAGATAATTCCCCAAATTCCAATCAGAAATATAGCAGCAGCCGAAGCGATCCTACTCCAAAGGGCAATGATTTTTCTTTTCTTCAAGCCTTTTTCAATGCCCATCCAAAGATTTTCTTTTGGATATTTTACAGGTAGATTTTCTTTTAGATTTTTGATTTGTGTCTCTAGCAATTTTTCT
Organism: Belliella buryatensis; assembly: GCF_900188245.1. Lineage (GTDB taxonomy): Bacteria > Bacteroidota > Bacteroidia > Cytophagales > Cyclobacteriaceae > Belliella > Belliella buryatensis. The sequence goes on along the minus strand of NZ_FZOK01000003.1, from coordinate 123,632 downwards.
GATGAAATTTTGCCCCAAAGACTTTTGTTTGGAAGATGCTCTGGCAAGCGCTTGTTCCACTGATTGTTTTCAGGATTTTTCATTTTGATAGATAGTCTTTTGAGAGTTTCTTTTGCAGTAATTTTTTGGCGTAATGCAGTTGAGATTTTGAAGTACCTTTGTGGATATTCAACAATATTGAGATTTCTTCATGACTGTAGCCTTCTATTTCATAGAGTACAAATATCGCCCTGCTAGATTCTGGCAAGCTTTGAATAGCCTGATCGAGCATTTCAGCATCAATCCACTGATCGAGTAGGAGTTCATCTGATACTACTCCTTCATTTAAATCTTCATGAATTTGTAGTGTCTTGATGCCTTTCAATGCCTTTCTCACCATGATGGTTTTGATCCAAGCGCCCAGTGTTGAATCTTGACGGAAGTTTTTGATATGCCTGAAAACTTCTATAAAACCTTCTTGAAGTAGGTCATTGGCTTCATCGTAATCATTGCTTATTCGATACACCAAATTGAACATCGCCACCTTATACCTTTCAAAAAGCTCGAATTGTGCTTGGCTATCTTGCGATATACAAGCATTGATCAAGTCTTTTTCCGAGAGGTAGATTTTTCCCATATTCAACTTAAAGAGTCCGATTTTTGAAAAAAGGTTGGAAGGAGTTGGAAAAAAACTTATTATTCTTCAAAAATCAAAGCATGAAGACTGTAGATGATATTGTGAAGCTTGGAGATCCAAGATTGTATCAAGTTTGTGAACCAGTACTGAAAGAAGAGCTTCATCTCGTTGAGGATTGGGTAAAGGATTTACATGATGCCATGGAGGATATTCGTAAGGTATATGGTTTTGGTCGTGGAATCGCGGCGCCTCAGCTTGGTATCATGAAGCGTTTGTTTTACTTGAATCTCGATAGGCCTTATATCATCATCAATCCATTTTTAAAAAATCAGAGTAAAGAAATGTTTGAATTATGGGATGATTGCATGAGTTTTCCAAATCTATTAGTCAAAGTCAAAAGACATCAATCACTTACTTTGGAATACTTGGATGAAAACTGGGAAAAGCAATCCTGGGATGTCACTGATGCCATTTCTGAATTGGTTCAACACGAATATGATCACTTGGATGGTGTACTTTGTACCATGCGCGCCATAGATGATAAGAGTTTTCGATGGAAAAGTTGATTATTTTATTGCTGTTTATTCCCAAGCATTTCTCATATCATCGGGCTACTTTAAATAATTTGTCTAAATTTGCACCAATTTAGCCATAAGTATTTAACCCTCTTAAACCCTCACTTGTAATGCCAAAGGAAAGTAGCATTAAACACGTTCTCATCATCGGTTCAGGTCCCATCGTCATTGGTCAAGCTTGCGAATTTGATTATTCAGGTTCTCAGGCAGCCAGATCCTTAAGGGAAGAAGGAATCACAGTCACATTGATCAATTCCAATCCAGCCACTATCATGACGGATCCGGTGACAGCAGATAATGTGTATTTGCTTCCTCTCGAGAAAAAATCCATCATACAAATACTCAAAGAGCACCCAACCATTGATTGTGTACTACCCACAATGGGAGGCCAGACTGCGCTTAATCTGGCTATTGATTGTGATGTAGCTGGTATATGGAAAAAATTTGGAGTCAGAATGATCGGTGTTGATATCGATGCCATTGAGACTGCTGAAAACAGGGAGAAATTCAAAGCTCTGATGGAGAAAATCGGAGTCGGAGTATGTAAAGGTGCTACAGCGACCTCTTTTTTGCAAGGGAAAGAAATCGCACAAGAAATAGGCTTTCCATTGATCATCAGAGCATCTTACACGCTTGGTGGGGCTGGTGGTGCATTTGTGGAGAAGGCAGAAGATTTTGAAAAACTTTTGATGGCAGGACTTGAAGCTTCGCCTGTCCATGAAGTCTTGATTGAGCAAAGTATTCTGGGTTGGAAAGAATACGAGTTAGAAGTAATGCGAGATAATATTGGGAACATGATTGTAATTTGTTCCATTGAGAATTTTGACCCAATGGGTGTGCATACCGGAGATTCCATTACAGTAGCTCCAGCGATGACCCTTCCTGATACTGTTTATCAAAGAATGAGAAACTATGCCATCACCATGATGAATAGTATAGGGAATTTCGCAGGTGGATGTAATGTGCAGTTTGCGGTGAGTCCAGATAATAAAGAAATTATAGGGATTGAAATCAACCCTAGGGTTTCTAGGTCTTCTGCTTTGGCTTCAAAAGCCACGGGTTATCCGATTGCCAAAGTTGCTGCTAAGTTGGCGATTGGATATAACCTTGACGAACTTTCTAACTCTATCACTGGTACTACATCAGCCTTTTTTGAACCGACGATTGATTATGTAATTGTTAAGATCCCAAGATGGAACTTTGATAAGTTCAAAGGCTCAGACAGAAGACTAGGGCTTTCGATGAAGGCAGTGGGAGAGGTGATGGGAATCGGCAGAAATTTCCAAGAAGCACTTCAAAAGGCTTGTCAGTCACTGGAAATCAAGCGTAATGGGCTGGGGGCAGATGGTAAAGAGTTGAAAAATCAAGAAGAGATTCTCTATAGCTTGGCAAACCCAAGCTGGAATAGACTTTTTCATGTCTATGACGCGTTCAAATTGGGAATTTCCTTTAGAACAATTCAAGATCTTACTAAAATCGATAAGTGGTTTTTGAAACAGATAGAGGAGTTGATCCATTTAGAGAAGGAGATTGAAAAGCATGACCTGAACACTATTCCAAGAGACTTGATGGAGTTGGCCAAAAGAAAAGGATACGCAGATCGTCAGCTTGCGCATTTGCTTGGTTGCTTGGAAAGTGAGGTTTTTGATAAGAGATACCAAGAGATGGGGATCAAACGAGTATATAAGCTTGTTGATACTTGTGCTGCGGAATTTGAAGCACAGACTCCTTATTATTATTCTACTTTTGGCGAGGAAAATGAATCGGTTCCTACCAACAAAAAGAAGGTGGTAGTCTTAGGTTCTGGTCCAAACAGGGTAGGGCAAGGGATAGAGTTTGATTACTCTTGTGTACATGGGGTATTGGCAGCCAAGGAGTGTGGCTATGAAACTATCATGATCAATTGTAACCCAGAGACTGTATCCACTGATTTTGATATTTCGGATAAGTTGTATTTTGAGCCAGTATTCTGGGAACATATTTATGAAATCATTCTTCAAGAAAAGCCAGAAGGAGTCATTGTGCAGCTTGGTGGTCAGACTGCGCTGAAGCTAGCTGAAAAATTAGATAAGTATGGTATCAAGATCATAGGGACGAGCTTTGAAGCCTTGGACTTGGCAGAAGATAGAGGGAGATTTTCCAATTTACTTCAGGAAAACGATGTGCCTTACCCGGAATTTGGTACTATTCATAATACAGATGAAGCTCTAGAGCTTTGTAAGAGAATCGGCTTTCCACTTTTGGTAAGACCTTCTTATGTACTTGGTGGACAAGGTATGAAGATTGTGATCAATGAAAAGGAACTAGAAGAGCATGTGGTAAATGTCCTTCGTGATATCCCTAACAATGAAATTCTTCTCGATCACTTCTTAGAGGGTGCAATAGAAGCTGAGGCAGATGCTATCTGTGATGGCGAAAATGTCTACATTATCGGTATTATGCAGCACATAGAGCCAGCTGGAATTCACTCTGGAGATTCCTATGCTGTGTTACCTCCTTACAACTTGGGGGATTTAGTAATCAGACAAATTGAGACTTATACTAAGAAGATCGCCTTGGCATTGAAAACCAAGGGATTGATCAATATTCAGTTTGCGATCAAGAATGACAAAGTTTATATCATCGAGGCCAACCCTAGAGCATCGAGGACCGTACCTTTTATCTGTAAAGCATATAGAGAGCCCTATGTGAATTATGCTACTAAGGTAATGTTGGGTGAGAAAAAAGTTACAGACTTTGAATTCAACCCAACTAAAAATGGTTATGCTATCAAAGTTCCTGTCTTCTCTTTCCACAAGTTCCCGAATGTCAACAAAGAATTAGGCCCTGAAATGAAGTCAACAGGAGAAGCGATCTATTTCATTGAGGATTTGATGGATGATTTCTTCCTTAAAATTTATTCAGAGAGGAATCTTTATTTGAGTAGATAAAAGTTTTGTATTGGGGTAGTCGGTGAGTTATTCTCCGATTACCTTGTAAATTGATTTGTTGCGTGAAATATATTATCATCATTTTAGGAATAGGTTGGTTGTTGGGTCAGTTGGTAAGGTACTTCTTGCGAACTAAGCTAGCGAAATTTGTACAGCAGGTAAATGAAGCAGCCAAAGAGCAACAACGTCAGCAATATCAACGAACTAATCCAAGCGGAGAAATCAGAGTTGATCATATTCCCGAAAAGCATAAACGCAAATCGCAAGACCTAGATAAAGGTGGAGATTACGTAGATTATGAAGAGGTAAAAGATTGAAAAATATCTTTTATTTCCTACAACAATAGATAGACTACATTCTCGTATAAAATTTAAAAGCCTCATGAAAATTTCAATTCATGAGGCTTTTAAATTATTTTTTTAAGCTGTTATTTGTCCTGAAGTACATTGCATCGGTCATAAGCTGGATCAATGTCTATATAGACGTCTTCTTTAGCAGTGACAAACCATTTGCCCAAAAGTTCATCTTCTTTTTTCCTTCTTGTTGCAGCCTTTAGCTTTTCATAATCATCATTCAAATTAGCTCTATGTGCAGGGAATCTTTCTTTATAGAACAATACCCTGACTTTGGTTCCCTCTCTTGGATCTTCGAATCTCATAGGAGGAGTAATGCTACCAATCTTCATAGAATCTAGGGTAAAATATAAAACAGGATCATCAAGGGTTCGCAATGTAAGCCTATTGGAACCTGACCCTGGATCAGCAAAGAAGCCACCATTGTCTGAGGTCTCTCTATCTTCAGAATATTCTTTTGCAGCCTTTGCAAACTCAATTTTTCCTTCTAAAATGACATTTCTTAAGCTATCAAGATAGCGTTCGGTTTTCTTGATATCATCTTCGTTGGGTTCAGGCTTGATCAGGATATGCCTGGTATTGAAAGTATTTCCTCTTCTTTCGAGAAGTTGAATCATGTGGAAGCCAAACATGGTCTCTACAGGATCAGAGACCTCACCTGGCTTCAAAGCCAATGAAGTAGCTTCATATTCTGGGGCAAGTTCACCCCTCCTGAAAAAGCCTAATTCACCACCTTGAATGGCAGATCCAGGATCTTGTGAATATTGTCGAGCTAGCGTAGCAAAATCTGAAGTTCCATCCATCAACTGTTGTTTCAATCCAGCTAGAAAATTAGCCACCTCTGTTTTGGCTTTTTCATTGACTTCAGGTTTTCTCACAATCTGCCCTACAGTTACTTCTGCTGAGAAGAAGGGGAGGGAGTCTTTGGGAATTGAGTTGAAGAATCTTCTAACTTCCGCTGGAGACACAGTTAAGCCTTCTGTGATTTTGCCTTGCATACGTTGCACGATCATCTGCTCGCGAAGGGCATCAGTGATTTCTGATTTCAGCTGCTCACTGGTTTTTCCATATACTTCTACTAGAGTATTCTCATCCCCACCGAGCTGCGCCATCATCATGTTGAATCTTTGATCTGCTTGAATCATCACTTCGGCATCACTTACGATAACTGAATCTATCTCAGCTTTGGCCACCATTAATTTATTGATCAGCATAGACTCAAAAATATCGCATCTTGTAGGTGCTTCAAATCCCTGCTGGGAGTTTGCGATTGCTTCTAAATAAGTTTTTTGTACATCAGACTCTAGAAGGATATAGTTATTCACTTTAGCAACAATCCTGTCTAAAACCTGCCCTGTAGCTGGGGTGGTTTTCTTTTCTTCTTCTTGTGCAAAAAGAAGACTAGCTGTTATCATCATACAGGAGAATGCGAGAAGTATTTTGATTTTACTCATATATTTTAAACTCATTATTTTCTAGTGCTCTATTGTAAATTTCTTTTTGTAACTGCTCCACCAATGCTATTCTTTTTTTATTGAGCAGGATTTTTGAGACCTCCTCTTTGACGAAATCCATTGGTGGTATTTGTTCTTGCAATTTATATTCCAAAATCTTGAAATAATAGGTATAAGCATCATCATCTGCCTTGATCAATTTATTGTTTCTTAGCAGCTGAACTTTATTATTGTTGCTCGCAATAGGGGTGTTGATGATGATATCTTCAAACCTAACCCATGTAGAATCTTCCAAGAAGTAATTAGAAGCATGATTGAGCGCGATCTGCCTGATTTCCGAATCACTACCAGTCTTATTTGTATTGAGGAGTCTTTCCAGTACCCTATTTTGATTGCTTGACTTCTCCAGTTTGAAGAAGTTTGTTCGGACGATAATTTCTTTTAGACTAAAGTTTTCCTTATGCAGTTCGTAATACTCTTGAATATCAGTTTCACTTACAATCCTATCAGTATTGGCCTCTACATAAGCTTTTTCAAATTCATAGACCATCAAGGCATAGCGATAATCGAGCAACTTCCTATTGAGTTCTGCTTCATCGAAACTCATTGTCTTTCCAGCTTCTTTGATCATCAATTGCTTTCTAACCCAGCTTTGGATGTAGCGATTGGTGATATTGATACTGTCTTCTTCCGTACTGTTTTGAGCAGAAATGAAGTTTAAGTCTGATTTTTTAAGCAGTTGGTTTCCAACAGAAGCTACAACATCATCAACTTCATCTTCAGCACTTGACTTGAATTTGAACAAATCACAAGAACTGAGAAGGAGACAGATGACTGTGGGGAATATAAACTTACTGATTGGTGACAAATTCGTAGACTCTATTTTTTTCTTCCTCGTTTATTCTGATAATATAATTGGCTTTCAAAGTCTCTAGGAGTGCCTTGTCAAGATACTCTTGATAGTCTTGTATAACCTTTCCTCTAGTTTCATCAAATTTTTTCGGCCCAGCTGGTATTTTATTACCCAACAGAATAAAATGGGTTTTATTGTCTATTTTAACCTCTTGAAGGGATTTTTTGTCCATGACTCTACTCAATACAGGATGAGAATCAAACTCGTATACATTATTATCAATAGTAAACGCAAGTGGGTCATCGTTCAAAAACGTGTTCTCTAATCTACTTACTAGATTTTTTTGATAAGATTTATCGCTAAGAAATCTTTTAACACTAGCAGTTACATTGTCTTTGGTCATTTTGACGATAAGAGCCTCGGTTCTTTCTTTCCATTGATAGCGATCGATATTTGTTTCATAAAATGAAACCTGTCCAAGGCTATCCTCTAAGGCCTTTTGCCACACATTTTCATTCATCAAGGTGAAAAGTAAAATTCCATCTCGATACTCTTTCAGAGTGAGTTGATACTCTTTATTGTGCTCCTCTAGGTATTTTTCTTCTGATTTATTGAGACTGACTTCTACAAATTTATCATACCATGTCGCGAAGAAATTGCGTGTACCTGGCCTGATGATTTGAGGATTGGTCTGTATGAATTCCCTGAGGTCTGACAATACAGTAGGAGCTCCATTGATAGTGAATATCTGCTGTTTTTCTAAAATTGAATCCTCAAGCTCCTCTTCTATCGTAGCTCTGGACTGATTTTCAAATTTGATGATCAATGAATCAACGAGGGCTTCATTTTCCACAAAATCAAATCTAGATTTCTGAATAGAGGTGACTTGAGATTGAATTAGTGAAGATCTGCTATCTCTAAGAATTTTTGACTTGATCATAGGCTCCATTTCTTCAAATGTGGCCAAAGGCTTTTTATCCTCAAGCCTGATGATATGATAGCCGTAGGGTGTTTTGACTGGCGGAGAGATTTCCCCAATTTCAGTCAAGTTGAAAGCTACTTTTTCAAAATCTGGTATCACTGAGCCAATACTGATAAATGGCAGTAGACCACCAGAATTTTTTGTTCCTTGATCTTCCGAATACTGAGCACAAATTTCTTCCCAAACACTTTCTTCTTTTTGAAGCTCTGTGTAAATATCGCCTACTCTTCTCAAAGCTCTCTCTTCAGCTACTGGATCACCTGATTGAGACCTGACAAGTATATGGGAGACTCTGATTTCACCTGGATTGGGTTTTCTGTCTTCAAGTCTGATGATATGGTAGCCATAATTGGTCAAAATTGGCTCAGAAATTTCACCTATCTCTAATCCGAATGCTGCATCTTCAAATTGATGTACCATTTGTAATGCGGTGAAGTAGCCTAGACTACCTTTGTTCTCTTGTGCGGAAGGGTCATCAGAATACTCCAAAGCTAATTCATTGAAATCGGCTCCCTCTTCTGATTGGGTTTTGAGCTTTTGTGCCATACGAAATACTGCAATGGTATCTTCCCTACTGGCATTAGTGGGAAATTGAAGCAGAATATGGCTGGCTTTTACGATTTCCTGCATGCGGTTATAAGCTTTCATTAGCTCGCCTTCTTGTAGGGAATTCTTAATCAAAAAAGGTCTGATTAGATCTTCTTTGAACATGGAGAATTCCCTGTCAAACTCCTCAGTCTGGTCAAGTCCTCTATTTTCCGCTTCCTTCACCTTAAGTTTGAAATTAACAAAGAGCTCAAAATTCTCTTCGAATACAGATTGATCCAAGAGCCCCTCCTTTTCTTGGAAAGCCCTGTTTTTGGAAAGAATATGAAGAAATTCGTCTGCAAACACCTCTTCATTTCCGATAGTCATCAGAGGAACAGGAGTAGAAGGCTGATTGTCCTCAGGCTGAATGATTGTTTTGGGACTACACGCAAATGCAAAAGCCAAACAGCAGAAATAGAAATATTTGATATTCATATCGATGGCATGCCGAAAATTACAATGCAATGTTACAAATTTATAGGAACAAATATTCGGCTAGAAGCATTAAAGAATGACAAATTAACAATTATTTGGATTTGAGATTTTTAAAAAGTCTGCAAGTGTTTTGAGAACCTATTTTTTCAAATTCAATTTTGTCCATGATTCTTTTGACCAAAATGATGCCTAAGCCTCCTTTTCTTTTGGCTTTCTTCACTTGTGTGATTTCCGGTTCTTTATATTCAATGATATTAAAGCCCTCACCCTGATCTCTAATTTCGATTTTCAAGATACCATTCTCTTTTTCAACTTCCACCTGGATATATTCCTGTGGATTGCAGCCATGGGAGTGGATGATAAGATTGGCACATACTTCATCTACAGCCAAGGTAACTTGATGCTGTTCGATATCAGACAGTGAGGTATCTCTAAGAATATCATTCAAAAAAGCCCTCAGATCTGTTAGCCTTGTGGTATCACAATATAGTTTCAGCTCGTGCTTCATCATATCTCTTGCAAGGCATCTTCTTTATTGGATTTGATAATGATTAATTGATCCAATCCTAAAATTCTAAATACTTGATAGACTCTTTCATTCAGCCCATAGATGACCAAGGAAATATTTTTCTCTTGAAAATCTTCAATATAGGACATAAAAACCCCCAATCCTGCAGATGAAATATACTGAAGCTCAGTGCCATCTACTAGGATATTCTTCTCACCACTTTCCATCAGAGCAATGATGCTTTCGTCTAGTTCCACGGAATTGCTGGCATCCACCTCTCCTATAAGGTGAAGTGTTACGTGATTTGACTCTTTTGTAGTTTCGATCTTAAGCATGTTTTAATATACGCTTTTAAAGCATTGTGGGTTATTGTATAAATTTGATTACGAGTAATGAATAATCATCATCCGGCAAGGTGGACTTTCCAATGTAATCGTAGAGCTCTTCAATAATTTTTTGCTGAAGTTGATCTGCATTGAGATCCTTGTATTTGTTGACTGTTTTTTTCAATCTTTCATAACCAAACTCTTCATTTTGATCATTTTTAGCTTCTACAATTCCATCTGTAAAGAGGATGAGAATATCCCCTATGGAATAGCCGACTTCTTTTTCTTGGACGTATTTTTCATACAGCTTATTCCTGACTATGCCCAAGCCCATCCCATCAATACTTAAGTATTCAGAATTATTTTTCTCAGCATTAAAAAATAGCGTAGGACAATGGCCTGCTCTGGAATACTTAAAGGTTTTTGTTTTGGTGTTGAGGACAAAATAGGAGGTAGTGATGAAGTGATTTTTTTCTAAGCAATGGCTTAAGGCGGCGTTTGCTTTGATCAGAAAATCTCGCGGACTAGGATTGAGCTGAACCAAGCTATGAAATACACCTTTCATTTGAGACATGTTGAACGCTGCTGAAGTTCCTTTACCCGAGACATCTCCTATGATGATGGCAAATTGATTGTCACCTAGCGCTTGAGTTTCGTAGTAATCTCCCCCAACTTCATCGGCAGCTTCAGAAAATCCATGAATTTGAAACGTGCTATCCTTGTGTAGCATGGATGGGAGAAGACTTCTTTGTACTCTTTGGGCGATTTGAAGTTCTTCTTTGTAACGTTCATTTTTGATCGCTTCGTTGAGCAAGCGGTAATTTTCAACTGAGATACAGGCTTGACCAACAAAAGTCGAAATGATGTTGGTCATTTCTTTGTTGAACCCATCTTTGACTTCTTTTAGAAGAAAAATCCTCCCCACAGTATCTTTATTGACTACCAATGGGATAACCATTGCAGATTTGTATTTGAAATCTTGAAGCTTACCTACATAGGTTTTGTTGTCATTAGTATTGATCTCCCATGTAAAATCTGAGAAAGGCTTGGTATCTTGGATGATTTCTTGAACGATCTTCCGCTCTTTGTTATTGATGAATCTTTGATGAATGATATTTTTATTGCCCTCCGTATCTTTCAGTTCTAGCCAAGCGGCATCTACATAAGCCGCGCTCATGCAGGAATCCATCAGGATATCTAATACCTGATTTTCATTTTCCCCGGGTTTTATGGATTGACTGAGACGTTGGAAATTGATGGCCTCTACCAGCTTTTGCTCAAATACAGAGGAGGTTGGTAGATTAAATAGGGTCACCAAGAAACTGAATATCGAATAGATAAATACAAACCCAAATAAGGAAAGTAGAAAAAGATTATCCGTTAAGTTGAGGTAGGGCGTGATGCTACCGCTATAAGAGAGTACTTGTACAAATAGGTATGCGGAAGAAATTTGAATAATCACTAGAAAAAGAATTGATTTCCATTTCTCTTTGAACGTCAAATAAGGAATCCATTTCAGATTGACTGAAAGGGCTGCTCCGAAAATTATCAGTACAGAAAGTCCGAACAAAAAACTATAGTCGAGCGTATTCTGATTGAAAAACACAAAAAACATACTGATTAATAGCCCTATTTCGAATCCTTGCCACTGATTGACTACGCGCTTGGTTCTCTGATATAGAATCAAATGCTTCCACAAGAGCGTGCAGGAAACCAAGAATAAAGTAATAAAGGCAAAGTCTACATGATAAAAGAAGTTTCTCAAAATAGGGTCTGATGCCAATCTGCTATCGCCCAATAGGTAATAGAAAATTGAAATAAAAATAGAAACGCTGGTTGCTACTATACCTGTACTAGCACCTCTCCAGATCAGATCAAGAAAATTACTCTTTTCACTATTATTGATGGAGTAGTTGTAAAAAAGATATACCATGATAAAAAATAAAACCTGTAGGATATAAGATATCTCAGGTGCTATCCCTGACTCCATTTGATTGACTGTGCCAAATAGTCTTGTAATATCAACGAAAAGTAGGGAAAGCCAGGTCATTATCGCGACCAAAAGACTTATCTTGCCGATATTTAAGTTCGGGAGTTTGAACATTTTGTTTTGTAGGTTACAATTATACACAATACAATGCAAATTTCCCGATAGAAAATACCTGCATAAGTATAAATTAATGTTAAAATCTTTAAAGAATATGATGCGATTTACTCTCCGCTTTTCATTGATCACCATGATCATCCTTTCTTCATGTACTGCTGCCGATGTCAATAGGATATTGCAATCAGCAGGTGGGCAAGGACCACTTACGCAAACAGAAGTGTCAGCGGGACTCAAAGAAGCTTTGATCCAGGGGATTAGTAAGGGCGCTGACCAAGCTTCCATGACAGATGGTTTTTTTAAAAATGAGCTTATTAAAATTTTACTTCCTGAAGACGCAAGAAGAGTGGAGTCTACATTGAGACAGATTGGTCTGGGTTCAGAAGTAGATCGTGCACTATTGGCTATCAATAGAGGCGCGGAGAAAGCTGCTCAAGAGGCAAAACCAATTTTCATCAGCGCTATAAGACAACTTACCATCCAAGATGCATTTAATATTTTGAGAGGAGAGCCAGATGCTGCCACGCAGTTTTTAAGAAGAACGACGGAAACACAGCTAATTGAATTGTTTCAACCAAGAATACAAGAATCTCTAAATGAAGTGGGAGCAACAAAATACTACGGAGACATTGCTAGTACTTACAATGCCATTCCGCTGACAAATAGAAAGATCGATCCGGATTTGAATGCTTATGTGACCAATCGAGCAATAGACGGACTCTTCAAATTAATTGCAGAAGAAGAACAAAATATTAGAAAGGACCCCATGGCGAGGACAAGTGCTTTGATGCGCCGGGTTTTTGGTGCTCAAGATTGATGGTTTAACAAAAAATTCTAAAGGTGTGATTAAAGGAATACAATATCTGTAATCACACCTTTTTCAAATTTCTGCTCTATAATTTCTATGATTTTTGATCGATTCATAGACATCTCATTCTTAATAGCGCCTGAAGTAACTTTTACGAAAAGTTTCTTATCCTTGATGTAGACAGAGGTAGTTCTACTGGCCACAGTTTTGCCCATCATCTCAGGCCAAGCTTGTATCAGCATACGCTCGTCATACTTGTCTTTTAATCGATATGTCTTGAGCAACTCCTCAAATGCCTCTTGGAGAGGCGCTATCTCCTTCTTTCTTCCTGAATTGTCTCTGTATTTTTCCATCTTGATCCAAAAGTAAACCTTTTCATCAAATAAACAGAGCACTAGCAATACTATCCGCCAATAGCTTGCCTTTCGCTGTAAGGATCAAACTAGTATTATTTACTTCAAGCAGTTTTTCCTGAATCAATTTTTGGATCATAGATGATTTGACTAGGAACAAGTCCACGTGATAAGTCTGTAAAAGGTAGTGCAGGTCTGTTCCCCAGATGGTTCTCAAAGAGGTAAGTATATACTCATTGACTAAATCTTCGTGGGATAAGTAATCAATCTCAAAAGGAGGTTTGTATGCATTTAGACTCTCAATGTATTTATTGTTATTTGAAATATTGGCACCGCGCTCTTTTCCATCAAAAGAGTGTGCGCTAGGCCCCACACCTAAATAGGGTATTCCTCTCCAGTAATTGGTGTTGTGAATAGCAAAATGTCCTTCTTTTCCAAAATTCGATATTTCATATTGGACATAGCCAGCAGATTGCATTGCAGCCTGTAAAATTTCAAATTGTTCTGCTGCAAAATCCTCTGTAGCAGGGCGAAATTTCCCTTTTGCCACCCAATTTCCCAGAGCTGTTTTTGGTTCTACAGTCAAGCAATAAGAGCTGATATGTCCTGGATCTTGGTTGATTGCTATTTCTAAATCCTTTTCCCACTTCTTATGGTCAGGACTTGGGAAGCCATATATCAGGTCTATAGATAACATAGAAAAGCCAGCGTCTTTTGCTAAGCTTATAGCCTGTAGGGATTCACTAGCTTTGTGTGCTCTATTATAAAACTTTAGAATATCTTCTTGAAAACTCTGAATGCCGATGCTCAATCTATCAAAACCCAAATGTTTCAATGATTTAAGTTTTTCTTGACTCAAATCATCAGGATTAGTCTCAATGGTAAGCTCTTCTATATCCAAAGTGAAATTTTTGTGGATGGTATTCAATACAGAATCAAGCTGTGATTGCGATAGAAGAGATGGCGTCCCTCCTCCAAAATAAATCGATTTGATTGTGTCTTTCTCAGGCAGATAGTCTTTTCTGAGGAGTAGTTCTCTGTTGATCATTTGAATCATCTCCTCGGATCGATTCAAGTTGGTACTAAAGTGGAAATCACAATAGTGGCAAGCCTGCTTGCAAAACGGGATATGAATATAAATACCTGCCAAAGGAAAAAGATTGAGTGGATAAAGATAGAGGAGATGTTCTGAAGTTTCAAAAACTACCTTAATTTTAGCTGATCATATCCAAAAAGGTTTTGACTAAGTACCAAAGTTTCATATTGATTTTCGCCAGCTTATTTTTTGCTTGCTTCCAAAGTCTTGGACAAGATAAAAATAGTATTCTGTCCTATAAGCTGACAGGTGAAATTAGTAAATCTGCCATTCAAATATCAAAAGACAGCTTGTCAAGAGAAGGACAGCTCAATTCGCTATTGGCGGAATTGTATAATGAAGGGTATTTGGGTGCAACCATATATGAGCGTAAATATTCCAATGACACGCTCTATGTGAGCTTTGGAACAGGAGCCAAGTTCAATTGGATAATATTAGATAGAGGTAATGTCGATCCAGTCTTATTGCTCAAAGCTGGATTTGATCAGAGGAGGTTTCAAAATAAACCTTTTCAATATAAAGAAGTCGCAACCCTATTTGAGCAATTGATCGCACAGGCTGAAAATGAGGGTTTCCCTTTTGCATCGGTCAAATTAGATAGTTTGGAAAGAGTAGAAAACGATTTTTCGGGAGTTTTGATGATGGATTTGGGGCCTAAAATTACATTTGATACCCTGAAAATCAGTGGCAATTCTAAAACAAATAGATTGTACCTTGCCCGATTTCTGCAGATTCTTCCTGGCGAGCCTTTTTCACAAAAAAAGATAGAACAAGCTGTAAAACAAATCAAAAATCTTCCTTATCTAAGATGGTCTGGAGAACCCGAGATTAGTTTTCAAAATGAAGAAGCTACACTTTATTTGCCTATCAATGATAGAAAGATCAATACCTTAGATGGGATCATTGGATTCTTGCCAAATGAATTCGAAGAAAGCAGGCTTTTAGTTACAGGTCAGTTTGACTTAGGACTTTTCAATGTAGGTGGTAAGGGTCGAAACTATCAACTCAATTGGCAGCGATTGAGTCAATATTCCCAAAACCTGCGGGTTTCAGCTATTGAGCCGATGGTCTTAGGGTCAATGATTGATGTAGGGGCGAGTTTTTTCTTACTTAAGGAAGACACTACTTTTCTTAACAGAGATTTTAGACTAGATTTTGGGTATAGATTCAAGTCTGATAATTATTTGAAATTTTTTGGGAGAAGACAGGCTGGTGATCTTTTAGCGACTTCGGGCTTTAGAGAAATAGAAACCTTACCTCCTACAGCTGACTTCAGGTTCAATAACTACGGGATTCAATATCAGCTTTTCAAGCTAGATGATATTTTTCTTCCTAGAAGAGGGTACTTTGGTGAGATGGAGTTTGCTATTGGGAACAAGGTAATCTTAGAAAATACAGGACTTCCACCTGTCATTTACGAGGGAGTCGAACTTAGGACTATTCAATATTATATCCGGGGGGAGCTTATGAAGCATATCTACTTCAATTCAAATTGGGGTTTGATGGGAAAAATGTCTGCTGGCATGATGGAAAATAAAAATCTCTTGGTCAACGACCTTTATCGATTAGGAGGCTTGAGAAGCATTCGTGGGTTCAACGAAAATTTCTTTTTTGCAAATAATTACGTCTATATTAATATTGAGCCAAGATTCTATTTTGATACCTATTCATATTTTATGATTTTTGTCGATGGAGGAAGGTTAGAAAATAGGGTTCAGGGTTTGAACACTGACTATCCTTATGCTGCGGGGTTGGGATTCAGTTTGGAAACTGGAAGTGGCATATTTAATTTTATATATGCTATGGGAGGTGCAAATGGTCAAGATTTTGCCCTGAACCTCTCAAAAATCCATTTTGGTTATACAGGAAGATTCTAGATTTATGAAGATATATTTTCAAGTTTTTTTATTCAACATATTTTTAATGTGCTGGAGCTTAGCTGCGCAAGCACAGGTTTTAGAGAATTATCAAAATGATTTAGCTTTTGCCAAGCAAGAAGGTTGGTTCAAGTCTTCAGAAATGATTCAAGCCACTTTGGATGTTTCACTTTTCCCTACTTCAAGTTTTCAATTTGAGTTTCCTGAAGGAGCCACAGTTTTTATTGATGATATACTTTGGTTTTTTGCTTCTCAAGACACCCTTACCACTATAGAGTTATCTGATTTGAAGTCCAAGTTTGGCTTGGAAGGTAAGAGTAGTGTCTTGATATCTGTACTCAATAAAGGTATACAGACTTCAGATGTGAGCATTCGCAAGGGGTACTTTGGTGAGAATACAAATTATTCGATTGTAGTAAAAACTGAGACAGGAATCGAGGAGCGCGAGATCAGCCGATTTTACGATTTTTTCTTTATATCACTGGTCCTTATTTTATTGTTGGTAGGATTGTATAAGCTGATCTATCCATTGGTACTTTACTATATAATTGATCCACAGTCCCTGCTTACCGCTGAAGATTTTTCGGAGACCAATGCGCTTCAGAAATTCTTCTCGTTGGATGTGATTTTTTATGTCATAATAATCAATCTATTATCATCCTTGATAGTAATGGTAGGAATTAAAGTGTTTGATTTTGCCTTATTGAAGCCAATGGTATCTAGTGGACTTAATGGGCTTTTCTTTTACTGGCTAGTTTTGACTTTGATTTTGTTTGGAGTGACTATTTTAAAGTTTCTTTTTATCAAGTTCATGACTTTTGTTTATGATTTGGGGAAAAACGAGTTTTCACATTTCTTTTATTTGCTGAGGATAGTATCCATTCTCTTGGTAGTGATCACTTTATTGATTGCTGTTTTTGCTTTGAATAGACCAGAAAATCTAAATACTATTATGACTTATGCATTCACTGTTTTTTTCTGGGCGTACATCGCAGGTGTATTTTTCCTGATGCTCATCATGATGAAGCGGATGTCATTTAATAATTACCATTTATTTGCTTACATTTGCACCGCGGAATTAGTGCCTTTTTTGATAATTTCGAAATTTATCATGGGGTAGTAAGATTCAAATTCGGATAAATAAAGAATTACAAAAGATGAGTAAATCTACTAAAGACAGATTCAGCCAGGTAAAAAGTATTTTAGTTTCCCAGCCTAAGCCGAGTGACGAAAAATCACCTTATTTTCAATTGGCAGAGAAATACCATCTCAAAATAGACTTTAGACCTTTCATTCAAGTAGAACCAGTTTCTATCAAGGATTTCAGAAAGCAAAAAATTGAGATTCTGAAACATACAGCTGTTATTTTTACTAGCAGAAATGCCATCGACCATTTTTTTACAATTTGCAAAGAACTCAAAATAGAAATGCCAGCTGATATGAAATACTTCTGCATATCTGATCAGACTGCTCACTATTTACAGAAATACATTGTTATCAGAAAGAGAAAGTTATTTGTTGGTACTAAGACAGCCTCAGATTTATTTGATTATTTCAAGAAGCATAAATCCGAAAAATACTTGTTTCCTTGCTCGGATATTAGAAAGGATGAGATTCCAGCATATTTAGCTAAAAACAATATTGAGTATACAGAAGCGGTTATTTATCATACAGTAGCAGCTGATT
This sequence comes from Belliella buryatensis, assembly GCF_900188245.1. GTDB lineage: Bacteria > Bacteroidota > Bacteroidia > Cytophagales > Cyclobacteriaceae > Belliella > Belliella buryatensis. Next base: position 106,088 of record NZ_FZOK01000003.1, on the reverse strand, counting down.
TATCTGACCTTAAGGATATCAAGTATGATATATTGGCTTTCTTTAGTCCTTCAGGTATCAAGTCATTGATGACAAATTTTCCAGATTTCAAGCAGAATAATACTAGAATTGCGGCATTTGGGCCGACTACAGCAGAAGCTGTGAGAGAGCAAAACTTGATTTTGGATATAGAAGCACCTATGCCAAATGCGCCAAGTATGACAGGTGCTTTGGAGCTATATATTAAGAAGGCAAATAATTTATAATATCTTTTTAATCTTTTGTGGGGTTTTTCAGTTTAAATGTGTAGAATAGGAATTGAAAAGATAAAATCTTTTAATACATGGTTAAGCTGAAAGACTTCACACTTAGATTTTTACCATTTTTGGTTTTGGTTGTTTTGTATAGCCAAGAGACCAAAGCTCAACAAGATGCCCAGTTTACACAATATATGTACAATGGGCTTTTTTATAACCCAGCCTTTGCAGGAAAAGAAAAGGGCTATAATTTCTCAGCGCTACATAGAACACAGTGGGCTAATTATTCTGGCTCCAATGGACCAGCACCGATTACACAATTATTGACAGCATCAGGTTCATTGGATAATACAAACTTGGGTTATGGGCTATCCTTTGTCAATGATAATATCGGCCCGACCACCAATCAAGAAATCAATCTTTCTGTAGGGTATCACTTCAGGCTTCGTAGAGGTGTATTAAGTTTAGGCGCTTCTGGAGGTGTCTTTTCTAGTACGCTGAAATACGACGAATTGAACTTAGTCAATCCTGATCCAGCAGTACCAGCAGCAGGAAGGGAGACACAAATGAACTTGAATGTCGGTTTTGGAGCTATTTATGATCAGAGAAATTTTTATGTAGGTATAAGCTCCAGGCATTTGAACGAGCCGAGCTTTGATTTTGGTGATGGTGCTATAGGTAATCAGTTGAGGAATCACACTTATTTGAATGCAGGATATAGAATAAGAACATTTGCATTTTGGACATTTGAGCCAAGTTTTCTTTTAAAAACAGTTTCTTTTAATAATTTTTCCTATGACCTGAGCGTTATAGCCACACATAATCAAAAAGTAAGTGCAGGTCTTGCGTATAGAGGAGAAGAATCAGTATCATTATTAGTAGGATATAGTCTTTTGAGAGACAATTCATTGAGAATAGGTTATGCATTTGACCTGGTAGTAGGAGGGCTTGAAGCCAAGTCCCCAACTAGTCATGAGTTTATGTTGACCTATAATCTACCACAGGTTTCAAGGGAATTTCAGAGAGCAATACAACGTACACCTAGATTTAGGTTTTAAAGAAAATATGTAAAATTTGACAAATGATTAGTGTTTTTGTCAAATTTTCGTTTAAATTTCGCTTTCGTTGTAAGTAAAAAATTATCAGTTATTTACATAACTTAATTACTGTCATTTATGTATAAAAAAATGATTTCAAGGTTTTTTCCGGTGATTGCGATGCTTTTAACAGCCTCGTTTTTACAAGGTTGTGGACTTTTTGGGAAGAAAGGATCTGCAAGTGAAAAGGACAATAGAAGGGGGGAAGTCACCGGTGTCGCCAAGCGTGTCGGCTGGCAGCAAAATCTTCCGATCGATATGGTAGCTGTTAAGGCAGGGACTTTTTGGATGGGACAGGCGGATGAAGATATCGCCACCACTCAATCAGCCTTCAATAGACAAGTGACCATTTCTGAGTTTTATATGGACAAGTATGAAGTGTCCAATAATAAGTACAGACAATTTGTAGAAGCAGTTAGGCTTGGAGAATATTCTTATTCTACCCCTACTACTTTGAAGGATCCACCACAATTCAATTTGGATGAAGTGCTTCCTGACACTACTGTTTGGACTTCTAGTTTCTCTTATCATTATGGTGACCCATTGATGGAGTTCTATTTTGACCACCCAGCTTTTGACAATTATCCTGTAGTCGGTGTGAGCTGGGAGCAGGCTAATATGTATTGCGAGTGGAGGACTTATCATATGAATGCGAATGATAAATCTAACTACGAGATGCCTCCTTTTAGACTTCCAACAGAAGCTGAATGGGAATATGCTGCCAAAGGAGGAAAAGATGTAGCCAAATATCCTTGGGGTGGTCCTTACCTTAAAAATAAGAGAGGTTGCTTGATGGCAAACTTCAAACCAGGCAGAGGGAATTATATTGATGATGGATTCTCCTATACAGCACCAGTAGATGTATATGCTCCAAATGGCTTTGGTTTGTATAATATGGCAGGTAATGTTTCTGAATGGGTTCTGGATGATTACAGTGAAGTAGGTACCGCTTTGACATGGGATTTGGATCCTAAGTTTACCAAAGAAGGTGAATCAAGAAAAGTAGTAAGAGGTGGTTCTTGGAAAGATATCGCACATTATCTCGAAACAAGCACTAGGACTTATGAATACCAAGATGTGAAAACAGCTCACATTGGTTTTAGAACTACTATGACCTTCATTGGCAGATCAGGTTCCATGAATGTCAGCAATAACAGAAGAAGACAACGCTAATAAACAACTCTAAAATAACTTAATCACGTACAATTACACTTTTAATTAAAATGGAACAGAACAAACAATCATTTAAGTATAAGTTTTATGGCTCTATTATGCCAAAGATTTATGGTATCGGTGCAGCAGTCGTTATCCTTGGTGCGATGTTCAAAATCTTGGATTGGCCTTTTGCAAGTTTGATGATCGGTGTCGGTCTTTCAACAGAAGCTGTTATTTTTTTCCTTTCTGCCTTTGAGCCAAAACATGAAGAGCTAGATTGGACTAAAGTCTACCCAGAATTAGCTGGTGACACTCCAGCAGAGCGTAGGGCAGCAGCTAAAGTTGCCGCTGGTCCTAGCTCTACTCAAAAACTAGATGAAATGCTTGAAAATGCTAAAATTGGACCTGAATTAATCGAAAGCTTAGGTAAGGGAATGCAAAATCTTGCTTCTTCTGCCGAGAAAATGGGTAAGTTGTCTGATGCGGCAGTCGCTACCAATGAATATGCGGAAAATGTAAAAACAGCATCTAAGACCTTGGTTGATATTAATCAATCTTATGGTAAAACAGCTGCTGCCTTGACTGAAATGTCTTCAGCTTCTACAGACGCCAAAGAATATCATACACAAGTAGTAGCAGTAACCAAAAATTTGGCTGCTTTGAATAATGTCTATGAAATGGAGTTGCAAGATGCAAATTCTCACGTGAAGACTTTGAATAAGTTTTATTCAAATATGACTTCTGCTTTGGAAGGTCTGAATGAAGCAGGTAAAGAGACTGAAGCCTTCAAAAATGAATTGGCGAAATTGAATGCCAATGTGAGTTCATTGAATAAAATATATGGTGGTATGTTATCAGCCATGAAAGGTTAAGCCCCATTTTGTATAAAAATGTTTAATCTTTTAGAGAAATAATATGGCCGGAGGTAAAGAAACCCCTAGACAACGGATGATCGGGATGATGTATCTTGTGTTAACGGCATTGTTAGCACTACAGGTATCTAATCAAATCCTACAAAAATTTGTATTGATTAATGATGGTCTAGAAAGAACATCTAAGAACTACATACAAAAGAACGAGTTTGCTGTGCAGTCCATTGCTGGTACTGTAGAGCAACAAGGTAATAATGAAAAGGATGTTCCAAAAGTAAAAGTAGCTCAAGAAATCCGTAAAAAGTCTGCTGAAGTATTCACTTACTTAGAGTCTATGAAGCAAGAATTGATCACTGCGTCCAATGCTGTAGATGATCAAGGACAATTCAAGACTTCTGCATTGAAAAACGTAGATATTCCTGGAAATATATTCAACAATAACCGCAAAGGATATGAAATGCAGGAAATTTTGAATAAGTATCCTGAGGAAGTTTCTGCAATGTTAAAGGAAATAGGTATTGAAATGAATTTTCAGCCAATTGCCAAAGATGCAAAAGAAATAGATTTGTTCAAGAATGACCCTGACGTAAGAACAAAGGACTTTGTGAATTTGACATTCGTCAAGTCTCCGATTGGTGCTGTGTTGACTTTGATTTCTCAGTTTCAAAATGAAGTTTTGAATGTAGAAAGTGAGTCATTAGTAGCAATTACTAACACTATTGGTTCGTTCTATTACAAAGCAGATATCGTTCAAGCAAGAATAGCTGCATTGTCTAATGTAGTAGCCGCTGGGACTAAATTTGAAGCCGATATGTTCATCGCTTCAAGTTCATCATCAGATGTCCCAAAAATGCTTGTGGACGGTAGAGAAGTGCCAGTAACAAACGGTTTCGGTAAGATTGAATTTACAGCTAGCCCTGGATCATACGATGATAGAGGCTTGTCTCGAAGAGTAATCAAGGGTGAAATCATCACCAATGTAGGTGGAGAAGATCAGGTATTGGATATTGAATACGAATATTTCGTTGCTCAGCCAGTTGTAAAAGTAACATCTGAGGTGGTCAATCAGCTCTATGCAGATTGTGCTAATGATTTATTCATTGATGTTCCTGCCTTAGGAAATAGCTATTCACCTTCATTTTCTGTATCTAATGGCACTGCAATTGCAGGCACAAGACCTGGACAAGTTACAATTATCCCTGGACCTTCTGGCAAGACTGTGATCGGTGTAAGTAGTGGAGGCAATAAAATTGATGATGTGAGCTATGATATCAAGCCAGTACCTATGCCAACCATAGTTCCTTCTACCACACAAGGTCCGATAGACATGAGTCAGGGTATCTCTCCGATTCAAAGTATCTTGATTAAAGCTGTAGCTGAGCCTACTTTTGCAAGAACTATGGCAAGAGATGCAAAATTCGAAGTGACTGGTGGAGAGATTACCTTAGTTAGAAGTGAAGTTCCAAGAGGTTCTGTGAGTATAGCTGGTGAAACAGTTAGTATTAGAAACCTAGCAGAGCAAGCTAGACCTGGAGATCGTTTGGTGATCAGAGTAACAGAGATTACCAGAACAAATTTCCAGAATAGAAAAATTAAAACGACTTTGCCTGCTCCACAGATTTCAAATGTTATTATCAAGTAATCATACGCTTCGGCGTGAAACATACAGCATATGAAAAAGCATGCTAAATTAATCGGGTTGTTGGTCTTCTTGGGATTGTATCTCAACACTGATCTGATGGCTCAAGTGCCTACGAGCATGAATCCATCAGGTGGAGGTGACAGGCAATTCAAGAAAGACACCGTATTTTCAATTAGACCAATCCGCGAAGATGATAAAATGTATCAGATTGCGGTTTGGAGACGAATTGATCTAAGAGAGAAGTACAATTTGCCGCTCTACGGTTCTGGGGATGCCAAGTCTAACGGGATCATGACCAATATTTACAAAGCTGTAGTAGAGGACAATGCTTTGGAGGTATTCGCAGATGAGGACTTCACTAAGCCACTATCTATTGCAGAATTCCAGAATAATTTCTGGATTGCAGCAAATGGCGATAGCATCTTTATGAAGAATCTGTATTACTTAGATTTCAGAGAAGATTTTCTATTTGATAGGCATCATTCTCAGACGAAATTTGATGTGAAGTATATAGAGCTTGTAATGCCTTCTGAGACTAATTCAAATGCTGGTCAGAAAACCATTGCTTTCATTAGATTCAAGGATTTCTACAATCATTTCCAAGATCATCCGGAGGCTAAATGGATAAATTTCCAAAATTCATCAAAAGAACTAGGTTATGATCAGGCCTTTGATTTGAGATTGTTCAGGTCAGTGGTTAGGAAGTATGCTAATAAAGATGACGCCTTGATTGTAGATATGGTAAATCCAAATCATCCAAATCAAGAATTACAAGCCTTTTTAGATGCTTTAGATTTTGAATATAGACTTCTCGATTGGGAAAATGCCCTTTGGGAATGGTAAAATAAAAGCGGCGATTGGTTTCAATCGCCGCTTTTTTTATTCAATCCTTTAATCAGAATTGCTGCTTTATTTTTACCGATCAATTGCTCGATTTCTTCTGGCTTAGCTTCATTGATTTTTTTAATTGATTTGAAATGTTTCAAGAGCTTCTCAGCCGTACCAGATCCAATTCCATCTATTTCAGTAAGCTGAGTCCCAAAGGCATGCTTACTTCTTACTTCCCTATGAAAAGTAATTGCAAAACGGTGTGCCTCGTCTCTAATTCTCTGAAGTAGCCTTAGAGATTCTGATTTTTTATCGATATGAATTGGATAGGAATCCTCAGGAAAATAGATTTCCTCTAGCCTTTTGGCTATCCCAATGATAGGGACTTTCCCGTAAATACCTAGAGTTTTTAAAGCCTCAACAGAAGAAGATAACTGACCCTTACCACCATCGATCACAATCAACTTTGGAAGTGGCTTATCTTCCTCCAGTAGTCTTTTGTATCTCCTGCCTACCACTTCTGTCATGGAAGCGAAATCATTGGGCCCTTCTACTGTTTTGATATGGTAATGTCTATATTCCTTATTGGCTGGCTTGCCATTAAGAAAACAAACCATTGAAGCAACAGGGTTGGTCCCTTGAATATTGGAATTGTCAAAACATTCTATGTGGTCGGGAAGCTCCTTGAGTGAGAGATCAGATTGAAGTTGCTTGAGTACCCTGAACTTCTTGTCTTGAACATCTCCTGCAGCCAAAGCCTTTTCTTTCTTATAGTATTTGGCATTTTTCAAAGAAAGATCTACTAGGTGTCTTTTATCTCCTATTTTAGGGACTGCAATATTGAGCCCTTCCACAGCTTCTTCGAATTCAATATTGACGAGAATTTCTGGCGATTCGCTATTGAATTGGTCCCTAAGTCTGATGATGGCTGTAAGGAGTAGTTCAGATTCTGTTTCATCTAGTTTCTTTTTTAACTCTACTGTCTTGGTCAGGTTGATACTACCATTTTTGATTTTCAAAAAGTTAACAAATGCTAGCTTCTCATCAGTGACAATTGTAAAGACATCCAAGTCTCTAATACTTGGATTGACGACCATAGACTTGGCTTGATATTTTTCAAGCAAGTCTAATTTATCCTTGAATCTTTGTGCCTTCTCAAACTCGTACTTTTCTGCAGCCTCCTGCATTCTTTGCTTGAAATAACTCTTGGCAATACCCAGATTACCTTTGAGGATATGTTTGGCTTGTTCTATATCTTTCATGTAAGCATGTTCACCTTGCAGCCCTTCACAAGGGCCAAGGCAGTTGCCAATGTGATACTCTAAACAAACCTTATATTTCTGTTCTGCAATTTTGTAAGGGCTTAGATCAAGCTTACAAGTTCTGATTGTGAATAGTCCCCTAATCAAATCTAAGACATTGTTCATAGCCTTTACACTTGCGAAGGGACCAAAGTATGTTCCTCGCCCTTTGATCATTTTCCTAGTAGGAAAGATTTGTGGGAAATTCTCCTGAGTCAATATCAGGTAAGGGTAGGTCTTATCATCCCTTAATAGGATGTTGTATTTGGGTTGTGTTTTTTTGATTAAGTTATTTTCTAATAGAAGCGCATCAAATTCAGAGTTTACTAGAGTGATTTCAATCTGTCGGATCTCTCTGACCATTCTACGGGTTTTATGATTGACACCTGCGTTTTTGACAAAGTAGCTGGCAACTCTTTTCTTTAAGCTTTTTGCTTTCCCTACATAGATGAGTTCTTTGGAATCATTGTAGTATTTATAGACTCCAGGTTGGTCGGGGAGTAAATTGTATTCTTCAGGAGTGTAAAAAGATGCTTCCATAGATTTACAAATATAAAAAAACAGCCTCACTAGAGGCTGTTAATTTGAATTGCTAAATTATTTATTTTTAGAAGTCGTTCTTCTTAGCATCATAGTCAAAGTCACTGAATCTATTGCTTTGTCTTTCATACTGATCACAGTCGATTTCTATGCTGAGTGGTCTTTCGGGTCTAGGGAAAGGCCCCTTGGTAATTCCCAAAGATTGATCTGCATAGACTTTTTCCATGTACTTTACCCAGATTGGCCTAGCCGTCCTACCGCCTTGCCCATTGACCCAGCTTCTGAAGTGGATGGCTCGATCATCACCACCTACCCATACGCCAGATACTAAGTCTTTGCTGATACCCATGTACCAGCCATCAGATGCATTTTGGGTAGTCCCTGTTTTACCGCCTAGTTCATTTCCTTCACGTAGCGCATAGGGCACGCCCTGTGAGGTACCTTTCTCTTCTTCAAATCCCCCTCTGAGCATATAGACCATCAGATAAGCATGCTCCTCTGACATGGCTGGTCGTTTTCTTGGGGTGAATTGATGAAGTAGGTTTCCATTTTTATCCTCTATTCTATCGATAAAGAAAGGTGTGATGTGCTCTCCCTTATTGACAAATGTGCCAAATGCTCCTATCATTTCATAAATTGAGACATCATTTGTACCCAATGCTAATGCAGGTACTTCTTCTAGATCACTGGTGATTCCAAGTCTTCTAGCAGTTTCCACCACTACTTTTGGACTGAGCTTTTTCATCATATAAGCTGTCACGGAGTTGATGGATTGAGCCATCGCTAGACGGATAGTCATTTTTTCATAGGTAAACTTGCCGTCGGCATTCTTTGGACTCCATGTGGGCTGACCTGGAATGTTGATTTCCACAGGTTGATCGATGACTGAGTAGCATGGGCTGTATCCGTTTTCTATTGCAGCGGCATAAACAAATGGTTTGAAAGTAGAACCAGGCTGTCTTTTCCCTTGTCTTACGTGGTCATATTTGAAGTATTTCTGATTGATACCACCAACCCATGCTTTGATATGGCCAGTCTCTGGATCCATGGATACAAAGCCAGTCTGAAGGTGCTTTTTATAATGTCGAAGTGAATCCATGGTGCTCATCAAGGTGTCTATTTCACCTTTTTCCCAAGAGAAGATCCTCATTCTTTTCTTTTCATTCAGCTTAATTTGAATTGAGTCTGGGTGTGATTCAAATCGACGCGCGAGGTTTCTATACGCTTCTGTTCTTTTGACTTGTGTCTCAAGGAAGTTTGGAATTACTCGTCCATTTTCATCAATCCAAGGGTCTCTATTGCCCATTTCTTGTTCGAATCTTTTTTGAAGATCTCGCATGTGTTCGTCTACAGCCTCTTCGGCGTAGCGCTGCATCCGACTATCTATGGTTACATATATTTTCAGCCCATCACCATAGAGATCATAGCTAGTCCCATCTGGTTTGAGATTTTCTTTGGTCCATTTGATCAACTCAGCTTTGGCAACTTCTCTGAAGTATTGAGCCATACCTTCATTGTGGCTTTGGACTTTGTAATTCAATTCTATAGGTAGTGCCCTTAAGGAATCAAATTCAGCTTTGTTGATGAAATCGTACTTTTCCATCTGTGCCAAAACCGTATTCCTTCTTCTTAAAGAATTTTCTGGATTAAATACAGGGCTGTAATAGGTGGGTGCCTTAAAAAGGCCGACTAAAACAGCAGATTCCTGAATATTGAGATCATTAGGTGTTTTGTCAAAAAACGTCTTTGCAGCTGTTTTGATCCCATAGGCATTGCTACCAAACTCGGAGGTATTGAGGTAAAGGGTTAATATTTCATTTTTAGTGTAAGCTCTTTCCAACTTGGCCGCAACTATCCATTCCTTGGTCTTGATGATCAACATGCGTAAGCCAGGAACTCTGCTGAGTAGCCCTTGGGACTCTGAAGTCCTCGTTTTGAATAGGTTTTTAGCAGTCTGTTGGGAAAGTGTACTACCACCTCCGGCACCTTGTCTTAGGATAATAGATTTGAAAAGTACTCTCCCCATACTTTGGAAATCGATTCCCGAATGCTCCTTAAAACGAATGTCTTCAGTAGCTATTAGCGCATTGATCAAGCTGGGAGCTAGGTCATTGTAAGTTACAGGACTTCGGTTTTCTCTAAAATATGTCCCTAGGAGAACCCCATCTGCTGAATATAGCTCTGAGGCTAGCTCGCTTTGAGGGTTTTCAAGAGATTTGAAATTTGGGAGTTCGCCATAAAGACCTAGGAAATTGATACTCACAGACCATACAAAAATGATAAAGCCTAAGAGGCTAGCTGCAAATATGATCCAGATATACTTAATTAATTTTTGGGTCATTATTCAATAAAATGAAGGTGTTTACTTTTATTTGTATGTTTTCTTGTAGAAGTTTCTATACTCTTCTATGTTTTTTCTTTTGTTGAGCTCTTGGAAGTTTTCGATTGATATCAAGAAACTATTTGCCTTATCTTCATTATTAATAGATTCAGTGGAGAAGACTTCCATGAATTTATCTCTGTATTCCAAGGCTTTTTCGGCATTGTTGAATGGACTCACGATGTAAATGGCATTTTCCCGATTCAAGTTCATATTGCCAGTTCTAAGTCTTGAATTGGAGAAATTGCTGTTATGAAAGCTTTCTAAGTCGCCAAGTAGACTCTTGGCATCTCGAGACTTTTCTGGTTCTAAGACGATCACAAAGATATGTGTTTGATTAGGATTTTCTTTGTATGGTGACTCTCCGGCTTCATCATCTTCTTCTGAATCAGGCTCAGCAATAGGCTCGGTTTCGGAATCGAGGTCTTCAGCTTCTTTCTCTACTTCTGGTTTTTCTCCAGTAAGTGCTATTAGCATATTTCTTGCCATTTTTGACAGCTCCGGATTTTCTGTATTTTGAATGTAGTTTTCGAGCCTAGTTTTATATCTGTCCCTATCATCGAGCTTTCCAGAAATCATCACATCTAATAAAAGAATTTTATCAGTATTTCTAGTGAGCGGGTATTCTTCTAAAGTACTGCGAAGGATTTTTCTAGCTTCAGTATAATTTCTATTCTGGTACAATTCATAGGCGATTTTATACTGATTGGAAGAGGCTATGTAAGCTCTATTTCCAGACACTCGGTCGGGGTTATTGACCGAGAAAGTAAATGGTGACTCTGGGAATTCACGGTTGAGTCTTTGGCTATAGAGTTCAGGATTTCCTCTCCCTTCTTTTTGCGCTAGATAGAGTATATAATATGCCTCTGGCTTCTTGATTGTGTTGGGATAACTGGTAATCAAGCTTTCGAGATTTTCAATTGAAAATTCAGGTTCTTTGAAATCAAAAAATAGTAGCTTACCAAGCTCAAAGTAGGCTATTTCCAGCTCATTGTTGAGTCTGTTAATGTCTTCCTCAGAGTTTGGGATTTGTCCGAGTAAGGCTTCTTTTGTAGGAATTTGCTCAAAGATGCTCTCTTCTGTGCTCTCCTCTTCGGCTATCTCAGGGTCTTCCTCTACCTCACCACTGCTTGTGGCAAAACTTTGGTTACTCCTCCTCCAGTTATCCTGGAGGGGACGATTGCCCCAGTTGCGGGTAAAGTCAATTGCTCCTTGTTGCATAGCGACGGCATTGTCAAAGTAGAAGCTTTCCCCACTACCTCGACCGCCAAATGCCAATAAATTATCAAAAATCCCGCTGTTACTTTTGCTTTTTTCTTTTGCTGCGGCTTCTTTCATCAGTCTTTCTTCTTCTGACTTGATAAAATTGGTTGCTATCAGATCTTGTTCCTCTGGACTGAGTTTACTGATTCTGATCAGACTATCATTTTTAGTGATTGTCTCAAAATGGGTGACATAATCATCTAAAATGCCTTTTTGAGCTTGAATTTGATCAAAGGCAGAATCTATTGGCCTGAAATTCATCAAGGCACTATCCAGATAGTACTTAGCCGCTCTATAATCCTTGTCAAAGTCCAAGCTGATTTCAGCCAATTTTTGATAGATATAGCCTTTCTGAATAGGGTTGTTTCCTTGCTCTTGAGCTGCTCTAATCAGTAGGTTGACAGCCTCTTCTTTTTCATCCTGCTTCAACTCAAATAGTGCTTTTTCATAAAGCACCACATCTTTTAGCTCTTTGTTTTTACTATCCTTATAAAGGTCATCATAATAGCTTCTCACTCTCCGTACATCTTTCGAGCGGTTGAGTTCGGCTACTTGTTGGGCATACAGTTGCGCAAAGAAACTTCTTTCATAAGGTGGATTTCCTTTTTGAGCTTCATTGTAGAGATTATATGCTTGAGCATCCAACCCTTCTCTTTGATAAAGTTGCGCAAGGATAAAATTGATTCTAGATTTTTCCTTTTTGTCTTTGGTATAATTCAAAGCCCTATCTAAAGCACCAATTTTTCCTTCCACGTCTTGTTGACTATCATAGTAATAAGCCAGAGTTTTGAAGAGGTGAAATCTATTTTCTTTGTTGATTCTTGATTCTTTGGAAAGGTAATCGATGACGAATACCACATCATCATAGCTTTTGAGATCGATAAAAATCCGCATCAACTGGATCAAACTGCGATGTCTCAAGTTCCTGTCTTTACTGTTGACATTGAGGTATTTGAAAGTATTGATAGCATCATCAAAATCAGCTTGATAATAATCTACCATGCCAATGAGGAAATAATTGTCATCTACCCATTTGCTTATCCTATGCCAATCAATGGCTTTTGAGGATAGTTCCCTTGCGTCTTTTAATAGTTCTCTATGCTGATCAACGGTAGCACTATCTATAGGATAAAAAATTGGCAGGACTTGACTGAAATCTTCTTTGTGATTTTTCTTGATTATATTTTCCAACTCTTGAATTTTAAGATTCGAGAGGTAGTATGCATTGTATCTTGAAGTAGTATTATGATAAAGCCTATTAGTAAAAGTATTTTTTTCAGAGGAACATGCCGAAAAAAGCAGGGTCAAAAATAAAATAATGCAGGCGAATTGCGTTTTCATTGCTGAGATCTCAAATATAAGTGTCCAAAATAAAGGATTTGGATCAATTTATTAAACGGTTTAGATTAATATTATATTTTTGGGAATTCGAATTACTTCAAAAGAGTTTTGGCAATCTATAGATTGCAGGCAGTTTTTGCCTCGTAAAATCCATTTGAAGATCTAATTTCAATCATCATAATATTCAAAAGTTGGGACTAAGAGAAAAAGCAAAGAGTTGGATAGACACGAAATTTCTTTTTGTAATCAGAAAAGAGGAGGATTTTTCTGTGATTACATCGTTGAGTATAACCAAGCTGAAAATTGGATTGATATTCATTTTGTTCCTGTTTTTTTGTTTTGCACTATCTTTATTTGCTTCGAGAACTTTTCTCAGAGCCTGGTTTGATCCAGAGTATTTGGAAACGGAGAACACTGCTCGAATTTTAGAATTATCGGATAGTATTGACTCCCTTATATTGGAAGTAAGACAGAGAGATCTGTATGTTCGAAATATTCAGATGGTCATCGCTGGAGAGACTGAGACGGGTATTACAGTCGATGATTCTGTTACATTAGAGAGCGGGGGAGGAAGGGAAATTGACCTGTTCAAGAAGAGTGAATCCACCAAAGCCATCGAGGAAGAGTTTAGAGGAGTACCTATGGATTTTTCAAGTCCGACAGTGATGATGTCAAATACTTTTACGGAAACTTATTTTTTCCCACCTATCAAAGGAGTAGTAGTAGCTGTATTTGAGCCAAATGCCAACCATTTTGGTGTAGATATAGTTGCTCTAGAAAACGAACCTGTCAAAGCTATTGCTGATGGTACAGTTATCATGTCTTCATGGACGCTTGAAACAGGTTATGTAATAGGGATACAGCATTCTAATGAATTGGTTTCCTTTTATAAGCATAATTCCGTATTATTGAAATCTGTGGGTGAACTGATCAGAGGAGGTGAGATAATATCAATCATCGGAAATACGGGTGAATTAACCACAGGTCAGCATTTGCATTTCGAGCTTTGGTATAAAGGAAGCCCACTAAATCCCCAAGAATTTATAACGTTTAATTAGTATGTTCAAAAAACAAGACGACAAATCCGTGGTGGAGATGGTCAATTCCAGCAATGTGATTTCCAAAGAGACCGTCATCAAAGGTGATATCAAAGCACAAGGTAATATCAGAATTGAAGGTAAGGTAGAAGGTATAGTAGATTCCAAAAACAAAATTGTCATTGGGGATTCAGCCTTGCTCGTCGGGAATCTCCTAGCTGTGGAAGCTGAGATTTCGGGAAAGATAGAAGGCGAAGTTCATTGCTCAGGTGTGCTATTTTTGAAAAAATCAGCAATTATTGATGGAGATATCTATACCCAAAAACTTGTGGTAGAAAGTGGAGCTACTTTCAATGGCAGATGTCAGATGGGGGAGCAAACAAAAGGATTGAACGGAAAAGCTAAAAGTGCAGCATCTGAAAAAGAAGTCATCGCAGGATAGTTATCCTACCTATATTAAATACATTGGATTATCCTTTCAGCTCTTTGCCGTAATTGGCCTAGGTACTTGGTTAGGATGGTATATCCAAGGTAAGAGCCAGCTGATATTTCCAGTCTGGCTTTTGCTTTTTTGTTTCTTATCTATCATCCTAGCTTTCTATCAACTTTTTCAATCACTTAAAAATGATGAGAAGGTAGAAGATAAAAGAAAAAAACCTTAATTTTGCGCCTTCATTTGAACGGCATGTCCAGCATAAAAATATTTACGATAAGAATTCTTCTTCTGACCTTAGTTTTGGCAGGTGTAATCTATATGTTTCAAAATTACATACAACCCGCTTGGATTCATGACTCCATTTGGAAGATTCTTTCTTTTTTTGCTTTATTGACGTGGGTCACAGGAACTTTTGTTCATTATTTAATAAAATTAAGCAAAGAAAATTCTCCAAATATTCTATTGGGAGCTACAGCCATTAGATTTTTGGCAAGCTTAGGCTTTATAGTCATCTATCTATTCTTAGATGTTGAGAATATAATTCTGTTTGTAATAAATTTCTTTATCATTTATTTGTTCTACTTAATATTTGATATCTACGGGTTAATAGCTAATTTGCGCCCGCATTCAAAATAGGTCATAAAAATACGATTTGATGTTCCGTAAGTTTCTTTGCTTAAGTGTTTTATTTTCAGCGTTTTTGCTGACATTCTCCACCCCTACTTTCGCGGCAGGTGATGAAGAAGATAAGACTGGTTTTATCATGCATCACATTAAGGATTCCTACGAGTGGCATTTCGCTACCTTAGGTCATACCCATGTGACGCTTCCTTTGCCGGTGATTTTGTATTCATCTGATAGAGGACTTGAATTTTTTATGTCATCAGATTTTCAGGACCCTGAGACTCACAAATTTGGTGAGGCTTTTGGCCAAGATGTGTATTACATAGATGATCACGAACACCTTCACAGAGCAGATGGGGGAAGTTTTATAGATTTTTCCATCACTAAAAACGTAGCTATGTTATTTTTGGTTGTGATTGTAATGGGGTATTTGGTGCTTTCTGCTGCATCCCACTACAAAAAGAATGGTGTAAGTGCACCAAAAGGTATCGCCTCCTTCCTAGAACCAATTATAATCTTTGTAAGAGACGAAATAGCGCAGAAGTCTATAGGTCCTAAATACAAAAAATTTGTTCCTTATTTGTTGACGCTATTCTTCTTCATTTGGATAGGCAACTTGATGGGCTTGTTGCCAGGTGCAGCCAACTTGACAGGTAACATTGCTGTCACAGCTACACTTGCTGTATTGACATTCATCATTGTCAATGTCAATGGAAATAAAGAATACTGGAAGCACGTATTCATGACACCTGGTGTGCCTGTGCCTCTACTTCTTGTAATTGTACCAGTGGAAATCATTGGTTTGTTTACAAAGCCATTTGCTTTGATGGTCCGTCTCTTCGTGGCGATCACAGCGGGTCACATTGTGATCTTGGCATTCATTGCATTAGTATTCATCTTTGAGTCTTATGCAATAGGCGTAGTAAGTACCTTGATGGTGACCTTCTTGAATGTAATAGAACTCTTGGTAGCTACTATTCAGGCTTATGTATTTACACTCTTCACCGCGATGTATATCGGTGGAGCCGTAGCAGAGCACGAGCATCATTAATTAGAAATTTCTTTGTTCAATTTATAAATAATACACACGTATGTTAACTTCATTATTATTGTCTGCTGGATTGGCACTTATGGGTGCAGGTATCGGTGCTGGAATTGTAGCGATAGGCGCAGGTCTAGGTATCGGTAGAATTGGTGGTCAGGCTATGGAATCTATTGCTCGTCAGCCTGAGGCTGCTGGTAAAGTTCAGACTGCCATGTTGATCATTGCAGCTCTTATTGAAGTAGTATCCCTGTTTGCAGTAGTAGTTTGTCTACTTATTGCTTTGAACGCAGGTGGTCTTACTTTCTAAGAACAACAGAAAAGAGGGATTGGCGCTAGGCCAGTCCCTTCTCTTGATTTGAACAAACACGAAATTATAACACCTACATATAATGGATCTTATACTACCTAGTTCTGGGCTTATATTTTGGCAACTGATTGGATTCCTTGCCTTGTTGTATATTTTGATCAAATTTGCTTGGAAGCCAATTCTTAGCTCTTTGGAAGAAAGGGAAAACAGCATTGATAGTGCCTTGAAGGCAGCCGAACAGGCAAAAGCTGAAATGGCTAACTTGAAAGCTGAGAATGAGAAATTACTTCAAGAGGCAAGATTAGAAAGAGATAATATCTTAAAGACTGCCAATGAAGCATCTGCAAAAATGATTGAGGATGCAAAGCAAGCCGCAATCTCCGAAGGTGCTAAAATGATCGAAGCTGCTAAAGCAGTGATCGAGAATGAGAAGAAAGCAGCCTTGACTGAGGTTAAAAACCAAGTTGCTCAGTTGACATTAGAAGTAACTGACAAATTATTGAGGAAAAATCTTTCATCTGATGCTGCTCAAAAGGCATTAGTAGATGAAATGGTCAAAGATATTAACCTGAACTAAGATGTCTGAATTCAGAGTTTCAACCAGATATGCCAAGTCTATTCTAGAGCTCTCTATAGAAAAAGGAGTCCTAGAAGAAGTATTGGTCGACATGAAGCAACTTTCGGTAATTGCAGCGACTAATCATGAATTGGTTCTTTGTTTGAAGAGTCCAATCATCACCTTCGATAAGAAGCTAAAAGTGATGAAGGCTTTGTTTGATAAAACAGGCAATGCATTGACACTTGCTTTTTTCGAGATTGTTGCTCGTAAAAACAGGGCGGATCTTTTGGTGGATATTGCAAGAGAATTTCAAAAGCAATATAACCTGCATATGGGAATCCAAGTAGCCGATGTAACTACAACTTTCCCAATTACAGATGAAATGAGAAATAAGTTTATATCAGTTGTCAAAGATATCTCAGGCTTGGACAAAGTTGAACTCAATGAGAAAATCGATGCTGATATCATAGGAGGTTTTGTGCTGAAAGTAAATGATCGACAGTTGGACGAATCACTCAGCAGTAAGCTAAGGGCCTTGAAGCTTGAGTTTTCTTATAATCATTACGAAAGTAAAATCTAAATCAAAGCAATAACATTTAATCATATTCAATAATGGCAGAAGTAAGACCTGACGAAGTTTCGGCAATATTGAGAGAGCAACTCTCTGGTGTCAGAACTGAGGCTGAATTGGAAGAAGTGGGAACCGTCCTTCAAGTAGGTGATGGTGTAGCCCGTATCTATGGACTTTCTAAAGCTCAGGCTGGTGAATTGTTAGAGTTCGAAAACGGACTTAAAGCAATGGTGCTTAACCTGGAAGAAGATAATGTGGGTGCCGTATTGTTCGGTGACTCCAAAGAAGTAAAAGAAGGCGATACTGTTAAGAGAACCAAGAAAATTGCTTCTATCAATGTGGGTGAAGGCATGCTTGGTCGCGTTGTGGATACTTTGGGTAACCCAATCGATGGTAAAGGTCCTTTGGTAGGTGAGCTTTACAATATGCCATTGGAGAGAAAAGCTCCTGGTGTTATCTATAGACAGCCTGTAAACGAGCCACTTCAGACAGGTATCAAGTCTATTGACTCCATGATTCCAATCGGTAGAGGTCAGCGTGAATTGGTGATCGGTGACCGACAGACTGGAAAGACTGCCGTTGTAATTGATACGATTATCAATCAAAAAGAATTCTATGATAGAGGAGAGCCTGTTTTCTGTATCTATGTAGCGATCGGACAGAAAGCTTCTACAGTAGCTGGTGTTGTTGCTGCTTTGGAAAAAGGTGGTGCCTTGCCATACACTGTTGTGGTATCTGCTTCTGCTGCTGATCCAGCGCCAATGCAGTTCTTTGCTCCATTTACTGGTGCAGCTATTGGTGAATTTTTCCGAGATACTGGACGCCCTGCTTTGGTAGTTTATGATGATTTGTCTAAACAAGCTGTTGCTTACCGTGAAGTTTCTCTTCTATTGAGAAGACCTCCAGGACGTGAGGCTTATCCAGGGGATGTATTCTACTTGCACTCTAGATTGTTAGAAAGAGCTGCAAAAATCAATGCATCAGATAAGATTGCAAGTGAAATGAATGACCTTCCGGACTCTATCAAGCATTTGGTAAAAGGTGGTGGGTCTTTGACTGCACTTCCAATCATTGAGACACAAGCATCTGATGTTTCAGCTTATATCCCTACTAACGTGATTTCTATTACGGATGGTCAGATCTTCTTGGAGACTAATCTCTTCAACTCAGGTATCAGACCTGCGATCAACGTCGGTATCTCCGTATCTAGAGTAGGTGGTTCTGCGCAGATCAAGTCTATGAAGAAAGTAGCAGGTACCTTAAAGTTAGATCAAGCTCAATTCCGTGAATTGGAGGCTTTCTCTAAATTTGGATCTGACTTAGATGCTTCTACTAAGAGAACAATCGAAAGAGGTAGAAGAAACCAAGAAATCTTGAAGCAAGCGCAATATGCTCCAGTGGCAGTAGAAAATCAAGTAGCGATCATCTATGCTTCCACCAAAGGTTTGATGGATGCTGTTCCTGTAGAAAGAGCTAGGGAGTTTGAAAAAGAATTCTACCTACTTCTTGCAGCTAGCTACCCAGAGGCGCTTACAGCGATCAAGAAAGGTGATCTAGACGCAGCTGGTAAATTGCTTGAAGCAGCAGCTAAGGAATTGTCTCCTAAATACGCTAAATAATTATTGATTTATCATCAATCTTGGAGGCTTCTGTCTCCAAGATTGTGCTTATAAATAATACCCCTCCATATCAATCTAAAGTATGGCTAACTTAAAGGAAGTAAAGGAAAGAATCAACTCGGTAGTCTCTACCCAGCAAATCACCAAAGCCATGAAAATGGTGGCTGCGGCGAAGTTGAGAAGAGCACAGGACAAAATCACTCAGATGCGTCCTTATTCTCAAAAGCTGACTACAATTTTGAATAATGTATCTGCTGCTAGTGAAGGACAAGCTGACATCGTATTCGCAGAAAAGCGCGAGGTGAAGCATGTCTTGGTGGTAGCTGTTACTTCTGACAAAGGGCTTTGTGGTGCTTTCAATACCAATGTATTGAAGGCGGCTAGTCATGCTATCTCAAATGATTTTGCTGGGCTGAATGTGACTGTACTTCCTTTGGGTAAAAAAGCTTATGAATTTTTTAAGAAGAGAGAACAAAATGTTATTGCTGATTATTACCAAGTTTTCTCTGATGTGAGTTTTGACAATGTCAAATTTGCGGCTGAATTCGCAATGAATGCGTTTGTGGATGGCACCTTTGATAAGGTAGTATTGGTATATAACCAATTCAAAAACGTAGCTACGCAGGAAGTGATGACGGAACAGTTTCTTCCTATGACTTCTGAAGAGCTAGAAAATGGAGCGAAGAAGTCCGAGATTGATTATATTCTTGAGCCTTCTAGAGCTTATATCATTGAAGAGTTGGTACCTACGTCCTTGAAGATCCAATTCTACAAAGCAATTCTTGAATCCAATGCCTCAGAACATGGGGCAAGGATGACAGCCATGGACAAAGCGACTGAAAACGCTGGTGAGCTTTTGAAAGATCTAAGATTGATGTACAACAGAACACGTCAAGCTGCTATTACCAATGAAATCCTTGAGATCGTAGCCGGTGCAAATGCACTAGGAGGGAAGTAATTTCAGAATTAAGATCTAAGATTTTAGATTTACAGATATAAAAAACCACAAGCTGCGAAGTTTGTGGTTTTTTTGTGGTTAGCCATCTTCTTTTGCTGGAGGATTGGAAAAATTCATCAGCTTTAGAGGCTATAGCCAAAGAGTAGGAGGTAATAATAAATCCATATAAAACCATATTTTATGAATTATTTAAAAGTAAATATTAATTTTTGAGCGTAATTTTCAAAAATAAATTTAAATTTTTTAACTAAAAATTTGCTTCTTTCTTTCTTTCTTGGTATTACCTTAATTAGTAGGGATACATTTTAAGGTATTTTCATTATTCACAACAAAACCAAAAACACAATGAAAAACCAATTCAAAACAAGTAAAGTGGTACGTTTGGTAGCAACAGGTGCATTAAGTTTAATGCTGGTACTAAATGTTATGATTAGTCTGGAATTCGATAAGGATAATATCCTCCCATCTATTGCCTTAATTGAATTAGGAAATAAAGCAATGGCAATTGGGGAAGGAGAGCCTGATGGAGGTGGACTTTATAAAGAATGTTGGGTAACAATAACATCTGTGAAGGGTTATCCTGCTAGGTATTGCGGGACGTGTACCTGGATTGCAAATAGTAAGGGGTCAGGCCAGGGTGTTTGTCAAGAAGATCCAGTTATAGAGTAATTTTATTTGCTTATTACAAATTACCTGCTTTGTGATTGAATTCCCAAAGCAGGTGTTTTATTCGAATTTAAACTTTTAATATCCTTCAAATGAATAAAATCAAATACGGATCAATCTTATTATTAATACTTTTCATTAGTTGTAATACTAGTAATGAATTGGACAGAACGAGATTTATGGTGTTAGATTCTGTTGTCTACGCAACCGAATTTCCGAATGAATTTATTCTTGAATATAAGATAGAGACAGGTCTCGATATAGTAGGAGCATGGAGTTTTACAATTCAAGATAGTATGATGATTTTTTCGACTAGAAACAATAAAGGGTTATGGAAGTTCATTTCATTACCTGAACAAATTGAATTAGGAAATTTTTTAAATTTGGGGGAGGGTCCTTTAGAATTTTCTTCTACCCTGAGTGTGTCTGATAATGTAAGGTTTGTTAAATCTGATGGAGTGTTGTATTCCTATATCTATCATTTTGAAAATGGCAAATTATTAAAACTAAATATCACCGAATCTTTGAAAGCTAAGGAAACTATTGTCTCTGTTATTGATGATTCTTTACCTAAATTTCTATTTGATTTTGTTATGCTTGATAGTGGTAAGTATTTCTATCGGGAAATTTCAGACACGGAGACACAGCAATTGAGATATCTAGAAAAGCATGGAGATATATCTGTAAATTCAAATATGGCAAAGCTTAATGAAGCAGCTTTATTGGAAGGTGGTGATTTCGGTATAATGGCAACTATGACAAGATATAATGATCGTCATGATAAGATTGTTGAAATGAATTTTGGGCTAAACTATATCAACTTATATTCAGTCAATAATGATTTTGGCAAAACTATTTGTGTTGAATCCAAATTAGATGATATTGGACAGATTGAAAGTAAAGAAAATGTTGACAGAATATTTCGATTCAGTGCCGTAAGAGTATATGATGATTTTTTTGGAGTATTATATGTTAACGAGAAAAATGAAACATATTTTACATCAAGAGAAAAATATCCAGAGATTCTGTTGTTCGATTGGGGGGGAAATCCATTGGCTAATATTAAACTTCAAAGCCACATTACATCATTCGATATTGATTTCATTAGTAAAGAACTTTACAGTTTTGATAGTAGGACTGATGAATTTGCTAAATATGATATTGGAGAAATACTGTCAGTGATACAAAAATAGAAGCTGCCTAACCAAGACAGCTTCTATTTGATTTAACATCTTCAAAATCAATTTTACTACTTCATCCCAACCAACTTCACATCCAAGGTCACCTCATCATAGATCAACCTATCAGCAAGATTTTCGAAATAGTTTCCAGATCTGTACTTGATATCATATTTGGTTCTATCAAAAGTGATCTTGCCTGTCGCAATGACTTTATTTCCCTCTTCTGATACAGTTACTGGGAAAGTGACAGGGTTGCTGATACCCTTGATGATCAGATTAGCTTTGATTTCGTAATCCTTACCATTGCTGGTTTTGGCTTCAGTGATGGTCATGGATGATTTGTTGAATTTTTCTACCGAGAAGAAATCATCCGATTTCAAATGATCTACCAGCCTCTTGTTCGAGTTGGCATCTTTGATGTCTTCTACTGTGATGGTAGTCATGTTAATCTCAAAGCTACCACCTTGTATTCTGCCGTTTTCATAATCTAATTTTGCATCGGAAATAGAGACTTTTCCCCAATGCTCTCCTGTAACTTTGGCAGCTTTCCAGCCAACCGAACTTTCTGTTTTGCTGATATTGAGTAGTTCTCTTTCAGCTTCACTTACACTAGTGGTCCATAGCATTCCGACCAGCCCTAGTACTGTCATGATTATTTTCATAAGAAATGGTTTGTTTGAATGCTATTTAGACCTCTTTTTTGCTCAAGTGTTTAATCCAGCGCATGACTTTTGTATAAGCGGTAAAAAATCAAAGTTTTTTAGCTTCTTCCCAATATACATCCATTTCGGCTAAGCTCATATCTTCGATTTTCTTGCCTGCTTTTTTGGCAGCAGTTTCCAAGTATTGAAATCTTTTGATGAATTTTAGATTGGTTTTTTCCAACGCTTCCTCAGGATTGATTTCGATGAATCGAGCGTAATTGATCAGCGAAAACAACAGATCACCAAACTCTCCGGTGGCCTTCTCTTTGTCAATACTTTCCTCACTACTTGCATTAAATTCAGCTTTGAATTCTTGCATCTCTTCTTCTACTTTTTCCCAAACCTGTTGCTTTTCCTCCCAGTCAAAACCCACACCTCTTGCTTTTTCTTGGATGCGCATGGCTTTGATCAATGCAGGCAGAGACTTAGGCACACCTCCAAGTACAGAAGTATTGCCTTTTTCTTGGAGTTTGATTTTCTCCCAGTTTTGCTTCACAGCTTCTTCATCATCTGCTACTGTGTTACCATAGATATGAGGATGTCTCCTGATCAATTTCTCACATAAGCTATCGATAACAGCACTGATGTCAAAAGCCTCTTTTTCCGAGCCGATTTTGGCGTAAAAAACAATATGAAGCAGGATATCACCGAGTTCTTTTTTGATTTCCTCCATGTCATTTTCCAAGATGGCATCCGAGAGTTCAAAGGTCTCCTCAATAGTCAGGTGCCTGAGGCTTTCGATGGTCTGTTTCCTGTCCCAAGGGCACTGTTCACGCAATTCGTCCATGATGGTCAAAAGTCTATCAAATGCATCTAATTGGGTTTTTCTATTCGGCGATTCGGACATGTCAGGGAAACTAATTAGAATGTGTGGACGTTTGGAAAGTAATCTGTAAATTTGTGCAAATTAATTTGATATGGCAACTCTGTATTTAACATTAGGTTTCATCGCATTATTCTTTATCATGATGTCTGTGAGGCTGATATTTCTAAAAAACGGCGAATTCAAAGGTACCTGTGCTTCGCAAAACCCATACCTTAACAAAGATGGTGGAACATGTACTTACTGTGGTAAAACTGTAGATGCCAACAGCAGCTGCGGTAATCCAGACAACGAGGTAGATAAGGTACTTGCCAAATTCAAATAAACTTAGAAAAAAGTTTTTCACTCCCGGTTTAGCCGGGATTTTTATATACTAACTAAAAACATTCCCAGTGGCTTTAATTAAATCAATTTCTGGTATTCGTGGTACCATTGGAGGCAAACCAGGTGAAGGACTGACTCCATTGGATGTTGTTAAATTCACTTCAGCATATGGAGCCTGGGTGGTACAAAACACTGGCAATCCAAAAATTATTATTGGTAGAGATGCAAGGATCTCAGGGGAGATGGTGTCCAAATTGGTTGCAGCTACTTTGCAAGGTCTGGGTATTGACGTCATTGATCTAGGTTTGAGCACGACGCCTACCGTAGAGTTGGCTGTTCCATTGGAGCAAGCTGGCGGAGGAATTATCCTCACTGCAAGTCACAATCCTATTCAGTGGAATGCTTTGAAGCTACTCAATAGCAAAGGTGAATTTATCTCTGATTCAGAAGGCAAGGACGTACTTTTGCGTGCAGAGAATGATGATTACAGCTTCGCCGAAGTTAAAAAGCTTGGCTCTTATACGGTGATTGATGATTACATTGATAGGCATGTAGAGCATGTATTGGGATTAGAATTGGTAGATAGAGCAGCCATTGCAGCAAGGGACTTCAAAGTAGTGATAGATTGTGTCAATTCTACAGGAGGGATTGCTCTACCAAAATTACTCAGAGCTTTGGGTGTGGAGCATATTGAAGAAATGTATTGTACCCCTGATGGGCACTTCCCGCACAATCCAGAGCCACTCCCTGAGAATTTGAGAGATATCTCCGAAAAGCTCAAAAAGGGAAAATATGATCTTGGAATCGTAGTAGATCCAGATGTAGATAGACTTTGTTTTATGAATGAGGATGGTTCTCCATTTGGAGAAGAGTATACCTTGGTGGCTGTAGCAGACTATGTACTTTCCAAGACTCCTGGCAATACTGTTTCCAATCTCAGCTCTACAAGAGCATTGAGAGATGTGACAGAAAAGCGCAAAGGACAATATCAAGCAGCCGCAGTAGGGGAGGTGAATGTTGTCAATAAGATGAAGGAAACCAATGCTGTCATTGGAGGAGAAGGTAATGGAGGTGTGATCTATCCTGAGTCACATTATGGAAGAGATGCCTTGGTTGGCATAGGATTGTTTTTGACACATTTGGCTAAATTCGGGAAGTCTATCTCTATGTTGAGAGCGACCTATCCAAACTATCATATTTCCAAAAATAAAATTGAGCTTACCCCGGATATCAATGTGGACCAGGTCCTGGAGGCTATCAAAAAGAAATACGCCAAGCAGCCTATCAATGACATCGATGGAGTAAAGATTGAATTTGATAAAGAGTGGGTTCACCTGCGCAAGTCAAATACAGAACCGATCATTAGAATCTATTCTGAATCTGAAAGCTTGGCTACTGCTGAGCATTTGGCCAATAAGATCATCACAGATATCAAAGAAGTAGTGACTGCTTCCTAAATCTAGGCTCAGCCCTGACTGATCCTATTTATATTTTCAAACCCAGCCCAAATATTAACAAAGATCATGAGAGTTTACTTCGACAATGCGGCCACTACGGCGATGGATGACAGGGTGATAGCAGCCATGTTGCCATTTATGAAAGAGCATTATGGTAATCCATCTTCCGTACACAGTCATGGACGTGAAGTTCGTACCGCCATTGAGCGATCGAGGAAAAAGGTAGCGGAGCTTTTGAATGCTACTCCTGCTGAGATTTTTTTCACGTCTGGAGGAACTGAAGCAGATAATACGGCCATCGTTTGCGGTATTCAGACTCATGGGATTCAGCATGCGATTACCTCTCCACTTGAGCATCATGCAGTTTTGCATACACTAGAAGAATGTGCTAAAAAGGGAATGGTCAAGCTAAGTCTACTGGAAGTAAATGACCAAGGAGATATCAACTTAGATCACTTACAAGACCTTCTCAGAGCGAACCCAAAAAGCTTGGTCTCTGTCATGCATGCCAATAATGAAATCGGGAACATCAATGACCTCACAGCAATCGGTAATCTCGCAAGGGAGTATGATGCGTTTTTTCATTCTGACACCGTTCAGACCATGGGACATTATGTGCATGATCTCAAAAACTTACCTGTAGATGCGATAGTCGCTGGCGGACACAAGTTTCATGGACCAAAAGGCTCTGGATTTCTTTATGTCAAAAAGGACAAGAAAATCACCCCATTCATCTATGGAGGTGCTCAGGAGCGTAACATGCGTGGGGGTACTGAAAATGTCATTGGTATCATAGGAATAGCCAAGGCATTAGAGATTGCTTATGAGGACATGGATGGACATCGCAAGCATGTAGAAGATATCAAAAGTAGGTTTATCGAAAAGTTGAAAGCTGACATTCCTGGGGTGGAGTTCAATGGCCTTTCTGCTGAAATGGATAAGAGTCTCTATACGGTCTTGAATGTGAGCCTTCCTCCATCAGAGGAAAATGGAGGTATGCTACTCTTCAATTTGGATCTTCATGGTATTTCTGCCTCTGGAGGATCTGCTTGTAGCAGTGGTGCTACGGTAGGTTCACATGTACTCAGAGCTATTGGAGCCAAGGCTGACCGTGACTCGGTCAGGTTTTCATTCAGCAGGTTCAATACAGTAGAAGAAGTAGACTACACGGTTGAGAAATTGAAGGAACTCTACGGGGTGATAGCTTAGATTAGCCTTTTAAAAACCTGACAGGTTCTGTGTTATAACCCTTATAATCAAAATATTGGTTATTTGATTATACGCTCATTTGTCAGAAGTCAATTTATTGGTTTAATGGTCTGTTATTGGTCAATATCAATTAGTATCTAATATCTATTAATATCAGAGTTAAGTTAATAGAGATTTTTACTCAAAAAGTCAGTATTAATTCCCAGCATAAATAATAAAGACCGTAGGGATTTTGTGAAGGTCGATTTTAGACTTTTTCCAATCCTGAATAGTTTTTGTGACAATGACCTCATCGCTAGCGGTTAGGTTTTTTGCTATACAAAGCTTGGTGTTTGGGTGAAGTTGAGTCTTGAGGTCTTCAAGTACCTGATTGTTTCTAAAGGGTGTTTCCATAAAAATCTGCGTTCTATTCATCTTGGCAGATTCAGCTTCCAGGTTTTTGATGGCTTGTGCTCTGTCCTTTTTGTCTATGGGCAGATAGCCGTGAAAAGCGAATGATTGCCCATTGAACCCTGAGCCCATCAAGGCTAAAAACATGGAGCTAGGCCCAGAAAGGGGGACTACTTGGATGCCTTTTTCATGGGCCCAAGCTACGGCCACTGCTCCTGGGTCTGCGATTCCGGGACATCCTGCTTCGGAAATGATTCCCATATCCTCACCATTTAGAATGGGCTGCATGAGTTGTTGGAGTTGAGCAGTGCGGGTTTTTTTATTCAAAATCTCAAAGTGTAAGTCCTCGATTACTAATCCTAACTTCAAACTACTGATGTATCTTCTGGCAGTTCGAAGTTCTTCTACGAGATAGTATTTGGTGTTTTTCACCACTTCCTTGATCTGTGGAGACATGATGGTCAAAGAGGTATCAGCTGCAAGAATGGAGGGGATCAAATAAAGTTTGCCTTTCATGCCTCAAAGATGGCTATAATATAGTCAGCGGTCAACTTTAACTTCAAAGCAATGGCTATGATTCAATGTTTGGGATTTCTAAAAGTTAAGAGCGTAAAGGTCGGTACTATTGGCTGATAAAAAAATACAAAATAGCAGTCAACTGCTCCAGTAATTATCTCCTGTCCGTTGACTGCTGATGTTTCCTACCTAAAAGTGTACCTCAAGCCTATACCAGCTCTAAAGTAAGTCCCGTATTCAGTTGGGAAAATCGGCGATGCCTCCATTAAGAAGCCAAAGTTTCTGGTATTGGCAAATGGCTTTACCAAAACGCCAAGTGGTACGCCCAAGTACAGCCCATCTCTATTGCCTTCTGTACCCAAATGGAAACCACTGTAGAAGTTGACCTCTTCTTTCTGCACAAAATTGTACCCGAAGGTGCCTTCTATTCCTACTCGCCCTCCTGTGGATACACGCGCTTCACCAAAGATTTTGTTGTCTGGATCAGAGCCGATTGAAGCAAAAGTTGCGGAACTCAATCTGTACACTCCTGCGCTGATTTGTGCTTGTGATTCCATCACTACTGCGAAAAAAAGCAGCATCGAAAATAGCATTAACTTTTTCATAATATTTGAATAGTTGGTTTCCCCTCACTTTTCAAATACTTTGCCAAAATCAATGTAGAAGGATTCTTTGACCAGTTTTATTGCTTTCAAAGGCTGCCTCTATGATTTGTAGGACCACTATGGCTTCTTCCATCTTTACCGAGAGTGGAGCTTCATCAAGGATGGACTTACCTACATTTTCATAAAACTCCCTGTAATCTCCTCTTTCGGTTGGATACTTTTGGATTTTGTCAGCGAGGTAGACTGTACCCCAGCTTCCTGCTGCTTCCAAACCCCAATCATCTCCTACTGGAAGTGTATCAGCTTTCAAAGCCTTTTCTTGAACATCTAGGCCATACTTGCTATATGAACCTTGCTCTCCCATGAGCAAAAATTTAGGCACGGGCGCATTGCTCATTATTGATGCTGTCAATCTAACGTAAGGTTTGTCATAACCCAAGATGATATCGAAAAAATCGTCTGCAAGCGCTCCCTTCCTTTGTTTGAGGATATTGGCTTGTACCCACTTGGGCTTACCGAAGAGTACCAATGCCTGATCGATCAAATGTGTTCCCAAATCATAGGTGATGCCATTACCTGGTACAACCTTTTCCCTCCAATTATCCGTGATCTCAGGTCTAAATCGATCAAAGTGTGATTCAAAATGTGCTAACTCCCCCAGGATACCTTCTTTCAGAATTTTTTCAACCGTTCTGAAATCCCCATCCAATCGCCTATTTTGAAATACAGTCAGCATCAAGCCCTTTTCCTCTGCAAGTGCTTTGAGCTGTTCTGCTTCATCACTGTGTATGGTGATCGGCTTA
This sequence comes from Belliella buryatensis, assembly GCF_900188245.1. Classification (GTDB taxonomy): domain Bacteria; phylum Bacteroidota; class Bacteroidia; order Cytophagales; family Cyclobacteriaceae; genus Belliella; species Belliella buryatensis. The sequence goes on along the minus strand of NZ_FZOK01000003.1, from coordinate 77,599 downwards.
TCTACAACCACGTGTTTGCCATGCTCCAGGCAGAGTTTGGCCTGCGCAAAGTGGTATTCATTGGGTGTGACGATCACAATCAGCTCAGCAGCATCAGCGGCGAGTAGTGCCTCAAGACTTTTGTATACGGAGACTGACGGGTACTTTTCTTTTGAATGCTCTCTGTGGCGTTCTACCACTGCCGTCAACTCTAAATATGGGCAAACATGGATGAGTGGGGCGTGGGTTTTTTCTCCTACATTCCCATAGCCTACGAGAGCTGTTCTGATCTTTTTCATGCTAGTTTAAAAATTAAAGCTTCATTTCTATGGCTCGCTTGACCAATTCTATGGCAGAGCTGACCCCTAGTTTAGAATGGATTTTCTTACGGTGTGATTCTACCGTCAATTGACTCAGGTGCAATTCTTCGGCTATCTCCCTATTGATTTTTCCATTTTTGATCATGGTCAAGATTTGTAGTTCACGTTTGGAAAGCTTATACCTGTCTTTGAAGCCATCATGAGCATAATCATCATTACTCTGCTGTATGGCTTTCTGAAAACTCATGACATGTACACCTTCATGAACTTCTCTGATGGTATAAATCAATTCATCAGGATCGGCATCTTTGAGCACATAGGCATCTGCGCCGAGTTGTTGACACTTTTTGAAGATGGATTCTTCATCATACATGGAGAGGACGATGACTTTGGTATCTTCTTTTCCTTTTTTGATAGCTTTGATGACCCCTTCTCCATCTACCACAGGCATATTCATGTCTGTGATGACTACATCTACATGTTTTTTCGAAATAAATGCTAGGAGGTCCTGACCATTAGTGAATACATCAAGTACATCGAAATCCTCTTCTTCAGAGAGCATTCCTTCGATTCCTTTTGCGAATAATTTATGATCGTCAGCGAGGGCTATTTTAATCTTAGGTGGCATAATCATCCAAAAGATAGCTTATGCAATCGAATTAGGCAAAATAAGTTTGACCAAGGTGCCTTTGCCTAACTCAGAAGTGATTGAAATAGAACCACCTATTGTCTGCATTCTTTTCTGCAAATTATACATGCCAGAGCCATTGGAGGCCTTTTCGGTATCAAAACCTACTCCATCATCCTCAATATGGACTTCAAGATGCTGTGGATTTTGCACCAAGTTGATGCCAAGCCTTTTGGGCTTGGCATGCTTGATGACATTATTGAGACACTCTTGGATTACTCGAATCAGAACCAGTTTTTTGGATTGGTCAACCCCTTCTGGCTCGCCGATTCTCTCAAATTCAATTTGGCAAAAATTCAAGTCTTCTAGCTTTGAAAGCTCTCTTTTGATAAAAGCTTCCAAGTCGATGGCGTTGACCCAATCTAGGTTTAGGTCTTTGGAAAGGGTACGAACTTCCTTGATCACTTGGTTGACAAGTTGCCTGCCTTCTTGGATTTTCTCTGGCTTGCTACTATTCAGGGTGAGCTTCGTGAGTGAGAGAAGCTGACCGATATTGTCATGCAGCTCTCGCCCTACATGGGAGAGTGTTTCTTCTTGGATTTCTTTTTCTGCATTGAGGATGGTTTTGTCAAACTCCGCCTGTAATGCTTCTAGTCTCTGTTTGTTTTCGATCTGACGCTTACGATGAAGCAGGACCATCAAGATGATAAAAGAACCCATCAAGAGCATCAAAATAAATCCAGAGAGGATTATCACAAAAACGCTAGGCGTATCTTGAACCATATACAGTTGATCTTAAAAGCGCTGTGAATATACAGAATTTTGTCAAGGGGCTTGGCTATAAGAAACTGAAATGTGTCTAAAAAATTGTTTCAAGCTTTCGGTGTATTTTTAGTAAGAAAGGGAAGATAAAAAGCCAATCCCATTCCGAGATACATGAATATGGACATGGTTCTTTTTAAGGAGCCTAAAATTAAAATTAGATTTCGATCTAAATCAGTTACAAATGTTATTGAAGAAAAGTAAAGGAAAGTGCTCGTGTAAAATAAAAATATGCAGGTAGTAATCCAAAACAGAGGATTCAAAGGCAGTTTTTCATCAATAAACCAGTCTTTTAAGAAAATAGAAATAAAGAAATAGATACAGCATAGAATAATCATAAAGCTCCCTAAAGAAAAAGAATAGGTATGAAAAGTATATAAGTCTTCGATGAAAAGGGTATAGATAACTCCCCAAACCAGAAATAAAAGGGAGGCGATTTTGATCAGGAGTTTTGCCTTTTTAGATTCAAAAAAACTTTCGAAAAGCCATAGGATCAATAAAGTCTCTAAATAAACGAAGAATATGTTGTAGACATCAATGTTATTTATTTTTCTTGGAACTGTATAGGATCCATATGACTCAAGACTGAATGCTAGTAGTAAAATAATAAATGTGATAAGATGTTGTTTCTTAAAGCTATTTTTTAAAAAAAAGAGAGGTACGCTTAAAAGCAACCCCAATAGAATAAATCCAGTATACCAATTAAGTATCTCCATTCTTTTGTTTGTCAACAACTAGGAGGGCAAATTCTTCCTCCATTCCATGCATCTTCCTCATCTTCATCAGAATCATCAGAATCTGATGCGCTACCGATATCTTTTGGTCCTGCTTTGGTCATATCAGCAGGAACCAAAACTAATGAAATTCTTCTAATATATTCTTTCCAAATTAACTATGGTGAATGGAAATGAAATAACCATCTAAATCTTTTGCTCTGATCTATAGAGATAAGGAACATAGAAGGCAAGCCCCATGATCAAATACATAACTACTGCTAATATTCGTTTAAAATCTCCTAGAATAGTAATTAGAGACATATCTAGATCAAAAAGTAAATCAAAAAAAGAAAAATAAAGAAATGTAGTTGTATAGAATAGGAATATACTTGTTATAATCCAAAAGATAGGATTAATCACTAAGTTTTCTCCTAAGTAATTATCTTTTAAAATTATTGAAAGGAAAAAATAAATACTACAAATAATAATAATAAGACTTCCTAAAGAAAAGGAAGATGTGTGAAAAGTTTCCATACTTTGAAAAAAGAGGCAAATAATACTACCATAAATTAGAAATGAAATTGAAGCTATTTTGAGTAATAATTTTATTTTTTTCTCTTTAAAAATAATGTAAAATAAACTAAGTATAAGAAGTGTTTCAACGTAAACAAAAAATATGTTATAAGCTAAATTATTGTTTATTTTTCTCAAATAGGTGTAAGTCCCGTATAGCTCAAGCAGGCAAGCTGTCAATAGAATAATAAAAGTAACCAAATGTTGACTTTTGAATGTCTTTGATAAAAAAAAGTGGGGAATGCTCAAAATAAACCCCACCAATATTATTCCATTGTACCAATCTAGTAGATTCATATAATTTAATGTCAGCATTCAGGAGGACAAATTCTACCTCCATTCCAACCATCTTCCTCCTCTTCATCAGAATCATCAGAATCTGATGCGCTACCGATATCTTTTGGTCCTGCTTTGGTCATATCAGCAGGAACCAAAACTAATGAAATTCTTCCAATATATTCTTCTTTTTCTGGCCGCTCCTTAGGTAACATTGATATGGTTTCTTTATCATATTGTCCGATGTACATTTTCAGTCCACCAACCTTTCCATCGGCGTCAGCTTTTTTTAAAGCCTCTTCTATGGTCTCTCTGTCAAACCAAACCCAGTCGGTTTGTTTTTCGATTGGATTGTTATCCTTATCCCGACCTGGAATGTGGATTTGTCCATGTTTGCTGTAGTACGCTCTGAATTTTTTGATTAATCCTTTTTTCATGTTACGCTTGGTTAGGTGGTTATATTTAGTAAGCTTGTGAAGCTCTTTTATTAATAAACAAAGGGATAAAAAATGAAAGTCCAAAAGTCAAATACATGAGGCCTGCAAGAAATCGGTTGAAGGAAAAAAAGATGTCCACATGAGTCACTACGACACTGGGATAAAACTGATAAGTTCCAAACAGAACGATGGCCTCAGCATAAAAAAATAGAATAGAGCAGGTGATCCAGAAGTGTGGGATTTGCACTAGATTTTTATCAGGATAAAGTTTGAGATTGAGAATTCTATATAAAAATAATCCTGTCAGGCCAATGATAAATAGCGCAAAGGGTAAGAATGAGAAATATTGGAATGTGTTGGTCATGTCCTGGTAAAGGAAAGAATTGAGAATACCCCAAAGAAAAATCAATACAGTCATCCATCTGATACCTGTTTTTAATTGTTGACTTTGCTCCAAAGAGTAGAAGTACAGAATCAGCAAAAGTGATTCTAAGTACACCCAGCCAATATTATAGAGTAAAGCATTGTTGATCCGCCTGGCAGCAGTGTAAGATCCTGCCGACTCCATACCAAAAACTAAGAGAAGAATCAGTAAGATGATTCCGTGACTTTTGATCTGAGGCTTGTTTTTGATCCCCCAATAAATCAGAGATGCAAAAAGTCCCAACCCTATAGAAATCAAATAAAAATCTGCGCTCATGTTGCCAATTTTGATTACAACAAAGCTAAAGCATTAAAAACCTCTAAAAAATACCCTGTTGAGGGTATTTTTTGGGGTTATATTTCTACTTCATCGAACTTAGCCAATGCCACTTGAAGATGCTTAAAAGTTTCCTCCCGAAGAATTACGACTTACATTATGAAAAGAGCCTGATATGTAGAGCTAGACCCAATATTCCCGAAGGGAATAAATATAATTAACCCTACGTGCCAATGTGGAAAAAAGGTATGCCCCACTCCACAACACCGAAGGTGTTGAATTTCTATTCTTTGTAAACTTGAAGTTATAGGAAATAAAAGGCAAGGATGATCGACCCCAAAATGGTAACCCCTGTAAAGATAATTTTACTTTTCTTGATACTACCATCTTTATGTTTAACAAAAAACGCCGAAATAGCGACTAATAATATGAATCCAAGTAAGGACCATTGAACCAAAATCGATTCATTCAACTTTCCTTTCAAACTCATATAAAAAAGGAGTAAGATGAATGTCAAAGCACTTAATGATTTGTGAAGCTTCATTTGATAGGATTTGATTTTCTTTATAAGGTAATATATTAAATGCACAAAAAAAGGGAGTCGATTGCTCAACTCCCTTTTTGAAATTCAAATTAACTTTTCATTATCAAGCAGGCTTCTTCGCCGTTTCAGTAGACTCGCTTTCAATCTCACGCTTCATTAAGTCCACCACAATTGGAGTAGCGATGTAGATGGAAGAATAAGTACCAACCAATACACCTATAAGCAATGCGAAAGAAAATCCTCTCAGTACCTCTCCACCAAAGATCAACAACACCAAGACCACTATCAAAGTAGTGAAGGATGTAATCAAGGTTCTAGCCATTGTTTGGTTGATTGCATCGTTGAACATTTTCACTAGCTTAGAAGTACCTCTATTTTCAATATTTTCTCTGATTCTATCAAACACAATCACGGTATCATTGATAGAGTAACCAACCACAGTCAAGACTGCGGCAATGAATACCTGATCGATTTCAAATGTAGCACCCAAAGCACTCGCAATAGCAAAAGCTGCGATCACAAAGAAAACGTCATGCACCAATGCAATGATGGAACCAAGTGAGAACTGCCACTTGCGGAATCTCAATAGAATGTACAAGAAGATAGCGACTAAGGCAAAGAACATCGCCTCTGCTGATGAAGTCTTGATATCGTCTGCCACAGTCGCACCAACTTTAGATGTACCAGTGATGGCAAACTGTCCTTCTTTCATATTCTCAGCATCCCTCGTAAATTCTAAGCCAGTTACTGATGCAATTCCTTCTTTTACCTTTTGTTCAACCTCTGCATTAGAAGTATCATCGTCTTCAGTAATTAAGTAGGATGTTGTCACTTTAAGGACATTATTTGCACCGAAAGTTTTAACTTCTACAGATCCGTCAAACTCACCATCAAGTCCTACTTTCAAGTCCGAAGTAGCTATTGGCTGAGTGAACTGTACGATATAAGATCTACCACCGGTAAAGTCCACTCCGAATTTAAGACCATTGATTGCAGCAACTCCAAGACCGATTATAATGATACCAGTTGAGAATAAATAAGCTACTTTTCTCTTGCTCAAGAAGTCTATATTCAATTCGCTCAATACATTTTTTGCAAGTGGAGAAGAGAATGAAATGCTCGCCTTATCACCTTTTTTCTTGCTCATCCAGTACACTATCACTCTGGTAATGAATACCGCTGAGAAGAAAGATGAAGCAATACCAATCATCAATACGATTGCAAAACCTTTTACTGGTCCCTGACCTAATGCATAAAGAATGGCACCTGTCAAGAATGTGGTCACATTGGAGTCAAGGATAGCAGAGAATGCTTTTCCATAACCTTCATTGATAGCAGCAAGTAATCCAGAACCATTTCTGAGTTCCTCTTTGATCCTTTCAAAAATCAAGACGTTGGCATCGATAGACATACCAATGGTCAAGACGATACCAGCGATACCAGGCAAGGTCAATGCAGCACCCAGCTGAGCCAAGATTCCCAAGATAAAGAAGATGTTGAACACCAATGCAGCGATTGCTACAAATCCACCTTTGGAATAATATGCTACCATGAACAATACTACCAATACCAAACCTGCGATCATGGAAATCACACCTTGATTGCTCGCTTCTTTACCTAATGTAGGACCAACAAACGCCTCTTCTACGATTTTGGTTGGAGCTGGAAGGCTACCTGATTTCAGGATGTTTGCCAAATCTTTAGCTTCTTCTAAAGAGAAGTTACCTGTGATTTCAGACTGACCAGAAGGAATTTCACCTTGTACGGTAGGAGCAGTATACACATAGTCATCAAGTACCACAGCGATTCGCTTACCAATATTTTCACCAGTTACTTTTCTCCATTTTCTGGCACCGTCTGCATTCATCTGCATGCTCACAGCAGGTCTTGATGTTTGATCCAAAGTCTGTCTTGCATCAGTCACTACATCACCTTCTAATAATGCTTGGTCTGAGTTTCTGGTCAATTTAATACCATAAAGCTCAAGCAATTCCATATTGTCGACTTTTTGTGGTTTCACTGACCACAAAAACTTCACATCTCTTGGAAGTAAAGACCTAATATCTTCTCTTGCAAAAATCCTGTTGATGGTAACAGTATCTCTGATTTCATATACCAAACCGTAGTTAGCTTTGGTCAATGCGAAAATTGGGGATACTTCAGAGGAGAAGTCATCACCTTCGCCATCCGCTAACTGTCTCTCAAGGTCTGTTGACTCTTCTTCTTCTTCCGTGGTATCTGCATCTGCAGGAGTGGTTTCACCTTTTTTAGCCTTAGCTTCTGATACTAGAAGTGCATTTATAGCTTCTAACTCACCTAAGTAATCATTGACCTCTGCTACTTCCCAGAATTGTAGCTTAGCTACACCTTGCAGAAGGTTTCTAACACGCTCCTGATTATCTACACCAGGAACTTCGATCTGAATTCTTCCAGAACCTTGGATTCTTTGAATATTAGGCTGAGATGTACCAAATCTATCCACCCTTGTTCTTAAGATATTGAAAGAACGTTCGATGGCGTTCTCGATTTCAGTATCGATAATACCAAGAATATCCGCATCTGATGACTCCAGAGAGATTCTTCCTCTGTTGGCTGCTGTTGCAAAAATGGTATTTAAGTTTTTACCACCTGCTTTTGACTGCCAAGCAGCGTAGAATAAGTCTACGAATTTTTGGTTTGAAGTCTTTGCAGCTTGAGTGGCATCTTCCAACGCAGCATTGAACATAGGGTCTTTGCTATTGCCAGATAGCCCTTTGACAATTTCTATTGGAGACACCTCCAAAGTCACGTGCATACCTCCTTGTAAATCAAGACCAAGACCCAGTTCAGTTTCTTTGATTTCTTTGTAGGTAAACTTAGCACCCAAAAAGTTGTATACTGGCTCTCTGTAAATAGAGTCCAAATATGCTTGCTTCTTACCGAAGTCTACATTGCCTACTTCGTCAGTGGCATATTCAACAGCCTTCTGCTGAATGTTGTTTGATACAAATGTGAATGACAGATAGTACAGACATAGCGCTGTAACAATCACCGTCAAAAACACAATAACACCTTGGTTACGCATAGTAATTGTATATTATAAATTGATTTTTTGAAATGGATAAATGATAAAGCCAATGCAGATTGGCATTTGATTCAATGTACTAATGGAGAAGATTGTCGGTTAGGGAGCGTTGGTCGAAATGATTCTTTCAAAAAGTATTTCCCTAAATTCAAGGTTGCTTAAGAGTTGAAAACTGCTCTTGAATGTTGTGATTCTTTCAAAATCGAATATTTCATAGATGATGTAAAAAGTGGATTGCGCTACAGTAGTAATAAATGGAACCACTGCGTCTACTGCTACATCTAAGAAAGTTTGGTTTTGGTTAGTTCCTTCCTTATCTGTCTGAGCTTCTTTATTGGTAGTTTGATCAAGTTCAGGTTGAGGGAAATATTCTACACCAGACACGAGCATACAAAAAAACATCACCATCACTAGTGTGATGCGTTGTTTGATGATGTTATATCGTCCTTCGTGTTTTCTCATGGCTGGCAAATATAGAAATATTTGTAGATTTCCCCTACTTCAATAGGGAAAATTGAAAATGAAAGTAAGCTAAGCTGCTGTGTGCGATTAGATTCTGGCTCTCAAATACGTTTTGATCACATCTAAAGCTTTGTCAAAATTGCGATTATTAGGCACAATCAGATCTGCGTCGTGTTTGAATGGTTCTATATACTTTTCATAAGTAGGCATCACATGACTTTCATAGCGATAAAGTACATCGTCGAGGTCATAGCCTCTTTCCACTTTATCCCTGACGATTCTTCTTTTCAGTTTGATGTATTCCTTGGCATCAATGAAAATCTTCAAATCTAGCAAATTAGCCAGTTCAGGATAATACAAAACAAAAATACCTTCTACCACGACAACTGGAGAAGGAGCAAATTCTAAGATTTTTGGTTTTTTATTGGGATTATTGAAGGTGTATTCTTGTCGATAGACCGTTTCTCCAGCTTGAAGTTTTTGGATGTCTAAGGCGTATTGTTCGAAATCAATGGAGTTAGGTGTGTCAAAATTATGAACGCCTTTATCATCTATCGGCTGCAAGTGTCTGGGCTTGTAGTAGTTGTCCTGAGAAATTAGACAAACTTGATGTGGTTCAAAAGAATGGAGGAGTTTATCTAGAAACAAAGTTTTTCCAGAAGCACTTCCACCGGTAATTCCAATGATAAATGGCTTGCTCATGGGGGACAAAATTAGTGATTTATTCCAAAAAACTGGACAAGAGCTCTTACAGCTTTGCCGCGATGACTGATTTTGTTTTTCTCCTCCATACTGAGTTCAGCAAAAGTTTGATGATAACCTTCTGGTCTGAAAATAGGATCATATCCAAATCCTCCTGTTCCAGTTTTTGCTTCTAGAATCTCTCCTTTGGCCACTCCTTCGAAGCTATGCTCCTGGCCTTCTAGGATGAGCGCAATGACCGTTCTAAACCTCGCTTTTCTATTTTTCTTACCTTCAAGCTTATTCAAAAGTAAATCTATATTTCTCTCGTCGCTTCTTGGTTCTCCTGCAAACCTACCTGAGTAGACTCCTGGTGCGCCTTCCAAAGCCTCCACTTCCAGACCAGTATCATCAGCAAAACAGTCAACGCCATAATTATCTTTTACATAACGTGCTTTCTGAAATGCATTGTGATCTAGGGTGTCCCCAGTTTCTGGGAGCTCTTCTTTACAGCCGATTTCTTCCAATGATACTATCGTAAAATCCTTCCCAAGAGCAGCTTTTACCTCTTCGATTTTCTTTTTGTTGTTCGTCGCAAAGCAAATTTTCATACGACAAAAGTAAGGGATTTTATTGAGGGTTGGAAAACTGAAAAATTGAGGATTGGAAGTTTTGTTGGAGAGGTTAAAGTTATAAAGTTAACGCTTGGCGAGAGACATGATGTAACAATCCCTAATTCCCTCAAAACTTATATTGATTGAACCCTGATTCTAAATTACTTGCAAAGTTAGTGGGCTTGTAATTTTCGAGAAAAAAATTCCCGGTCAACAAAATCTCTAAACTCCTAATCTCTTACTAATCAACCCAATTTGCTTAACTTTTTAACTTCCCCAACCTTACAACCTTCCAACTCCTTTTTCCTAACTTTGGACAAAATAAAAATAGAATGAAGAAGATAACAGTTTATTGTGGATCTAATAAAGGGAAGAATCCTATCTATGCTTCAGCAGCCCAAGATTTGGCTACCGAAATGATACGAAGGGATATGGCTTTGGTTTATGGTGCAGGAAATGTAGGGTTGATGGGAGTGATTGCGGACAGCATGCTTTCAGCTGGTAAAGAAGTCTATGGAATCATACCACAGAAGCTAGTCGATATAGAAGTGGCGCACCAAGGTTGTACAGAACTGACGGTAGTAGAGACCATGCGAGACAGGAAATGGCTGATGGCTGAGCGTGGTGATGGATTTATCGCTATGCCAGGTGGGATTGGGACTTTCGAAGAGCTTTTTGAGATCATGACCTTGAATCAACTTGGTTACATTCAAAAGCCATTAGCGCTCTATAATGTGAATGGATATTATGACAAGTTAATAGACTTTTTGCAGCATAGCGCTGAGCAAGGGTTTCTTCATCAAGCTCAACTAAATCTTTTGATTATAGCTAGTGATCCTATAGTCTTACTTGATAAAATGTCAGTTTTTAAACCCAAGCATATCGATAAGTGGGAAGTCAAATAGGTTATAAAGCTCGCATCCCAAATACTTTCAAAAATGCTTATCCTGAAGCTTCCATTCAGGTTATTTACCATGATAACTTCGAGGAGTTTATTCTCTAATCGCATAATTTATATAAAATTGGCGATCGTAATCGCTGAATTTATATAAATTTTGCGATTATAATGTCTTTTCTAGAATCTGCATTAACCTTTCCAAGTATTCTTGGTCTATTTCATCAAAATCAGCCAGTTGGTCGGAGTCTACGTCTAGCACGCCGGCCACTTTTCCATTTTTTGAAAAAGGAACGACAATTTCTGATTTAGAAGCTGAGCTACAAGCAATATGCCCAGGGAAGGCGTCTACGTCTGGGACAAGTTGAGTTTTATTCTCTTTCCAAGCTGTTCCACAAACCCCTTTTCCTAGATTAATTCTCGTACATGCGATTGGGCCTTGAAATGGTCCAAGTACCAATTGATCACCTTTTACCAAATAGAATCCGACCCAAAAAAAGCCGAAAGATTCTCTCAAAACGGCTGAGATATTGGCCAAGTTGGCGGTCAAATCAGATTCGTCTGTGATAAGCGCCTCTATCTGAGGTAGGATTGCTTCGTATTTACTTGCTTTGTCGGCGTCTGTTGGAATATATAGTGATTCTGCCATTGTATTGTTAGTCTTTTTGCCAAAACTCAAGTTTGTCACCTAAGATATCGATCTCTTCTTGAAGTCTTCCCTTGAATTTAGGTGCTGATATGCCTGTTCCGAAATTAGTTTGCCCAGTAAACACCCTTGCTTCGTCCCAAAGTTCAGCGTTGATGATTTTATTGAGTAAAAAAGTGCCTCCTTCTACGATGACACTTTGAATTTTTAATTCGTAGAGTTTTTCGAATACCTGCTGTATTTCAAAGTCTGGATTTAGTTTGATAAATTCCAGATTATCGTATTTTTCTTCCTTGATGATATTGAAGCAAATGGTCTTTTGGCTCCTATCGAAGAGCGATAGGCTTGGATCAAGCTGAAGCATTCTATCTATGACTATGCGGATAGGATTTTTTCCAGACCATTCCCTCGTATTGAGTTTGGGATTGTCATAGCGAGCGGTATTGGTTCCGACCATGATCCCGTCTTCTTCTGTTCGCCAACGATGGACAAGCTGTCTGCTATAGGAGTTACTGATCCACTTTGAATCAAAATTATCCCTGGCAACAAAGCCATCCCTTGTCTGTGCCCACTTGAGGATCACATAAGGCCTTTTTTTCTCGATAAACGTAAAAAACCTGCAATTCTGTTTTCTAATTTCGCTTTCCAGAATACCATTAATCACCTCAATCCCAGCTTTTCTTAAAATGGATATTCCTTTCCCACCTACCAAGGGATTGGTGTCTACCGCGCCGATGACTACCTTTTTGATATTTTTATCAACCAAAAGGTTGGCACATGGAGGTGTTTTTCCGAAATGTGCGCATGGCTCTAAGGTAACATAAACGGTACTCTCTTTTAGCAGCGATTGATCCACTACGCGAGTAATAGCGTTAGGCTCGGCATGTGGACCACCATAATATTCATGGTAACCTTCTCCGATAATTTCATCATTATTTACGATCACGCAACCCACCATAGGATTGGGGCTGACCTTGCCTCTCCCCAATTCGGCAAGCTCCATGGCTCTCTGCATATAAAGATGATGATGATCCATTATCAAGGTTCTTGTCTTGGGCGAAGGGTGATATTTCCTAGTTGAGTTCTTTGTTGACTTTGTACGATTACAGTTCGGATCGTGTCGGGAAGGTATTCAGTATTTTTTGGGATAATAAAAATCGTATAGGTGCCCTCCAAACCTCTAAAAACGAATTCTCCGTTGGCTCTCACATTCACCCCAGTTGTAATCGTATCATTTTGTTGGATAGCATAGAGAAATGCGCGTTCGGTACCAGGTCTTAGGCTTCCTGAGATTTCACCAGTTGCAGCTTTGGAGAATCCTCTAAGGCTTGGACGAAATGTAAAATCTCTAGGGCCATTTTGAATTAAGGATTTGAGCAAGTCAAAGTCAATATAAATATCATGGGATATGCCGGGTCTCAAAGAGAAATCGACATTGATATTGAGTCCTGATTCATTTGGAGTACTTAGATTGAGGTTTGTTCTGACATCATTTTTGATGACATAGTTGTCATTGCCTAGACTCAACCTCATTTTAGACAACCTTCCAGAAGGTACGATACCCCTGCCTATAAGTAGTTCTTGATTTCCTACTAATTGTGCTATGTCTACCATCTTGATTCCTGATTCATATTCCAAAAATTTGGAAAATGGACTCGTAGAACCTGCTTCGCTTTCGACCTCTACATCTACTCCTAAAAGTTCCACCCAAAGCGCATCTACATCTGCAGGTGCATCCACCAAGAAGATATTAATTAATGAATTGCTCCGCTCTTCCTCAGTAGCACAAGAAAAGAGAGAACTTACGAAAAGAGTTATGATGAAGTATTTTTTCACAGTCCAAAATTATAAAAAGATAAATGAATCAAGAATCTTAATTTAGGTGAAGGTAAAAAAATAACCCGAAGCCTTAGGCCTCGGGTTCGAAAAAATCAGGGAGTTTTTTAGTCATCACCGTCTCCATCACCGTCTCCATCGCCATCACCGTCTCCATCATCTTCAGGAACTAATTCTAATTCAATAGTGCCTACATTGGTAACTTGACCAAGTGTAGTCTCTACATCTTCTACCAATAATTCTTGGTATTCTTCATTTGGCGTTACAAAAAGGCTGTAATTTCCAGCTCTTAGACCCCGGATCATAAATGAACCATTGTCAGAAGTAAAGGTAGAAACTGTATCTTCTCCTATGATAGCTGCTACATTAACAGGTCCAGCCTCAAGTGGCAATACAGCACCTTCAATCGTCGCGGATTCCTCAGCAATAGCCCTCAAAACAGGTTTTAATATATATTGTCCCGAATTACCTGCTTTTACAACTGACCTTCCTGCATCAAAATCAATGACTAAGTCGTAAGAAATACCTGCCTGTAGTGGCTTATCAACTTTAATTTTTAGACCGCTTTGTTGAGCACTTGGTGTTTTGAGTTCGATTTGATTATCACCTTGTATTAAATAATTATTGTCTCCAAGGAGTAATCTAATCTGTGAAATCTCACCAGCTGGCACTTCCACTTCACCTAGGTTAGCAGAATTACCTCCAGTAAGCTCCAAAAGGTTGATCATGTTGTCTTCAGAAGCTTCATTGGCAAGGTTGATCCATGCCGAACCATTATCTTCATTTTCACCTTTAGGGAGAATTTCTACCCCAAGTACCTCTACCCACACTGCATCATAATCTGCAGGGGCATCTACTAGAAATACATTGACTCTTGCCATTCCTTCTGAGATACTGGCATTGTCGTCTTCCATGCTACAAGAGAATGCAAATATTGCTAGAATCGCTAGCCATAGAGCATTAAGAGTTTTAAGTTTAGTTTTCATGATATTTGTTGGTTAATTATTTTCTTTCGCAAATTTTTCAATGATTATGCCAAAATGGATTCATTTGGTGGATTTTAACAGAAAGCAAGGGTTGAATTACCTGATTTTGTTGAATTGATTGTATTTTTGACCATGATGCAATGGGAAAAACTACTAACCTCCGGGAGATTTGATCCGAAAATATCTGGACAGCAGACTGATAATCAATTCAGGAGTGAGTCTGAAAGGGATTATGATAGAATTATTTTTTCAGCTCCATTTCGGAATCTTCAAGATAAAACACAAGTATTCCCTTTGCCTGAGCATGATTTTGTTCATACGAGATTGACGCATAGTTTAGAGGTATCTTCTGTAGGAAGGACGCTGGGTAAGTCAGCGGGAGACTTTCTTATTAAAAAATATGCGCACCTAGGAGAAAAAGGTATTACAGCTTCTGAAATTGGAGCCATTGTAGCTGCCGCTGCACTGACACATGATATTGGTAATCCACCTTTTGGACATGCTGGAGAGACGGCTATTTCAGATTTTTTTAGGTTCCACGAGTATGGACAAGTGTGGCAGAAACATATCACTCCAGAGCAATGGGAAGACCTCTGCAATTTTGAGGGAAATGCCCAAGGATTCAGGATGCTTGTAGCTCAGAACAATGGATTGAAGTTGTCCTATGCTACTTTAGCGGCTTTCACAAAATATCCGAGACCTGCTTACATTTTTGAAAAAGAGCCTGGCAGGAGAAGTCAAAAGAAGTTCGGGTACTATTCAGATCAATCTAAAGATTACAAGCAGCTAGCCATGATTCTTGGAATTGAAAAGGCGACAAATGGCTGCTGGTTGAGGCATCCTTTGGCTTTTTTAGTAGAAGCTGCAGATGATATTTGTTATAGTATTATTGATTTGGAGGATGGCTGTACTTTAGGTCTGGTAAACATTGAAGAGACGATTATACTTTTTGGAGCAATTTTAAAAGATAGATTGGATAGAGAAAAGCTAGATTCCTATCCTACACAAGCACAAAAGCTCGCGATCCTCCGTGCTATGGCGATTAATCAATTGATACAAGAGACTGTGGAAGCTTTTGAGCTACATGAAGAAGCTATGTTAAGTGGGGATTTTGATCAAGCTTTGACAGAAGTGATTCCTTCAGCTGATGCACTTGAGAATATTTCCAAGATTTCTGTCAAAAAGATCTATCGTTCCAAACCTGTACTTGAAAAAGAAGCAGCGGGCTACCAGGTTTTGGAAGGGCTACTGGAGGTATTTTCTCGTGCTCTCAATCACAAATATTATCAGACAGACCTATATTCAGGTAAGGATAAAAGTATTCTGAGATTGCTGCCTGAAGATTTTCCATTGGCTGGTCTAGACGCTAGTGTCAATCCATATCCTATGTTGAGGGTTTTGATGGATTTCATCTCTGGCATGACGGACAAATATGCTTTGAGTCTCTACAGAAGAGTGAAAGGAATTGCATTGCCTGGGGCTTGATGCTTTCTGATCTATAGTTCCAGCATAATTCTCTTTTACTTTACTTCCTCTTGGACTTCCTTGTTTCTGCAATCAATTCAAATATTAAAAACTTTTCATTCTTGAAAAGCGTTTGCATGATTTTTTAAGATATTTTATTTGTTTTTGAAAAACTCCTCCATCCAAGCTAAACTTAAATTTGGCCATTGAGCCACATTACCATGCATATCGGGATTACCCATACCATAGCCATGCCCGCCTTTTTCAAATAGAAGAAGCTCTACTTTGATGCCTTCAGCTGCTAGGGCTTTTGCATAGATTATCGAATTCTCAACCACCACTGACTTATCATCCCAACTATGAACCATAAATGCAGGTGGAGTACTTGGCTTTACCTGTTTTTCATTGGAATGGAAGATTTCCCATTCACTATTTAATTTGCTTCCAAGTAATAATTTCCGAGAACCTTGGTGAGCTAATCCATTTTCCATAGTGATGACTGGATAAATCAGAATGCTAAAGTTTGGCTGGGTTCCTTCTTCTTTGCTTCCATGAACTGCTAGCGATGAAGCCAAATGGCCCCCAGCAGAAAATCCTAGCGCTCCAATTTTTTCTGGGTCAATTTTCCAACTTTTTGCATTTTTTCGCATCACTTGGATAGCCTGTTTGGCATCAATTAAGGGCACAATCCATGGTTCATCCATGTATGCAGGATCTGGCAATCGGTATTTCAAAACCGCTACTACATAGCCATGGCTGCTGTAGAATTCCCCAATTTGATTCCCTTCATGATTGAATGCCAAATTTGAATATCCACCACCCGGCATTACCAAAAGTGCTCTTCCATTTGCTTTATTTTCAAGAGGAAAATGAACTATAATTTCCGGATGAGCTACTGTCTGTACGTTATTTCGCGCATTATAAATATCAACATCTATTTGTTTGATAGTCATAGGGGCTTGTTCTTCCCAAAGTCTAAGTGTTTCGATTTTTTGAGCAAAAGCTGAAGAGCAGAATGCTAAACCTATTAAAATGATTAATTTTTTCATTGATATGACTTTTGAAAATAAGTTGATTTTTAGGGTTGATTCAACTTTTTGATCATACCCCAAACTGTTTCAGATGATGATCTAAATGCTTCCAGACAAACCTACCCCAATAATAATGATTCAGCGAACCAAAGACAGGATGGCCGCCTTGAAGCTTTTTGTTTAAATTCTTGAATTTTTCTACAAGTTCAAAGTACTTCGTTTTTTCAGTATCAAATGCAACTTGATCGATCTGGCCTTTGACATCAAATCTTTTTGCGGCTCTAGCTCCCTTTGGAAAGTCCTTTTTGATGTGAAAAAATGTAAGCTTCAATATGCGCTGCTTGAAAGTTGGTTTTTTTGAGGACTTAGGGGCATTCAAGATAGCCTCGTTGGCAAGGTTACAATGATGTAGCATTTCAGTGGCATTCATACTTCCCCAATAGGGGATTTGATCCGGGCTCAGCCTCTGAACCCGACGGATCAATGCATCTACTGCACCATATTTGTAGATTGATTTTGCCATATTTTTTTCCTTTGATTTATCTAAATATAAGCTATTTGGACAAGAATAGGTGATCAAGTATTGACTTATAGATAGGAAATTCGAATTCTACAATAAATTATCTCTATTCCTGCAAAATCTCTTAACTTTGCGCCTGAATTATAAAACGGAATGAATCGATCTCTTGTACTTGATGCATTACTTTCCTTAGTGGAAAGTTTCTGTTTTAATAGGGGTTTATGAATATTCCCCAAATCAATTAAGATCAAATTTGTGGTGTACAGTACCACGTCAAACCCATAGGAATACGGTGAAAAAATATCAGGAGTTCAAACAAGTAGATTACCCACAAATAGGGGAGAGTGTACTTCAGTACTGGAAAGAGAATCAAATATTCAATAAATCTGTAGCTAATAGAGAGGGTGCAGAAACCTTTACTTTTTTTGAAGGACCACCTTCAGCCAATGGCACACCTGGCATCCACCACGTGATGGCGCGGACGCTCAAAGATATTTTCTGTAGATACAAAACGCTCAAAGGCTTTCAGGTAAAAAGAAAAGGTGGTTGGGATACCCATGGTCTTCCTGTTGAACTTCAGGTGGAAAAGGAACTTGGAATTACCAAAGAGGATATCGGAAAGAAAATCACCGTAGAGGAATATAATCGCAAATGCCGTGAAACGGTCATGCGATTCAAGGATGAATGGGATGATTTGACAGAAAAAATCGGCTATTGGGTTGATTTAGATGATCCTTATATCACTTTCGATGCGAAATATATAGAGACACTTTGGCATTTGTTGAAGAGACTCTATGACAAAGATTTACTGTATAAAGGGTATACAATTCAGCCCTACTCTCCTGCTGCGGGTACAGGTCTGAGTTCCCACGAACTCAATCAACCGGGCTGCTACAGAGATGTGAAGGACACTTCCATCACAGCACAGTTTAAGCTTAAAGGAGAAGAGAATACATACATTTTGGCATGGACCACCACTCCTTGGACCCTGCCTTCTAACTCCGCTTTGGCAATTGGAGAAAAATTGGATTACGTGAAAGTGAGGACTTTCAATCCCTATACTTTTGAGCCACAACAAGTGATTTTGGCGAAAGCTAGAATTGGTTCTTACTTCAATGCAAAAGCACAAGATTTAGCTATAGCTGATTATACAGCAGGGGATAAATTGATTCCTTACGAAGTTGTCGAGGAGATGAAAGGAGCGGATTTGCTTGGATTGGAATATGAACAGCTCTTCCCAATAGCTGATTTGAGTCTTCCAAATCCTGCTTTTACTGTCATTTCTGGGGATTATGTGACCACTGAAGATGGCACAGGAATCGTCCATCTTGCAAAAGCTTTCGGCGCAGACGATTTTAGAACTTTGGTTCAGAATAATATCCCTGGAGTATTTGTGCAGGACGAAAAAGGGAATGAAATCCCTGTGGTAGATAAGCAAGGTAAATTCTTGCCGGTGGTAGGAAAATACCTAACAGCCAAAATGAAAGAGCATGGAATCACAGCTCATAAAGAGTTTGGTGAAGATGATTTCTTTGTAAAAAATTACACCAATGATGATGAGGAGAGCAAGGATTACAAAAACACGGATATCATCATCACCATTATTTTAAAGAATGAAAATAAGGCCTTCAAGGTCGAAAAATACGAACATAGCTATCCACATTGCTGGAGAACTGACAAGCCTATCCTCTATTATCCATTAGAAAGCTGGTTTATCAAAACTACCGCTTACAAGGATAGAATGGTAGAATTGAACAAAACGATCAACTGGAAGCCTGAGGCAACTGGAATCGGTCGTTTTGGAAATTGGTTAGAGAATTTGGTGGATTGGAACTTGAGTAGATCGCGTTTCTGGGGTACTCCACTTCCAATTTGGAGAACAAAAGATGGGTCTGAAGAAATCTGTATCGGATCTATTGATGAGTTGAAATCAGAAATCAAGAAATCTATTGAAGCTGGATTGATGGAAACTTCTCCAATCAATGAAGAAGAAATTGATTTGCACAGACCTTATGTAGATGATGTGGTTTTGGTTTCTCCAAAAGGTGAAGCCATGTATCGTGAGCCAGATTTGATTGATGTTTGGTTTGATTCGGGAGCGATGCCTTATGCACAATGGCACTATCCATTCGAGAACGAAGAAATTTTCAATGCGAATTATCCTGCTGATTACATTGCTGAAGGAGTAGATCAGACTAGAGGTTGGTTCTTCACATTGCATGCATTGGCTGTGATGTTATTTGATTCAGTTTCTTTCAAAAATGTCATAGCCAACGGTTTGGTTTTGGACAAAAACGGCAACAAAATGTCCAAGAGATTGGGCAATGCTGTAGATCCATTCAAGACTTTGAAAGAATATGGACCAGATGCTTTGCGTTGGTACATGTTGAGCAATGCCAACCCTTGGGACAATTTGAAATTCAATTTGGAAGGGGTAGCAGAAGTGCAGAGAAGATTCTTTGGGACATTGCAAAATACTTACAACTTCTTTGCCCTATATGCAAATTTAGATGCTTTCGCTTACAACAAGGAGCAGAGTATCAACATCTCAGAAAGGGCAGAGCTTGACCAATGGATCATTTCTAAGCTTCAATCTTTGATCGTAGAGGTAGAGACTTCTATGGACAATTACGATGCCACCAAGGCAACTCGTGCTATCATGAATTTCACAGTGGATCATTTGTCAAACTGGTATGTGAGGTTAGCTAGAAAAAGGTTCTGGAGAGGAGAAATGAATCCAGATAAGCAGGCTGCGTATGAGACGCTGTATGAATGCTTGATGACCTTATCACAGCTAATGTCTTCATTTGCTCCGTTTTATGCTGATTGGATGTACAAGAACCTGACAGCCTCTAATGCAACAGCTGCTGAATCAATTCACTTGACAGACTGGGTTCATGCTGACCACAATTTGATCAATATAGATTTGGAAGAAAGTATGGATATGGCACAGCGTATTTCTTCCTTGGTACATTCACTTAGAAAAAACCCAAAGATTGGCATCAAAGTAAGACAACCCCTGCAGCGAATACTCGTTCCCGTATTGAATGAAAAAGCACGCGCTCAGATTCAGCATGTGGAAGATCTTATTAAGTCAGAAGTAAATATTAAATCAATAGAGTATATAGATGATGCTTCTGACGTCTTGGTGAAAAGTGTCAAGCCTAATCTTCCCCTCTTAGGTAAAAAACTAGGTCCAAAAATGCGATTTGTGGTAGCTGCAATCAATTCTTGGGGTAAGGAGCAGATTTCAGAAATAGAGCGCAACGGTAAAATCAATGTTGATTTAGATGGTGAGAATTTAGAGTTATTGCTTGAGGAAGTTTTGATCAGTTCACAAGATATCCCAGGATGGTCTGTGGCTACAGATCAAGGTCTCACAGTTGCTTTGGACGTGACATTGACTGAAGAGTTGAGGCAGGAAGGGATTGCAAGGGATTTGGTAAATAGAATACAAAATCTCCGAAAAGACATGGGGCTAGAAGTTCAGGATAAAATCCAGATTGAAATAGCCAGGTATGATGAATTGACAAGTGCCGCTTTCGAGAATTTTGGTACATATATCAAGACAGAAACGCAAGCCACATCCTTGACTGTAAGAGGATCATTAGATGATGCTAAAGTATTGGATATGGATGATTTTGAATTGTCTGTAAAAGTAACCAAAGTATAGACCTGATAAAAAATAACAGCCACAGATGGGAAGATTAGTAAAAATTCCTTAAATCTGTGGCTTTAATATGACTCAATGAAATATCTAAAATATTTTGGAATAGCCCTAGCGGTAATCATTCTGGATCAAATCGTCAAAATGCTCGTCCATTATCAAATGGATTTTGGCACCCCTGGTCAGATCAAGATCTTCGGAGATTGGTTCAAATTACACTATACCACTAATCCAGGGATGGCTTTTGGGATGCAATTGGGATCGGAGTATGGAAAGCTAATTTTGACTTCTTTTAGACTAGTGGCGATGTTTGGTATTGGTTATTACCTCTATTACATCATTCAGAAAAAAATGCACGTGGGATACATCATCTGTATTTCAATGATTTTGGGTGGTGCAATAGGGAATTTAATTGATTCTGTTTTTTATGGAGTATGGCTCAACAATGCGCCTTACAATGCCCCTACTCCTTGGCTTCATGGTCAAGTTGTAGATATGTTTTACATTGATATTTGGGAAGGCTATATTCCTGATTGGGTTCCACTTTGGGGAGGAAGCTATACTGCACTATGGCCAATTTTCAACATAGCAGATGCATCGATTTTTGTAGGTGTAGCTATTATTTTGATCTTCCAAGGGAGGTTCTTCAAAGAAGATAAAGCAGAGGAAGAAGATGAAATTCAAAAACAGTTTCTACAAGAAGGTGAGTGATATTTAGATAAATTTCTAAGAAAGAAAAAATAATCGCTTAATTCGTTCCATGGATTTTGAATGGCTACTTGAAAGTATTTTAGCTGGAATTGCAGAACTCTCTTTATTGGAAGTTGTTGCTGTATTTTTTGGAATAGCTAGTGTGATTTATTCTATCAAGAAAAACATACTTGTTTTTCCTACTGGAATTATCAGTACGATCATTTATATCTATATCTGCCTGAAATATAAGCTTTATGCTGACATGGGGATCAATGTTTATTACACGGCCATGTCTATTTACGGCTGGTATCTTTGGAGTAGACCTGCTGCAAGCAATGGAGAATTACCTGTCACTTGGCTGAGTAGTTCTGGAATTATTAAGTCCATTGCCCTATTACTTTCTTCTTACTTGGCGCTTTACTTTACCTTATCCAACTTTACAGATTCTGATGTACCTTATTGGGATTCTTTTACCACAGCTTCTGCGTTTGTTGGGATGTGGTTGATGGCGAAAAAGAAGGTGGAGAATTGGATTGCTTGGATCATAACAGACTTGGTCTCTGTGCCTTTATACTGGTACAAAGGTTTGCCACTTACGTCGTTTCAGTTCTTATTTTTCACTGTACTTGCGACAGTCGGTTTGTTTTCTTGGATAAAATCAGCGAAGAAATCTACTGCTTATGTCAATTAAAAGGATCGTAGTCATTGGGCCTGAATCTACAGGAAAAAGCACACTTTCACAGGCATTGGCGGCAGCTTTTGACGAGCCATGGGTTATGGAATTTGCAAGAGTTTATATAGAGCGTCTGGAAAGGCCTTATCAATATGAAGACCTATTGGAAATAGCCAAGGGGCAGTTGAGGGAAGAGGATGCTAAAAGTAAGCGAGCTAAGAAAATGCTTTTTATAGATACAGACTTACATGTACTCAAGGTTTGGAGCGAGCATAAGTATGGAAAAACAGACCCATGGATCATAGGCCAGATAGCTCAAAGAAAATATGACCTCTATTTGTTGACGGATGTAGACCTACCTTGGGAAGAGGACTCGCAAAGAGAGCATCCTCAACCGGAAATGCGCGCGTATTTATTTGAACAATACCATCAATTGATCAAGGATTCTGGAGTTCCGTATGCCATAATTAAGGGGAAGTATGACGAAAGATTTGTGAATGCTTTGCGAAAAGTGAGGGAAATGTTAGCTTAAGACTAAAATCTTGTAGACTTGTTAAATTACCTTAAATCAATGCTTTATTCTAGTTGAATATTAAAAAAACCTTTGAAGTCCGATATTTTGCTGTAACTTTATTGCAAGAAGAGAAATAAAATCACCCAGCGTTTTAATTTTTTTTCGAGTTCATTACCAAATTAATCAAATTACATGCGTCCCCCTCGATTTAGTGCCGCATCCTCCTTCCATTCAGATTTGAAGTTGAGGATCAAAAATTACTTCACAGAGAAAAATCTCAACCCAACAGGAAATTTCACTCTTTATTCAAAAGCCATCATATTAGTTGCTGCTTATATCGCAACCTATGTGATATTGGTATTCTTCACCCCCCATTGGTCTTTAGCAATCTTGGGTGCAATCCTTCTTGGAGGCTTAGCAGCTACGATTGGTTTCAATGTCATGCATGATGGAGCTCATGGAAGCTTCAGCAAGAAAAAGTGGGTCAATGAATTAGCAGGTGTCTCCATCAACTTCCTTGGGGCCAATGTATTCATGTGGAAAACCAAACATAATGTAGTACATCACTCTTTTACTAATATTGATGAGGTAGATGACGATATGAATGCCAGACCTTTCTTGAGACTTTGTCCAAATCAGCGATTTTACAAAATCCATAAGTATCAGCATAAATACTTCTTATTTGTGTACTCTTTGCTTTATTTATATTGGGTATTTGTGACTGATTATAAAAAATATGCAACCAAGAAAGTGGGGATTATCCCCATCCAAAAGATGAATGCAATTGATCATATTTCATTTTGGGGTTTTAAGGCGATCCATATTTTACTTTTTGTAGTAGTTCCTATCATGATGGTAGGTTGGTTGCCTTGGTTGATAGGTTTTGTGATTTATGGCTTGGCAACAGGGGTTATTCTCAGTGTAGTATTCCAACTGGCACATGCTGTAGAAGAGGCTGCTTTTCCTCTGCCCAATACTGACACCAATCAACTAGAAGACGACTGGGCTATTCATCAACTCAAAACCACTTCAAACTTTGCCACACATAATAAAGTTCTATCCTGGTTTGTTGGAGGATTAAATTTTCAAGTGGAACATCATTTATTTCCTAATGTATCCCATATTCATTATCCGGCGATTAGTAAAATCATTCGTGAAACTTGTCAAGAATATGGAATCCCCTACTTAGAGCATCCGAAATTTAGATTGGCTTTTGCTTCTCATGTCAATCATTTGAGAGGCCTTGGAAGACCTTAAAAAATTGTTCATAATTTTATATTATCAGAAATAAGAGGCTGTTGCATCGTGCATCAGCCTCTTATTTTTAAAACGGGAGTTTCCCGAGATCAACATTTCCTCCACTGAGAATGATTCCCACTTTTTGACCTTGGAATCGGTTTTTATTTTTGAGTAAGGCTGCTAAGGGTACAGCACAACTAGGCTCAATCACGATTTTCATTCTTTCATAGATCAAGCGCATCGCAGCAATGATTTCTTCATCATTGACCGTAAGAATATCATCGACGTATTCCATAATGATCTGGAAATTCAGTAAGCCTAAGGATGTGAGTAAGCCATCTGCGATGGTATTTGGCTTTTCCATAGGAATCAGTTTTTTGGCTTGGAATGAGCGATAAGCATCATCTGCACCCTCTGGTTCTCCTGCGATGATTTTTACTTGAGGTGAGATATACTTACTTGTCAAGGCAGTGCCTCCTAGTAAACCCCCACCCCCCACTGGCGCCATTATGGTATCAAATTCAATTCCTGAATTCCACATTTCTAAAGCGCAAGTAGCTTGCCCTTCTACCACATCAAAAAAATCATAAGGTGGAATGAAAGTAGCGCCTGTTCTGTCTACTACTTCTTGCAGGGTTGTTTCTCTAGCCTTTAAATTGGGCTCGCATTCTATGATTTCACCTCCATATGATTTGACAGCCTTCTTTTTGATCTCTGGCGCAGAAGAAGGCATGACAATGTAAGATTTAATTCCTGCTACAGTTGCTGCTCTGGCTAGTGCTGCGGCATGATTGCCAGAAGAGTGTGTAGCGACACCGTTTCTCTTTTGTTCTTCAGTGAGTTTGGCCACAGCATTGGCTGCGCCACGGGCTTTGAAGGCTCCGACTTTCTGGAAGTTTTCACACTTAAAAAAGATCTCACAACCTGCCATTTCGTTGATAGCAGCTGATTTCATGATTGGGGTATGGTGTATAAAAGGCTGAATGCGTGCATGCGCATTCTTGATTTCTTCTAAAGTAGGAAAAGGAAGCATGATCTATGTTTATTATGAACTTTCAATTTATGAACTTTTGAATGAGTTAGGAATTGATTTACCATGAAATTACATGATTGGAGAAGTATCTCCATTAAGGTTTAATAATTTCAAAGACCCTCTTATATTTGATTTTGATATGGATTTAAAAAAATTGTTACTCACAGAGGATATTTTTCCTTTGATGGGGATTAAGCTTGACGAAAGCAATACATTGAGAATGGATTTTTCTCCATCTAACCTAGCATTGGAGACTGTTGATATCAGTAATACAGATGATTTCAACACCTATGTGTTCGATATGCTTAAGTTGAAAGATAAAGCTTATGGTATTGGAGGTTATTTTGAACATAGGGCGATTTACAGCAGAAGTGCTGTTTTTGAAACAGGCCTTGAAGATTTTAGAGACATTCATTTGGGAGTGGATATTTGGGCGAAAGCTGGCCATGCAGTTCATGCGCCAATAGAAGGTATAGTGCATAGTTTTCAAGACAATGCTGGTTTTGGTAATTATGGACCGACTATTATTTTAGAACATCATTTTGGAGGTCAGACACTTTATAGTTTATATGGTCATCTGGCGCTCAAGGATTTGGAGGCTTTGGAGGTAGGTCAGCAGATCAAAAAAGGGGAGTTGTTTTGTCATCTTGGCCCCTATCCTGAAAACGGAGATTGGCCTCCCCATCTTCATTTTCAATTGATGTGGGAAATGCTTGGTAATTCTGGAGATTTTCCTGGTGTATGTTCACATAGAGATAGAGAGAAGTTTCAGCAAATCTGCCCTGACCCTCACATTATTATCGGTTTTTGAGATTAGCTCGTGTGATCAAGCGGATACCTTCCAAGGTCAAATAGCGATCTACTTCGTCAAAGGTATTTTGGAGATTTGACAGAATACTTGAAAGTCCGCCTGTGGCTATGATTTTCATTGGTAGCTGGATTTCGGCTTGGATGGTCTCTAGCATGCCATTGACCAAACCTGTGTAACCATGTAGTATTCCAGCTTGAATCGACTCTATAGTATTTTTTCCGATTGCTGATTTGGGAAATTTAAGATCAACTTCTGGTAGCTTGGAGGTATGAGCAAACAATGCCCTCACAGCAGTCTTCAACCCTGGAACAATATTGACTCCGAGTACTTTCCCCTGGTCATCTACCACTGTAAAAGTCAAGGCTGTTCCAAAATCCACGATTATGGTTGCTTGAGAAAACCTTTCAAAAGCAGCGGTGACATTGCACATCAAATCGGTACCGATTCCATTGGGCTTTGTAGTGGATACTTCCAATGCTTGGTAGCTCTTACCATTGATGAAGTAACAGGATTTCCCTAAAAATTCCTTGCAAAACTGTGCCAATATGGGGTTTAGCTCCGGGACTACTGAACTAATTCCTACTTGAGAGACCATTTCTATTTTGAGGTCATTCTCAAGAAAAAATAGATGGAGGTCTTTTTCTAATTTTAAGAGGGAGAGATTTTCTTTTGTAGAAATCCTGAATTCATGCTTCCATTTCTCTTGCTCATCATCAAAAAAGCCAATGGTGATGTTGGTGTTACCTGCGTCAATAGATAGAAACATAAAAGATGGGTTAGTCAGAACCAGTTAGAGTCTAGCACTTCCAAATATAAAAATTG
The DNA here is from genome assembly GCF_900188245.1 of Belliella buryatensis. Taxonomy (GTDB): domain Bacteria; phylum Bacteroidota; class Bacteroidia; order Cytophagales; family Cyclobacteriaceae; genus Belliella; species Belliella buryatensis. The sequence goes on along the minus strand of NZ_FZOK01000003.1, from coordinate 50,953 downwards.
ATTTTAAGCTTTTTTAATTTTTGCCTACTTTCGGGAATGTACACGATTAGAAAAGGAGAAAAAACAGATTTACCCAGAGTTTTGGAATTGGTTAAGGAATTGGCTTTATACGAGAAAGCTCCAGAGCAAGTGACCAATACAGTAGCATTGATGGAGAAGGATGGTTTTGGTGAGCATCCTATCTTCGGATTCTTTGTAGCTATTAAAGAGAGTACACAAGAGATTGTAGGTATTTCCATTTATTACTACAGATATAGCACTTGGAAGGGGCGAAGACTCTATTTAGAAGATATTGTAGTCACTGAATCCGAAAGGGGAAATGGTGCAGGCAAACTCTTGTTTGATAGAACCATGCTCAAGTGTCTGGAGGATAGCTGTACTGGAATGATGTGGCAAGTCCTAGATTGGAACGAGCCTGCTATCAATTTTTATAAAAAATATGGTGCGGATTTAGACGGCGAGTGGATCAATTGTAACCTTCAAGCAGATGAAATCAAAGGACTTCTTGGGAAAAAGTAATTAAGTGGATTAGGGAATTTATAATCAGTAAATTATCAGACCCTTGACCAGTTATTATAACTTTCGATAGAACTGAATCAACCAGAATTAGAATTTATTGAACATTCCCTTATACTATCACCTTTTGATTACTAATAACTAATCACGCATAACATTTTACTACTTTAGGATGAACATCTCTTTATTAAATCATAGAATACTTGTCACTGGTGCCTCACGTGGAATTGGGCGAGGTATAGCAGAGCAATTGTCAGCATCAGGCGCGGAGGTCTTGATTCATTTCAATAAGAATTTGGAAGAAGCCCAGTCACTTCAAAAAAATCTTCCAAACCCATCCCACTTGACTGCATGTGATCTATCAGATTTGGAAGCAGTCAAGGGATGGATTCCAGAATTGATTAGGACCTATGGAGCCATCGATGCGATAGTCAATAATGCCGGCATAGCGATTTCTGTGGCTGATGATACAGCAACTGGTGAATGGACTGACGCATGGCTCAAAACCATGGATGTCAATATCAATGCACTGGCCATTATCAGTAAGGAGTTTATTGAGCATGCTAGAGTTAGGAAGCAAGGTAGGATAATCAATATTTCTTCCCGAGCTGCATTCAGAGGAGATACTCCAGATTACCTGGCTTATGCTGCTTCTAAAGCTGCCATTGTGAGTTATACCCGATCTTTAGCGCGGTATTATGGAAAGGAAGGGATCAAGGCCTTTATCATTGCTCCTGGATTTACTAGAACAGATATGGCTCAGGATTTTATGGATCAATATGGTGAGGCATATGCACTCAATGACATTGCACTTACGGAGTTGACAGAACCTAAGGATATTGCTCCTATGGTGACTTTACTCTGTTCGGGACTTGCTGATCATGCAACTGGCGCTACCATTGATATCAATGCTGGTTCTTATGTGCATTGATTAGACCAAACACCAACTTTTAGAAGCTATCGCTGTTATTAAGGTAAGACTGAATTAGATTCAATTTCACAGGTTCCAAAAATCAATTGACAGCATGCCTAAAAATGACAGCTTATCACCTGAGATGCTCAAGATCCTTAAGATTTTTGGATTGGGTTCGCTTTTTATTGTTTTGGTATTGTCGTTTTTTGACGGTAGGAGAGCCAATAATTCAGGGAAGGAGATTTCAATCCTGAGCATCACTGATGCGGAGCGTTTGTACTTTAAAAATGTCCGAGGTATCTATTATGATCAAGAGATTCGTGCAGATGCCAAGATGATGGTCTACCGATTTGGAAAAAGGATAGCAGATGCCAAACATCCTGTCCTGAACCTATCTATACTGATCAATAGGGTGAAAAATGAAGCCTATATCTATTTGGAGCCATCTTGGGGCTTAGCTAATTTCAAGCTTAAAGTTGAAGTAGATCAAAAGGTAGACACCTTGATTTTTTCACAAGGAGATAAGTTTTCACATTTTGAGTTTGTTCAACAACTTTATCCGTATTTGAGTGAAAATTCGTACTTTACTTTATGGGATGGGTCAGACTGGATTCCAATTTTACAAGACGATAAAGAAAGAGATGCCTTGCGGATTCCAATTAAAGACTTTCTAAGATTGATAAATATTGAAGCAGATGGACTTGAAAAGGATTGATAATTTGTGGAGATTTTTGTGTCTCAAAAACAACCTGACACCTCAGCATCAGGTAGGATTAAAGGTGAGTTATGCCGTGCGAAAAGGAACACAAAGGTTGATCCATCAATTCAATCCTAAATTGCTTTTGGACTCGAGTCTCTACCTAGAAGATGTCAAATTTCAGGAGAATCTGGTTCATAGAACTTATCAAGCCCAAAGGAGGCGATTTGGTATCAAACAGAAGACTTTTTCACCTGCATCCACCGCAGTTTTTTTTCCAAATGAACTACTCAAACTTGGTTTGAAGTTTGACTTGGAAGTCAGGCAAGATAGGCATGAACATTATTCCATTCGCATAGGTCCTTTTAATCCCAAAAACATTTACGATATCCTCGATACTGTAAATCTTATCAGTAGGACTTTTTGGGTAAAGAATTTTTTTGCCGAAGGGATAAGGAATTGATTAATTCAGGCTTGAAGTGATCATGGTGTCAAATATCAATTAAAATTAGGTTTATGCAGGATATATTCTGCTAATCTATTTGATATGAGATAGTCTTAACATAAATTAACCCGTCAAATACAAAAGTAGGTTTTAATATCGTTTGGTACTTTATAAATTGCAACGTCTTGAAAAAAGTCAAATTCAATCTTTTCTTGTTTTCCGTGCTGCTATGCAGCTTAAGCCTCTTGGCTTTGGTAGATGTAAAGGCGCAGCAATTCGAATTCGGAGGGGGATTGGGAGTGGCTACCTACTCAGGTGACATTGTCCGCAGATTGGATAAGGGGAATCTGGGTGCTCAAGGAACGTTATTTGGCAGACGAAATTTTGACAATGTATGGTCACTCCGACTGGGGCTTTCCTATGGAAGGCTTAGTGCTGCGGATATCATCAATCCTATCGACGCGATGGCGGAGTTCAGAGATGCTTATTTCAAAGGCAATCTCTTTGAAGTGTCAGCTGTGATGGAGTACCATTTTCTTGATTATCTCCATCCTCAATCAGCACACAGGTTTTCTCCCTATGGTTTCTTTGGTTTAGGTTTTTCTTACTTCAATGGTTCTGGGGCTTTTGGGTTTGATCCGAGTAATCCAGACAGAGGAGGATACAGCTTGGCCACTCCAGTGATCCCATTTGGTATAGGAGTGAAGTATAAGCTGAACAACAATTGGGGCTTGGCTTTAGAAATGGGGTTCAGGGCAACTTTCTCTGATCTGATAGACCGCATAGACAGTCAAGCGAGGTTCAGTAGAAATGATAATGGCCAAGTAGATCCCTTGGAGCAAATCAGGTTTACTTATTATGGCAATCCTAGCGATAGGGACTGGTATTATTTTTTGGGTTTGACGGTGAGTTATTCTATTACGACGGTAAAATGCTACGCTTATTAATTAATTGACCGTTAGGTTAGAATTATGGAAAAGAAATAGCATTTTTGTACCTCCAAAAAAATACCGTAATAGGAATTGAACGGAATGAAGGAATCGATAGACAGTACAAAAATCCCTCAACACGTAGCGATAATCATGGATGGCAATGGGCGTTGGGCCCAGAAAAAAGGTGCCATGAGAGTTTTTGGCCACAAGCATGCTTTGGCTGCAGTAAGAGACACTATAGAAGCTGCTGATGACTTAGGAATCAAGGTCGTGACTTTATACGCTTTTTCTACTGAGAACTGGTCTAGACCAGCAGATGAAGTCAGTGCGCTGATGGAGATTATGATCAATAGTTTTATATCCGAACTTCCTCGTATGCTACAAAATAATGTACGCCTGACAGCTATCGGAGATATTGATAGTCTGCCGAGAGGCATGCAAGAAAATCTTGCCAATACCGTAGAAAAAACCAAAAACAATACGGGTGTTAGAGTGAATTTGGCTTTGAGCTATAGTGGGAGATGGGAGATAGAGCAAGCTGTAAAAAACATTGCCAAAAAAGTAGTCGATGGTCAGATGACCGTAGAAGATATCACACAGGAAGCGATTGCTTCCCATTTGAATACGAATGATATGCCAGATCCTGAGCTTTTGATCAGGACGAGTGGAGAGCTGAGGATCAGTAATTTCCTCCTCTGGCAGTTGGCTTATACTGAGCTGTACTTTACAGATGTGTTATGGCCTGACTTCAGAAGACAGCATTTGGAAGAGGCTGTTCTGGATTATCAAAAGCGTGAGAGGAGGTTTGGAAAAACCGGTTCTCAGATTAAATCTTAAAAGAATTGATGAAGAAGTACTTTATTATCCTAGCTTTTCTCCTGCTTGCAGGCTCGATCCAAGCCCAGATTCGTTTGGGTCAAAGTCGTTATACCTCTGCCAAGCCGGTGAATATTTTAGAATTGGATTATTCAAAACCGCAAAAGTTTAGGATAGCAGAAATCAAGGCAGTAGGACTTGCTACATTGGACGAGATTGCCATTATCTCCCTCTCAGGTCTGAGGGTGGATGATGAGATCAGCGTACCAGGTGATGCTATTTCAAATGCTTTGAAGAAACTCTGGGGACAGGGGATCATTGGTGATGTAAAAATCCTCGTGACCAAGATTGAAGATAATGACATTTACTTGTTATTGGACTTGACTGAGCGTCCGAGATTTAGCCGAGTGGAGTTCAGTGGTGTCAATAAGACGCAAGAATCAGAGCTGAAAGATAAGGTCAAAATTCGTGGTCGTGTGGTCAGAGATGATGTCTTGAGTACCTCTCAGCGTAACATCAGACAATACTTCGTGGACAAGGGCTTCCTCAATACTGAGGTGAAGGTCATTCAGGAAAGAGATACTACTTTGCCCAATAGTGTGAAGCTTAAGTTTGAAGTGGACACCAAGTCTAAGGTCAAGATCAACGAAGTCATCGTAGAAGGAAATGAGGATATTTCCGATAGGAAGATCAAAGGCAAACTGAAAGGCACCAAGGAGCACCCAAGAATGCACTTTGTAAGAGAGGTGTTCTCTAGATTGACCAATACCACGCCTAAATCTGCTAAGGAAGCGATTGTCTATAGGAATCCCGTGAGCGATGAAGATGTGATTACATATATGAATAAAAACTTCAAGCTCAATTTCTTCAATGCTTCCAAGTTTGTAGCAAAAGACTTCAGAGATGATAAGAAAAAGGTCATAGATTTTTATAACTCTAGGGGTTTTAGAGATGCTGAGGTCGTATCTGATACTTTGTACAAATACTCTGAGAACACTGTAAATGTTGGTATCAAAATAGAAGAGGGGAATAAGTATTATTATAGGAATATCAATTTTGTAGGGAATTACATCTATGCTGATAGTGTGCTTCAGGCCAAGTTGGGTATTGTGAAGGGAGATGTTTACAATAAAGAAAAACTGGAAAAACGCCTGAATTATGATCCACAAAGAGGAGATGATGTTTCTTCACTTTATCAGGATGATGGCTATTTGTTCTTTAATATAGATCCAGTAGAGGTCAATGTACAAAATGATTCTATTGATATTGAGCTTAGAATCATGGAAGGACCTCAAGTAACCGTAAATTCCGTTTCTATAGAAGGAAATGAGCGGACTTCCGATCACGTGGTCATGCGAGAGATCAGGATTTTACCTGGACAGAAATTCAATAGAAGTTTGTTGGTGAGAACTATCCGGGAGCTTTCACAACTTGGGTATTTTGATCCAGAAAATATTGAGCCGGACATGCGCCCTAATTTTGAGGATGCCACTGTGGATATTGTCTTCAAATTAGAAGAGCGTCCAAATGACCAGGTAGAACTCTCTGGAGGTTGGGGTGGATTCTTTGGCTTTGTCGGTACAGTAGGTTTGGTGTTCAATAACTTCTCCATGAAGAATATCAGGAACTTCGATAAGTGGAGACCACTACCAGTAGGTGATGGGCAGAAGCTTTCACTAAGAGTACAAGCCAATGGTCGATCTTTCCAAAACTACAGTGTGTCCTTGACCGAGCCATGGTTTGGTGGCAAGAAGCCAAATGCATTGAGCTTTAGTTTCAATCACTCTGTACAAAGACAGCTTGATTTCTTCAATAGGGTAAATCCAATGCGAGAAATTGGGTCATTCAAAATAACAGGAGCAACCATAGGTTTAGCCAAAAGAGTGACTTGGCCTGATGATTACTTCATGATCAGCAACACGCTTCAGTATCAAATTTATGAATTTGACGAATTTGGTAGGAGTTTTGGATTGAGTTATGCCAGTGGTAGATCCCAAAGTGTGACATTCAATACGACTATTTCTAGAAATAACGTAGATAACCCAATCTACCCAAGATTAGGTTCTAACATTTCCTTGGCCACTTCTTTTACCCCTCCATATTCTTCTTTGAATAGAAATATTGATAGAGAATCACCAGATGAGGAAAGGTTCAAGTGGTTGGAATATCATAAGTGGATGTTTGACGGGACTTTCTATACCCCTGTATTTGGGTCTAACAAATGGGTGCTTAGTGCTAGAACGCACATGGGTTTCCTTGGATCTTACGGCAATAGAATCGGTATTATTCCACTAGAGCGATTTGTATTGGGTGGAGATGGTATGAACTTCAATAACTTTGCTTTGGGTCAGGAAATCATAGGCTTGAGAGGTTATGAAAATCAGACGCTGACTCCAGGAGCAGAAGATAGGTTTAATCCAGAATCTAATAAGCCATATGGTGGTATCGTGTACAATAAACATGTGATGGAATTGAGATTCTTGGTTTCTCCAAACCCATCAGCGACCATATTCTTGCTCGGATTTGCAGAGGCAGGAAATAACTGGGGATCCTATGCAGAATACAATCCGTTTACTTTGTATAAGTCAGCAGGTGTAGGTGCGAGGATATTTATGCCGGCATTCGGTCTTTTGGGTATTGACTGGGGATATGGATTTGATGACTCTCCTACTACTGGTCAGCGAAGTGGCCCACAATTCCACTTTACTATCGGACAACAATTCAGATAATCATGGAAAAATTCATGAAATTGTTACTTTTGTCGGGCATATTGGTCATGTTGACCAGCGTGAATCATGCCTTTGCTCAGAAGTGGGGGTATATTGATACAGAATTTATTCTGAATAAACACCCTGATTATAAGCTTGTTCAGCAGGAATTGGAGACTCTGAGTAGTCAGTGGAAAAAAGAGGCACAAAATTTGGATCGAGAGATCAAAGAAATGCTGAATACCCTAAAAGCAGAAGAAGTCTTGCTTACCGAAGAAATGTACCAAGAAAGAATGCAGGCTATAGAAGAAAAGCAAAAACAAGCTGTCGCATTCAATAACAGAACCTTTGGAGTGAACGGGCAGTATTACCAAAAGCAAACTGAACTGATGCAGCCATTGCAATCCAAGATTTATGATGCCATAGATCGGGTAGCGAAGAGAAATGGTTTGGCGGGTTTGTTTGACAAAGCGGCCGGTTTAGGCTTGATCTACACGGATCCGAGGCATGATTACTCAGAGTTTGTGTTGGAAGAATTGGGGATCGAGAATAAATGACGGTCGACTGACGCCAAGCCACTGTCGATAGCCTATAGAAAATTGATAGAAGTATTGGTATTTCGAGGTAGTGAATTGTATTGTATTTAAAAAAACAAAATAAAATAAATTATAATTAAGATGATGAAAGCAAAATTTATCCTTTCTGCAATTGCGATCTTTTGCGTGGGATTTGTAGCACAGGCCCAGGATATCAAGATTGGGTATACCAATGTAGAGTTGATCATGGATTTGATGCCTGAGATGGAGCAGATCGGAGCCGATATTCAAGATTATCAGCAGCAGCTTCAGATGAATATTCAGACAAAAGGCGAAAGCTTCCAAAGACAAGTACAAGCTTATCAGCAGGCAGCAGCTACGATGACTGAAGATGCGAGAGCAGCAAAAGAAAACGACTTGACTAAGCTGAGAGATGAATTACAGAAATTTGAGCAAGATGCACAGGTGTCTTATCAGAGAAAATTGCAGCAATTGCTTGAGCCTGTACAGACTAAGGTGTTCAATGCGATCAATGCAGTAGCAGCAGAAAATAACTACACCCATATTTTCTCTGATTCAGCAGGCAATTCTCCAATCTTGTTGTACACTAGAGATGATGACAAGTTTACTGAATTGGTATTGAAGAAATTGGGTATTGAGATCCCAGAAGGTGGTCTTTCAGGAGATCAGCAATAATAACTGATAACTTAAAATTATATGAAATCCCGCTCTTGTAAAAGAGTGGGATTTTTTGTTTTTTGAGTGAATTATTTCATCTAGCAAAGAAGGTTAAGGAGCATAGGATTTCGGAGAAAAATTAGAGGGAAATCGAAAAATCCGTATGCCTCCAATTTAATTTTGAGTCATTTGAAACTTTTTGAAGATTAGGAAATCTTCCGTCTCAGGATTTGGATCCAAATATTCTATCAATAAGCCTTCCCGTGTTACCAGCATATTCATATGATTCCAGTTCTCTGATAATCCGATTTGTTTTTCGGTCAGGATATTGAATTTTGCATCATAGATGATGATGACTATAGGCTTTGCAGATAGGTCGGTATGTTCTCCAGAGTCAGCGATTCCTTTCAAGCTAACCCTGTAGTAGACATTGTTGTATGGGTCATATTTGAATCCTTGATAAATATCCGATACGATCAAATGCCTGAGCATTTCTTCTATAGCTGGATTTTTGGTTGAATGAGGTTTTGCAGATTGCAAGTCATTTGTATTAGCTACTTCTTGAAGTATTGACCCTTCTTGTAGTGAGGCAGTAAAAATGCTGCTGGAGATTGGAAAGCTATATACCATCTTCTCTTCTTTGGGATTCCAATCATAATATACAGTAGTGTAAAAGGGGTCATTCCAATCAAATTCACTTCCAAAATTGGATTTGGGATAAGTATGGTAGTGCTTTTGGTTTCCTGTTTTGATGTTGTAGGCGACAGTGAACTTGAATGTATCCAATATTCTATCAGGAATCGCCCAGATATAAGAACCTGCAAAAATAAGCTCGTCTTTGTGTCGAATCATTCCAGTAACTGTTTTTGGGAATAGAAAGGGATATTTGTATGTCCAGTTCCCATCAGACGAAGGCTCGTCACCAATCAAAGAATTTTCACTAATTTTCCTTCCTTGCTGATTGATCAAAACTAGTTTTTGTCTATTCATATCATAGACAAAGATGGAGTCTTGGTTGATGATATGGTAGCCTACGGCTCTTTGTATGGCATTTTCACCTTCAGTTACCAAGGGTGTTTTTGGTAAATACTCAGCCCTGTCAAGGTCATACCAATAGATGGAGTTATTTAAGACATTGTAAAAAGTCAATAAGCTGTCTTCTTGATTTGTTCCTTTGATGAGTTGGACAAAAGGAGGCTTCGAAGGAGTCAAGCTGTCAAGTGAAATGTATAATTCCCCAGCTTCAATCAATTCATACCCTGCGCTAGAGTTGTTTAGGTCCTTGTTTTTTGTATCGCACGAAAACAGAAAGATAAATAAGACTGAGAAGGAAATTAACGTAGTTTTTACCATGGTTGTATAAAAGTTCATTTTCATAAAGATATAGTTTTGAGGCATAAAACCCTCTTAGTCAAAATTGATTTAATGTTTTTTAAGATTCGGTTGAATTGTATTATTTCTCTAGCTATTGAGTAGGAAGAGTGGCTCGGTTTTTCACTTTGATTTTTATTCTGGATTATATTTATTTCTATCAAGAATTTCATTAATCCTTCAAATCGTCTACATTTGCACGCAAGATCATGAGGGGTGCCTTAACAAAACGGGCTGAGATCATACCCACAATACCTGATCCGGGTAGTGCCGGCGAAGGGAAATGAGTAACCATTACCAAAGTCATTAATTTCAAAAGGATGAGTCCACCGAGTTTATCGGTATTGCATGCAAGCGAATTTGATATTTGGAAATGGGAATAGGGTAAACAAATCAAAGAAAATCATCCCCTTGGTTTTCTGATGTTTAACCATCCGCAGATGCGGACAAGCAGTAAATAACATGAAAAAGTATGGATTATCATTAGCGATCTTGCTAATGAGTTTTGTGGCGGTGGCACAGAACAGAATCAGTGGCTCTGTCAAGGATTCCCAAACAGGTGAACACTTAGTAGGTGCCAATGTAGTATTGGAAGGAACTGGCCGTGGTGCGACAGTAGACCTTTCGGGGAAGTTTGAAATTAGAAATATCCCTTCAGGGTCTTATGTGCTCAGGGTTTCTTTCTTGGGTTACGAGACCTTGAAAAACTCCATCAATGTGCCTTTGAACGAGGTCTTGGAGTTGAGCTTGGATCAAAGTAGTATTTTCACGGAGGAGTTTATCGTCTATGGGACAAGAGCTACAGATGTGACGCCGACCACATTTCAAAACATCAAAAAGGAGGATATTGCCAAGCTTAACTTGGGTCAGGATATTCCTATGCTCCTGAACTACACACCTTCTGTGGTGAGTTTTTCAGATGCTGGCGCTGGGGTAGGCTATACTGGACTTCGCATCAGAGGATCTGATCAGACGAGGATCAATGTCACCGTGAATGGTATTCCGCTCAATGACGCAGAGTCGCATGGGGTTTTCTGGGTGAATATGCCTGATTTTGCCTCTTCGGTAGACAATATGCAGATACAACGAGGTGTGGGAACGTCTACTAATGGGGCAGCCACCTTTGGTGCGAGCATCAATATCCAAACAGATACACGTCAAGATGAAGCTTACGGAGAGGTAGATAATTCATTTGGTTCTTTCAATACCAGAAGGCATACTGTCAAGGCAGGTACGGGCTTGATCAATGATCGTTGGGCATTTGATGCTAGGCTATCACAAATCACCTCTGATGGCTATATTGATCGGGCGTTTTCTGATTTGAGGTCTTATTTTGTCAGTGGAGGATACTATGGTGACAAGCATGTAGTGAAGGTGAATATTTTCTCTGGAGCAGAGCAAACTTATCAGGCCTGGGAAGGTGTCCCAGAGGCCTTGCTAGCCACAAACAGGACTTTCAATCGATACACATACGATAATCAAACTGACAATTACCAGCAGGATCATTACCAATTGATCTATACTGGAGCATTGAGTCCTAACTGGAAGGCTAATGCTGCCTTGCATTATACCTATGGCCGGGGTTACTACGAGCAGTTTAGACCAAATGATCGTTTGAGTAATTATAGTCTTTCTCCGGTAGTCATTGGTGAGACTTCGATTGCTAGAATGGACATCATTCGTAGAAGATGGTTGGACAATGATTTTTATGGAGGGGTATTCTCTTTCAATTATATCTCTGATGATGCCAAGTGGGATGTGGTCTTGGGCGGAGGAGCCAATCGTTATGATGGGGATCACTTTGGAGAGCTCATCTGGATGCAGTTTGCCAATGATGTAAATATCAGAGACACGTATTATGACAATGTCGCGGTAAAAGATGACAGGAATATTTACCTGAAAGGTACCTATGAGGCTATTGAAGGATTATTCCTTTTTGGAGATTTGCAATATCGAGGAATAGATTATCGATTTGATGGAATCAATAATGATCTGCGTGATATCAGTGGACAGGTAAGTTACAATTTCTTCAACCCTAAATTTGGATTGACATATCAGACTAGTACAGGTAAATCTTGGTATGCTTCCTATGCGGTGGCTAATCGTGAACCAGTAAGAAGAGATTTTACTGACTCTCCAATTGTAGATAGAGCCCCGCAAGCTGAAAACTTACAGAATATTGAAGCTGGTATCAAGGTCAATAAAAGTAGGTATACTTACAATGCTAATCTTTATTATATGAAGTACAACAATCAGTTGGTGCTGACTGGACAATTGAATGATGTTGGGGCTTATGTAAGGGACAATGTAGCAGATTCTTATCGAGCAGGGATAGAGCTAGATGGTGCATATCAGCTTTCTTCGAAGTTTAGCTTAGGAGGTAACTTGGCGATCAGTAGGAATAAGATTGCTGAATTTACTGAATATTTGGATGATTACTCGGCAGCAGTATTTTTCCAAGAAGAGATTACCTATACTAATACAGATATTGCTTTCTCTCCAAATGTAGTGGGATCAGCGATTTTGGATTATAGACCTTTCAAAAACCTTGAGTTGAGTCTATTGAACAAGTACGTAGGTAGTCAGTATATGGATAACACCATGAATGAAAATAGAAAGCTAGATGCCTTCTGGACAACTGACCTGCGGTTGAATTATGCTATGAGACCAAGGTTTGTAAATAACCTTGAGTTTACCTTGATGGTATACAATATTTTTAATCAACTCTATGAGCCCAATGGCTATACCTTCTCGTACTTCTTGCCGGGAGAAGGAGAGACAGGGAGACAATTGGTTACTGAGAACTTTTACTATCCAATGGCAGGAACCAATTTCCTTGCTGGTGTGAAGGTAAGATTCTAGCAGCGCTTATTCTTAGTTGAAGAATCTAAAAAAGGAGGGGAAGTCCCCTCCTTTTTTTAAACCTTCTATCTCTGTAAAATCTTATTCACTGACGACCATTTTGAAACCTTCGCCATGGATGGTGATGATTTGTACTTTGGGATCTTCTTTGAGGAGTTTTCGGATTTTGCTTAGATAAACATCCATACTTCTAGCATTGAAGTAGCTGTCATCTCCCCAGATTTGCTTGAGTGCATGGCTTCGGTTGACCAGTTTATTGACTTCTGAAGCAAGCAGTCGGAGTAATTCATTTTCTTTGGAGGTCAGCTTATGTTTGCCACTAGGGCTTTCGAGCTGTTGCTCGTCATAGTGCAGTGTAAAGTCTCCAAACTTGAGTATTTTTAGTCCTTCGTGCATTTCGCTCTTTTGTGTTCTTTTGAGAATTGCGGCAATTCGGAGTAGCAGTTCTTCCATGCTAAAAGGTTTGGTGATGTAATCATCCGCACCGATTTTCAACCCTTCGATGACATCTTCCTTCAGGTTTTTGGCTGAAAGGTAGATGATGGGTAGGTCTTCCTGTACCTTTTTGATCTCTTTGCCCAGTGTAAAGCCATCTTTTTTTGGCATCATGATATCAAGGATGCAAAGGTTGAATTTATCCTTTTTGAACTTAGACCAACCTTCATCTCCATCTCGGCACAGTGTGGTCTCGTAACCTTTCATAGTAAGGTATTCATTGAGGATATCCCCTAAGTTAGGATCATCTTCTACGATCAAAAGTCTTGGCTTGCTCATTGTTTTTTGGGTAGTTTGAGAGTAAATATACTTCCTTTTCCTGGTTCGCTGCTTACTTGAATTTCGCCACGATGCGCTTCCAGCATGGTTTTGACATAGGAAAGTCCAAGTCCAAAACCTTTGACATCGTGTAGGTTTCCCGTAGGTACACGGTAGAATTTATCGAAAATTTTCTTCACAGCCTCTTTAGACATGCCTATTCCATTGTCTTCAATGGATATGTAGACATGGTCTTGATCATCCCAAGCCTGTATCTTGATGATAGGCTTGGCTTGTGAGTATTTGATGGCATTGTCAAGGAGGTTGTTGACCATGTGAGAAAGGTGGAACCTATCAGCAGTGATCATTGAGTCTTTTAGTTTGGGATTTAAACTGATAGTACCTCCTTTATTTTCCACCTGCAATTCGACTTGCTTCTTGGCAGTTGAGATTAATTCTTTAAAGTCGACTGGTTCTAGTTTGAGTTTGAAATCCTTCTTATCTAATGCTGCGGATTGCAGTACTTTTTCCACCTGAGATCCAAGTCTTTTGTTCTCGTCTTTGATGATGCTGAGGTAACGATTTCTGAAAGCATCTTGATTGGCGAGTTCTTGATCTTGGAGTGCCTCTACAGCTAGACTGACAGTAGCGATGGGTGTTTTGAACTCATGCGTCATGTTATTGATGAAATCATTTTTGATTTCGGACAGATTTTTTTGTCTGATGATGACCTTGATGGCGTAGATGAAGCAGATGATGATGATTGCTATGAATATCATGGAGCTCAAGACAGGAAGCCATACTTGTTGAATAACAAAGAGTTTTTTACTGGGAAAATAGATGGAGAGGTAATTTTCTTTGCCTACGATATCACTAGGGAAAAGTCGGGCTTGTTGTCCATCACGGATTAGTTTCAATGCATCAGATACAGGAGTGATTGGAATCAGACTGCCTTTGTCATTGATGACTGCAAGATCAAATTTCTGATTGATACCTCTTTCGCTGAGGACATTGGCCAAAAATTGCCTTACAAAACTGGTGTCCATTCGGCTCAAGATGTCTTTTTGACCTTCGAGAAGTTCTTCCCAAGCCCTATTCATCAATTCGATTTTCTCGTTGGCTCTTCTGATTTTTTCCAAGTCTTCTGGGGGAATATTGTATTCCCTCTCTACTTCTACATCTCTTCGGGCATTGAATCTACCTCTGTATGATAGTTCTATTTGATCGAGATATGCATATTGTCTTTCCCTTTCCTGAAGTAGTACTTGTAATTCATCAGGTGTGAAAATGGTCGATGCCATTTCTGCAGTTAGCTTGTTGAGGAAATTGTCTAAATCTGCAAGAACATTGATGTCAAAACCAGAGGCTTCTATGATTCTTTGGAATCGTTGGCTGAATTGTGGAATGGGGAATTGCATCACGGAATCAGTCACGGATGGTCTTCTTCTATTCACAGGTCTTTGTCTGACTTGAATCTCAATGGGTTCAATGGGTTCAAAAAGTGATTGTTGTAAGGTAGTGTCTTTGGCGAGGTAATTTAAAAAAATGTCACTGGTCTCTCCTTTTTCTATATGGGCTACTGTAGCGGTGAGAGATTGGTAGACGTTCTGCTCAAATCGCTCTTCGTTGATCCGTAAAGCATTGCTGATCCAATAGAACTGGAACCCTAGTAAGCCAAAGCTTGCTAGGGACATCAATACAATCATCAACTTCATTCTGGATTTGGACATGCTACAAATTTATAGGTTAATATGAACCAAGAGAGCTGCTTAACATTATTTAACAGCAAAAGGAAGCATGTTTGACTTTTAAATTATCAAACCTTTCGTACTTTTGACCGTTGTTTAATTGTTTCTTAAAATAGCGAATAGCTAGTATAATACCGAAAAGGAAGGCCTAGGTCTTCCTTTTTTATTGTGCATCAATCCTTATCTTTGCGACTCAATTCAAAATCATGGAGTTAATCAATCAAACCTATCGGATACAAGGCCTAGCCCTAACCGAGATAGCATCAAAATATGGCACACCAGTTTATGTGTATGATGGCGCCAAAATCAAATCTCAAGTTAAGTTACTTCAAAATGCTTTTGCTAGTGTAGATCTCAAAATCAAATATGCCACCAAGGCACTTTCCAATATCAATATTTTGAAACTACTCAAGGCATCTGGTACTGGTATCGATGCGGTGTCCATTGAAGAGGTCATGTTAGGAATGCATGCAGGTTTCGAGGCTCAGGATATCATGTACACGCCTAATTGTGTTGCTTTTTCCGAGATCCAAGAAGCGGTCGACTTGGGTGTGATGATCAATATAGACAATGTACCTATGTTGGAGCATTTCGGGAAGCATTATGGAAATACTGTTCCTGTATGTATTCGTCTGAATCCACATATCATGGCAGGAGGAAATGCCAAAATCTCAGTTGGCCATATTGACAGTAAGTTTGGTATCTCTATTCTACAATTGAAAAATATACTGAAAGTAGTGGAGGAGTACCAATTGGAAGTTACTGGTTTGCATGTACATACTGGTTCCGATATTTTGGAAGCAGAGGTGTTCTTGAAAGGTGCAGAGATTCTTTTTGATGCGGCAAGGCAGTTTCCTGATTTGAAGTTTTTGGATTTCGGTGGAGGATTCAAGGTGGGCTACAAAGAAGGAGATATCACTACGGATATCATGCAGGTGGGAGAAAAGGTTTCTGCTGCATTCCAGAATTTTTGCCAAGAGTATGGAAGGAAATTGGAAATTTGGTTTGAGCCGGGCAAATTCATAGTAAGTGAGGCTGGATACCTGCTTGTCAGATCCAATGTGATCAAATCCACACCTGTGAGTACATTTGTAGGTGTTGATTCGGGTTTGAATCACCTCATTAGACCGATGATGTATGATGCATACCATGGCGTAGTCAATGTATCCAATACTTCTGGCGAGGAACATATTTATACGGTAGTGGGCTATATCTGCGAAACAGACACCATTGCTGCAGACAGAAAGCTGCATACAGTATCGGAAGGGGATATTCTGGCCATCAAAAATGCAGGGGCTTATGGTTACAGTATGGCATCAAATTATAATTCCAGACTAAGACCTGCAGAGGTGTTGATCTTAGATGGTAAAGATTACCTAATTCGTGCAAGGGAGACTTTTGAAGATATACTGAAGCATCAGGTTGATATTGGGATTTGACCTAAGCTATTTAGCATCAGATTATTAATCGTTTAATTTGTCGTTAGTTTTTGAACAGATTTTATTTAGTTGTATATTTGATAAGGGCAAAAATCCTAGATAGATATTCCCTAGTAGTAGTAATTATTTTAATAAAGACCCGGTCTCCATTACCGGGTTTTTTTGCTTTTTGATCATTTAAGAAAATAAAACAGAACTTTCTACTGATTTAAGCCTCAATTCAAAAAGCCTACATTTCTGAAAAATGAATCTTTCAGGAATGATTTTACTCGTATTTTCTGAAAATTATGTTGATGAACAGGTAGATTATTAACTTTTTTAAAAAAAATCAAAAATTTTTTAAAATATTTTTTCTGGTGCTTATCTCTCGATTTTGCTTTTAGAAACAGGAAAAAAGCAACTCCTCCCTAGTTATTTGAACATGGTATTATAGGGTGAAAAATAGCATTTTTTTAAGTGATCTATATCACAAAAATATCTCGTATCTGATTTTGGAAATCTATAAAATATTCTATTAATTAATCAAAACGAGTGAAATAAAAGAATTTCATTTTGGTATTTGTGAAAAGCATAAAATAATGTTTCAAATAGTGAAAATCAAAATTATGCATTTAAAGAGCAAAATATCAGGGTGAAATTCAAAGCAAAGTTTAAAACCTAGATCCCTACCACGGTGAAAGCTTTCGGAATAAAATATGGCAAATTTTTCTTTTTCCTTCTCCTTCTTGGAGTGGGAAGCCTTCTTGCCGTGTCCAATGCTCAGACCAAGGAAAACTCACTTCAAAATGCTAAAGTGGCTGCGACCACTGGCAATCAGATGATGGGTAAAATAGAGGTAAATGTATCTGGGAAGTTGGCACTTTGTTCTCACGCAGAGAAGGGACATATCATTTTAGATGTTTTCGGTGGCACAGCCCCTTACACTTTTAGATGGAACAATAATGCCACAGAGCAAAATCGATACAATTTATTTGCTGGTACTTATACTGTATTTATCACTGATGCCAAAGGCTTGCAGCACTCAGAGCAAATCGTGGTTCAGCCTCCTTTTCCACTCATAGTAGATTTGGTAGAAACCAAGAATGCCTCTTGTGGTAGCAGCCCTAATGGATCTGCAAAAATCAATGTAAGAGTTGGTAGAGGTGAGCCTTATCGTGTGGAATGGAGTCATGGATTGAAAGATAAGATGGAGGCTACCAATCTTCCGGCTGGAGATTACACAGCAACAGTATATGATATTTTTAATTGTAGCACAACCATAGCATTTTCTATAGGGTCCAATGGCCCGGCAATCACTGTAGCTGAAAATGTACAAGGTGTATCCTGTGCTGATGATCAGAATGGAGCGATTAGCTTGCAAGTTTCAGGTGGTCAAGCTCCTTTTACTTATAAGTGGTCTAATGGTAAAACTACCAAGGATATTTCTGGTCTGAGCGCTGGAAACTATCAAGTATTGATTGAAGATGCTGCGGGATGTTCTTTGAGCAAATCTTTTGAAATCAAGGCAGCAACTGCCATGGAATTAGAAGCAGTGAAAATCACAGACATTACTTGCGCAGGAGATGATAATGGCACAATAGAGCTAGGCATCACTGGAGGTCAAGCCCCATTCACTTACGAGTGGAGCAATGGTGCAAAGACAGCAAAGATTACTAACCTAAAAGCGGGTAGCTATTCAGTTAAAGTTAATGATGCCGTAGGTTGTTCAGTCAATGGAGTTTTTGAAGTGAAAGCAGGGGAAGAGGCTGTAGGATTGAAGTTGGTTGGTGTAGAGCAGATTACTTGTCATGGCAGCGAGGATGGAGCTATTGAAGTGGAAATTGTGGGTGGTGTAGCTCCATTCTCTGTGCTATGGTCTGATGGTGTCAAAGACAGCTTGAAAAGGACAGGCCTTAAAGCAGGTGCTTACACAGTGCGAGTAAGTGATGCTGGTGGATGTAATACTGAGCAAGTTGTCAATATCACTGCACCACAAGCTTTGAATGCAAGGTTAGACAATACTTTGGATGTGAATTGTGCTACAGGTGAGGTGATCGGAGTGGCTTGGGTCAATATTACTGGAGGACAAGCACCTTATACGATCAAATGGAATTCAGGTGCAGAAAATACAAGAGAGATCAATTTCAATAGTAGTACTGAAATCAGTATAGAAATCAGTGATGCTAATGGCTGCACTACATCTGACAAAATGCGTGTCAGTTTCCCTGAGGTGACAGGCAATGCCAGATTACACTTTGAATACAGAAAGCTGGAAATCACCTCAGAGCCAGAGGTATTTATTAATGATCCATTACAATTTGAAAGTTACATCGCTCCAGAGTACATCACATGGGAGTGGGACTTTGGAGATGGTAGTGTATGCCAAGACAAGGACCCTGTACATACCTACAAAAAAGCTGGAGAATATGAAGTGAAGTTGACGGCTTATGATATCTATGGCTGCTCTGCCGTGGAAATCAATCACGTGCAGGTATTGGCCAATGGCGAAATAGTAGTCATGCCCAATGCTTTTTCTCCAAATGGAGATGGGCTCAATGATACTTTAAAGCCTGTAACCAAAGGCATTTCTGCATTCCAGATGGATATTTTCAACCATTGGGGAGAGCATCTCTATTCCGAAAATGGCCTAGAAGTGAATGGCTGGGATGGAACATTCAAAGGTAGACTTTTGCCTCCAGGTAACTATGTCTACAAAATAACCTATAAGACCTCCGAAGGTCAAGAGTTCAACAAGACCGGAGGCGTAACCCTAATCAGATAATGTCATGAAGAAATTATGGACAATTATCGCCCTTCTCCTTATCACCTTTTCCCTGAAAGGTCAGGATATGCAGTATTCTCAATTCTATGCTGCACCCCTATACTTAAATCCAGCTTTTGCTGGAGCATCTGAAATGACCAGAATCGGTGTGAATTACAGAAATCAATGGCCTGGTCTAGGTCAGACATTGAATTCTTATTCTGCTTATATCGATCATTATCTTTTCAATTTGAATAGTGGTGTAGGCTTGATCGTAAATGGCACCCAGGAGTCAATGGCAAACTTGAGCACCATGGAAGTAGGTGCTGTGTATTCTTACAGATTACAATTGGGCTTCAGAAGTTTTTTGAGGTTTGGTGGGCAGGCAAGTTTTGTTTCTAGAGATGCCAATTTTAGCAATATGGTCTTCGGAAGTCAGATTGATGTCAATGGTAATATCGGAGATTTCAGTGGAGAAAACCTTGGGGCAGATGCCAGATATAGGTTTATGGATTACAATTTCGGTGTGCTCTACAATAATGAGCATGTGTGGTTAGGCTTGTCAGCTCATCACATCACACAGCCGAATATTTCCTTTGTGGAAGATGGCATTGCTAAGCTTCCGATGAGATTGTCGGCACATGGTGGGGTGAAATTTGACCTTTCGAGTGGCATGGTGCAGAACTTTTATAACAACACCATGGGAGCTAGAGAGTTGGTTTTGGCATTCAACTACAAGCATCAGGATCCATTCAATCAACTTGATTTAGGTGCTCAAATCAATCTTCAGCCTATCGTATTCGGCTTGTGGTATAGAGGTCTACCGACTTTCAGCGAAGCACTGCCTAATAATGAATCTTTGATCGGATTGGTAGGGATTTCACTTGGCAATGGAATGGATATAGGCTATAGCTATGATTACACACTTTCTCAGTTGGGTCAGGCCAATTCAGGAGGAGCACATGAAATCTCCATCAGATTTTCCTTCCTGGCTGGAGACTCCAATCAGAAGGGCAGAAAAGTTAGCATGATGCCATGCTTTAAGTATTAATATTTGGTTAGGGATCTTTTTAAACTCAGATGGTTGCCTCTGCTGTTCATTCAGTGGAGGCATTTTTTTTATGTTTAGCCGTAGAATTGCACGTGGATTAACAAAGGGCATTACAGTTTTGAGGATACACGTCGACGGACGACAACTCGTGCGCTGTGGCGTAGCCCATAGTCAACCGAACTTGAAATCGTAGATTCAACTATTGATTGTTCGGCTACGTGCAATTAAGGGGATATACATAATATATTTTCTCTAAAACAATATGGCCCAAAACGCACTTTTTAAATTATAAGATTAAAGGAGATGGCGAAGACTTTACGTTTGATTTTGGGAGATCAGTTGAATCAAAAGCACAGTTGGTTTGATAGGTTAGATTCGGATGTGACTTACCTGCTGATGGAATTGAAGCAGGAGACAGGATATGTCAGGCATCATATCCAAAAGGTGGTTGGATTTTTTCTTGCCATGCGACACTTTTCTGATTGGTTAGGAGAGAACGGGCATCAGGTGGTGTATTATCGCTTAGATGATCAAGAGAATAAGCAATCACTCTCGGAGAACATCAAATGGCTCATTGCTGAACATAGATTTGAGAGATTTGAGTATCAGTTGCCTGATGAATATAGGTTAGATCAGCAATTACGTGATTTGAGTAAGGAGCTTGAAGTGGATGTAAAGGCCTTTGATGCGGAGCATTTCCTTACTGAGAGGGGATATTTGAAGGATTTTTTTAAAGGGAAAAAGACGTACTTGATGGAGACTTTTTATCGTGCCATGCGCAAGCAGTACAATATCTTGATGGATGGGGATGAGCCCTTGACGGGAAAGTGGAATTATGATCATGAAAATAGAAATAAATTCAAAGACCCTTTACTTCTGGTTCCGCCAAAAGTCAATTATAAGGATGTAAGTGAAATCGTAGCCTTGCTTCAAGATATGGAGGTTGAGACCATTGGGAAGATAGATGAGAAGCAATTCTCATGGCCAGTGACGAGAGCTGAATCCCTTGGCTTGATTACTTATTTCTGTGAGAAGTTGCTTCCCTATTTTGGAGTTTATCAGGATGCCATGTATACAGGAGATGCTTTCTTATTTCATAGTCGACTCAGTTTTGCAATGAATACAAAAATGCTCAGTCCGCTCGAGGTGGTAGAGCAGGTAGAGCAATATTGGTATAGTCATCAAGAGGAAGTTTCTATAGCGCAAGTGGAGGGATTTATCAGGCAAATCATTGGTTGGCGTGAGTATATGCGAGGTGTATACTGGGCTAAGATGCCTGATTATGCGAGCTTGAATTTTTTTGATCATCAGCGAAAGTTGCCGAACTATTATTGGACAGGGAAGACCAAGATGAATTGCCTCAAGCATGCCATAGGTCAATCTTTAGACCATTCCTACGCGCATCATATTCAGCGTCTGATGGTGACTGGAAATTTTGCACTCTTAGCTGGGATCCATCCTGATGAGGTAGATACATGGTATTTGGGAATTTATATTGATGCGATAGAGTGGGTTGAGATCACCAATACTAGAGGAATGAGCCAGTTTGCTGATGGAGGGATTGTAGGGACAAAGCCTTATGTTTCCTCTGCGAATTACATTGATAAGATGAGCAATTATTGTGAGGGTTGCTTTTATAAAAAGAACTTGAAAGTAGGTGAAAAGGCTTGCCCATTCAATAGTCTATATTGGCATTTTTACGCCAGGAACGAAGCTCAATTAGCTAAAAATCCACGAATAGGCATGGCCTATCGCACACTTGCCAAGATGAAAGATAAGGAAGCTATCCTCAAGCAGGCTGATTATTATCTTGATCATTTAGATGATTTATGATGGGTAGATTTGGAAAATAGGGAGGTGGAAATAGGGTTGAAATAGAGAAAAAATATGGATTAGAAGCACTAGTCTGACATGGCTGTTTGAAAAACTAGGAAATTACAGGGTCGGGAAGTCGAGAATGGTTAAAAGTTGTTTTTGAGCTATTGGGAGGAGTGTTTAGTTAAAATATTATTGGTTGATTTGTATCCTGATGCAAAGGTGAAAGCTTTTTTTGGTCATGGTTTTTTAGTGTTTTAAGATTTCTAGTACTTTTTCTTTAGGTAAAGCTTTGACTGTTCTGCCTCCTTTTCCAGTCATTTCTTCGGCGGCGAATAGAGCATTGATGATAGCCTCCTCTGTGGCTTCGATGGTTGCGAGAAAAAGTGCTGTCATGTCGTCATTTCTTAGCTCTACTTTTTCTGAAAGACTAAGGGCCTTTTGTTGATGTGGGATTAAATTATTTTGATTATTTGCAAAAGCAATGACATAATCACCTGAACCATTGGAGGCAATGCCGCCTGTTTTGGCTAGGCCCATCATTGCTCTCTGGGCAATTCTTTTTAAGTTTCTTTCGCCTACCGGTGCATCCGTAGCCACCACAATCATGCAAGAGCCATCTGCTGATTCCAGTTGATTTTTGAAAGTATATTGCTCAAGTTCTTTTCCCACTTGAGCACCATTGATTTGCAAGACACCTCCAAAGTTGGTTTGAACCAAAACGCCTACAGTGAAGCCTCCTAGTGATTCGGGGAGTTTACGGGATGCTGTTCCAATTCCACCTTTGAATCCAAAACATACTGTACCGGTACCAGCACCGACATTGCCTTCTTTGACCTGGCCAAAAGAAGCATTTTCTATGGCCGCTACTACATCCTCAGCACTGATGTGCATGCCCCTGATGTCATTCAGTAGTCCATCGTTGGTTTCTCCCACGATTGCATTGACAGATTGGACGTTTTCATTGCCAGGCTGTGCTAGCGTGTATTTGATTACTCCTTCAATCCCAGCAGCCACACTAAGGGTGTTGGTCAGAATAATGGGAGATTCTATATTCCCTAACTCTTCGATTTGCGTGGTTCCAGCCAGTTTTCCAAAACCATTTCCTACAAAAACTGCTGCTGGAACTTTCTTTTGGAATAAGTTTCCTTGATGTGGTATGATGGCAGTTACTCCAGTTCGGATATCACTTTCTTCTATTTTTGTTAGGTGTCCTACACTAACTCCAGCTACATCCGTGATGGAATTAGTAGCTCCAGTTGACATGACTCCTATAGTGATTCCTAGATCTCTAGCACGAGATTGACCATGGGCATTTGATAAGAAAAGTAGGAGAGCAATTAGTGATAAACAGCTTTTTTTCATCTATTGGGATTGATTTTGGAAAATTAAGTTAAAACCATTTCAATAATAGTTGTGTGATTTTTTTACCTGTGATACCATATGGCGGATAAAGGGGTTTGGTGGCAGTCAACCCAATTCTTTGTTTGAGTACAGCTTTTTCATTGCTGAATGCAAGGAATCCAAAATGTCCATGAGCTTTGCCCATGCCAGAGTTGTTCACTCCTCCAAAGGGAAGTTCATTTTGTAGAAAATGGAGTACACAGTCATTGGCAACCGTCGCTCCAGATGATGTGGATGTATTGACTTGGTCGATGACATCTGATGACTTAGAAAACACATATAGTGCAAGTGGTTTAGGGTTTTGGTTGATGTAGGCAATGGCTTCGTTCAAAGTTTGATATTCCATCACTGGAAGTATTGGCCCGAATATTTCCTCTTGCATGATCTCCATATCTGCTGTCAAATCGGTTAAGATAGTCGGCTCAAAATATTTTTCTGCTGCATGAATTTGACCTCCAAAATACGTGTATGCTCCTTTAATACTGGCATCCGAAAGTAGATGCTGAAGGCGTTTTAAGTGTTTTTCATTTACTAAGCGGGCATAGTCTTTAGATGCTTCGATTCCTTTTCCTTTAGCGTCATACATGTTTTTCAAAGCTTGAACCAATGTTTCTAAGAAGGCTGATTTGACATCACTTTGTACCAGTATGTAATCAGGGGCTATGCAGGTTTGTCCACAGTTGACAAATTTGCCCCATACGATCTTTTCAGCAGCGTCTTTGAGGTTAGCTCGGCTGTCAATGATAGCGGGGGATTTACCTCCCAATTCCAAGGTGATAGAGCTCAAATGCTCAGCAGCAGCTTTCATGATGATCTTTCCCACTGCCGGACTTCCTGTAAAAAAGATGTGGTCAAAAGGCTTACTGAGCAAGTATTGTGCGGTGTCTATTTCTCCCTCGAATACGGCTACATGCTGTGGTTCAAAGGTTTCTTCGACTAATCGCCGAATCAATGCAGAAGTATGTGGCGTCATTTCTGAGGGTTTGATGATCGCCGTGCAGCCGGCGGCAATTGCAGAAACCAATGGCCCTAAAGCCAAATTGAAGGGATAATTCCAAGGTGCAATGATCAGCGTAACGCCTTTTGGTTCATAATGGATAAAAGAACTGCTGCCAAGCATGGTAAGTGGAGTAGACACTTTTTTGGGTGTCATCCAATCACCCAAATGCTTCATGGCATGCTTGATTTCTGAAGTCACCACGAAGATCTCGGAAACATCAATTTCAGGATATGGCTTCTTAAAATCAGCGTGAATGGCTTTGCGGATATCCTCTTGATGCTTGTTGATCCATCTTAGCAGGTCTTCTAGTTTCTTGATTCTTTGAACTTTACTACTGCGCCTCAGTTTCAAAGCCTCCTCTTTTTGTAAGTTGAAGACTTGATCTATATTGCTTTCCTTATTCATCATCTCCTTGGGATCTTTTTCAAAATATAGGAAAATTATCAGCGATATCTAAATTTAGAACAAAATGGAAAAGACTTCCGTTTTATAACTATCACCTACAATTAAATATTATGCAGTGGAGTTTGGAAAGGATTATTCCCCAGAAGTTTTTGGGAGATAATCAAAGAATGAGATTGATTAAGGAGTACCTGAAAAGGTTGAAATCAGAAAAACAAAATCAAACACAAAGAGGCTGAAAGGTCTCTTTTTTTTTGTGCCCAAATGCTTCATTTTAAATCATTTTTTAGATACAGTTTTTCTTCCATTTTTCATCCCTTTATTTAGATAATTTCAAAATAAATATAGCAAAATGCTTTTTATATACAAAAAAATGTATCACGTTTACAGTTCGCCGTGACTTATAATTTCACAAAAAGTCAACATCCCAAGCTGCCATGAAAACTTTAACCTTACCATTTTTACTTGTGGCACTACTTATAAGCGGCTGCGCCAAGAGAAACCTTACCTATTTTAGTGATATAGAACCAAATTCTAATTATTCGATTGCAGTAAGGGAGGTGTCTGAAATCAGAATTAAACCTTTTGATAGAGTAAGAATTACAGTCAATAGTCCCAGTACGGAGGCAAATTTACTTTTTAATAGGGGGAAAGTTGCAGAAAATATTGAGACCATCAATGGCCTTGAAATAAGGCAAGAAAGTACTGATCAGAATATCTATTTAGTAGGCAAAGAAGGGTTCATTGAATTTCCAATTTTAGGACAAATAAAGCTTCAAGGTCTGACTTTACATGAGGCTCGGGAAGAGTTGAAATTTTTACTCAAATCTCAAGTGAAAGAACCTAGCGTGAACCTCATCATTACAAATTTTAAAGTAACAGTCATAGGAGAAGTCAATAGGCCCTCAAATTTTCTGGTCGGATCTGAAAGGATAAATATTTTCGAAGCTATAGGATTGGCTGGAGACCTTACGCTCTATGGCAAAAGAGAAAATGTGCTCATCATGCGGGATATTGAAGGTGTAAGAAACGTGTACAGAGTCAATTTGAATAATAAGGATATCTTAAATTCCCCCTACTATTATTTACAGCAAAATGATATCATCTATGTAGAGCCTCACGGGCAAAAAGAAAAAGATGCTAAAAACAACTCCACTTTGATTACTGTGCTTTCGGTCGCTTCATCTGTCTTGGTTGCAATAATCTTCAATTATCAAAATTTATTCAACTAACATGAAAAATTCGGATGTATTGCTCGATGGATTTGGACTAGAAGGAAAAGGCCTGAATAATAGAAGAACGATCAGGAGTTACTTGAAGTATAAATGGATTTTTATTTCTGGCATATTGCTCGCCATTTTGTTAGCTGGAATTTACATGTTCTATACTGTACCTCAATACTTGATATCAAGCAAAATAGTGATAAAGGATAGGGAGAAAGGTGTAGATTTTTCTGACAACCCCTTGATGAAAGAATTGGATAGTTATAGGTCTTCAAAAATCATTGACAATGAAATAGAGGTGTTTAAATCAGTTCAGTTGATGGAAAGTGTATTGGAAGACTTAGATATTTTGACCTCTGTCTTTGCAATAGATAAACTTGGGAGACAAAAGGAGTTTTATAAATCTGATAGCCCCTTATTGATAGACTGGCCTGACAGAGAGTGGCAGTATGAACTAAAGGATGATGAATATAAAATAGAAATTCTTGATCAAAATAGGTTCAAGCTAACGGTAGATAAAGACGTCCGAATGCACCGTTTCGGTAGTCTTGTATCTGGACACTATGGGCAGTTTACCATTACTCTGAGAGAGGGAGTGTTGATTGATTCTCTTGAGAGCAAAGTGTATAGTGTCTTTTTCAATAGTGCGGAAGCATTGGCAAGAAATTATAGCGCTGCTCTCAAAGTGGAGCCAACTAATAAGCAATCCAGTGTACTTGAAATATCCAGTTTGGATAATCTTCCCAAGCGTGGCATAGCCATAATTGATAATCTCATTCTAAAATATAATTCACAGACCGAAGATGAGAAAAATCAATCTGCATCTACAGTTGTTTCTTTTTTGTCTTTGCAGTTGAATACACTAGCCAATGAAATTGATGCTATAGAGGGTGACATAGAGCGATTGAAAAATCAGAATCAAATAAGTGATATCGAAACTGAAGCAAGACTATATCTAGAAGGATCAAATCAAAACCGGAATCAAATTTCGGAATATAGAACTCAAATTCAAGTTATAGAGTCCATTCTCAATTTACTCCGCAATAGCAAGGAAGACAATACGAGTACTATTCCATCGGCATTGACATTGAATGACGCAGCACTTGTAAACGCCGTAGAAAGTTATAACTCATTGCAAAGGGATAAGGAAAGGCTATTGAGAGATGTCCAAGTGTCAAGTCCCTTAGTAGTAGCAATCAATGATAGGATATCAAGCCAAAAAACCTCGATAAATGAGAATTTGAATAATCTAAAGTCAAGTCTTCAAATAGCGATAAGGAACTTGGAAGTCAATTCATCTAGGTATGAAGGTAGATCTTCAAGAATTCCTCAGATAGAGAGGGAGCTTCAGGAGATTACGAGACTCCGACTGACCAAATTAGAGCAGTTTCAAGATTTGAATAGAAAGAATGAAGAAGCTCAAATGTCTTTGGCTGCTACCACAAATTCTTTTTTGAGGATTGTTGATACTGCTAAAGCTTCATACAACCCAGTGAAGCCCAATGTAGTAATTATCATGGCTTTTGCTATTATTATGGGCTTTGGTATTCCATTTTTAATTGTTTTTGCAAGAAATTTTTTCAACAATAAAATAGAAACCAAGGCGGAGGCTGAGCAATTGACCAACCTACCTGTGGTGGCTGAGATTTCTGTAGATGAATATGGCGAAAACCTCGTTTTTTCAAACAGGTTCAAGTCACCAGTAGCTGAACAGTTTCGTTTATTGAGAGCTAATATCTTTGCTTTCAATCAAGCTAAAAAGAAAGCGGTGATTTTGGTAACATCTAGTGTTTCCGGAGAGGGTAAGACTTTTTGCAGTATCAACATAGGCGCTAGTTTGAATTTGATAGGCAAAAAAGTAGTGGTTTTAGAGTTTGATTTAAGAAAACCCACCTTACTCAAAAGCCTGAAAATGCCTAAGGAAGCAGAGGGGATCATTGAATATCTCAGCGGTGAAAATGATGACCTTCATGGTTTAATCAAAAAACATCCCAATCAAGAGAATTTTTATTACATAGGTTCTGGTCATATAGTATCTAATCCTGCAGAGATCATGAGCTTACCCCGAATGGGGAATTTGATGAAAGAGCTCAAGTCAATGTTTGATTATGTAATCATAGATACTTCCCCTATTGGGATGGTGCCAGATGCTTTGTCATTGTGCAAGTATGCTGATATAACCTTGTACATTCTGAAATCAAACTACACTACGACGGATCATTTGAGTTTTCTTTCCAATTATGGAGTACTGGAAAGAATGAACCATCCCATGCTGATTCTCAATGGAGTGAATGTAGTCAATGGATATGGCTACGGCTATGACTATGCTCCAGTGCTAACTTAAAATTAATTTGAGATGATAGAGAAGTTTAGATCAGGTTACCAAAAAATATCAACCTATCTAAACGATGGACAAGAAAGGAGTGTCAAAGCCAAAAAGAATATTCTAGGGGCTCTTTTGATCAAAGGGACAAGCATCATGATCAGTTTAGCTATGGTCCCTTTGACTATTGATTATGTCAATCCTTCCAGATATGGGATTTGGCTTACCCTTAGCTCCATTGTGGGCTGGTTTGCATTTTTTGATATAGGGTTGACACAGGGACTCAGGAATAAATTTGCAGAAGCTCTGACTGATGGAAACAAGGAGCAAGCAAGAATATATGTCTCTACTACTTATGCCACGCTGACTCTGATCTTTTTCTTGGTTTGGATTGTGTTTTTGGTGACCAACAGCTTTTTGGACTGGACGGCCATATTGAAAGTGGATTCAGCCATGGTTTCTGAGCTTTCAATTTTGGTTGTTATCGTATTTACTTATTTCTGCCTACAATTTATACTCAAGACCGTCACGTCAATATTGACAGCAGATCAACAGCCTGCACAAGCAAGTCTAATTGAACTTATCGGTCAATTTATTTCTTTACTTTCCATCATTTTTTTGGTTGTCTTCACTGAAGGTTCGCTGATCAATTTAGGTTTGGCACTTTGCATTAGCCCAATAGTAGTATTGTTATTTGCCAACCTTATTTTGTTTAAAGGGAAGTATCGTGATTTCCGTCCGAGTATGGCCAAAGTGGATTTCAAGCATGCCAAATCTTTATTTCAACTAGGAGGTAAGTTTTTTGTAATTCAAATTGCTTCAATTGTCCAATATGAATCTGCAAATATCATCATAGCCAGGAATTTTTCTACCACCGATGTGACAGCTTTTAATGTAGTTCATCGCTATTTTGGAGTGCTCAACATGGCCTTTGCTATATTCTTGACACCCTTTTGGTCGGCATCGACGGAGGCTTTCTTAAGGAAAGATTTTCAATGGATCAAAAGCAGTATCAAAAAATACAATAAACTGAATTTGTTGTTATTTTTTGTCGGATTGGTGATGTTGTATTTTGCTCAGGATATCTATGACTTATGGCTTGGTCAAGGCACCATACAGATTGATTTTCAGCTTTCGATGTGGGGATTTATATTTTTTATCCTTTTCGTTTTTGGGAGTAAGTATGTGTCATTTCTCAATGGAATCAGTGCTTTGAGGATTCAATTTTGGTCTAGCATGTTTAGTCCAATACTCTACATTTTAATAGCAATCACATTGATTGGGCCATTTCAGATGGGAGTTAGTGCCTTATTTATAGCAGCGATTTTTGCGAATGTAAACGGGGTAGTGCTTGCACCTCTTCAGTATTATATGGTCGTGGACAGAAAAAAACAGGGGGTTTGGTTAAAATAAATTTAAAGCATTATGAATGTACTACATCTTCAATACGGATCATCTTCCTCTGGTAACTACACCATTACTCTTCATGAACTTATGCTCGCAAATGGGATTAATTCTTCTGTACTTTCCTTGTTCAGTAATTTTATCCCCAAAGATCCAAGCATCAAATGGCTTGGGAAAATACCCAATTTTAAAGCTGGAATAGATTTCAAAATTCAAAAATACCTCAATAGAAAAAACCATGTAGAATATGGGGATTTTAGCTATCCAATTTTTGGCTCGGACATTTCCAACCATGTATCTGTATCCAGTGCTGATGTAATCTATGTGCACTGGATTTTAAATGGCTTTTTGAATCTCAAAAGTTTATCAAGATTAGCAGAACTAGGCAAACCTATGGTATTCGTATTGCATGATATGTGGACTTTTACAGGAGGTTGTCATCATAGCTTTTCTTGTGAGAAGTTTACTGCATCTTGTGGCAATTGCCCGGTATTGGATGGTCAGAAAGAGAAAGATAGATCTTATAAACTATTCAAGAGGAAGGAGAAATTCTTCCTTAATAAGCCTCATTTGTATTTTGTAGCCCCGAGTGAATGGATGTTGGATAGAGCGAAGGCTTCTAACCTACTGAAAGGAAAAGATATCAGAAATATTTTCAACTCTGTTTCCGAGCATATAAAGGAAAAAAAGGGAAGGTCAGGGAAATTTATTCCTATAGGCTATTCAAAAAGGATAATCGGTTTTGGGGCGAATGACTTAATGAGTCCATATAAAGGATTTACATTTTTATTGGAAGCACTTCAGATCCTCAATCGAACTGAAGGGTTGGAGGATTGTGAAGTTTTGGTCTTTGGGGGGAATGTGCCTATGAATGTCACTCAAGCAATTCCTTTCAAGGTCAATTTTACAGGTTTTTTGACTTCCGAGCATGATATTAATGAAGCATTCAATTCAATGGATGTCTTTATAATTCCATCTCTTGCTGATAATTTACCTACAACCGTTCTCGAAAGCTTAAAGTGTGGAGTTCCTGTAGTTGGATTTCAAACTGGAGGGATACCAGAGATAATTGATCACTTAAAGAATGGGTACTTAGTCCCTAAATATGACGCTCAAGGATTGGCTGAAGGGATCTTATATTGCCTGAATAGTAAGATCAGAGGATATTTAAAATCGGAGTTTGCTTCTTCCACAATAATAAAAGGTCATAAGTCACTTCTCAGTCAAATCTTATCCAAAGCCTTATGAAAGCGCTCACGTCTAGACATATCCGAATAGCGTTTTTGAATCAACTCAGTTTAAGTGAGACAAAACGAATCAATTTATTTTTTTTAGGCTTTATTTTATATTCTTTAGGCTTTGCATTAGCTGCGACGGGGCTGATTAATTATATCGTGTGCAGTTCTATTCAAGTCGTGGGTGTTTTTCTTTTTTTTCCTGCTATCATCTCATTAATCAATTTCAGAATTGAGAACGGGTACTTGAGGATTCTTTTTTATTTATACCTCTGCTATCTCATCACCATAATTTTTAGAGGTTTTATTTTCGAGTATTTTTTGATGCGAAATCTTTTGATTGATGCCTGGTATGGCTTGTTTATTTATGCAACTCCTTTGGTTTTTCTATTCCCGATGAAGCTTGGGTTTTTTAAAAAATTAATTGATGCGACAAAATTGTTTGCTATACTTTCATTACTGATTTTCTTACTTTTTTCGGCTTACATACTACTCAAGTCTAGTGACCAAGCCATCGTGATGACAGAGATATTTTCTAGATCACTAGGGCTTGCAGCAGGCTTTGTTTTGTTCACATTTCCCTATCATTCTTGGAAGACAAACACATTATCTTTTACTGTAATCATCAGTATATTCATGTTGGCGACCTTTCATGGGAGAAGGGGATTGATGCTCTATATGGGATTGATCTTGATGATTGCAGGATTGATTTACTTGAGTAGAGGAGAAAACCGACTTCTTATGGGAGTAATACTTTTGATGCTCTTCTCCTCTGTGGTACTTGTAGGAGCAGAGGCATTAGATAAATCAAGTCTTTTTTCTACTGTAATGGACCGCGGGTTAGAAGATACAAGATCTACAGTTGCGATCTGTTTTTATGAAGACATGAGTGATAGAGATTGGCTGATTGGAAAGGGACTGATGGGCCAATACTTCTGCCCTGGGATAGACTGGGATGATACTACTTTGTATAGGAGTGTCATCGAGACAGGATTCCTTCAAATCATCCTTAAAGGAGGAGTGATTAGTTTAGCCTTGTTATTATTGATCATGATTCCAGCAGCTTTTTTGGGTATTTTCTTTTCTGAGAATTTGATATCAAGGGCATTTGGTTTATGGATTTTTGTAGGCATTGTAAATATGTATCCATCTTCTGTCGACACCTTTACCTTGAACTACCTGATGATGTGGATTGGAGTAGCGGTTTGTTACAGCAGTGAAATTAGGAATCTAAATGACGCTACTGTCATGCAATATTTAAAGAAGTTATAGATGAAAAAATCCCAAAGAATACTTGTTTTGAATCAGCCGTTTGACAATCAAACAGGTGGAGGAGTCACGCTTTCCAACTTATTTGCAGGTGTAGATCCAGATCAAATCGCGGTAGTCTGTGGAGCACAACTCATCAATGAATATACTGATTTTGGTAAAAGTCATCACTATTATCAGCTCGGTTCACTAGAGCAACGATGGACTTTTCCGTTTAATCAGTTGAGCTCAAAAAACTTCTCTGGTGAGATGGAAGCGAATGGGGGAATAACAGGAAGTAAGGGGTCTGTCTTGAAGAAGGATTCTTGGAAGGGCGCATTAGTCAATGAAATGGTTTTTCCAATGATCAAATACCTAGGGATTTATCAAGCTTACTTTGTCATTAAACCTTCAGAAAGTTTATTAGTCTGGATAGATCGGTTTGAGCCAACCCTTGTCTATGCTCAAGCAAATAATATCCAACAGCTGAGGTTTTGTCAAGAAATTTTAGAGGCGCTTGACATACCTTTTGTTTTTCACATGATGGATGATTGGGTTTCTTTAGGAGGCCAATCCGTGCTATCGAAAATAATTTGGAAAAAATCAACTGAAGGGCTGTTAAGAAAACTATTCGGAAGCTGTGATCAAGTGCTTACAGTGAGTGATTATATGTCAGAAGAATATCTATCGAGATATGGGATAGCATCGGAAGTATTTCACAATCCAGTAGATGATGAATTCTGGTCAATGAATCAAAAAACTAATTTGGAGCTAGCAATTCGGCCAACAATATTATATGCAGGCAGGACAGGGCTTGGAATTGACGCATCACTGGTATTGATGGCTAGAGCGGTGTCAACGCTTAATGAAAGCTTGAAGCAAAAGATAAGCTTCGTAGTTCAAACCCAAAATAGACCAGATTGGATTGGTGATTTTGAACATGTGACTTATAAAGAGCAAGCACCTTATGGTGATTTGCCTCGCATTTTTGCAAATGCAGATTTGTTATTTCTACCTTATGATTTTTCGGAAGCCTCGCTGCAATTTATCAAATATTCCATGCCAACAAAGGCTTCTGAATATATGGTATGCGGCACACCAATCCTGATCATGGCACCAAAGGATACAGCTGTGGTGAAAAGTGCATTGAAGTTAGGATGGGGATATGTCTTGAATGACAATCGGGTTGAAAAGCTAGTGGAATCATTAAAAATAATGCTTTTTGATCCAATAGCAAGGTTAAGATTATCTGAGTCGGCAAGGAATGTTGCGAGAAATTATCATACCAAATCAATTGTCCAAGCTAGGTTCTTTAAGACCTTGGATCGTTGTACTAAACAACAGTAAAATGGATAGGCTTTTCTTTTACCCGAAAGTGGATTTCACAAAAGTTGATTCTCCGAATCCATATATCATGAACCTTGAAGCGGAACTCTCCAAGCATTTCACCATAATTAATGAAAATGATAATAGGGGTGGGGTTTTGGAGTTTTTTGAGAATCTGAGACAAACAGATGTGTATTTATTCAATTGGGTGGAAAATTTCCCAATTTATCGCTTTGGAAAATTTCAAGTATTGTTCTTTATTTTTTTCACAAGAATTGCCAAGGTGATGGGTAAGAAGATGATCTGGATACTACATAATAAGTATTCTCATGCAACAGAGAAGAATTTTTGGACAGATTTGATGTATAAGATTTTGATTCAAAAGTCAGATTTGATCATTACCCACTCCAAAGAAGGGGTTCGGTTTGTCGCTGAGGAGTTTGCTGGGATGGAAGGGAAGGTTCACTATTTTCCACACCCTACCAAGTCAAAGTTCAAAAATATAGACCACCCTTCAAAGGAATATGATTTACTTATTTGGGGCGCTCTGCACCCCTACAAGGGAATAGCTGAGTTTTTAGAATTTTTGGATTGTGACAAAAGTAAAGGGCAAGCTGTAAAGGTATTGGTTATCGGAAAATGCTTTGATGAAGCCTACCTCAGCAGGTTGAATGAATGTCTAGGAGTGAATGTAGCTCATATCAATGAATTCAAGACACTTGAACAGATCTCGGTTTATGCAGAGAAGGTAAAGTATGTTTTTTTTCCATACAATTCTCCTTCCCTATTGAGCTCAGGAACCTTGATGGACTCATTGAGGATGAATACAAAAATTCTCGGTCCTAAGATCGGTGCATTTAAGGATCTTTCTTATCTAAACATCATTGAAAATTATGATGCTTTTGAGGATGTGAGGGAAATACTAAGCAGTTATAAGGAAGTTCAAACTGAAGATAAGCTTCAATTGGATGGATTTTTTGAAGAAAATACTTGGGAGCAATTCGGCTTTGAACTAAC
This sequence comes from Belliella buryatensis, assembly GCF_900188245.1. Lineage (GTDB taxonomy): Bacteria > Bacteroidota > Bacteroidia > Cytophagales > Cyclobacteriaceae > Belliella > Belliella buryatensis. Next base: position 16,351 of record NZ_FZOK01000003.1, on the reverse strand, counting down.
CAAGTTATATGATGGGTTGGGCAAAAAAGAACATGAATTCATAAAAGAATAGCGCTATGTGTGGAATAAATGGATTCGTGGATTTGCAAAATGATTTGTCTGAGACAAGGGCTGGGATTCTCAGTTCCAAGCTCAAGAAAATGAATCAGTTGACCGCTCATCGGGGTCCTGATTCTGATGGTTTTTTCTTCAAGGATAAAGTTGGGTTTGCATTCAATAGATTGAGTATTATAGATCTATCCAGTAATGCTGATCAACCCATGGCCAATGAAGCCTTAGGTTTGGCCATTATTTTCAATGGTGAAATTTATAATTACTTGGAACTAAAAGTAGAACTCCAAAATAAGGGATATACTTTTCAGAATGAATCTGATACTGAAGTGATTCTCCTAGCATACAAGGAATATGGAGAGTTTTGCGTCCATCACTTCAATGGTATGTGGGCATTTGCCATTTATGATTTTCGGACAAAAAAAATATTTTGTTCAAGAGATCGTTTTGGAGTCAAGCCATTTTATTATGCGGTAAGTGTTGGGGTGATGTTCTTTTCAAGCGAATTGAAGGCTATCCACTCGGCATGTGGCTTAAATAAAGCCAACTTCGGGAAAGTCTATGAATATTTGGCATATGGCTACAGGGTAAATGATGGCGAAACTTTTTTTGAGGATTGCTCTGAATTACTTCCCGGCACAAACCTTATCATTGAATCAGCTCAGATTGAAACGCATAGGTATTGGCAATTGGGGGAAAACCACACAAAGCACGATCTGAAGGTTAGTTATGAAGAAGCATATCTAGCACTTTTTGAGGATGCTGTTAAAATCAGGTTTAGAAGTGATGTGTCAGTGGCTATTATGCTTAGTGGAGGTTTAGATTCTACAGCTATAGCCAAAGTTGCCGATCGGCTGATTGAATCAGGTTGTTTACATGATAATATCTTGCATGCATATACTGCCTCGTTTCCAGACTTTGAGGATGATGAGACAGCCTTGGTTCGGGAGTTTGTGGCTACCTGTGATCACATTAAGCTTCATGAAATGCGGATTGAAAAAGAGGAATTGGTATTGGACTTTGAAAAATCACTTGCAGAATTAGATCAACCTTTGGGTTCTTTTGCTTCAATAGCTCATAATAAGATTATGAAGCTCTGTAAAAAAGAGGGAATCAAAGTGGTGCTCAATGGACAAGGAAGTGATGAGGCTTTTGCAGGTTATATTCAGTACATAGCAGGTGTTTTTCTAGTTTCAAAACTCTTTAAAGGTCCAGTTGAGTTTTGGAAAGAATATATGGCTCTAAGAAGAATCAATGGTTATTCCAATATCTTCCTTATTTCTCAGATGTTCAAGGCAGTTCTTAATCAATCCACTGCGTCCTATTTACGTGCAAAGTATCGAGAAAAAACACTTGATATTTTAAATCCTGAATTTGTAAAAAAGAATAAGACACATTTTAAGCAATTCTATAAGTTTTCATTTGGAGCAGATAGTTTTAATAAATACCTCCTTCATCAGATTAATTATCAAGGAATCAATACAATACTTCAATATGAAGATAGTTCGTCAATGAATCAATCCATAGAAATAAGATCCCCATTTATGGATTATAGATTGATGGAATTTGCTTTTTCAATTCCAGTGGAAATGAAATTTTCGAAAGGGATAACAAAGAAAATTCAAAGGGATACTATTGGGAAGGATTTACCTTCATCTATTTCTAGAAATAGGAAAAAGATCGGATTTAGGACACCATTTCTGATTTATTTAGAAGACAATGATGATTTCAAAAAACTAATTTTTTCTATTTTGGATAGGGATAGTTTTAAATCTAGAAAGATTTGGGATGCATTAGCAATCAAGGAGAAGTTTGCCAATGTAAAAGAAAATAAGGAATTCCCTTTTTGGAGAATTATTAATCTAGAAATATGGGCTAAGGCTTATGGAATCAATAACCTCTAAATCCTCCTATCATGAAAAAAGTAACTATCATATATAGAACCATTCCGCAATACAGGGTCGAGTTTTATAACCAGCTTAAGGCATTTCTATTAAAGCAAAATATTCAGCTTCAGCTGATTTATGGGGATAATGGATTTCAGGGGAGAAATGATTCGGTGGATTTACCTTGGGCTACTTTTATAAAAAATAGTTCAGTTCAGATAGGAGATATAGCCTTGATATGGCAGCCTTGTCTGAGTCTTCTTAGAAATTCAGATTTAGTAATTGTGGAGCAAGCCAATATGCTATTGATCAATTATCTTTTGATTTTGAGAAGAGTATTCTTCCAAAGGAAATTTGCTTTTTGGGGACATGGACAAAACCTACAAGTGGCCAAGGATGGTCTCTATAATAAGTTCAAGATGACATACATTAATCAATCTTCTTGGTGGTTTCCTTATACAGAAGGTGTAAAGAGATTTTTGATTGAAAAAGGTGTCAAAATGGAAAAAATCACTGTAGTTCAAAATGCGATCGACACCCATACATTAAGGGCTCAATACCTCTCTTTTGCGGATGAAGAGATCGCTCAACTGAGATTAGATTTAGGGATAGACTTGGATGAAAAAGTATTGATTTACTGTGGTGCACTTTCCAGAGAAAAGAACTTGTCTTTCCTACTAGAATCTATTATCAAACTCAGAAAGCTTTATTCAAAGAGTTTTAAGCTTTTGATATTGGGCAGTGGGCCTGAGCAACTTGCTATAGAAAACTTTGTGAAAAACATTGAATATATCACATATCTAGGGCCGAAGTATGGAATTGAAAAAGCCAAGTATTTTAGGCTAGCAGATATTTTTGTTTTACCAGGAGCTATGGGCTTGGCTGTTTTGGATGCATTTGCATATGAGACCCCCATAGTTACTATAGAATTTCCCTTCCATGGCCCTGAGATCGAATATATCAAGAATCATCATAATGGCTTTATAGCCAAGAATGATATATGCGATTTCAATGACAAAGTCCTTCAGCTGATGCAAAACACCGATTTGAGATATGCCTTCAAAGCTCAGGGACTTGAAGCATTGAAAACATTGAACATTGAAACTATGGTGCAGAATTTCGGCAATGGAATACTTGCATGTCTTTCCAAAAATTAAACCCAAATATTATGAAGAAAATACTTTTGATAAACTCTTATTCCTTTGATAAAATCTATGAAGATTGGGTAGAAGGTAGAAGTCCTGGACATTTTCTATTTGGCAAAATAGACTTAGAAAAACTTGAGGGTTTTGAAGTTGATATCCTGCCATTTGAAAAGTATCCGCTACTCAATCGAATAGGTAGGTTTTTCAGAATCAACTTCCTTGATCAACAGTTGAGGACATTCCTTTTAAGAAAAAATTATGATATCATCTATGCCCCTTTTCCATTGAGTAATACAAGGCTTTTGACTATATTGAAATATTTGGGGATTTTCAAAAAACCAATTGTAGCCTTAGGTCATCAAAACTTGTATTCCCCGCCTTTGGAGGGGCAAAAACACGGGATCAAAAGAAAGCTTTTATTACAATATGACCGAATAGGGTTTTTGAGTAGCGAATTACTGAAGAAAACTAGTTTGGATCTCGCGATTGACCCTGATACAATTCAAAATCAATTTACTCATTTAAATTGGGGTGCAGAGAAAAGCTTCTATGAAGGCAAAGATCAATCAATCCCCTCAGAAGAGTCAAGTTTTGCAATCTGTGCAGGTGCTACAGACCGGGATTTTGAACTGATTATTGAAGTTTTCAGAGAGATTGAATTTCCTTTAGAGATTTATTGTACTCCTGCCACGATTCCAAAAGTTGTAGACCTTCCAGCACATATTACCATCAATGCTAATTTCATTCCCTATATAGAACTCTTAGAAAGGTATAGAAAGTCACGACTTATTCTTATTCCAATCAAGAAAGAGACGATCAACTCTGGGAGGACTTTAGGGCTTACAGTTTTGCTAGATGCTATGGCTATTGGTAAGCCGGTGGTAATGACAGCCAATAAATATGTTGATATTAATCCCAGTTTAGCCGGTTTTGGAGTTACGATTCAAAGTCACGAAGTGGAGGCTTGGAAACCAGTTTTGCTCGAATTGCTTTACAATCATCAGAAACTAAATCAAATGGGGAAAAAAGCCAAAAGTCTATTTGAAGAGAAATATAATTCCAAATTATTCGGGGACGAACTCGCAAGTTTATTTAGGAATCTATAACTAAAGTGAATGAATATTTTTTGACTAAGCAAGTGAAATTCACTAGTTTAATTTTTTTTGAAAGTGTAGTGTCCTATGATTTTTTTGTTTTTTGACTATTATTCTAACATTGGATCTACTTTTTGCATGAGGATGCAAGATTAATTTTTCACAAAAATATTAGATTCATATTTTCATTTGACCAAGCTTTAGCGCTCACACCTCAAGTCTTTTTCTTTGTTGGTGCACTGGTATAATTTACTATATTCTTTTGGGAAAAACATACCCAATGAAGGGTGGATGAACCTTAAGTACGAAATATGGAATTCATAGCTCCTAGTTTTATGTTTTATTAAACTTTTTTTGGGTAATAATTCCTATTTCTTTATTCTAAAAATTATTTTAAAACAATAAAAATGTATTTTAAATACAAATAAATGTTGTTTAATAATAAAAAATCCTTAACTTCAGATATGGTATTTTAAACACTGGAGAAATGGAAGGAGATGATAAAATCAAAGTTGGATTAGTTGGTACAGGTTGGATTATCAGAGGATTGGTCAAGCTTTTATCAGGCAATAAGGAAATGACTATTTCTGGTGTTTTAACCCGAAGACAAGGAGTTATCAATGGTTTAGAGATTGCTAAAGAACTTGTATTTCAATCACCTGAGAAATTTTTTTCTAAATCAGACATAATTGTGGTCAGTACAGGAGATCCTATTTATAGTACAGCTGTCATTTTTGAAGCATTCAAATATAATTTACCAGTAGTGACAATGGATGCTGATACGATGGTGACTACTGGTACATGGCTTTCAAAGCAGGGTTTGATCACGGAATCCAATGGTGATCAGCCTGGTTGTTTGGCTATTCTCAGGAAAGAAATCATGGAAATGGGCTTTGAGCCTCTTGTCTATGGTAATATAAAGGGGTTTAGAAACCTGAACCCTACAGCAGATGACATGAGTTATTGGGCACTAAAGCAAGGCTACTCTTTGAATTCTGTCACCTCATTCACAGATGGAACAAAGGTTCAGATCGAACAAGCATTAGTAGCTAATGCATTTGATGCTGGGATTTCAAAACAAGGTATGGAAGGTTTTGAAACTGAAGATTTTGTCAACTCAGGTTTTATGTTGGCTGATTTAGCTAGCCAATCAGGGTTGGTGATTAGTGATTATATTTTATCTAAAAGTGCGCCACCGGGTGTATTCATTGTTTCAACCCATAGAGAATCTATGAGGACCGAATTGCAAACTTACAAAATGGGTGATGGGCCTTATTATCATCATTACAAACCCGCACATCTTTGTTTTTTTGAAATTCCAGGAACCATAAAGAGACTCTTGGAAACCAAGGAAGTCTTGATCAACAATGGTCAGCACCCCAGCATCAGTGTAGCAGCCATTGCAAAAAGGAAGCTAGACAAGGGTGATTTTATTTTGAACGGAATAGGGAGTTTTGATATTCGAGGTGAGGCAGTCCGGATATGTGAAGAACCTAATCATGTTCCGGTAGGGCTCATGCAGAATGTAGTAATCAAAGAAAACGTCGAAGCAGGCCAAATCATTACTTTCTCTGATATAGACATTCCTCGTTCCATGGCCTTGACAGCTTGGAATGAGACCTTAAAAGATCAAAAAGTGAATATAGAATTTGACTTGATAGTCGAAAAACTAAATAATCAGCCATGAAAACAATTAATGTAATCCTATCTGGAGGAGTAGGAAGTAGGCTCTGGCCACTATCTCGTAAATCACGTCCTAAGCAGTATTTGCCTTTATTTGATGGCAAGTCACTTTTTGAATTGGCAGTGGAAAGAAATAAGAAAATCTGCGACAAAATCTGTGTAGTAGGAGGTATCGATAACTACATGCTTTCAAGAAATATTTTGAAGAAGTTAAAAGTAAAACCCTATTCGGAAATTGTAGAAGCTTTGCCTCGCAATACAGCTGCTGCGATTGCATTTGCGGCGTTTGAAGCTGATTCGGATGACATTTTGGTAGTGACTCCATCAGATCATTTGATCAATAATGAGCAAGAGTATCAAAAAGCCTTGAATAAAGCCATAGCCAAAGCAAAACAAAATTTCATTGTCACTTTTGGACTAAAGCCCAAAAGTGCAGAGACTGGTTTTGGATATATTGAATTTGTCGATCATGATGTGATCTCCTTTAGAGAAAAGCCCAATAAAGAACAAGCAGCTTCTTATTTAAAGTCAGGAAATTTTCTTTGGAATAGTGGTTGTTTTTGTTTCAAGGCAGGTGTTTACTTAGAGGAGTTGAGTAAGTATGAGCCAGAAGTATATGAAACTAGCAGAAGGGCTTTTTTCAAAAGTAATGGAATTTTCTTGAATGAAATTCTTTCTCAAAAGATTCCTTCTATTAGTGTTGATTATGCTGTAATGGAAAGGACAACCAAGGTTAAAGTGATCCCTTCCTTTTTTGAGTGGTCTGATATGGGAAGTTTTATGGCAATATACGACACTATTCCCGCCGAAGATGCAAGGAAGTCTACAACTAACCTTTCCTTGAATACCAAAAAACTCGTAGAGTTTGTAGGGGTTGATAACTTAATTTTGGTTGAGACAAAAGATGCCATTTTGGTTCTCAATAAACACAATGCTCAAGATGTCAAAAAAGTCTATGAAAGACTTGAGATAGAAAACCCTACCTACTTAAGATGACGTCATGATTTCAAAAGATTCAAGAATATATATTGCTGGACATAGAGGCATGGTTGGTTCTGCCGTGTGGGATTTGCTGCTAGCCAATGGTTATTCAAACCTCCTTGGACGAAACAGTCAAGATATTGATTTGAAAAACCAACTGGAAACAGAGTATTTTTTTGCAAGTGAAAAACCTATTGTAGTTATTGATGCCGCGGCTAAGGTTGGTGGAATTATGGCAAATAAGGATCATCCCTATCAATTTTTGATGGAGAATATGAGGATACAAAATAACTTGATAGAATATGCTCTCGAGAATGATTGTAAGAAATTCATTTTTCTAGGAAGTTCGTGTATTTATCCAAAACTCTCCCCTCAGCCCATCAAAGAAAGCTATTTGCTTAGCTCACAATTGGAGTCTACGAATGAGGGATATGCCTTGGCAAAGATAACGGGCGTGAAAGCTTGTGAATACATAAGAAGGCAGTTTGGCAAGGATTACAACAGCTTAATGCCAACCAACCTTTATGGCCCAAAGGATAATTTTGACTCAGAGACCTCACATGTTTTGCCTGCAATGCTTACAAAGTTTCATCAAGCTAAGATGAATGATCATGAAAATGTAACACTTTGGGGTACAGGATTCCCCAAAAGGGAATTTCTACACGTGGATGATTTGGCAAAAGCTGTTTTGTTTGCTTTAGAAAACAAGCTCCCTGAAAACCTTTATAATATTGGAACAGGCGAAGAGATCTCGATTTCAGATTTAGCATTGATGATTCAGGAAATTGTGGGGCATAAAGGCCAAATCTTATGGGATTCACAAAAACCAGATGGTACACCACGCAAATTATTGGATGTTTCAAAAATGACAGCATTAGGCTGGTCGGCAAAGATTAAACTCAAAGATGGTATCAAGTCAACCTATCAATGGTATTTAGAAAATTCATATAATCTGAAGCAAGTTAAAATCAATACATAGTCCCTGAATAACACAAAATGAAAACATCTAAGATAAAAAAAACAGCTCTGATTACTGGGATTACCGGACAGGATGGAGCTTATCTATCTGAATTATTGCTATCTAAAGGGTATATGGTTCACGGGATCAAAAGGAGAACATCTCTTTTCAATACAAATAGAATTGACCATTTGTACCAAGACCCTCAATCAGATAATTGTAATTTCAAGCTGCATTTTGGTGATATGACGGACTCTATGAATCTGACTAAGATCATACAAGAAACACAGCCAGATGAAATCTATAATCTTGCGGCTATGAGTCATGTCAAAGTAAGTTTTGATATTCCTGAATATACCGCAAATGCAGATGGAATAGGAACATTAAGATTACTGGAAGCTGTAAGATTACTTGGAATGGAGAAAAAGACAAAAATTTATCAGGCGTCTACCTCTGAACTTTATGGAATGGTTCAGGCTGTCCCTCAGTCAGAGAACACCCCTTTTTATCCTAGATCTCCTTATGCAGTCGCCAAAATATATGCTTACTGGATTACTGTAAATTACAGAGAAGCATATGGAATGTTTGCATGCAATGGGATTCTTTTCAACCATGAATCGCCATTAAGAGGGGAAACTTTTGTCACTCGCAAGATCACTAGGGCCGTTTCCAAAATAGCACTGGGTTTGCAGTCTGTACTATACATGGGAAATCTCAATGCCCGCAGAGATTGGGGTCATGCAAAAGATTATGTCGAAGCCATGTATTTGATCTTACAGCAAGAAAAGCCTTCTGATTTTGTAATTGCCACCGGAATTACTACTAAAGTTCGAGACTTTGTAGCTTTAGCTTTCGAAGAAGTAGGATTCCTCCTGAGATTTGAAGGAGAAGGGATAGAGGAAGTCGGGATTTTGCATGCTATAAATCATGAGGTGGCATTCCAAGCATTGGGAGACCTGAGTTTTCATGTGAAGGAAGGCGATGTTCTCGTGGAAATTGATTCTTCCTATTTCAGACCCACTGAGGTAGATTTATTGATAGGAGACCCTAGTAAATCAAATAGTGAATTGGGTTGGAAACCAAAATACAATTTGGAGAGCCTTATTAAAGAGATGGTTCATGCCGATATAGCTCTATTCAAAAAAGACATAGCACTGATCAAATCTGGCCATGCTGTTTTATTGCAAGAGGAATAGTATTGGCATCTCTAAACTATTGATCAGTTAGGGATGCGCTGTCTAACCCAAAATTTGCTTTATAATTTCTGAGCCACGGAATATATGTTAATACGAATTCATCCGGCAGGGCGAAAATAATCAATCGCTTCACTGTATTTAGCTCACTGACCATAAAAGTGCCTGTGCTTCATTCGCTAAATATTTTGTTTTTTTGTGTTTTACTTCTTCAAGAAAGTCACAGTAATAGGCTACTACAATCTCTCATGTATAATTTTTGCTTAATTTTTCATGATGAATTTTTTGGTAATGACAATCTCTCCACCATAATGAATCCGAAGAAGATACAGGCCTGGGCTAAGTCCTAGCAAATCTAAAGTCACTTCATTTTCTGACAATTCAAAAGCAAAATTCTTGGTGGTTCTACCATCTAAAGAAACTACTTCGGCTGTCATTTGATAAGTAGTTTCTATGGTATTAAATATTAAATTGAGGTATTGGCTGGTAGGATTTGGACCTATTTTGAAGTCATTGATATTCAGGTCCCTATTGAGTTTGTTTTCTTTTAAAAAGATGCTGACTAATCTTTCATCTGTGGTATTGACTCCGTTGATGTCTGTTGCGACAGCAGTGAGCAGTAAATCTCCAACCACGTCAGCTTTCCAATTGAAGGTAAAATCCCCGTTGGTACGACTGCCTAGTAGTATATCATTTTTATAATAAGATACTTTCGAGATTTCTGTAGACTCTTCTAATATTTCAATATCTAATTTTAAAATATCGCCTTCGATGAATTGAGGGTCCTTCTTTGGCAATATCAATCGGATCTTTGGATTTTTAGGTCTTTGCTTTACTTGTATTTGAATCACATCTGATGTTGTAACAGCTCCATGATTGTCTGTCGCTCTGGCAGTAATGTTGTGTTTTCCATTTCCAGCATTGCCCCAATTGTAGTTGTATGGAGATTCGTAGTCTGTTCCTATCAGAGTATTTCCGATATAGAATTCCACTTTCGAAATTGTCCCATCGCTGTCTTCAGCAATTGCTTTGATACTAATCACATCCCCTTGAGTAAATTCTGCATTGTTTCCTGGTGATATGATAGTTACAGTAGGTGGTATATTTTTTACCTCAATCACTTTGATGGTGATCGTTTCTGTTGTTCCTTCTGATCCATCTGAGTTTGTTGCTTTTGCTGATAGATTATATACCCCTAATGGTAAGTTTGGAACTGTAATTTGATAAGGTGCATTATTTACAGTGCCAACAACATTATTATTGATTGAAAAATCAATTTTTACAATATTTTGTTTCTCATTTTCACTAATAACAGATAGTTTGATTGGGTCAGACACAAAAAAAAAGTCATTAGGGGCTGGTGTCAACCAACTGATAGTAGGGCTTATAGCTTCTTTTTCAACATTTACTTGTATAGGAGTAGAGGTTGTCTCCTGACCATGTTGATCTATTGCTTTGGCTTTGATTAGATAGATTCCTGTGTTTTCAAATATATGATCATGTGTATATGGTATTTTATCTAAAGTCTTCAGCAGTTTGTCATTCAAGTAAATCTCGACTTGCTTGATTTCTGAATGTTCACTTTTTGCGTCAATATTGATACTCACTTTGTTCCCTTGTTTTATTTCTGCATTTGGTTTAGGATTTAGAATTGTTACTGTTGGAGGTTGTGGAGTTTTTTCTTCATCATTACTCACCTTAATCAGCGCAATAGCGGAGAATGGAGGAATGTCAATTGAACCAGAATGGGGTATGTTGTATGCATCCACATAATTTCCGCTTATATTTTGTTTTTGAGAAGTTCCGGTAGCATTGTAAGCGAAGAATAGATAATCTTCAGGTTCATTATAGGCTATATTAGCTTCAATAATTTCAAAATCATCAATGGAGAAATTGAAATTATCTACTCCTGATTTCATGATCAAGTTTGCTTTTTCTGCTCCAACCTTATTGAAAAAAGGAATTTCAAAGGCAGTAATTTTATCATTGATTTCTACGCCTTTGGACCCTGAGAGCGTTTTCCATGGTGTTTGAGCTTCTCTGATAAATATTTCTAAATTGCCCAGCGTACTTCCTTTGATTTTGAATTTAAGCATATAGCTTGTTTCTGGTTTCATTTTACCTAAGCTGAAGTTGATTTCAGCGTCTTTCTCGGTATTGACAGCTATGTGACCATCTTGGAAATCACCGGTATTTTTCCAAAGTATGGAACAGTTTTTACAGAAAGTATTATTGCCATTGGAATCAAATTTTCCATTTGGGAAAAGATTACTCCCAATTTCCGTATAGGCGCTATAAGCTTGGTGATTGATAGGGCTGAGTTTCCCATTAGGGTCTTTATTCCAGCTTTTCAGATTAGATAATTGGGACTTCATTTCCCAAGTTTGTTGATTGAGATACTTAGTAAGGAATCCAAAATCATTTTCAAAAGGTCTGATGTAAAAATTACTGTTGAAAGAGCCCATTTCAGCTTCATCTTCTTTGATGGAGGAGGTGTTGATGAAATTTGCCCCTTCTGTGATAGAAAAGATTCGATTTCGTTCTATTATAATATCCCTGACTGGGTCGCCATATTGATCGTGATTGAGGTAGATTCCTTCAAATGCGTTATAAAATAAATTATCTAGAATCTTAATATTTCTCGCATTGTGTAGGTATATCCCGTGTTTTGAAATATTGGTAATGGTGTTATTTTGGATCAGTACACCTGAAGTGTTATCATCAATATAGATTCCTTCTACAGGTATAGGGTCTATTAGCCCATGTTTGTTTGTTCCATTACTGTATCCCAGTCCGTTGACAATGATATTATCCTCTATGATTCTTCCTGAGGAGTTTTTATTATCCCATCCTTCCCAGATATAGATCCCCCCTCCATCAGTTTTATGAATGCAAAAGTCTTTAATATAATTTTTGCGAGCTACAGAATTATCACCACCAAAATTGATTCCAATGTACCCCGTATTGAATACTTTGTTGTTCTCGATTAGTCCATTATGAGACCTGTTGCTTGTGTAGATGGCTTGTCCATTGAGGTCCCCGCTATTGGCCATTCCTATAAATGGATAAGTGTTAGTGATGAGGTTATTTTTAAATGTTATGTTTTGGCTCGTATTTTCGGCATACAAGGCGTTATTTAAAGAAAAGTCTATTTCGCAGTTTTCCACAGTTAGGTGGTTAGAAATTATTCCCCTGACAGCATATTCACCCATATATTTGATAGTGGAATTTTTGACCTGTACATGTGTACCTTCATTGATTAGGATACCTGTTCCATTTGCACCTCGCATTTCCAATTCGTTGAATTCAATGTGGCTTACTTTCCAAGTCAATTCGATTAAATTGCTTTTTGTACTGATGTCAACTTCGGGGAAGTTAGTTTGATTTCCAAAAAATACATAAAGCTTCTTGTTGTTTATATCATAGTACCACTCTCCATATTGATCCAAAGTTTTGATATGGTTTTGGATGAAAAATCCATAACCATTGGTAACTGGGTACTTGCTTTGAATATCTGTGAAGTTGATGTTCCCGGAATTATTGTTTGTAATCACATGCCTATCATGTACCCAAGGATTTTTCCTGATGATTATTTCAGCACCTGTCCAGTTTTCATTGTTTCCAAAATCAGAAGAAGAAAGTTGTGTACTTGAACTTGATGAATTGATTATTTTGAATCCCTTATTACTATCATTGAAATTGGGAAATCTTCCCATCTCTTGAATTTGACTATCTACGGTGACGACATTTACCCTCCCTTCTACAGAAGTTTCTAGGTTAGAAACAAATATGCCATTACCAACTGAAGTCCATTTTGATATGCTTTGCATGCCTGTAAGTACTGGTTTTGTTCCGGAACCATATGCTCCAAATACAATAGGCAGTGTTGAGCTTCCAGATTTTGTAATCTTGATAGTCCCAAAAAATACTTCACCCCTTTTAAAAAGAATTTGATCTCCTGGAGATAGACTCCCCATTATGTTGTTCAGTTTTTCTATCGATCGCCAAGGTGTATTTTCATTTTGGGCTTGGACTGCTGTCCTTGAGTCATCTCCTTGTAGACTTGAAAAATAGTATGTCGCTGCCTCAACTCTAAACAGAGCTAAGACAAAACTGAGTATAATCAATGTTCCCCTCGCTTTCATAATTCCCACCCTTTCCTGTAATTATTAATTTTACTCCCACTGGCCTCTAACTCCTTGATAAATGAACATTGGGATTATTTTGATTACACTTAAACTGCACTTCAACTATCAATTTTTGGTAATTGAGGTTTTGAATATTCGATAATGTATTTAAAACAACATTTTTATGTCTTGATTTTGACTAAATCACTTCGATAATTAAGCTCATAAACTATTAATAATCAAAATATTATGAAGATTTATTTTTAAGTAAGTTTCACGTATTTTCAATAAAAAATGACATTTTTTTTTAGCGTAATAGAGTTTTTGATTGTAATACTAAGTTTTATCTTCTTCAATGCGGATTTCAACCTTTAGAATGAATTGTTTCCTGAAGAAATAAGATCAATTTCAGTTGTTTTATTCCGTATAGAATTAATTTTTCAATATTCTTTGATCAGGTTGATTTTACTCATCTTAGGATAAGTCTAAAGGGGTTTAATATTATTTATAAATACATAAAAATGTTATTAGAATAATAAAAATTGTTTTTCATATATTATATCTATCTTTATATAGGAATGAAATAAAGAATTAAACTCCTACTAAACCAACGACTTATGGACCAGATACTTCTTCAAAAATACAAAACTGTTGACCTTTTGGGTTTTTCTATTTTTTGTGATCCTTTAAGCAGAATTGATTTCAATAGAAGAACAGTTATCAATACCATTAATCCTCACTCTTATCATATTACATTACAAGATGAAACCTTTCGTAGGTCTCTCGAAGTTTCTGATATTTTATTACCTGATGGAATTGGGATTGTAATTGCTAATAAGTTGATCAACAAAACCAAAATTCAGAAGATTGCAGGATTTGATTTATTCATGCATATTTTAGAAAGTAAGAAAAGTGAACCCATCAAGTGTTTTTTTCTGGGGTCATCCTCACAAACATTAAAGAAAATAGGTGCTAGGCTTAGTAGGGAGTATCCAAATGTAGTATTTGCAAGTTTCTCACCACCATTTACCAAAGATTTCACAGATGAAGACAACGATGAGATAGTGGGCTATATCAATAGTTTTAACCCTGATTTTTTGTTTGTAGGAATGACTGCACCTAAGCAAGAGAAATGGACAAATTCCAATTTAAAAAATTTGAATGTCAATGTTATTTGTAATATAGGAGCAGTCTTTGACTTTTATGCTGGTACGACTAAAAGAGCCCCTAGCTATATGGTCAATAATGGCTTAGAGTGGTTACATAGATCTTTGCATAGTACTAGACTTCTTAGAAGGACCTTGACTACTAGTCCGTTATTTCTTCACTATATTTTTTTAGAATATATGCGTCAGCTTGTAGGTTCTCGTGGTTCAAATGTCAATGAAGCGGATACTCATAGCGCTCATGGATTTCAAGGTAAAAGCTGAATCTATAACTTTTGAATAATGATTATAGATTTCTTTGTGGTTTTACTGGGCACCATGTTCAGTGAAACTATAATGAATATTGATATTTCTAAATATGTATTTATGATAATTTTGACGATTGTTTCATCAGCTCTTATATCTTTTGGAATGAGTATTCTTTTCCTTCCTTCTGTGATTTCTTTCTTGATTTACAAGAAAATTGGTGATCGGTTGGATAGCAGGAGAATGCATACAGTGTTTACCCCAACTGCTGGTGGATTAGGCGTGCTTATTCCATTTTTTATTACTGTATTTTTGTTTTCTATCCCAATATTTTCATTTGAATTACTACTCTTGTGTAGCTGTATTATTTTGGTGTTTTTTACAGGTTTAATCGACGATTTATATAATTTAAGCGCTAAAATCAAGCTTTTTATTATTGGGTTCTTGGCCATTCTTGTGATGGCTTTTACAGGCTTGAAAATAGACAGCTTCTATGGTTTATTTGGTATTGGGGCTTTATCAAACATTTCGAGCTATATTTTGACTTTACTGGTGATAGTTTTCTTGACCAACGCTTTTAATTTAATTGATGGGATAGATGGTTTGCTCAGTACGATATCCTCTTTTATTTTGATGGTATTTGGAGCATGGTTCTTTTTAATTGGTGAGCAGACCTACGCTTTGATCGCGCTAGCTTTATTGGGTGCCATAGCTGGTTTTCTGATGTTCAATTGGTTTCCTGCGAGAATTTTTATGGGAGATACAGGTTCATTAAGTATTGGTTTTACCATAGCGGTACTATCTATTGCGTTTTTGAAAACTAATCAGGGGCTAGCAATAGATCATTTTTACAAAATTTCCTCACCAGTTGCTTTAATCATTTCCCTTTTAGTATTTCCAATATTTGACACATTTAGGGTTTTTATCTTGAGAATTATCAATAAATCCTCGCCATTTTTAGCGGACAAAAGACATATTCATCATTATTTATTTAGCTTGAAACTTGGCCCTCGCAAAGTTGTGGCACTCTTGCTTTCTTTTGACGTAATACTATTTTTTACTATTCTATTTTTTAATAGATTTTCTGACACTTTACTTGTTACTTCTCTTATTGTTTTTCTTTTAATATCTAGTTTTGGTATGCACCTCTTTAAAGTAAGTTACTTTAATATGATCGCAATACCAGCTATTCAAGAGCTAGAACTTGAGGTAAATTAACTTTTTGAACTAGATATCTAAGTAAGAAAAAGCTTCATTACTTTAAATTTAAGCACTTAAAAGCTTTTTGAAATGATTTATAAGAGTTTGAAAATGTATTTTACAATAAAAAAAATGTATTTAAAAATAAAATATCTGTAGTTTTATTTGGATATGAAATACAAAAAAATGTATTTTTACAGCAAATAAAATTATTTGATAAGTTTTAAACTCATTTAAAGGTTTGAATTTATCAAGATTAGGGACTTAAATATTACAGGTATGGGACAAAGTTTTATCAAAACAAGCTATTTAGCATGGTTTAAGAACCTTTTAGGATTCTTAATGGTAATCTCGAATTGTAGATCGATTCAGATTTTTAATGAAAGTATCAAAACCAGTATTCAGAGATTTTTTGGTCTGACCACAGCTTCTGATGTTAATTCAGGTTTTCAAATCAGCAATTTTCAAGTTCTTGTAATTACCGTTGAGGAAACTCATTCGGGTGCTACACTTAAATCCTAAGATGATGAAAGGGATTTTTAAAATAACAATGATGACAATGCTGATGGCCATGATGGCCATCGGCGGAGTCGAATCACAGCAGCTGCCACAGTTCAGCCA
>NZ_FZOK01000049.1 GCF_900188245.1 Belliella buryatensis | reverse complement strand
GATCCGGATCAGAGATGGGATGGAACTCACAGAGGTAAAGAACTGCCAATAGGAACTTACTACTGGACGATAGAAGTGAGAGAGACAGGAGAAGTAAGGAAGGGGATGTTGAATCTGTTAAGAAAATAGGCAAAAGGGACTAGGGAAAAGGAAGGACGGAACGTTAAGAAATGATCCCTTTGGATCATTTTAGTTCCGGGCCAGGATGTAGGGGTGGGTATTTAGAACCTTTTCCTCTAGATAAAATCAGCGCTGCAACCTGGCCCTTCGCTAAATTAGTCCACTGGACTAATTTTTAACGCTCAGTCCTCCTCAAAAATATAAAATCATGAAAAAAACAATCATCTTATTTATAGGAATAGCCCTTGTAACGACAACGGATATTCTCGCTCAATCCCGAAAATACATCTCTCAATTCAGCCACTTGCAGGGCTACTACAACCCAGCGCTGACGGGTTATGAAGGCTCTATGCTGAGAGGCTTTGTCCGGAATCAGTGGGCAGGCTGGGAGGGAGCACCGAAGACTTACTTTGCCTCGGCAGAGCTAGATTTCGGTCAACTCTCTGGTCAGGCCTCAGGAGATATCCTAGGGAAGAATGCAGCAGGGATTTCCATCCTACATGACCAATATGGAGCCTTTGCAGAGACAGAATTTGTAGCCAGCTATGCATCCAGAATCCAAATAGGAGAAAAGACAAATCTAAGATTGGGAGCTGGTTTAAATTACCGCTCTATCCGATTGGATGGAAATAGTATGACTACCGAACAAGCAGATGACCCGATAGTAGGACAGTACTTTGGTAGCTTCTCCAATATGCAGGTGATGGACTTCAACTTAGGGATAGCCCTGACACACCCAAGCTACTATGTCTCCTATGCAGTACACCATGTGAATCAAGGAGCGATCAACTCAGGAGATATATTCATGGAGAGAATGCCTAGGGTAGGCATCTTCCAAGCAGGCTACAGAAACAGACTGAGCGACAACCTGGCCTTAGCGACCAATTTCATGTACAGAAGTCAATCTGACTTACCGGACAACTTAGAATTCAATATGAAAGTAATATTGAAAGAGAAGTTTTGGCTAGGAGGTGGGCACAGGATAGACTATGCAAACAACTTCCAGTTTGGGATACTATTCGACAAGATGCGGATTGGCTACATCTACGAGATGCCGATGCTAAGAAGCTACTTGCTTCCGAATGTGACCCATGAATTTATGTTGACCTATGCCTTATTTGGAGATAGGAGAGGGATGATTTG
>NZ_FZOK01000040.1 GCF_900188245.1 Belliella buryatensis | reverse complement strand
GTCATCAGAATGTTTTCTCCTTTGTGGATGTATGCTCCGTCTGCGAGTCTCAATAGTTGATTTTTGTCCAGTTCACGCCCGGGACGAAAATCCAGTTCCTCGACAGTGGCTTTGTATCGGAAACGTGCACCACGAAGGCTTCGATCCATCCTGCGGTTTTGACGGTCATCCCATTCGTTTTCCACGAGCAGACTAATCAGTTCATCCGGTGTAAGGGATGCCAAGGAGCCGGATTCTGTGGCATGACTGAAGCTTCGTGACATGCCGTAAAGCTTCATTTTTCTCATTTTTTCAATTGTTTCTTGTATCATTGGAATTGGTGTTTGTTAACTGAAGTATCTGTTGCCACGGATGTTGTGGTGTTTGGGCATCTGGGAAGACTCATCCAGCTGTTCATCGGAAAAACTGATTGCGTCTAAATTTTTGGAAAGTATCTGTTCAATCATAGGATAGGTGTAAACACCATACTCTGACGCTCTTTTGCAGGCTCCGGTGATTCGCTGTGAACCCACTTTGCGGGCAAGATGAAGGATCCCGGAGCAGGATCTATAACCTTGCTCCGGGTGGGGAATAGATTCCATCAGGCTGGATAGGAATTTCCCTACCTCCTTGCTGATCTTATTGCCTTCACTTACAAAGAATTCATAACTCCAATCGGATACATACTTCTGGTTTCCGGCCAGATGATCCCTTAGTGTCGTGTACTTATGCTTCCTTTTATCGCGTTTGTGTTTGGCTATAGGATGATACTTGTAAAAGATCTCTACCCGGTCATCATTGAAAAGGACTTTGACTTTCTTTCCCATATACTGGTGGGGGACACTGTAGTAGTGTTTATCCTCTCCAAGACAGATGTGGGTGTTTTTCATTACAGTGCACACTTTGACACTCATCAGCTGATAAGGAAGTTCGGGAAGTGCCAGCAGACTGTTCCGCTCAAGTGTCTCAAACTGTTCCCTGCGACTTTCCTCACCTCTTAGCGCATAGTCATTGTAGTTAGCTAACAAAGTAAAGAGTGCCTCATTGAGGCTTTCAAGAGATAAGAAAACTTTACCTTGTAGCTCCATATAAATCCTCTGATATACCAATCTAACAGCTCCTTCTACTAGAGACTTTTCTCTTGGCTGACGCGGTCTTGCCGGAATGATAGTGGTGTTGTAATGCTCAGCAAAGGTTTCAAAGGTCTCGTTCAGGACTGGAGAGTATTTGCTGCCTTTGGTAACTGCAGACCGGAGGTTGTCAGGCACGATCACCCTTGGAACCCCGCCGAAGAACTCCAGCATCCTTGTGCAGCTTCCGATGAAGTCAGGTTTCTGCTGGGTGTAAGTGGCTTCCACATAAGTGTATTGAGTACAGCCCAACGTAGCCACAAAGACCTCTACAGGAAAATGCTCCCCTGTATCGGGATCAGTGACATAGAGCTTTTTGCCCGCATAGTCGATGAATACTTTATCTCCGGCAAGGTGCTCAAAATGCATCGTTAGTCCCTGCTTACCCACGTATTGCCGAATATGTTTGCGGAACTGGCTGGCCTGAAAACCGTCAGGATGCTTCTGTCGGTATTCTTCCCAGAGACGCTGACGTGTCATACCTTTTATTCGCAACTTCTTTACGATTCCAGGCAACAAAGGAAGTAATACTTCCAGCCTGTCACTTTGCTGCACAGGGGCTGGTGGCCCTAATATAAATTCAGCTAAACCTTCATCGGAAAGCTGATTAACCTCTTCAAAGGAAAGGCCTGTTTGTTGAAATCTTTTAAGATAGGACTTGACAGTATTGCGGGAGACTCCCGTCAATTTACTGAGCTGCTTGGAGCCATGGCCTTCAAAATGGCCTCGTAAAATTTGTTTGATCTTGTTCATGGTAAGAGTGCGATTGGCCATGGGAATGCTTAATTGTTTGCACTCCTAACAGGACTTAAAAGCCTCCTATTCCATTCCAGAAAAATAACTTTTGACGGGGGTCAGTTTACATCACCAGCC
>NZ_FZOK01000043.1 GCF_900188245.1 Belliella buryatensis | reverse complement strand
CACAAAGGTATTATGTTTGAAAAATAGGCATAAGCTAGATTTCATATATTAAAGGAAGAATTTCAACCTTAACCTTTAAATAAGAACGCTTATGCCATCGATTAAAGTTAGTAAAGATTCATTTAAGGGACAATCAATTTACATTGGTATTGATTGTCACCATAAAAGTTGGAAGGTTACATTACTTACCGACAAGTTTGAATTGAAGACAATGACTAGAGATCCTGATCCCGCATCACTGGTAACATATCTAGAAAAACATTATCCTGGAGCTGAATATAAGGCTGTATATGAATCAGGATTCAATGGCTTTACTGTATGTAGAAAGTTAAGAAGTCTTGGTGTTGATTGTCAAGTAGTCCATGCAATGGATGTACCTTCCAGTCATAAGGACAGGCAGCAAAAATCTGATAAATCCGACAGCAGAAAGCTGGCTCAACTTCTCCGTTCCAATGGGTTTGAAGGAATAGATGTTCCGCCAATACATATTGAAGTGGACAGAAAGCTTCTGAGACAGCATTTTTCCTTAACAAGAATGTTGACATCTGAAAAAAACAGAGTTAAAGCGACTCTTTTTCAGTTTGGTATTGAGATTCCTGAACGGTTTAGCAGCAGTCAGTCTCGTAGCTGGTCAAAAGTATTCATTGAATGGCTAAGATCGGTACCTGATATAGAACCAAAATTACAACGTAGTATCAACAATTATATTGAAACAGGATTATTGCTCAGGAAGCAATTGTTAGAAATAACTAAACAGCTGAGAAGCCTTTCTCAGACGGAGGAATATAAAGATGACTTCAGTCTTTTGACATCAGTACCTGGCATTGGTCCACTAGGAGCTATGAGAATCCTTCTTCAGGTATATAATATGAAAAGGTTTCAGACTATGGACGAACTATGTTGCTACGTAGGACTAATTCCCAAAATGTATGGGTCAGGAGAAAAAATGATTACTGGTAAGTTGTCAAAAAGAGGAAGAAAAGACATTAAGATCATGCTTATTGAAGCTTCGTGGGTAGCTGTCAGGAAGGATCCTGCACTTACCGCAAGATTCAATAAACTGACAGAGCTGATGAACAAAAACAAGGCAATTATAAGGGTAGCTAAAAACTTATTGAATAGAATCAGGCACATCCTTACCCATAAAATCGAATATGAAATTGGGGTGGTAAGCTAGAATCTGAAATAAAGTCCTAAAGAAACTAAAACCTTGAAAATTTGGAGGGGGACAAAACGTTAGCTTGCGACTGCAGCACCTGAATAGGAAGACTGTTCCACAAAGATTGCGTCCCCATCCTCTTTAAAATGAAAGATACATTGCGGCATGCTATAAGTCTGACCGTTGATAGGAGATTGATTAAAGAGGTTATTGAAGTGAATTAGGCATTATTAAAGTGACGATAAACTAAACTGATTCTTTTCCCTTTTAAACACAAAGATAGTTT
>NZ_FZOK01000023.1 GCF_900188245.1 Belliella buryatensis | reverse complement strand
GATCCGGATCAGAGATGGGATGGAACTCACAGAGGTAAAGAACTGCCAATAGGAACTTACTACTGGACGATAGAAGTGAGAGAGACAGGAGAAGTGAGAAAAGGAATCTTGAATCTGTTAAGAAAGTAAAGAGGTGAAAGGGACTAAGTAAAAGGATAAAGGACGAGTTTGTAAATAAATGACTCGTCACTCCTTTAACCTTTAACCTTTAACCTTTGACCTCAAAATATAAAGTCATGAAAAAAACAATCATCTTATTCATAGGAATAGCCCTTGTAACGACAACGGATATTCTCGCTCAATCAAGAAAATATATTTCTCAATTCAGTCATTTGCAGGGCTACTACAATCCAGCGCTGACAGGCTATGAAGGCTCTATGCTGAGAGGCTTTGTGCGCAATCAGTGGGCAGGCTGGGAGGGAGCACCGAAGACTTACTTCGCCTCGGCAGAACTAGACTTCGGTCAACTCTCTGGTCAGGCCTCAGGAGATATCCTAGGCAAGAACGCAGCAGGGATCTCTATCCTGCATGATCAGTATGGAGCCTTTGCAGAGACGGAGTTTGTAGCTAGTTATGCCTCCAGGATCCAAATAGGAGAAAAGACCAACCTAAGATTAGGAGCTGGTTTAAATTACCGCTCTGTTCGCCTAGATGGGAATAGCATGACGACGGAGCAAGCAGATGACCCGATAGTAGGACAGTACCTCGGGAGCTTCTCGAATATGCAGGTGATGGACTTCAACTTAGGGATAGCGGTAACGCACCCTAGCTACTATGTATCCTATGCGGTACACCATGTGAATCAAGGAGCGATCA
This sequence comes from Belliella buryatensis, assembly GCF_900188245.1. GTDB lineage: Bacteria > Bacteroidota > Bacteroidia > Cytophagales > Cyclobacteriaceae > Belliella > Belliella buryatensis. The sequence goes on along the minus strand of NZ_FZOK01000023.1, from coordinate 15,758 downwards.
ACTCAGGAGATGTATTCATGGAGAGAATGCCAAGAGTAGGCATCTTCCAAGCAGGCTACAGGAACAGAATGAGCGACAACCTAGCTCTAGCGACCAACTTCATGTACAGGAGTCAGATAGACTTGCCAGACAATGTAGAATTCAATATGAAAGTAGTATTGAAAGAGAAGTTCTGGCTAGGAGGTGGGCACAGGATAGACTATGCAAACAACTTCCAGTTTGGGATGCTCTTCGATAAGATGCGGATTGGCTACATCTATGAGATGCCGATGCTAAGAAGCTACTTGCTTCCGAATGTGACCCATGAATTTATGTTGACCTATGCCTTATTTGGAGATAGGAGAGGGATGATTTGGTAGGGGAGCGCAGGTTGTAAGGTGATGTTTTGTAATAGGGCTGTTAAGTGTTAAACGTTAAGCGTTCAAAGAAGCGGCTCCGTAATATTCACGAATCCTCTTCGCTTAACGTTTTAACTATTAACACTTAGCGGCTTTGCCTAAGAAACCCGAAGAGCACGAAAGAAATGTTAAGCGTTAAACGTTAAGCGTTCAAAGAAGAGGCTCCGTCATATTCGCGAATTCCACCCTTTAGCCTTTCTCCTTTAACCTTTTCCCTAAAAAAAACATCCCTGCAACCTAGCCCTTCGCTAAATTAGTTCACTGGACTAATTTTTAACGCTCAGCTCTCTTTAACCTTTTCCCTAAATCGACTCCGTCATATTCACTATTCTATTCAGTTAACCAAATAAGCAAATAAGCAAATAACCAAAAATTGTTTAATCGCTTAACTGCTTAATTGTTTAGGAAGAGGAGTGTAATTTAAAAAGATGCTTATTAGGGTCACAAAAAACTCGAAGAAACCCGAAGAGCACGAAAGAGGATGTTAAAGGTTCACCGTTCACCGTTCAAAGAAGTGGCTCCGTCATATTTACGATTCCAGTCCTTTAACCTTTCTCCTTTGACCTTTTCCCTAAAAAAAACATCCCTGCAACCTAGCCCTTCGCTAAATTAGTTCACTGGACTAATTTTTAACGCTCAGCTCTCTTTAACCTTTTCCCTAAAACTACTCAGTCCTATTCACGAATCATTTACGCTTAACGTTTTTAACTATTAACACTTAACGGCTTTGCCTAAGAAACCCGAAGAGCACGAAAGAAATGTTAAACGTTAATTGTTCACCGTTCAAAGAAGTGGCTCCGTCATATGCGATTCCCTAAATTAATCATCCCGATATTTTGAGGCAAGAATCCTCCTTATTTGTGAGTATTCTCCTTGTCTCTTATCATTTACTAAATTCATCATTTAATTTAAATTAGGAATCGGATTTCATTTGTTGTCGTATCTTTATTTTTTAGTAATGTGTTTTGCTATTTTATGATTAGTGTTCGATTAAATCCGAGTTCTGTTTTTAAATATACAATGCTCTCGATTAGCTTATTAGTTGGTTTATTGCCTCAAGTCTTATCAAAACAGATTCCAAACTCAAGCGATCCTCGGGGAGATAGTATCCAAGTTGTTGAACTTCTTGATCGCTCTAAAGCAGAGTTGAGCAAGGATTATAAAAAAGGCATTGAATTGGCTAAGGAAGCAAAGCTCCTAGCTGAGCAAGGTACTGACCAAGGGTTGATCATGCAGAGTACCCTTAATCTTGGTACGCTTTATTTTAATTTAGGTCTTTACGATAAAGCAACTGATTTTTTTACAGAAATCCTTCAGACTGCTACAAAAAATCAAGATGATGAGTGGATGGGTAAAGGTTACTACCAATTGGGGGTGATTCGCTTAGTGATGGAGGATTATGAGCTTGCAAAAAATCATTTCGTGAAAGCCAAGAAATTCTTTCTAAAAAAACACAAGTCCTTTGATCAAATCAGCTTAAATATCAAACTGGGATTTCATAATAATTTTGGGGTAGTTTATTTAGGGCTTGGAGAATTAGAATTAGCAAAAAGTGAAATCGAGGCTGGTATTGCGCTATTGGATGAGCGTGAAGAATTCATTATTGTAAGCACCCAACTTTTCAATAACCTAGGAGATGTTTATTTTAAGCTTGGAGATTCAGCAGCAGCCTTTGAATCCTATTTTAAAGCCAAAGATCAACTCAGGTTAATGGATCAGGCTCAGCTAGAGGCTATGGTCAATATCAGTTTAGGTAAGATATTCATGGCTCAAGGAGATTTAGAGGAGGCCTTGATTTATTTTCATGAAGGGTTTGTTTTAGCTAATAGCTTTCAAGGATATTCACATTTAAAGCATATCTCAACGAACTTATCAGAGCTCTATGAACAGCTAGATCAAAGAGATTCTGCTTTTACTTACCTACAATTGAGTAAAGCTTATCAAGATTCTTTGAATCTAAAGAAAACAACTGAAAAAGTACTCCAAGAAGAGATGCTGATAGCTTTTTCCGAAGAAAAATCACAGCTCAAAAGATTTTATGATCGTAACAAAGCGGTTTTTTATGTAGTAATTATGTTTTTAATTGCAGCGCTCTTGATTGGCATGAATAGAGTTATTTTGATCAAAAAGAATCTCAAGCATGTAGAGTCAAAAAAGGATAATTTGCAAAATCTTGCCGTGCAGGTACAGCATGAAAACACTGAACTTAAGTTAGAGGTGGAGCAGACCAAGAAGGACATGACACTTAAGGCGATGCAGGCTATTCAAAAAGAAGGTACGCTTAAGCAATTGGCTGAAACCTTAACAAAGAGTAATCACTCTGGCAAGCCAGTCCATCAACAAGAGTTGGAGCGCTTATTGGATGAATTAAAAATTGATCAATCCGGCAATGCACTTTCTGATTTTGAATTGAGGTTTGGGAGTCTTTACGTGGGCTTCTTTGAAAAGTTGATGGAAGAATTCCCCAACCTATCACTGAATGATAGAAGACTAAGTGCATTCTTAAAGCTTCAATTGACTACTAAGGAGATTGCGGCTATCACTGGACAAAGTATCCGTGCAGTTGAATTGGGCAGAATAAGATTAAGGAAAAAAATAGCCCTGACCAATTCAAATAAAAGTCTCAATGAATTTTTTCTGGATTACTGAATTTTGGATACTATTTGCTTTTACAGGGAGAGCATATTGTAGTGGGATGGTTTATAGAGGAATTGTTAAAGGTTCATCGTTCACCGTTCAAAGAGGTGACTCTGTCATATTCACGAATCACCTACGCTTAACGTTTTAACGATTAACACTTAACGACTTCCTCCTAAGAAGCTCAAAGATCACGAAAGAGGATGTTAAAGGTTCATCGTTCACCGTTCAAAAAAGCGCCTCCGTCAAATTCACGAATCAGTTACGCATAACGTTTTAACATTGAAGGCTTAACGACTTTTCCTAAGCAGCTCAAAGAGCACGAAAGAGGATGTTAAAGGTTCATCGTTCACCGTTCAAAAAAGCGCCTCCGTCCTATTCACGAATCACCTACGCTTAACGTTTTAACGATTAACACTTAACGACTTCCTCCTAAGAAGCTCAAAGATCACGAAAGAGGATGTTAAAGGTTAATCGTTAAGCGTTAAAAAACCAACTTGTGATGTTCATGATGCTACTCAGTTAACCAGTTAACCAATTAACCAAATAACCAAAAAATGTTTAATTGCTTAATTGTTTAAAGTGGCGACTCCGTCCTATTCACAAATCCCTTCCTTTCTCCTTTCCCCTTATGTGAGAGGCAAGTCTAATGCTGTGCAAGCCCCTAAATCATCCTGATTCATTTAATTTATTTTACAACACTTTTCATTATCAATTATAAGAGGTGAGACAGTTTTGAGACAGTGGTTTTTTTTGCTTCGGCTTGTTTTTGTTATACCCTTGCATTCGTTTTTGCAGGGGATCTCTCTGTAGGAGCCTTAGAAATTATGGATTTCTAATCAAGCGTTCAATCTTATTTTAACTAGAGTATATGCGTAAAATGTTACAACAAATCAGTCAAACTGGATTCGTAGGTGGATCAGGTCTTGAGGGCAGAGTTGTCTTGAGACCGGATAGGGAGGAAATCCTTTCCAATGCTTACACCCGTCAGAACTCAAAGGGAGAAAAAACCAAAAACCGGGTGTTTTTCTTTAGCTTCTTATTGTTTATATGGTCTTCTATGGCCATGGCGGGGATAGGTCCTGATGGGACAAGTTCAAGCCCATCAAAGTACCTGGGAGCGCCAGGAAGTGAATTTAATCCAATTGAAATTAGGACTGCGCAGCAACTTTCTGACATAAGAAACAATCTTTCAGCAAGTTACATTTTGATGGCAGATATTGATCTTAATGGGGTTAATTGGACTCCCATTATGGTGAATAACAATGCTTCAGGAGCATCATTGACATCTCAAGTTATTCCTTTTAGTGGGAATTTTAATGGCAATGGCTTTAGGATAACAAATCTTTCGATCAATAACACCAATTTAGATTTTGCTGGACTTTTTGGAGCTGTTTCAGGTACTGTACAAAATCTTGCACTGGAAAATGTCAGTATTTCTGGTAAAGATTATACTGGTGGGCTTGTGGGCTTTTTGACTGGTTTAGGTCAAATATCCAGGTGTTATGTTACGGGTTCTGTTCAAGGGAATAATGATGTCGGTGGTTTAGTTGGTTTTGTAACTGGAGATAACAATACTGTAGTACAGGATTCTTATGCCATAGTTAATACCAGTGGTCGATCACGTGTCGCCGGTTTAATTGGACGTGTCTCTCAGACTAATAATCCTATTATCAGAAGGAATTATTCTTCTGGAACTGTTACTTCAACAGAAACAGGGGGGGAAAGACACCTTGTTCACTCTGCTGGTGCTGCAGTGGTAGAAAACAATTTTTCGGATATTGAATTTTCTGGTGTTGTAACAGGGGTTACAGGAGTTGAAATTCGAACTACCAAGCAGATGAAGAGTTTTGAAAACTATGCTGATGCAGGTTGGGATTTCAATACTGTTTGGGATATTAAGACGACTCAGTTAGCGGGAGAGATATCTTATCCTTATCTCAGAAGTACTTCCCAGCAGCAGATTCCAGGTTATGAAAAATTGTTTCATGCGGGTAATGGATCTGCTTCACATCCATGGCAAATCACTACAGCCGCTGAACTTGATAGAGTACGCAGGTATCTTGACAAGCAATATGTTCTCAACAATGATATCAATCTTAATGTAGCGCCCTTCAATCAGGGCAGCGGTTGGGTACCTATTGAGGAAATTAGACCTGGTGGCACCACTGTAATTCCATTCTCAGGGATATTTGATGGACAGTTTAAAAAAATACTGGGTCTGACCTCCAATGTTAGTGGAGCCTTTCGTCTTGGACTTTTTGGCACATTAAGTGGTGAAGTAAAGAATTTGGGAATGGAGGGTATCAATATCATTGCAGAATCACTATTGGGTGGTATTACTGGGCAACTACTAAGTACAGGAAAGATTAGCAATTGTTATACTTCTGGAGCAATCGTCGGTAGCGGTTTCTCGCTGGGTGGACTTGTAGGATTAAATGGTGGGGGAGCAATTGAAAATTCATTTTCTGATGTATCTATTACGGGTGGCTCTCAAATTGGTGGCTTGATAGGGACATCCATTGGTGGTAGTATTACCAACTCTCTAGCAAGAGGGGTTCAATCGGGTACTACTAGAGGAGGTCTAGTCGCTTTTCGAGATGGTGTTGCTGAACCAACAGTTATAAATAGTTTTTGGGATCAGGATGTAGCAGCAAATACAACGAGTTTTAGTTTTGGAGGAGGTAATCCTACGCGTACTCCTCAAATGAAGATTATTGAAACATTTACATCCTGGGATTTTGATAACATTTGGGCAATCAAATCTGGTGAAGGAACGGTATCTTATCCTTACTTGCGTCAGTTTGTTACAGAGACCGAACCGGGTAGAATCAAAATTTTTGATGATGGAGACGGCTCTGCCGAAGCGCCTTGGCAAATATCTACAGTTGCGCAACTGCATACCTTAAGGCAATATTTGAACAAAAATTATTTGTTGAAAAATGATATTGACCTTGCTACTCCTTCTGACCCAATTTTCCACACTGAAGCAAATGGCTGGATGCCGATAGGTCGTAGATCATTTATTGCTAGTAGCGGGAGTGCATCGATAATACCTTTTACGGGAGTATTTGATGGAGGAGGAAAAAATATTTTAAATCTTTCTATTACAATTACTACAAATAATCAAGACAATAATGGATTTTTCAGTACCATCAACGGTGGTCAGGTAAAAAACCTACATGTAGAAGTAGCGACGGTTAGTGTAAGAGGAACCAATGTTGGAGGTATTGTAGGTGTTTTAACCAATGGAAGGGTTGAAAATTCTAGCGTAGATATCAAAACAATTCTTAATGCTAACATAGGTGAAGTTGTTGGAGGTTTAGTTGGTTTGGCTGATGGCTCTAGTTCCATTGTTAAATCTTCTGCCAACATCACAGATATGCTTGGAAGAAGAAGAGTTGGTGGTTTGGTTGGGGAATTTAATAGTACAGGTTCTATCACTCAATCTTTTGCTAAAGGATTAGTTAGAGCGAGTTTTTCAGGTGAAACAAATCTAGGTGGTCTTGTAGGAACCTTAATAGCAGGATCCATTGAAAATAGCTATGCAGATGTAAACGCTTATGCTTCAAGCGGTTCTTCCCCACTTACTAATGTTGGGGGATTGGTAGGTTCTGTTGGCTCAACTGCAACAGTAATAAAATCGTATGCATCAGGTGCTGTTGGTATAAGGCCTGGGACCACTAGAGAACATATTGGAGGTTTGATCGGTATAGTTGATGCTGGTGCAACTTTGTCAGAGAATTTTTGGGATAATCAGACATCTTTTGAAAATAGATTTAAAGATGGCGATGGTATTCCTTTTGATTTGTTTGATAGGGCTACCTTAGATAATTCTGATGTCCCAGGTATTACAGGAAAATCTACAGAGGAAATGCAAACCCTCACCACTTTCACAGGTGGAAACTGGGACATTTCTGGGGGTAGTGGTAGCTATCCAAATCTCAGTTACATGGTGGACGATGTTGAAGGTCTGAGTACAATTTGGTATATGGAGCCTGACTTTGCTGGAGGGCTTGGTACTGCGGAGTCTCCATACCAAATAGCTACACCCAAGCAACTCGACAATGTCCGCAAGCATCTTGTCAATAAGTACTTCGTGCTTCTTAATGACATAGATATGACAAATTATCTTTCAGTCAATGGACCGGAGTACAATGACGGTAAAGGCTGGGATCCGATTGGGGACTCTGAGGCTGCTTTTGCAGGAGTATTTGATGGTGATGGACATACTATTAGTGGTTTAAAAGTTAATAGACCAACTGAAGACAATGTTGGTGGTTTATTCGGATTTGTTTCTGGGACTGATGAAGTTAATCCTGCCGTAATCAAAAACGTCGGATTGGTAGATGTACATGTAATCGGTCGAAGTACAGTAGGCGGTTTGATTGGTAAGATGGATGAAGATACTTCCGTTCAGGGTGCTTCTGTAACGGGTGTAGTCACTGGAGGTGAAGGTTATTTTGATATAGGAGGACTGGTAGGAGTTTTAGGTAGCGCTTCATGTAAGGTTTCTGATTCTTTTGCTGATGTGTCCGTTAGTGGAGATGATTTTGTAGGTGGATTAATTGGATTTAATAACGGTGTAGTTGAAAGAACCTATTCCTTGGGAAGCGTATCTGGTTTTAATGCTGGTGGCCTAATTGGTTTAACTGGCACTGAAGGTAGCGTTTCGTTCAGCTATTGGAATACAGAAACATCAGGTATTACAAATGCTAATGGTGGAGGAGAAGGAAAGACTACTGCAGAAATGCAGAATCTTTTAACCTTTGGTGGTGCTGATCCATCGCTTCGTATTTGGGATATAGAAGCTGTGACAGGTGTGGAGAATCTTTATCCATCTCTTCGTTGGAGTACAGACCTAGAAGCTGGTACGGTTTGGGTAATGCCTAAACAAGTCGTCAACACACCACTTACAGTAACTTATGATAACTTCCTTCAAGAGGGAGGAACTATAGGTGAGCAGGCTTGTGCGAGTTGTGTACTTGCTTTGTCAGATGGCGTGTTAACTTTTGACATTGGAGATCCTTCTCAAATTTCAAGTGGAGGAGGAATTGATATGAATGATTTTCCAGGCTATCGAGCTGATGAAGTTGTAGCGGAAGTGAATTTAAATCTTATTATCAATAGCAGTGATGACCTGATAGTTGCCCAGGATATTGCCTGGAGTGGTTTTGATCTTGTGCTAAGGTCTCAGGGAGATATCCGTATCCTTGCGGAGATGACTGCTGAGGGTGATGCGGATAAACTGACGCTCGAATATGGGCAGGGAGCTGCTGCATTGAATAATGAATCCCAGTATGATTTTGGCTTGACGGAAGACGGATTTACCGGTAAAATTAATTTACAAGTAGGTCAACAGTTTGCCACCAAGCTGGGCAATGATGGCAGTGCGATCGACTGGACAGTGATTGCTGCCCCAAGCGAGATGATAACTGATTTAGCGGGCAACTATGTGCTTGCAGCAGATATTGCCAACCTGGGTGAACATACTCCTATTGGAGGGGGGAGAGTTAGAAGGAGGAATAATAAATTTGGTGGTGATTTTGCTGGAACTGGCGAAGTTCCTTTTTCAGGTAGATATGATGGTTTAGGCCATACTATATCAGGCCTGAGAAATCGTGGAACCAACGCTAATTCTGTTGGCGAAGGATTTTTTGGAGTAACTCGCGCCGCATTGATTCAAAATATAGGATTGCTAAATGTGGATTTTGAAATTGAAGGTGGATCGTATGTAGGTGCTTTAGTTGGCTACGCTGCTATTGATGAATCAGATTTACCGACTAAAATTTTGAATGCTTTTTCAACAGGTTCTGTAAAAAGTCTTGGAACAACTGGCAGTTCGTATATTGGAGGACTTATTGGTGTGGTTGATGGTGGTATAATTCAAAATTCTTTCTCTAAAGCATCTGTTGCAGGTTTAACAAATGTCGGGGGGCTTATTGGAAGTGATGACAATGGCTGGACATCTACTATAATTAGTAATTCTTTTGCTACGGGTAATGTGGAAGCCTATCAAAATTATTCAGGAGGTCTTATTGGAACAGCTAATTTTTCATATATCACGAGATCATATGCAACTGGTGATGTGACTGCTACACGAACTACGGGTGGGTTGATAGGATTTGCCAATTACGATGGAAGTGTAATAGATAGTTATGCTACTGGTAATGTTAGCTCTTCCATTGTCAGAGATAGTGATGACGATCAGTATACTGGTGGACTTATTGGAGAAGGATATGATATAGAAGTTCTTCGCTGTTATGCCACAGGTGATGTTACGGGTGCTATCAATGTAGGTGGTTTGATTGGTTTGGCTGGTGCTGAACTGACCATCAAGGAGTCCTTTGCATCAAATAAGGTGGATGCCAAGGATTTACAGTCTGCAAATCAAGGTGATAGTGCAGGTGGTTTGGTTGGTTACATTTATGATGGAGCTGTTATCGAAAACTCTTATTCGAGTGGTGAAGTAATAGCTAAAGGATCAGGTGGTTCAGTTGGTGGATTAGTAGGTTTTATAAGAGAATCTAGCACTACGATCAGTGATTCTTATACCCTGTCAAAAATTACATCAGACCCGACTTTGACTGTCGGAGGTCTGGTAGGTTCTATTCAGAATTCGGAGATATCTACTATAACAAATAGCTACTGGAATACCGATTTATCAGGCCTGACCACAAGTGCTGCTGGAGAAGGCAAGACTACAGCTGAGATGCAGGAGTTGCCGACCTTTGGTGGGCTGGATGCAAGTACTAGAATCTGGAATATTGCTGCGGCAGATGGACTGGAAAGTTCTTTCCCTACCCTTAGGTGGACAACCGAACTGGCGGGTGATGCCATCTGGGTAATGCCGAAGAAAGTAGGTAAAACTGCGGTAGCGGTGAGCTATGATAACTTCCTGCAAGAGGGAGGTACGATAGGAGTCGGCAAGATTGCAGGTCAGGATTGTGTAAGCTGTGTACTTTCATTGGATAATGGAACATTGACTTTTGATATTAATCAAGCAGAAGCTGGCGCAACTGGAATTGATTTGAATGATTTTCCAGGGTTTAGAGAAGGTGAAGTTGTTGATGGGGGATTTGATGTAAGTTTGACCATCAGCAGTGCAGATTCTTTGGTAATTGATAAAGCCTTTACATGGGATGGTTTCAAACTGACCTTTGCTGCTGCCCATGACATTAAAGTCAATGCTGTAGTGACTGCAGCGGGTACAAGTCAGTTGGATATGAAGTCAGGTTATAATTTCGATCCTACAGCACCGAGCTACGATCCTGCCTATACGGTGCGTGTCAAGTTGAATAATAACGCTGAAGCACCTGGATTTGTAGGTAAGATTGATTTTCTAGGGCGTACAGGAACCGGTCATTTAGCCATCAATGGCAATGATTATACCTTGATCGCTGAGCTGGGTACTGCTGCTGATAAGGATGCAGCAGGCAACATGACCTTGCAAGGTTTGGCACATCAAAGCAATATGGGAGGCTATTTTGCACTCTCCGCCTCTATTGATGCAGCTGCTACTGCAACTGATGCCTTTCCACAAGTGGATGATTCTGATTTTGGCTGGGCAAAAGGATTCACGCCAATAGGAGAAGATGGACTGCAAAAACCTTTTACAGGTGGATTTGATGGTCTGGGTCAGGTAGTAAGTAACCTATTTATTCAGCGGAATACGGACTTAAGAGACGCACGTACCTGTGATGGTTGCCATATAGGTCTTTTTGGTTATGTTGAAGGATCTTCGACTGATAGATCCAAAATAAGGAATATTGGACTGACTCAGGTAGCTATTGATGGAGGCAATTTAGGATCTAATGTTGGGGCTTTGATTGGTATGTCAAAGTTCGCGGATGTCAGTAACACCTTCTCTACTGGTGTTGTATCAGGATACTCTTCTGTAGGCGGATTGTTTGGGGATGTAGAAGAGGGGTCTGTCGACCATTCATTTTCTACAAGTTCACTTTCTGGTAAAGATATTATAGGTGGACTTATTGGATATGCTGATGGTGGCAGTGTATTCAGTGATGTTTTTGCCTCCGGAAATGTTATTGGAGGTTACTTCGTCGGAGGTTTAGTAGGTCAAGTATCAGGTGGATTTGATGGTCAAGATGAACGAGTTGTGATAACTCGTGCTTATGCCACTGGAGATGTGACTTCGACTATTGTTGGTAGACCTAATGAAGCTGAGGCTGGTGGCTTAATCGGTTATGCTAATTATTTAGATCTTTCCGACTCCTATGCTACAGGCGCAGTCAGCGGGAAAAGAGTTTATGTAGGAGGTTTGATTGGTAGTGCAGATAATACAACTGTGACAGGTTCTAATGCCAGTGGATCAGTCAGTGGTGAAGCAGAAATGGTAGGCGGACTGATTGGCCGGGCAGATAACACTACAGTAAGTAGTTCCTATGCTACTGGTACAGTTGTAGGAGAAGATCGCTTGGTAGGAGGGTTGATTGGATTTGCGGAAGAAGTTGAGGTATCAGATTCCTATACAACTAATGCAGTGGAAGGGAAAAAGGGTTACGTAGGAGGGTTGATTGGTGGTATTTTTGATGGCCCTTATAATCCCTATTCTCCTCCTACTAACAAAAGAGCTGTTATCAGGAATTCTTACACAACCGGAGTTGTGACCATTACCATTCCAAATGATCAAAGAGCTATTGGAGGTTTAGTGGGTAGCGCTTATTACACTGATATCATTGGATCCCATGCGACTGGAAATATTATGGGTGATAGAGGTACTAGCTCTAGAGATGGTACATCTTATGTAGGTGGGTTGCTTGGTGAAGTGAGGTATGGTAAAGTAATCGACTCTTATGCTCTCGGAGATGTACAAGGTTATGGTTATGTCGGAGGCTTAATTGGGCAAGCAGAAGTCATGACGGAAATTAGCAATGTATATGCCGAAGGGAATATTAATGCACGTTACACAGAAGTTGGTGGATTGATAGGACAGGCTGAAGATGTCGCAGAAGTCAAAGATGCCCATGCCAAAGGAAATGTATTCAGTATAGATGGGGAAGTTGGTGGATTGATTGGTGAAACTAGAGGAATCACCACTATTAGCAGGTCATCAGCAATTGGTTCAGTCACATCAAGTCGTGCTCAAGTAGGTGGACTTGTAGGATACGCAAATGAACAAACGACCATTCATCAGTCCTTTGCGAAAGGTGCTGTAAGAGGCAGAGCTTCTGTTGGTGGATTGGTAGGCTACCTGAATGGGACTTCCTCGATTCATGATTCCTTCGCAACAGGTGGTGTAGAAGGGACAGGGAAGTTTGACGACGATATCGGTGTTGGGGGCTTAGTAGGTCAGGTAAGTGAAGTTGCGACAGGTGAAATCAAAAATACCTACAGTCTGGGTAAGGTTACGGGAAATAATACTAATGTAGTAGGGGGGCTGATCGGTCTGATAGAAAATGGAGTAAGTTCTACTTTCAAATTAGCTGACAACTACTGGAACATGGAAACCTCTGGCTTGGAAGTTAGCGCAGGAGGTGAGGGCAGGACGAATGGGCAGATGCAATCTTTTGCCACTTATCATACAGGTGAGAGTCCATGGAATATCCTGCGGGTAGATCCTTTTGGATTGGAAAATCCTTACCCTGTTTTAAGATGGACTACGGAAGAGGAAGGGCAGACAGTGTGGTTGATCGCCAATAACCTCAACGACGCGATCATGCAGACGATTCCAAATCAAGCTTATACGGGTTCAGCAATCACACCTGAACTGGTTCTTACAGATGGTTCTTCGACTTTAGTTAATGGTGTAGATTATGAATTAAGCTTTGAGGACAATATCAATGTAGGTACTGCCAAAGTAACGATATCGAGCGTAGAAGGTGGGAAGTACCTGGGTACAGTGTTCGCTACTTTTGAGATTACGCCAATACAATTGACCGTAGCATCTCAGGAGCTGGAATTGAGCAAGTCTTATGATGGCACTATGTCAGCGTTGATCGATTCGATTGAATTAGAAGGCATATTGGCAGGTGATGAAGTGACTGTGACTGCGGTGGCTTCTTATGACAATGCCAATGCAGGTACAGGCAGAACCATCACGGTAGTCTATACGATAGCTGGAGAGGATGCCGATAATTACCTGGCTCCTGAAGATTTGGTAGTTACTAATGGGGTGATAACCCAAGCACAGTTGACGGTAGCTTCTCAGGAACTGACGACAGAAAAGGTATTTGACAGTAGTACAACTGCTTCGGTATCAGATATCTTACTCTCAGGAGTGGTTGGGGATGAGGAAGTTACAGTTTCAGCAGTAGCTACTTATGACAATGCCAATGCAGGTACAGATAAGGCCATCACAGTGGTCTATACCATAGCAGGGGAAGATGCAGGTAATTACTTGGCACCTGAAGATGTGGTAGTCGAAACTGCTGTGATCACAGCGAAAACGCTACCTGAGCAGGTATTCAATATCCAAGATCAGGTATTCACAGGTGCTGAAATCACGGTTACCCTAACAGTAAAAGACGGTGATGTGATCCTGGAAGAAGGAGTAGATTATGAAGTGACTTACACAGATAATACCGATGCAGGAACTGCTACGGTAACGGTGACGGGTATCGGTAATTATGCTGGTACTCTAACAAGCACATTCGAGATTGAATCGAAGTCTTTGGAAGATGCTGAGATTGGAGAGATAGCAACTCAGAGCTACACAGGTTCTCCGCTTACACCAACTGTTACGGTGAAAGACGGTACAGTGACCTTAGAAGAAGGTAAAGACTTTACGGTGTCTTACACTGATAATATCAACGTGGGAACTGCTACGGTAACGGTGACTGGTATAGGCAATTATGCTGGTACGCTAACAAGCACTTTCGAGATTGAATCGAAGTCTTTGGAAGATGCTGAGATCGGAGAGATAGCAGCTCAGAGCTACACAGGTTCTCCGCTTACACCAACTGTTACTGTGAAAGACGGTGATGTGATCCTGGAAGAAGGAGTAGATTATGAAGTGACTTTCACAGACAATACCGATGCAGGAACTGCTACGGTGACGGTGACGGGTATAGGCAACTATGCTGGTACGCTAACAAGTACCTTCGAGATAGAATCGAAGTCTTTGGAAGATGCTGAGATCGGAGAGATAACAGCTCAAAGCTATACAGGTTCTGCACTTACACCTACAGTTACGGTGAAAGACGGTGAAGTGATCCTGGAAGAAGGAGTGGATTACGAAGTGACTTACACAGATAATACCGATGCAGGAACTGCTACGGTGACGGTGACGGGTATCGGCAACTATGCTGGTACGTTAACAAGCACCTTCGAGATAGAATCGAAGTCTTTGGAAGATGCTGAGATTGGAGAGATTACAGCTCAGAGCTATACAGGTTCTGCACTTACACCTACAGTTATGGTGAAAGACGGTACAGTAACCTTAGAAGAGGACAAAGACTTCGCGGTGACTTACAGTAACAATACGAATGCAGGTACAGCTACGGTAACGGTGACAGGTATAGGTAACTATGCTGGTTCGATTACCTCAAGCTTTACGATTGATAAGCATCAGGTAACAGTAAGAGCTGCCGATGCGGAGCGTAACTTTGGAGAAGAGAATCCAGTGTTCACATTCAGCTATGAAGGCCTACTCAATGATGACAAGCGTGTAGCAGTAGAGCCTGCGATCAGTACGCCTGCTACATCGGCCTCGCTACCGGGTACTTATCCGATTGTCTTGATAGGAGGATCTGATCCTAACTATGAGCTGACCTTGGTGAATGGTGTATTGACAGTGATTGATCCTTACATCTCACCTGTACAGAATCTAGTAGGACAAGTAGATGACAAGGAGGTTTCTTTGAGCTGGGAGGTACCAGCAGAGTCTGCTACAGATATCTTAGGTTATCGCATAGAGGTATCAGAAGATGGGGAGAACTACACCCTACTAACAGAAACTGAAGCACTTGAGTACCTAGCAGCAGACTTGACCAATTCTCAGAAGTATTGGTTCAGGATCAGTGCCTTCACGGCCTTCTCAGTAGGAGAAGAGAAAGTGATCGGTCCATTGATTCCGATAGCCCCTGTGACAGATGACAACAATACGATACCTACCCAAGATCCAGGTACCTATACCTTTACTTTGGACGGAAACGAAGAGGATATCTTCTTGGATATCGTAGATGATGCCTTGGTATTTGAGGCAGGTTCATTGAAGATGGACTTGGCAGCAGCAAGAGCTACTGGTGATCAGTTGCCAATCTTGGAAGGCCTGTTAGTCCTAGAACCCAATGGTATAGCTAGAGTCAATGGCGAAGGCTTCAAGCAGAATACAGCAGTAGCGGTATGGTTGATAGAGAATGTAGAAGGCAATGCAGGTGGTAGAATCAGGGTAGAGGATACCTATCTGCAAACCAGAATGGTGGAAGTAAATGCTTCATGGCAGCAGACAGCCCGCGTGATGGGTTCGCAGCCGGGCAAGGTGTACTTCTTAGGTTATGCTGACGTAGATGTGAACGGTAGGTTTACAGCTTCTATGGACATCCCTGGTGATATCAAGCCTGGTAGATATACCCTTCAAGCGACTGGTATCACAGCAGCAGACTCAGAGATGTCTTTGAATCTAGGAGCGATCTTGATGCTAGACCTAGATCTGGATACAGATGGCGATGGTGTACCGGATGTGTATGAATTCATGCAAGGCACTGATCCTAATGATCCGAATGACTTCTTGGATAGCAATGGCGATGGTGTGCCAGATTA
>NZ_FZOK01000037.1 GCF_900188245.1 Belliella buryatensis | reverse complement strand
GTATCCGCCCGACCAACCCCATCTTGAATTGTAGGGATATTTTATTTAAGTCGGTATTCTTCCCAGTTTGAAGGTAGTAGTTGATAGAGGTCTTTTTGCTTATGGGATTGGATTCTTTCGAACACATCTTTGAGCCAATCAAACTCGTTGATTTTATTCTTTTTGCAGCTTGCCATGAAAGAGTACATGGCCGCAGCCATTTCTGCCGCCTGATGTGATCCTGCAAAGAGATAGGCTTTTCTACCGACCGCCAGGGGTCTTACTGCATTTTCAACCAAGTTGTTGTCGATTTCCATCTGCCCGTGCAAGGAGTATGCACTTAATCCAGCCCATCTTTTGTGGGCGTATGCTATGGCTTGTCCCATCGGACTTTTAGGTCTGTAGCTATACTGCTTTTCTTCCAGCCATTTGCCGAGATTTTCTAGAATGGGTTCCGCATGTTCCTTTCTCAATGCTGTCCGTTGTTGCCACCCCATTGACTCTTCTCGCATCTTTGCTTCCAGAAGGTAGAGTTTCTGTATTTCGTCGAGGATATAATTGGCCTGTTCTTCGTCGTCCTTTACAGCATCCACAAACTTCCTTCTGGCATGTGCCATACAAAAAGTCAGATGGATATCCGGATGATCTCCAAAAAGTGAATCATAGACTGTAAAGCCATCCGTTTGGATGATGCCCCTAAAGTCCGCAAGCATTTTCTTGGGACCTGACTGATCCCTGCCTTTTTGGTAATCGAATAATACAAGCCTGTCCACAGGGGAATGATAAAGCCACATGTACCCCTGATGGATATTATTTTTGTGATCCCTATCCAGAACCTTTATCGGTGTTTCATCCACCTGGAGATATTTTTGGTTGACCACAATCAGCCGAAGCAGTTCCCATAGTGGTTTGAGATGGTCCCAGCCTTTCATGATCCAATCCGATGCACTTGAGGCGGGGATGCGTACACCCATTTTGGAGTATTTATCTATCTGTCTGTGGAGTGGCATCCCATAGACGTATTTGTCAACAATCATCTGGGCGATTACTGATTCGGATGGAATCCCTTTTTCTATCACCCTATCAGGAAGAGTTCCGATGATGATGCCTTCACCGTTTGGCCTGGCATACTTAGGGCGGATATAGCGCTTTACATAGAATGATGCAGGCACAACTTCAAGAACTTCTGTCACTTCTTCCCCTATTCTCACGCAGTCTTCTGTAGATTCGGATGGCTCGATCACCACATCTTCTCTTCTAAGTTCTTCGGGAAGAGACATACGTCCTGTACCTTTCGCTCTTTTCTTTAGAGCTGGCTTTTCAGCCACAGTTATTGATTCGGAAAGTTCTTCCTGTACTGATTTTGTGGTGCCAAGTTCAAAAAGTCCCAACTGGTCATCCCCTACATTGTTTGTACGTTTCTCACTCTTAAATCCAAAAAGATGTCTGCGGAGCTTGTCGAGTTCGAACTGCTGATCTGAGATAATCTCTTCTTTTCTCAGCAGATTTTCTTCTTTTTCAGATATGGTCAACAGGGCTTCTTCGTACAGCTTTTTATAGTCTTTTCCCCCGTTTTCCATGACATAAAGATATCATAAAAAAGTGGCTTTACATATATTTAGAGGCTGTTTTTATACTCAAAAAAGCACTTTTTTTAAGCTCTTTTTAACGCATCATAGCGCTTTCTGTAGCTAACCGATTCAAGCCTTACCCCCTGTAAGAGAAGGCTCAATTGATTGCTCGTAATTGAGTTTCCAGAGAGTATTGGGCGCTCAAAAGTCCCCTTCTCGAGCTTTTTGATGTACATGGCAAAACCGTCCCTATCCCACTGAAGGATTCGGATCTGATTTGATCGTTTGCCGATAAAAACAAAAACATCACCGTTCATCGGGTCAAAGCCAAGCTTGTTGCGGACCAAACCAGCAAGTGAGTTGATCCCGAAACGCATGTCGGTTGGTTCTTTGTACATAAAGTATCTTGTAGAACTCGATAGTGCAAGCATTAAAGAAACTCTTTGACTGAATTGATATCTACTTGTCCAAAAAATTCAATACTAACTCCCGAAGGGTAATTGATTTTGAGGATAGGATCTTTCTGAAACCCCATCTCAGGGTTGACCAAAGAAAAACCCGAAGAATCAGCGTAATCAATCGTTTCCTCTTCAAATTTCCTGCACCAATAATAAAAAGATGCCCTTGAAATACCTGCTTCTGATGCAAATGCAGCTTTGCTTAGTCCTGATTCCTGCCACTTGGTGAACAGCTTGTAATATTCGTCGTTGCTAATCTTTTTCATGACGCAAGATTACAACCCAAACAGTAATCAGAAAATATGGGGTTTATCGGACGGATACT
>NZ_FZOK01000019.1 GCF_900188245.1 Belliella buryatensis | reverse complement strand
ATGCTTAATTGTTTGCACTCCTAACAGGACTTAAAAGCCTCCTATTCCATTCCAGAAAAATAACTTTTGACGGGGGTCAGTTTACATCACCAGCCAGGGGTCAATTTGCATCACCAGCTGGGGGTCAATTTAAATCGTCAGAAAGGGGTCAACTTCATCATTTTTTGCAGTATATACATAGATCTCTCTAAAAGCCATTTTTAAACCTTTTTAGGTGTTCTTTCTTTTGTCATTATTTCACTGTCTTGAAGCTTTCTTCCTAACTCATCATCTTTAGCCAATTCTAGGATATCTACCTCAAGTCCTAAGACTTTGAGAACATTTAAATAATAGCCAATGCTGACGCTTGCTGAACCATTTTAAATGCTGTAAATCACCGTAAAACAATAAGTTAAGAAGAGGGTTCGAATCCCTTCCTCTCTGCAGAATTAAACCCTATCTTGCTTATTTTTAGTATGTTAGGGTTTTTGTTTTTCATCGGAGTGCGCATTGGGATGCAGGTTTGGTATTTTTGAAAAGATTAACTCCTAAAATTTGTAATTTTGAAGCTAAATTAAATCTTTGAATACTCGATTGTGTTTGCATACGTAAAGCGAAAGTATGAATTCCAAAAAGAAACAGTCTACCCCGATGAAGTTGATAGCTGGGGATTATTACCTAAATGAGAATGGTTTGATGGTATTTACTGCACAATATCATTTGAGAAGAGGGTTTTGTTGTGGGAACGGCTGCAAGCATTGTCCTTATGGGAACGCGAAGTCCTAAGGCAAGATTAGAAAATTGAGTAGTTCTAAAGTTAGGAGTTTAGGTGGGTTTAAATGTTTAATCGATTATCTATTCAGTAGATTAGTTGGGTTTAATGTTGAAGGAGTTAATAGATTAGAGAAAATGGTAGGGATAGCTGGAAAGTTATAGCAATCGTTGGTACTGCTTTATCTTAGCAAAGGCTGCACCTTTCCAAGCTCTGCGAGAATAAGGTGTGTTCTAAACTTCACATTCACATTTTTAAAACTTTACGGAATTATTTTGAAGTTCACTTTTGGTAATTCATTAAAAACTCCGATATTTGCAGACTCAATTAGAAAAACGCAATAAATATTACGATCATATATCATGGCAAAAGTTTGTGACATCACCGGTAAAAGACCTCGAGTAGGTAATAATGTATCGCATGCGAACAACAAGACTAAGCGTAGATTCTATCCTAACTTGCACAAGAAGTCTTTCTACGTGCCAGAGGAAGATGCTTGGATCACTTTGAAAGTTTGTTCGAAGGCATTGAGAACCATCAATAAGAATGGTATCTCTTCTGTTTTGAAAAAAGCTCAAAACGAAGGTTACATTATCATTAAATAATTAGATTGACTCTTTATAAATAGTTCAAGGAAATGGCTAAGAAAGGTAACAGAGTACAAGTGATTTTGGAATGCACGGAGCATAAAGCTTCTGGCCAACCAGGTACTTCAAGATATATCACTACCAAAAACCGTAAGAACACTACAGAGAGATTGGAATTGAAAAAATTCAATCCTATCTTGAAAAAAGTGACGGTTCACAAAGAAATTAAATAATCAAGGACTGTTTGCCGCAAGGTGAATTTTAAAACCTCAAAGATATGGCTAAGAAAGTAGTAGCAACGCTAAAGAAAGAAGGTGGTGTAACTTACGCTAAAGTGATCAAGGCTGTGAAGTCTGAAAAAACTGGTGCTTACACCTTCAGAGAAGAAATGGTTCCTACCACAATGGTTCAGGATACATTGAATAAATAATTGTCATTTGCATCGTAATGCAAATATAAAGTCCCTCTGAGTTCGACTCTGGAGGGACTTTTTCATTATATTCGAGCTCAAATTGTATAAACTATGGGAATTTTCGGGTTCTTTTCGAAAGAAAAAAAGGAAAGTCTAGATCAAGGACTTCAAAAATCCAGTGAAAATATTTTTTCTAAACTCAGCAAGGCTGTTGTAGGTAAGTCTAAAGTAGATGAAGAAATCCTAGATGAACTGGAGGAAATTCTAATTACCTCAGATGTAGGTGTAGATACTACTATCAAAATCATCAGAAGAATAGAAGACCGGGTAGCTAAGGATAAGTATCTTAACACTGATGAGTTAGATAAAATTCTCAGAGAGGAGGTAGTGGGTCTTTTAGAAGAAAATAGAAGCGCTGATCAGGGTGACTTTGATCTTCCTGCTGATAAAAAGCCATATGTCATCATGGTAGTAGGTGTAAATGGAGTCGGCAAAACTACTACTATTGGCAAATTAGCGCATCAATTCAAACAGGCTGGAAAATCAGTGGTACTTGGAGCGGCTGATACTTTTAGAGCAGCAGCTGTGGATCAGCTGATTCTCTGGGGGCAGCGGGTAGATGTCCCCGTGATCTCTCATGGGATGAATACTGATCCTGCTTCAGTTGCTTTCGATACTGTCAAAAAGGCTGTGGAAATGAATGCTGATGTGGTCATCATTGATACAGCAGGAAGATTGCATACCAAGATCAACTTGATGAACGAGTTGACCAAAATTAAAAGAGTGATGCAAAAGTTCATCGATGATGCTCCCCATGAAATTTTATTGGTACTCGATGGTTCGACAGGTCAAAATGCATTTATGCAAGCCAAGGAATTCACTAAGGCAACTGATATCTCTGCACTAGCCATAACCAAACTCGATGGTACAGCCAAGGGTGGGGTAGTGATTGGGATTTCAGATCAATTTAGAATTCCTGTGAAATATATCGGCGTAGGGGAGAAAATGACTGATCTACAAGTATTCAACCGTAAGGAATTTGTGGATTCTTTATTTAAGAAGAAGTAATTGGAGATTGGTTATTAGTTACTGTTGTCTAGATATATAAATTTTGAGTATATAGAATCCCCAAGAAGTGTGGGGATTTTTTTATGCCTCTAGTTTTTTCAGCCTTTCTAGTAAGGGAGGGTGGGAGTAGTTGACAAAAACATACCAAGGATGTGGATTGATATTGCTTAGGTTGTTGATCGAAAGGGTCTTGAGCGCTTCAGCTAGTGGCTTACCATCGTAGGTTTCTTTGACATAGGCGTCTGCTTCGAATTCATTCTTTCTACTTACCATATTCATAAAGATGCCAATGATCATGGAAATGGGGGAAAATAGCATGGTGAAACCAATGATATTCAAATGAATAGCCATCTGATTTCCTCCAAGTGCCAGACTCATAGCTTCACTATGAATGAACTGTGCTAGGATAAAAAGTAAAGTACCAATTTGCAAGATCCCTGATATCATCCCGGAGATGATATGTTTCTTTTTGTAATGTCCAATCTCATGCGCCAGTACAGCCACCAATTCATCTGGCGTGTGTTGCTCAATTAAGGTGTCATAGAGCACAACCTTCTTTCTTTTTCCAAAGCCAGAGAAAAAGGCATTGGCTTTTGAGCTTCTCTTACTTCCATCGATTACAAATAGATTTTCTAAAGGGAAGCTGACTTGCTTGGTGTAATGAATGATTTTATCCCTCAACTCTCCATCTTCTAAGGGGGTGAGTTTGTTGAAAAGTGGAAGAATAAGAGATGTATAAAATAGGTTTACAAAGACCATAAATGTTGCTGCAATCAACCAAAATTGCCACCAAAAGTCCTTACCTATTTGATGAACTAACCAAAGTAATACAGCGAGAAGACCACCTCCAATAATTATAGATAAGACATACCCTTTGATTTTATCCGAAAAGTAGGTGGTTTTTGTAGATTTATTGAATCCAAATTTCTCTTCAATGGCAAAGGTTTGATAATAGTCAAAAGGAATAGACAAGATATCTGAGCCGATAAAAATAATTCCAAAATATGCGAGGGAAAGCAAAAGTGGATGGCTAATCCATTGACCCAACCATTGATCAACCCAACCAAATACACCAAAGTAAATCAGTCCAATAGTGATCAAGAAGCTGATAGAGCCAGTAAGTAGACCGAATTTGTAATAAGTTCTTTGGTATCTGTGGCTTTCATGTAATTTTTTTTCATCCACATATTGATCTAAGGTTTGGGGAATAGATGGGATTGGTCTTGAGCTATTGAGGAAGCTTAGTGTTTTTTCAAAAAGGAAACCAAAAGTCACTACCCCCATCAAGAGGTATTTGATTTGTATTGCGTCCATAAGTTTTTCTTCTTAGAATTTAGGGCAAGGGAGGACTGTATCTCTGCTTCTAGGCTTTCCTTGATTCCTCGAGGGGAAAGTGTATGATACGCTTACTTCATGTGCTCCCCCAGACTGTATTCCTAGATTGGAGACAGTATAGTCGAAGCTATAACCCATGTTTAGCCCAGATAGCAAATTGAAACCTACCATCATTACAACTGCGTCTCGGTTGCTTTGTTGCTCTACGGGCTTATAAGGTAATCCTCTATACCAAGCCCCAAAAATAATAGGTTCCATGAAAAGATAAGCTCCCACGTCAAGTTGCTCGAATGGCCCCTGTCTTTTGTAATTGATCGTAGGTACGAAATACCTTTGCTTGTACATGTGGGTGAAGTCATTTCTATAACCACCATTTCCCAAGGGGATTTTGATCCCCGTGTGTAGAGATATTTTCATTGGTAGTCTACTGATATTCCCTTCTTCTATGAAAGATTGGTTGGGTTGATTGACATGATGGGTAGATGCTCCCAGCCAAAATTTTTCTGTAAAGAACAATCCTCCAAAAGATAGTGAAAGCAAATTGACTGGTTCACCCAGCCCTGCGATATCGTTTCCTGGCAGTGTCGGGCCAAATGGGTTTGTAGGGTCTATTTGATTTGCGAAAATTAGATTTTCGAAAAAACCAATATCTCTTCTGATATAGCTAGCTTGAAAACCAGGTCTAAAATATGCACCTTGACCGATCCTAAGCTCATAAGAATAAAGCGCTGAAATGGTAGTAGATCTCAACTCGGCGGCGCCTTCTACATCATTCATTACAAGGAAGCCTACTCCACTGTTGTAGTCATCAAGATAAGTGTCTATATATGCAGAAAATGTAGTGAATTGTGCATTCATACCTGGCCATTGATTTCTGTAGTTTGCCCCAATCCGTGTTGCTTGTTCAGCACCTGTAAAAGCAGGATTCAAATATAAAGGAGCAGCATAATATTGACTATATTGCGGGTCTTGAGCCTTAGAGCTTTGCGCAATAGAAACAAATATTACTGTAAAAAAAAGAAGATATAGATAAGACCTAATCAAGTTTTTGTTCGTTAATTTAAGATATTCAATGTAGTTGGTAAACGTTAATGACTTAGCGTTGTTTTACTGGCATAATGTAAAATATGAAAAGCCCCTTTAAATCTATCAAGTTTATTTCAATTTTCGCACTTTTTTGTGTGTTGACTTGTGTTTTAGCTGTAAATAAAAGTTTTTCCCAGGGAGTTAATAATAACGAATGGATTTTTGGCTATTGTAATGATGATAATATAAAAAGGGTAGTTTCATTTGGTAGAGGGGCAGAGCCTTCTATTCGGGATGTTTCTGGAGCATACAATTCAAATAACTCAGCCGTAGCCGTAGATCCTATTACTGGGAATGTTATTTTTTATACTGATGGAGAGTTTATTTATAATGGGAACAATGATATAATGATTGGGGTTGGGAATGGTATTAATGGTAACAGTGATGGAAGACAACAAATAGCCATAAGTACTCTTGATTATGACCCCAATGGTAATAGACTATTTTATACTTTTTATGTATCCCCCAGCGGACAGCTACAATATGCTGTAGTAGATATGAATTCTCTTGGTGATGGAGGGACAGGATTGCCGCTTAATCAGCCACCATTGGGTGAAGTTATTGTTCCCAATACCTCTATCGGTCCAGCCGCAGGTGCAATCGCTGTAGTAAAGTCAGCCCAGTCTCCGTCTTATTTGATCAATTTTTCTGGTGGAAATTTGATTTCAAGAAGAATTGAAGATACGCAAGGTGATTTCACTCAAATAGATGAGTTAAATATTCCTTTTATCCCCAAAGCCATCATCTTTAATGAAGCCACAGGTCAACTGCTACTGATTCCGGAGAATTCAAATGAGGATCTGATTTTGATAGATTATGATACCGCTACGGGAAGTTTTGGCGCTATTACTGCGATTTCCCAATCAGGTGGAGATGATGCTATTGAAGGAGCAGCTTTCAGTCCTGATGGAGAATTTATTTATTTTTCCAAAGGCAATGAATTGCTGAGGGTTCCTACAGATGATCTTGGTGCAGAACCAGAGATAGTTCCATTGGAGAATGATATTTATAGGATTTACGATATCAAAGTTGGGCCTGATGGAAGATTGTATTATATCTATGAAGAAGAAGACGGAGGTCCACAATTCATAGGAAGAGTGGATAACCCGGACGAAGAAGAATTAGAAGAACTAGAGCTTAACGAAGACCCTTTTGGTGGAGTAGATTTTTGTGGAAGGGTATTCCCCCAATTTGCACCGAATACTGATGTTGAAGCTGAAGTGGATTTTACATGGCAACCTGAGGAGCCATGTAGCAACAACCCACTACAGCTCACAAGTTCTATTATTCCGCAGAATTATAGGCCTGTGAGTTTTGAATGGACTTTTGAGCCTGAATTGACTGACGAAGATGGAGAGCCACTTGATATTGATTACAATCAAGAGCATTTGCTTTTGCCTGCGGAGGCGACATCTGGAGAAAGCGTCACAGCCACACTTACGGTTACTTTTGCTGATGGTACTACCTCTACAACTGGCCCGAGAACTATCAACTTATCCGAAAACAATTTGGAGGCAAACTTCTCACCTCAAGATACCACAGTTTGTGAATCTTGCTTTGACTTAATGCCCCTCTTAGAAGTTCAACAAGGTGAAGGAGGACAAGGTGGACAGGGTCCAGGTGGTCCGGGTGGTCCTGGTGTTGGTGGTCCAGGTGGTGGTAATGGGGTTTATGAATATTTTTGGTCAAACAAACGAGATGAAGGCTGGGGACCGGAAGCCCCTAATCAGATATGTGAGCCTGGATTGTATTGGGTATTAGTAAGAGAACCTCAGTCTTCCTGCTATGTATATGCTAGTATCCGCGTGAGAATGTGGGATTTGGATGATCAGAGTAATAATATTTGGTATTTTGGTGATGGCGCTGGGATTGATTTCAATGAAGACCCAGCTGGTATCTTGCCTACTCCAAGACCAGTAGATCCAAGGCATCCACAGAACATCCCCGCAGGTACAACAACAATCTCAGATGAAACTGGTCAGGTTTTGTTTTACACAGATGGGTCTACAGTTTGGGATTTGAATGGAGATGTCATGGCAAATGGTGAAGATATCGGGGGAAGTAACCAAGCTTCTGAGGGTGTAATTGCAGTAGCTATTCCGCAAGAAGAAACCATTTTCTATCTATTTACTACATCTACAGCTGCTGATGGAAGTAGTCAGGTGAAGTTTTCCCTAGTTGATATCAAGGCTGAAAATCAAGATGGAGTGGGAAATGTTGTTACCAAAGATAATTTCTTGTTCAGCCCAGCTACACAGCATTCGGCAGCTATTGCGGCTGGAGATACCACATGGGTACTTTTTCATGAATTGGGAAATAATACCTTTAGATCTT
The DNA here is from genome assembly GCF_900188245.1 of Belliella buryatensis. Classification (GTDB taxonomy): domain Bacteria; phylum Bacteroidota; class Bacteroidia; order Cytophagales; family Cyclobacteriaceae; genus Belliella; species Belliella buryatensis. Next base: position 30,059 of record NZ_FZOK01000019.1, on the reverse strand, counting down.
ATCCTATCACACAGTTTGGGATTGGTCCACCTGTATTTTCCTCAGTAGGCTCTGTTCATGGATTCAATACCGGGGTAGGAAGTATGAAGTTCAGTCCTGATGGATCTAAAGTCGCAGTGACTATTCAAGATGGTGCTTGTAGTAGGGTGGAACTTTTCGATTTTGATCAAAGTACAGGGCGTCTGACAGAGTACGCATCAGTTGATTTGGATTGCAATGGTGATGATGTTTATGGAGTAGAGTTTTCAAATGATAGTGACAGGATTTTTGTCACATACACTGGTAATGGAGGGAAAGTTGAAGAGTTTATCATTCAAAGTCCGAGTTCACAAGATGAGGATGATGATTTGAGTTGTGGAGCATGTTTCGAAACAGCTACGACAAGCGCCCAAAGAGCACAGTGTATCTTAAACTCAAGAAAAGATTTAGGTATCAATGGACCAATAGGTGCCATCCAAATGGGGCCAATGGGAGATATTTATATAGCAAGACCTGGACAGAATTTCTTAGGTACGATTCAACCTGGAGGACTTTGTGGGCCTAGTACAGGTACTACTGAAGGTTTTCAACTTTTGCCTGGTACAACCTCGAATTTAGGTCTCCCTTCTTTTGTGCAGCAGTCAGGCAGTAGTATTCCCGAGCCTGCTATCAGTGGTCCAGATCGATTATGTCTTGATCCTGAAAATGGCGCAGAAGGTTTGTTTGAGGGTGCAGGCGAACCAGATATTGATAGTTACTTCTGGACGATTGTTCATGAGGATGGTGAAGTAATAGAGTCAGGTCTTGGTGGGCCTGGAGAAGAGAATCAAACTTTGACTTATATCTTTCAGAGAGAAGGTCTGCACACAGTGACTTTAAGGGTTGACAGGTGTGGCGATCCGGAACACTATAATGAAAATAATAGCATTGAGGTGCTTGTGGTTGCACCCCCTGAGATCACCCTTGAGAATGATGTCACTCTTTGTAGTGGAACTCCTGTCACGCTAACTGCCATAGATGGTTATGATCCTGCTGATGGACTTTATGATTTCGAATGGAGAAATGCAGCTGGAATTCAGTTTGGAGATGAAAATTCTAATGAAATTACTGTAGAAGAGGAAAGTATTTATACAGTGACGGTATCATATAGAAATACCAATCAGGACGAAGAGTTTTTTGATGCTTGTCCAGCAACAAGGTCTGTTTTTGTAGGGCCTGCGTTTGAATTTGATTTGACTCAGACTGCAGAAGAAGTTTGTTATGACGAGACCTTGGTTGTTTTTGCTCCAGACACCCCTGTGTCGGGAGAATGGTTTTTTCAACTTGACGGTTCTCCTGACAGGGTTCCATTTTCAGTAGGAGAAGCATTTGAACTTGAAATCACCCCATCAATAGATCTGCCTGGTCCAGGTTTGTATCAGATTATTTTTGTGACTGAAGACCCAATCGTCCCTGGGTGTTTGGTTGAAAAAGTACTTCAGCTAGAAGTTTTTCCATTGCCAAATTTTGAGATTAGAGATGAAACACCTGCTACGGATTGTGATTCGGATGACGGTTTTTTTGAGATTGAAATACTGATTGATCTATCGGAATTGGAAATTATGGAAACGGGTGAGTTGTTTGCCAATGTTCCAGCTGGAAAAGTTTTTGAATTTACTGATTTAGCGCCAGGGAATTATACGATAAGAGCTCAGACTGCTTTTGGATGTGAATTTACACGTACTGCCACAATTCTAAATTTAGACCCAACAGCAGAACTTGTCGGTGTGAGCTTGGATAGCACAGATGAATCCTGTGGTATCAATGAAATTTTACCAGGTACTATCTCTATCGAACTCAGTGCACCACCTACGGGTACATATTCCTACACCATCACGCGCCAAGGGGATGGGGAAGTAATTCCCGGGAACTTAGATGGGCAAGTTACGCTTATCCAAGATCTTAGATTTGGAGAATATGAAGTGCAAGTGGAGGATGCGACAGGCTGTGCCATACCTCTTGGGGAAGTGACTATCGATAGGAGATTCTTGGTTGATTTTTCAGTTCCTTCAAATGTGGTGGCATGTGAAAGCTTTGAGTTGGATATTTTGACACAGCAAAATCTAGTTTTCACCGTCACAGACCCGAATGGAAATGAAGTGATTCCAGATTCTGATGGCATTTATTTGTTGATTGATTCTGGTGAGTATATCGTCTATGGGGAAGGGCAGGATCCTGATTTTTGTCCAAGAGAAAGAAGAATCAATTTGACGGTCAACGATGCGAATTATTTTAGTTTGCAAGAATTGGCTGTGGACTGTGTCGAGGGTTTTTCTTATGAAGCAATTCTTACAGGGACTGATCCAGCTGATGTTTTCTTTTTCTGGAGAGATGCAGCTGGAACTGTAGTCGGGAGAAGTCAGACTTTCAGACCAAGAAGTGCAGGTGACTATACACTTGATGTGCAGCCGAGGATAGGATCAAATTGCCCTACTCCTCCTGTAGCTTTTACTGTTGGAGAGTTTAATAATGAAGTTGATTATGATGTGGATGTAATTCCTTTTTGTAATGACAGGACATTTGCCTTAATTGAAATTACTGGAGATTTAAGTGGTTTGACAATAGAGTGGTATAGAGTAGTCGCTGGAATTAGTATAATTCAGTCTGAAAGTTCAAATCAATTTCGTGCAGAAGAGGAAGGGATTTATGAATTTGTAATAAGAAACTCTTTTGACTGTTTAGTTGGAAGAGAGCAGGTTTCAATTAGGCAGTCAGTTTTGGTAGCACCTGAGTTAGATGCCGAATATAAAATTTGTGAAATAGAAAATCTCACCCCTACGATCAATCCAGGGGAGTATGAAAACTACGAGTGGTATCTAATAATAGGAGAAGAAGAAACAGAACTCATGTCAACTGATGCAACCTTTACACCTACAGTAGCTGGGAATTACAGGCTGATTGTTTTTGATGATTTGGGCTGCGAAGAAGCTGTTGATTTTGTAGTGGTAGAGGATTGTGATATCATGGTGAGAATTCCTAATGCTATGCGTCCAAATGCTCCTGTAGGTCAGAACAGTTTTGAAGTTTACGCCAGTGAATTTGTTGATGAATTTTCTGTGTTTATATACAACCGTTGGGGGGAATTGATTTTCTTTTGCGAAGAAAATAATCTTCAGCGGGATAGAGACGTTTCTACTCCATTTTGTCCCTGGGATGGAACGGTGAATGGAAAAACAGTCCCTATTGGAACATATCCTGTTGTTGTAAGGTTTAGAAGTAACAACCAAAATATTACACGAGTCCTTCGGGAGTCCATATTAGTTATAGAATAATAGTATTATGATTACATTAATATCACCCGCAAAAACGCTTGATTTGAGTAGCACAGATGTTTCTGTGTACACCACACCTGAATTCCAAAAAGAGACATTTGAGCTCGTATCCATCATGAAGAAGAAAACTTCAGATGAGATCAGACAGCTGATGGGTGTAAGCGAAAATATTGCCACCCTCAATGAAAAAAGGTATAAGGAGTTTAAAAAGTCATTTGATCCAGACAATGCGAAGCAAGCCTTGCTAGCATTCAAAGGTGATGTATACACCAAGATAGATGTGGACAATTACACAGAGGCGGAGTTTGAGTTTGCACAAAAGCATCTTAGAATACTTTCTGGTCTTTATGGGTTACTTAAGCCATTGGATTTGATACAGCCATACAGATTGGAAATGGGTATCAAATTGGAAAACAAAAAAGGAAAAAACTTATATGAATTTTGGGGCTCAAGAATAGCCAAGGCAATCAATGAAGTAGCAGCTGGCGAGCCAATTGTGAACCTAGCTTCTCAAGAATATTTCAAAGCGGTGGATCAAAAGGCCTTGAAATCCGAAATTGTTACGCCAGTTTTTCAAGAGTATAAAAATGGAAAATATCAGGTTATAGGATTGTTCGCGAAGCAAGCAAGAGGTATGATGACTGATTTTATAATCAAAAATCGTATCAATGATCCCCAGCAACTCAAAACTTTCAATGAAGCAGGCTATGAGCTTTATGGTGATGGTTCAGAGTGGAGATTTGTGAGGTAGTGTTCGATTTCCTGGCTTTGATACTTGGTATTTTCTTCGTTTAAGTTAGACTTGATAGGTACTAATTGATATTGGATCCGCCGCAGCGGAAAAATTATCGGTAAATATTTAATCTGCCATTAAACTTAGGAAATAAAAATGTTAGTCAAGTTGTGATTAATGTAAAACAAAAGAGGGGATCGATTTTCGATCCCCTCTTTTGTTTTATTTGATTTCAAATTCTTTGGTACTAGTCTGCCCATTTTTATTGAGATCGATACTGAACTTGCCTCTGGAAGGATTGCCAGATTCCGGTCTTAAATCCCAGCTTACTTGGTTGAATCCTTTTGAAAAGCTTTCTGTCCAGCTTTTCACCACTTCTCCCTTACTATTTTTGATGGTAACCTGTACATCTCCTGAGTTTGAGGTGTAGAACATAGCATCCATGCTAGGGGCTCCTCTTCTTTGGAACAGTTGTGTATCAGGAGCATTGAGTATGCTGATTTCTGCCCCTTTATTTTTCTTCATTTCATAGATTGGATTCAGATCCATGATGAATACACTTCTTCCATGTGATCCAATGACAAGGTCATTTTCTTTCTTTTGGATCACCATGTCATAGATAGATACATTCGGGATGTTTCCTTGTACCAATTCGTAGCTTTTCCCACCATCCATGGAGATATAAAGTCCATGATCTGAACCTATGTAAAGTAAGTCTGCGTGTTGATGATCTTCTCGAATAACATTCATGGCCTCAGTTGGGAGATTACCAGCAATCGGCGTCCATGTAGTTCCATAATTAGTGCTCTTATACACATGAGGTGTAAATTCATCATTTCTATAGCCTGTCAAGGTTACGTATACTAGACCCTCTACATGCTGAGAAGGAGTGATGCTACTTACCCATCTATTTTGAGGTAAACCTTTGCTGATGTCAACCCATTTAATTCCATGATCGCGTGTCATCCAAATGTTGCCATCATCAGAACCAGCGTACAAAGTTCCAAATTCCAATGGTGATTCTTCCACTACTGTGAGTGTGGCAAAAGGAACATTTCCATCTCTCGGACCTTTGGTCAAGTCTGGAGAAATGGTTTCCCAAGTATCGCCTCGATCCAAACTCCTATAGACATATTGAGAACCCATGTAGAAAATATCCTGATTATGCTTACTCAAGGTAGCAGGCGTTCTCCAGTTCCATCTATTTGGTTTGTTGCCGATATCATGACCTGGAGTTACATATTTTCTTTCTCCAGTCGTGGTGTTGATTCGGTAGTAATTTCCAAACTGTGAACCGGTATACACGATGTCGTTGGATCGGGTATCAACAGCCACGACCATACCATCACCACCAAAGAGCGAATTCCATCTTTCAGACGGTCTGTTGGTAGATTTGCCATACCAAACGCCATTGTCCTGCATACCTCCATAGACATTGTAAGGAGTCGCTTCATCTACCATGATAGAATAAAACTGTGAAATGGTCAATTGGTCATTGAGGTGTGTCCATCTTTCTCCATTTCCGTAAGTAACATAAAGTCCCCCATCTGTACCCAAAAGGATGTGTTTGGAATCTTTTGGGTTGATCCACATAGATTGATGATCAGAGTGGACATTTCCTACAGAATCAGTATTAGCGAAGGTTTTTCCACCGTCTCTGGAAACCATCAGTGGTACTCCCAAAATAAATAGCTCGTCTGGATTAGATGTGCTGGTTCTCACTTCTCCAAAGTAATACCCATAGCTATTATATACCCTATCTAAACCTGGTTCATTTACTTTTTTCCAAGATTTACCACCGTCTTCAGATCTATATACTTCAGCACCTGCCACAGTAGAATTGATAATATCCGCATTGGCATCTCTACCATCGCTGTTATAATTTGCGATGTCCATCGGCGTGATTTTTTTTCTTTCAATCAGTTTTTTTACTGATGATGCATCATACTTTGAGGCAAATCTATTACTTCTAAGAAATCTGTTCAGTTTATCATCTTCCAGAGCAAGGATTGCATCAGCTGTCATACTTTTGAAGCTATCCGTGGTTAGATTGTCACCTTGGTTTCCAGCTCCTCTTCTTTCTCGAGGCTCTGATTTTTGATAGTCATGTAGTGCATAGACTGTGCTAGGACTGCTCAAACTAAAGTCAAAGCCTATTCTTCCCACAAACTCGTCTTGCGGGAATCCTTCCATAGCTTTGGTCCAAGTATCACCACCATCTTCAGATCTCCAGATGGCGGAACCTTTGCCATTTCCGATGAAGTCATATGCCTTTCTGAGTCTTTCCCATGTAGCAGCTAGGAGTACATTTGGATTTCCTGGCTGCACTTTGATGTCTATCACGCCAGTATTGTCATCTACGAAAAGGGTTCTTTTCCAAGTTTTACCTCCGTCAGTTGTCTTATAAAGACCTCTTTCATCATTCTTGGAATACAATGAGCCCATTGCTCCAACCCATACAATATCTGGGTTGGTTGGATGTATTTGAATCTGTCCGATATGTTGGGAGTGAGGGAATCCTACAAACTCCCAGGTCTTACCAGCATCGGTTGATTTGTACACTCCATTTCCAGCATAAGTAGATCTGCTGGAGTTATTTTCCCCTGTTCCTACCCAAATGATGTTGTCGTTTGATGGGGCAATTGCCATATCTCCCATACCTAAGGTGCCATGATGATCAAAAATTGGAGCAAAAGACTGGCCATTATCTTCGGTTTTCCATACTCCACCAGAAGCAGCTGCTATGTAGTAAGTTTTGTAATCACTACTTACTTCTATGTCAGTCACTCTTCCTGACATATTGGTTGGGCCAATATTTCTTACAGGATAGTTTTTGAAGGAGGAGTTTTGAAACATTTCCTGATGTTTCGCGAAGGCCTCCTGCATTTCTTTGGAGCTAGTAGGCTTGATTTGCTGTGCTTGGGAACTGATGATTCCAGCTTCTAGGAAGAACACAGCTGCAAGCACACTAATTTGTCGTAAAGGTTTATACATAGTTCTTTTTGAATTTCTCCTCACAATATATAAAAAGCAGGAACTAACAAAGCGAATAAAATCATAAATCCATTCATTTAGTGATGATTGGAGAAAATTTCGTTTGGGTAAAATAAAAATAAGCGAGGATTAGGCTTACTCAGTTTTTTTCAATGCCATTCATTTTTCTATATTTGTTTTAAATCAAGCAATGTGGACATGAGCAAGTACCTCAAATACACCAAGAATTTCTATTTTGTTTTCACAGTTCTTTTTGTCCTTTGGATGATTTTTATTGATTCTAATGATATTTTGACGCAGTTTAAGTTAAGCTCGAAAGTGAGAGAATTGGAGAATCAAAAGGAGTTTTTATTAGAAAGGAAAAATAAGATCAAGCAGGATAGAGAAGAGTTGATGAGCAATTCTGAACTTCTGGAGAAGTTTGCCCGTGAAAGATATCTGATGAAGAAGAAAACAGAAGATCTATATGTTATTGTCCAAGATTAAAGTATTATTTTTTTCTATTGCAGTATTAGTATTCACTGTTGTAATCACTGACCAAGCAGTAGCGCAACGCTACATTGACCCTGAGGAGAATCCACCATTGAGAGATAGACTTTACTATGGAGGTAATTTTGCGATGCAGTTTGGTACCATTACATTCATAGATGTCTCGCCTTTAGTAGGAGCAATGATTACGGAGAAATTTTCTGGAGGTCTTGGAGCTACTTACCAGTATTTTGAAGACAGAAGATTTGTGAATGTGGGCACAGGGAATAGGAGTTTGTATGGTGGTCGGACATTTTTGAGGTACAATGTTTTTCCTAATATTTTTGCTCATACTGAGTATGAAATGTTGAATTTTGATCTATTCAATAGAAATACCAATGAATACAATAGAGAGTGGATTCCCGGGTTTTTTGTTGGAGCAGGCTATTTTGCTCCTTTTGGAAATAGAGGAGGAGCCAATTTTACTTTCTTGTACAATCTGATGCATGACAATCTTCGGTCTCCTTATAATGAACCTTATGTGATTCGAGTGGGTTTTGTTTTTTGATTTGAAACATCACCGAAAAATGGACCAGCTAATAGACAAGATATTTAAATCGCACCAAGAATGCCCAGAGTGCCCTTCTCCGAAATTGATACAAACTTTTTTCGACTCACTTTTAGGTTTACTTTTCCCCGAATATGCATTAGATATTATTAGAGAAAGAAAAGAAGTAGAAAGCAACCTATTCGCTTTACAAAATCAGTTTGCTCAAATTCTCAGCAAAAACAAGCACCTTCATCAAGGAGATGGGGATTCATTGAGTAATCAGTTTTTTACCAAACTATCAGAAGTTTTCGATTTGATTCATCAAGATGTGGATGCCATGTTTGCGGGAGACCCAGCCTCTAAATCGAGGGCGGAGATTCTCAGGTGCTATCCAGGTTTCTATGCAATAGCAGCTTACAGGATTTCGCATGAAATGTATTTGATGGGAATTAGGATGATCCCTAGAATCATCACAGAGTATGCACATAGCAAGACAGGGATAGATATTCACCCTGGAGCAAGTATTGGACATCATTTTTGTATAGACCATGGTACAGGCTTGGTGATCGGAGAGACGACAGTAATCGGGAATCATGTCAAGTTGTATCAAGGTGTGACTTTGGGTGCACTGAGCGTGCACAAAGAAGACGCTGACACTAAACGTCACCCAACCATAGAAGATGAAGTCGTAATTTATGCCGGGGCCACTATATTGGGTGGAAATACAGTAATTGGGAAAGGCTCAGTAATCGGTGGTAATGTATGGTTGACTAAAAGTGTGCCTGCTAATTCCAAAATTTATTACAAAGCAAAGATGTATGATGCTGGAAAGGATCAGACGGATCTTTATGTCTTCAAAAATGATCAAGACTGAAATAAGGAACTGTTAAAAATCACCCCTTTATTATGAAATTATTTGAATTGATCGGCAATACCCCATTGGTAGAATTGGAGCATATTCCTGAAAACCCCAATGTAAAAATCTTTTGTAAACTAGAAGGGCAAAATCCTGCAGGTAGCGTCAAGGATAGGGCTGCTTATAATATGATCAAGCGTGCTTTAGAAAGGGGTGATATCAAAAAGGGGGATAAATTAGTGGAAGCAACAAGTGGCAACACAGGGATTGCTCTGGCGATGGTGGCAAATTTACTTGGAGTGAATATGACGCTGATCATGCCTGATAATTCTACAAAAGAGAGGATTCTTTCAATGGAAGCTTACGGAGCCAAAGTAATCTTGACACCAGCAGATAAAACAATAGAGTATTCTCGAGAATTAGCTGATAAAATGGCTGCAGAAGAAGGCTTCTTTATACTCAATCAATTTGCCAATCCAGATAATTACATGGCACATTACCATACTACAGGTCCTGAGATTTGGAAAGATACGAATGGACAAGTAACTCATTTTGTCTCTGCGATGGGTACGACGGGCACTATCATGGGAGTGTCCAAGTTTCTCAAAGAAAAGAATCAGGCAATTCAGATCGTAGGAACTCAACCAACTGATGGCTCAAGTATTCCAGGTATCCGAAGATGGTCTCCTGAATTTTTACCAAAAATTTATGATAATTCCCGTGTAGATAGAATCATAGACGTGAGCGAAGAAGCCGCCACTATGATGACTAGGAGAATGGCTAAAGAAGAAGGGATTCTTGCTGGAATGAGTAGTGGTGGTGCGCTGAAAGCCGCGTTGGAGATAGCCCGAGAAATCGAAGAGGGTGTCATTGTCTGCATTACTTGTGATCGGGGAGATCGTTATTTGAGTTCAGATCTATTTGGTTGATATACTCAACGATAAAAAAAATCCCGAGCCATGGCTCGGGATTTCTTGTCATTGGTAGTTGATAAAGTTGGTTACTAATTGCAGATTGAGCTTTTTGTTCACATCAGCTTTTTCTTCTAGAAGCCCTCTTAGTAGCAAAGTGTATACTCTATTCCCTCGTAATTCTACGTTATTTGCTGTAACCAAAGTTTCGCCAGAATCCTTGGACACCACTTGAATGTTGTAACTTTTGGCATCTACAGCTTCAAAATCTGAATAGGTTTTAAAATCTAAATTGTCAACATAAGGGGAGTCACTCGGCTCCAAGAAAACTTCCACTAGGCCTGCATCTGGGGATAGGTGTACAAACCTGATTTGAGCCTGAGTTTGATTAAAAGCTCCCCAAGAGTCTTCCAATAGTATTGCGTCCAAATCTTCCGGTAGCCCAGCTAGAAACATGGAATAGACTTTATTTTCTTCTATGGTAAAAGTTTTCTCCAGCAAGGAGGTCACAGAATTGTATGGTGAAAATTTGAATGTCCTTTCACCCAGATAATACCTCAAATAAGGTAATGTTTCTGTGAACCTGAAAGGATTGTTGGTGACACGATTGCTATTGGCAAAGACATCAAGCGATGCTGTTTCAGGTGCTCCATGATAGATTGAAATATTCGCATGAGGTTCTAATGGTACACCATCATTGTTGTCTAGACAGCTACTAAGACTTATTCCAATGATGAACGGAACAATTAGCATTTTGATTTTGTGTGTAATCTTCATAGTAGTAAAATAGTTGGTTTAGTTTCACTTCTTCCCTTAGGACGGAGTACTTTACTAAAGTGCTACAGTGATTAACAAAAAAAATTAAACTTGATCTGGCTCTGGATGAATCCATGGAGATCGATAAGGTCTTCTTAGCTTTTCATTAGCCTCACTATCAGAAGGGATAGACCTTGTTGCTGGGTCATAAGTCAAAGGCCTCTCAAGCTCCATGGATAGGTTAGCCAGAATACAGCAGGCCGTAGAGATATGGCTTTCATAAATATTGGCATTAGGATGCCTATTTTCATTTATAGCCTGAAGTAGGTTTTGAAAATGGCGCCTTGTAGCGGGAACTGCATGAAGCTCGATGTCCTTTTCGTTCAGATCTTCTGGAAATTTATCTTTTTCGTAGACTGCTTCCCAATGTATGGGTTTTTCCTCACCATAAGGAACAAAATCAGCTTGGAAAGGACTTCCAGCCAAGTAAGCATTTTCTCCAAAAATTTTAAATGCCCAAGGATATGCTGGATCTACAGGATTTCCCCAAGTTCGATGCTGCCACACTATGTTGAATTCAGGATATTCAAATGTTGCAGTTTGGGTATCCGCTATATTGGATTTTTCATTTTTTTGGACAAAAATACCGCCCTTGGCTGAAACCTGAGTTGGCCATCCAAGGTCTAGCATCCACCTGACCGCATCTAGCATGTGGATACACATGTCGCCTGTGATGCCATTGCTGTATTCCATGAAAGCTCTCCACCACCTTTTGTGAGGAAGTCCATCATAAGGTCTCCATGGTGCAGGACCTGTCCATAAGTCATAATCCAAAAAATCAGGAATAGGCTTTTCTTGTGGATTTCCTTTGGCACGCATGTGGTAATAGCAACAGATTTCTACATGTCCTATTTTACCTAAATTTCCCGTATCAATGATTTGATTTTTTGCTTCAATCAGGTGTGGGGTGCTTCTTCTTTGTAAGCCTACTTGTACGATTTTTTTGTATTTTTTAGTAGCAGCTACCACAGCCTCTCCTTCTATGATATCTACAGAAATGGGTTTTTGTAAATACACATGTGATCCAGCTTTCAATGCGGCGATTGTCTGTAAGGCATGCCAATGATCTGGCGTACCAATGATGGTAATGTCTAATTGATGGGATTTGAGAAGATCCCGATAGTCCTTATAGAGGCTTGGAGTATGTCCGGAAAATCTATTTTTTAAAAGTGTATTTGCTTCAGCAAGATGATTTTGATCCACATCGCAAAGTGCGATCACTTCCACATTGGCAATTTGAATCAAGCGCCAAAGATCCATTTTCCCATACCAACCGCAACCAATCAGTGCCACTTTAAGGGTTTGCTTATTTTGAATATGTCCAAAACTAGGCAACCCCAATCCCATCAAAGCTAACGCCGCCGCAGATTTCTTGATAAAAGACCTTCTTCCTTGTTGTTGGTTTTCCATTGGTTTAAAAATAATTAGGTTTGAGGACTTCAATATACAAAAGAATTGAGTCTGTCTAAAAATACTTTAAAAGTAGGCGAATCATTCTATTACCTCAAATTTCCGCTTCTCGAAATTTCACTGACTCCTCGGGGTTCGAGATCTAGATGAATAGGAATTGTAATCCTATTTCCCTAAGCGGTTCAAGTCTTCAGACTAGGATTCTGTATAATGCAGTTTTCAAACTATTCCCTCCGTGTTCCTCCAATCCTCCGTGGCAAACCCCGCTTCTTCCAACTATTCCCTCTCAATCTGATTTGTCCAAAACCAAAATCTTAAATCTTCTTATCTCCCTACTTTGTACAATCTACATGGTGCCATGTATACAATATAATACTCTCATTTTTCAATATTAAAAAAGTGCAAATAAATCTAAAATAATCATATTTTATATAAAAATCACCCCAATTTCTCCCGTCTTCCTCCCGTCCGTGTTCCGACCGTGTCCCGTATCCCTCCCGACCATTCGCCGACTTTTGGCGAAAAACCAAGAAAACATATAATTATTCCAAGATTGTGCTTTTTCAAGACGAAAAAATTAGAATCAGTACAATTTGTGTTTGGGAATAGAAATTTCAACTACAATTCTACCCCAAACTTAAGCCCCAAAGCTCTCAAATCATCTTCAACAGGTTTGATCAGAGGAATCCCGTTTGACATTCTTTCTGTTTCCAGTTCCCGCTCAGGATCCCCTGGGATCAAGACTTTATCATGTCCCTCGATCGGCTTTGCTGCTCTGAATCTGGAGATCCAATTGTCCATATGAGTTTTGAATTCATTGGCAGGTCTAAATGCATCTACACGCATCGCTCCGAAAAAATGCCCTAAACCTTTTCCAACTGGATTAGGGTCAGGCTCTAAGAATGCGACAAAAGGAGGAACCCAAGGGCCATAATTTGCTCCAGATAGTACGGCGGAAAATATATCAACTACAGATCCCAGAATGTAGCCTTTGTGTGAACCATGTTCTCTGTCACCACCAAGTGGAAGTAAAGCACCGCCTTTTTTCACACCATTGGCATCTGTGGTTTGTATGCCATCAGCATCTTGAACCCAGCCTAAAGGAGCATCCATTTCTTTACGTTGCAATATTTCTAATTTACCATTGGCAGCAGTGGTGGTGGCCATATCTGCTACAAATGGAGGTTGTTTATCAGCAGGGATCGCTACTGAAATTGGGTTGGTGCCCAGCATTCTTTCTTTAGAAAATGTTGGGCTGACCAGTGGACTGGCATTGGTCAGAGATAGTCCAATCATATCGTGTTCCAAAGCCATCATGGCATGGTATCCTGCAATACCATAGTGATTGGAGTTTTTGACTGAGACCCAACCGGTACCAGCATTTTTGGCTTTTTCTATCGCCACCTGCATGGCAAAGGGAGCTACCACAAGTCCCAAGCCTCCATCACCATCTACCACAGCTGTACTTGGAGTTTCGTAACTGACATGAACATTCGGTGTTGCATTAATTCTACCTTTTTCCCAAAGCCTCACATACCCCGATAGTCTAGCTACTCCATGCGAATCTACTCCCCTTAGGTCTGCTGAAAGTAAGACCTCAGTTGCAATCTTAGCATCAGTTTCGGAACAGCCAATTTTTAACAAAATGTTGTATGTGAATTCGTAAAGTTGCTGGTAGCTAAATGTGTTCATGCTTAAAGTAATTCTTGAAATTTATATTATTCAATCTCTGGTGATTCTACTAAAGAGTTATTGAGAAGTAGTTGGGAAATAGCTCCCTCCTTCAAGGCAAAGCTGGAACAAATTAAGGAGTCTACAGGCACGTATTGTAAAATATATTTGATCAGACAGGAGGCCACAACGATCATGTCTACACGCATAGGGATCATGCCTGGGATTTTCAATCGCTCTGCTTTATTGAGGGTGAGTAGTTGCTCAGCTAAAGTTTCAAATCCATCTCTCGGTAAGATGAAAGATTGCTCAGCTTTCCCTTTTTGTCTGTGTATCGTTTCGTAATACATGTCACTTAAAGTATCAAAAGTACCTGAAGCACCCACTAGTTTGGTAGGGTGGTACGTTTTGATGGCTGATATCAGGTCTGATAGTTTATTTTCTAGGTGGAGATTCAAGTTGGTGATTTCTTCACTGATGATAGGGTCATGGTAGTGAAATAAGTCCAAAAGCCGCTGTCCACCGATCTCGAAACTCTGCTTCCAAAATGCTTTTTGATTATTTCCGATGATGAACTCCACGGAGCCTCCTCCTATATCCATCATAAGATGTGTTTCTTGATCTAGTGAACCACTGAATTTGATTCCTTCATAGATCAATTGTGCTTCTTGGACTCCATCGATCACATGCACCGTGATGTCAAATCTATTTTTGATTTCAGCTACAAAATCTTGTCCATTGCCAGCATTTCGGACAGCGCTAGTAGCAAATGCAAAAATTTCGGTAATTCTTTCACCATCGATTAGGTTTTTGAAATGACCTAAGGTATGGAAAGCTCTTTTCTGTGCATCATCGGTAATGATGTTGCGATTGATCCCTCCTTGCCCGATTTTGACGGCAATTTTTTCTTTGTAAAGTGTTGTAAAGTTATCTGCACTCAACTTAACCAATAGCAAATGAAATGTATTGGTACCCATGTCAATGATAGCAGCTTTTCTAGATATCATAAGCGCCCAATTAAAGTTGTGCGAATATAGAAGATTTATTTAAAAAGGAATCAGAGACGAGCGTTTATTGCAGATTATCAAATTTTTATTTCCTATGTACAGAGTTTGAGAAAGTCCATTAAAATGAAAATAAGAAAGCAATTTCATGAAAAATTTTTGCGCTCTGCCTGCGGGCTGTATATTTGAAAGAACCAAATTAACTTTAGACAATATGGATAGCCAGACCAAAGGGGTATATACCTTGCCTACTAATAAGGACAAAATTGATTTATTGAAAAAAAAGAATGAGGAAGCCTTACTGGGTGGTGGGGAAGTGAGGATAGCGGGACAGCACAAGAAAGGAAAGTTGACCGCTAGGGAGCGGATTCATTTGCTAATGGATGAAGGTACTTTTCAGGAGATAGATAAGTTTGTCATGCATAGGGCCAAGGATTTTGGTTTGGATAAGGAGCATTATCTTGGAGATGGTGTAGTGACTGGTTATGGTGAAATCAACGGTCGTTTGACCTATGTCTATTCTCAGGACTTCACTGTTTTTGGAGGCTCGCTTTCAGAGACCCATGCAGAGAAAATTTGCAAAATCATGGATATGGCCATGAAAAATGGAGCGCCTGTGATAGGTTTGAATGATTCTGGAGGAGCTAGAATTCAAGAAGGGGTGGTGTCATTGGGTGGATATGCTGATATTTTTTATAGGAATACGCTTGCTTCTGGTGTGATTCCCCAGCTATCTGCAATCATGGGGCCATGTGCTGGTGGAGCGGTGTACTCTCCAGCGATTACCGACTTCATTCTCATGGTGGAAAATACCTCTTACATGTTTGTGACTGGCCCTAATGTTGTGAAAACAGTTACGCAGGAAACTGTCACTGCAGAAGAACTTGGAGGTGCAAGTACGCATAGTACTAAGTCAGGAGTGACCCATTTTGCTTGCGCTAATGAACTGGAGTGTATCAATCATATCAAAAAACTTCTTAGCTATATCCCTCAAAACTGTGAGGATGAGGCACCTGTCTATGCATATGATTTGAAAGAGGATGAATCAAGGTCTGTCTTGAATGACATCATTCCTGATAATGCCAATCATCCTTATGATATTAGAGAAGTTGTTGAGGGAATAGTTGATGAAAGTTCATTTTTAGAAGTTCATAAAAACTTCGCTGATAATATCGTGGTCGGTTTTGCAAGATTAGCAGGCCGTAGTATCGGAATAGTCGGTAATCAGCCTCAGTCTATGGCAGGTGTTTTGGATAATGATGCTTCCGTTAAAGCTGCAAGATTTGTTAGATTCTGTGACTCATTCAATGTTCCTTTATTGGTTTTGGTGGACGTTCCAGGATTTTTGCCCGGAACAGATCAGGAGTGGAATGGAATTATTACCAACGGAGCGAAGTTACTCTATGCATTCTCTGAAGCGACAGTTCCTAGAATTACAGTGATTACGCGAAAAGCTTATGGTGGCGCTTATGATGTAATGAACTCCAAGCATATCGGTGCTGATTTGAATTTTGCTTGGCCAACAGCTGAGATTGCTGTGATGGGAGCAAAAGGAGCAGCAGAGATTATTTTCAAAAGAGAAATTGCAGATGCAGAAAACCCTGAAGAAAAGCTTCAAGAGAAAATCGACGATTACACAGCCAAATTCGCAAACCCATATAGAGCAGCGCACAGAGGATTTATAGATGAAGTCATCATCCCATCAGAAACCAGAGATAAACTCATCCGCGGATTCAAAATGCTAGAAAACAAGGTGGATAAGCTACCGAGGAAAAAGCATGGGAATATGCCTTTGTAGTCAACAGTCAACTGTCGGCAGACAACAGTTTCGGTGCCGCTTCATGATATAGGTTGTAGTTGTTTTTGAAAGTAATACTTGTTTAAAATAATTGTTTCATGGGGTTCAAGTTTGAAAAGTTGACAGTATGGCAAATTGCAATAGAGCTTTCCTATCAGGTGAGTTTGTTAATTGATGATTTTCCAAATCATGAAAAATTTATCCTTGCATCACAGATTCAAAGAGCTGCTGATTCAGTTGCATTGAATATAGCAGAAGGATCAACAGGACAAACAAATCCAGATTTTAAACGGTTTTTAAATTACTGGATTCGGTCAGCTTTAGAAGTTGTTTCGTGTTTGCATTTAGGAAGAAAAAGAAAAATAATTTCAGAAAGAAATTTTGAAAGCCTTTACAATCAATATGAAGAGTTGATTAAAAAAATACAAGCATTGAAGAACTCGTTAAAATAAAATTTGATTATCCGCAATTATGCCAGTAGCTTAATATTTATTTGAATTTATGCGGATAATCGTCGACAGACGACTGTCCGCAGTTTACTGTTCACCTAAATGAACTTTAATCCTTGTTTTCTTTCTTTACGGGCAACAAATCGGATAATCATAAAATAAAATTATTCGAAAGTCACAAATCCGTGAAATTAAGAATTTAATTAAACGGATAATCTTTAATGAAATTTATTTATCCAAATGGGCCATTAAATAGAACAATTTAAATAGTGAAATTGGTCTTCAGTTGACAGTCGACCGTTGACTGTTGACATTTTAAAAATTAAAATCATGTCAAAATCAGAAATATTCATTTACAAATACCTCAATACAGCGAGTCCAACAGGTTTTGAAGCGTCGGGGCAGCAAGTTTGGCTAGATTATATCAAGCCTTTTGTGGACACCCATTTTACGGACAATTACGGAACGGCAGTAGGGGTGATTAATCCAGATGCTGAATTCAAAGTAGTAATTGAAGCCCATGCGGATGAAATCAGCTGGTTTGTCAATTACATTACACCAGAAGGCTACATTTATGTCAGAAGAAATGGTGGTTCCGATCACATGATTGCTCCATCCATGCGTGTCAACATTCACACAGATGAAAAAATCATTCCAGGAGTATTTGGATGGCCTGCCATCCATGTGAGGAAAGATGGGAAAGAAGATGCACCAACTTTGGACAATATCTTTATCGATGTCGGAGCCAGAACCAAAGAAGAGGTTGAAAAAATGGGGATTCATGTGGGCTGTGTGATCACATTTCAGGATGAATTGACAGAATTGAATGATAAATTCTACAGCGGAAGAGCTTTGGATAACAGAGTAGGAGGATTTATGATTGCTGAAGTAGCAAGGTTACTGCACGAATCAAAAGTCAAATTACCTTTCGGATTATATATTGTAAATGCTGTACAGGAAGAAATAGGTCTTAGAGGTGCATCTATGATTGCTGCGAGAATCAAACCTCAAGTAGCGATCATTACTGATGTGTGTCATGATACTACGGCGCCTATGTACAACAAAATCACTTCAGGAGATTTGGTAGCAGGAAAGGGCCCTGTTTTAACTTATGGAGCATCTGTTCACAAAAAATTATTAGATCTGATCATAGATTCCGCCAGAAAAAGAGAAATCAATTTCCAACGTTCCGCAGCTTCAAGAACTACCGGGACAGACACCGATGCATTTGCTTATTCTAACGAGGGAGTACCATCAGCCTTGATTTCACTGCCATTGAAATATATGCACACTACAGTGGAAACTGCCAGCAAAGAAGACATCCAACAAGTCATTCAATTGATCAAAGGATTCCTAGAAGACTTCGATCCAAAGTTTGATTTTAGATATGTTGTTTAGTAATTAGTGAGATTAGTTGATTGAGTTATTATGTTATCAGTTGAATAGTGATTAGGTTATCAGTGAATTGAGTTATCTAGTATCCCAGTCAACTTTCCCTAATCCCTCTATCAACTAATCCCTAATCCCTTAATCAACTAATTGCAAACCTTTAAACCTTCCAACTTTGTAACCTTCCAATCCAAATTAAAATGCCCACCTACACCGATCAACTCAATAGAAAAGTGGTAATTCCTGAGGCTCCGCAGAGAATCATTTCTTTGGTTCCTTCACAAACTGAACTATTGGTGGATCTAGGTTTACGGGATGAACTTGTGGGGATTACTAAATTTTGCATTCATCCCAAAGGGCTTAAAAAGGATAAGCAAATTATAGGGGGGACCAAAAATTTTCATTTTGACAAAATCGATGCATTGCAACCCGATTTAATTATTGGGAACAAGGAAGAGAACTATCAGGAGGGAATAGCACAATTGGCAGAAAAGTATCCAGTATGGGTGAGTGATATTTACACACTGAAGGATTCGCTCGAGATGATAGCGATGCTCGCAGAGATGACAGGAGTTCAGGATCTTGCACAAGATTTGATTGCAGAGATTTCAACTAGTTTACAGCAGCCTTTGCCCAAACTTGGTACTGCGATTTATTTGATTTGGAATAATCCTATCATGTGTGCAGGACAGGATAATTTCATCAATGAAATGCTCAATGTGGCTGGTTTTGAGAACCTAATTCAAGAAAGTAGGTATCCTGAGTTAAGTATTTCTACCATTGCATCACTTAATCCTGATTTTTTGCTTTTGAGCTCTGAACCATTTCCCTTCAAAGATCAGCATTTAAAGATTTTTGAAGCCCATCTTCCCCAAACCAAAATAATGATTGTGGATGGAGAACTTTTTTCATGGTACGGTAGTAGACTAAAGAAATCGATGAATTACTTCAATGAACTTCATAGGAAAATTAACAATAAAATCTAATCAGAGTCAACTCACATCGGTAGCTCTGTTAGTTGTATTTATTTTATTCACCTCTTGTGGTAGATCAGTTAAACAGATTGTTGAAGATGTTAATGTCAGTCCTACTGCATATCCTATTGACCTTTCTGATAAACTTATGGTGACATTGCCTCCTGGCTTTCCACAAAAAGATTACAATACTTTTTTAGAAACCCTACCTATCGAACTTCAAAGGTATGGATTTGAAGAAATCTGGGATACAGATTACCATGAAATGGAGTTGAAGTCAGTTGGTATTCATGATTTTACCACAGAAAGAAACCAACAAAAGTTATATAAAGATTTAGGGGTAAGGTATTTATTGGATTTAGAGATATTGGATAAAAAACCTATCAGGATTAGCAAATTGGGCGCTACAATGAGGTATAATGAAATCAATAATAACAGCCCATTTGTCCATAGTACAAGTTGGGTTGAAGGTGATTATTGGATTATTACGAGATATAAATTATATGATCTAGTACATGATGAAGTCATTATTGAAATGCAAATAAAAACTTCACATAATATTAATCATACAGTCAATTCAAAATCGCTAAAAAAGGATCTTCAAAAGCTATTTGAATTCATATACACCTTGCAGTAAGAAAGTCGTGATCGAATATGAACGTTTTTTATTGTTTTGTGTCCGTATTCGTCCATTTTTGATTGTTTGTAATTTTGAAAATTAATTTTAAATCATGCTAATATCTTGGTATATCCTAGATGTATGTGATTTTATTTATTTTAAGTTGTTTTATTTTATTTTTTCTTACTTATCTTACATCGCTCATATTTAGAGCACGATACTTGATATTTATTAATACCAAAAATTTAAAGAATATGATCAGAAAACTTACCTTGTCGCTTTTATTGAGTGCTTTTCTAGCACTTTCAGTATTAGCCCAAAATAAAATTGAGTTTAAAGAATTTAAACTAGACAATGGGCTACATGTAATTTTACATCAAGATAATACTACTCCTATTGTGGCTACTACGGTACTTTACCATGTAGGCTCCAAAAATGAAAATCCTGAAAGAACTGGTTTTGCCCATTTTTTTGAACATTTGATGTTTGAAGGTTCTGAAAATATTCCAAGAGGGAAATTTTTTGAAATTGTAGAGTCAGCTGGAGGGACGCTGAATGCAGGAACGAGTCAGGATTACACAGTATATTATGAAATTCTTCCTTCTAACCAACTTGAATTGGCACTTTATCTTGAATCAGAAAGAATGCTTCATGCCAAGGTAGATCAAACTGGGGTGGATACACAGCGGGAAGTCATCAAACAAGAAATGAAGCAGGTGATGGACGAGCAGCCTTATGGCTCTTTTCAAAGAGAAATGCCTGTGAGACTTTATCCTAATCATCCTTATAATTGGCCGATTATCGGTTCTGCTGAGCATTTGGACAATGCCAAGCTAGAGGAGTTTATGGAGTTTTATGCGATGTATTATGTTCCTAATAATGCCACGCTTTCTATAGCTGGAGATATTGATTATGAAGAGACTGAGAGGATGATTAGAAAATATTTTTCAGAAATTCCTGCTGGTAAGAAGGCTCCTTACAGACCAAACATTGAAATTGAAAAACTGAAATCTCAAAAAGTGGATGTTGTTTATGATAATATTCAGCTTCCTGCAATTTTCCAAGGCTACTTGATGCCAAAGAAAAACCATCCTGATACTTATGCTTTGAATCTTTTAAGTACTTATTTACTTTCCGGTAAAAGCTCATTAATGTACAAAGAGCTGGTTGATAAACAACAAAAGGCACTTCAAGCAATTGCTTTTCCAAATGACTTGGAAGATGGTGGTATGTTTTTAGTTTTGGCTATAGCTAATATGGGTGTTGACATAGATGAATTGAATGTCGCTATTGATGAAGTTTTGGCTACCGTAAAACAGGAAGGTATTGATCAGAATGATCTACAGAAATTGATTAACATCAAAGAAACACAATTAGTCAATGGTTTTGGATCTGTAGCAAATATCGCGCAGTCATTAGCACAAGGTCACGTTTTTTATGGTAGTGCTGATTATGTGAATTCTCAGTTAGATAAGTTTAGAAAGGTAACAGCTGAAGATATCAAAAGAGTAGCCAATCAATATTTGAATAAAGACAGCAGAGTTGTATTAAAGTATTTACCAAAGCCAACTGAAACTACTGAGTGAGATTTCTTAAATGTAAATTCAATATGAAAAGACTATATATATTATTCGTATTCTCCTTGCTAGCATCAGCTTCTTTTGCCCAGCTTGATAGGACAAAAATGCCAGAGGCTGGACCAGCTCCAGAAATCAGATTTGGTGATGCAGCATCATTTACTTTAGATAATGGTTTAAAAGTTTTTGTCATTCAAAATCAAAAACTTCCTAGAGTTACTTATTCTCTGATTTTAGATAGAGATCCAATCTTAGAAGGTGATAAATCTGGGATGTTAAGCTTCGTAGGAGAAATGCTAACAGCAGGAACAAAGAACAGATCTAAAGATAAATTTAACGAGGAAATAGATTTTCTAGGAGCAAGTATCTCCGCCTCTTCTACTTCTATTTCTGCCTCTACTCTAACTAAACATCAAGAAAAAGTATTAGAACTGATGGCTGATGTACTATATAATCCTGTTTTTCCAGAAGAAGAATTACAGAAATTAAAAACACAAGCAAAGTCTGGATTAGCTTCTGCAAAATCAGACCCTTCCAGCATCTCTTCAGTTTTAACAAGTAAATTGGTGTATGGTACAGATCATCCATACGGTGAGAATGAAACAGAGCAAACAGTAGATAATGTAACTATCGAGGACATTAAAAACTACTACAACACTTTCTTCAGACCAAATATAGCTTACTTAGCAATTGTAGGTGATGTTAATATGGATCAAGCAAAAACTTTGGTTAATAAGCATTTTGCACAATGGAAGCAGGCGGATGTACCTAAGTTTAAATATCCAATACCCCAGCCCCCTGCAAAAAATGTGGTGGCTTTAGTAGACAGACCATCAGCACAACAGTCTGTTGTAAACATTACATATCCAATTCAAAATCATCTACCAAGTCCAGATTATCTAGCTAGTCAAGTTGCGGGCTATATTCTAGGAGGAGGCGGATCATCCAGAATGTTTATGAACCTTAGAGAGGATAAAGGTTATACCTATGGTGCTTACGCAAGAATTGGATCGAATAGCCTTGTAGCAAGCTTTTCAGCAAACGCTAGCGTAAGAGGAGCTGCCACAGATTCTGCTGTAAATGAAATGATTTACGAGATCAGAAATATGAGAGAAAATGGAATCACCCAGACTGAACTAGATGCTGCAAAAGCAAATCTTAGTGGTTCTTTTGGAAGATCTCTTGAAAGTCCTGCTACGATTGCAAACTTTGCCATCAATATTGAGCGCTATAATCTTCCTAAGGATTATTATGCAACGTATCTTCAAAGATTAGGTGCATTGACTGTGGAGGATGTGAATGTTGCAGCTAAAAAATTCCTTAAGCCTGACAACATGTACATCACTGTGGTAGGAAATGGCTCGGTGCAAGAAAGCCTTCTAGCTTTTGGAGAAGTTCAGCGTTTTACCACTTCTGGTGATCCCGAAAAACAGATTGCGATGGACGAAGGAATGACTGCAGAAGAAGTGCTTTCAAGGTTTTATGATGCTGTGGGAGGGGAGGCAGTTATTAGAAACATCAAAACTGCTAAGATAGAAAGTATAGCAGAGATGCCAGGAATGACTTTAGGAATGAATTTTTACTACGATGAAAATATTGGAGCCTATTCCAACAAAGTGATTGTAGGAGGTGGTGTTATGTCCAACACAGTCATGAAAGATGGGAAAATGTCAGTCACTGTTCAAGGGCAATCTCAAACTTTACCTGAAGAACAATATGAAGCTGCTAAACTTTCCATGTTTATATTTCCTGAATTACACTTTGAGAATTTGGGTTATGGAATGGTGCTTGATGGTATCAAAGATGTAGATGGGCAGAATGCATATAAATTAACTGTAATGAATGAATCGGGAATTTCAACTGATTATTACTACAGTGTGGAATCAGGGTTGAGAATCAAAACTGATGGACAAGCTTCTGGAGAAATCGCCTACTCTAAATACAAAGAATTCAATGGTGTTAAATATCCTATGCAAATGGTAATCAAAAGCCCAATGATTCCAATGCCTCTTTCTTCTGAGATTAAGAAAGTAGAGTTCAATAAAGCTTTGGATAAAAACACATTTAATTAATGCAAAGGGATCAATGTTTATAATACTCCAATTTTAATTTTCAAAAAAATGAAAAAGCCAATCTTTTTATTAGCAGCAGCACTCCTTATCGGTAGTGGAACGAAAGCTGAATCTTTCGTTGAAAGAAAGATCACACAGCCAAACATCATTGCGCATGTTGAATTAGATCCTGATGAAGTTATTGCCAAGTATATTCAAGCAGTAGGTGGTATAGA
The DNA here is from genome assembly GCF_900188245.1 of Belliella buryatensis. GTDB lineage: Bacteria > Bacteroidota > Bacteroidia > Cytophagales > Cyclobacteriaceae > Belliella > Belliella buryatensis. The sequence goes on along the minus strand of NZ_FZOK01000019.1, from coordinate 6,263 downwards.
TAAAATTTCAAAAGTGAAGTCTGCTTATGTTTTGACTGAAGCAGACTTTCAAGGAACTGTAATTGAAACCATAGTCAAAAGTGATTCCGAAAATGGGCGCTTGAAACAAGAAACGAAGGTGATGGGGCAAGTTCAGCAGAAAATGATTCTAAAAGACGGTAAAGGGTTTGTTGAAATGGGAGGCCAAACGCAAGACCTACCTAAAGAGATGTTTGAACTTTCCAAGTCTCAAATGTATGTCTTCCCCGAACCACACTACAAGGAACTAGGGCTATCAATGGAACTTAGAGGTATAGAAAAGGTAGAAGGAGAAGATTCAAATGTTTTGATTTTGACACTTTCAAATGGAATGAAGACAGTTGAGTACTATTCAGTAAAGTCAGGTCTAAAATTGAAGTCTAGCTCAGATGCAGCGGGCGATATCTTGTACTCTGATTACAAAGAGGTCGCAGGAGTACTTTATCCTCATACTATCACGGTGGTAAGTCCAATGTTGCCTTTTCCACTAGAGTCAAAAATAAAGTCCATAGAGTTTAACAAAGCTTTTTCAGAAGCAGATTTTAACTAAATAAAGAAAGGAGGCATATATGTCTCCTTTTTTTATTTCATCCACTCCTGTCTCCATTTGGTTTCGCCTTGGATCCTACATTTGAATTGGGGAAAGTAAAGTGAATTTGTTTTTCTGAGCAATAGGGTTAGTCTTCTAGACTGTCTTTCTAATAAGAAAACAATAGATTTCCCATCTTCATTTTCCCTAGAGCTTTCAATTATTTTATCCCCTAGCATAAAATGGTTATATGCTTCGCTTTCAGGGTGAATCTGAGTGACTAATCCATTATCATCTATTCGAATACCGAAATTGTTGAGGATGCTGCTTTTTTCTCGGAAAATTTCCTCAATTTGTATCCCTATCGTTTCTAAGTTAGACTTCAATAAAGAGAAAATATCTGCTACACCAAATACATAGCTATCGAAGAAGTCTTGTATTTCCCTTGCTTCCCCATGCGTGTCTTCGATGATCAGTTGGAAGTCAGCCAAGGTATATCCAATTTTGGTTTTGCCAAATCTTTCCCACATGATGTTCATTACTTTGGTCAAAGAGCTGCCTTTCTGAATCAAAATCAAGTCTAAGCAAAGTGAAATTATTGCTCCGCGGTTATAGATGCTAACTTTTTTATCTGGGATTCCTGCTTTATAGCCATCGAGCCATAAATCTTGGCTTGATTCGGTGATACTTTGATTTTTCCAACCAAAACTATCAAATTCCTTTTGAAGAAGCTTTTCGAGTATTTCTTCACAATATTCCTTTAAGTCAAAATAACCTGATTTCAATAAATACAAGTCTCCCATGTAGGTTGTGATTCCTTCTATGACCAAGCCTGCATTTAAATAAATCTCTTGGACAAGATTATATGGAATCAACTCTTTTGGTCGGATTCTGCACACATTCCAAAAATGGTACAATTCGTGAGAGCTTACACCAACAAGCTCTTTAAATAATGTTCTCTCTGATAAATCTTTGTCTGCACCAATTGTAATCACTGTTGAGTACTGATGTTCAACTCCATGATAGTGTTTGAAGGGTAACAGTTGGAATATGTAATGATAGTCATCCGCAGGAAAATCGCCAAAATCCTTGATTTGAGCCTGTGTAAACCTTTTGAAAACTTGAATCAATTCATATACATCAAAATGTATGGATCCATTAAACCATAAATGAAAGCGACTTGAATCAACTTTGAATTCGTAATGTTTTAAGTTACTGCTAGCCAAAAAAGGACTATCCATGGCTACCTGATAATTTTCAGCAATCCAAGTTGTATGGTCTTGTCTTGATAGTGGGCAAGCTACTTGGTGATTTTCGGGGAGGTCAATATAGATGCAGATTTCTTCATTCTCCCTGTCTTTGGCTTCGAAAAGACAATTGCTGAAATTTAAATAGAGTTGTACATCATCTGACCAGCAACCACCTGCATCCATTTGATTGGCGTAAAACTCGTAACTAATCTCATAGAATCCAGCCTCTTTCGCGGTAAATGTCCAGCAATCTTTGTTGTGTTTTTCCCAGGCTATATTTTGTGAAAGATAACAGACTTTGAAAGCTCTAATTTTTTGAGCATAATTTGCCAACTCATATCTTCCTGGTCGCCATGCTGCTAACTGAAGCTTTACCTTTTCGCCAGATTCACATGACAGCTTGAGTTTGAAATTTACAAACTGAGAGGGAATTGAATTGCGCGAAATAAAATATTGCATCTATCTTTGTGGTTTGGTAGCAAACAAAAGTAAACTACTGATTTGTAAATAAAAAAATCCTATCTATCTTTGCAGTCCTTTTTAGGGTCAACCTAAGATAGAAGTCAGGTAAGCATAAAAAATATTAAATCATAGCGTCATGAAAAGAACATTTCAGCCTTCTCGTAGAAAAAGAAGAAACAAGCACGGATTCAGAGAAAGAATGTCTACTGCAAACGGTAGAAGAGTAATCAAATCTAGAAGAGCAAAAGGAAGACATAAATTAACTGTTTCTTCTGAGAAGACTCTTAAGAAGTAATAATCTGCATTGATTTCGTATATTTATACGTAAGCAATGATGGAAATGAATTACAGACTTCCAAAGAATGAAAGATTACATTCTCAAAAGGCAATAAAGGAACTTTTTGATAAAGGTTCCTCTTTTTTTTTATATCCATTTAAGGTGCTCTTTTTGCCACAGCCTTTAGACAGTGCTGAAACTATTCAGGTACTTTTTTCCGTTTCAAAGAAGAAGATCAAAAAGGCAGTACACCGTAATCAGGTCAAACGTAGAATTAAAGAAGCTTATAGGCACAATAAAAATATATTTGGTGATCCAAAACTTTCACCTCGGTATATTGCCTTAATCTATGTTTCCTCTGATACTGCATCTTATCAAAAAATTGAATCCTCAGTTCAAAAAATACTTAAAAAGCTAGCAGAGTCTAGCGATGAATCTAATCATTTGTTATGAAATTTATTTCCAGAAAAAGCATTACTATCGCATTTACAATTCTCCTAGGGATTGGAGTATTATTTTCTTTCACAGCGAAGAATGATAAGCTTTTTGCAATAGCGAAAAACCTAGATATTTTCGCTTCTCTTGTCAGGGAGTTGGACTCTTACTATGTAGATGAAATAGACGCAGAGGAACTAGTGACTATTGGTATCAATGCGATGCTGGAAGAACTAGATCCATATACTGAATTTATTCCAGAAGAAAACTCTGATGATTTCCGCCTCTTGACTACTGGTGAGTATGGTGGAGTGGGAGCACTTATTGGAAATAGGACAGGGAAAAATATGATTTTAATGCCTTATAAAGGTTTTCCAGCACAGGTTGCAGGTTTAAGAATTGGAGATGAATTTTTGAAAGTAGACACTGTAGATGTAAGAGAAAAAGAGACAGCTGATATTTCAAAGCTTTTGAAAGGGCCTGCTAATACTTCAGTTTTTGTTCAAGTGAAGAGGGGAGAAGATACCATCGCGGTCAATTTAGATAGAAAAAAGATTGTGATTAGTAATGTCCCTTATTACGGTAAGGTAGATGATCAGACAGGTTATATCAAGCTTTCTGATTTCACAACCAATGCTGCCTCTGATGTAAGAAAGGCTTTGATTGATTTAAAATCACAAGGTATTACTAGGTTAATATTAGATGTAAGGGATAATCCAGGGGGGATTTTGAAAGAAGCAGTAGAGATTGTTAATCTATTTATCCCAAAAGGAAAAGAAGTAGTAAGAACTATAGGTAAGCTAGAAAGTGTAAACTCTGTTTATAAAACTACAAAATCGCCTGTGGATAAGGATATTCCTTTGGTGGTGTTGATCAATGAAAGAAGTGCTTCTGCTTCTGAGATTGTGGCTGGTGCTTTGCAGGATTATGATAGAGCGATTTTGGTTGGTAAAAAGACTTTTGGAAAAGGCTTGGTTCAGACATCTATCCCACTGTCTTATAATTCCCAAGTTAAAGTGACTACAGCCAAGTACTATATCCCAAGTGGTAGATGTATCCAAGCTATTGATTATAGTAAAAAAACAGATTCTCCATCTGTTGATCTTCCTGATTCGTTGAGAACCAAATTCACTACTAAGAATGGAAGAATCGTTTATGATGGTGCGGGTATTGAACCCGACGAGTTGACGGAGGAGAAAGTCTACGCACCCATCACTTACAGTCTAGTGGCTAGAAACCTTGTTTTTGAGTTCGGGAATAAGTTTTTCTTGGAAAATCAAGAAGTACCATCTCCAAGGGAGTTTACAATTTCTGATCAAACATATGAAGATTTTGTAGCGTGGTTAGAGGGAAAAGAATATGATTATACGACTTTTGTAGAGAAGTCAATGGAGGACTTAGAGAAGTACGCTCAGAGGGAGAAGTACTATGATGATATAAAAGAACAGCTTGAAAACTTAAAAAAGCAAATTACACATAGCAAAGAACAAGACTTGATTACCTTCAAGTCGGAGATTAAAGAAGCCTTAAAAGACGAGTTAATATCTAGGTATTATTACCAAGAAGGAGTGATTGAAGCTTCTTTGCTAAATGACCTAGCAATCAATCAATCTATTGCAATTTTTAACGAACCGAAAAAGCTTTCTGGAATTTTGACTGCTTCATCTAAAAAAAGATAATTAGGCATGGCTATAATTCTGTCCATAGAAACTGCAACTCAGGTTTGTTCTGTATCTGTTCATAATCAAGGTCAATTGATGGGTTTGACTGAATTGCATGTTGATAATATGCATGCTCAAAAGTTGATGAAGTTGATAGACGACTTGTTGAAAAATTTAAGTCTAAAAGTTCGAAGCTTGAGCGCTATTGCTGTTTCTCAAGGCCCCGGATCTTATACTGGCTTAAGAATAGGTGTTTCTACAGCGAAGGGCTTAGCTTTTTCACATGATTTACCTTTGATTGCTGTGAATACACTTCAGGCATTAGCTACCCAAGTTCTTCCTTTTGCTTTGGCTTCAGAATACATAATCCCCATGATTGATGCGAGAAGAATGGAAGTTTATGCCTGCGTCGTGTCGGGTTTAGGAGAAGTCCTTGGTCAAGTTGCCCCAGTGATATTAGAAGAGAATTCGTTTGTGAATTATTTAGATAGAGAGCGAGTGTATTTCTTAGGCGATGGGTCTGAGAAATTTTCAACTTTTTGTAAACACCCAAATGCATGTTTTTTACCTCATCTTAATTCAAGTTGTACAATTGGAAACTTGGCTTTCGATAAATTCCAAAAAAGGGAGTTTGAAGATCTCGCTTACTTTGAGCCGAACTACTTGAAGGAGTTTATGGTTTTAAAGTCGAAGAAAAACCCATTTTTGGTATGAGTGAAATCATTAATAGAGTTGCAAATAGTCCATTGGTCACGATAGATCTTGAAGAACTATATAGGAGAGAAGAACGAATCCTATTTGATCTTAAAGATTTTCTTTTTCAAGAATTGATTTTAAAAGAAATGGATTTCAGGTCTGCATTAAAGATTTTAGATTGGGATCAATTCAGGGGAAGACTTGTAGCGATTACTTGTACAGCAGATGCCATTGTGCCAGCATGGGCATTTATTTTGGTTGGTACTTATCTGACAAAAGTAGATGTGGAATATGTAATAGGTGATTTTACCGCGCTAGAGCAATACTTATTTGAAAAGGAAATACTGAAAATTAACCCAGCAGAATACGCAGGTAAGCCTGTTGTTATAAAGGGCTGTAGTAAATTCCCTGTGCCTACCTATGCATATGGTCGTGTTGTATCCCTAGTACAACCTTTTGCCAAGTCAATTATGTATGGGGAGCCATGTAGTACTGTACCCTTATATAAGGCTTCAAAATAAATTATTTTGCTTTACTCCAAGCTGTTATCAAAAAACAGTAAATTTTTTAAAAATCGGGTTTGGTAAATTTATAAATACCTTCTATGTTTGCAGTCCCAATTGAGGGAAGCAAGATCAACAGGGTCTTGAATATAATTGAAAAAGTGCCTGATAAAGGGAAGTAAAAAGATTTAAAAATTTTTTTCAAAGAAGTTTTTGGATCTTAAAAATAACTCCCGATATTTGCACTCGCTTTCAGGGAAAATGTCTCTGGAACATGTCTCGTAAAGAGGAAAAGTTCATTGAAGTGATGTAAGACGAAACGATTGAGGGCTATTTTGGATAGTTTTCAAGTTAAGAATAAATAAGAGCCGATAGGAATAATCTACGAGAGTAGAGATAGAAACTTTACAATGGAGAGTTTGATCCTGGCTC
>NZ_FZOK01000036.1 GCF_900188245.1 Belliella buryatensis | reverse complement strand
TGGATATTCCGGACAATACTGACCCCTGTTCTGGACATATTGACCCCTCTAAAAATGGGTTTGGTTCTATAATCTGTTAGACTGACAATTTTACATTTTTTTTCTGAGACTTTCTCCTTTTAACTCTATTCTGTAGGAAGAATGGACTAATCTGTCAAGAATAGCATCTGCTATAGTTTCTTCCCCAATGATATCATACCAGCTTGACACGGGCAACTGACTGACGATGATTGTTGATTTCTTTCCATGTCTATCTTCAATCATTTCCATAAAATCTATCCGCTGTTGCTGTTCGAGGTGGGTTAGTCCAAAGTCATCAATGATCAGGAGATCTGTCTTAGCCAGCTTATCAAAGAACTTCATCACAGTTCCTTCGAGTCTGGCCATTTTGGTTTTGAGCATTAGTTTCTGGGTATTGAAGTAAGCGGCTTTGAACCCCAGGACACAAGCCTGATGTCCAAGTGCAGAAGCCAGATAGCTTTTACCGCAGCCTGTTGCTCCGGTGATCAGGACAGCCTCTCCCTTTGTAATATATTCACCCGCTGCAAGGCTTGTGAACAACATTTGATCAAGACCTCTTGTTTTGTCAAGCTTGAGTTCCTCCAAGGATGCTTTGTACCTGAATGCCGCATTGGTTTCAAGCCTTTTGAACCTCCTGTTATCTCTTTCAAGCTCTTCAGCCTGTAGTAACAGTTCAAGACCTTCGGAAAGTGAGAGGCTTTGATTTTTTCTTGTTTCTTTGATAGCTGTCCATGTTTTGGACATACCGTGCAGCTTGAGTTTGGCAAACTGCGATTCGATCTGGTTTGTCATAGTTATTTAAAATTAATTGATTGTTGATTACTGTAATATGATTTACCCCTTACATTCTGATGCTTGGGTAGCGTTGCGATGTTGTTTTGGACAGACTCGTCTTCCATATGGTTCTCTATTATATTTTTGATAAACTTGTAAGAGAAAATCCCATTCTCCATTGCTGTTTTACATGCTTTTTCTAAAACTTCTGTATCTGATTTTCTAGCTAGAGCAAGTAGCCCATCACAAGACCTGTATATCTGTTCGGGATATCTTTTCTGTTCAAAAAGTAGGCATATATATTCGTAAAGAACTTTTGAGATCTTCGCTGAAAGATTCCTGTAATAGTCAGGACTTCTATCCCTGTAGTGCTGGTGATGTGAACAGAGGTGCTCTTTGACTGTTGAGTAAGCCCCATGTTTGAAGTTTCTGGTATGAACCGCCACTTTCTTACCACCATGATAGATGTAGACCATGGATCTGGAATAGACTACTTTTACTTTGTTTCCCATAAGGGTATGTGGAACACTGTAATAGTGTTTGTCGGCAGACAGATAGATGTGGTTGTTTTTTGCAACTTTAAGCATTGAATAGCTGCGAAGCTCAAAACGGTCAACAGGCAGATCAGTCAGCAGGGCTTTTTCATCAGCGATAAACTTTTCTTCCCTACAGTATGGCTTCTTCTGCATTCTTGTCTGGTTGTGGGCTTTTACTTTCAGTTTGATTGCCTCGTTGAGAGAAGTAATGTCAAAGAACTGCATATTCCTGAGCTTGGCATATACTCTTGAATAAAGGATCTTAACCTGATTTTCTACCAGAGCTTTATCCTGAGGCTTTCGAACCCTTGCAGGAAGTACTGCTGTTCTGTAGTGGTTGGCAAAATCTTCCAACGCTTGATTGATATCAGGTTCATAACGATCTGCTTTAATCACAGCAGCCTTCAAGTTGTCAGGAACCAGAAGCTGCGGTACGCCTCCTAAATCTTCTAAACACCTGCTTAGTGCGTAAAGAAAATCAGATACACTCTGGGATGGTACAGCAATGGCAAAAGCATAGTCAGAGTAAGGGAGACAGGCAACAAAGAGTTGACATGATATCACTTCTCCTGTCTCTCTATCTATGTAGGGAATCGTTTTTCCTGCAAAATCTATGAAGAGTTTTTCACCAGGCTTGTGATCCAGTACCATAGTTGGTTTCCCTTTTGCAGCTTGATGCTGGTCAAGGTGAAAACAAAATTGAGAATAACTGTACCCATCTGGATTAGCTTCCTTGTACTCTTCCCAGAGAAGCACTCTGGTTACACCAACCTTTTCTAACTCTTTTTGATAATGTTCAAGGTTGGATTTAAAGTATTCATACCTTGAATCTTTATAAGAAGGATTCCCAGGGTGAAAAAGTGTATATAATTCAGGCTCGTCAAGGTTAAGAAGTACCTCAATTGTCATCTTCTCAACCCTTTTGCCTGCAAGTAGCTTATCAAGCTTAAAAAGATATGTCTTGACGGTATTCTTGCTGATATCTAGAATTCGGGCAATAGTCTTGACACCTTTGCCTTGTTTGTTAAGGATTATCAATTGTTTTATCTGACTCATTGGTTTCGGTTTTCCAGCCATCGGATTATAATTAACGGTTATTGAAAGTATCCGCTAAAAAACCAAAACCATTAATCAGAGGGGTCAACATGCTCCAGAATTTTGACCAAAGGGGGTCAATATACTCCGGAATATCATCAAAATTCCTACTTTAGGGGGTCAACATCCGCCGGAATGTCAGTCGAATCTGGCCAATCAGGCCACTTTCACTGTTCAAAAACATTCCGGTTGAGAGGGGTCAGCATACTCCGGAATATCCA
>NZ_FZOK01000025.1 GCF_900188245.1 Belliella buryatensis | reverse complement strand
AGGCGTTTCAAATGTAGAGTTCTTCCTATTTAGACTAGCTAATATCTATGGCTAAATTTTGAACCTCCCCAGATTTTAAGACTGATCCGTTTTATTGGGTGTAGAGGGGGTTTTTGATGGGTATAAAAACAAAAAAGAGGTCGTTTCTGACCTCTTTTTCTCACTAGCTCCCCCTATTGACAGAAGCTGCAGCTGATAAATGATAATTTTGACTTGAAATTCATGGGGAATTTACTTCACCCTCTCAGGTACCTCCTACTTCTTGACAAATTTTTAGGAAGTTAAAGACATGTCACCATTCGTAAATTGACGATTTGTTGCTATCAATTATTTACATTACCATCTCAGGTACCACCAACTTCTTAACAATTTAAAGGAAGTTCTGAATCTCACCTTTCGTCAATTTACGATTTGTCGCGATCAATAATTTTCTTCATCCTCTCAGGATGCCAGTCAAGGATATTACAGGAAACCTACAGGTGTAAAAAAACGATTAAAAGTCTGTCTCAGGTCATAATAAGGACTTTCAACAATTAAACTTATAATGTCTCTAAGATCTATTTTTTGAATTGGATTGCGTTGAACAAATCATTAACAACCTACTTGGTTAAAAGATAGTATCTCAATATATAAGATATCTCAAAAATTTCCGCTATTTTTCCAGTGTAACATTTCCTGATCATGAACAGAATCAAAGAAGTTCTCGAAGAAAAGAAGCTCACTCAGACATGGTTGTCTGAAAAGCTGGGGAAGAGTTACAATATGGTGAATGCCTATGTTCAAAATCGTCAACAACCTAGATTGGAGGTTCTTTACGCAATAGCGGAACTTTTGGAAGTTGATGTTTCAGATCTTTTAATAAGTAAGAATAAATCAAAATCGAATGAATGATTTTTTGTCCGAAAATGTGCTCAATTATATCAATTCGCATGCAAGAAATCGAATAATCTTTCATCAAGATGATATCTCAATTCTTGATTATGTGGACGTTGGACGCTCACTTTCTGAAGCAATCTATAATTTGAAGGATACATCCAAACTCTCGATGAGGGCTTTATCTGAATTAGACAGAATATTTGAGCATGGGATCAAAACCAGTGATGTACTGGGTAGGTACCTAGCGATTTTTAATCTTGGAATCCTATTCGAACCAGAACTAAAAATCGATTTCCTGAGACTGATTGATAAATATTCCCTAAACCAAGTCCTACTGATTAAGTGGGATGGTGAAATGGAATCCAATATGCTATTCTTTTTAACTAAAGAGAATGGTGTCAAAATTAATGTACAGAACTTAAGTCATATTCATATATGAAATACAAAGAACTCTTAAACTTTGAACCAATCACTGAGGTGGTCAAGTTCAGCCGAACAAATGAAGAAGATTACCAAAAATCTTTGGTGAAAACTTTTGTCTTCTCGGACACTTTTAAAAACACACTAATTCCTTTGATGATTAGGAATTTAGACATGAATTATTCTGGAGAGGCTTTTGGTTTACAGGTAGTCGGTAATTATGGTACAGGTAAATCCCACCTGATGTCATTAATTTCTTTGTTGGCAGAAAATGAAGGATTGATTAACCTTGTCAATGATGAAAAACCTAAGAATGACTTAAAAACTATTGCTGGTAAATTTAAGGTTCTACGTTTTGAATTGGGTAATACAGAAAGTCTTTGGGAGGTAATCACCTATCAGATGGAAGAATATCTAAAGGGGTTAGGTATCAATTTCTCGTTTGATGGACATGGTCCAAAACCATACTTTGATAAGCTTCTTTTAATGATGTCGGAGTTTGAGGAAAAGTTTCCTGATAAAGGGTTCCTTATTGTTATTGATGAAATGCTGGCATATCTAAAAGGGAGAAGTTCTGCTGATAAACTCAATCAGGATTTGGCAGTTCTTCAAGCTTTAGGTCAGGCATGTGATAGATCAAAGTTCAAATTTATATTCGGTGTGCAGGAGATGATATATCATTCTTCTGAATTCCAATTTGCTGCCGATATGCTTCAAAAAGTGAATGATCGATATAAGGACATCATGATCACGAAAGAAGACGTGGCATTTATCGTAAAAAACCGATTACTCAGGAAGGACGAACATCAAAAACAAAAAATCAGAAGGCATCTTGATCCTTTTTTGAATCTATTCACGGACATGCATGCCCGTACTCAGGATTATATTGAATTATATCCTGTTCATCCAACTTATTTTGAAAACTTTGAAAAGATTAGAATCGGTAAAAGTCAGAGAGAGATCCTTAAGACCTTATCCAATCAATTTTCCGATATATTGGAACAGGATGTACCACTTGATAATCCGGGGTTACTCACTTATGACCGATACTGGGAAGACATTCAAAAGAGTCAGGATTTGATGGCTATTCCTGATATCAGGAAAGTTAAAGAGATTACAGATACTATCGGTGATAAGATCGAATCCTATTTCACAGGAGGAAGATCTTCAAAGAAACCCGTGGCGAAGCGGATAGTAAACGCCTGTGCTATTAAAATTCTCCAACATGAACTTCAGAAACAAAACGGAACAAATGCCGAATACTTGGTAGACGATCTCTGCCTGACTGATAAATTGGCATTAGACCGTGAATTTTTGATTGATATCATCGATACTGCTGCTAATCAAATCATATCTGCTACTTCAGGTCAATATTTTGATAAAGATGTAGAAAACGGTCAATATCACCTTCGAATTGAAGGTGGTATAAACTTTGATCAAAAAATCCGGGATTATGCTGGCACCATGGATGATTCTCAAAAGGATTTATACTTTTTTAAATTCTTAGAATTAAGTCTTCTTCTTTCAACTGAAACATACCGTACTGGTTTTAAGATTTGGCAACATAGCATTGATTGGAGATCACACAAGACATATCGTGATGGATATATTTTCTTTGGTAATCCCAATCAAAAATCCACAACTCATCCAAGACAGCATTTCTACCTATATTTCATGCCTATTTTTGAAGAAGGTAAGAAAACACGTAATCATGAAGAGGATGAAGTGTATTTTATTTTTGATAATCTGTCTCAAGAGTTTAGAGACGCAGTCACGTTATACGGAGCTGCCATTGCCTTAGAAGTTCGGGCAGATACTTCACAAAAAGCAATCTATCGTCAGAAAATAGATGAACTGAATAAAAAGGCGAGAGCCTTATTTGATCAAGAATATGTTCAAATTACTCAAGTAGATTACCAAGGTGAGGAATTACCTCTCAATGGTTTTCCTTTGCCGGGTGCTGGTTCATCCAAGGAACAAATATTCTCCTCTGTGGCCTCAATTTTATTGGAGAATTGGTTCAATGATGAACGACCAAATTATCCAAAATTCACTCAATTGAATGCTCCATTAGCAAAGGATAATTTTGACCGCTTAATCAAGCAGGCTCTTGTAAAAATCACTAATCCAGAACAGGCCAATAGAGATGGAGAAGGTATTCTTCAAGGTCTTGGATGTTGGGTGCCGGGAATGCTAGATTATAGTCATTCACCTTATGCAAAGAGTCTTTTGAAAATGTTAAAAGACAAGGGGGAGGGAAAAGTACTCAACCGAGATGAAATCATTGAATATGTAGATCGAAGTGAAGATTTGTGGTTGACCAAAGATTTCAAGATTGAGGCTGAATTGGAGTTTGTTGTAATGGCTACGTTGGCGGCTTTGGGTGAAATTGAAATTACCCTTAGCTCGGGAAAATCTATCAATTCAACCAATCTTCAGGACCTCAAAGATATTCAAAAACAGGACTTTTTCTCATTCACTCATATCAAACCTCCTAAAGGTCTGAATTTAGCAGTTCTTAAAACCATGTTTATTGGTTTGTTAGGAAGAGATTTGAGTAATCATCTCAAAGATCCTTCAACCTACACACATTTGGTCAGTGCTTCAAATGATTGGGCAAGACGTACTGTTACTTTACTGAACAAAATTCAGAGTGGTTATACATTTAAAGGAATCGAGATTATAACTGAAGATCAGGCATCTGAATATCGCCGTCATTTTACAGCCTTTTCAGGTTTTTGTGATAAGATTTCCACGTATACGTCTGAGGCAAAAATCAAGAACTTTACCTTTACAGCTGATGATCTCAATAGGCTGCTCCCCTACAAAGCTGAAGTCGAACAATTAGAAAAAAGACTCAATGACCTACAATCTCTTCAAGAGGATATTTACTATCTCCAACAATGTAAACAGTATATTACTTCTTCAGAATTCAAGGATGAAATTACAAGTATTCTAAACCAACTTCCTGAAGTCGTTGAATCAAATGACACGAATCAGCTTACTTTCTACCAACAAACACTAAAACAGCTCAAAGAAAGGTATGCAGAATGGTACTTGGATTTGTATTTGAAACATCGGATTAGTCAAAAAGATGATACCTTAAAACAATCTCTTTTGGATTCGGAAGAAAAGGCTATTTGTGATGTGTTAAAAGAAGCAGATTTCCTCTCTTCAGGCCAGTATCTTATATGGCTTCAAAAAACACATAAACTTCTTCCTGCGGATAGTAGTGTCAATAAAAATCTCATATTAACTACTCCTTTCCATGATTTCAACCCTTTAGATTTTATAGGTGCAGATAGTTTCAATATTAGCCAACTGAAGAAAGACCTGAAAGACTTATTGGATCATTGGGACTACACATTAAAAGAAACACTAGAAGATCCAGTAGTTAAAAGGAATATGAACCTATTGGATGAAAAGACTCAAAAATTACTTGGAGATTTCAAAACAGGTTCAGTCTTACTTTCAAAAGATAATGCCATAATCATTAGAAATGCGATTATGGATTTGCATAAAGGATTGGAGAAGGTAGAAATGAATGTGGATGAAATGAAATCTACCTTTAACAAACCACTTACCCCAGACGAGGCAATTGAGGCATTTAGGACGTATATTGACCAAGTCTCCAAAGGAAAAGAGCGTGATAAAATTAGAATTGTTTTAAAGTAGAAGGATATGATATCGAATACAGATAAAGGTAATAAAGTAGTTGTTCTAGGTAAAGAGTTCAATTCAGAGGAGGAAAGAAGGTCCTATTTTCGAGAAGAACTTCGAAAAAAACTTCCCGAACTAAAACAAATGGAAGGTTTTCCAATTGGAGAAGATGAAGACATCATCAACCTCAGTGACCCACCCTTTTATACGGCATGTCCAAATCCATGGCTGAATGATTTTATCGCTGAATGGGAAGAGGAGAAAAAAGAAGTTGAGAAAAAGGGTTTACGGAAAACAGATTTTGAAGTATCAGAACCCTATACCGCAGATGTAAGTGAAGGTAAAAATAACCCAATTTATAATGCCCATAGCTATCACACAAAAGTACCTCATCCCGCAATAATGAGATATATCCTTCATTATACCCAACCTGGTGATATTGTTTTTGATGGCTTTGCAGGAACTGGAATGACAGGTGTAGCTGCAAGTATGTGTGGAAATCCCAGTGATGATTTAAAATATAAAATAGAAAGAGAAACATCTAAAGTTGTTTGGGGTAAAAGGAATGCTATTTGTAGTGATTTGAGTCCTATAGCTTCAGTTATATGCTCTAATTATAATATTGAAAATAACACTAGTTTTTTTCTTGATAAATCTATTTCTATTGTAGAGGATTTAGAAGAAAAATATGGGTGGATTTACAAAGTTGAATCTTTTGAGGGTCTTCCTGAAGGGGTTATAAATTATTTAGTTTGGAGTGATGTAATGGTATGTAATAACTGCCTTAATGAAATCATCTTTTTTAATGAAGCCGTTGATAAAAAAAATAAAAAAGTAAAATCAAGTTTTAGTTGTTCTAATTGTCATTTGGATCTTTCCAAAAAAAATATTTCACAAAATTTCGAAACAGTATTTGATAACTTATCAAATGAGCTGAAACAAGTAACTAAGCAAGTTCCTGTTTTTGTTAATTATTCATCTGGAAAAAAAAGATTTGAACGATTAGTTCAAAAAAGCGACCTAGATTTGATTGATAATTTACAAAACTTAAAACCTAAATATTTTTTTCCAAAATCAATTCTGATAGATGGGTTTAATACTAGTCAACCAAAAAAATCTCATGGTATCAAGCATTTACATGATTTTTATACAAGAAGAAATTTGTTCATTCTTTCAGAATTTTGGGAAAGGTTTAAAAACGACAGGAACTTAGTTCTACTTTTTACTTCAATTTCAAGTTCATTGTCATCACGATTAGTCCGGTATAATCTTGGAAACAGGGGTAATGGCATGTTAAATGGGACCCTTTATATTTCATCATTAAATGCAGAAACTAATGTATTTAAATTACTTAAGGGGAAATTAAGGGATATATCTCATGCATTGTCATTAATTAACTCTACTCAAGCTACTTCAATAAATAGTGCTACGGATTTAAATATAAGTAGTGAAAGTATTGACTACATATTTACAGATCCGCCTTTTGGTGGTAATATTATGTATTCAGAGTTGAATACGTTGTGGGAGTCATGGCTTAAAGTAAAGACTAACTCCTTGAAAGAAGCTATCGAAAACAAATTTCAAAAAAAATCAATTCTTGATTATCAAGAATTGATGTCTAAATGTTTTAAAGAATACTTCCGAATCTTGAAAAAAGGGAAATGGATGACTGTAGAGTTTAGTAATACAAGTGCTGCTGTATGGAATGGAATTCAAATATCAATTCAAAATGCGGGATTCGTTGTTGCAAACATCTCCTCAATTGACAAAAAACAGGGAAGTTTTAAGGCCGTTACAACAGTAACAGCAGTAAAACAAGATTTGGTAATTTCTTGCTACAAGCCGTCATCAAAATTTGACCAAAGATTCAATCAAAATAAACATATTGATGTAGGCGTTTGGGATTTTGTTTCAGAACATTTAGATCATTTACCTGTCCATATTACATCTGGTAATTCGACCACTGCGATCATTGAGCGAAGCCCTAAAATCCTTTTTGATCGTTTGATCGCCTTCTATGTACAAAGAGGTTTACCAGTCCCAATTGATGCCAGTAAGTTTCAGCTAGGTCTTCGGGAGCGTTTTATTGAAAGAGATGGGATGTTTTTTACCAATGAGCAAGTTCAGGAGTATGACCGTAAAAAATCTGAAGTCCCTAATTTTATTCAAATGAGCATCTTCGTGGGCAATGAACAGGATGCGATTTACTGGCTTAGGAATCTTCTTGAAAAAAATCCAAAAACGGAACAAGATCTTCATCCTCTTTGGATGAAAGAAGTGGCTGGTAACATGAGAAAGGGTGATAGTCTTCCTGAGATGAGAACAATCCTTGAAGAAAACTTTTTGAAAAACGACAAAGGGCAATGGTACCTTCCTGATCCAGAGAATGAGGCCGATTTGGAGCAGCTTCGTACAAAAAGATTGCTCAAACAGTTTGAGAACTACAAGTCTGAAGCCTACAAACCAAAAGGCAAAATCAAAGAGGCAAGGGTTGAATCCCTTCGAGCTGGATTCAAACAGTGTTATCAAGACAAGGACTTTAAGACCATTGTTCAAGTAGGAGATCGTATTCCTAATAACCTATTGATGGAAGATGAGGTGCTCTTACAGTTTTATGATATTGCAAGTTCGAGGGTTTAATTTGACTGAAAATGGCTGAATTTGATATCCCTGCAATAGCTTTGAGTTATGTGAAAATTTCTTTTCAATGTAATAATACTAATTGTTACGGTATTATTAAGTCAGATTTGTTACAGGTTCCTTTGCCAAATTCAGAAGGAGAAAATCATTCTGAGAGTCTTAAAGAAGAAGATTATGTATTGGAATGTCCAGTCTGTTCAAAGAAATATGGAGTCTTTATTGGATGTGGATTTGGAGGAGCCTATGTAAATCTCCCAGATATAGATGAGGATGAGACGAAGGTGGATATCTTGACTTTTGATGATATTAATGAATTTGATTCTGACCAAATTGATGCGTTTTTGACCAATCCTGATTCATTAGGAAAATTCATGGTTGAGATCGGTAAGTTACGTTTCTTAATAAACTTAGATTTTCCAAATGAAGAGATTTATCAGATTATATATAAACTTACATTTTCAGGAGCAATTACTTGTTTAGAAGAGTATTTAGCAGATTTATTAATAAATAAGGTATTAAGAGATGATGATGTTTTTTGGAAATATTTTGATGCATTACCTGATTCAAAAAATACAATACACAATTCAATTAAAGTAAAAAAATCAAGAAAAGGAGTAGAAGAACTTGTTAAGAAAAAATTATTGAATACACTTTATCACAGAATTGTTGATGTAGATAAAATTTATTCTACAGTATTTGATATAAGTTTTCCAGCCTACGGAGATGTCTGTAAAATTATTCAAGATAGGCATGATATGGTTCATAGAAATGGTAAAACCAAAGATGGCGTTATCCTGCTTCTTCATAAAGGGTATGTCAATAGGACAATTGACACAATAGCTAGGTTTGTGGAAGATTTAGATAATAGAATTAATGGAAATAGAAATCCTGATTTACCTTTTTAAAACAAAGGAAAATGGGGCTATATTTTTGAAACAAAACTAAATCACATATTTTATAACAAGAAAATGCTTTGAATTTAGAATCATCGATGAACTATAAAGGGAATGCTATTGAAATATTAGGAAAAAAAGAAGTCTTTGGTCAAAAGGTAGTTTGGATTAGAATTCTTGAAACCAATGAGTTTAAGCAGGTATTTGAAGATGACTTAGAATCAGACTCCGATGGCCTGGATTTAAATCACATTAGATTTGTTTCTATTGCTGCCAAGATAAAAGACGAAATCTCAAAAAAAATCATTTTAGCTCCTTATGAAAGTAGTTTAATTCCACTTCCTCATCAAATTTTGGTTCTTGAAAAAGTAATGCAATCACACCAAAATCGATTTTTATTAGCGGATGAGGTAGGTATGGGAAAGACCATTGAAGCTGGTCTAATATTGAAAGAATTAAAACTTCGTGGTGAAGTAAATCGAATCTTAGTCATTGTACCTAAATCTGCCATGATGCAATGGCAATCCGAGTTAAAAGAACACTTTAATGAGGTTTTTCACATTTATGACTCCGAGTTGATCAATTCTCTGTCTCGTACTTTTTCTAATATCAATGCTGATCAGGAGTTTAATTTTTGGGAGCAACATAACCAAATTATAGTTTCTACAGATTCTTTGAAGCCAATCGCTAATAGACAAGGTTGGGCCAAAGAAAAAGTAGAGGAGTACAATAAATTCCGTATGGAGGCCGTCTTGAAAGCCAATTTTGATTTGATTATCATTGACGAGGTTCATAAAATGGGAGGAGCTAATCCAAATGTTTCAAGGTATATTTTGGCTCAAGCATTATGTGATACAGTTCCTAATGTGATGCTTCTATCTGCTACCCCTCATAGAGGCAAATCAGACCATTTTAGAAGGATACTACAATTATTGGATCCTGATGCCTTTGCAGGAGATGGTCTTCCTGAAATTAAGGAAATTGAACCTTATGTCATTAGAACAGAAAAACGTCTTGCAGTTGATTACGAAGGAAATAAACTTTTTAATGAAAGAGAAACGGTCCGGTTTGATGTGACTCTTGATCCAAGGAAACATGCTTTACAAAAGGAACTCTACGATGAGGTGACAGAGTATGTTAGAAAGGGATTCAATTCAGCAAAAAAAACAGGAAATTCAGCCAAAGGGCTGATTATGATACTTTTTCAACGATTGGTAAGTAGTTCTACAGCAGCAATATTATCGGCAATGGAAGGCCGATTGTTAAGACTTCAATCCGGTGAGGAGGATGGTTTAGATAATTACCAATTAGACATGGATATGATCATGGAAGAGCAGGATACTGGTTTTAACTTTGATTCCATCTATAATTCAATTTCCATAGCAATTTTGAATGATGAAGAGTCGTACTTAAGGGAATTAATCAACAAAGCCACCGCATGTATTCAAAGAGAAAGAGATGCTAAAGCGGATGCGTTTATTGAAAAATACAGAACTCTTCAACAGGAATATGGTGATCCTGACTTGAAAGTGCTAGTTTTTACCGAATTCAGAACGACCCAAATGATGCTGAAGAAAATCCTTGAAATGGAGGGTTTTCGTATTTCTACGATAAATGGTAGTCAAGATATTGATACTCGGAAAATAAACCTGACTAAATTTAAAAATGAATGCCAAATTTTGATTGCCACGGATGCCGCTGGGGAATCATTGAACATGCAGTTTAGTCACATAGTATTCAATTACGATCTTCCTTGGAATCCTATGATGATAGAGCAAAGGATTGGTAGGGTTGATAGAATTGGTCAAAAGAAAAAAGTTAAAGCATTTAATATGCTTACGGATAATTCAGTGGATAGAAGAGTCTATGAGGTTATTCAAGAAAAATTAACGTTTATTATTGAACAGCTTGGTATTGATAAGACTTCTGATGTATTAGACTCTACCATTGAACAAAATAAAATCAATAATCTGTACCTCCAAAGCCTGTTAGATCCATCCAAGTTTGATTTTGCAGGGGAAAAATGGTTGAACGAAATAAAAAATAAATTAAGGTCATATAAAAGTACAGAGGGTATTTTACCTCAGGTATCTGAAGATGAAATCGAACCTAAAAAAGCATCAGATATTAAATATAGTCCGTTGCCACACTGGTTAGAGTCATTGATAGAAATGTATGTTTTTATTCATAAAGGATCAATTTCAAAAAATCTTTTAGGATATACAGAGATTCAGGTTAACCGAGAAAAGAAAAAAGTGACGTTTGATCCAGAAGTGGCACTTAACCAACCAGATGTAGAACATCTCACTTTACAGAACAGTTGGATAAGAAGTTTACTAAATGGCGTGGGAGAAATTGATAATGCATCTTCCATTACTACTTACATATCTGAGTCTGGAGAAGAAATACTGGGTTTTTGGAGTCTTTGGGAAATTAGTGCGCTTAATAAACTAGAAAGTAAGACCAGTTATCAGTGTTTTTTTCTTGCCGACAATGGAAAACAATATACAGCTTATGCTAATGATATTTGGACTAGGTTAATCAAAGGTGATCTAAAACTTCTTCCTGTTACAACAAATGAATCAATAAAGGCATCTTCCAATCTTGAAAAACTTCAAGATGTTTTGTCTTCTTCATTCCAAAATCTAAAAGTAGAGTTGGAATCAAAAATGAATATCAAAAAGACGAATAAAGTAAATTCATATAATTACCAGAGGTCGAGAATTGAGAAAATTGGTATTGAAAATATCCGTCAATCTAAATTGCGAAGATTGGAAAATGAACAAAAGGAATGGGAACATGAATTTTATTCCAATCAAAAAGTACTTCCGGGTCTTAAACAACTGATAACATTTAGAATCAATGGCTAAAACGTTGATACAACATATTGCTGGAGATTTCAAAAACAAAGGTCCAAGAGTTTTTCTCGTTGAGAATAATGATAGGTTTTTATTTCGTAATGACGTAAATCTCGAATTAAAAAAGCATGGGATAGCAGTAAATTACGGGACAAAGATTGAACAAAGGATTCAATTTGAAACTAGAGAAAAAGAAGAAATCCTGTTCTTATTGTCCACCAATAACTCAGATTATTTGGAGGATATAAAGACCAACTCTTTTTCAATAGAATTTAATATATCAAATTATTTAGGAGGTTTTCATATACCAACCTTAGTTCAAGTAGAATTAGATGTATTAGATCAATTATTTAGTCAAGAACAATTGATTGGTTTAAACAAACATGAAACCGTTAAATTCATTAAGAATATTCAGGTTGAAGATACTAAGAAGAAGGTTACGTTATTTGATATAAAAGAGTTCACTTCAAACTTGGAGAATCTTTTGAATGAAAATAAAATCAACTGGTATGTGGTTTCAAAGTTGATTTCAGAAGGATTGTTAAAGACAATTGGAACTCCAGAGTTTGATGGTTTATACAAACTAGTCAATTTGGCAAACCAGTACTTCCAAAAAGAATTAGATCTCAATTTTCAACAGACTAAGAACTCTAGTGCCATCAAAAAACCAAGGATTGTATCCAAAATTTTAGACTACTTAGCATTTAATTATACAGATCAAAAAGTAGCTTTAATTGTAATTGACGGGCTGGCCTTTTGGCAATATGAACTCCTCAATCAACGTTTACCAGTCAATAAAGACGAAGGACTTATTTATTCTTGGATTCCTTCCATAACTCAATTGTCAAGACAAGCGATTTTTAGAGGAGGAAATCCTCAGACTGGTTATAGACAAGGTCCGATAAATGAAGATAAATTGTGGTTCAATTTTTGGAAATCCAAAGGTTTGAAAAAACATGAGGTTGTTTATCAACATGAAAAAGTAGACTTTTCAAATCTTAATTCAGTTTCTAAACTTGCTTTAGTGTTTAAAGACCTTGATGATAAGATGCATGGTTCCACAGATTATATAGATTTGCTTACACTGACGAAAAATTGGGTTGAAAGAAGTCGAATCGATCAAATCGTTAAAGAACTAATCGAAAAAGGATTCAATGTATTCTTAACCACAGATCATGGAAACCTTCAATCAAAAGGTTGGAGGGGATTAAATGGAAGAGAGAAGTTAGGTGCTAATGTATCAGGAAGCAGAAGTGAAAGACATATAGAATATTCTGAAAAATTTCTGCAAGAGGAGTTTCTTGGTAATAATCCTGATATTATTGATTCTGTAGTTATTGAAGAACAGGCAATTTATTTTAAGAATGACCTGAGTTTCTCGAATAAAGATGTCTTGGTCACTCATGGAGGAGCCCACTTATTAGAAGTTTTAATCCCGTTTGTACAAATCAACCATGCAGTATAAGTCGATCGATATCAATCAAAGAATCCCTTTAGATGTTCTTTACGTGGCATTGGATTCTTTTCTAAATGATTCTTACAATGAGGCATACATCTTAGAACAGTTAAAACTTGAATTTAAGGGGGAAAATAGGATCAAAAAGTCACTTAGAATAGTTAATAAGGTGATTTTAAAAAGTCCATTAATAGAGTTTATTGAAAACCATAAGGCTGAAATCAAACAGGCTATCAAAAAAAAACAGGATCGCAATTATATTCTAATTGCCTTATTGAACAGTAGTTTTTCATTTGCATTTGATACACTACAGTTACTTGGAAAGTTTTTATCAGTACAGGATTTGGTCAATGGAGAAACCATCAAAAAATCTTTATCAAGTATTTATGGAGGGAACAGAGCCACAGAGATTGCTATGTATAGTGTGATACCCATGTTTATTGAAGCTGGTCTGATCATTCGTCCAAAACAGGGACTGTATCAAAAAAATGAGGAAGTAATTGTAAATTCTGAGGTAGTTTATAAGATTTTTTCAGAGTCATTTAAATCCATTAAATCCATATCCGTTATCCAAGAATATCAATTGCGTGATCCCTATTTTTTGTTTTTGAATTAAGGATTTAATCTTTATTACTTAAAATTCTTTATACTTCTGTAGATTAACCAGGTACCAAGGAAAATAAGTATGAACGCATAAAATATTGTCAGTAAACCCATGTTTGAAATATTATTGTGTTTCTAAAATATGAAAATTTTATCAAAGATTACATTTGGAGCGAAAGGGGAACAACGATAATATTCATGTTTCAACTACCTTGTTTTTGAATATTACGTTGAATATTAATCAAAAAATGATAAAGTTGCCTAGGTTGAAGAACCAACATGATTTCTTCTTCATCATCTTTATTGGTTCCTATAAATGACAGCAACTTTTGTGCAACCTCATTCTCCTTTTCAGTTATTCCTTCAACCTCTTTAAAGAAGTCATTACTGAAAATATAGAGTGTATCTTTTTCAGTCCTTATTTTATCATTTAGTTTTTTCATGGTTCTGCACAATGTTGATTAGGTTGAGTTTATGTGTTTTCACAGGTACATTTTTATCCCGAATGAACTTTGAAAGTTTCTGTAATTGATTTTCGGTAATGATGATCTTTTTCATATCTATAAATATTTTAAAAGTTGATTTTTTGAAAAAATTGGCAGAAATTTTTAT
>NZ_FZOK01000032.1:0-3302 GCF_900188245.1 Belliella buryatensis | reverse complement strand
TAAGAGTTCATTGACATGTTGAGCAGAGAATTGAGCGGAAGACGCGAGTCAGAAGCGAAGATACGACATATAGCTGTAGCAAAAGGCGGTTATATGTAAGAGTAAGTGAATAAGGGCGTACGGGGGATGCCTAGGCTCTCAGAGGCGAAGAAGGACGTGACAAGCTGCGAAAAGCTACGGGGATCCGCAAGAGGACTTGATCCGTAGATATCCGAATGGGGCAACCCATCCCGAGCGATCGGGATATTCAGTAATGAATGCAAACCCGGGGAACTGAAACATCTAAGTACCCGGAGGAAGAGAAAACAATAGTGATTCCGTGAGTAGTGGCGAGCGAAATCGGAGAAGCCCAAACCGGATCTGTTACGGCAGATTCGGGGTTATAGGACCTGCGTAATTGGTATGAATGTGACGGGAACTGTCTGGGAAGGCAGATCGTAGAGGGTGAGAATCCCGTACTGGAAGCATGAATATTGAGGCGGGGATCCTGAGTAGGTCGGGACAGGAGAAATCCCGATTGAATTATCCGGCACCATCCGGAAAGGCTAAATACTCCTGAGAGACCGATAGTGAACAAGTACCGTGAGGGAAAGGTGAAAAGTACCGTGAATAACGGGGTGAAATAGAACCTGAAACCGTGCGCTTACAAGCGGTCGGAGCCAAGAGATTTGGTGACGGCGTGCCTTTTGCATAATGAGCCTACGAGTTACTCGTCACTGGCGAGGTTAAGGATTTAAGATCCGCAGCCGGAGCGAAAGCGAGTCTGAATAGGGCGCTTAGTCAGTGGCGGTAGACGCGAAACTTTGTGATCTACCCATGGACAGGTTGAAGTACTGGTAACACAGTATGGAGGACCGAACCGATAAACGTTGAAAAGTTTCCGGATGATCTGTGGGTAGGGGTGAAAGGCCAATCAAACTGAGAAATAGCTCGTACTCCCCGAAATGTTTTTAGGAACAGCGTCGTGGAATGTATGTCGGAGGTAGAGCTACCGATAGGACTAGGGGGAGTCATATCCTACCAAATCCTGACGAACTCCGAATGCCGGCATACAGTAACGGCAGTGAGGGCAGGGGTGCTAAGGTCCCTGTCCGAGAGGGAAAGAACCCAGACCTACCGCTAAGGTCCCAAAATTTACACTAAGTTGAACAAAGGTGGTCCAGCTGCAGAGACAGCCAGGAGGTTAGCTTGGAAGCAGCTATTCCTTTAAAGAGTGCGTAACAGCTCACTGGTCGAGCGGCAGGGCGTCGATAATAATCGGGCATCAAGTGTAATACCGAAGCGTAGGATTTAGATGAATGTCTAAGTGGTAGGGGAGCATTCCAATTACCGGTGAATGTGCATGGTGATGTGCACTGGAGGATTTGGAAAAGCAAATGTAGGCATAAGTAACGATAATGCGGGCGAGAAACCCGCACACCGATAGACCAAGGTTTCCTGATCAACGCTAATCGGATCAGGGTCAGTCGGGACCTAAGGCGCAGCCGAGAGGCGTAGTCGATGGCAAATGGGTTAATATTCCCATACTTGATATACAGGTGATGGAGTGACGGAGTGATGAAAGACACGCCCGGTGACGGAATACCGGGTTAAAGCTTGTAGGTATTGGATTCATAGTTAAATGCGTGGATCTAGCCGAAGGTGATAGTACCGAGCGTCTACGGACAATCGGATAGTTGTCCTAAGGGCTTCCAAGAAAAACTTCTAGCGTTAAGCGTATATCGACCCGTACCGCAAACCGACACAGGTGGTCAAGGAGAGAATCCTGAGGTGCTCGAGTGAATCATGGCTAAGGAACTCGGCAAAATGGCCCTGTAACTTCGGGAGAAGGGGCGCCTACCCATAGCAATATGGGAGGCCGCAGTGAAAAGGCCCAGGCGACTGTTTAGCAAAAACACATGGCTTTGCGAAGTGGCAACACGAAGTATAAGGCCTGACACCTGCCCGGTGCCGGAAGGTTAAGAGGGGATGTTATTTCCGAGTAATCGGGAAGAAGCATTGAATTGAAGCCCCGGTAAACGGCGGCCGTAACTATAACGGTCCTAAGGTAGCGAAATTCCTTGTCGGGTAAGTTCCGACCTGCACGAATGGTGTAACGATCTGGGCGCTGTCTCAGCCATGAGCTCGGTGAAATTGTAGTCGCGGTGAAGATGCCGCGTACCCGCAACGGGACGGAAAGACCCCATGAACCTTTACTGCAGCTTAGTATTGGTATTGGGTAAACGATGTGTAGGATAGGTGGGAGACTGTGAATTGGCGTCGCTAGGCGTTGAGGAGTCGCCGTTGAAATACCACCCTTTGTTTGCTTGGTATCTAATCCCGCTATGCGGGAGACATTGCTTGGTGGGTAGTTTGACTGGGGTGGTCGCCTCCAAAAGGATAACGGAGGCTTCCAAAGGTTCCCTCAGTACGCTTGGTAACCGTACGTGGAGTGCAATAGCATAAGGGAGCTTGACTGTAAGGCCGACAAGCCGAGCAGGGTGGAAACACGGGTATAGTGATCCGGCGGTACCGTATGGAAGGGCCGTCGCTCAAAGGATAAAAGGTACTCTGGGGATAACAGGCTGATCTCCCCCAAGAGCTCATATCGACGGGGAGGTTTGGCACCTCGATGTCGGCTCGTCACATCCTGGGGCTGGAGAAGGTCCCAAGGGTTGGGCTGTTCGCCCATTAAAGTGGCACGCGAGCTGGGTTCAGAACGTCGTGAGACAGTTCGGTCCCTATCTGTTGCGGGCGTGGGAAGTTTGAGGAGACCTGACCTTAGTACGAGAGGACCGGGTTGGACTGACCGCTGGTGTACCGGTTGTGATGCCAATTGCATTGCCGGGTAGCTACGTCGGGAAGAGATAAGCGCTGAAAGCATCTAAGTGCGAAACTCCCTCCAAGATGAGACTTCCAAACAGGGCCGTCAGAGACGATGACGTTGATAGGCAGCAGGTGTAAAGTCAGAGATGACATAGCTGAGCTGTACTAATTGCCCGAAAACTTACTCAGTATCTCCCCGTTCAATTTTCTGCAAGACATATCAAGTGAAAGTACCAAGTACCAAGTACGAAGTACCAAGCAAATGAACAAAGATATTTTCCCCGAGAGGGGACTGTCACTGGAACTACATGGTACATTGTACTTTGTAGCTAGTACAGCAAGATTAGGCGGCCTAGCGCAGGGGTCCCACCTCTTCCCATCCCGAACAGAGAAGTTAAGCCCTGCAGCGCCGATGGTACTGGGGTTACACCCGGGAGAGTAGGTCGCCGCCACATTATCAAAAAGCCTTTCAGGAAACTGAAAGGCTTTTGTGTTTT
>NZ_FZOK01000031.1 GCF_900188245.1 Belliella buryatensis | reverse complement strand
AAAGACCTCTATCAACTACTACCTTCAAACTGGGAAGAATACCGACTTAAATAAAATATCCCTACAATTCAAGATGGGGTTGGTCGGGCGGATACACTATTCATTAAATTCAATTATTACAATCTGGGAAATTTAATTCTACAATAAACATTAAATCATCGCTAATTCTTGCTTTTAAGCTTGCATTATTTCGTTCAGCATAAATTTGACACAAGTACAACCCTAGGCCAAGACCTTGCTGCTCGTGATATTTTCTATCAACCTGAATAAATGCTTCTATTTTAAAATCTTGGTTCTTGGAAATAATTTTTTGTTGATTTGCAATTATTAAGCTTTGGGGTTTTAAGGTTATATATATTGGATCTTCTATAGCAAACTTAGTAGCATTGGTAATCAACTCTTTGATAATAAAATCCAAAGCTTCAATATCAAAATAAGTTTGAAAATCCCGCTCTTCAATGAATTCAAATCGATTGCTTGTTGAACTAAAATTACACTCAAGGACATTTCTAATCGAAGGAGTCATTTCAAAGTTAGGCTCGTAAGAATTTACAGCATTATATTTAGCTAAATTAAGTAAACTTGTATTCAACCTTTTAGACGCGGTGTATGCTGTTTCCAATAACTCTTTTAATTGGTCTTGATCGATACTTTCAAGAGAACCTGTCAATAACTCAAGAATAGACATCAATCCAAATAATGGGGTCCTTAATTCATGATATTTGACATTTCTTTCTTCTTGTAATACATCGGTAATTTTTTGATTGAGCCATGCTTCCCTTTTCTTTTGTTTTTCAATGGCCGTATTTACAGCATTTACTAAATCTTTGGCATGCACAGGTTTAGTCAGGTAATCTTCCGCTCCAGACTCCATTCCTTTCCTAAGGTCATCTTTTTCAACTTTAGCGGTTAAGAAAATAAATGGGAGATTAATTAAATTTTTGGAATTTCTAACTTCAGTAAGTAATTCAAATCCATCCATTTCAGGCATCATGATATCCGAAATCACCAAATCGAAATCATGCTTCTTCAATAAATCCAATGCAATAGCACCATTATCTGCTGTAGTTACATCGAAATCATAAATTTCAAGAATATCCTTGATGTTCTGCTGAAGATCAATTTCATCTTCTACTAATAATAGCTTAATGCTCATACGGGAGTGTAATTGTAAACTCTGTTCCTTGATTTTCAATACTTATAAAATGAATTTCGCCTCCTAACTTTTCTATAAATTCTTTAACGATATTCAGTCCCAAACCTGTTCCTTTTATAGTACTGACATTCTTGGCTCTAAAAAAAGAACCAAATATATACTTTTGATCTTCATAAGGTATTCCTAAACCATAGTCTTTTACTTTTATTTTATAAAACCCATCGGCAAGCTCTAATATAATTTCGGGATTCTGGGAAGATTTCTTGGAATACTTAACGGCATTGTCTATCAAATTGCTAATTACATGTGATAAAAGAGAAGGGTCAAGATTGATGATATGATCTTCCTTAGGTAATATCAACCTTATATTTTTACTGTATTCAGGGAAATTTTTATCAACAATATTTCTCAAAAATTGGTTAATCGAAACCTGCTCTTTGCTAATAATAATTTTATCCTGCGCATTTTTTTCTAGTATCAAAAGATCTGCTATCACACCTGTTAATCTTTGAATTTGGTTGTTGATTCTCTCAAGGTGTGTAACTGTTTTCTTCTTAAGGGTCTGATCATCAATATCAGCTAGCAAAATTTCCAAAATTTCAGTGCTACTCATAATCGTCGCAAGCGGAGTTCTAAATTCATGCGAAGTCATTGATATAAACCTTGATTTAAGCTGATTCAGCTCTTGCTCTCTGGTCAAGGAATCTTTCAATTCTTCCAATACGGCTTCCCTCTCCGTCACATCCCTCGAAGCAGCCATGTAAGAATAAATTTCACCATTACTATTCCTCAAGGGAGTTATAAGCGTTTCGAGTGCGATGGGCTTATTTGTCAATTTATGACGATGCGTCATTACAGTTGAAAATTCATTCAAGAGATCAATTGATTCATTTTCAATTTTAGTTACACCAAATAACTCCGAAGGAGTTCGCCCTAAGCAATCCTCTGGCTTATATCCCAAAACCTTATAAATAGAAGGTGAGATATATTCAAATCTCAAATCCAGAGAGTGTAATGCTATGATATCACTAGTATTATCAGAAAGTAGCCTGTACATTTGATCAGCTTGTGCTTTTTGTTGTTCTACTAATTGCTTTTGCTCATATGATCTTATAGATTTTATTAGATTGGCATAACCAGATATTAAGGGCTGCAATATTTCTAAATCTGATTCAACATAGTCCGTTTCTTTATTGGCAAATCCCATCAATCCCAAAAACTCGGTTCCTTTATATACTGGTACCCCCATATACTTTTTAATTGGTGGATGCCCCATAGGGGTTCCTGTAGCCCTTGGATCGCTCTTTACATCATTAGCAATAACTAGTTCTCCCGTGCTTAAAGACCGGCCAAAAAGGGTGTCAAGATTCCTAAATATTAAACCAGTCTTATAATTCTCTTGAAAAAACTGCTCACTTTCTTTTGACCATGCTATGTTAGTAATAGCATGAGTTTTCAAATAAGGTGCTTTTAAGTCGTCATAAAAAACCTCACCTATAAATCCGAACTGACTTCCGGTAATTTCTAGGATTTTAGTTAATAAAACATCTAATGGTTTTTGAAAATCTTTATCAATATTGAAACTCAACTGGGTATCATTCACAGCTTGAAGTAGATCATTTAATCTTTTCAAGGACTCTTCATTTAACTTAAGTTCCTTTTGTTTTAATTCAGTAACGTCTGTATACCTCCCATGAACTTTTAAAATGTTATCTTTTTGATCTTTGGCTGCCCATGCTTTATCTTGTAACCAAACCTCTTTCCCATTTTCATTTTTAATTCTATATACTGCATCAAAAACTCCAACTTCATGCAATCTCTCTAATTCATGATCTACAATATACTGGTCTTCCGGGTGGATTATTTCATACCAATACCCTTCTTCGTTGATATACCTTTCTCTATCAATCCCTAACAGACTAATGTTATCCGAA
The DNA here is from genome assembly GCF_900188245.1 of Belliella buryatensis. GTDB lineage: Bacteria > Bacteroidota > Bacteroidia > Cytophagales > Cyclobacteriaceae > Belliella > Belliella buryatensis. The sequence goes on along the minus strand of NZ_FZOK01000031.1, from coordinate 2,586 downwards.
ACAAAATATACCTCTTTTAAATCTCTAGAGAAAGTATACAAAGTGTCTTTTACAGAATTGATTACAGCGTTAGTTCTATCTATACTTTCTTCAAGCTTTGCCTGTGTTTCTTTCTCTTTATTGATATCTACAATTGACCCTGCATATCCAGCAGCTGTATTTTTCAAATCATGCTGTTTAGACACTTGCACTTTAACCCATTTTGATCTCTTATTCGTGATCAGAAGTTCTGCTTCAAATGTCAACTGTTTGATAGTACCTACCGACAACTTTTCCATTAAGGCAGATATTTCTTCCCTATATTTGGTATGAAAGGCATCCTTAAAAAAAGTCCACAAGGTTTCTCTGGGAGACTTTTTTGTGATTTTTTCCCATCTTTTATTTACAAAAGACCACTTACAATCTTGGTCTAATCTAAAAATAACTTCATTAACATTATTCACAAGAAATGAATAATTCTCTTTAATTTTGATCAATCGCTTTTTCTGCTTTTTAGCAAGAATAGTATAACCAAGTGTAGATGCAAATGCATGTAAAGCCGCTGCTTGTTCCTGTGAGTATATTTCTTTAGATGTGCAATTATCAAACCCTATAAATCCCCAAAAATTTTGATCCACCATGATGGGTATAAACAAAAATGAAAGAATTCCTTGAGCAGCCATGGTGTCATAAAAATCTTTACCATTTGATTCTTCATTGAGAACTTCATTAATAACCATATTTTTACTCAACTTCTCAGCTACCAATGGAAAAACAGACCATGGAATATTCTGTAATTCTTCAAAGTCTATTTGAGGTGTAACGCCTTTAGCAACCCATTCAAAGGTTTGAGAAAAATGCAGCTCATCACCTTCTCCCAAATAGTTTTGAAAAACATAAACCCTATCCACCTGGGTCGCATTTCCAAGTAAGGATAGAATTTGAGGTATGGCTACCTTGATCTTCTCTGTACTTTGTAAGATAAAATAGGACTCTCCTATTGCTTTGAGAATGGCTTCGCTATTAGTGATCATATGCATTTCAAAATTAACATTTAAAGCACTAGAAATTTTGACATTTTATTTACTTTTTTAAGTACTTTGTTTTATTTAAATGATTTTTAGCCGAAATTAAAAGCCTAATTAAGAAAAATGGAGAAAATTTTAATCGTTGAAGATGAACTAGACCTCGCTCTTAATATCAAAGAAATTGTGGAGAATTTTGGTTATAAAGTGGCTGGTATTCACGCTGATGCTCAAAGTGTCCTGTCATACCTCGAAACCTCCAAGGTTGATTTAATTTTAATGGATATACAGATCAAGGGAGATGTAGATGGAATTGACTTATGCTATAAGCTTAAGGATATTTATAATATTCCTATAGTATTTTTGACCGCCTATTCTGATCAAACCTATCTTGATAGAATATCCAACGTTTTGTATGATGGATACTTACTTAAACCATTCAAAGCGGATAGTTTGAAATCTGCTATTTTCCTTGGATTGAAATCAAAACCTTACGCTGTACCACAAAAAGACTTAGAAAAATTGAGCCTGAAAATACGAGATAAAGGATATGTAGTACCTGTCCCAATAAGCGACATTATTTATCTTAAAGCAGATGGTTTGTATACTAAAGTTTTCACTCACGCTAAATCTTACACTGTCAGAGATATTTTAAAAGACTTACAAGCCCAGCTGCCAGATCATATTTTTTTAAGACCACACAAATCTTATTTGGTCAATATCAATCATATCGATTCATATAACTCAAAGGAACTGAATGTCAATCAAATAAATATCCCAATTAGAAGAGGCTTTTACAAAGAGCTATCAAACTATCTAAACTAAGAAAACAAAAATTGTGAGATCATTTACAAAAATTTAACCTTTATTTACCTTTAAAATATAAACTAACGGATCAGATGTAGATTTACTGATATTCAAATAGTTATAATCATCAAAATATCTATTTCAATTCACATAGTAAGCAAATTATTCATTATTCTACATCAGATGGAAGCCTTAGAAATTATTTACACTTTCATTACAGATAATCTTTATTTCTTTAGCCTGCTCACAATAGGCTTAATAGTCAATCAACAAATCAATACTTTCCTCAAAAAATATGAAGGCCACTAATTTTAATCCTTTGTTCTTATCATAGAGGAAAAAGGTTAAAGGGGAAAGGCTAAAGGACTTCTTAAGCAAAGCCGTTAAGCGTTAAAAGTTAAAGACTTTAAGCGTAAATGATTTGTAAATATTAGGGAATAACTTCTTCCTGGCTGGGATCGTTCCAAAATAAGCGACACGAAACTCACAAAATCCCACAAAGCACACAAAATTATTCTTAGAGATCTCCTATGTTGAAAAACAAGCTAATGAGCTAAAATTTCACATAACTATTCCATTCTGATACTTTTTTCTCTTAAATGCAGTCCCAGTTTTGACAGTTCTGTTGTCAAGGCCGTAGCGAAGCGAAGTTCATTTTAGCCTTTACTACAGGGCAGTCAAAACTATCTTTGTGTTTAAAAGGGAAAAGAATCAGTTTAGTTTATCGTCACTTTAATAATGCCTAATTCACTTCAATAACCTCTTTAATCAATCT
>NZ_FZOK01000029.1 GCF_900188245.1 Belliella buryatensis | reverse complement strand
GACTGCGTCATATTCACGAATCCAGTCCTTTTGCCTTTAACCTTTGACCTTTTTCCTATTTTGACCATCCCTACCGGGAGGAAATCACAAAGAACTCGAAGAAGCTCGAAGAACACGAAAGAGGATGTTAATGGTTAATCTTTAAGCGTTAAAAAACCAACTTGTGATGTTCATGATGCTACTCAGTTAACCAGTTAACCAATTAACCAAATAACCAAAAAATGTTTAATTGCCCCGAAGTCTCGGGGTGTTTAATCGTTTAGAGTGGCGACTCCTCCAAATTCACGATTCCAGTCCTTTTGCCTTTTTCCTTTAATCTTTTCCCTAAAACAACTCCGTCATAGTCCCGAAATCCCCTCCTTTAGCCTTTCACCTTTTCCCTAAACCTATTCTGTAAAATTTACGATACTAATCAGTTAACCAAATAACCAAATAACCAAAAATTGTTTAACTGCTTACTCGTTTAGACGAGCTACTCCTCCAGTTTAACGAAAAGGTTAATGATCTCAAGAATCACCAGAATATTTATTTAATTGTAGTGTTAATAAATTTTTCGAGGATTTATTATTCTGATTATAGGCTTCTTTACGAGTAAATCCATATATCGGATCAATCGGTTGCTATTGGTCATTATCAATTAGTACCTAATATCTATGTCAGATTTAAACTAGTTAGACTTTTTAAATAATTACTGGGGAAGTTCCATGTATGCATATTAAATAATTAGTAAGTAGCCTACAAGAAGGTCAGTATAGAATATTTCATTCAAAAAATACATTTTGTTTACTAAAAAACACATTATCAAAAAATAACAGTATTGATAGAAAAAAAAATATACCAATAATGCACAAATTTCATAATTCTGATTTGAAACCTTTTTCTAAAAAATATAAATGTGGGAAAGCGAAATTTTAAATCACAATAAAATACTATTAAAACATAAAACATCATTCAAAGGGCTAAAAGATGGGATATATATTTAAAAGAGTATTTAGTATAATTTTTTTTTCAATAGTTGTTGTAATTAATGGTTTTTCTATGCAAATTTTTGTTAAAACTCCTGCTGGAAAAACAATTACTCTAGATGTAGAACCAAGTGATACCATAGAAAATGTAAAGCAAAAAATTCAGGATAAGGAAGGAATCCCTGTGAATACTCTCACATTAATTTTTGCTGGAAAAATTCTTGAAGATGGAAGAACTTTAAGTGATTACAATATACAAAAGGAATCCACACTACACTTATTAATCTGCAGTGAGGGAATTTTTGGAAATGCATTACATTTTAATGGTTCGAATAATCAAATCATTTTCTTAGATGGTCCTAATTTTAACAATGAAGAGATTACTATCGAACTATGGATTAAAAATGAAATAGTAGTATCCAACTCCTATTGGGATCAAAACTTATTGACATGGTATAATTCTATAGGTAATGATAATGTTCAATTCAGAATAAATCAGGGAAGGCTTGAATTTGGTATGCATGATTATACCAACAATTCTGGAGGATGGCAATCTGTGATTGGTCGAACAAATATTAACGATAATGAATGGCATCATGTAGCAATTGCTAAAATAAATGATCAAATTAGCTTATTTGTTGATGGGGAGTTAGATGGTTTTGGGTCAATATCCAGAAACATGTCAGTAGACAGACTAAAAGTCGGGGGTAATTTTATTGGGGCATTGGATGAACTCAGGGTATGGTCCGTATCGCGTAATTTGGATCAAATTGCTGAAAACTTTCAGGCGCCGATAGGTCTTGATTCGGAGGGACTGCTCGCATATATTGATTTCAATCAGGGGATTGCAGGTGGAGATAATTCATCTCAAACGAATATTATTGATCTCAAATCTAGTTTTTCTGGCGACCTTCAAAACCTCTTGTTAAACGGAGAAATATCAAACTTCGTTTTGAATAATTATACGTATGAGTTTGAATGGACCAGTATCATTGTTGGCCAAGAGCAGACTTTAAGACATCCAATAACAGGTGGAACATGGAGTTCATCAAATCCAAGTGTTGCCACGGTCGACTCTAATGGAAAGGTTTCCGCGATTAAGTTAGGAAGTTCAATAATCAGTAATTCCTATCAAGTCGGTTTCTGTAATTATACTTCGTCTATCAATATCAAAATTAATGACCTGAGATATACTGATCCGGATAATTGCACTTATACTGTAAAGGGATCAGAATTTGATATTTTTTCAGAAGGGTATTCAAATGTAAGCTACTCGCTTCAGAAACTTTTACCCAATCCAAACTTAGTTTCAGAAGACTTTAATTCGGGATTCTGGAATAGTGATAATTTTGAAATTGGAGATCCTTCTGGATCTGTGGTAAACGGAGCTTATCAAAGTGTAGGAGGTGATGATCGAGGAACATTGAGGACAGTAGCTGATTTTATCCCTTCAGCTGAAAACCCTTTGCATGTCAGTGCAACATTAAGGTTCAATGGTTTCGCTTTAGCTTTTATCGGAACAAGAGCAACTGGTTTAAAAAATCCATCTGGATCAAATGAGCCCTTGAACAGTTTGTACTTTAGGATTCATAATTTTAATGAGGGGCAAACAAATATTACAAGTACAAGCTTTGATGGACGCCCTGGGAATTCTTTTTACAATGATCCAATCCGAGTGGAATTTGTAGATAACGGTTCTAATATCAAAGGTACATTTACAAATACAGTTACCAATCAAGTACTTTCCTTTAATGAAAACACCACATATAATTCTGGTTCATGGAGGGTAGTATTTTCCGGAGGTGGGGGTGTTTCTTGGGATGATATTAAAATCAGTTTTGGACCTCACGAATATATACAAGAATATGATAGCGGGGCAGGGACACTTAATGGCGCCATAATTGGCTTGGGTGAAACCAGTGTAATCTGGACTGCTGAGGACAACCTTGGCGGCGAAACTTCAGAATCTTTTCTGCTCACTATCGAAGATAATCAAGTACCCTTTCTTAACATTCCAGAAAGTCAAGCCGGACAATCAGAATCCTCAGTAAACTGGGAAACTACGGTTCCAGATGTAGTAATTGGGGATAATTGTCCAGATGCTCAAATCACTTGGCAGATGACTGGAGCAACTATGGATTCGGGGTCAGGTCAAGTGGGCACCTATTCTTTTGCACCAGGCAAAACAACAATTACTTTTACGGTCAAAGATGCATCTGGAAATATTGCCTCAGATGTGATGACAGTTGAAAATATCAAACAGTTTTTTGCTGCAGGTTCAGGGACAGAATTGGATCCTTATCAAATAGAAAATTGGGAGCATTTATTCAATATTCGTTATTTCAGTAATAGTTATTTTATCCTAAACAATGATCTAAATTCTTCAAGTTCTGGATATGAAACTTATGCATCTGAGACCGCAAATGAAGGATTTGGTTGGTTACCAGGAGGTTATGTTGGAAATATTGTATTAGATGGAAAAGGTTTTTCGATTTCAGACCTGATGATCAAAAGACCGGAAACTTGGGAGAATGGGATATTTCGCTACTTATATAATTCAACAATTCAAAATATAGTATTTAAAGACTATCAAATCGAAGGTCTTGGATATACTGGTTTTATCTCAGGTTATGTAGATAATACAGTTTTTGAAAATGTTCATACAATAAATGGTAAAGTAATTTCTTACGAATATTATGGTGGGCTATTTATTGGAGGTGGATTTAGAGTAAGTATTTTAAACTCATCAGTGGAAGGAAATCTCTCAGGTCAATATTACCTAGGTGGTTTTTTGGGAGAATTATATTTTGGGAAAATTGAAGACAGCTTTGCTAATGTTACTATATCAGGAAAGGAATCACTTGGAGGTTTGGCAGGCTATTATTACGGAGGCAATACTGAAAATGCCATCAAACAATCATTTGCTAAAGGAGTGATTTCAGGTGACTCATTTCTAGGCGGCTTGGTGGGACAGTCCTATATTGGATATATAATGGATTCATATTCCTTGTCTAAAGTTATAGGAGATGTTGATTATGTTGGAGGAATAATTGGTTATGGATATAATCTTGAACTAACAAATATTTACTCCGCTGGAGAAGTAATAAGTGATGGCGAATTTGTAGGGGGGATTTCCGGGCAACTCTATAATAGTATAATCTCAAACAGTTTCTGGGATTATGAAGCCACTGCTCAAGAAGAAAATACTTCAGGTGGGTCAGGGATTACAACATCAGAAATGAAGACTCAAGAAATTTTTTCAGAAGCCAGTTGGGATTTTACTACAATTTGGAATATTAAAGCGCTATCAGAAGATCAAGGTTACATATCATACCCCTATTTAAATTCTATAAAATATGATGAAGTTGATACCGAAAAAGAAGTAAATCCTTTGCCTGGATTGGAGCAAATTATTTTTCCACAAAGTATAACGTTTGCAGAAATTTCTCCTAAAACATATGGAGGAGACCCATTCATACTTGGAGAGGAAAAAACAGACAAAAGCTTGGAAGTAACCTACACCGCAGCTGACCCAACAATTGTGAGCATTTCTGGAAATCAAGCAACCATTCTTAAAGCAGGAACCACGGAAATTACAGCTACTCAAGCAGGTGATGAAACGCATTTCCCTGCAACAGAAATAACAAGAGAATTAGAAGTAACAAAAGCAGTCGTGACGATCAAAGCAGAAGACAAGGACAAAGTCTACGGATCGGCGAATCCAGCCTTGACCTTTACTTACTCAGGCTTGGTAAATAGCGATACGAAAGTAACAACAGAACCAAATATCAGTACATCAGCAACAGCAAGTTCAGCAGTTGGAACTTATCCTATCACCTTGACAGGCGGTTCGGATGCGAACTATGACATTACGCTGGTAGCTGGCGAATTGGAAGTAACCAAAGCAGCAGTGACGATAACAGCAGTAGACAAAGACAAAGTATATGGTTCGGAGAATCCAGCCTTGACCTTTACTTACGCTGGTTTGGTAAATGGAGACACGAAAGTAGCCACTGAGCCAAGCATCAGCACGACAGCAACAGCAAATTCTGAGGTAGGAATCTATCCTATCACCTTGACAGACGGTTCTGATGCGAACTATGACATTACGCTGGTAGCAGGAGAACTAGAAGTGACCAAAGCAGCTGTAACCATCACGGCAGTAGACAAGGACAAAGTATATGGTACAGCGAACCCAGCCTTGACCTATACCTACTCTGGATTGGTAAATGGTGATACCAAAGTTGCTACTGAGCCAAGCATCAGCACGACAGCAACAGCAAGCTCGGCAGTAGGAACTTATCCAATCACTTTAATCGGTGGTTCGGATGCGAACTATGACATTACGTTGGTAGCTGGCGAATTGGAAGTAACCAAAGCATCGGTGACGATCACCGCAGATAATAAGGATAAAGTTTATGGTTCAGTGAATCCTCCATTGACTTTCACTTATGCTGGTTTGGTGAATGGTGATACGAAAATAGCCACCGAGCCAAGCATCAGCACAATGACAACAGCAAGCTCAGCAGTTGGAACTTATCCAATCACTTTAATCGGTGGTTCGGATGCGAACTATGACATTACGCTGGTAGCTGGCGAATTGGAAGTAACCAAAGCATCGGTGACGATCACCGCAGAGAATAAGGATAAAGTTTATGGATCAGCGAATCCAACCCTGACCTTTATCTACTCAGGTTTGGTGAATGGTGATCCGAAAGTATCCACCGAGCCAAGTATTAGCACGAGGGCAACAGCAAGTTCAGGAGTAGGTACTTATCCGATCACCTTGAAGGGTGGAGAAGATGCTAACTATGCAATCACTTTGGTCGCTGGTGAATTGGAAGTAACGAAAGCAGCATTGACAATTACTGCAGAAGACAAGTCTAAAATTTATGGTTCATCGAATCCAGCCTTGACCTTTACTTACTCAGGCTTGGTAAATGGCGATACAGAGTTAAGCACCGAGCCAAGTATCAGCACCACAGCAACAGCAAGCTCAGCAGTTGGTATGTACCCAATCACCTTGACAGGCGGATCAGATGCGAACTATGACATTACGCTGGTAGCTGGTGAATTAGAAGTTACCAAGGCAACTTTGACCATCAACGCTGATAATCAAACCAAAATTTATGATCTAGAAGACCCAGTGTTCACTTATACAGTAACTGGTTTGATCGGATCGGATCAATTGATAGGTAAGTTGTCAAGAGAAGCT
>NZ_FZOK01000041.1 GCF_900188245.1 Belliella buryatensis | reverse complement strand
TTGAAAGGCTTACCTGTTTTATTCTTTATCGCAACAAGTAATTCCTCTTCTTCCATTTCTAGTTTCTGTGCAAGCAGCCAACTATCTAAATCAGGATTTTTATACAATTCCTGCTCTATGATATAATTGCTGATGTCATCTAGATCGGTTTCTTTCATTGATTGATAGTTTCGTTTAAGTCGTTAAGCGTTCATACCGCCGCGGCGGGCAAGTCGTTAAAACGTTAAGCGAAGGGGATTCGTAAATATGACGGAGTCTCTTTAGGGAAAAGGTCAAAGGAGAAAGGCAAAAGGGCTAGAATCGTGAATATGACGGAGCCGCTTCTTTGAACGCTTAACGATGAACCTTTAACATCCTCTTTCGTGCTCTTCGGGTTTCTTAGGCAAAGCCGTTAAGTGTTAATAGTTAAAACGTTAAGCGAAGAGGATTCGTGAATATGACGGAGACGCCACTTTGAACACTTAACGCTTAACGCTTAACACTTAACAGCCCTATTACAAAACATCACCTTACAACCTGCGCTCCCCTACCAAATCATCCCTCTCCTATCTCCAAATAAGGCATAGGTCAACATGAATTCATGCGTTACATTCGGTAATAAGTAGCTTTTCAAAGTTGGCATCTCGTAGATGTAGCCTATGCGCATCTTGTCGAAGAGCAAGCCAAACTGGAAGTTGTTTGCATAGTCTATTCTATGTCCTCCTCCTAGCCAAAACTTCTCCTTCAAGACTACTTTCATATTGAATTCTACATTGTCTGGCAAGTCTACCTGACTCCTGTACATGAAGTTGGTTGCTAGAGCTAGGTTGTCGGTCATTCTGTTTCTGTAGCCTGCTTGGAAGATGCCTACTCTTGGCATCCTTTCCATGAATACATCTCCTGAGTTGATCGCTCCTTGATTCACATGGTGTACTGCATAAGATACATAGTAGTTTGGGTGTGTTACCGCTATCCCTAAGTTGAAGTCCATCACCTGCATATTTGAGAAGCTCCCGAGGTACTGTCCTACTATCGGGTCATCTGCTTGCTCCGTTGTCATGCTATTCCCATCTAGGCGAACAGAGCGGTAATTTAAACCAGCTCCTAATCTTAGGTTGGTCTTTTCTCCTATTTGGATCCTAGATGCATAGCTGGCCACAAACTCCGTCTCTGCAAAGGCTCCATACTGATCATGTAGGAGGGAAATCCCTGCTGCATTCTTGCCTAGGATATCTCCTGATGCTTGACCTGAGAGTTGGCCGAAGTCTAGTTCTGCCGAGGCAAAGTAAGTTTTCGGTGCTCCCTCCCAGCCTGCCCACTGATTCCGGACAAAGCCGCGAATCATGGAACCTTCATAACCCGTCAGCGCTGGGTTGTAGTAGCCCTGCAAGTGGCTGAATTGAGAGATGTATTTTCTTGATTGTGCGAGAATATCCGATGTCGTTACAAGGGCTATTCCTATGAATAAGATGATTGTTTTTTTCATGATTTTATATTTTTGAGGAGAAAGGTCAAAGGTTAAAGGTTAAAGGAGTGACGAGTCATTTATTTACAAACTCGTCCTTTATCCTTTTCCCTAGTCCCTTTTGCCTATTTACTTTCTTAACAGATTCAAGATTCCTTTTCTCACTTCTCCTGTCTCTCTCACTTCGAGTGTCCAGTAGTAGCTGCCCACAGGCATCTCCTTGCCTTCGAAGGTTC
>NZ_FZOK01000046.1 GCF_900188245.1 Belliella buryatensis | reverse complement strand
AAACAATTAAGCAGTTAAGCGATTAAACAATTTTTGGTTATTTGCTTATTTGCTTATTTGGTTAACTGAATAGAATAGTGAATATGACGGAGTCGCTTTAGGGAAAAGGTGAAAGGAGAAAGGCAAAAGGGCTAGAATCGTGAATATGACGGAGCCGCTTCTTTGAACGCTTAACGATGAACCTTTAACATCCTCTTTCGTGCTCTTCGGGCTTCTTCGAGTTTTTTGTGACCCTAAAAAGCATCTTTTCAAATTACACTCCTCTTCCTAAACAATTAAGCAGTTAAGCGATTAAACAATTTTTGGTTATTTGCTTATTTGCTTATTTGGTTAACTGAATAGAATAGTGAATATGACGGAGTCGCTTTAGGGAAAAGGTGAAAGGAGAAAGGCAAAAGGGCTAGAATCGTGAATATGACGGAGCCGCTTCTTTGAACGGTGAACGATGAACCTTTAACATCCTCTTTCGTGCTCTTCGGGTTTCTTAGGCAAAGCCGTTAAGTGTTAATCCCGCCGCGGCGGGCAAGTAGTTAAAACGTTAAGCGAAGAGGATTCGTGAATATGACGGAGTCGCCACTTTGAACACTTAACGCTTAACGTTTAACACTTAACAGCCCTATTACAAAACATCACCTTACAACCTGCGCTCCCCTACCAAATCATCCCTCTCCTATCTCCAAATAAGGCATAGGTCAACATGAATTCATGCGTTACATTCGGTAATAAGTAGCTTTTCAAAGTTGGCATCTCGTAGATGTAGCCTATGCGCATCTTGTCAAACAGCAAGCCAAACTGGAAGTTGTTTGCATAGTCTATCCTATGGCCTGCGCCTAGCCAAAACTTCTCCTTCAAGACCACCTTCATATTGAATTCCACATTGTCTGGTAAATCCGACTGGCTTCTGTATAGGAAGTTGGTCGCTAGGGCCAGGTTGTCATTCAGTCTGTTTCTGTAGCCTGCTTGGAAAATGCCTACTCTTGGAATCCTTTCCATGAATACATCTCCTGAGTTGATCGCTCCTTGATTCACATGGTGTACTGCATAAGATACATAGTAACTTGGGTGTGTCAGCGCTATCCCTAAGTTGAAGTCCATCACTTGCATATTCGAGAAGCTTCCGAAGTACTGTCCTACTACTGGGTCATCCGCTTGTTCGGTGGTCATGCTGTTGCCATCTAGGCGCACAGAGCGGTAGTTTAGCCCTGCCCCCAATCTTAAGTTGGTCTTCTCTCCTACTTGGATTCTGGAGGCATAGCTGGCCACAAATTCTGTCTCTGCAAAGGCTCCATACTGGTCATGCAGGATAGAGATACCAGCTGCGTTCTTGCCTAGGATATCTCCTGAGGCTTGACCCGAGAGTTGGCC
>NZ_FZOK01000028.1 GCF_900188245.1 Belliella buryatensis | reverse complement strand
CAGCTTGTAATATTCGTCGTTGCTAATCTTTTTCATGACGCAAGATTACAACCCAAACAGTAATCAGAAAATATGGGGTTTATCGGACGGATACTGAATAGTTCCGTTTGGATTCAATTGTATCACTACTTGATGTAGCTTTGCTAATTCTATTGGTTTGTTGAAAATTTCCTCGAAAAATTGTTCAAAACCTTTGATTTGATCCAAATCCCCAGCAGTTATGGCGATTATAGGTAGGTTAGGTTGTTTTTCTTTTATTTTCTTTGCTAATTCTATTCCATTCATTATGGGCATCATGATATCTGTGATGATTATGTCAAAAGTATCTTGTGAATCTAAAAACTGATTATACGCATCTTCTCCATTTTCACTAATTGTCACATCAAAGTTTTTACCTTTAAAGTATTTACTTAGAACCATTCTGATGATCATATCATCATCAACAACTAATATATTCATTAAATTATTTTTTATTCACAATAATATTGATAATCGGTGTATAATAAATTCAATTGTTTGTTTTAGTAAATAAAATACAGAGTTATTAGTTTTGTGGATGAATATTTAATTTTACTAATCTTTCATTTATTAATATGTTTTTAATTTACGTTTTTTATCACTAGGTATCAATTTTTTTTTAAACATCTTTTTATTTAGTTATTTCATGACATCAATAATTTTAATTCGATTGTTATGGTAGTAAATAATGTTGTTTTGGTGGAGGATGAGACAGAGTTGGCACTTAATCTTAGAGAACTTCTAGGTTCTTTGGGGTTTTATGTTTCTGCTGTTTTTGACAATGCCTTAGGAGCGCTGGAGTTTATTAAACTTAATAAAGTAGACTTGTTGGTATTAGATATCATGATCAATGGTGATATGGATGGTATCACACTTGCATCTGAGATTAAGAAAAAAGCAGATATACCTACGGTGTTTATCACTGCATACTCAGAGAATGATATCATCAAAAGGGTAATTGATGTGTCCCCAGATGGCTATTTGTTGAAGCCTTTCTCAAAAGAAAGTTTGAAGACTACACTATTATTAGCACTATCAAACTATCAAAAAAGGACGAATACCGAAGTAGCAATTAGAAAAGATGATGTGACTATTCAAATTAGAGATAAAGGATTTATTTCATTGATACCAGCATCTGAGATTCTCTACGCACAAGCTGATGGACTTTATACCAGGATTTATACAGTCAAAAAGGCATTTATCATCAGGGATATACTCAAGGATGTGGAAGCGCGTCTTCCAGCTTCTATTTTTTTAAGGGTCCATAAATCCTATTTGGTAAATAAACATGCCATAGATATGTTCAATGGTAAAATTTTACACATAAAAGATATTACTATTCCAATTAGGAGAGGTTACTATAAAATACTCAAAAATTTAGTTGGAGTTCAGGCAGAAGAAAAAATTTAATACTGAAGTAAAGATTGAATGTTTTTGATCAGGTCAAATGTTTTCAATGGTTTGATTAAATACTGATTGGCTCCAAGGGCATAGCATCGATCCCGTTCAGATTTTTCTACTCTTGCTGATAGTAGTATAAAGGGGATATGCATCGTAGTGGATTTAGATTTTACTTTACTCAGTAATTCATATCCGTCGATTCCTGGCATCATCAAATCTGAAATAATAATATCTGGCTTTATCATTTCAATCTGTTCAAGTGCGCTTAATCCATCTTCAAAAGAATAAACATCGAAGTCATTGAACTTTAGGATTTCTTCTAAGTTTTGCCTCAAAATCTCTTCATCTTCCACTAAAACGATCTTTTTTCTCATCATAAACCCCCTCATGTGTCCATCAAAATAAGTATTTAAATGCAAAAATGTTTAAATACTTTGAGATTTCATTTCATTAAAATAAATTTATTTGGCTATTTTACTGGTTTACACACTTCTTTTTTATACACTTTATTTACTTAAAGAATCTTATTAGGTTTATTTTAAAACTATTTGTGTTTAAATGTAATTAAAGTGTATATGTGTAAATAATCAAACGCAATAAAAAAGTAACGATTGTATTTATTTCCGTATTATTGATGATGTTTTTTAAACTACTAACCGTGTAAAATTATGAGTAAGTCGCTTGAATTAAAATATTTTATAATCAAAATAGAGCTGTTTCTTTTTGTAATAGTCTCCATTTTAACCTTAGCAAATTCAAGTAAACTGCATGCTACTCAAGTTCTAAATAGTGAAACTGCATATATCAGGATAGATAGTTTAAATGACCTCAGTAGAAAGTATTCTTTTGTAAATAATTCGAAAGCTTTACTTTATGCAAATGAAGCTTTAGAGTTAGCCTTGCAATATGATTATGGTAGAGGCCAAGCTTTTGCATTTAGGAATTTATCATCTGTATATTCCGCTCAATTTGCTTTCGCAGAGTCTATTGAATTTATCAACAAGGCATTAAATATATTTGAGGAGCTAAATGATCCAGAAGGAATTGCAAACTGTAATATCTCTTTAGGTCATACTTTTAGTCGACTGAAATTAGACTCGGTTGCATTTGAATACCATTTGAATGCATACCAATATTTTTCTAAGGAAAATAATCCTGAAAGAAAATTGATTTCTACTCATAACCTTGCTCAAGCTTATTATTTATTAAACGATATAAATCAAGCAGAAGACCTGTTTCTTGATGCAAATTTGTTAGCTGAGGACTTAGAAAATCTTCAGCTAAAATCTTCATGCTTGAGTTATTTGGGTGAGATCGCTTTGAAGAAAGGAGATATTTTCTCTGCCCAGTCTTATTTTACTGAAGTAAAAGAGATGTACGAGATATTAATGGAAGATGCGCAAAAGTATGCTACAATGAGTGCCTTCTATCATTTGGGTTTGATCTACAAAGAAAAAAAGGACTTTACCTCCATGCTAAATTTTTTTGAGCAGGGAATAGAACTTCTTGATATCTATCAATTGAATTATTTTGCCGAAGATATTTATGAAGAAATTATTTCTTACTATAAAAGTATAGGGGATTTAATCAAAGTAGATGAACGTTATAGCAATTATCTGAGTGTCCTGAAAAATTTGAACAAATTAAATAGAGAAAATAAGGCTGGATTGTATTTGGACCTTTTGAAAAGCAGGGAGCTAGAGAAGGATTTTATCGCTAAAGTTCAAGCCAATGAGTTACAACAGGAACTAGCAAAATCTAATATAAATACAATTAGAATTTTGGTACTGTTATCTCTTATTTTAGCCATTTTTTTAATTATAATAATTTACCAATTTTTCAGAAATAAAAGAAATTCTGCTGCTATCAACGCCATATATGATAATGCTAAGTCAGCGATCATTTTAATTGATGAAAATGGTATTATTTTAAGATTGAATAAAGCTTCTCAAAAACTTTTTGGAATGGGGGCTGATGATTTCACGGGAAAAAGCTTCTTTAAAGAATTTATTTGTGAATCTAGCGATTTGACACCAAAGGATCTCGAAAAGTCTTTGTTAAACGAATTTACGGTAAGGACAAAGGAAGGTACTGAAAAAGAAATTAGTGTAAGCTGTTCTCAAACGTACATAGATAGTCAAAAATTTTATGCGTGTTTAATCCTAGATAGATCTGATTACAAGAGGCTACAAAGATTGAATGACTTTTATCAAATCATCCTTGAAAAAAGTAACGAGATTGCTAAAATAGGTACCTGGGAAATTACTTATCAAAGTTTCTTGAAAAATGAAATGCCTGTGATTTCATCAAAAGTATTTGAAATATTAGAACTTGGATCTTCTTCAGCTGAGTTAAATGGTATTTCTTGGACGAAGTTTTTCAAATCTGAAGAATCAATTCAATATTTGATTAATGTTTTTAATGACTCAGTTCAAAATAGAGTTCCTTTTGATATTGAAATAGAATTGATCAGTTATAAAGGGAATAGACTGTGGGTTAGGTTGATAGGGAGTGTGGAATTTTTAGGTTCTAATGATTACAAGCTATATGGAACAGTCCAAGATATAACTGAAATTAAAAAAGGAATGCTTCTTATGGAGGAAAACCTTAATCGTGAACAAGAATTAAATAAATTGAAATCTAGGTTTATCTCTATGGCCTCTCATGAGTTTAGAACTCCTTTGGCCACCATTACTACAAGCGTAGAGTTAATTCAGATGAATTTAGCTAGGATCCTTGACACTTCTAATACTAATTTAGATAAGCATACTAACAGTATACTCAACCAAATAGAGCGATTAGAGAAAACTTTAGATAGCATATTGATGCTTGAAAAATCTATTCAAGGAAAAATTGAGCCAGCATTTGAGAAGGTTGACATAGAAGTAATGCTACATGATTTAATTAATGGGGTCAATATTAGTGGGGATACTAGAGTTCCAAAACTGGTAATAGATTTAGATTCAAATGAGATAATATCTGATAATAATCTTATCCATCATGTGCTACAAAATGTAATCTCAAATGCTTTGAAGTATTCCAAGGGTGAAAAAGAGCCTGAGGTTTTGGTTAAAAACCAAGAAGATACGCTTGTAATTGAAGTCATTGATTACGGCATTGGTATTCCAGAATCAGATAAAGCTGGCTTATTTAATTCTTTTTATAGAGCTAAAAATACGACAGGAATTAAAGGTACAGGACTAGGGCTTAGTATAGTGAAAGAATTTGTAGTATTGCTCAAAGGAGATATAAAGATTGACTCAAAAGAAGGAGAGGGGACTAGGGTTCAAATAATTTTACCTTTATCCCCTTCCTTACAAATTAACTAATCAAAAGGTTATTTTTTCTGCTTGTAAAGGTGGTTTTATCTGTTCCGATCGATACTCCTACCTTTTCATTGAAAGCATCATATGTTTCGAATTCATCGAGCGCATATAAACCTTCACTAGCTAGCGTGTTGGGTTTTGATAGTTTTAAAATGACCTCATTTGGTTTAATAAGTGAAGCAATAAACTCACCGATATACTCTGAAATATTACCTTCAAAAATAATAATTATTGGTGTCTTTTTATTTTTTGATGTTAGCTTAGAAATTTTTCTATCAATTTGATTACTAAAATACTGTTTGATGCATTTCTTTATTTTAGCATCTTGTGTCAACTCTTTTTGCATCTCTTGAATGCCTTTCTTTTGGTTTGGGCCATCATAATTCAAAGAAATACAATGATCCCCCAACCCGTCTCCAAGGATATAAGATTGTTTTTCTTTGGTAAGTTCTGGATTGTAATAAATCCCCTCAAAATCTTCTATTCCAAATTTAAGGACTATAAAGCTTTGATGACTTGTGATTTTAGTACACGCTATGGCCTGTGCATAAATATTTGGTGATATAGTAAATGCAACAATATCTAGTGTTTTAGATATTTCCTTGCTACCATCAAACAAGCTAAGTTTTTTTTGTCGTTTGATAGCAATATAGTTTCGGATATTTTGATAATATTCTCTTAAGCTTAGACCCAGATTAATCTTGTACCTGGTTTTTTTAAATCTGAATTTTAGAAGTCCAGCATAGAGAACATAACTTAACCATGACTCCATCACCTTACCATCAGATAAGTTTTGTTGACCTATCTTATAATAGTAAAGATTTCCTTTGACTAGAAGAGAGTTTTCTTCAATGTTGGAAGGAAATGGCTGATTATCTATATTTTGAATGGTTACCTGATTGGCTAACTCTAAACTTTGGAAATTTACATTGAGCATATCCATTTTTTTTTAAAAGATAATGGGATTTAAAGCACTATTTTCAAAAAGGTAAATGAAACAAAATAAAGAGATAAAGAACTGTAAAAAAGATTTATTAGGGTAAAAATTAGCTATTCTTTTGGGATAATGATTGGACATTAAGTAGGAAAAAACAAAGCGAGGTAAAAATACCCCGCCCTGATCCTAAACTACAAATTCGTTGTATGTAAAATAGATTACTATCATTTGATGAAAATATAAGAGTCTTAATCTATAGAAATTTTAATTAGTTAATTAAATGACTAAAAATGTATATGATGTGTGTTAAATTGGTTCGGGACACCTATGAATAAAAAAAGATATACAAAGTATGCCTCTTTTGGAACATTATTAACCATTAATGAAAGTGTTTTGCTTTCAAAATAAACTTATATATTATTCTTAGAGGATCATCCATAAAGTATGTGATCAGATTTATTAAGTATATAAAAAGACATTTATTTGAAGTTGCATAGTTTTGTAAACCAAAAACTTTTTGTGAATTTTATTTAATGATTATAAAAAGTGAGTTTTGTTTCGTGAAATTAAATTCAATTATAGTTTGTGATTACTTGAGATTTTTATTCAGAAGTAAAGTAAGAGAAGAAAGAAAGTATGGCAATACATCTGTGATTTTTGATAGACATTTTAAAGAGCCAGCTTTTGACGTCGTGACTTTTTTTTCTCTAATATTGAAAAGCTGAATTTAATCTCTTCAAAAAGCACATCGACTACAGGTAGAGAGTTTATGGCAATTATAAAACACACGATTGTTGATTGGGAATCCGTTGAAAAAAGTAATTCTCCAGTCTTATCAGCATTTTTTGAATTAAATGATAAGGAAGTTACAATGTCAAAGTATTATTACAATAACTTCAAGCGAATCCAAACTTTATTTATTTTTAGTATTGAAAATAAACCCAGTTTGATAATTGATTGTAAATACGATTATGGAAAAACTTTTAGAGAAGTTAATTTAAATCTAGGTTACCTTGAATCAAGCACAAAGCCAATAGGTCTTTTGTACCATGACAGTGCCCTTATAATTAATTCCCTAGAGCATACAAAAATCATCTTAATTGAGAATCCTAGTTTAATGAATGGATTTTCTGATTTTTTTAGTGATCTATTTATCTTTAAAATTAATCAAATTAAAAAGTAAAAATTCTTATTCTAAAATTTAACGTATTAAATATTAGATAATTATGATTTTTTAACGATATTATTTGTAATATTTTTATATTAATGGTATAAATTTAACTTTTCTTTTGTTGTAATTTTAAGGATACTTTCCAAACTAAATGAGATGACCTGTAAGAGACAATTCATCATTTGCATTATTTTAATCAACTTTCTGCTGTTAAATTATAATTTATTGCAGGCAAGTGACTTTAGGTATCTGAAAATTTATTTAAATAGAATCAAAGATATCAAGAGTTTTGAATTTTTAGAAGCTGACTTTACCGAAGCACAGCTATTATCTCTTACAACTAATTTTGAGACAATACCAAGTCAAACTTTCATATTAAGGAGAACTGATAAGCATATCGCAGCCTTCAGAGATTGTTCATTTGATAAATGGATTTGGGATGAAGGAATTTGGAGAAATATATATCTCTTTGACGAGTTTGGGATGAATTGTTCGGGACTATTTTTCTTTAAAGACCAAAAATGTTACAGTATTGGTTCCTATGGTTTTTGGAGAAAGCATGTGGACTTACTCTTTTTTGATGAAAATTTTGGATTATGGGAAAAGTTAGATGCAGATAATCAACCCCAAGATTTTGGGAGTAAGCATATAACCTTATATAAAGATAAGATCTTGGTGTTTTTAGAGAAGGGAAATAATGATGACGACCTCTTTTCTGGGATGTATATGAATTGGGAAAATAAAAGCTGGTCTTTTTTTAATTTAGATCTTAATGCTGATTTTAAATCAAACGGATATGATTTTGAGATAACAGCATCACTTGATTTTAAAGATTATTTCTTATTTAATTCAAATGGAGGTTTCAAAGGTAATGGTTGGTATATCTTAAATAAAACATCAAATGAGATAAGATATTACGAAGCGAGTAATATTCATTTTACAGCATCTCCGTTCATCCAGGTGATAAGCAATGAAATGATTTATCAGTCCCCAAATCTTCAAACTCACAAAATAAATATGGAGGAAATTTTTAAAAAGGGATCTTTTGTGGGTTTGCTTCAGTTTAAAGATTCTTTAAATCAAAATAAGATAAGGGATGTTATTTCAATTAAAACGATTGCATTAATGACTCTTTTTTTTGTAGTTTTTATTTTAGTAAGGAGTTATTTTAAACAAAGAATAATTTGGGGGAGGAAAATAAATAGACATATCATTGATGAAACCGACGAAATAATCAAAAAGCTATTCCAAAGATCTGGTCAGTTACTTGAAAAGGAAGAATTAGATTTTTATCTAGGTATTCAGAATATAAAAAATCAAGATGTATTAAGAGTTACGAGAGCAAAGTTGATTAATGAAATCAATAATAAGACATTGATAACGAGTGGTTTTAAACTTATTAACAGAATGCGATCAGAAGATGATAAACGGTTTATTTATTACCATATTATTGAAAAGTAGAAGTTGGGAAAATTGTGTAGTTTCTTAAATTACATAATTTTATTTCATATTAATTTTTATGTACATGATATTGTATTGTGTTTATAAATTTGTTTTAAATATGATAAATGTCTTGATTATTGAAGCTTACGAGAGCTATAAAAATAATTTGGTAGAATACTTTGAATTAAGAAATTGCCGTGTTTTCTCTTTGGATCGTTGCGGTGCACTTTTTATCTCTATACCTGATTTGACAATTGATCTAGTCATTTGTGATTTTGATCAAGAGTTCGAGTTTGGCCTAAATGACTTCAGGCAACTGATAAAGCTTGACTTTATAAAAAGTAGCTACATCTTTTTACTTAGTACGAAGTTCAAAAGCCTATCAGAAATTTTTGAGTTAAAAGTTTATCATGATCAAATGTATTTGATTGAAGGTAAGCGTTTAAGTGATATCGGCCTATTGATAAATAGATTAGGTATGTGAAAACTGCTTTTAATTTACTTTAAAATACATCAGTAGTAATTGATTATTTTTTTTATTGATATTTATTTCGGCTAGTTTATAACAGAAGAAGTTGAGTTTGTTTTCTGGTAAGTCTCAAGGCTATTTCTATATAATGATCACAAGTATTGATGAAAAGACTGAAATATTTATTTTTTGTTGGGATGTTATTTTTTATTTATTTAATTAACAATGGAAGTGGTTTTAGTGGTGTAAGATTGGGATTTTTAGATAGAGTTTTAACTGTAAGGAGTGTGTCTGAAGATCCTTCAGTATTTTGCATATAGCGGTCAAAGTGACCCCCTATCAGCGCTGCAAAGTGACCCCCCGGAGTTAAGTAATTTTTTTGGTCAGGAATAGTGGACTTACATCG
>NZ_FZOK01000026.1 GCF_900188245.1 Belliella buryatensis | reverse complement strand
GGCGGGATTAACACTTAACGGCTTTGCCTAAGAAACCCGAAGAGCACGAAAGAGGATGTTAAAGGTTCATCGTTCACCGTTCAAAGAAGCGGCTCTGTCATATTTATGATTCGAGTCCTTTAACCTTTCTCCTTTGACCTTTTCCCTAAAAACAACTCAATCATGTTCACAATACACCTTCGCTTAACGTTTTAATGAAACTATCAATCAATGAAAGAAACCGATCTAGATGACATCAGCAAGTATATAATAGATCAGGAATTGTATAAAAACCCTGATTTAGATAGTTGGCTGCTTGCACAGAAACTAGAAATGGAAGAAGAGGAATTACTTGTTGCGATAAAGAATAAAACAGGTAAGCCTTTCAAACAAGTGATCAATGAAATCAGGGTAAAAAGATTGGTGAGAAATTTAGATAAAACGATCCTGTTTCAGAAGCCAGGCTATTATTATAAGCTCTCAGGCTTCAAATCTCGGACGCCATTTGAGCGGATGTTCAAAAAGGAAACAGGAATGACCTTGAGTGAGTACATCAGGAAATTGAAGTCGATAAACCAAAAAATCAAATATTGACGATTTTGATACATGATCCTATAAGGGCTTTATCTACTATAGTTAGTTAAAGCTTTAGATTATAACTGTTTGACAATAAAAAGATTAGTTAGCTATGGAATTAGAAGAACAAGAAGATGTGATATTTAAGCTTAATATTGCTTTGGATTTTAAGCAAGTTTATAAGGATCCAGATTTGAGTTTGACTAAATTGGCGGCTTTATTAGGGGTTCATTATGGGAATTTGAGTAAAATCATCAAAAATAAATATGGGGTTGGGTTTAGAAAATTCTTGAATGAGATTAGAATAAAGAAATTATTAGATAAAATTCAATTAGAAGCTACTCAGCCTAACGTGGAACAATGTATGGAGATTTCTGGGTTTAAGTCTAGAGTTACATTCTTTAATGCCTTTAGATCACAAACTGGGACATCTCTTTCGGGTTATTATAAAAAGGATTTTCAATCAAAAAATTCAAAAGTCATCATATTTGATTCAGTTGATCAAGAAGGAAAATAAAAGTATTTTTTTCATGTTTTGGAGAAGAGGAACTTAAGGCACGGTTTTGTCGCTCTACTTTTTATCTAATTCCAGTCCTTTAGCCTTTAACCTTTTTCCTTTCTCCTATTTTGACCATCCCTACCGGGAGGAAATCACAAAGAACCCGAAGAAGCTCGAAGAGCACGAAAGAGGATGTTAAAGGTTAATCGTTAAGCGTTAAAAAACCAACTTGTGATGTTCACGATGCTACTCAGTTAACCAGTTAACCAAATAACCAAAAATTGCTTAAACGCTTAACTGTTTAATCGTTTAGAGTAGCGACTCAGACTTATCCGCGAATCTCCTGCTTAGAGTTAAACTAACTCCATATTTTATCGTTAGCAGCAAATGTTTTTTAAATATTACTCAGCAGGTATTCTCATATTTTTTTACTTATTTTAGGTTTAATATATAATCCAATAATCAGACTTAGATGTATCCGCACAAGAAATTTAGATTATTTACTTTTTATGTCTTTTTATTTATAACTTTTAGTAAGTCAGCGCTTTCTCAGAATCTGAAGAAGACCAATGATGCTCATCAGATTTCAGATATTTTTATTTCGCTTTTGGATTCTTCTAGAATATATGAAAACAATGATTTTTATAAAGCATCTAGTTTTTTGAAAGAAGCTCAAAATTATGTTCAGAAAAATAATGATAATGGATCCCAGACCAAACTTTGGATACAGTATGGAAGGCTATTTATGAAGATGGGCTTGATGGATTTGTCTGCTGATTCATACATCAAAGCGATAAAAAATATTGAAGATGGTACCTTAACAGAGCATGATGACTTGATGGCATCTAAAATTGGTCTTGCTGGAGTTTACCTTTATTTATATCAGTTTTCTAAAGCTGAGGAAATTTTAATCGAGGCCTTGGATTTTTTACAGAATAATGATTCTCAAGATTACTTATCCTATTCTTCAATTTATAATAATTTTGGGATCATTTATAGAGAGCAGGGTGATCTTGTAAGAGCTTATGATAATTTGGACTTAGGATTACAGCTATTGTTGTCCAAGGATCCCAACAATAAGAATTTACCTTTATTGCAAAATAACCTTGGAGATGTGTATTTGAGAATGAACAATTACGAACAAGCATTAGACCTGTATCAAGCAGCCTTGGAGTTCCGTACATCAGCAGATGATCAGCTGGGAATTGCTGTTACTCACAAAAATATTGGGATTTTATGGGAAAAAGCCGGTGACAAAGCTCAGTCTTTGTACCATCATAAGGTAGCCTTGGGTATTGCAGAAAATATTGATGCATTGATTGTTCAGCAAATCACTTCATATCACCTTTCAAATCTTTATAAAATATTAGGTAAAAGTGATTCAGCTCTTTATTATTATGACCTGAAATCCAAGTTGGATAGTAAAATTAAGAAAGCAGAAGCTGAAAAAATGTTACTCGTAGAGGAATTAAAGAGAGATTTCGAACAAAGTCAACAACAACTGCTTGGGCTTACGGCGTCTAAAATCAAGGTTTATCTGATTTGGTTAGTGTTCTTGTCTTTTCTAATGGCCATTTTAATTTATTTTCTTTTGAGCTTTAGAAGAAAGAATAAGCAAATCAGCTTAGAAATGATACAGGCAAAATTACAAAATGAGAGGGAGGCTCTTGACAAACAATACCTACAATCTCAGATTGATGAAAGAGACAGGCAAATCACTGCAAATATGATTTATGCCATCAAAAGAAATGAATTGATACAAGCTGCGCTGGATAAACTGCTCAAACATAGAAAGGAATTTGATAAAGCAGGACAAGAGACAATTCGGGGAGTTATCCATGATTTGAAAAACACGAAAGAGGATCATATATTTGAAGAATTTGAAGCTTCTTTTATTAATTTACATCATGAGTTTTATGATAACTTACTGCAAAAATTCCCGCATCTAACCTTGAATGAAAAGCGACTTTGTGCATTCATCAAGTTGAATATGACAACCAAGGAGATTGCCACGATTACGGGTCAGACAGTTCCAACGCTCAATAAGGCCAAGCAACGATTAAGAAAAAAATTTGATTTGATTCACTCTGATCAAGATATTTATGATTTTATAGGGAAAATAGTTTGATATAATTACCTGTATTTCAATTTGATATGATTCAATGTCCTATATTTGTCTTTTGTTTTTTTTAAGATGGGGTACTTTTGTCCTGATGAATTTTTGAGCCATTTGGCATTTATTTATACTTTTATTTCAAAGATCTTTTGATGCGCATTATATAGTATTTAGATCTTATTCCTCTCACGTATGGTAAAACAGGAATCATGTTGAAATTAATAACTCTATATCGTTTGCTATGAAAATCAATTTCCAGAATTTGTATATGGCAATCTTTAAGCCAAGGGAAAAGTTGCTTGAAGAAAAAGTGAAATATTGGATAGAGGAAGAATTTATTTATGTATATCCGGATTACAGCTTAGAACTATTGGCAGAAAAGACCGGAGCGAATACATTGACTATTGAGATGATGCTTTTAAGGCTTTATAAAAAGTCATTTTACCCCCTCAAAAGAAGCCTTAGGGTGATGTTTTTGCAACAGACAGCTATAGATGAACCAGAGTCGACTTTACAAGATTTTGTTTTATATGGAGGATATGAAGAAATAGACCACATGTTGGATGACATCAAAAAAGAGACCGGTTTGGATTTTGAGGAATTTATCAAGTATTCACAAGAGCTTGGC
This sequence comes from Belliella buryatensis, assembly GCF_900188245.1. GTDB lineage: Bacteria > Bacteroidota > Bacteroidia > Cytophagales > Cyclobacteriaceae > Belliella > Belliella buryatensis. The sequence continues at coordinate 10,154 of NZ_FZOK01000026.1, read as the reverse complement.
GGTAGAGATAATTGCTAAATCAGCAATAGATTAATTGATTAACTGCCCCGAAGTCTCGGGGTGGTTAATTGTTCAGAGGGGCGACTCCGTCATATTCACGAATCCTCTTCGCTTAACGTTTTAACTACTTGCCCGCCGCGGCGGGATTAACACTTAACGGCTTTGCCTAAGAAACCCGAAGAGCACGAAAGAGGATGTTAAAGGTTAATCGTTCACCGTTCAATGAAGCGACTCCATTAAATTCACGATTCTAGCCCTTTAGCCTTTGACCTTTTTCCTTTTCCCTAAACCTACTCAGTCATATTTACCAATCACTTCCTTTTGCCTTTAACCTTTAACCTTTTCCCTAAACCAACTCCGTCATATTCACGAATCCAGTCCTTTGGCCATTATCCTATTTTGTCACAAAGACCTCGAAGAAGCTCAAAGAGCACGAAGGAAATGTTAAGTGTTAATCGTTAAGCGTTAAAAAACCAACTTGTGATATTCATTATGCTACTCAGTTAACCAATTAACCAAATAACCAAATAACCAAATAACCAAATAACCAAATAACCAAATAACCAAAAATTGTTTAATCGATTAGAGTGGCTACTACTCCAGATTCACGATTCCACTCCTTTAGCCTTTAACCTTTTTCCTTTTCCCTAAAGAAAACCAGCCCTGCATCCTGGCTCTTCTCTAAATTAGTCTTCTAGACTAATATTTAACGCTCAGCCCTCCTAAAAAACCATCATTTTTTCTCAACGCTAACCTACAATAATTCAATGCTTTAACTTTCATTGTCCTATAAATGTCCCCACGACTTGAAGGGAGGGGGTACATTTGTCCTATATCGAAATTGGGGATTGTGTGGGCGGTAGTTTTTATTTGTTTTCGTCTTTTTGAGACGAGTTTAATCATTTGATAAAAATTATGATACACAATTCTACTGAAACAAAACACAAAAGGTACTTAAGCGAGGATAGAAGTCCTCAGCTGTCCTTGCCGAGCCTAAGAAGCTCGTCACTCGGATCAGGTGATCAGGAATGGAGTCCATTTGCGAGGTCGCTATTCCGGATCCTTATTATGGTCTGTATGATTCTCGGATTCTTAAACCATGCGCAAGCGCAAACTTCTCCTTTTGCGGGAGGTGACGGTTCCTTAAGTGATCCGTATCAAATCAGTACCCCTGAACAGTTAAACGAAGTCAGAAATTATCTGGACAAAAACTTTATACTGATCAATGATATTGATCTGACTACCTATCTAAGTGCAAGTGGTGCAGGTTATAATAATGGAGAAGGATGGTTGCCGATTGGATATAATACTAGTATTCCTTTTCTCTCTGCTACATTTACTGGAACTCTAGATGGGAAAGGATTTACTATTCAAGATTTATATATTAATTTAAAAAAAGGATGGAATTTTGTTGGCCTTTTTTCGAAGTTTGGTGAAACCACAGTAATCAAAAATTTAAATTTTAAGAGTATTAATATTATTTTGGATTCCACCGGTACTTTTGGAAATTTTGGAGGAGGTAGTTTGGTTGGTGATGCGGGTCATAGCATAATCGAAAATGTTCATGTATTAAGTGGGAAATTACACTTAGAAGGCTCAGCTGAAAATATAGGAGGTATAGCAGGTATAGCAGGTGGGCATATTAAAAGATGTTCGGTTAATCTTGATATTAAAGGTATTTTTTACGCAGGGGGAATAGTTGGTCTTTTTAGAAATAATCCTGATCAAACAGGGAATAGTATAAAAAATGGTTTATTAGAGGAAAGTTATTCATTTGGTATATTAAATGGAGATTATGGTTTGGGAGGATTAGTGGGCAGTTTGGAATTTTCTACTATATTAAATTCCTACTCCGTGATGGATATCAAAAAAAATGATAATCATTCGATCGGATGGGTAGGAGGACTTGTTGGTAGAATTCAGGACAGGGCAGTTAGTCAAGGAAATCCAATTTTTACAAATACACCAGATAATTCTAAAATACTAAATTCTTACTCAACAGGGGAAGTAGTTTCCTCTGTTGCATCTACTACTGGGGGTTTATTAGGAGATATCTTTAATTCCATATCAAATAATCCTCCCCAAATTACTGATTCGTATTATAATAGTGATTTAAGTAAACAATCTGATAATGATGGAAGAGGAGTGCCAAAGTCCGATTCTGAAATGAAATTACTATCCACATTTCAAAATTGGGATTTTCAAAATATATGGGTTTTAGATAATCAATATGGTTATGATTACCCGTTTTTTGGATATTTGTTGGCTCAAATTAACTTCGATTCAAATCAAGGCACGTCTGTTTCTTCTGTTTCGACATTAATCGGTTTTCAATTAACAAAGCCTACCGATCCGGTGAGGGATGGATTTCGATTCAATGGTTGGTTTACAGACGGCGGTTTAAGTACGGAATGGGATTTTGACAATCCTGTGACTCAGGCGATGACCTTGTATGCCGGCTGGGCGGCAAAAGTCCCTTTTGCAGGAGGAGATGGTTCACTAGCTACGCCATACTTGATCGAGACGCCTGAGCAGCTCAATGAAGTCAGGTTCAACCTGGATAAGCATTTTAAGTTGAATGACGATATTGATTTGGCGACTTACACTCAGTGGGACCCTATCGGTGATTATGGAAATTCCGTTTTCTTTGAAGGATCTCTTGACGGTAACTGCCATGTTATAGAGAATGTCAAGTTTGATGATTTTAGTAGTGCAGGTGGGACTTATATAGGTCTATTCAGTGCTTTGGGAAGTAATAGTAAGGTCGAGAATTTGACATTACATGTGGACATCAGGAGTTATAAGTATACAGGAGCCCTAGCAGGATATTCAGCAGGGAATATAGACAATGTGACTGCCTATGGTAAATTAGTGAACAATGATGGAGAACTGGGAGGCTTGATCGGTACTATGCATGGTGGGTCACTGACCAATTCCGCGTCTTTTGTAGAGCAGCAAGGTAGGCATGTTGTTGTGGGAGGTTTGGTAGGTGAGCTTGTATCAGGGACTATTTCCGAAAGTTATGCCATGCCAAAGGGTGGCTTGATTAGCGGTCGGGTAGTAGTCGGTGGACTTGTAGGTAGGGCGACTGGAGGTACGATAGCAAATTCCTATGCAGTAGCTGATATATCAAATAGTATTTTACCCACTGGACCAGGATCAGGTCCAAAAGTTATGGGGGGCGTCATAGGAGAAATACCTTCTGGATCCAATAATGATGTTACCATCACGAATGTCTTTTTTGACAGTGATATTTTCAGCAATGGAACGAATAGTCATGGTACTGGTAAGACTACCGAGGAGCTGAAGACTATTGCAACTTTTACAGGGTGGGATTTTGATGATGTATGGGAAATAATTTCAAGTTTCAATTCAGGTTACCCGATATTACAGAACAATTGTTTTCGTGAAGTAACGGTATCATTCGATGATCAGGTCAATTCTGTGGATGATGTGGTATTTTACATAGGTGCCTTTTTGGATCCTGCCGCCGTCCCGGTGAGGGATGGATTTGATTTTGCGGGTTGGTTTATAGATAGCTCTTTATCTAATGAATGGGATTTTGACGATCCTGTGACTGCGGCGATGACCTTGTATGCCGGCTGGGAGCAGCGTTTTCATGATGGTACAGGTACAGAGACTGATCCGTATATTATCATGACAGCTGATCAACTGAATAATATCAGAAAAGAGCCCAACGCCCATTACAAACTGGGAGCGGATATAGACTTAGATGTAGCGCCATATAATACAGGTGAAGGCTGGATGCCCATTTGTAATGGTGCAGATCCGAATTGTAGTAATGTGGATGGAAATGGTAACCCTCGAAAATTCTTCAACGGAACGCTAGATGGTAATGGTTTCAAAATCAGTAATTTATTTATTGATACCCAGAATAACGTTGCTGATTTGGGTCTTTTTGGCGTGACCTGGGGTAAAGCCAAATTCTCTAATCTAATCATGGAAAATGTCGATATCACTTACGGGAAAGGTCCTGCCGTATTTGGTAATAGAATAGGAGGTTTGGTAGGGTATGCTGGTTGGAGTGTTTTTGAGAATATAAAGTTAGAAGGGAAAATTGATGCGATTAATGCTGCACCAGGAGGTGGAAGTAATGTGGGTGGTATCGTTGGTATGTCAGAAGGAGCCAGTTTTAGGCGATGTTTTACAGATGTTCAACTATCTGGAAATCGAAGTGTAGGGGGTATCGTTGGGGATTGGCAAAATGACCCTACAGGACCATGGCCATGGGCAGGTGGAGACACAGGCTTGGGGGATGGTACCATGGAGCAATGCTACTCAGTAGGCCAAATTACCGCTCTAGATCAGGGGGCAGGAGGGCTTGCAGGATACGTTATTGGTGCCACTATCTCCAATAGTTTCTCCATGGCTGATGTGACAGGTAAAGACAAAGTGGGAGGCTTAGTTGGAATTTTAGAGGGTTTAGACTGGTATGCACCTACACTTCCAATTGAAATCGGAACGATCATAAACTCTTATGCGATCGGGCAGGTCACTTCCACTGAGATAAGTCCTCTTCATATCGGAGGCTTGGTAGGTGAGTTGGCTGCTACGGATACTAAGATAGAAAATTCCTACTACAACAGCGAGACTTCTGGTCAGAGTGACACTGGGAAGGGTGAGCCTAAGACGGATGCGGAGATGCTTGATCAGACTACTTTTACAAGCGTAGGCTGGGATTTTGATGCTATCTGGTTTATGAATAATTACCTGGACTATCCATATCCTATATTCATCCGTACAGCTACAGAGGAAGGCATACTTCCAGAGCTTACCGTTACTTTTGATGCCAATGGAGGCGGTGCGGTTGCTGCAGATTTAGCTATAAATGGAAAGGCGATAGCTGCACCGACCGATCCGGTGAGGGATGGATTTGATTTTGCGGGTTGGTTTATAGATAGCTCTTTATCTAATGAATGGGATTTTGACGATCCTGTGACTGCGGCGATGACCTTGTATGCCGGCTGGGAGCAGCGTTTTGCTTCAGGTACAGGTACAGAGACTGATCCGTATATTATCATGGACGCTGATCAATTGAATAATGTCAGAAAAGAGCCCAACGCCCATTACAAGCTGGGGGCGGATATAGACTTGGATGTAGCGCCATATAATACAGTAGATGGATGGAAGCCTATTTGTAATGATGTTGACCAGGATTGTAACAATACGGACATTAATGGGGATCCTAGAAAATTCTTCAACGGTACATTGGATGGGGATGGATATACAATCAGTGGATTACAAATTGAAGATACAACTAGCGCAAAAGATATTGGTTTATTCGGAGTTACCTATGGTGGAGCCAAGTTTTCTAATTTAAAAATAATCGATTCCTATATTGAATTTACGGCTGGAAGCAATAGTACTGGGACTGGCATATTAGTTGGAAAAGCAGGCTACAGTCTTTTTGAAAACATTCATCTTGAAGGGTTCTCTATAGAGGGATTTGGAAATATAGGTGGTATTGTTGGTATTGTAGATGGAGCTAGTATCAGAAACTCCTCTGTAATTGGTTTTCAAATTCGTTCCGACCGGAATGTGGGTGGTTTAGTAGGGAGGTTTACCAATGATCCAGAGAATTCTACTGCAATTTTAGGTGCAGGTCAAACTAATCAAAACAATATTCTTGGAGACGGAAGAATTACAGAAAGTTTTGCAATTGATGGATCGGTTGAGGCAACTACTTCGATTGCAGGAGGATTAGTAGGTTCGGGTATAGGATTGAATATTAGTAATAGTTATGCTGTTGTTGATGTGACTGCTCCTAATATTCTAGGTGGATTAGTTGGTAGGCTGACTAAGGAGGATAATAGTAGTCCAGAGGTTCCAGGATTAATCCACAATTCTTACGCTATGGGTCAAGTTGTGTCAAATTCGACAAGTGCAAGTCCACTGCTTATTGGTGGATTGGTAGGAAGAATATTTCCTGGTTCTGAAGTCACCAATTCCTTCTACAACAGCGAGACTTCTGGTCAAAGTGATACCGGTAATGGTGTACCTAAAACAGATGCGGAGATGCGAGATCTGGCTACTTTTACAAGCGTAGGCTGGGATTTTGATGCTATCTGGTTTATGAATAATTACCTGGATTATCCATATCCTATATTCATCCGTACAGCTACAGAGGAAGGCATACTTCCAGAGCTTACCGTTACTTTTGATGCCAATGGAGGCGGTGCGGTTGCTGCAGATTTAGCTATAAATGGAAAGGCGATAGCTGCACCGACCGATCCGGTGAGGACAGGGTATAGCTTTGTAGGTTGGTTTGCGGATGTATGTCTGGAAGCAGCTTGGGATTTTGACGATCCTGTGACCGAAGATATGACTTTGTATGCCAAGTGGGCTGCGGATTTTGATTCGGGCACTGGTATCGATGGTGATCCATATATCATCACTACTGCGGAGCAGTTGGATGCGATGCGTTATGACCTGACGGCACATTACAAGCTTGGAGCTAATATAGACCTGACGGATTATGTAGCAGGCAATGCCCTGGGCTGTGTGAATACCAAGGGCTGGGAGCCGATAGGAATCTCATCGGATGATCCATTTACTGGTACATTTGATGGTGGCAACCGTACGATTAGCAACTTGACCATCAACCAAACAGGTAATGATTATGTAGGTCTCTTTGGGTATCTTGGTACTGGCTCTAGTATTAGTAATCTCACCTTGGTTAGCGTGAATGTAACAGCGGTAGGGACTAGTAGTAATATCCACCATGCAGGTGCTTTGGCTGGTTTTTCAACTGCTACTATCAATAATATTCATATTTCATCAGGTAGCATTACGGCTTCTGGAACAAATAGCTTGGCAACAGGTGGTCTGGTTGGATATATCGATGCGGGTGGAGTGACTAATGCTACTGCTAATGTGACAGTAAGCGGTGATGGAACCAACAGAGGAGGTGATGTAGGTGGACTTATAGGTTATATAAAAGGGAGCAACATTGTTGTTGATAATGCCCATGCTCAAGGGAGTGTTACAGGAATAGGTACCAATACAGGTGGTTTGATAGGTTTGTTATGGGGCGATATAACTGTAAGAAATTCTTCTGCTTCTAGCGTAGTAACTGGGAATGACTATATAGGTGGACTTGTTGGGTATGTTTTCCAAGGCAGTACCATTGAAAACTCCTTTGCAGAAGGTAATGTAACTGGAGATAGTAGGATTGGTGGCTTAGTTGGTGAAATATATGACAATGGAACAATTACTAAATCGTATGCTACGGGTATTGTAACGAGTAATGGGAATGAATCTATTGGCGGTTTAGTCGGTAATCTCTATAACTCTTCTATTAGTGAAAGTTACGCTACAGGTGATGTTATAGGTAGCGCTGCTGGTGAAGTGGGTGGATTACTTGGTCGTAGTGTTATAGGAACAATTACCCAATCACTTGCAACTGGTAGTGTTACAGCAGGTGGTTCTTATGTGGGCGGTTTAGTAGGCTATATTGAAAATACTTCAATCGATAAAACATATGCAATAGGACTAGTTTCAAGTACAATTACATCAGATATAGGTGGTTTATTAGGTGGTTTAGTAAATTCAACTGTTACAAATAGCTTCTGGGATACCAAGACATCAGGCTTGACGACAAGTGATGGTGGATTTGGTAGACCTACTGCAGAGATGCAGTTGATTACCACTTTTGCTGAAGCAGACTGGGATATCGCAAGGGCGAATGCAGATATTCTGGACAGTCCATATCCGGTATTGGCATGGACGGTAGAAGATGCATCTGTAGTATGGCTGATAGCCAAAAACATGAATGATACCAAGATAGAGGTGATTGCAGATCAGTCTTACACGGGATCTGAGATCAAGCCTGACCTGATCATCACGGATGGTTCAGAGACTCTGGTAGCTGGTGTGGACTATACATTGTCTTATAGTGACAATATTGCCTTGGGTACAGCTACTGTGAGCATCAGCGGTACAGGCAGGTACCTGGGTACACTTGATGTTACCTTTGAGATTGTTGCCAATCAACTGGAAGTAGGTACTCAGGATTTGGAATTGACCAAGGTGTATGATGGCAGTACTGCTGCTGTGATAGAGAACATTACGCTGATCGGTGTAGCCGATGGAGAAGATGTCACAGTGACAGCAGTAGCTACTTATGCCGATGCCTTGGTAGGCACAGGCAAGACGATCACAGTGGTATTTGCACTATCAGGTGCAGACAAGGACAATTATATAGCCCCTGTTGACTTTGTGGTAAACACAGGAGAGATCGCAGCCAAGCAATTGGAAATAGAATCTCAAGATTTGACGACAGAGAAAGTATATGATGGTACTACGACAGCGACAATTGCTGATATTCAGCTATCAGGCGTGGCTGGCTCAGATGTGGTGACAGTCACTGCGGTAGCTACCTATGACAATGCAGATGCTGGTACAGGCAAGACCATCACGGTAGTCTATAGCATAGGAGGTGCTGATGCGGACAATTATCTGACTCCTGAAGATCTGGTAGTTGAAACTGCTGTGATCACCGGCAAAACATTGCCTGCACAGGACTTCGATATCGATGATCAGGCGTTTACTGGTGATGAGCTGACGGTCACACTGACTGTAAAAGATGGATCGAAGACCTTAGTGGAAGGAGTGGATTATGAACTCAGCTACACAGCTAATATCAATGCAGGCACTGCTACGGTGACGGTGACGGGTATAGGAAACTATGCGGGTACTTTGAGCGGTAGCTTTGAAATTACAGCAAGGTCATTGGACAATGCTGAGATTGAAAAAGTAGCGGATCAGGTATTTACAGGTTCGGCACTGATCCCGGCACTGACGTTGAAAGACGGTACAGTGACCTTAGAAGACGGTACAGACTTTACAGTAGCTTACGGCAATAATATCAATGTAGGTACTGCTACGATGACGGTGACAGGTATCGGCAACTATGCAGGTAGCTTGAGCAGTAGCTTCGTGATCGGAGCCAAATCGCTAGATGATTTGACTGTAGAGCCTATAGCAGATGTCATTTTTGAGGACAGAGCCTTTGAGCCTACTGTAGTAGTAAGTTATGGTTCACTGACCTTAGAAGAAGGTAGAGACTTCACGGTAGCTTATACAGATAATGTCAATATAGGAATAGCTACGGTTACATTGACAGGTATGGGTAACTACACTGGTGTAAAGGTTGTGAACTTTGTAATTCAGGATGCTTATATCAGTCCTGTGACAGACTTGGAAGCAGAAACAGGAGATCGTATGATCAGCTTAACTTGGGCAGAGCCTACCGAATTTGCTTCTGATATCTTAGGCTATCGCATTGAGATCTCTGAGGATGGAGAATCATATTCCCTGCTTGTAGAATTGGATGCATTTGAGTACCTCGCCGAGGATTTGATCAATTCTCAGAAGTATTGGTTCAGGATCAGTGCCTTCACGGCCTTCTCAGTAGGAGAAGAGAAAGTGATCGGCCCATTGATTCCGATAGCACCTGTGACGGATGACAACAGCACGATACCTACCCAAGACCCAGGTACTTTCAGTTTCAATATTGATGGAGTAGAGGAAGATATCTTCTTGGATATCGTGAATGATGCCTTGGTATTTGAGGCAGGTTCATTGAAGATGGACTTGGCAGCAGCAAGAGCTACTGGTGATCAGTTGCCAATCTTGGAAGGCCTGTTGGTCTTAGAACCCAATGGTGTTGCAGAAGTAAATGGTGAAGGCTTCCGAAAGAATACCGCAGTAGCCGTATGGTTGGTAGAGAATGTATCAGGTTCAGCTGGTGGTAGAATCAGGATAGAAGATACCTATCTGCAGACTCGTGTAATAGAAGTTAATGCTACATGGCAGCAGACAGCCCGCGTGATGGGCTCGCAGGCAGGTGAAGTTTACTTCCTTGGCCATGCTGATGTGGATGCGAATGGTAGGTTTAGAGCTTCTATGGATATCCCTGGTGATATCAAGCCTGGTAGATATACCCTTCAAGCGACTGGTATCACAACTGCTGGAGCTACGATGTCCTTGAACCTAGGAGCGATCTTGATGGATGACCTGGATCTGGATACAGATGGTGATGGTGTACCGGATGTGTATGAATTCATGCAAGGCACTGATCCTAATGATCCGAATGACTTCTTGGATAGCAATGGCGATGGTGTGCCAGATTA
>NZ_FZOK01000042.1 GCF_900188245.1 Belliella buryatensis | reverse complement strand
TGTCTCGTCCTGAAAATGGTTGACACTTTTATTATTCAAATATAGTTAGTATTTCAATTTCTAAGAAGTTTGGGATAACTTACAATACCACGATGAAGCGGAGGCAAGCTCTGCTGAGGAGCAACTTGCCAAGGAATAGTCGTTTGGTCCGATAGCGTTGCTATTTTTAGACTGGATCTTAACAGGTTCAGTCTTTTTTTTCCAGCTGTACTTATTCCCAATAACGCGTTCGGTATCATGCCTTGTAAAACCTTCGTCATGTACTAGGTTTGGCGTGAGATTATTCCCCAGTCCTTCGTGCGGTCTCATTTCATTATAGATTTTGATGATCTGACTTATATATTTTTGTGCATTGATACCTGGTTCTCCAGCAATATCATCCAACCATTCTTCTTTAAGAATACCGTTTACTCTTTCTGCTATGGCATTTTCATGTGGGGAGGCAGGCTTTGTCATACTTATCCAGACTTTTTTCTTTTTCAAAAGGTCTGTGTAATCATAACTGCAGTACTGTACCCCCCGGTCTGAGTGATGAATCAGGGAGTATGGTTCAATGCATTTCTGAGATTGAAAAGCCATTTTTAGGGCATCAAGTGCCGATTCAGCCTTTAGGTCCAGAGAAAGATTCCAGCCCACTATTTTCTGGGAATAAGCATCCGTAATAAGATACAGATACATGACCTCCCTGTTTAGCTCGACGTAGGTAATATCGGAAACCCATAACTGGTTGGGTCTTGAGACAACCATATTTTCAACGAGATTATGGTACTTCCTTAGCCAATGATGGCTCTGGGTAGTGAAAAACCTCCTTTTTCTCTTAGTGACCAATAACCCGCTCATACGAAGCAGATCAAACAGTTTATCTCTGCCTAACTTGATTTTCAGCTTGGTCAAATCCTTCTGAATTAGTGGGTATAGTTTCCTCAATCCCCATCTGGATGTTTTAGCCTTCTTCCTGATCTTGAAAACAAGACTTAAGACCAAGTCTTCCTCAAAGGCCTCCCGGGAAATATATTTTAAAGATTTATAATAGCCTTGTCTGCTCTTGCCAAACAATCCGCAAAGTTGATCCAAGCTTACCCTTGGTTCTTCTTCTTTGAGTCTTTGAACTGTTTGGCACCAGACTTTTTTTCAAGATCCAGGCCATATTCTTCCTTGGCAATATCGACCATAATCTGATATGCCCTGCCCTTTAACTGACTAAGTTTAAGCTCTTCTTCAAGTTGCTTAATACGAGCTTTTAACTCACTGTTGGAATCCTGTTTTTCTGACATGTTTCTTAATATCGGAAGAGGGTCTTTAGGAACTCTCCTTTCTAGACCAGCAAAAATCCTCATCCATTCCAAGATAGCGGATTTGCTTTTAATTCCATAAACATGCCTTGCTTGTTCTTTGGTCAAAGTACCTGATAGTACTTCGGTAACGATTTTTCTCCTAGCGTCTTCAGAGAATTTTTCTTTTTCTTGCATTTTGTCCGATTATAGGTTTACAATTTCTAGTAAAATTGTGTCAACCTATTTCAGTACACGACC
>NZ_FZOK01000024.1 GCF_900188245.1 Belliella buryatensis | reverse complement strand
AAGCGCCATCTCAAAAATCTGGTTGCTGTTCATCAAACAAATTTAAGACTTTCTTGACTTTTGTTTCAGTTACCCACTACAAATCATATAGAGCCTAAAAAGAGAATATTAATTTTAAAATATATTTATTATTTCTCTTAGTTTTTTAAATAATGAGCCCTTATACCCATTATAATCAAAAGTTGAGCGAGTATATAGCTGCCCATCACGAGTACAGGAGCCTCGGGGAAGGGCTTGTAAAACATATTGACTGCAAGTATCCCATCTGAAATCATAAATGTAAAAGCACCAATAAAAACTTGCCAGAAGCTGGAGGCATTGGTTTTCCCAAATCGCTCTCTAGCTGTCGTGACCATCGTGACAATAATAAGGATATAGATGACTACAGGGATCTTGAGTTCTCCCAATCCTGGGTTGATCAAGAAGTAGGCTATGCCGGCTGGGAGATAAATGGGAAGATTGTATAGAAATAATTTAATGAAATTGACTTGACCAATTTCGAAAGGCTTTTCTTGGCTTATCTTGAAACTGATAATAAAGCAGACATGCGCCATCAAGAATGCCCCCAAGCCATATAGGAAGAGGTGAGGAAAAAGCAGGAGTACATCACCTAACCAAGAAAATATCAGTGCTCCCAACATGGCTTTACGGATCAAGCTGCCAGCGATATTTTTACTGATTTGCCAAAAGTAGAATCCTAATGACAAGATAATCAATGGCTTGCTGTATAATCTATATCCTGAATTTCCTTCTGCTGTAAAAAAAAGATCTATCACGGCAACGAGAAGAAATATATACAACCAAAGGATATTTTTATTTCGCATGGATTGGCTCGTTTTAATTGAGGTTTAAAGTGGAAATATAGCCAATTATTTTTAGGTTTTTTGAACCCAATTTTGTGTTAACATTGAGTTAAAGAAAACTTAACACTAAAATAGATCAAAGAAGTTAATTTCAGTATAAGTGGGTAATCCATGGGTTTAAACCGTTTGAAATGCAAAATTTCAGGCAAAAAGAAAATTTCCTTCTTTTTTCAATGTTAAGAAATTGTTAAGTAATATTGTGAATAAATGTTAAAACTTAACAATTACAAAAAAGAAAACTTGTCTAAGTGCTATACATTTGTATTCGGAAAAACTAAGTAAATCCTAAAACTGTAATTCTAAAATTTTCCACAAAAAAACAAAAATTATGAGGCAATCATTACTAAAGAGTTTATTTGCGATAGCGATGCTCGTATTCAGTACGGGTCTTGTGTTTTCGCAAGGTGTGACTACTTCTGGTATCAACGGAAGAGTTACTGATGCATCAGGTGAGACATTACCTGGAGCAAACGTGGTGGCAACACACATGCCATCAGGTACTAGATATGGTGCTGTTACCAATCTAGAAGGGAGATACTCAATTCCAGGTATGAGAGTAGGTGGTCCATATACTATTGCAGTATCTTTCATTGGGTACGAGACTGCCGGATATGATAATGTATACCTTTCATTAGGTCAAACTCAAAGCATCAACGTAGTCTTAAGAGATGATGCGTCAGACCTTGACGAGTTTGTTGTCACATCTGTTAGAGATCAAATTTTTGATGGAAATAGAACTGGTGCTTCTACAAGTGTAAACTCAGATGCGATCAATAGTTTGCCAACCATCAACAGAAGTATTCAAGATTATGCAAGGTTATCACCTTTGGCCTCTACAAGAGGTAGTGGTATTTCTTTTGCTGGATCAAATAATAGATATAATCAATTTTCCATAGATGGTACAGTTAACAATGACGTTTTTGGTTTAGCTCCTTCTGGTACAAATGGAGGTCAAACTGGTACGCAACCTATTTCTCTTGATGCTATTGAAGAAATTAATGTTGAAATTGCTCCGTTTGATGTAAGAATGGGAGGATTTACAGGTGGTGGCATCAATGCTGTTACTAGGTCTGGTACAAATGAGATTAAAGGTTCTGCATATTATTTTGTGAATAACCAAGGTCTTACAGGTAAAGGAGTATTAGAAAGTACGGAAGGGCAAAGAGTTCCCGACTATTCTGAAAGGCAATATGGTTTTAGAGTAGGTGGGCCGATCATTAAAGATAAATTATTCTTCTTTGCCAATGCTGAATTAACTGAAAGAACTCAGCCAAAACTGTTCGGTATTGGTGAAGGTTCTAACCTTACTCAACAAGAAGTAGATCAGGTGGTAAGTGTTATTAATCGAATTGCTCCTGGGGCAGATATTGGTAATTCTGATAGGTTCAATGAAGAAGATAAAACTCAAAAGTTCTTTGTTCGATTGGATTGGAATATCAACGATAAAAATAAATTTTCAATCAGACATAATTATGTGAATTCTGAGTCTTTGAGTATCTTCAGAAATGCGAACACATTTGTTTTGTCAGGTGGAGCTCAGTTCTTTCCAAGTACAACAAACACTACAGTTGCTGAATTAAATACTAGATTTTCTAATTCGGTAGCTAATGAGCTTAGGATTGGTTATACGACTGTTCGTGATGACAGAGGTTTTGTAGGTGATCCTTTCCCATTTGTTAGAGTTGATTTTGGAAACAGAAGTGTTCAATTGGGTTCAGAACAATTTGGTACTGCTAATACATTAAATCAGGATGTATTTACTTTAACAAATAATTTGAGCATTTACAAAGGCAAACATACTATTACTTTAGGTACTCACAATGAGTTTTATAAAGTATTTAATTTATTTATCAGACAGGCATTTGGCTCGTACAGATATGCTAGTTTAGACGACTGGTTGACTGTAGGTACAGGAAACGAAGCTTTTCCTTTAACCTATGATTATTCTTTTTCAAACGTTCCAGGTCAACCAAATTGGGGAGCTGAATTTGGTGCGGCGCAATTGGGTTTTTATGCTCAAGATGAATACCAAGCAACAGATAATCTTAGATTAACATTTGGAGTAAGGGCTGACATACCTGTATTTTTTGATCAACCAACATCAAATGAGACGTTTAATAATTCATTGGCAGCAAGCAGATATGGAGTAAGAACTGATGTAATTCCTTCTTCAAACTTACTTTGGTCACCTAGAGTAGGTTTTAATTGGGATGTAAGAGGAGATCAGACGTTCCAATTACGAGGAGGAGCTGGAATTTTCTCAGGAAGATTACCTTTTGTATGGTTGTCTAATCAATTCTCTAATACAGGTATCGAAATTGCTCGACTACAGGCTCAAAGACAAAGAGGCGATTTCCCTGCTGGATTTACATTTAACCCAAACCCTTCGACTCAACCGAATGCTGCTGATCTAGGTCTCCCAACGTTTACTTCCGAGATAAATGTAACAGACCCTAACTTTAAATACCCTCAAGTATTTAGGTTGAATATAGGCACGGATTATAAGTTTGCAAATGGTATTGTGGCTAGTTTTGATGGTATTTATACTAAGAATTTCAACAATATTCTGTATCAAAACTTGAATATCGCTGGTCTAGAAGATTTTAATTTCACAAAATTCGAAGGTGCTGATAATAGACCTAGGTTTAATGGAGCTAGAGTGAATCCTGACTTCACAGACATAGTTTATTTGACAAACACTGATGAAGGTTATGCATATAACTTAAGTGCGCAAGTTAGCAAAAGATGGACAAATGGGCTTTATGCTAATATTGGATATAACTATGGTGTATCTAAAGACATCAACCCAGGTACTTCCTCTCAAGCTATTTCTAACTTTAGAGGTGTTCCTACTATCGGTAATCCAAATAATCCAGAACTTTCTTTCTCAAATTTCATGGTTCCTCACAGATTGATAGGTACCTTAACTTATAGAAAAGAATACGCTGGTTTCATGGCTACATCCGTAGGTGTATTCTATAATGGTCAGTCTGGTTTAGGGCAATCTTTTACATATAACGGCGACATGAATAGAGATGGAGTCTTTGGTAATGATTTGATATTTGTTCCTGGACAGAGAAGTGATATCCTCTTATATGATAGATATTCTTTGTCAAATGGGCAGTGGGTTCTTCAAGCTTCTGCTGATCAGCAATTTGCAGATTTGATGGCCTTTATAGATAATGATAGCTATTTGAGTAGCAGAAAGGGTCAGTATGCTGAAAGAAATGGTGGTAGAACTCCTTTTGAACATAGATTCGATATCAGAATCGCTCAAGAGTTTATGACAAAGTCTGCAGGTAAGCTTGAGTTTACTTTAGATGTTTTGAACTTTGGAAACATGCTTAACAGTAACTGGGGTCGTTCATTTAACTCTAATAATACTCAGCCAGTTTCTGTTGCTTCTTTTGGAGGACAAGCAGGTGGAGAGCCTAGAACAGTTAATGGTGTGGTGACACCAGTTCCAACAACAAGACCGGCCTTCAAGTCATTTGTTAGTGGATCTGATGATACTTTTGCTGTAAATGATTTCTTCTCTAGATGGAGAGCTCAATTTGGTATAAGATATACTTTCTAATATCATTTAAAATTATAAATTCAAAAAAACCCTCAAGCAATTGAGGGTTTTTTTATGCCTATTATTTTTTAACTTCATCCCGATATGGATCCATTATACCTCAATCAACCCATCGGTCGTGTTATTCGAAATGAAGGTAAAGACTATCTCTATTTTAGTGGGACTTCCTATTTAGGAATGCAGGCTTTGGAAGAGTTTCGAAGTTTGGTTAAGGAGGAGATGGATCATCTTGGTTTGAGTCATGGACTGAGTAGGGTCAACAATGTCAGATTGGGTATTTATGATGCGTTTGAAAGCTACTTTGCTCAAATGGCAGGGTCAGAGCGAGCATTGGCATTTAGCAGTGGTTTTTTGGCAGGTTATGCTATAATATCTCATTTGGAAAAAGAAGCAGACATTATTTTTATTGCTCCAGGCACTCATCCAGCAGTTTTTCCCAATGCCTTAGCAGGGAAAAGTTATGGCAAAGCAGAAGACTGGATAAATGCAATTCAATATTACGCTAATCAGTATCAGAACAAAAGTATTTTAATCCTTGCGAATGCTGTGGATGCATTGAAACCAGAAATCCATGATTTTTCTTGGATGAGTCAATTACCAAAAGGGAATCAATATACGCTTTTGATTGATGATAGTCATGCTTTTGGATTGGTTGGAGAAGGGGTCTTTGGGACTTACGCTCTTTGGAAGGATTTGCCTGTTCGGCTATTTGTGTCAGGCTCTCTTGGTAAGGGTTTGGGTTTGCCAGCAGGAATTGTATTGGGCAATCAGGAGTCGATGCAGGAATTGTCATCGCAAGTGATTTTCAGAGGTGCTTCTCCTCCACCTCCAGCTTATTTATCAGTATTTCTAAAGGCTCAAGCATTATACTCAGCGCAATTCGACAAACTTAGATCTCATATTAGCTTGTTCAATGAGCTGACCGTAGGCTTATCTTTTTTTACATCAGCAAAGGGTTATCCTGTTTTTAGTTTTAGAGAGGCTGATTTGGTGAGTTATTTGTTTGCCCATCAATTTATAGTTTCATCCTTTCCATACCCTAGACCTTCCGATCAGCCTATTCATAGGGTTGTTTTATCAGCATGGCACGAAGAAGCTGATTTGATTCTTTTGGCGGAAACAATTAAGAAATTTAGGGTTACATGATTATTTGCTTTTCAGCAATCGACAGTCAATAGAGTATAGAAGTCACTCTAATAAGTTTTCTAAATTTTCGATTGTCATCTGAATAATGGAAGTGATTGAATCAATTTCGAAAAATTGGACCAAGTCATCTATTAGTATCAAGGATCCACCAATATCTGATTTCATCAATAAGTACTTTCAATTTTAATTACGAGTATCCAATTAAAAACTCATTTTTTTTCACAAGGCCTTTAATTCCTCATATCAAAACCCCAGTTCAGTTTTTGTCTGAGGGTGTCGAAAAAGTGATAGCCAGGGAATTTTACCAGACAGGCAGCAAATGGAGCTTTTTTGATTTTCAGCTCGTCACTAGCATCTATAGTAGTGGACCTTGAGTCCAAAGAGACTAAGAATTTTTCACCTCGACCTTCCACTTTGAAGCTAATTTCACATTCATCTGAGATGATCATGGGCCTTACATTGAGATTATGTGGACTAACAGGTGTCAGGACAAAGTTTCTTGCTCCCGGGCTGATCAGAGGACCACCGCAGCTCAAGGAGTATCCTGTAGATCCCGTGGGAGTAGCAGCGATCAAGCCATCAGCCCAATAAGAATTCAAGTATTGCCCGTCTATGTAAGTGTGAATAGTAATCATAGAAGAGGTGTCTCGTTTATGAATAGTAAATTCATTGAGACCGAAATTGACTCCATTGAAAAGTTGCTTATCTGTGTGAACAGAGACTAAAGCCCTTTTTTCTATTGTATATTCTTGGTTAATCAGGCTTTTAACAGCTTGCTGGATGTCATCTTTGGCGACAGTAGCTAAAAATCCTAACCTACCAGAATTGATCCCAACGATCGGGATTTCATGGCTACCAACTAAACATACTGTATCAAGCAATGTTCCATCTCCACCGACAGAAAGGACAAAATCCATTTCTGAAATCAGTGATTTAGGGAGTAGGGGCTCATAAGATTCAATTTTAACATGGTGTTTCTTCAGCGATTTTGAGAAAGCTTCAGTAAAAAATATGCTTATTTTCTGCTCTTGCAGGTGCGCAATAAGCTCTTTGACATGGGGTACAAATTCCTTTGGGAAACCTATCCCATGGATAGCAATATTCATGTAGGTGCTGGTTTAAAGGTCCAAAAATCTCAAGAGGTTACCAATTCTATCTTGTTCATTGCTTTGCTCTTGTTCTTCTTGATAATGATCAATGATTCTGTAGCCAAATCGCTCTAGCGTAGCTTTGATGTGTCTTAGCTCAGTTTTATCCAATTTGAGGGTAACTTTGATCTTGCTATCATCGAGAGGGTCCACAGAAATAAAGCTAGATAGAATTTTGGCATTTTCTGATTCTATCACTCTAGCGATCTCGTACATGCTGTAGTCTGTCATGAACATGGACAAAACGACCACTGCACCCTGAGATTGGATCGAAAGACTTTCTGCAAATGCTGAAATGGCATCTTCCATGGTGATGACACCTTGGTAGTGCTGCTCTCTGTCTAATACCGCTACCATATTGGATTGATGTTCAGCTGCTACTCTAAGGACATCATAGATATGCTTGTCCTGATATACAAAGCATGCAACAGATTCAGGACTAATATCGGCAATTTTCAGATCTGGGTCATTAAGGGTGTAGATGAGGTCGTCTGAGACTAATCCTCTGAAAATGCCCTCGTCAACCACAGGCAATACATCCTGCCTAATCTCCTCCATCCATGCCAATGCCTTTTTTGCATTGTCTGTCATTTTTAATGGTGGAATTAGATTGTTGATAAATTCGTATGCCTGCATGAGTTAAAGATATTAAATTGAAATCAATTATTAAAACTAAAATAATGCAAGAGAGGTTCGAGATTTTGAATAAATGGATTGTGGGAGGTATTTTTAAATAATTAGCTTGGATAGTTGGGACTTTAGGAGGGAGAGATATTTTTTAGTATTTTCCCCCATCTATAAGCGCAAGTTATGTTTAAGAAAATAGCACTAGCATTGGCATTTTCTCCGAGAATGGAGGCATTGATCTGTGAATCAAAGCGATTAAAGGATTTGTTTGGAGCTGAATTGATTTTGATCCATGTAGGAGAGAAAACAGCAACTTTGGAACAGAATCTGAATTTTATGCTTGATAAGCATCAGATTGATCCTAAAAAGGTGAAGGTGGTTTGGGAATCAGGAAATCCAGCCAAAAAGATCATTCAAACTTGTAATCAAGAAGGTGTTGACCTATTAGTAGCTGGAGCTTTGAAGACAGAAGGGTTTTTTAAATATTATATAGGATCTATTGCGAGAAAGATTATTCGTAAATCTAAATGTTCAGTTTTGACTTTGGTTGACCCTCTGATGGAACCTACTCCTTTTGAAAAAGTAGTGATCAATGGTACGCAACAAGAACAAACGCCTTATGTCATCCAAAAGGGTATAGAGTGGTGTCAGCAGGATCATGCCAAGCAGGTCTATGTAGTCAATGAGATCAAAATGTATGGAATGCAAATGGCTACTGCCGGAGAAGGAGGAGAGTCCGAAGTGGCAAATACCAGAAGGAAGTTGGTGGGAGAGGAAGTAGCGTATGTAGAGAATATCCTAAAAAATATTGACAAGGGTGATTTGCGTGTGAATGTCAAAATCACCTGTGGTAAATGGGCAGTAGAACTTGCTCGATTTGCAATAGATTTTGGGGCTGACCTCTTGATCGTTGGAGATGAAGGAAACCTAGGTTTTTTTGATCGAATCTTCCCGCATGATTTGGAGGATATCTTAAGTGACCTTCCTTGCAATCTTTTGATTATTAAGAAAAAATAAGGGCTACATATGGAAAGTTTATCACATCAAGATGTAGTCAATCTATTTCTGCAATTGGCAGCAATGCTTTTGCTGGCAAGGGTATTCGCTGAAATAGCTCAAAAATTCAATCAACCTGCTGTAGTAGGGGAGTTGTTAGCTGGAATTATTTTAGGTCCTACGATTTTAGGCACCTTCTTTCCTGGAGCTTTTGATTTTCTCTTTGCGAGTAATCCCAGTGCTAACTTAGCTCTAGATGGATTTGTACAGATTGCGGTTGTTCTTCTTCTCTTTATAGCTGGGTTAGAGGTAGAGTTGCATTTGGTCTGGTCCCAAGGGAAATCAGCCTTGAGTATCAGTTTATTGGGCTTAGTAGTGCCATTTGTGCTTGGTTTTATATTTCCATATTACTTCTCTAGCTTCTTTGGTTTAGCAGATGGGGACAGGTTATTATTCTCCTTGTTTATGGGGACAGCTATGTCCATCACAGCCCTGCCGGTGGTCGTCAGGATCTTGATGGATATGAATCTCTTCAAGACCAAAATGGGAATGCTGATCGTGGCGTCTGCCATGGTCAATGATATCATTGGCTGGTTGATCTTCTCTGTGATTTTATCCTTTATGGGAAAAGGGAGTTCTCTTTCTTTGATGCAAACGATAGGTGTGACCTTGCTTTTTACATTCTTTATGTTGACACTTGGCAAGATCATCATCAATAAGGTGCTACCTTGGGTGAATAAGAAATTGGCTTGGCCTGGAGGAGTGCTGTCTCTGTCTATGGCATTTTGTTTCTTAGCGGCTGCTTTCACAGAGTGGTTGGGAATTCATTCTATTTTTGGAGCGTTTTTGTTGGGTGTGGCACTGGGAGATTCTGAGCACATGTCAGAGCGTGCTAAGGAAATTGTCCATCAGTTTATCAATAATATATTTGCACCGTTATTCTTTGTGTCTATAGGTTTGAAGATTAATTTCTTCACCAATTTTGAACTGATGTTGACCTTGGCAGTGTTGGCGATCTCCTTTGCAGGGAAGATTGTTGGGAGTGGTTTTGGGGCTTATAAGGGAGGCTTCAATGTCAAGGAGTCATTGGCAGTTGGATTTGGTATGAACGCAAGGGGAGCCATGGAAATCATTCTAGGATTGATTGCTTTGGAGAATGGTCTAATTGATGAAAAGTTATTTGTAGCCTTGGTCATCATGGCCATCATCACAAGTATGAGTAGTGGGCCATTGATGAAGTGGGCCTTAAAGGATAACCCTAAGTAATTTGGAACTTATAAATAAAATTTGTATTTATTAAAGAATTTTATGTTAATAAACTTTAAAAATAATACTTAGAATGTGATTTCGGTAAGGATTTTGTAATTTTACTTGCATCAATAATCAAAAACTTACCAAAATGAAGTATTCAAAGAATCTATTTTCTAAAATTTTCACCCTTTCTTTTGTTTTTACACTCTTAGGTTTTGTAGCGATGGCGCAGCAAATGCCACCTCAGATGGAAATCAAAGAAGACTTCAAGGATTCAGAGTTGAAGGAATTTGTAAAAGTCAACTTAGAACTGATGCCTATCCAGGAGAAATCTCAAGAAGGCATGTTGACAGCTATTGAGGCTTCTGGTTTGACTGTAGAGCGTTTTCAGGAGTTGGCACAAGCACAGCAAGGAGGTAATTTGACAGAGATAGCTGAAAGTGCGGAAGAGATGGCCATGTTCAATGAAGCAGGTCAAAAGGTAATGACTATGCAACAAGACATGCAAACTGAAATCCAACAAGTAATCGAAGATAGTAAATTATCCCAACAGGAATTTCAACAGTTATATATGGCTTATACTCAAAGCGCAAAAGTAAAAGCTAAGGTAGATGAAATGATGGCTAAGGAGTTGAATTAGATTTAAATCTGTTTGACTTAAAAGTAAAAGAGACCTGCCAGGTTTTAAAAACCTGGCAGGTCTCTATTTAAAAAAGTAAAAAAAGGCTGTCTCGATTTCGGGACAGCCTTTCTGTTTATTAATGAACGAGTATTTACTTTTTGAGTACTTTGATATGCTCTACTTTTTGACCCCATTGGATTTCGACTACAAGGACGCCTTTTGGAGCTCTAGGAATTAAATTTGCCAATTGATCATTCATTTCATTTTCAGAATTTACAGTGATGGCTTGTGTGATCAAAGTAGGGTGAACGATCCTGAAAGTGATAGGCTCTTCATCGTATTGGGTTCTGTCCAATAGCGCTATTCTCAACTCATCTCCAAGAGTAGGATTAGGGAAAGCTCTCCAAGCGCTTGTAGTAGCTTGTACGCCCTCAGCCCTTACTGCCAGCACCTTGCTGTAAGTGGATTTCCCATCAAAGTCTACCTGCTTGATTCTGTAGAATAAGTTGCCACCACTTAGAGGGAGTTTTTCATCTATGAATTGGTATTCTGTGACGGTGTCTTTCCAGCCCATTCCATCTACCTCGCCAACTTTTCTAAAGTCATTGATACCTTTATCTGAGCGTTCGATTTCGAAATGGGAGTTTGCGGTTTCTTTGGCAGTGGCCCAAGAGAGTAAGGAGGTTTTGTTAGAAGGCTCGAATCTGGCATTTGGATTTAGAAGTTCTACTGGGAGAATTCTAGCGCCTACATCGAATACATCAAGTCTACATAGTCCAGTAGTTAGATCTATGGTAGTAAGGGTATATGTTCCTTCTGGCAAGTCCTCAATTGAGGCTGATTCGGAGTAAAATTCTGGATCGTCTAATGATGTCCAATAGTAGAAAAGGTCTCCTTCTTCTAATTCAATTATTATGGATCCTGTAGCTTTTCCTTCTTCAGTCTCGGTTATCACATGAGATGTAACAATGTCATCTAGGGAAAAGGCGCTTGGGATCGTTATTTCTAATGTGATAGGATCACCTACCAAAGGATCACTCCCTTCCACTGTTTGACTTATGGTAAGTTTAGCAGTTATTTTTTCTCCTGAAGGCATCTCTGGGAGCATTGGATTAGCATCAGAAGAGGTTATTGTACTTCCGTCAGGCATGGTAAATTCCCATGAAAGCGTATACTCTCTTGTGGGATTACCCCCAAAAAGACTAGTTAGCAGGAAAGAAGGTCTTGTTTGTGCTATGTCTTCTCTAAAGCACTCAAATCTAGGTTCAAAACTATAACTCAAAATACCAACTTCAATTGGGATGCTTTCAGCTTCTACGCATTGGGCAGCCGGGTAGTCGTTACAAGTATATTTTTCCTCGAAGTCTTTGTTCCCAGCAGTAGTCCAAAGTACCAATGGGTTGGAGAGTTCATAATATTCATTAACACAGTCAAACCCTAAATCTGGAACGGGTATGGTTATGGTGCATATGCCACTTGTACATGGAGGAATAGTACCTTTAAATTCGTTGATGTAAAAAGGGGAACCAATGGTATCATTGCTAACCCTGTCTCTCTTTAATATATCTGCTATTATTCTAAAATTATGAATATTACTTGCTGCGTTAGAAGTATATAAGATTGAAATATAATAAGGTGGAATTGAATCGCATATATTGGAAGGGCTGCCACTGGAGTCACTGAAATAAACATTTAAAATAGAGTAATTAGCTTTTTTTCCTCTGCAGTTGGTACAGTCTCCAATTCTTAAATCAGGTTGATCGGCTGTTTGGGCATTAGAGTAGCTTGTTTCAAAAATGAAACATAAAGTAAATAAAGTGAAAAATAGAATTTTTTTCATAGTCATGTATTAAAACTATTAAAATGTATTTCAAATGTATAAAAATGTATTTTACAAAACAAGTGTTTTGCTAAAAATCTGAAATAAAGGGGGTTGTAGCTTTGATGAAATAACCCCATTTATAAATAGAAGCTTCATTTTTTTCAATAAAAAAACGCAAGCCAAATAGGTAGGCTTGCGTTTTATATCGGAAAAGACACTTTTAATTAATTACTTTTTGAGTACTTTGATATGCTCTACTTTTTGTCCCCATTGGATTTCGACTACAAGGACGCCTCTAGGTACTCTTGGTATCAAGGTAGCCAATTGATTATTCATTTCATTTTCAGAATTTACAGTGATGGCTTGTGTGACCAATGTAGGATGTACGATTCTGAAAGTAATTGGCTCATCATTGTATTGTGTCCTGTCCAATAGAGCTATTCTCAACTCATCTCCAAGTGTAGGATTAGGGAAAGCTCTCCAAGCGCCTGTAGTAGCTTGTACGCCCTCAGCCCTTACTGCCAGAACCTTGCTGTAAGTGGATTTCCCATCAAAGTCTACCTGCTTGATTCTGTAGAATAAGTTACCACCACTTAGAGGGAGTTTTTCATCTATGAATTGGTATTCTGTGACGGTGTCTTTCCAGCCCATTCCATCTACCTCGCCAACTTTTCTAAAGTCATTGATACCTTTATCTGAGCGTTCGATTTCGAAATGAGAGTTTGCGGTTTCTTTGGCAGTGGCCCAAGAGACAAGTGATGATTTATTTGATTGAATATATCTTGCTGTAGGGTTATACAACTCAACTGGAAGTATTCTAGAATCAATTGGGAATTGGTATTCCCTACATATTCCAGTTTCATTATCTGTAACTGTCACTCTATATATACCATTAGATAATCCGCCTAAGAATGTTGGGTCTTCTGGGTCATAAAAGTTTCCGAAATCATCTCTCCAAATAAAAGTGAAATTTTCAGGATTATCTATTTCAACAGAAGCAAAACCATTAGGTTGTACCTCTTGACTTATATCATTATCCTTAGAATTTGGTGTTGCAAAAAAAATATTTGGGACAGTAATATCATCATCACTTAAACCTGTATCAGAAGGCCTTCCATTAATTACTAAATTAGGGCTTAATGTTTCTCCGCCATCTAGTCCTCTGACAGTAAAAGAAAACTCACCATTTGGGAATTCTGTATATTCGATTTCGTCTACCTTTATGTCCCAGTTTATGTTTAGGGGTCTACTGCCTCCCGCTAATGCTGAAACAAAGAATGTCACATCAACGGTTTCAGCAGAACTGTTCAAACATTCGATTACAAAATCAAAATCATAAATAAACCCATTGACACCAACATCTATGACAGGTTGGTTAGAGAAATTACATAGTCCAGGAGGGTAATCACATATATCAGTTATAGGACGACTGTTTGCTGACCAAAACCCTCTTGAATTAAGCAGTTCTAATCTTTGAGTTTTACAATCAAACAGGAACTCTTCTGGGAAAGTGATAGGTATAGTAATTTGACCTGGGGCAGATCCGTTAGCAGCAGGTGCTAAAGTTACATAGTAATCAAAGTCGAATTCAAAAAGTTCTTCATTTCCTACGTTTGCTAAAACTAGTAGACTTGACAATATTTTTAGATTATCTAAAGCTTGTCTTGATGTATAATTAATAGTAATGAAAATTGTTTCTCCTGAGATACAATTATTTACATCGAGTCTATCTCCATTGATATTGCTTAAAAAAGCTTCAAGAATCACAAAATTCTGTCTATTGTTACCTGTTGGTTTGCATTCTTCGCAATCTCTGGGAGTACCCTGCCCAAACAAATCCATACAACTAAGCATAGCACTAGTTGTAAAAAAGGTGATTAGTAAAAATTTTCTCATATAATTGGGTGACGCATTGTTAAAATTGCATTTCAAAGGTAGTATTATGTATTTCATAAAACAAAATATTATTTACATTTTTTGTAAATGAATTGTTATGTCACAATGAATTACAACATACGAAATGAGTTGACCTTCTGGATTTCAAGCAAATTAATCAGAATCAAAAGCTCCCCTAACACCCAAAAAATCAATAGAAAAGGACTTTTAAATTATAACCAATTACTTTCTTATCAAAATTTAGTTCAAACTTTGTCACCAAATGCATTTTCTCATATTTAGGAGACATTTTTATATTGATAAAACAGAATAAAAATAAAGTATATATTTGATAAACAGAATATAATTCTTTTTACTATCTTTGAATCAATAAATACTTAGGAATGCTTCTCTTCCTTAGGTGATTTCATTTCACTAAATCTCAGAGAGCTATGGAGAAATTAAATTACATCCGCTTTTTTTTGATGGTAATAATCACTTTGCTTTTACCTGTGTTTTCCTATGCTCAAAATTGTAATCAGAATAACCTGAATATTCAGAGAATTGAATTTAGAGATATTAATGGAAATCCTTTTGATCCTGATAGTGAAGAGTATGAGGTCGGCGATCTTGTAGAAGGACAGATATTCGTGACTTTTGGAGGAAGTTCGGAAAATGCTTACTCTTTGAGATTCTTTTATGACGTCTATAGAAATGGCGTAATGGATGGTGATAGAAGAGAACATTGCCTCTTCCTTAATCAAAATGTACCCAAAGGGACTCCTGTATTTATTACAAATTTTACTTTGAGGTGGGGCGATTTAATAGAGTTTAAAAGCATTTTTATGAGGTGGAGAACAAATGATGGCGGAACCAGCTGTCCAACTGAAGCTGGAAGTAATGCACAGTGTTACTCTGATCCAGATGGTGAGGTAGTCAATACGCCTTTTATTCCATTGCCTGTCGTTTGGCATGATCTATCAGCACAAGCTGGGCCTGAAGAAGCCTGTGTCGAAATCAAATGGTCAACTCTGAAAGAATGGGAAAGTAGTCATTTTGAGATTGAGCGCTCCATTCAGGGTGTCGATAGATTTGAAATGATTGATCAAGTGCCTGCCGTGAACTTTAGCTTCGAGATAACAAATTATCAATTTAGAGATGATAAGCTCCCCCTAAATACTACGAGAGTTTATTACAGATTGAAGCAGGTAGATTTGGATGGGAAGTTTGAATATAGTAAAGTATTGATGGTAAATGTCAACACTAAAATTCAAGATTCTCAAGTCTGGAGGTTATTTCCTAATCCTTTACAGGGAGACAATCTGCGAATTGCCCTACAGGATCCAAACTTATATCGTGGGGAAGAATTGTATGTGAAAGTCAATACAAGCCAAGCTTCTTTCGTTTATGCAATATCAATACCTCCAAACAGACAAGATATTGACATCAGTCATATCACTAAAAATATCCCTAACGGTCTCTTATTCGTAGAACTGTTTTGGGGAGACAAAGTAGAGACGTTTAAGCTTATCAAGCGCTAGCCTTGATGAGCTTATTTTTTAATCAGCTTGATGTGCTCCACTTGATTGCCCCACACAATTTCAAGAACGACCACTCCTTTATTTAATATTTCTGAAAGACCTCTCAAAGCTTCTGTAAGCTCAAAGGGGTTATTTACAGTCACTTGTTGCTGACCGACCTGCGGGTTAGCTGATAGCAGCCTCAAAGCAATAGATGGATCAGTCTTAAAATCTGGGGAGGTTCAAAATTTAGCCATAGATATTAGCTAGTCTAAATAGGAAGAACTCTACATTTGAAACGCCTCTAAACT
>NZ_FZOK01000008.1 GCF_900188245.1 Belliella buryatensis | reverse complement strand
GGCAAAAGCAAACTGAGGTAATCCTTTTCTTCCAATTCTTTTTTTTAACAAAGAAAATCGATTGAACCCAATTCCCCAACTTTTAGGACTGATCCCAATAGATTCCCCCTGGTATTTTTCTTGATTGGTTAATTCTAGATGAATGTCATTTCCTGAACTAGGGTTTGGGTAGACTCTCCACGTGGCTGATGAATTGATTCCAGCTACTCTTACAGCGATCACGTCACCGTAGTATGATTTGCCTTCTAGATCTACTTGTTTGAGTCTGTAATAGATCATTCCCCCCGCCAAAGGGAGTTTCTCGTCTGTGTAACTATAGGCTTGCGGCATTTCAGAATTGATTGCTCCTGCTATTTCTCTGATCGCAGTCCAAGACTTGATATCATTGACAGACCTTTCTAAAACGAAATGTGAATTGTTTTTCTCTGAAGCAGTTACCCATTTGATCTCGTTGCTACGGACACTTGCTATGTGGTTGACGGTGAATGAGAGGTATTCTACAGGAAGTACTCCAAAATTTAGAATTGCACAGATATTTACTGTATCTGAGTTCCAAGAAATATTACCTGATTGTCCAGTTGAAGAGGGGTTTGGTGAATTACCTGAAGGACATACCAAGTCACCTGTCCACCCTACAATATCTAAACCACTCACAATATTGATATTTGCATCTCCAAATTCTAACTTAGCATCAGGTCCTTGAAGATTGATTGTGACACCATCAAAGGTATAGGTATTTCGAGCATTGTTATCTCTGTCATCATCAGAGTCAAAAATAATTTTACCTCCATCTTCGACACATACATCAACATATTTTAATGTTGAGATCCATGCTAAATCTAAAGTTGCTCCACTTTTGACAATAATACAGCCTCTATTAGTTGCGCTTACACCAACAATGCTAAAGGCTTCTGTATTTCCTTGGTTTCTGCTTCCTAAAGTCATGTAAACCCCAGATTCTAAAACTATTCCTCTTAATGTTACTGTATTGTTTGTTGTCCAGCTGTAAAATCCTGTGCCCGTAAATTTGAATATTTGATTATTTGGAGTGCTGTAAGTTACATTTGATGGAGCTGATAAAGTTCCACCATTAGTTAAGTTTATGTTTCTATCAGGTGTACAAGTTGGACAACTCTGTCCAATGCTATTGTTCACAAAAAAAACACACAACATAACCACGGTTAGGGATAAACCAAGGCTTAATTTGCTGAAAATTTTAATCATACGGTGATGGTATAACTATTGAAACTAGGGTGATTGTTTTTCAATAATTACTAAGGCGTACGAAGATATGTAGATATTCCGAAGTGAGAAACTTTTTGTGCTATTTATTTACTAAAAAATGTACTTTATATGCATTAAAAAGTATATTGATTTTAGTTTTTATGATTATCCGCAATGACACCAGTAATTCAATAAAACGAAAGGATCAAGCGGATAATCGTCAACGGACGACGGTCGACAGTCGACAACATCTGAATTTAAGGTGTGTGCGTAATAAAATATGGTTACTGGTGCGAAAGCGGATATACATATTAGTTTTTCTTTAGTTTGTAAATGTATGATTGAGATTTGTTTTCAAGTTTGATAAAATATAAACCAGGCTGAAGCTTTGTTGTGTCTATATTTATTTCATTACCTGTTTGGTTGATTGATTTTCCTTGGATAATTCGACCAGTATAATCACTCATTGTCCAGCTAAATTTATCAATGTCCTTTCCTCTTATGAAAATATGTTCGATAAATGGATTTGGGTACACTTTGATTTCCCAATTAGGGTTGAAATCTGCTCTGATGACTTTAGAATAGCTATGGCTACCATCCATGTCAAATTGAATCAATCGATAAAAATTTGATCCAATCAATGGATGCTGATCAGTCCATTTGTAATCTGTGATTTGTTCAGAAAAGCCTTGTGCTAGAACTGTCCCGAGATTCTCCCAACTTTTCACATCGCGCGATCGCTGTATCATAAAATGATCACTATACCTCTCTTTGGCTGTAGCCCAAGAAAGTTGAATGGATTCATGAAAGAGTTTTCCTTGGAATCTCAGCCAATCTACAGGGAGTTCGGAAATTGGTTCAGTTGTGGCACTTGCATAGTTGTTATCACTCCGGGTTTCTGGAATTAGGGTATTGCTGAAAGTCTCTACAAAATTGAAATAATCAACGGCGTCCAAAACTTCTACTTCAATGGTTAACGTCGCCGTTTCCCAACTCCCCAGCGTGCCTATGTCCCAAATTGCAGGACTAGCAAGTGGGTCATAAGTTCCTTGAGAGGCTGTATGGCTTACATACGAATATCCTACAGGCATATTTTCCTCCAAAATCACTTCTCTTGCAATGCTATATCCATTGTTTTCCACTGTAATAATAAAGGTAATCTGATCCCCAACCTCAGGCTTGAGTGCTGATACTGACTTTCCTGCTATCAAGTCATATTCAATAGGGCGTATCCCAAAATTGGCATTGGATAAAGAGGCATTATCGACCACTATATTGGGTAAAATGCTATTTGGAGTGCCATCATGCCCTTCTCCAGCCCCTAGAAATTCTCCAGTACTTTCATAATACATTGGGAGAATAATGGAGGGAGCAATCTCGTTGAGTGTAGGTAACTCAGTCGTGATGATAATACTGAAGGTGCCATTGGGCACATCATTGATCACGTAAGTACCGTCCGATTGAACTACCGCAAAACTGACTACATTATTTAAATCATTGATCAAGACAGCATATAGGTTAGCGATATTTACCCCAGTACCATTGACGGTATTGTCTTGTAATGCATTCAAGTCTTCAAAAACATTTCCAGAGATCGATAAGAAAGTAAATCCACTGGTTCTCTGCACTACTCTGTAGAAGGAAGCTGTCCAAGTATTGATTGTTTTATTGTTACTAAATCCATTGTCACCCGTGGCCCACCAGATATGCTCTGGACTTTCTTGACCTGTGACATTCACTTCTATAGATTGAGGACTATCAGCTGGTGTCAGTCCAGTTCGGGGAATCAAGGAATCATCCCAAAAGATAAAATCTTTCCCCGGGTCACCTGGGCGAACATTGTCCACATGAATTCCCAAACATTGCTCTAAGTCGTAAATAGGGAAATGAACCGGGAAAAATGCCACTGAGGCAACAAAATTGACCTCCCCACCACTGGGTAACTCTACACCATTGGCATCTTCCCCATTCCAGTAAATGGTGTAATTACCTGGGCTTTCATAGATTTCTGAAAGGATCACATCCGTATCTGCATCATACTCACCATTTCCATTAATATCGATGAGGATATCTACAATGGCTGGAAGACTGATATTGATGTTGACATTAGCTTCTCCACCAGTGGCAGGAGGCGCTTTTTCACTGTACACGATATCTAGGGTAGCTGATGGTGGCGTTGTGGTCTTCCAGATACTAGGGTCAGGGTCATTGATGAAAAGGGGATACTGATAGTTATTTGTAGAAGTTGTGGTGATGGATTTTCTATTTTCTTCGTAGCTCAATGTATTTCTAGGCCCATCTTGATTGGCAAAGAAGTTTGTCCAACCTCCTGAAGATCCGGGAAATCTAATATGTTTGACAAAGTAATCGTCCGTAGCTGTTGTGTAGGTGTTGTCAATGGGAACAAAAAAACCAAAATCGTCATGAAAGGAATAGGCATCAGCCTGACCTTTGTTGAGAATTGTTAAATTGTTGATTGAGATATCTGCTCTTGAGTTGGAAACGCTCCAATATCGAGAATACACTCTTCCTTTCTGCTCGATGTAGCTGCCTGCACTACCTGAGGCTACTGTAATATCCCAAAAATTGATATTAAAACCTGAGCTTACTATTGTGCTATTTGTATCTGGATTACTTATTTCAACCCAAAATGCGCGATCAGCTCCAGTATTATTCGTAAAGCTCCTTCCTGTATATCCTGTACCAGTTACTTGTGAAGGTCCAATGTGCGCTGCAATAGCATCTGCTGGTCTGCCATTTGCCCCACCGCTTGAACTTGCATCATAGTCAACTGAAGATATTTGGGTTCTTGCACTACCAGATATTCCTTCAGGAAAAAAACCTGTTGAATTAGCATCATAATACCAACGAACTCTGATATTCCCTGTAGACCCTGCTCTTCTGAATCCCCAAAAAACAGTTTCTCCTTGTTTTACATACACATATAATCTATGCCCTGGATTATATCCAGCTACACCAGAAGGTATCATCATACATCCTCTTGTGCCATAACCAGAAACCCCCGAACTTGCTGGCACCCATAGCATACTTTGACGATTGGGGGCTGTACCCCAATCTCCTGAACCTTCGGCGGTTAATTTTTGAATTGTAGCAAGAGATATTATGAAAAATATTGCTAATATGAGTTTCGCTAAAGAATAAAATCCCTTAGTGCAATTATTTGAAAAGATATAAACGTTGTAAGTCTTCATTTTACCCTGAGTTTGGGCCTACGGGACTAACTCTTTTTCCTTTTTAGTAAGGTTAAAGACTTGTCCGTAACTTTCTGAAAACAAATATCCTACGCGGTAAAATATAAAACAATAGATTAGTTTACAAAGCGAAATACAGTATTCAAAATCCATTTTATTAGCTGAATTCAAATAACTAAATATGCAGAAAATTAAATTGACTTTTTATAAGAAAAAATTAACCCCTATCAAGCGAATGATAGGGGCTAGAAATTCAGTTTTATACATAGATTGGATTAGCCATTCATGCTGATCAAGAATTCTACATTGTCTCTTGTTCCGCGCATTCTTTGTAGCAAGAACTCCATTGCTTCTTGAGAATTCATATCTGACATTAGCTTACGCAAGATCCACACACGCTGCATTTCCTCTTTGTCCATCAATAGATCCTCTCTTCTTGTACCAGAGCTAGGCACATCGATCGCAGGATATATTCTTCTATTGGAAAGCTTTCTGTCAAGGGCAAGCTCCATGTTACCAGTCCCTTTGAATTCCTCAAAGATCACTTCATCCATTTTAGAACCTGTTTCAACCAAGGCCGTTGCGATAATGGTCAATGAACCGCCATTCTCTACATTTCTTGCAGCACCGAAGAATCTTTTTGGCTTGTGTAGGGCATTTGCATCCACACCACCAGAAAGGATTTTACCAGAGGAAGGTACTACTGTATTGTATGCTCTGGCCAATCGGGTGATAGAGTCTAAGAGGATCACGACATCATGACCGCATTCTACCATTCTTTTCGCTTTTTCCAATACAATAGAAGCTACCTTCACATGGCGCTCGGCTTGCTCGTCAAAGGTTGATGATATCACCTCTGCCTTTACAGATCTAGCCATATCTGTAACCTCCTCTGGTCTCTCGTCGATCAACAAGATCATCAAATGAACCTCAGGATGATTTTCAGATATTGCATTGGCTATTTGTTGAAGAAGAACAGTCTTACCTGTCTTAGGTTGTGCTACAATCATCCCTCTTTGACCTTTTCCAATAGGAGCAAATAAATCTAGAATTCTGGTAGAATAGTTATCAGATCTTGTTGTTAGATTTAATCTTTCTTCGGGGAAAAGGGGAGTCAAATACTCGAAAGGAATTCTATCTCTGATTTCTTCAGAAGTCTTGCCGTTTACCGTAATAACTTTCAATAAGGCAAAATACTTCTCCCCCTCTTTAGGAGGTCTAATAGTACCTTTGATATGATCACCGGTCTTTAGACCGAAAAGTTTGATTTGTGAAGGGGATACGTAAATATCATCTGGTGATGCCAAATAATTGTAATCTAAAGATCTCAAAAAGCCATAGCCTTCTGTCATAATCTCAAGCACACCTTCATTCTCGATAATGCCTTCGAATTCTTTAGGACTTACATAAGTTTTTCTCTTGTTTGGTACAACTTCGGCGGTGGGGATATGTACTTCATCAATATCTCTGATGTTTTTCCGCTTTGGAAGTTCTACTTCCTGCTCAGGGGTTGTAGCAGCTTTGGGTTTTTCTGTCTCGATTTCTTCGATGACTTTTCTTCTAGGCCGGATGAATTTTGGTTTATCATCCTCAGTAGCTGGACTTGGGGTAGAAGGTTTTGATGGTCTATTAGAATCTTCTATTGACTTTTCTTGAGGTTTTGATTCTCTAGCTGGGGCTTCTCTTTTTGGTCTTTCTTCCCTAGCTACTGGTTCTCGTCGAGGCTTTTCTTTGACCTCAGCATTAGATTCATCTTTTTGCTTGTCCTGTTCCTCTTTAGCTATTTCAGTGACATTTTGTCTTCTGAATTTAGGTTTGGAGTCATCTTCTTTTGGGGTCTCTGCAACAGGGGAGGGTGATTTTGTGTCAGGTTGAGCCTGATCTCCTTCTGTTACGGAAGGTTTCTTTTTTGGGAGGGCTTTTTCTGGGGTGATAGCCTGTTGATCTAGGATCGCATAGATTAGATCGTCTTTTTTCAGAGTTTTGAAATTCTTCACTCCCAACTCCTCTGCGATTTCTTTCAATTCAGAAAGAAGCCTGATTCTTAATTCTTCTATGTTATACATAAAAAGCTTATGAAATTGATAATTTTACTAAGATGTGTAATTGATTAAATGTATTGAGTATTACTGAACTGAATTAAAAATATATTCAGGATAGTATAAAACCCACGGGGAGAGGATTTTGAAATACTGTGACACCACAATATTACATCTTCCATTCTTAATACGCAAGTTTTTGTCCAAAGGACTTTATCATAATAGCAATTGTCTCAGCACTTTTACTGATTTCCAAGCCCCATGGTCTTCTAAATGTTGGGAATAGAAAATCAAGAGATGGTCTAAAAGCGCTTTCCTAGTCTTGCTAGTTATGGTCACTTTACAGTCAAAGGATTCCGCAATGAGATGATCTAGCGCTTGTAATTCTTGTTGGATCAATTCTGGTACTTTCATTTCTTGAAGGATTTCTTCAAAAAATGACTTAGAATCACTTGGAGCAAAACCTAAGTAATTGGACATCTCTAAAAGGAATACTATGGGAAATAAAGCCAACTTGACAGATTCACCATCCAAATGCTTCAGAGATTGCTCCAGGAAGTCATAAAGCTGCTCGTTTTGATAACCCTCGTAAATGGATTTACTGATGGCTTCTGCTACAAACATCGCAATGCCTGACCTGATATAATCAAAAGGGATTTGCTGATAAGGATATTGAAGTTTTGCTTCCGAAATCCTATTGAGACTAAGTGATTCTTTGTCATAGACTACAAGATCAAGGATGGTCAAAGGTTGGTAAAGTGCCATTTTGTTCTTACCCTTGGCTACTCTAACGCCATTGACAATGTATGATTTTAGTCCCAGTTCTCTAGTGAATATCCGGACAATGATGGAAGTTTCCTGGTATCGGATGTAGGACAGGACTATACCTTGGGACTTTTTTAACATCAGAGGATCACAAATTTACTAGCAATTCTTTCTCTACCGATTTCATCTATCACGAAGACCATATATACCCCAGGGATAGGTCTTTTTCCCGATAGATCTCTCACATTCCATATATAGCTACCACCTCGCACTTGACTGGAAAAAATCACTCTACCCGCCGCATTGCTAATTTTAATTTCTGTAAAATTAGTCAATCCTTCTATGGTCATTAGTCCATTGAAATCAGGCCTGATGGGGTTCGGGTAGATTTTGATATTATTCAATTGATCACTGGCCGCTATACTTCCTGACCTGTAACTTTGGCCTCCAGCAGGAGTAGTGATCAATAACTCTCCCGTAAAGTTGTTGAATTGAAGGTTGTTGATCTGATTGGTGAATAGGGGGCTATTAGCCCTTGTGAAATGGGCGATTGTCGTTGTTGCTTCTGGTGCAAATTGGAACAATCCATTGGAGTTTGTTCCTAGCCATAGATTTTGATCAGGAGAAATGGCAATTGCATTCACCGTTTCTCCAGAAAGTAAGGGTTGATTTTGAAAAAGTGGCTGAACTACATTGATGGCAGTGGAATTCTGAATCGAAGCTACATTTGGTACAAAAACGATTCCATTACTCAAGCCTATCCAAAGTCTATTTTCTCCATCTAGCTTGATATCTCTGATGCTTGTGTTGGGTAAGCCTCCTTGATTAGGGCTTGTGCTGAGTGACCTGTTGAGTTTTGAATCTTCATTGAACACCCTAATGGAGGTATTGCCAAGGTTGTTGGATTGCAAGATCCAAAGGTTACCTCGGTTGTCAACCTCTATTTTTTGTGGAAAGGAAAGCCCAGTTACTTGAATGCTAGATTGAGAATCATCAGGTCGGATCTTGATCAAGCGTCCTTGATTGTCTTCTAAACCAACCCAAAGTTGCCCCATAGCATCAGCTTGGATGGTTCTAATACGTGTATTTGGATTTACACCATTTAGGATTATTTGTCGAAATTCATTGTTTTCAAAAGCCCATAATCCCTGATTTATGCTTGCGAAAAAAGTTTTGGCTCCTATGGATTGAATGGCGATGATATTTTCAAGATGGTCTATTGCATCCCAAGAGCCAGAGCGCAGTATACTTCCCCTGCTTCCAAAAGACATATTTAGTTGACCATTACTTTGTCTTAAAAAGGGAAAAGCAAAGCTCCCGCTAGGGTCAAATGCAAAAGCTTGGACCTTGGTTTGAGGTCCATTGGGCGAATAGTTGCTTCCATCAGAGTTTCTTATTATCCCCCTTCCAGCAATACTGAGATAAGTGTCCCCTGAAGTGATGTGAAAATCGTCAAAAGATTGTTTCCAAGTCAAATAGATGCCAAAAGAGCCATTGGCTTGCAACTGATAAATCGATTGACCTGATTGAAAAAACAAGGCGTTGGAGAAGTGTTTTAGATTTCTTGCATTGCTTATTCCTATGAGTGCAAATGCATTTCCATTCTCAAAAATGAATATTTCTCCTTCCTCACTCAATGCAAATAGGGTGTTTTCATAGAATTCGATTTGCCTGTATCTGGTTCGATTATTGGAATCCAATAGATTCCAACTTCGGAAATCTCTCAAGTTCTGAGATTTGTTGCCGACCAACACCCCAATGGTCGTCGCCAAGTAGTATTTTTCTGAGTCTTCGGTGATGTCAAGTACCGGAAGTGTAGTCGCATTTGGCCCGATATTGATGAAGGCATCTACGAATTGATTGTTACTACTATTGATGATGGCCACGCCAAAGTCCGCTGCAAGAAATGTATTGGCGCTTAGTTTTTTGATGCGGTTGATTCCTTTCTCGCGGATCTGTGTGTTGTTTCTTAGGGTAGCGATGTTGCGAATGTTATGCTCACCAAGCAAATCTATGCTGCCATCCGAATAGGTGATGATTAGTTTTTTTTCATCTTCATCAAATGCAGCATTAGTAAATTGCTGTGCATAAAGTCCGTCTAATTTAGAGACTGGGAATACTTCTTCAGATGTGGTAGACAAGTAGAATAGACTTTCATTTCCTACATGAAAAATTGTCTGCTCGTTGCCTGTGAGTATAGCGGGATCTAGATAACTGATATGCGCTCGCCAAGAACCAACAGGGATAATGGATTGGGCAAAAATAAAGGGATTAGAATAACTGATAAAGAAATACAGAGTTAGCCCCATGATTAGTTTCCATTTCAAAGAAACACACGATCTAAATGAGGACTGAGTCTGATTTTTCATTTTCAAAATTACTTTTTATCCTCGTAGAAACATTTTCTACAGCGGGCTTCATAGCTTTCTTTTTCGCCCAAGACTACTTTTTCTTTTGCATCAGATAGTCGGAAGGAGTAAGAGGCTAAATCCCCGCATTTCATACAGATTGCATGCACTTTGGTGACATACTCTGCAATAGATAGTAGCTGTGGCATGGGATCGAAAGCTTTTCCTTCAAAATCCATATCTAGTCCGGCTAAAATCACTCTTTTGCCCGAATTGGCTAAGATATTTGCTACTTCTACGATCCGATTATCAAAAAACTGAACTTCATCAATCCCAACCACATCACAATCTCCAGCCAATAAGATGATATCTTCCGCAAATTGAACAGGGGTAGATCGAATGGCATTTTCATTGTGAGAAACTACATCAAATTCATGATACCTTTTGTCGATGGCTGGCTTGAAAATCTCAACTTTCTGCTTGGCAATCAAAGCACGATTCAGCCTTCTGATCAACTCTTCAGTTTTTCCCGAAAACATGGATCCACAGACTACCTCGATGTGTCCTTTTCTTTCTTTTTTATTATTGGATCCTATAAAAGGCTCTATAAACATACTTGAATTCTTTTTTGAGCTAAGGTGGGTGGAGTAAAGATTTATGAATCATGAGGTAAGAAACAAGAGACAAGATGTGAACTTCTATTTACCCATCATGAAAGAATGAAGGAGGAGGGATGAAGGAACAAGCACCATTCTACTAATCCATTTCCCAATAATTAATCCACTCAATCAACTAATAACTAATCCCTCTATAAACTAATCACTATACTCCATATGTGGAAACTTATTGATGTCTGCTACTCGGATTTTGAGAGTTCCAGATTTCAATTCAGCTTGGCAAGTTAACCTTTCATTCAATTTTAATCTGTCTTTTTCTCTAAAAAATTCTTCCCTATCTGTCAATGGGCTCAGGTTTTCAGCACCTTCTGTGATGATCATTTTGCAAGAGGTGCAGCGGCCTTTTTTGCCACAAGCATGCATCCAATCGATGTAGTTTTCATGAATTATTTCTATAACTTTACGCTTACTTTCAAGAGCATTTATTTCCTTGTGATGTAAGTTCTCGATGATAATTTTCAGCATGATTTGTGCTCTGAATATTTTAAAATCCCTACTTATGAGTGTTAAAATTAACAGCAAATATCTAGAAAACTATTCCTTAGAATTCGCTAAAAAGGTTTGCGACCAATATTTTTCTTCAAAAAAGTACATGACAGGTGCAGAGCTTGTTAAGCTTACGCCAAGCAAACAAGTCAATTTCTTTGTGATCAAGTCACTTTTTGAGGCTTGGCAAGAGGAATTGGAAAAGTTGAAATCCAATCCATACTTTGATTACAGGGACAATAATGTACATCTTGCATTGCAAGAATTTATGAATGTTCTCTCTAGGTCGATCAAAATAGATAGAGAAAATTTCGAGCCTTTATTGGTAGAGTCGGTAGGCTTTTCCATTGTTTTGGCTCTCGATCCACTAAATTTTTTCAGGGGAGAATTTGACAAAGCTGGCAATACAGGGATTAATTCCTTTTTGAAAGAAAATAAAAAGTATTATCGCTGGCACGAGAGTTTAGTTACAAGCTTAATTGATAGAGCTGGGATTTCTCAAAGTGTAGATGCTTACAAAAACGCATTACAGCAGAATTTTGAACAACAAAAAGATACCTTGAGCACTGCTGAAGCATTATTGGAGGAACTCAAACAAGTACTTTACTTGGATTTTGAGATTCTTTTTGAAAGAATTGAGAAAAAGCCACAAGATGTAGCCCCTTTTTCTGCGGATCATGCTGATGTGAGAGAAGATAAAATAGATGCTATTCAGGATGAAATAGTACCTGAAATAGCAGAGGATTCTGATGTAGAGATGGATTTTGAGGAAGAAGGATCAGAAGAGGTTAACATACCCCATGAAGAATCTACACCAAGTGGGGCTACGACAAGCTTCAAATCAGTAGACCCGAAGAAAGCCATAGATCCCTTGCAAGCTTGGGCAAAATTTGAATCTGAGCAATATAGCATCATGAAGGGTACAATTTCTGAGCTTTCGGAGAGTGTTGGTATTAATCAGCGGTTTATGTTTACCAAAGAGCTATTTGATGGCAATCCAGATTTGATGAAGCATGCGTTGAAGTCCATAGATCAATGTGATAGCTTTATGGAAGCGATACAACTCGTCAATGAACGTTACGTTGGTGAATTGAATTGGGATAAGAACTCCGAGCCTGTGGAGGAGTTTTTACAGCTGATTTTCAGGAAATTTGATCAAAAGGTTTGACGATAAAATTTGAAAGTTCAAATCTGGTTTTAGATATTAATTGATACCTCTCAGTAACAGACTGATTTAATTTGTCACGCCCGGTTTACCTTAAGTATAGCGGATAATTTATTAATAGATGTTTTATTGGCTTTATGCACATTCACATTGGAAGAGACAATGAGCGTATTTGTTCAATATCCAAAATATATAATATCCATCAAGATTTACAACAGAAGAAATTCTTGGTTATTTTAAAAAGTATAGTAAGTATTTTTTTCCAATATTCAGCACCTCTCTACATCTTTATCCCTCAATTTGACCACTTCTAATACATGAATTTGTTCGGGCTTTGGCAAATGCCTACTTTTTGAATGATATTCAGCAATGAAGTCATTTTAAAGATTCAAAACAGCTCAGATATGATTAGACAAAAACTCAATTTGAGACCATGGGGATTGCTCCTTTTTGGTCTTCTAATCTCCTCCATGCAAGTCATGGGGCAAAAAATCCCTACACCCGAAGAGCATTTCGGCTTTGGCATGGGTCAAGATTATCACATTTCCAATTACACACAGACTGAAGCTTATTTCAAGAAAGTCTCAGGAATTTCTGACCGAGCTGAGTTAGTATCGATCGGCAAGACTGAAGAAGGTCGAGAGCAGTGGATGATGATTGTCACTTCTCCAGAAAACCATAAAAATCTTCAGAGATTCAAAGATATCTCAGTCAAAATGGCTAGAGCCGAAGAGCTTACTGAGCA
Organism: Belliella buryatensis; assembly: GCF_900188245.1. Taxonomy (GTDB): domain Bacteria; phylum Bacteroidota; class Bacteroidia; order Cytophagales; family Cyclobacteriaceae; genus Belliella; species Belliella buryatensis. The sequence goes on along the minus strand of NZ_FZOK01000008.1, from coordinate 195,516 downwards.
AGAAGCAAGAGATCTTGCTGAAGAAGGAAAAGCAGTAGTCTGGATTGATGGTGGCTTGCATTCTACTGAGACGGTAGGTATTCATCAGCTGACGGAGACGATCTATCAGATTCTTAGTAGAGATGACAAAGAGAATCAGCGGATTTTAGACAATGTGATTACGCTCTTTGTGCATGCCAACCCTGACGGGCACGAGAAAATAGGGAACTGGTACATGAGAAATCCTGAGCCAGAGAAAAGAAGTTTGTCTGGATTACCTGTCCTTTATCAGAAGTACATTGGTCATGACAATAATAGAGACTTCTATATTCAAAACATGAAGGAGTCCACCAATTTGGGCTATCAGCTTTTTGTAGAATGGATTCCTCAGGTGATGTACAATCACCATCAAAGAGGTCCCGCAGGTTCTGTTTTGGCGGGACCGCCGTATAGAGATCCTTTCAATTATGTCTTTGATCCGATGATGGTGACAGGAATAGATGCTGTTGGTGCAGCGATGTACAATCGTCTCAATGCCGAGAATAAGCCAGGTTTTACCAGAATGAATGGTTCAACTTTCTCTACATGGTACAATGGTGGTCTGAGAACTACGACACATTATCACAATATCATTGGGATTCTTACAGAGATTGTTGGTGGCCCTAACCCGGAATCCATCCCTTTGGTGCCGGATAGATTGGTTCCAAATGCCAATACACCATTTCCAGTGACTCCACAGGAAACATGGAAGTTCCAACAGTCTATAGATTACTCTGTTTCTTTGAACTATGCCGTATTGGACTATGCTGCTAGGAATAAGGATCACTTACTTTACAACATCTACTCTATGGGCAAAGGCTCAATTCAGAGAGGTAGTGAAGATTATTGGACGCCATTTCCGAAGAAAGTGGAGGCGATCAAGACTGCCTATGCCGATTCTCAAAAAGAGAATGCAAGGGGGGGTAACTCAAGGTGGGGTATTCCTTCTGTATTTTATGATAGCGTCTATCGTGCTCCAGAGAAGAGAGATCCTAGAGGTTTTATCATTCCATCAGATCAAGAGGATTTTGCTACCGCAATCAAGTTTGTCAATGCATTGATCAAAACTGGAATTAGAATAGAAAAGGCTTCAGCTGACTTTACGGTCAAGGGGAAGCGGTACCCTAAAGGTTCTTATGTGGTCAAAACTGATCAGGCTTTCAGGCCTCATATCATCGATATGTTTGAGCCGCAAGACTATCCTAACGACTTCCAGTACCCAGGAGGGCCTCCAATCAGACCTTATGATGCTGCTGGTTGGACTTTAGCTTATCAAATGAATGTGGACTTTGACAGGATATTAGAAGGCTTTGAAGGGCCTTTTGAGACTTTGACTTACGGAGTGCTTGAGAGTCCAGGTTCGACTACAATGAAAGAATCCAAGGCAGGATATCTTATCAGCAGTGTACACAATGATGCTTTTGCTATTGTCAATGAATTGATGAAAAAAGGTGTCAAAGTAGGTAGAATTACAGAAGTAATAGCAGATATGCCATTAGGGTCATTCTATGTGCCAGCCAACGGATACAAAATCTTGGCGGATTATGGAAAACAGTTTGGGCTTCCAATCACAGAAGCTAAAGTAGAGCCAAAAGCGATCAACTTCATTAAGCCATCAAGAGTAGCCCTTTATGATTACTATGGTGGATCTATGCCTAGTGGTTGGGTAAGATGGATCTTAGAACAATACAACTTTGACTTCCAATTGATCTTTGCTAAAGAAATAGACAATGGTAACCTGAATACAAAATATGATGCAATTCTATTTATCAGCGGTGGAATTCCTAGTGTAGGGTCTACTGGTGGATCTAGAGGTCCAGATGAATCGAGTATTCCTGCAGAGTATAGGCACATGGTAGGCAACTTATCGACAGATAAATCCATCCCTCAGCTGAAAACATTCATGGAGAATGGCGGTAAAGTTGTTACTGTTGGCGCAGCTTCTATTTTAGCATATCACATGGATCTTCCAGTGAGAAATGCCCTAGTTGAAATCCAGCGTGATGGTTCTGAAAGACCTTTAGCGAGCGAAAAGTATTATGTTCCGGGTAGTGTGTTGCAGACCAGAATTAACTCTAATCAAGTGGGCACCTACGGAATGGATGATTATGCTTTCGTATTATTCAACAATAATCCAGTATTCAAATTCAAGCCAGAAGCTAAGCTACAAGGTTTAGAAATCTTGAGTTGGTTCGACAGCCAGACGCCATTGAGAAGTGGATGGGCTTGGGGAGAGGCTTACTTGGAGGATGGAATTACTGGTTTCTCAGCTCCTGTAGGCAAAGGCTCTTTGATTGTTTATACACCTGAGATCACTTACCGAGCTCAATCACATGGTACATTTAAGTTGCTCTTCAATCAATTGTATAAATAAATTATATGATTATCCGCAATGACACCAGTAATTCAATAAAACGAAAGGATCAAGCGGATAATCGTCAACGGACGACGGCCGACAGTCGACAACATCTGAATTTAAGGTTTGTGCGTAATAAAATATGGTTACTGGTGCGAAAGCGGATATACATAATAAATTATAATTATTGAGTTGCTGATTGAATTGAAGATTCGATTTTCAGTTAATAATCGTCGACAGACAAAAGTCGGCAGTCAACTGAGACTATAAGATTATCGATTTATAGAGTAATCATTATTCTTGTAATCAAGCAAATCATCATAAAAGTAGATTAATCAAAAGCCCACGGTTTTAGATCGTGGGCTTTTGCTTGGTAAAAACATTCAATAATCAGAGGCTAGTGTTATTTTGAGTAAAATTTTTTATCCTCTCTGTGCATAATAATTATAGTCTTTAAGGATATTATCAATGAATTCTAGGTTTTTTTCATCTGGACTCACTTGAATCAAAGCGGCAGTTTTCTCAGCCAATTTTTTGATCAAGCTGAAGTCGCCTGCTTTCAGCGCTTCATTTTTGATTTGTTTGATATTTTGGATTTGCTTGTCTGTGAGAGACATGACCTGAGGGTATTTGGGTACATAATCTTCGGGGATTTCCTGAAGCAATGTCTGGTGCAATCCCAAGGTAAAATTTTCAGACACTACCGTAGTGCCTGCCGCAACATCACCGACTCTTTGTCCTCTACCGCTCACTAAAATGCTAATCACCGCTACACCCCCGGTGGTGATAGAGATATCTACAAATCTCAAAAGCCATCTGATCAGGTAATTGCTCAGTGTGGGTTTAGAACCATCAAGTTTGACAACTCGGATGTTCATAGCCATCTTTCCAGGAGATTGACCATCAAAGAAGCTTTCGAAAAGTAAATGATAAAGTAATACAGGCAAAAAGAATAATGAATACACAGCCCATGCTAAGGAAGTGTCTGATTTAATCTTGGACCCTACAAAAATTATGAAAATAATATAAAAGAAAATAATGGCTCCATCGATCAGATAGGCTGCTATTCGAGTCCCCACATTGGCTGTATTTTGATTTATACTAATATTTTGGGCAGTCTTGATTTGAAATTCTTTCATTTATTATTTTCTTTGATAAAATTGAACAAATAGATGAGGGAAGCGACCTTTATTAAGCGAAATAAGGATAAATGGACGAAGTTTGAAAATGTCCTCGTTTCCGATCTACCTATCTCTCCTATGGAGTTGGGAGATCTGTATATTGAAATAACAGATCATCTGAGTTATGCACAGACTTTCTACCCCAATAGCAATACACATCAATACCTGAATCAGCTTGCGTCAAAAGCGCACCAAAAAATCTACAAAACAAAGAAGGAATCCAAAGGAAGGTTTATAAATTTTTACAAATATGAATTTCCTGCCATGTTTTATCAGTACCTCCCTCAGTTGGGGGTGTCATTTTTGATCTTTTTGGTCTTCACTTTAATAGGTGCATACTCAGCAGCGACAGATGGGGCCTTCGTTAGGAGTATCATGGGAGATGGGTATGTGAATATGACTTTGGAAAATATAGAAAAGGGTGACCCCATGGCTGTCTACAAGGAAATGAACAAAGTGGATATGTTTTTGGGAATTACCATCAATAATATTCGAGTTGCATTGCTTGCCTTTTCGGCAGGAATACTCCTTGGTGTAGGTACTTTTTTCATCATGATGCGCAATGCAATTATGCTGGGCTCTTTCCAATATTTCTTCTTTGACCAAGGGTTGCTTTGGGAGTCTGCTAGGACAATCTGGATACACGGGACCATTGAAATTGCCGTGATAATTGTAGCTGGCTGTGCAGGGATTGTTTTGGGGAATAGTATTCTTTTCCCAGGGACTTTCACCAGATTGGCTTCTTTTCAAAAGGGAGCTAAAGCAGGATTGAAAATTCTAATCAGTACCATCCCATTTTTTATTATAGCGGGGTTTTTAGAGGGTTTTGTTACAAGAATCACACACTTTCCTGATATTTTCAATATCACGATTATTTTAGCCTCTTTGGCTTTGATTATTCTCTATTATATTATCTATCCAATACGTATCCATCAACAAAAAAAACTATGACAAACAATTACATCCAATTCAAAAAACGAAGGGAACTAGGGGAAATTCTTTCTGATACTTTTGCTTTTGTAAGAGGCAATTTCAAGGACCTGTTTACGGTACTGATTCGTACATCATTGATTCCATTTATTTTGGTGATTTTAGCCTCTGTATATTATCAGTATGTAATTGGTAATATTAGCGAAATCACACCTTATTCTGCTGTATTTTCATTAGGTGGTTTGGGACTTGCAGGCTTGTTGTTTTATGCCACATCTTCAGCTACAGTTTATAGCTTTATCAAAGAATATGATACGACAAAGGGGAAGGAGCTCAACTTGGAGTATGTAGTATCAGAAGCCAAAAGCAATATTGGGAACATGATTGGACTTACTTTATTAGCCTATTTGATGTTGATTTTTGGATTGATCTTTTTTGTTATTCCCGGGATTTATTTTTTAGTGCCCTTAGCAGTGGTTTTTCCTATTTTATTATTTAAAGAAACAACGATTTTTGGAGCTCTTGGAGAAAGTTTCAAGTTGATAAAGGGCTTTTGGTGGGTGACTTTTGGCACTGTGATCGTCATTGCGATCATTATCGGTGTGATGTCTTTCGCTTTTTCAGTTCCTGCATTGATTTATAATGTCACCAAAATGGTCATCACTTCTTCCAATGAAGGGACATTGACAAGTGGCAATCCAGGTGATTTTATTTATTTGACCTTAAGCGCTTTGGGCTCAGCGGGTAGCAATCTACTCTCTATTGTATTTTTGGTGGCTCTAGGGTTTGTGTATTATGACCTAGATGAGGAGCAAAATAGAACAGGCCTCAAGCAAAAAATAGAAGAGTTAGACATTTGATATGCGAAGAGTTACGCTTGGGCTGATTTTCTTTTTTTGCTTTTCCCAGCTCTCAGGATTGATGGCAGAAACCACCTCGGAAATACAATCCGAAGGAATAAAGCCATTGAGTTTTGGGGAAGCTTACATTGAGGAGTACCTTTCTGATGATTCCTATCAATATGTGGAGTTAGATGATGGAGAAAACTGGTACGAGAAGTTGAAAAGGAAAATCAACCAAGCAGTCAATAAATTCATCAGTTGGTTAATCGGAGATGGTAAGTTGGGCAAGTTTGGAAATTTTATAGTTCAGGCGCTGCCTTACATTGCCGTTTTGTTGCTTTCTGTTCTCCTGCTATGGGTGATTACCAAATATGAGGTCTATCCCACATCGGATAAGAAGATCAACAAGGCCAAAGTTGGATTTACAGACGATGAGGCCGTCATGCAGCGTCAGGATATTCAAGACCTGATTGAAGCAGCAATTGCTCAAGGAGATTTCCGACTGGCAGTTAGATATTCTTATCTGTCTATTTTGAAAAAAATGATGGAGCAATCACTCATCGATTGGAAAATTCAAAAGACCAACCATGATTACATCAAGGAGTTACCTGAAGGGATGCTGAAGACTGGATTTACTAGTATTACTAGAATATATGACTATATCTGGTATGGAGGATTTGAGTTGGACCAATCGTCTTTTGATGCAGTCAAGAGAAGCTTTCATCAAGTAGAAGAAGCGCTATGAGACAAGGTAAGCAAAAGTTTCTCATAGGCTTTTTGGTATTCACAATCTTGGTGATTTTGATACTTCAAGCCACCTCTAAGCCACCTTTGAACTGGGAGGAGAGCTATGACAAGATGGATAAAGCGCCTTATGGTGGTAAGATTTTTTATGAGCAGTTTGCGAAGGTAATCTCTCCCGAATCTCTTACTGAGATCAACTCGTCTACTTACGAATGGCTAAGGTCTGATGCAGAAAATGGCACATTGTTGATTTTCAATAGTGGGTTTTTCCCTGACAAAGAGACTACTAAAAGGCTCTTGACTTGGGTAAATGAAGGTAACACAGCTTTTATATCAGCAAGGTTCATTGGGGAGGAACTGCTAGATTCCTTAGGGGTTGGTATCAAGTCAACGATAGAATTGAGTAATTTCCAGGAGCATATCAGTTTGTATTTGAATGATACTAGCCTTTCGAAAGGGCAAGAATTTATGTTTGATAGGTCTACTCGCTTGACATATTTCACCTTTCCCGATTCGTTGGACTTGCGAGTCCTAGGCATGTCAAAATTCACTAACTCTGAAAAAGCTGCTCAGCCCATGTTTTTGGAAGTAGGCTATGGTGAGGGCAAGTTTGTCTTACATCTTTTTCCTTTAGCATTTAGCAATTATTTCATGCTAAATGCTGATAATAAAACTTACACAGAGTCTATTCTTGGCTATTTGCCTATTGACCAGCATGTATTTTATGACAACTATGTCAAAAATGGGAAGTCTATCTTTTCATCACCACTCTACCTTTTTCTTTCTAACCCCAACCTTAAAATGGCTTACTATGCTATCATCGCCATGCTTTTGCTATGGATTGTATTTGAGGGAAGGAGAAAACAGCGGAGTATTCCCATCGTGAAGCCTTTGGAGAATCAGACGGTGGCTTTTGCTGAGACCATCTCTGCCATTTACTTAGAGAAGAATGCCTATCAAGAGAATATTGAGCAACAGATTGAGCTTTTCATGGATTACTGCAGGACTACTTTCAGATTGGGGATGGAATCTGTGGAGATGGATCTGGAGAAGTTAGCAGCAAGATCAGGCTGTCCTTTGGAAAAGACTAGAGACTTATTTGCTTTTTTAGAGATCTTGAGTCATAAGCAAGGATGTACTTCGGCAGATGTCATCGCATTAAACAAAAAAATCAACGACTTTAAAAAATATCAACATGGAGGAAAATAAACCACAAGAGTCAGGGGAAATGGATTTTCAGAGTAGACTTCCGCTGGAGGAACTCCGGGCAGCTGTAGCAGCAATCAAGACCGAAATCAGAAAGGTGATCATTGGTCAAGATGATTTGGTGGACTTGTTGTTAGTCGGGATGTTGTCCAAAGGCCATATTTTGATTGAAGGTGTGCCTGGTATTGCCAAGACGATTACCTCCAAGCTATTTGCCAAAACACTAAAGGTGGGTTTTAGTAGGATTCAGTTTACACCTGATTTGATGCCAAGTGACGTGCTTGGAACTTCTATACTCAATATGAAGCAAGGTGCATTTGAATTTAAGAAGGGGCCTATTTTTTCTAATCTAGTTCTGATCGATGAAATTAACCGTGCTCCAGCCAAGACGCAGTCAGCTTTGTTTGAGGTCATGGAAGAGCGTCAAGTAACTATGGATGGTACGCAATATACCATGGAGGCTCCGTTTATGGTACTGGCTACTCAGAATCCAATCGAGCAAGAGGGTACTTATAACCTTCCAGAAGCTCAGCTTGATAGGTTCTTATTCAAGATTAAGCTTGACTATCCAGACTTAGATCAGGAATTTGAAATTCTCAAAAGTCACCATGCCAGAAAATCAGAAAGTGCGCTAGGTCAAATTCAATCTATTCTCCAGCCCGAAGCTTTGATTGCATTTCAAGATTTGACAACAGAAGTCAATGTGGAGGAGAAAATTCTCAGATATATCTCAGAGATTGTAGTCAGGACTAGGAATCACCCTAGCCTTTATTTAGGTGGTTCACCTCGTGCAAGTCTTGCTATCATGAATGCTTCCAAAGCGATTGCCGCCATTGATGGCAGGGATTTCGTAATCCCAGAAGATATCAAGAAAGTGGTGACTCCAGCATTGCGACACAGGATATTGTTGAGTCCTGAGCGAGAAATGGAAGGTATGAGTACTGATACAGTCATATATGGAATAATACAATCTGTAGAAATTCCCCGTTGATCGTGAAAAAATTTATCCAACAACTCTTTCTTGGTTTTAGACTTTACCTTACGTTGATTGGGTTGAGCCTGATTTTCTTGCTTTCCTATTGGATTACGGCATTATTTCCTATTGCTGTGATTTTACTTTGGAGTTTGGGAGTAGTATTTTTATTGGATTTGGTTTTACTCTATAGAAACTCAGACCCTTTACAAGCTACTAGGATCCTTCCAGAGAAATTCTCTAACTCTGATAGCAATGAAGTGCAACTTATCTTAGAGAATAAGCTCAACATTCCAATAGAATTTGTGATCATTGATGAAATCCCTATACAGTTTCAGAAGCGTGACTTTGAATTGAGTGGATTTCTGGCAGGTAGGTCCGAGAGCATTTTATCATATCAATTGATCCCATTAGAAAGAGGGGAGTATTTTTTTGGAGACCTCCATGTATTTATCCAGAGTAGATTGGGCTTGGTTAGGCGTAGATTGAGTTTTCAAAAAGGGCAAATGGTAAAGGTTTATCCATCATTTGTACAGATGCAACAGTATGATTTTTTAGCCAGTAATACTTACCGAGTAGAGCAAGGGCTTAAAAAGATCAGGAGAATCGGGCATACACTAGAATTTGAGCAAATCAAGGAATACAACCTTGGCGATGATGTACGCTCTATCAACTGGAAGGCTACTGCTAAAGCCGCAGACCTTATGGTCAATCAGTTTCAGGATGAAAAATCACAACCTATTTATTCGATTATAGACATGGGAAGGGTGATGCAAATGCCATTTGATGGTCTTAGCTTGCTAGATTATGCGATTAATAGCTGCTTGGCTTTTTCAAATATTGCAATCAAAAAAGGGGATAAGGCTGGTGTGATCACTTTTTCCCATGTTATGCACCGCTCACTAGCTGCAAGCAATAGGAAGACCCATCTGCTTTCGATTTTAGAGCTACTATATGGTTTGAAGACAGATTACTTGGATACTGATTTTGGACTGCTATACACTTGGCTGAAGCGTAAAGTGAGCCAAAGAAGTATGGTGATACTCTTTACCAATTTTGAGCACCATTCGGCACTGGAACGACAGCTGCCGTACTTGAAAGCCATTGCAAAGCAACACCTGCTGGTCGTAGTGATGTTTGAAAATACCCTACTGGAAGAAGTTGCAGGACAGGAATCAGCGCGGATTTCAGAAGTTTTTATGCAGACTGTAGCGGCTAAATTTATGTATGATAAAAGACTGATGGCCAAGGAGCTCAACCGTCACGGTATCCAAACCATCCTAACCAAACCCAAAGAGCTAAGTACCAATACTATCAATAAGTACTTAGAATTGAAAGCTAGAGGGTTAATCTAATCTCAGTTCATTCTTCCGAGTAATTGAATCCTATGCGAGTCTAGCTTTATAAAGATGAAGAGTAAAATGGTAAAGGACCAAAGTGATGAACCTCCATAGCTAAAGAATGGTAGCGGTATTCCGACCACAGGGAATAATCCTATCGTCATGGCGATATTGATCATAAAGTGGAATAGAAGAATTGATACCACACAGTACCCATAAACTCTAGAGAATCGCGTTTTCTGTCGCTCAGCCAAGAAAATCAATCGGATCAGCAAGGCACAAAAAAGAATAATAACCACAAAACTCCCTGTCCAGCCAAATTCTTCTCCAAGCGTGCAAAATATAAAATCCGTGTGCTGTTCTGGAACAAAGTCAAACTTGGTCTGTGTGCCTTCTAGATAGCCTTTTCCTAGAAAGCCTCCAGAACCAATGGCAATTTTAGATTGAGTGACATTCCAGCCTACACCTAGTGGATCCAAGTCGGGATCAAAGAGTACCATGATTCGATTCTGCTGATGTTGGGGTAATTTTGAAACCACATATTCCAAGCTGTAGACATAGCCAATCGCTAAAACACCGATAAGTGATAGGGAAATAATTCTTGAGATAGATTTTTTGCCCAAAAGGATGATCAAAAGTACCACTGCTGCTATAGCAATGACCAAATAAAGGTTATTCTCTATTCCCAAAGCCAATAATGATACAGCGATCAACGTGAGCGCCAAGACATAATACCGCTGTGGCATTCCTTCTCTATACATCATGATAAAAAAAGCCGAATAGACCATTGCACTACCTGTATCAGGTTGTAGCATGATCAAAGCTACAGGAATCATAATTATAGCCACGGCCTGTAACTGATACTTTGTTTGACTGAGGTCAAAGCTCGGCCTTTCCATGAATTTGGCTAAGGCCAAAGCCGTGGCAAATTTTGCAAACTCAGCAGGCTGAAGTCTAAAAGAGCCGAGCTCAAACCATGCCCTTTGCCCATTGATTTCTTTTCCGAAAAATGGGGTAATTAGCAAGAAGAATACAAAAATTCCATAAAATACCAGAGAGAGATTTTCAAATAGTCGGTAGTCAGCGACCATGATAATGGTAATTAACAAGACCGCTGTTCCTATCCATACCAATTGCTTACCAGAGTTGATAGAGAAATCAAAAATGCTTTTGGCTGCTTGTTCATCATAGACAGCAGCATAGATATTGAACCATCCAATACAAACCAAAGTGGCGTATATCAGGATGCTAATCCAATCAATTTTGTTGATGTATAAATCGTCTTGTCTCAAATTACATGAATTTTCCTGCTAAGACATATTCTTCTAGCGCAGGTCTTGTGATTTCTCCTCTGATGTATTTTTCGATCATCAATGAGGCTGTACTCGCCGCTGCTCTTCCACCCCATCCAGCATTTTCTACATAGACTGCGATTGCAATTTTCGGATCATCTTTTGGTGCAAAAGCTATGAAGACAGAATGATCTTCTCCATGTGGATTTTGTGCAGTTCCTGTTTTTCCAGCAATTCTGATATCTGAGATAGCTGCTCTTGCAGCTGTACCATATATTGCCTCTGCCATAGCTTCTTGAATCAAATCAAAGTGATGGGCATCTACGCCTACTTCTCTTTTTGTTCGATATTCAGGGTTGATTCCAGTGGGATCACCATCTATAGCTTTGATCAGGTGAGGGGTATAGTAATAGCCTTTGTTGGCAAAAATCGCTGCCAAGTTTGCCATCTGAAGTGGTGTCACCATCATTTCTCCTTGGCCAATAGATAGTGAGTAAATGGTCGAATATCTCCATCTGCCTTGCCCATAGACACGGTCATAGTAATTAGAGGTAGGAATACTTCCGCCCTTTTCATTATTCATGTCTAGACCAAGTGGACCTCCAAGACCAAATGCCAATACCTTGTCCCTCCATTGATCTAATCCGATCTGAGTATCTTTAAATGTATTGGAAGACACTTCTCTATTGATCATAGCTCGATAGGCCTGATGGTAGTAGGGGTTGCAAGAGTTTCTGATTGCTCCAAAGAGATTGACTGGGCTTGGGTGATTGTGACATGCCACAAGTGACCGGTTGCAGGCATAGGTGGTATTAGGTGTCAACACCCCCATTTGAAGACCGATTAAGGATTGCACAATTTTGAAAATGGAGCCAGGAGGATAGGTTGCCATGATGGGTCGGTTGAAGAGAGGTTTGCTTTCATCCCGATTTAGATTCATGTAGTTGGCGCCAAACTGTGATCCTGTGAGGATATTCGGGTCGTAAGTCGGTGCAGAAATCATGGCAAGAATTTCACCAGTCTTTGGTTCGATAGCTACTACTGAGCCAACTTTGCCTCCCATCAATTTTTCACCATACTGCTGTAAGTCTAGGTCAATTGTAGATGTTAAATTGTGACCAGCTACGGAGGCTGTATCGTATTCTCCATTCTTGAAAGAACCTTTGTCTACACCTTTCACATTGACCATTTTATACTTGACCCCTTTGACTCCTCGAAGTTCTTTTTCGTAGAATCCTTCTAGTCCAGCAAGACCAACAAAATCACCTTGTCTATAGTATTTCACAGTATCTCTTTCCAATTGCCTTGCACTAATCTCACCGATGTAACCCAAAGCACTCGCTGCTACAGGTTGCGGATAGGAGCGTACAGACCTAGTGGTGACGAAAAGCCCAGGATAATCAATCAGAAAATCTTGTATCTTGGCAAACTCTGTCGTTGAAATCTGTTTGATCAATGGTGAAGGCTTGACTGAAGAATACTTCCTAGCAGCAGTATAACCTTCAATCAGGTGTTCTTTCGAAATATTGAAGATTTCACAAAACCTTGCTGTGTCTTGTACTGAAAACTCTTTGGGAATGATCATCAAGTCAAAAAGTGGATTATTGTAAACAAGGATTTTTCCTGTTCGGTCATAAACTAATCCCCTGTAAGGATGATCGACTAATCTTTGCACGGCATTTCTTTCAGCTCTTTTGAGAAAGCTGTCGTCAGCCACTTGTATCAGAAATAATTTGGTCAGTAAAATAATGCCTATCAGGGCAATGGCAATGATTAAGACGATGGGTCTTTTGTCGTTCATTATATTCCTCTCCTTCTTCTGTAAAATAACAGCTGGACAATAATACTCATTACAAATACAAAAATAGTACTCGCTATAATTTTTTGAACGACAGGGATAAATAAATTCGTACCCAAGCTTTCAATAAAAAAGAAACTGGCATTGTAAATCAAAAACAAAGGCAAGCTGAAAGTTGCAAACCAGCCAAATCCCATATTGAGCATAGAAGGCTGTAAGTTGTCATCATAGCCACCAGTAGGTGTGAGGATCTTTATCCAAGGCTTTCTAATAAATGCAATGATCAAGAGGGAAGCGGTGTGGATGCCAATAGTATCATAGAATAGATCAACAATCAAACCTAAGCCAAAAGCGATCAAAAGGCTTGGGATAGTCTTAGTCTCTATAGGTAAAAGAAAAAGAAAAAGGATATGCAAAAAGCAGAAAGCTACACCAAATAGCACCAAGTTTTTGAGTATGAGCACTTGCACCATCATAAATATGATGAAGCTTCCGATCAATATAAAAATCCTGCTGCTATTCATTACTTATTCCAGAGCTATTGTACAAAGAGTCTAATTCTTGCTCAACTGAGTTTTCTACTAAATATACGTATGAAACCCTTGTGAAATCAGTAGCAAGTTCTATGGTGATATCTAGATAGTTGGTGTCAGAGCCTTGTTTGACTTCTGAGATGGTACCTATAGCTATTCCCTCAGGAAAGATGGCATTGTATCCAGATGTCACTACCTTATCTCCAGCTTGAACTTTGACATGTCTAGGTACATAGAGCATTTTGGCAAATTTAGGATCCTTACCGTCCCATTTAATTGAACCAAAGACTTCGGAGTTTTCAATTTTGGAAGAGACCAAAAGGTCTGTATGAAGTAGTGATATCACTGTAGCGAAATTATTGGAAACACCCTTTACTCTCCCTACTACTCCTTGCCCGTTGAATACTCCCATGCCTGGCTTGATTCCTTGATTTGCACCTTTGTTGATCGTGAGGTGATTTTGACTTAACCTAATGGAGTTGTTGATGACTTTGGCTCCTTTAAATTCAAAACTATTTTCAAAAACACTATCCAGTTGTATGTAAACACTATCAGCAGGTTTTCTCAAGACTTCAAGCTCTGCCAAAAGTTCTGCATTGGTATCTAGTAGTCTTTTATTTACATCAGCTAGAGTAAAGTAGTCAGAAATATTGTTTTGTGCTCCTAAAATCTTCCCGCTGAATTGGTTAGAGCTGTTGAAGAAGGCAGAGCCCTGTTGTGAATTGAAGGAGACAATCAGCCAGATGGCGATTGCCTCCAAAAAAACAAATAATAGAAATGCTCTTAAACTGTAGAGAAATAATAAAATCCGCTGCATTCAGTCATCAAGTCATCAAAACGGTTCTAAAATTGGAAATATTTTTCAAGGCGGTTCCTGTTCCTCTTACTACTGCTCTTAATGGATCTTCAGCGATGTGAATAGGCAGTTTTGTTTTTTGATGTAGACGCTTATCCAGTCCCTTGAGTAATGCCCCACCACCTGTGAGGTGAATACCATTGTCATAGATGTCAGCTGAAAGCTCAGGAGGAGCAATTTCTAAAGCTTTCAATACCGCTTCTTCTATTTTAGAAACAGACTTATCCAGTGCAAATGCAATTTCAGAATAAGATACTTTGATCACTTTAGGGATACCTGTCATCAAGTCTCTGCCTCTAATTTCGTAATCTTCGGGAGCATCATCCAATTCAGTCAAAGCTGAGCCAATAGCGATTTTCACTTTTTCCGCAGATCTTTCACCTATCAATAAGTTGTGTTGTCTACGCATGTAGTCAAGAATGTCTTTAGTAAAAGTGTCACCAGCTACTCTAATAGACTGATCTGCTACTATACCAGAAAGTGCGATTAGTGCGATTTCAGTAGTACCTCCTCCTATATCAACAATCATAGAGCCCATAGGCTTTTCGATATCAATCCCGATACCTATGGCCGCAGCAATTGGTTCATAGATCATGTAAACTTCCTTGGCACCAGCATGCTCTGCAGAATCCCGTACGGCTCTTTTTTCTACTTCCGTAATTCCAGAAGGAATACAGATTACCATTCTATGTGATTGAGGAAACATGCCTTTCTTATGACCTGGGATCATTTTGATCAATCCACGGATCATCTGCTCAGCCGCATAGAAATCAGCAATCACACCATCTTTCAATGGGCGAATTGTCTTGATATTTTCATGCGTTTTTTCGTGCATGTTCATCGCATCTTTTCCTACTGCCAAGACCCTATTGGTAGTCCGATCTATAGCAATGATGGATGGCTCGTCTACGACGATTTTATCTTTATGGATGATTAGTGTATTTGCGGTACCTAAGTCAATAGCAATGTCGCTCGAAAAAAAATCGAATAAACCCATTATTTGTTTGAATTTTGATTGAGAATTTGTTAAAGTTAGCATTATGAACGCATAACATGAAACGTGGGACAGCAAAATTATTATCTTAATTGCAATTTCTTATCAATATGCTCTTTTTTTTTGAAACAATGTTTCATGCTACAAAAAAAGGCCTGTCATACTCGTTTTTCAATTGTTGTAATACAAAAGCTTTCAATGACTTGCTGCCTGAAGCGCAAGCAGTATACCAAAACTCCTCAAATTGGAAATATTCAAGCAAGGTCTCAGCTATAATATTTGATTTCAGGGACTTTAAATAAAGAGGATATCAAGGAAGCTTTTTTTTCTGGAAATAATTTTATTAAATTTGTGGCGTATTAGCCGAATATAGGAGGGGACGACAGTCCCCTCTTTCATTATGGTAAAGAGTAATATGAGTATAAAACAAACCATAGAAGAAATCGTAGAAAAGCACCTTCCTGACCAAGAGCATTTCGTAGTGGATGTTCAAGTGATTGAGGGAAAAGGAAAGCCCCAGGTAAAGATTTTGCTTGATGCAGATAATGGTATCAGTATAGATACTTGTGCATTTGTTAGTCGACAAGTGGGTGAAGAGATAGAAGCCAAAGAGCTTTTAGATGCCGCCTATGTGTTAGAAGTTTCTTCGCCCGGAGTGGATTACCCTTTAAGTTCAAGAAGGCAATATCAAAAAAATGTAGGCAGGAATCTCAAAGTAACCTTGACTGACAGCAAGGAACTAGAAGGAGAACTTCTTGCAGTGGAATCTTCAGCAATTAAGTTGAAGGTGAAGAAAAAAGAAAAAGGAAAAAAAGCTACAGAAGAAGAAGTAGAACTCCCTTTGGAAGAAATAAAGAAATCAATTGTACTAGTCTCTTTTAAGTAAAAAAAATGGATGCTAAAGTTCTTATAGAATCATTTGCAGAATTTGCAAGATCAAAAAATGTGGACCGTCCTACGATGATCCGTATTCTGGAAGATGTTTTTAGAGCGATGATTCGCAAGAAGTATGAGACCGATGAAAACTTTGATGTGACCATCAATGCTGACAAAGGTGATCTTGAGATATTGAGAATCAGAGAAATTGTAGACGATAATTCTGAGGATATCTGGGATTTTGACAAAATCAGCTTGACTGATGCTCGCAAAATTGAACCTGATTTTGAAGTAGGTGAAGAAGTTTATGAGAAAATTGAACTAGAAGAGTTCGGCAGGAGAGCTGTCATGATGGCTCGTCAGACCTTGATTCAAAGAATTAAGGATTTGGAGAAAGATTTGCTTTTCAATCAGTATGAAGAGTTAGTAGGCGAGATTATATCTGCTGAAGTTTACCAAATTTTAGGTAGAGAAGTGCTTTTGATGGATGGAGAAGGCAACGAACTTATCCTACCTAAAGGAGAGCAGATTCCAAAAGATAGGTTTAGAAAAGGTGATACTGTGAGAGCCATCGTTCATAAGGTGGAAATGGTAAATGGAAACCCAAGAATCATCTTGTCAAGAACCTCACCTATATTTTTGGAAAGGTTATTTGAAAATGAAGTCCCTGAGGTTTATGATGGCTTGATTACCATCAAGAAGATAGTCAGAGAACCAGGAGAGCGTGCTAAAGTAGCAGTCGAATCTTATGATGACAGGATTGATCCAGTTGGTGCTTGTGTAGGCATGAAAGGAAGCAGGATCCACGCTGTGGTGAGAGAGCTTCAAAACGAGAACATCGATGTAATCAATTATACAGATAATCTTGATCTTTATGTATCCAGAGCCTTGAGCCCTGCAAAGGTGACCTCAATCACGGTAGATCAGGACAAAAAGCGAATCTCAGTTTTCCTTAAACCTGATCAGGTCTCTATGGCTATCGGTAAAGGCGGGTTCAATATTCGACTTGCAAGTAGATTGGTGGGATTCGAGATTGACGTTTTCAGAGAGCTGAATGATATTGAAGACGAAGAAGATGTAGTATTAGATGAGTTTGTGGATGAAATCGATGGCTGGATCATTGACGAACTCAAAAAGACAGGTTTAGATACAGCAAAAAGTGTACTTTCACTAAGCAAAGAAGACTTGCTGAGAAGAACTGAATTGGAAGAAGAGACCATTGATGAGATCTTCAGAATATTGAAACAAGAATTTGAACAATAAAATAAAGGCCTAAATACCCAAATATAGGTCTTATATTTGCCAAAGATTAAGAAATAGGTTTTTAGCGTATGTCAGAAGAAAAAATGATGAGACTGGGCCAAGTAGCCAGAAAACTCAATGTAGGGATATCTACATTGGTGGATTCTATGGCTAAAAAGGGCTTTGAAGTCGAAAACAACCCCAATTCCAAAATCAGCATGGATCAATATAATTTGCTGGCCAAGGAATTCAAGTCCTCTGCCCAAGAGAAGGAAGAGGCATCTCATCTGTCGATAGGTAAGCGTCATAACGAGACATTTACGATCGAAGCTGAGTCGGAGGCCCGTGAGGAGCCAAAACCCGAACCAGCCAAAGAAGAGAAAAAGGAGGCAGTCCCTGTCTCAAAACCAGCCCCTCCCAAAGAGGAAGCTGATCCTAAAGTTGCAGCAGAAGCTCCAAAGCTTCCTGGAATCAAAGTATTGGGTAAGATTGATCTAAATCCTAAGAAAGAGACTGCACCTACTCCTCTGCCAGTTAAAGCAGAAATGCCTGCCCCAAAAGAAGAAGTTAAGGCAGTAGAGCCAGCAAAACCTAAGACAGAGACTCCTAAAGTAGAAAATAAACCTCAGGCTGTGAAGCCTCAGCAACAAGACAACGCTAAATCACAAAAACCTGTTTCTACTTCTGAAAAAACTGAAAAACCAACTACTCCCCCTGCTAAGCCAGCACCAAAAGCTGAGCCTGTAAAACCTGTTCAAGAAACTAAAAAGGAAGAAGCGAAAGAAGCACCAAAAGAAGCACCAAATCAAGTAATTTCTGCAAAGGCAGATTCTTTGAAAGGTCTAACTGTTTTGGGTAAAATTGAACTTCCTGCTGATAAGTCTAAGAAAAAAGGCAAGCCAGTAGCATCTTCTGATGAAAGGAATAAGGACAAGAAGAAGCGAGTTAGAAAGAGAATCGATAAAAACCCTAGCGGCGGACCTGCTGGGACACGACCAGCTCAACCAGGAGCAGGTGGTAATAGACCATCAGGAGGTCCAAATGCAGGAGGTCCAGGTGGCGCTAACACAAGAGATAGAAGAGGTGGGAACCAAAGTAGAGGTGGAAAGCCGACCCCAGGTGGTACTAGAGTACAAAAAGCTGAGCCTACCCAAAAAGAAATTCAAGACCAAATCAAGCAGACACTTGCCAGACTACAAGGTGGAGGTAAATCTGGTGGTAAAGGAAAGAATAGAAGGGATAAAAAGGCAGAAAGAAATAGAGAAGTTGAAGATGGCTTAGAAGAAAGCAGAATATTGAAAGTGACCGAGTTTATCTCGGCCAATGATCTTGCTTCCCTTATGGATGTTTCTGTCAATGAAGTGATTTCAACTTGTATGTCATTGGGGATGTTCGTATCGATCAACCAAAGGTTAGATGCAGAAGCAATCACCATCATCGCTGATGAATTTGACTATGAAGTGGAATTCACTAAGCCAGATGAAGAAGAAAATGCAGTGGCAGAGGTTGATAGTCCAGAGGATCTTGTAGATAGAGCTCCTATTGTAACGATCATGGGACACGTCGATCACGGTAAGACCTCCTTGCTTGATTACATCAGAAAATCAAAAGTAACAGGAGATGAAGCAGGTGGTATCACACAGCACATCGGAGCTTATGATGTTACAACGACAAATGGTGATAAAATTGCGTTTTTGGATACACCTGGTCACGAAGCCTTTACTGCCATGCGTGCTAGAGGTGCCAAGATCACAGATGTAGCCATCATTGTGGTAGCAGCCGACGATGACATTATGCCGCAAACCAAAGAAGCTATCAACCACGCGCAAGTAGCAGGTGTACCAATGATCTTTGCGATCAATAAAATTGATAAACCAAACGCAAATCCAAATAAAATTAAAGAACAACTAGCTAATATGAACCTCTTAGTGGAAGAGTGGGGTGGTAAATATCAGTCCCAAGATATTTCTGCAAAGGTAGGTACAGGTATTGACGAATTGTTGGAAAAAGTATTGCTAGAAGCTGAAGTACTAGAACTGAAGGCTAACCCTAACAAAAACGCTGTAGGTACAGTAGTAGAGGCGTCTTTGGATAAAGGTAGAGGTTATGTAGCAACTGTAATGGTACAAGCTGGAACCTTAAAGGTTGGAGATGTAATGCTAGCAGGTCAGCATTATGGTAGAGTAAAAGCCATGACTGATCATAAAGGTAAAAAACTCAAAGAGGCTGGACCATCTACCCCTGTACAGGTATTGGGTCTAGCTGGAGCACCTCAAGCAGGTGATACTTTCAAGGTATATGATTCTGAAAGAGAAGCAAGAGAAATTGCAAACTCTAGAGAGCAGATCCTCAGAGAACAAAGCATGCGAACTAAGAAACACATCACTTTAGATGAAATCGGTCGCCGTTTGGCTATCGGTAGTTTCAAGGAGCTTAACATCATCATCAAAGGTGACGTGGATGGTTCAGTTGAAGCTCTTTCTGATTCCTTGTTGAAGCTATCTAAGGACGAAGTTTCAGTAAATATCATCCATAAAGGCGTAGGTCAGATTTCTGAATCTGATGTACTCTTAGCTTCTGCATCTGATGCAATTATCTTAGGTTTCCAGGTAAGACCTTCTTCTAATGCGAAGAAACTTGCTGAGCAAGAAGAGATCGAAATCAGACATTACTCTATTATCTACGATGCGATCAATCAAATCAAAGATGCGATCGAGGGTATGCTAGAGCCAGAGTTTGAAGAGGTCATCACTGGTAATATTCAAGTGAGAGAAGTCTTCAAGATCTCTAAAGTAGGTACTGTAGCTGGTTCTTATGTGACGGATGGTTATATCACACGTAAGAATAAAATCAGAGTTATCAGAGATGGTATTGTTATTCATGATGGAGAGATCGATCAGTTGAAGCGATTCAAGGATGATGTAGCAGAAGTGAAAGCTGGATACGAATGTGGTATTTCGATCAAGAAGTTCAACGATATTCAGATAGATGATACAATCGAAGGCTACATGATGCAAGAGATCAAGCGTAAGAAATAAAATACAGCAATTTAATATAAAGGAACTTTCATTTGAAGGTTCCTTTTTTCATTTAGGATGATGGCATCATTGATAACTTTACTTCAAATTTTAATTGTGCTATGTGTAGTTTTTATAATTTTAGGCTTATACAGACCTGTGATTGTGCTTTGGTTTTTAGATCGATTCAATAGGCTGAAAGTTTTGAAAATATATGGAACTGCAATGATTTGTTTGGTTATCGTTTATTTTTTTATTTTAAGATAGTGTAGAATAAATTTTTTTGTTAGATTTCCATTTCAACTTACCCTAGTGAAAAAAATAATAGCTATATCGCTTTTGTGTGTTTTTGCCTTGTATCACTTTGGCTATCATGTTTTTTATTATTCCTTCAATCTCCAAATAGAATCTCTATGGACAGAACGGGTTTTTGAAGAGAAGAATGAGGTAGAGTATATGATGGAAATACCACTTGCCGTGCCTTACATGTCGGATCAGCAAGAATTTCAAGTAATCAATACGCCTTTTGAGAAAAATGGTCAAAATTACCGCGCTATCAAACAGCGATATGCTAATGATACTTTGCAGGTAATCTATGTGGTTGATACATCCAAGACTAGACTGAATGAAGCTGTGAAGAAATGGGTTGCTTCATTGGTTTCTGACGAAATGCCTAGAGAAAGTAATAACTCGCTAATCTATAAGATATTTATCAAAGATTACTTCAAGCCAGATAGTCATAGCCTTGTGCTATTCGGTGGTAATGAATTACACCATAATCAAGGGTTTATTTTTTCAAATTATTCAGAGGAATTTTTGAATCAAACCAGTCCACCTCCAGAACTGGTCTAGTCAACTTTATATTAAAAGTCAGTTAGTTTCCAAAAGCACAATAGTGCTTCTTGATATGCTATCCATGTTTTTACAAAGGGGTTTGTTGTTCATGGTATTGGCTGCGAGAAGGGTGTTTTGCTTATGGTTTGTGTTCTCATCATACTAAGACTGTATATTCTGAGGCATACTTTCTATTTGTGATAAATACATAGCCCTGTCTAAGAATCATATTAGATAGGGCATGTAACTGACTTTTGATGTTTTTTAAAATCATTTTCAATATCTATCTCATCAAAAAATCAAATGAAAAAATTATTACTATCAATGGTTATTGCTATTTCTTGTTCTCTAATTTTTAGCTATGAAGTTAATGGGCAAGGCTGTGTAGCGATTAGACAATTTTCTGCAATTGGCAACGCAGTCGGTCAAGGTAATGTACTTGAACAAGGAGAATGGAATGTCAGTGTAAATTATCGTTATTTCAGATCTTTCAGACATTTCAGTGGCAGAGAGGAGCACCCACATAGAGTAGAAAACAACACTGAAGTGATCAACTGGTCGCATGGTTTGGATTTGAATTTGAGTTATGCTATTACAGATAGAGCTTACCTGATTGCTTCAATTCCTTACGCATATAATGAAAGAAGTTCGCTCTACGAGCATGGTAGAAACTCAAGGCACATGACCTACTCAAAAGGAATAGCTGATATGCGCGTAGGTGCTGGCTATTGGTTGCTGACTGGAGAAAAAGCAAAAAATGGCAACACAGCAGTAGGCCTGGGGCTAAAACTACCAACAGGGGATTATAATGCCCAAGGTACATTCTATAATGTAGGTCCAGGTGGATCGCCAGAAATCAGACCAGTGGATCAATCGATCCAATTAGGTGATGGGGGCTGGGGATTTATAGTTGATGCTCAAGGGATTTGGAATCTTCCTAAGAGTTTTTTCTTGTATTATGATGGTTTCTATATGTTCAATCCAAGAAATACGAATGGAACCCAAACAAATAGGGCGAGAGCTTCAGAAGCTGTCATGAGTGTACCTGACCAATTTGCATTCAGAGCAGGTGTATTCAAGCCATTATCTTTTGTGCATGGCTTGGGACTTTCGCTAGGAGGAAGAGTAGAAGGGGTTCCAGTGAGAGATTTTATAGGAGGAAGTGATGGATTTCGCAGACCAGGATATATTGTTTCTGTTGAACCGGGGATTAGTTACATGTTGGGTAATTTTACCACGACTTTAACTGTTCCAGTGGTATTAATCAGGAATAGAACACGAAGTTTGACTGACATCATTGAGTCCACTCCAGAAAACCGAAGGCATGGAGATGCTGCCTTTGCAGATTATCTAGTCAATGTAAATTTGGCTTGGAGGATACCGAAGCAAGTAAAAGGGGTGTTTAATAATTTGGATTAGAATTGATCTAAGGTCGAGGTTAGAAAATAATCCTAACCTCGACTTCTTTAGCTTTTTGGGTTATGTATGCTCGAAATATGGTATGAAGGTATTGAAATACTAAAAATTGAATTCTACCAGAAAAAGTACTGGGTTACCTTCCTTTTCCATATTTGCCCAAAGTTTTTTTAGTTTTTCAAAATGATTGTTCGTTCCTTGATAGCTTTCTATTCCTGCCAAAACATTTTGTGGATTTGCCTTGAAAACAAACTTGTTGCCAATCACTCCAACTGGAAATGCGTATGGGTCAAGCATGATGTCATTTGTTATATTGTTTCTTTTATAAAGAAAAGATTTTTCAGATTTCTTTGATTGCAAATACACCCAAGCCTCGCCCTCAACAGAAAACGCCAAATACTGATATTCCTTTGTTTCATAAAAATCATGGATTTCGCAATACTGAGTACCTGCATTTACGATAGCTGCTTCTGGGTTTGGGCTATTGAGTAATTCATTGATATTTGATTTCTTTTGTTTGAAGTCAATATATAGGTAAGGGCTTGGCCTTTCAAAATCATTGATTTGAAATAGGGTATCATTAAGTTGTCGTCTGTAAATCGCATCACCCTCAGGTGAATAATACATAGGGTTAATTAAAAGGACATTTAATGCCCTAGTATGATATGGGAAAAACGAACTTTCTTGACGGATTTCATTATTAGCTAGAATAAGATTATCAGTATCTCTTCCACCTCCTATAAACGCATACCCTATTTCAAATTTTATAAATTTGCTTGCCATAAAACCCTCCATTTTATCCAATGAAATGTAGTTACCATTAGGTTCAAAATTGAGGATCCTTCCCACATCAAGAACTTTTATAGTGTCGTTGATGATGTCAAAATCCATAGCCTGTAAAAGACCTCCAGGACCTTCCTCTAAGTGTCCTACAGCTCTTTGAAATTCACCATTATTATTGAATACTAGGATGCGTTGACCATAAATGAAATCCAGCATGTAAAATTCGTTCTTATAATGACGGAATTTATGTATATCTCTGAAATAGATAGGGTTTCCAGTTTGATCATAATTTTCAAGAGGAATAATATCTACATCTGGTTTAATTAAATCAGTAAGATTGATGTCTGATTTTTCTTGAGTTAGATCAATGGAGATTGTTTTAATTGTTGAATCTGGATTATTTGACTGGCAACCCAATGAGATAAAAAGAAGGAAGATTAAAGTGTTTAGATTTTTCATTTATGAAATAAATTAAAAAGGCCAAAGGGATTTTTTCCTTTGGCCAAAGTAATACTTGTATTAGTAATTAATTAATAATTGGATCTCCTGGATCTGTAATAGGATCACAATTTCTAGTTTTCTCCCTATATGTGTCACATTCATTTCCATCACCTGTATACCAACAGATTTCATAGACACCTTCAGTACCATCAGTACACCTTAACTGCTGCCATCGCATAGTATGAGCCTGAATGGTTAAGCTTGTAAACAATACTAAACTGGCAATTCCAAATAATAGCTTTTTCATTTTGATAAAGAATTTAGATTTACTAAAAAGATTTTGGCCAAAATCGAGCTCGATTTCGAAGTTAGTTTTAAAGTAACTTTATAAAATTTTCAACAACAACTTTATGTAGCCAAAGGATTGAAATTATTCCATCAGAGGTCTTTTTTTTTTAGACGGCGATTGATCATTTAGATACAGGTTTTTTTGATAGAATTTGGCTATTTTACACCTATCTTTTCAGACTTTTACTAGCTAATAAAATCAGGGCTAATGAAAGAAGAAACAGAATCACTGCTATGGCACTTAGAATATATCCCCCATTTTGAAAATTTTTCCAAGCAAACAATGCCAAAGAAGTCAATGTCACAGTGAACATGAAGAACATCGGGATCAGCACAAATGTGGCATTGGTTTTTTGCTTCATTAACCAAACAGAAATAGTCAATAATGCCAGTGCTGCTAGCAATTGGTTTGCAGAACCAAAAATTGGCCAAAGTATGCTAAATCCTCCTGAACCCAAAAGTATAACTGCTAAAACGACAACGATCGAAGTGGACAGATATCTATTTTGAGCGACTTTTGCAACCTTAGGACTCTTGATGTCCTCAAAATACTCCTGAAGTGTAAATCGTGCCAATCTCGTACAAGTATCTAAAGTAGTCAAAGCAAAAGCTGATACAGTCAATGCTACAAAACCAACAGCAAAGGTTTCAGATAACCCCAAGCTTGAAATCATACCACCTAGT
Organism: Belliella buryatensis; assembly: GCF_900188245.1. Taxonomy (GTDB): domain Bacteria; phylum Bacteroidota; class Bacteroidia; order Cytophagales; family Cyclobacteriaceae; genus Belliella; species Belliella buryatensis. Next base: position 170,812 of record NZ_FZOK01000008.1, on the reverse strand, counting down.
CCATTGGCAAAAAGTGGGACAGGTCCAAGCAGGTTTATTTGATCTAAGTATTCAGCTCTGCTGAGGATTATCACAGCTCCTACTGAAATGATCGCTAGGAATGACTCAATCAACATACCTCCAAACCCCACCAATTTGGCATCACTTTCTTTATCAAGTTGCTTGGAAGTAGTGCCTGACGCTACTAAGGAATGAAAACCACTGATTGCTCCACAAGCGATGGTGACAAAAAGTACAGGGAATATATAGCCTAAGTTTTCTGAATTAAAATGGACTTTATTATCCATGACTATTTCGGGATTGGCAACAAATACCCCGACCACAGCAGCTATGATTAATCCATATAAAAGGAAGCTATTCAGATAATCTCTAGGCTGCAGTAGCATAGAAATAGGTGCAACAGAAGCTACAAATGCGTAAGCTAGCAAAATATAAACCCAAACTTGATAGCTCAGTTCAAATGGGAGCTTCATCCCTAAATAGACAAAATAGTACATTAGAATCACGCCGATAATTGATAACAGCGTGAAAGCTATTCCGCGATGTCCAATCATTTTATTGATAGCTCCAAAAGCAATTGCGAGACCGATAAATAAGATGGATGCCGATGCTACTCCTGGATTGCTGACAAAGGTCTTGGCTATGATATCCGCAAATACCCCAATGATAAGGATCAAAGTTGAAAAGCTGAATAGGATAAAAAGCTGTTTGCCCTTGTAACCAATGTTGTTTTGAATGATCACGCCGATGGATTTGCCTTGATTCCTCAAGGAGGCAGCCATGCTTCCCAGATCGTGCACCGCCCCAAAGAATATTCCCCCAACCAATATCCAAATCACAGCAGGTATCCAACCGAAAGTCAAAGCAATGATAGGCCCTACGATAGGGCCGGCACCCGCTATGGAAGCAAAGTGATGACCCAACACGACAATTGGTTTACTTGGAATATAATCGATGCCATCTTTGAATTGATGTGCTGGAGACCGTCTATCTTTATTCAACTTAAACTTATTGTAGACATACCTACCATAGATGAAATATGCCAAAAGCAGAATCAATCCAGAGATAACAAGCAAGGTTAAAATCGTCATAGCACTGAGCTTTTTACTAATCTAGCTTTGAATATCCTGCTATTTGTCCAAAAGACAAAGATCTCAGGTCGATTCCTTAATTTCTTAGAATATTATCAGTGGATCACACGATTCACTAACCTGACAATCAATTGGTTTGTAATGTATTAAGTTATTTGAATCACAGTTACTTAGTGATGTAATTTTATTTAATGGATATAACCTATAAATTTGTAGTCCCTGATTTTAACTCAGGAAACAAACAAGAATATAATATGGCTTGGTTTAAAAGAACAGATAAAGGAATAAAAACCTCAACTGAGGATAAGAAAGATGCTCCTGATGGCCTGTGGTTCAAAACCCCAAAAGGCAACATCATTCATACTAGAGAGCTGAAGCATAATTCTTATGTATGTCCAGACGACGATTATCATGTAAAGATAGGCTCTAAGGAATACTTTGAGATTTTGTTTGATGGTAATAAATTCAAGGAACTAGATCAAGACATGAAGTCGGGTGATCCATTGAAATTTGTGGACACGAAGCCTTACAGTTCTAGGATAGAAGCCACAATCAGTAAGACGGAATTGAATGATGCAGTAAGATCGGCAGTAGGGAAGATGAACGGCATTGATATCGTGGTATCATGTATGGACTTTAATTTTATTGGAGGGTCTATGGGTTCGGTAGTAGGGGAAAAGATTGCTAGAGCAATAGATCATGCATTGAAGGAAAAAATTCCATTTTTGATGATTTCAAAGTCTGGAGGAGCACGCATGATGGAAGCAGGTTTTAGCTTGATGCAAATGGCCAAGACTTCCGCAAAACTTGCATTGTTAGATAAGGCTCGTATCCCATATATTTCACTTTTAACAGATCCAACAACAGGCGGAGTTACAGCATCTTATGCCATGCTAGGAGATTTTAATATCGCTGAACCAGGAGCTCTGATTGGGTTCGCTGGCCCAAGGGTGATCAGAGAAACCATAGGAAAGGACCTGCCAAAGGGCTTTCAAAGTTCAGAGTTTGTTTTGGAACATGGATTTTTGGACTTTATCATCGATAGGAGACAGTTGAAAAACAGATTGACAACTTTGCTAAACCTATTGAACAATTAATCAGTTAAAACTATAAGTAAATACTAGATAAAAGGTCAAAATTCAATCAAATCTTGGCTGTTTTTATCTATTTATAAATATATTTGTGTTCCCTAAGCAGGGTCAAATACTGAAAAATAAAAAGTAAAAATCAATCAATAAATGGGTTCAGTAATTATTACCTCGATTGTAGCATTTACTCTGATTATTCTGCTACTCGTTTTTATCCTTTTGTTTGCCCAATCAAAGTTGGTCGCTTCTGGAGATGTCAAAATCATCATCAATGGTGATGAGAGCAATCCTATCGTGACTCCAGCTGGTTCAACTTTGTTGAACACCTTGGGTAACAAGAAAATCTTCTTGCCGTCTGCCTGTGGTGGAGGTGGTACTTGTGCTATGTGTAAGTGTGTGATTGAAGATGGAGGTGGTGAAGTGCTTCCTACAGAAGAAGGTCACCTTAGCCGTGCAGAAAAACAAGGAAAAGTAAGGCTTTCTTGTCAGGTGAAAGTAAAACAAGACATGAAAATCAGAGTTCCAGAAGAAATCTTCGGAATCAAGAAATGGGAATGTGAAGTGATTTCCAACTACAATGTTTCCACTTTTATCAAGGAGTTTAAAGTAAAACTACCCGAAGGTGAAACATTAGATTTCGAATCAGGGGGTTATATTCAAATAGATGTACCTGTGACTACTGTAAACTTCAAGGACATGGATATCACTCCACATCCTGAGTTGGGACACCCTGATGATGTTTATAAGAGTGATTGGGACAAATTCGGTCTTTGGGACTTAGTCATGAAGAATGATGAAGAGCTTTTCAGAGCTTATTCCATGGCCAACCACCCAGCAGAAGGAAATATCGTAATGTTGACCATTCGTATCGCAACACCACCTTGGGATAGAGCGAATAACAAGTGGATGGATGTCAATCCAGGTGTGTGTTCTTCTTATGTTTTTGCTCAGAAGCCGGGTGATAAGGTGACTATTTCAGGTCCTTATGGTGAATTCCACATCAACCCAACTGATAGAGAAATGATCTACATCGGAGGAGGTGCAGGAATGGCTCCTTTGAGATCACATATTTTCCATCTTTTCCACACTGAAAAGACGGATAGAAAGGTATCTTATTGGTATGGAGGCAGATCTAAGAAGGAACTATTCTACACTCCACACTTTAGAGATATTGAAAAAGATTTCCCTAATTTCAATTTCCATATAGGTCTTTCCGAACCACTTCCAGAAGATAATTGGAAGATCAAAAAGTCATTAGACGATAAAGAAGGCGATGGGTACGTTGGATTTATTCACCAAGTGCTTTATGATAACTACTTGAAAGATCACCCAGAGCCAGACGAAGTAGAGTTCTATCTATGTGGACCTCCGTTGATGAATGCAGCGGTATTGAAACTTCTAGATGATATGGGAGTTCCTCAGGAAAACATCAGATTTGATGACTTCGGAGGTTAAAAAAATTGAGTCCCGCATTTGCGGGACTTTTTTATTTCCCTCTGATTTTTTTAATTATTTTTGACTAGCTATAGCATTTACTTATGAATCTCAAATCTTTCTTTGATCCAGTTGCAGAAGAAATCACTTCTCAAAAATATGCCCACAATTCATTTTTTAATTACATCCATTATTATGGTGAAACATTTCCTGACATCAAAGGAGTACAGCTAGCCATCATTGGGCTTAAGGAAAAGCGTGGTATGCCTCAAGCTAATACAATAGAAAGAGCAGCTACTGAGATTAGGGAAAAGCTCTATCAGCTCAAAAAGGGAGAGGGGTTGTATAAAATTGTAGACCTAGGAGATTTAAGAATTGGAGAAAGTCTTCAAGAATCTATCGAAATTATTAGAGCAATTGGAGAATTTTTGATCAAAAAGCAAATCCTCCCGATTTTCATTGGTGGTTCTCATGATCTTGATTTTGGTCAGTACCTTTCTTATCAAGGAATGAAAAAACTGGTCAGTATGGTGACTATTGATGCTAAGATTGACATGGAAGAGGATGGATTACCATATCAAAGCCACACCCAAAATATTATACTTCACCAGCCTAATTTCCTCTTTAATTACACTCATCTTGCATATCAGAGTTTCTTGGTAGATAAAGATCTGATCAATGTGATGGAGAAGTTATACTTCGACCATATCAGACTTGGAAATCTAAGGAGTAATTTTAAAGAAATAGAACCTTTGGTGAGAAATGCAGATTTGCTAAGCTTCGATGTTGCTGCTATTCAATCTGCGGATGCGCCAGGTGCTGCGGATGCACAGCCTTTTGGACTTACAGGAGAGGAAGCTTGTCAGATTTGCAGATTTGCAGGAATGAATGAAAAGCTAAGTTCCTTTGGTGTCTACGGTTACCAGCCTTATTATGATGATACCCGTAATAAGACTGCTTCTGTCATAGCTACAATGATTTGGTATTTTATTGAAGGATTTTATGATAGGAAGGACAGCTTGAGCTTTAAATCCAATGATTATACAAAATATACTGTATCACTTGATTCAAATCCTTCATTAATAGTCTTTTATAAAAGTAAAAGAAGTGAAAAGTGGTGGATGGAGATTCCTCAAAATGATATAGATAGGTTTGATCGAACCACCATTATTCCTTGTAGTTACAAGGATTACCAAATGGCTCAATCTGGAGAGATTCCTGAGCGTTGGATCAATGCGCAGTTAAAATTATTTTGAGTATGAAAGCGTATACCAAGCAGCAACTTGCGCTTAGGAATGGGCAGGATAAACCAGAAATTTGGGTTGCTTTCAAAGGAACTATATATGATGTTTCTGCTTCTCGTCTTTGGAAAAATGGTAAGCATTATGAACATTGGGCAGGTCAGGATCTAACGAATGAGTTGAAGGATGCCCCACACACAGAAAAAGTATTTCAAAAATTTGAGTCCATTGGATTCCTGATCGATTGATATGCAAATAATAGCAGATAGCGGGTCTAGTAAGACAGACTGGAGATTGATTTTAGTTGATGGTAGTATTCAGCAGCATAGAGGTGTGGGCTTTAATCCCACTTATCAAAGTTCAGAGGAAATGACTAAACTCTTAAAGGATGATTTTTTATTGAACATAGGGCAAGATGTAGAAATCATCCACTACTATGGTGCAGGTTGCTCAAGTGAAGGAATGAAATCACAAGTGGAAGCTTCTTTAAAAACCATCTTCGATCATGCCGAAATTTTTATCGAGCATGACTTGCTTGCAGCAGCACGCGCTACATGTGGAAGAGAGCCTGGTATAGCATGTATCTTAGGTACTGGATCCAATAGCTGTGATTATGATGGAATAGAAATTATCCATTCTACACCAGCTCCGGGCTATGTGTTGGGTGATGAAGGAGGAGGAACTTACATTGGTAAAAAATTTCTACAAGACTTCATCCATCAAGAGATGCCAGTCGATATTTACAAAAGGGTAAAAGAGGAATTAAGCCTAGATTATAACGAAATTATTGATCGAGTATATAAACAGCCTTTTGCAGGGCGATATATGGCGAGTTTTTGTAGGTTTATTTCAAAATATAAATCTGATCCGTATTGTTACTTACTTTTTTATAATGCGTTTCAAGATTTTTTCAAAAAGTATATTTTTAAATATCCTGATTGGCAAATTAAGCAAGTGAACTTTGTTGGCTCTATCGCATTTTATAATAGTGACATCCTTCGAAATGCAGCCGCAGAGGCGGGGATACATGTTAATTTAATCCTTGAAAGTCCTATAGCGGGCTTGACGCTTTATCATAAACAATAAAATGAGCACGACTGAAAGCAATTCCCTATATGACAATTTAGAGCTATTGGACCTAGCTTCCATTCTCAAAAATATCAATCAAGAAGATCAAAAGGTGCCTCAAGCTATTGGTAAGAGCTTACCGCAAATTGAAGCTTTGATTGAGCAGATCATTCCAAGGATGCAAAAGGGCGGTCGCTTGTTCTATATAGGAGCTGGCACGAGTGGAAGGCTTGGTATTTTGGACGCTTCAGAATGTCCTCCTACTTATGGAGTGCCTCATGATTGGGTAGTCGGTATCATAGCAGGAGGGGATAAGGCTATCAGAAAAGCAGTTGAAAATGCAGAAGATGATCCTGTTCAAGCATGGCATGATATTGCTGCATTTGGATTTAATGCTGAAGACACAGTGATTGGCATTGCCGCATCTGGTACCACGCCTTATGTAATAGGAGGTGTAAAACAAGCCAGAGAAAAGGGACTTCTCACAGGCTGTATCACCTGTAATCTCAATTCTCCGCTAGCTGAGGCAGTAGCATTTCCAATAGAGGTGGTGGTAGGGCCAGAGTTTGTGACTGGTAGTACTAGGATGAAAGCAGGGACAGCTCAAAAGCTTGTCTTGAATATGATCTCTACAACTGTCATGATCAAATTGGGAAGAGTCAAGGGCAATAAAATGGTCGACATGCAACTTTCCAATGAGAAGTTGGTGAAGCGTGGGACAAAAATGATTGTCGAATCCACTGGGCTTGAGGAGGAAAAAGCTAAAGAATACCTAGTCAAGTTTGGTTCGGTAAGATCGGCTGTAGAAGCATTTTATAAGAAATAATACTTACCTTTGCATCCCATTTGCTTTCAGCGACTTAGTGTCATTGAGTAATATGGAATAATATTTAATACAGCAGAGATGCTGAATGCTATGAAAAAAGATAATAATCGAAACCAAGATTCTAGAAAAAGATCAAAATCAGGAAGTTCTAAAGAAGGAAAGAGAGACTTTTCATCGGCTAGAAATGATAAGAAAACTTCTTTTGAAGGAAGAGGGAAAACAGAGTCTAGCTATAAAGGACGAAGTACAAAAGACGAATCGAAAGGGAAAAGGTGGTCAACAGAAAAACCAGCTTATTCAGGAAAGACTAAGCCAACAGAGAAGAAAGAGTTTAGCCTTGAAGGTCATCCTAAAAAGAAATATACTCCTAAAACTTCTGACCAAAAGCCTGCAGGCTCCTATGGAAAACCTTCATATAGAAAAAATGAAGATAATAAAGCATCTGAAAAATCAGGTGAGTTCAAAACTGTTTACAAAGGAAGAGGAAAGGACGAAAGGCCAGTTTTTGAAACTGTAAAAAGGGCTGAGGCTGAAGGTAGATCAGCCAAGAAGAAGTTCAGTAGAGTGGTGCCAGCAGATGCTCCAGCAGAACCAAGACCGAATTATAACTTTGAGGTTATTGAGAAAAAACTCAATAAGTCTCCTAACAAGAATGAAGCCATCAGGCTCAATAAATACATCTCCAACTCAGGGATTTGTTCTAGACGTGAAGCTGATAATCTGATTCAAAACGGAGAAATCAAGGTCAATGGACAAGTGATCATGGAAATGGGTTACAAAGTGCAATTGTCAGATGTGGTTACTTTCAAAGGGAAAAACATTAATCCAGAAAAGCCGGTCTATGTATTGTTGAATAAGCCTAAGGATTTTATTACAACGACTGATGATCCAATGGAACGTAAGACTGTCATGCAATTGGTGGCAAATGCTTGCAAGGAAAGAATATTCCCTGTTGGAAGGTTGGATAGGAATACTACTGGCTTGTTGTTATTTACCAATGATGGTGAATTAGCAGCAAAGCTATCACATCCATCAAATCAGATCAAGAAAATCTATCAAGTTACTTTGGACAAACCACTTACAAGAGTAGATGAAGAAGTTATCTTAGAGGGTTTTGACCTAGAGGACGGCCCTGTGAAAGTGAATGACATGCAAGTGCTTTCTAAAGATAGGACAATTTTGGGATTGGAAATTCATATTGGAAGGAATAGGATCGTAAGGAGAATTTTCGCTCATTTTGGTTATGAAGTAGAAGGCCTAGACAGGGTGATGTATGCAGGCTTAGATAAAAAAGATTTAACCAGGGGGAATTATAGATTCCTGACAGAAAAGGAAGTCATCAACTTAAAATATTTCAAATAAAGAAAAAAGGCCTCTCAAAACTTGAGAGGCCTTTTTTCTTTATTTTGCTGCAAGAAGGGTAGAGAACCCATCTTCTGATCTTAGATAAAACTCTATGTTTGCATTTGAACGACCTACTCCATTAGCCAAAATATAAGTTTTTTTGAAGCCTTTAGTATCATTCAATTGTTCTGAATAGATCAAGATATTGTTTTCATAGATATCTACAGTCATGTCAGTAGGGAGGAGTGCATTAACAAGTAGTCTGTACTTGTTTCTCTCCTGCTTCTCCAATTTTGAATAGACTATTGGCTCTACTTTTTCATTTGCCAAATTCAGCTCTAAGTGATCGATTTCACCATTTTTACTGAATACACCTACTTGGTATTTACCAGGGATCAACTTAGAGAAGTCATAAGCTTTTGAAAATGCTTTTTTAGATTTAATTTGATCCGCATGTATCAGCGTATTGTTGCTGTCAAAAATCTTCACAGTAACCATACTTTCTGGCTCGATTCCATAGATTAGTTGTACTTTACTGTCGTCTAATTTTCTAAGCTTGACAGTACCTTCTGTTTCTTTTTTTTCAGCCAAAGCAGCAAATGAAATGCTGAAAGCTAACGTGAGCGCTGTTAATAATCTCATAGTAGTATAAGTTTAATAGGTTTAAGAAATACTATTTGGATTAACCTCAAGTCTCAACAGATGCTGAGTCATAAAATTTGAGGCCAGCTATTTTGGGATGACAGTACAAACATACTGCTTACATTTTTTAATTACAAATTTGACAATAAAAATGTTTAAAAATTAATGATTATGTTAGTAAAAGCTTTAATAATTATTGAATTGGTAAAAATATTAAATTTGTTCGGAAACGTTTTCATGAAACACCCATGAGAGATAGTTTTTATTTTCACCAAATAAAGGTTGGAATTTACTCAAATTACATTCTTTGAAAAGGTGAAAATAATAGTGTGGAAAATTTATTGAATTTTATAATCCTCAGTTGATTTACTAGGTTCAGACTGAACCCAAAGTCTTGTTATAAAGACAAATGCCTTGATGAAAACTATTCATCAAGGCATTTATGATTGAATCGATAATATTTCTAAATCATGTCAAAACCTAGGTATGGAACAAGTACTTTTGGCATTTTGATGCCATCTTCAGTCTGATTGTTTTCTAATATGGAGGCCACTATTCTAGGTAATGCCAATGCTGAGCCATTCAAAGTGTGGGCAAGTTGTGTTTTTTTGTCTTCACTTTTAAATCTAAGTTTAAGACGATTGGCTTGGTAGGTTTCAAAATTACTCACTGAGCTCACTTCAAGCCATCTTTCTTGTGCTGCTGAATAGACTTCCATGTCATAAGTTAGTGCAGAAGTGAATCCCATGTCACCACCACAAAGTCTCAAAACTCTATATGGAAGTTCTAACTTCTGTAACAAACCCTGAACGTATCTGCTCATATCTTCCAGCACTTCATATGATCTGTCAGGGTGTACAATCTGTACAATCTCTACCTTGTCAAACTGATGCAGTCTATTGAGGCCACGAACATGCGCTCCCCAGCTGCCAGCCTCTCGTCTGAAACAAGGTGTATAGCCTACATTTTTGATTGGGAATTCTGCTTCGCTGAGAATGACATCTCTGTACAAATTGGTGATTGGCACTTCTGCAGTAGGGATCAAATAAAGTTTATCTGCTGTAGCCTCGTACATTTGACCTTCTTTATCGGGAAGTTGTCCAGTGCCATATCCAGAGTCTTCATTGACCAAGATAGGAGGTTGTACTTCTATGTAGCCAGCCTTCATTGCCTCGTCTAAAAAAAAGTTGATCAAAGCTCTCTGTAGTCTAGCACCTCGTCCTTTGTATACTGGGAAACCTGCACCTGCGATCTTCACGCCTAGATCAAAATCAATGATATCATATTTTTTGATCAATTCCCAGTGGGGTAATTTATCTGCATACAACTCTGGAATACCTCCATGTTCCAAGACAATCTCATTGTCATCAGCTGATTTGCCTTTGGGCACGGAATAGTGAGGGACATTAGGCAGTGTATATAAAATCTGCTTAAGATCTTCTTCAATATTGTTGTAAGCATCTTCAAGTAATTTTACCTGAGATTTGATCTCGGAAGTTCTTGATTTGATCTTTTCTGCTTCCTCTTTTTTTCCAGACTTCATCAGCATGCCTATTTCTTTTGCAATGCTATTAGATTCTGCTTGAAGATTATCTCTTTCTGTTTGTGTTTCTTTTCGCTTTTTGTCCAGCTCCAATACCTGGTGCAAAGTTGCTTCGGCATGAGGGAAATTTCTTTTTTGGAGGCCTTCTAGCACTTGCTCAAAATTTTCCCGAATTGTATTGACCAGTAGCATAAAATGTATCTTGATTTCTGTTTGAATATTGCGTGCAAAGATAAGGATGTTATTCAAAAACAGCCCTAATTATCCGCTTAGATGCTTATTTCTTTAATTGATGAATATTCTTTTATTTACAGAGGAAAAAGGGCCGTCTAGTTCTTTACCGTTGTTTTGCACGAGTTTTACATTGATCAAGTGTTCTCCTTTTGGTAAGTTAGAAATCCGTACGGGTGTCATCTCATTGACTTCGTATTTTGCGTCATCTATTGTAATGATGACCTTCAGTTTGTCTAATTTAATATCCCCTCCCAGCAATAAGAAATCAATCGTCACTTCGTCTTCAGAATTGAACTCCTGCTTGTCATGGGGTAGATTTATAGCCAAATATGGTTCAGATGAAAAGGGGAACGGTCTAGTATCACCAACTCGAAAATCCCGATCCACATAGTTTCCAAATTCTTTCAATGCCAACCCCTCTTCATCGACGAGAAAGGCCACAGCTCTGTAGGTTCCTTCTTTAAGTTCTCTTTGAAAAATTGGCATGTTGTAGCCAACTGGGTCGCTTGCATTCAAAATTAATTTCAATTGAAACCCACTTAACCCATCAGCAAAAGGATAGTTTTTGATGTTGAATTCGAATGGGACTTTTCCTGGTTTGAAAACTTGATCTCCTAGAGGACTGAACATTTCAAGAATAGCGTCTGGATAATCGTTTTTTTCTTCGTAAAAATAAAAACTCACTTCGGCTGTTTCGGTAGATACCGAGTCTACTTTGCTGATGGGGGCTTTCATTTCTGCCTTTTTTTCTCTTTTTGATTCACAAGCAATCAGGGAAAGTGAAAGAAAAACGAGCGAGTAAAAATAAGCGTGCTTCATAGGATTAGACTTGTTGACTAAAGATATTTAAAATTACCTTAAAAAACCGTACCTTTCGGGGTAAATTATACCCGTATGACTGAGATTTTATATGACGAGATTCCATCTCTAGATTTAGCAGATTTTACATCTGGAGATGCAGCAAAGAAAGCAGCGTTTGTTGAAAAGTTGGGACAAGCCTATAATAACATTGGTTTTGCTGCGATCAAAAATCATGGATTGAGCCAAGAGTTACAGGAAAAATTGTATGATATCATAAAGAGATATTTCCAACTTCCTGATGAAGTAAAAGTAAAGCATGAAAAACCGGAAATTGGCTATCAAAGAGGATATACAGGAAAAGGTAAGGAGCATGCAAAGGGTAGAAATACAGGTGACTTGAAAGAGTTTTACCATGTAGGGCAAGAACTGTCTGACATTCCTGATAATGACCCTATCAAAGCCGAATACCCCGAAAACGTATGGCCTGAAGAATTGCCAGAGTTCAAAGAGATCGCTCTAGAGACTTATAAGACTTTGGAGGCAGCTGGCAAAAATATGCTGAGAGCCATCGCGCTTTATTTGGAGCTTCCTGAGGATTATTTTGAAGATAAAGTAGCCTATGGCAACTCAATCTTGAGACAAATCCACTATTTCCCAATTACCAATCCTGACGAGGTGCCAGCTGATGCAGTACGTGCAGCTGAGCATGGAGATATCAATTTGATCACACTGTTGATGGGCGCTAGCGCTGATGGTTTGCAAGTATTGAGAAGGGATGGAAAATGGATACCAATCACAGCACTTCCAGATCAATTGGTAGTGAATGTAGGTGATATGTTAGAAAGATTGACCAACAAAAAGCTTAAATCAACCATACATAGGGTGGTCAATCCACCAAGAGAGCTGATGAATACAAGCAGATTCTCAATTCCATTCTTTATGCATCCAAGGTCTGAGATGGATCTCACTTCTTTAGAAAGTTGTATTGACGAAAACAATCCTAAACAATTCGAAGACGCAACTGCTGGGGAGTTCCTAGATGAGCGTTTGAGAGAATTAGGTTTGAAGAAATAAGGTGACAGTCAAGAAAGTAAGATATTACCTTTACCTCAAGGATGTACTTTTACTTTCTGTGACCGCTTTTGGAGGCCCACAAGCATTCCTCGCCATGGTGCTAGAGCTCATGGTGAGGAAGCGAGGCTATATATCAGAGCAGGAATTGTGGGAACTCAATGCGCTTTGCCAAGTATTGCCAGGGCCGACTTCTACGCAAACCATATCTGCGATAGGTTATCGGATTGGAGGTCCAAATTTAGCTTACCTTTCCCTTTTGGTCTGGATCATGCCTGCTACGTTTTTGATGATTGCAGCGGCTTTCCTGATTGATTTTTTACAGGAAAACACACCAGGAGCATTGAATTTCGCCAAGTTTATCCAACCGATGGCTATCGGTTTCATCATCTATGCAGCTCAAAAGACCATCTTCAAAATGGTCAAGACAGCAGAAGCTACTGTGTTGATGATGTTGGCAGCTTTTGTTTCCTTTTTTTACAACTCACCATATGTATTTCCTATTTTATTATTGGTAGGGGGGATGGTGACCTCCATGAATTATAGGAATCATCCAAGGGAAAAAGGAGATAAGAAATTGAAAATTTCTTGGTCCAACTTCTATCTATGGGCGGGTATTTTAATTCTAGCAGCTGTTTTGGGAGCGATCACAAAAAATCAATCTGTTCTTCTTTTTGAGAATTTCTATAGAAATGGGAGTTTAATATTTGGAGGAGGACAAGTTTTGGTACCCTATTTATTTACCGAGTTTGTTGAGTTTAAAAAATTCCTCACTTCTCAAGAATTTCTCACTGGCTATGCTATTTCACAAGGAATGCCAGGGCCGACTTTCAGTATCAGTTCCTATGTGGGAGCCCTGTCCATGCGGGAATATGGCGTGATGGGCTTGTTGACTGGGGGATTTATCGCTGCTGCTGGAATTTTCTTGCCCGGGACATTTTTGATATTCTTTGTAATTCGATTTTGGGATCAATTGAAAAAATATAGACCAGTTAGGGCGGCACTAGAGGGGGTGAATGCCGTAAGCTGTGGCATGCTAATCGCAGCGGCTTACTTACTGTTTGAGCCATTGGATGCGAACTTGTTCAATGTGTTGGCCATTTTAGGGACTTATCTCTTGTTGAATTTTACTAAGCTCTCCTCACCATTGATTATCATTATTGGGGTATTGGCTGGGGTTGGGTATAATTTGATTTTTTAAATATACTCAATGGACTATTTAAAGCCCACTGAGCAATTCTTCCAATTCTAAAGCTACTATTCTATATATCTTCCCTGCAAATTTAAATTTTAAATATTCAATGTTGTTTTTTGTGAAGTAGTCTATTTTTAGCGCTTATTATTATTTTATTGTTTTTCTGATTTTTCAAAATCAATTTTTAAAAATGCACCAATTAATGAGGTCATCGCTGAGATCAAAAAGAAGATTAAGCTAAATGCAACGGCCGCGTTTTTATCGATTCCGATGTATTCGTGACTGTAAATGAAAACCAACTCTCTGGCTCCTACACCACCTATTGTCAATGGTAAAACGGCTACGATAGAAGAAAGTAAAAAGACGAATTGATATTCAAGGATCCTGTCATCTATGCCCAAGGCAATCATAATAAAATATGCAGCGATCATCTGGGTCAATTGTCCTGCTATAGAATAAAGATTAGCTCCAATGAATGATTTGAGAAATTTAGAAAAAACCAATTTATTGATCAGGTAGAAAACAGGATATATTGCTATCAATAAGACGATAGAAACAGTGACAATAGGTAAAGTAGCTATAAGGGTCAGATCAATGTCAACAAATAAAAGGAGGCTGAACAGGATAAGTAATATAGCAATCAGACCTCCAAGTCTATCTAAAAGAGAGGCTTGAATGAGTGATTTTACAGGTGTGTGGAAGTATTTATTGAGTAAGTAGACCTTGTAGCCATCTCCGCCAATTCCCCCTGGAAGAAATAAATTATAGAACATCCCGATTCCATAAAGGATAATATTTTTCTTTTCGCTCAGTACTACTCCGATATCACGAAAGTACAAGTTGAGCCTGAGCGCAGTGAAGACTTTGCTCAGCACAAAGAGGAGAAATGCAAAAAATAGCCAAATTGGACTTGCTGATTTGAGTATAAGTCCAAGTTCATTGGTGTCTATCTTACGGAAGACCAAAAAAACAGCTAACCCGGTGAGGGTTAGCTTGAGTAATAATTTGAGCGTCTTTTTATTCACCTTGATAGACAGCTTTGATTTTATATGTTTTTTTATCTTGAGACTCAAAGTAAGTTCTGATGATGATCTCCGCAATAATTCCCGTGGTAATCAGCTGAATTCCACCAAGGAGGAAAATAAACCCGAGTAATAGTATAGGTCTCCCCCAAATATCAGCTCCCATGATCTTTTCCACTAAGAGATAAAAATTAATCAATACCCCAATTAGAAAGGAGAATAATCCAAGTGTGCCGAATATATGAATTGGTCTTTGGAAGTACTTCTGAAAAAAGAGCATCAGGATCAAGTCAGCCATGACTTTGAATGTTCTGCTTAATCCATACTTTGAAGTTCCATGAATTCTAGGGTGATGTTTGACATCTACTTCTGTCATGCTTGCGCCTTCCTGCTTAGCTAGCACGGGGATGAATCGATGAAGCTCACCATATAAGCCCATGTTCTGAGCGATTTCTGCTTTGTATACTCTCAAGCTACAGCCATAGTCATTCAAATAGACCTTGGTGCTGTGCCTGATGATGTAATTAGCGATTTTGCTTGGAAATTTTCTAAGAACAAATCCGTCTTTTCTATTGGCTCTTCGGCCTGCTACCACACCCCAATCTTCATCAATGGCTTTTTGGAGCATGCCTGGGATGTCTGTTGGGTCATTTTGCAAATCCCCATCCATCGTAGCGATATATTGCCCCTGAGCCATGTCTATACCAGCAGCAAGCGCAGTGGTTTGCCCATAGTTCTTGTTAAAAATGATAAGTTTGGTTCTGTTGTCAGCATATTTTTTCACCTCTGCAACAGTCCCGTCAGTAGAACCATCTTCTATCAGGATTACCTCATAATCTATGTCCTTGAGTGCGTAGTAAGTTGCATCTAAGAGTGGCTTTATGTTTTCTTCTTCATTGTAGACGGTGATGACTACAGAAATCAATGGCTTGGTCATGAAAATAAAATTTCGTCAAAATTACTCTTTTATCTCTAAGTCCACAAATAACCCAAGTTTTCTATACCTATTACTCTCTTTCTTTTGAATCTTCTTTGGTGAAAGGTTTATACTGTCCTTGACTAAAATAGTATCTTTGCAAGCAGATGAATCAAAAATATGTTGACTGAAAAAAGTTTTTCTATTTGGGGGCTGATGTTGGCCTTTGTAGTCTTGGTAGGGCCTTTTGCATTGAGTTTTCACATGCATTATCCAGATGAGATGTATTATTCGGATGCTGCTGTCAGGATGCTTCAGACTGGGGATATTCAAACTCCCTACCTTGGTAGTGAAGAGCTGAGATTCAAAAAGCCAATTTTGACCTATTGGTTTGTTTTGGCAGGTTTCAAGCTTTTTGGTGTTACACCATTTGCTTCAAGGATTTTCTTTTTATTGGCTGGAGCTGCTACAGTCGGTTTTGTGTATTGGGGTGCAAGAATCTTGTTTGATGATAAAAGGGTAGCGAAACTTTCAGGGATTATGATGGCATCACAGCCAGTATTGATCCTTAGTGCTACGCGTTCTATCCCTGATGTGCTTCTAGGGATGTGCATGGCGATTTCGACAGTTGGATTTTTAGGATTTATCAAATACGGTAATCAAGCTCCAAAGCGCTACCATTGGTTGCTATTTATAGGGTTAGCATTGGCCTTTGAAGTTAAAGGATTGCCTGCAGCTGCATTAGGAGGTTTAGGGATTGGTTATTTGTTATTAAATCCTTGGCAAAGAATTGATTTATCAAAGCTATTGTATTTTCCTGCTGTTCTTACCAGTTTGGTCATTGCTTGTTATTGGTTTGTTGCGATGTATTGGATTCACGGACCTATGTATTTGGAGTCTTTTTTAGAAGATCAGGTAGGTATTAGAATGGGAAATAGATTCTTACTTTTGATCAAGAACTTTATGTTAGCGACCTTACTTGTGGTTGTACTTTTTATACCTTGGTTCATTTTTGGATTGAGAAAAGTCAAAGTCCAATCTAAAAACCTATTTCAACAAAATCCAGCATTTGTTGGTTTGGTAGTCCTTTGGGTATTGGCTATTGTATTGATGTCAGCTGGAGTGACTAAGTTTTACGAAAGATATCTGTTGCCTATCTTGCCTTTGGCTAGTATTTGGCTAGGGTGGTTGTTGATTGAAAACGGTGCTTTAAAAAGGGTGAGATTACTAAAATCTTCTTTATTGTTTTTGCTGGGCCTTAACTTAATTGTGCTTTTAGTTGGTGTGTATTTCAATACCTATTTGCAAAGTAGTTTATGGGTTTGGGGTCAGTGCATCTTTGTTTTTTCACTACTGATCTATTTTTATTTTAAAAGAAATCTTTTGGTTGGTTTGCCTCAGATGATAGCCGGGAGTGTTTTGTTGCTCTTTTTTGGAGCAAGTATTTCTACTTATCAGATTTCCTTACCTGATGCCGGTCAGTTAGTTAAGCAGTATGTTGCTGATAAGCATATTCCGGAAGGAAGCAAAATAGCTTTTGTCGGGCACCTCCATACAGGAAGCAAGATTCGGATTGGTTTAGGAGCGCAATTTTACATGACTGATTTGAGTCCTGATTATTTTATTGATCAGATTGGACAGTACGATTTTATCCTTGTTGAAGACAAATATCTTGAGTTGATACCACAGGATAAGTTTAGCTTCGATACAGCTGCTATCAATTGGGATGCGAAGTTTATCAAAGAGATGGCTCAGAGTCTTTGGGAAGGGAATTCTCAAGAAGTGAAGGAAGCTACTGGTAAAAAATACTATTGGGGAACACCACTTTAACTAAAATTCCCCAGTATCTACTTCTTCGATATGGTTCAAATTTGCAAGGATTGCAATTGTGTAGGTTTTGACGGTGTCTCCTCTGTGAATGGTATAGAACTTCTCTGTTGATATCAAAGAATCAAAGCCTAGTCTAACCGCTTCTTGAATTTGATCTTCTTTGGTAATATATATGCCTGTATAGTTTTTTTCTTCGAATTGTTGAATGCCAGGCCATAAGTCAAATTGATTTTTTCTTCTACCCAGGTTGATAGTATAAGTTTGAGGATTTCCTTGCATATAGAAGGCCATTTCTGAGGCAACATGATAGTTGTCACTAAAGATGAATTGGCGATCCAGCTTTAAAGAATCAATCAGATGATCTAACCTTGTGCCCATTTCTCGGTACCCTGCCAATCGCATCATGGGGTCTTTGCTGGGCTTTAGGACTTTCTTGAATCCTATGGCGTCAAATGGAGCAGGAAAGAATAGAACCAATAGTAAAGCACCTGTAATTAATCCACTGAACAATGTATATTTCTTCCAACGAGAGGAGGCTTCATAGACTACTTTGGCCATCAATAGAGGTAAAGTGAGCATTGCAAAAGCAGGCCAATTGACATTGACGTTTTTGAAGATAGACATGGCTAAAAACAGTCCCCAAACAATTAGTGTCGGTAAAAGCAGGAATAAGTTCTTTGGGTTTTTCAAAAAATTCAATTTTCTGAAGCTCAAAATCAAAATTGGGATGAAGAATGGTGATAAAAAACCAAGTTGACCACCAATATATTCTCCAATATATTTCAATGATTGGTAGGTGTCAAAACCACTTTTTTTTCCTTCCACACCACCAAGAGTTCCAACATGTTTGAAAGTAACCCAGTCATTCTGAATATTCCATACAATAATAGGGGTCAGTGAAAAGCAAGAAACCAGAACATAGATCCAAGGTCCTTTGCTAAAGAATCTTTTGGGCTCAACAAGTAAGATATATATCCCTAATATTGGCAGGGTTAGCACCATGATATTTTTGGATAGTATCCCAAATACTGTCGCTATACCAGCCCAAACCCACCATTGTAAATGATTCGACACCCATGCTTTCCAAATCAGATAAAGTGCTAGAATCCAAAAAAAGTATAATGAAGAATCCGTTGTATGGAAGATAGATCCAAGATGAAAAAAAGGCATCACAATCAAAATCAAAGTGGCATAAAGGGCTATTTTCCCTTTTTGAAATATTAGATGGGTAAATTCAAATATGACCCAAGCAGTGAGTGAGCTGAATAAGATTGCATTGAACTTAATTGCAAATTCAGTGTCTCCAAAGATTCCAGTGCTCAAATAATTATACACTGCTATCATCAGTGGCTTAGAATAGTAATTCCAGTCAAGATGCTTTGACCAAAGCCAATATTGTGTTTCTTCTGTAAATAAGCTTAAACTGGAAAAGTGAAAATAAAGTAGCTTAAGAAGTCCTACTATAGATATGAGGCTCAAGCTAAGTTTCCTGTAAAAGTAAATGTCTTTCATATGCTAGATTCAGACTACAAATATGCAAAAAAAGAAGGCCTTCCGATGAAAGAAGGCCATAAAATTAGCTGTTAGGGTTTATCATTGATTGGCAAGTACTACTTTTTCTTTATACTTTTTAATCTGTCTTCTTAGCGCTTCTACGGCTTCATCTGCAGCAGCTTCGAAGGAGTCACTTTGATGTTTAGCGAAAAGTTGCTTACCAGGCACATTCATCTTGATTTCAATAATTTTATTTTCATTCTTTTCGTTCTTATCTAGTCTCATAAAAACCTCACCGTCAATAATTCGATCATAGAAAGTGTCAAGCTTGTCAGCTTTTCTCTGGATGAAGTCTGTAAGCTTAGAATCAGCATCGAAATGGATGGAATGCATTTGAAGTTTCATAACGGTATTTGTTTAAAGTTGAACTTATATTAAGCTTTAGGATGTGCTTGATCAAACACAGCCTTAAGTTTTTCCATAGAATTGTGAGTATATACTTGTGTAGCAGCTAAGCTAGCATGGCCCAATAGGTCTTTTACAGCGTTGAGATCCGCTCCTTTATTGAGCAGATGTGTAGCAAAGGTATGCCTTAATAGATGTGGGCTTCTTTTCGAAGTTTGAGCAAAAAGATCTAAATAATGTCTGACTATGCGGTAAATCTTCATAGGGTATGCCTGGCTTCTATCTTTTCTAACGATAAAATAGTCACTCTGGTCTACAAATGAAAATGTTTCTTCAAATACTTTTTTATACGAAATTATATTCTTTTTTAAGGTATTTGTTAGTGGTATTATTCTTTGTTTTTTTCTTTTTCCGAGTACTCTGACGCTGTCTTCGTGTAGGTTGATATCTTTCCACTTTAAGGATATTAGTTCACTTAATCTGACACCTGTCAGGTAGAGAAACTCCATAACCATTCGATCTCTTTGCCCTTCGAAGTCTGGTGCGTATACATCTGCTTCTAAGATTTTTTCTATGGACTCTTCTTGGACAAACTCTGGCAATCTTTTTGGGGTTTTGAGGGCTTTAATCTTATAGGTAGGATCCTTTGTGATTTCTCCAGATCGCATCAAAAATTTATAAAAGGATCTCAAAGTAGCGATTTTACGATTAACCGAGTTGGGGTTGAGACCTTGCTCAACCAAGTCAATAATCCAAGCCCTGATTTCAGCATGGTCTGCTTGTGTAATATCTTCTTTTTCAAATGAAATATTACAAAACTCTTGAAATTGCTCAAGATCTTTTTGGTAAGCGAGTACGGTATGCTTGCTTGCCCTTTTTTCATGCTCAAGAAAATTGATAAAGGAGTCTATCATCTATGGTAATTCTACTACATTAAGTTAATTGTTTTAAATGAGATATGATAGAAATGGATTGAAATAATGTGGGAGGGCTTAGTCTGGGTGTAGTTTGTAACTACACCTTAAATATTTTAATTGAGAGGATTTGATTTGCTTAAAAAAAAGAGTAATAAAAAAAGCGCATCCACTTTCGGTAGATGCGCCATTAGAATGTATCTCAAAAAGATAGCAAACAATAATTAAATTATTTTGCTTCTTCTGTCTGAAGTCTCTGCTTGTAGGCAGCTTTGATTCTCTGCTCCCTATTCTTTACAGAAGGTTTTACAAAGTGTTGTCTAGCTCTAAGCTCTCTTACAGCTCCAGTTTTATCAAACTTCTTTTTGAAACGCTTAAGCGCTTTCTCGATAGATTCGTTTTCTTTTACGTTGACTATGATCATATGTATACACCTCCTTTCAGGGTTGCAAATGTAGGGAATATAATTGTGTTATCTAAATGATGTTGAAGAAAATCTTCAAATGTTTGGTTTGAGAATCCTAGTTGTCGAAAATATATTCGGGATTTGAAGGTTACCATTGAGTTCTGAATTAGAATAGGCATCAGTTTTTGATTGTTCCTTTTTTAGTTTTAGATATTTGGCATACTTCATATAAGAGAAAAATGCCTGCATCAATGAAAATGTGAGACCATCTATTCCATTGAATATACCTTTTTTAAGAAAATAGCATCGGAAGAAGGAATATGCTCCATGAAGGATTGGGCTTATTGAAAAAACACGTTTGTTTTGCTCAACATATTCCTCTGCCTGCCAGTTGGTATATTGGTTATACTTGGAAATGATTTGATAAAAACTATCCCAACCATAATGGATTAAATGGAGGTTTGTTCTTTTCATGTTTTGAGCTACTACCGACTGATGAACTTTGGCAGTGGCTGGTTTTGCTGTTTTTTGATTAAAGAATCTGCAGGTATAGGAAGGATACCAGCCTGCGAAATCTATTCTTTGGTCTCTAAAATGGTTTTTCCTTCGGAAATTGTAAGCATCATATGGAAGGCTAAGATATTGCTGAGATTTGATGAATTCATAGCTGTCCACATCTAGTCTCTCGTCCGCATCGAGATTCAGTATCCACTCATTTTTGCAATACTGCAGTCCAAATATTCGCTGCTGTCCATCCCCAAGAAAAGATTGTTCGACCACTTTGGCACCGAATGAAAGAGCAATTTCTTTGGTTTTGTCTCTGCTGTAGGAGTCAATGATGATGATTTCATCGCAGACCAATGAAAGTGATTCTATGCATTTGGCTATGTTTTTTTCCTCGTTATACGTAATGACGAGACCACTGATTTGAAACATTTTACTTGTAGTTGTATGATTTGTGATATACGCTACTTCTGTACTTTTTTGGTCAAAAGATTTAGGCAAACTTGAAAAAATTGAACTTGATGCTTTCTTTGACTATCACAAAATTACAATAAGAAAAATTATAATAATGACATATTATCAAACTATTTTATTGTCTAAATTGGAAATTATTTGCTCTAAATGACGTTTAGATTGATGATATCCTACAAAAAATAAAAAGCCTGACTTGTGCCAGGCTTTTATATTATTAAGGGTTTTCGTTTACACTTATGACAGAACCTTTTCAGCGAGTACCACTATGGTATTGTCTTTTACTTCGACTACCCCTCCATCGATGATCAAAGTTTCTTTGCCTTCTTTGGTTGTAAAAGAAACAACCCCTTTAGCCAAAGCTGATACGATAGGTGCGTGATTATTCAATACCTGAAAAGCTCCGTTTGCTCCCGGGAAGCTTGCTTCAGAGACTTCTCCCTGAAATACTTTTTTGTCCGGTGTTACAATCTCTAGTTGCATCTTTGTTTAAGTTATTGAGTGAATAGTTATTGGGTTAATAGTAATTTGTAAAATTATTTGACAAAAACTGATAACTAATAACTGATTTCTAGTCACTTACTTTACCTCTGCTAGCATTTTTTCACCCTTAGCAATAGCATCATCAATGCTACCTACTAAGTTGAATGCGGCTTCTGGTAGGTGATCTAATTCACCATCCATGATCATGTTGAATCCTTTGATGGTGTCCTTGATATCAACTAGCACACCTTTCAAGCCAGTAAATTGTTCAGCTACATGGAAAGGCTGAGATAAGAACCTCTGAACTCTTCTAGCTCTGTGTACAACCAATTTATCTTCTTCAGAAAGCTCTTCCATACCCAAGATGGCAATGATATCCTGAAGTTCTTTGTATCTCTGTAGGATTTCTTTCACTTTTTGAGCACATCCATAATGCTCTTCTCCCAATATCTCTGGAGAAAGAATTCTAGAAGTAGAATCTAATGGATCTACCGCTGGGTATATACCTAGTTCAGCAATTTTTCTAGAAAGTACTGTGGTAGCATCCAAGTGAGCAAAAGTAGTCGCAGGTGCTGGGTCAGTCAAGTCATCCGCAGGTACGTAAACGGCCTGTACAGATGTAATAGATCCATTTTTGGTAGAAGTAATTCTTTCTTGCATTGCTCCCATTTCGGTTGCCAAAGTTGGTTGGTAACCTACCGCAGATGGCATACGACCAAGAAGTGCTGATACTTCAGAACCAGCCTGAGTAAATCTAAAGATGTTGTCAATGAAGAAAAGAATATCTTTTCCAGCACCATCTCCTTCACCATCTCTATAATATTCTGCTAGAGTCAAACCTGTCAGTGCCACTCTTGCACGTGCCCCCGGAGGCTCGTTCATTTGACCAAATACGAAGGTTGCTTTAGACTCTTCTAATTTTTTCAAATCTACTTTGGAAAGATCCCATCCACCTTCATTTTCCAATGAATGAATGAAGTCATCACCGTAAGTAACGATGCCAGACTCGATCATTTCTCTCAAAAGGTCATTTCCTTCACGCGTTCTTTCACCAACACCTGCAAATACAGAAAGACCTGAATAAGCTTTAGCGATGTTGTTGATCAACTCTTGTATCAATACAGTTTTACCTACACCAGCTCCACCGAAAAGACCAATTTTACCACCTTTCGCATAAGGCTCAATCAAGTCGATTACTTTGATTCCTGTGTAAAGTACTTCTGTCGAAGTAGAAAGATCTTCAAACTTAGGAGCTGATCTGTGAATAGGAAGTCTCTTTCCCTCAGGTAGCTGAGGAAGACCATCGATAGCTTCTCCAACTACGTTGAAAAGACGACCTTTGATACCTTCGCCAGTAGGAACAGAGATAGGAGCACCAAGATCGGTTGCTACCATGCCTCTAACCATACCTTCAGAAGAATCCATTGCAATAGTTCTTACTCTGTCTTCGCCCAAGTGCTGCTGAACTTCCAAGATCACTTTTTGACCGTTTTCTTTGGTGATTTCAAGTGCATCAAGGATATTAGGTAATTTACCTCCTTCGAAAGAGATATCCACTACTGGACCAATTACCTGAGTTATCTTACCAAGATTTGCCATTTTTATGTGTTGATGTAAAAAGGAAATTACGCTTTATCAATTCGGATGCAAAATTAATTATAAAAGCTTAATACCAAAGGATGTTTGGAAATTAAATCTGGATTTGTTGCCTTTTTATACAAAGTATTTGAACTCAGTCAAAAATGATGATAGGAGCATTGTTTTATATGGTAGTTTGTATTTTTACTGCTTAAAAGACTCTTCTGCCAAATAAGTATGCTTTAGACCAGTAATTGTTATTGAGATTGTCCTCAGTGACGCCAAGAGAGGTAGAAGAATGGATAAACCATACCTGACCTTTTGTAGTCTCTGTGACTATGCCAGCATGTGTTACCTGTCGTTTTCTTTTTCCAGTAGCAAAAAATACCACATCACCTTTTTCAAGATTTCTTTCTGATACTTTTTTACCGATTTTACTTTGCTCTTCTGATGTCCTAGGCATAGTCACGCCTACACTCGCAAAAGAATGGTAAATCAGTGCCGAGCAATCAATGCCAGATCTTGTTGTTCCACCATAACGATAAGGGGTGCCACGGTAAGTCTTTGCAGTATTGACCACTTGGCTGATATTTTGTTTCCTGATTTTTTTGGTGGAGGAGCAAGAAGATAATTGAATACTTAGTGCTAGTAAAATAAAAGTATAAAATAAGCTGAAAGTGGAAATTTTTTTTGACTTGGTATTCATTAATTGGATAGAATAAATTAAATTCAATAATACGTACCTACAAAATAGATTCAAAGTTTTAACGGATAAGAAACCGAATCATTATGAAAAATTATTGGAGTTTTTTTATGGCACTTTTGGTCGTTTTCTCGGCTTGTGATACAAAAATTGTAGATAAGAAGAGATCGACTAATAATATTATCATTCCAAATGAGGAAGTATTTCAATCGATTAGCTTATTAGGAGATTCTCTTTTTACTAAAATTGATTCTTCAAGTCAGTCAATGCAAATTAAAAATCTCCAAGAGGCCGAGAAGCAATATATGGAAGACCCAACTTTGGAAAACTTAATTTGGATAGGGAGAAGAGAGGCTTATTTAAGTCGGTACGACCTAGCAATCAGAACTTTTACAAAAGCCGTTAATGAGTTTCCAGAAGCTTTTGAACCTTTGAGACATAGGGGTCATAGGTATATTTCTATCAGGAAGCTGGATGAAGCTATCAAAGATTTTCAAAATGCTGCTGACCTAATGCGTGGAGCTCCGATTCAGATAGAGCAAGACGGTATGCCTAATAAATTAAATATACCACTTTCCAATGTGCAATTTAATGTTTGGTATCACTTAGGTTTGGCTCATTTCCTTAAGGGAGAATGGGATGAAGCACTTGAAGCTTATAAAAATTGCATGGAGGTATCCGTCAATGATGATTTAAAAATCGCCACATTAGATTGGTATTACATGACATTACAAAAGTTGGGAAGAAATGTAGAGGCTAAAGATCTACTTAGTCAAGTGAGTTCTGATTTGGAGATCATAGAGAATGATGCCTATTTCAAAAGACTATTGATGTACAAAGGAGAGTATCAGCCTGAGAAGCTACTCAATGTAGACACTCAAGCAAGTGACCAAAAGTTGCAATATGTGACACAAGGGTACGGTTTGGGAAATTTTTATTTATCAAAAGGTGATACTACTATGGCGCAATCAATATTTCAAAATGTGATCAATACTGGATATTGGTCTGCATTTGGGTATATTGCATCGGAAATGGAATTATCAAAGTTGAAGAATGAGTAGAGAGGATTTTAAAAATTTACCCTTACACAAGAAGATTCAAAAGTTATATATTGATGGTACTTTTGTCGTGGCTATACGGTACTATTCATACAAGGTCAATTTATATCTCTTGGGTTCGGATTACGTGGAAGTGTTTTACAATCACAAGCTAGACAGAATTGATAAAATAGATTTTCTCAATAGAGAACATACAAGAATGAAATTCTATCTAGATCAGATTAATATACCAATTTGATTCTTACTTTTTGAGCGTATCCAAGATTTTTTGATGAATCTCTAAGACTTGTGGGATTAAAAGTTTGTTGTCTACATTTTTCACTACAAAATCACTCTTTTTGATTTTCTCCTCATCTGGCAATTGTTGGTCAATGATTGCATTTACCTGATATTCAGTGCGATGAGGGTCTCTTAGCAATATTCTATTAATTCGAACTCTTAATGGGCTGCTTACAGTGATGACAAAGTCTAGTTCTTCAGCAGACCCTGTTTCAAATAGTAGAGCTGCTTCTTTTAGGACATAGGGGGATTTTTGATTTTCTTCCGCCCATGCTTCAAAGTCAACTTTGACTACTGGGTGTACTAGGCTATTGATTAGTTGAGTTTTTTCAATATTCCCAAAAACTTCGGAGGCTAAAAAAGCCCTATTTAGATCTCCATTATCAAAGTAAGATTTTTCTCCAAAAACTTCCATTATTTTAGTTTTTAAACCTGCATTATTTGACAAAAGCCATTTTGCTCGGTCATCTGCATAATAAACAGGAATGTTTAGTATGGAAAAAATTTTGGCAACAATTGATTTACCAGAGCCTATTCCTCCAGTTATGCCTACTAGAAGTGTTCGGTTTTTATTCATATTTCAATCTAAAAATAGCAGGCTCTATTCGCATATCTTCTAGCATAGAAGGCCTTGGGCTTATGACTACTGAAATAGTACTATCTTGTTTGTTTCTATTGTTATAGTTAAGCACTGCTTCAAACTCAAACTGCTTAAGATCATCAAGCTTTCTCTCATCCACGAGATAATATATCATGATATGATTTGGCTCTTGTACTAAGCTGACATTGTCAGGGAAATTTGTTTTACTGATTTTCAACCTTTTATTACCCTCTAGGAGTTGATAAAGATCAAATTTCACTAGTACACTTTCATCTTCGAGCTTGAGGAAGTCTTCATAAGGTTCAGGGACAGAAAGGGGTATGATTTTATTAAAACTTTTGCTGATCTTCTCTTCTCCCAATTTGACTTTGAAAGAGCCATCTAATTTTTGCAAAACCGAAGTTGGTCCTTTGATATTTATAGTAGCAGGGTCTATTTCAATTTGGTTGATGATTTTATGGTTTTTGGCTATTGTATTTCCCGAAGTATCCACTTCTACCTTCACTTTTCTAGTGACTACCTTGTCAATATTGAATTTGATTGTATCCGAAACCATTGACACCAAAGAAGTAGGTGAGATATTTTCTGCGAGATTTCTTCTTATTTCAGAAGTAAGGATGTAATTTTTGGTAGCTGGATTATTGATTTCAATTAAGAAAGGGCTTTCATTGATGTTGAAATATTTTCTAAGTAGATCCCAACCGTTGCCATTGATTTCAATTTTGATTTTTGAAGGGAGATTTTCAACAGCCATGAATTCCTCTTGATCAAAAATGATTTCTATAGGATAATCCACTACTGTATTATAGTTATCCTTATTAAGAGCGTTTAAAAACCAGAAAGTGGCAGCTGCTAAAAAGCATAATGCTACCACTTTCATATTTGCAACCTTTCTAGGGTTGGTTGATTTAAAGAATTTTTTGAGTTTAGTCAAGGGACAAATTATTTTGTACCGTTTGCTCTTTTGGTAAAGTCCAGAGAAACGGCGGACTTTTCTATTTTAATTTTGAATCCTTTATCGAGTTCTAATGTAATGGTATCACCTTCTACAGCATTTACTTTGCCATGAATTCCACCAATTGTAACTACATTATCACCTTTTTTCACTTCCTCAAGGAAGTTTTTAGTTTCTTTTTGTTTTTTCTGCTGTGGTCTGATCATGAAGAAATACATGATCAATATGATAGAACCAAACAAAAATACCTGACCTAGTATGCCTCCTCCGGCACCTTCTGCTTGTAATAAGATAAAGTTAATCATAATTATTGTTTAACAGGGCCTAATTGTCCCTGCGTGTTGGCTGTTGTTCTAGGTGTTACATTTCCTTTTAGTCTTAGTCTGTTGACATTTGGGCTAGTATTAGCTTGAATGCTTACAGTAGGCGCTTGTGTACCTGGCTTACCAGCAGAGTTGAATGCAACTTTTACAAATCCTGATTCTCCTGGTTTTACTGGTGTTTTGGTATAGTCAGGAGTTGTACAACCACAAGATGCAGTCACATTAGATATTACCAATGGAGCTTGGCCATCATTGACAAAGTTGAAGACATGCTCTACAACCTTACCTTCGGCGATAGTCCCAAAGTCAAATTCAACTTCTTCAAAACTGAATTTCCCTAGTGAACTTGGGTCTACAGTGGTAGTTGTTTGAACATTAGAAGGAGTAGCAGTTGCTGCTTCCATTTGCGCTATTTTTTGTTCAAGTTGCGCTATTTTGTCAGATTGGTCATTGCCACCACAGCTAGAGAATCCAAGGATTACAGCGAGTGCCAATGCTGATAAACTTAAGTGCTTCATAAATATATTAGGTTAATTAGCTTCTTGGTTGATTTGATCTATGAGTTTGTTGACATCGCTCAATAAGTTTTCTGCCTTATTTTTAGCGTCAGATATCACTTTATTTCCTTCAGACTTTGCTTCGTTAAAAGGCATGTTTTTTCCTTCTCTCAAGTCTTTGATAAGCTCTTCAAGTTCTTCCTTATATTTAGAAAGTTGGTAAGATAGCTTATCTCTTGTGTTTTTTCCTGAATCTGGGGCAAACAGTATCCCCAAAGCTGCGCCAATACCGGCACCAGCTAAAAATGCGACCCATCCTGTGCTGCTTTTGCTCATCTCTTTGTTGTTTATTTATTATCTAAAAGACCTCTACCACTCTTTTTGATTTCTCCGCTTTCTAACATTTCTTTAGATAGAACATCTAATAAACCGTTGACAAATTGCTTGCTCTTTGGAGTACTATATGTTTTGGATACATCAATGTATTCGTTGATAGTTACTTTCACTGGTATACTAGGGAAAAACTTCATTTCTGTCAAGGCCATCGAAATGATGATTTTGTCAGTGAAAGCTATCCTTTCTATATCCCAGTTTTGAGTTTTTTTGGCGATCAAGTCTCGATTGACTTCTTCATTTTCGATCGTCAAGTTAAATATATTTTGGAAGAATTCCTTATCATCTTCCCAGTTCATAGCAATCTCAGGAAGTAAATCACTACTGCTTACTTCCTGTTCATACACGTTTTTGATCAATTTAGTAGCTAAGCTTCTGACTACTGATTTATTTTCTATCCAACTCATGTCCTTTTCTGAGAAAAAGTTGAGCATAGCATCATTCTTGAAAATGATTTTCTTGAGAATTGACTCTAAGATATTGTAATCATCTTCTCTATTTGGTTGACTGATTTTGATATAATCTTGATAAGCCTCAGCAGGTTTGATGTAATCTCTAAACCATTCTTTGATTTCTAATTCAAGGTCATCTAGCGTTGCATCATTTCTGATTACTGCTGTTTCAAAATCAGGATTAGCTTTCAACTGTTGTAAAATAACGTTTTTGCTTAGGTTAAGTTCGCCTGCGTTATCCGTAATACGGTCTGTAGCTATCTTTCTTTTCTTTTCGCTTTCCCGCTTGACATGATTACTAAATTCAATAAGTAATTGAACTGCATTCAGGTAAAGTTGTGGGATTTTTTCAGCGGAAGTAATCATATTTTTGAGCAAAAAGTCATAATCCTTTTCATTGGCTTTATGAAAAGTATTGATAGCTTTTATGGCCTCTGATTTTATTTTTACACTGACTTCTTGAGAAGAAATTAGGGACTTATTATTCAGGTTATTTTCAAAAAGTTTGATGGTGGTTTCAGCATCTTTTTTTAATTGAGTCTTATCTTGAACCTCCATGCTATTGAGGTCAGGGAGGAAAGCTTCTCTTATTTGGTCTTTCGCAAGATTAAAATTAGATGCTTTGCATTGCTCGTAAGCATAGAGACTTTGAAATGCCTTGACTCTGAGGATTCTTCTGTTTAACATACCTGAATTTAAAGAACGTAAATATAATATTTTAGACGTAGTAATCGAAGACAGTTCGTCTAATCTGTCTTTAAGCATATTAAAAACCACCTGAAAATTACAAGATCTCTGCTTTCAGGTGGTTTCAATTTATTTTTAAAATTAGTAAGGGAGTTTTACTCTTCCCATTGCTTCTATTCTGTTCCAAGCCATTTCAATCGCCGCTTCTTGAGAAGGGATATTTTCAATCGCTGATTTTTCTAAGATAGAAGTAGTGATATCATAGATCTTTTCGGCATGTCTATAGGTGGATTCTCTATTGTATCCTCCCATAAACTCTGCACATACATTGATCAAGCCACCTGAATTGATTAAGAAATCAGGAGCGTAAATGATGCCCTTTTCGAGGAGTATTTTTCCATGATACTCTTCATCTTTCAACTGATTATTGGCTCCTCCTGCGATTACTTTACATTTCAATCTATCTATAGTGTCGTCGTTGATAGTCGCTCCCAAAGCACATGGAGAGTAGATGTCCATATCGAAGTCATATACCATCTCAGGAGAAATAGCCGTAGCGCCGGTGTTTTTGGCTACTTCAGCAAGCTTGTCTTCGAAAATATCAGTCACAAATACTTTCGCATTTTCTTTAATTAATCTCTCTACTAGGTATTTACCTACCTGACCAACCCCTTGAACAAGGATTCTTTTACCTTCCAGTGAATCGGTTCCGAAAGCTTTATTTGCAGCGGCTTTCATACCTAGGTAAGTACCGTAAGCTGTCACAGGAGATGGGTCGCCTCCTCCTCCTCTTACTTCAGGTAGACCTGTTACGTACTTTGTTTCCATAGCGATATATTCCATATCGCTTGTTTTCATATTTACATCTTCTGCAGTAATGTATCTTCCTCCTAGGCTATCTACAAATCTCCCGAATCTTCTCAAGAATGCTTCATTCTTTAATTTTGGATCTCCCATGATGACAGCTTTGCCGCCACCCAAGTTTAGGCCTGAGATAGCAGCTTTGAATGTCATCCCTCTGGACAATCTCAGAACATCAGTGATGGCCTCCGCCTCCGATGCATAGTTCCACATCCTTGTGCCGCCTAGTGCGGGGCCTAGGACTGTATTGTGGATGCCTATAATAGCCTTCAGCCCTGTAGGCTCATCGTAACAGATGACCAATTGCTCATGACCTAAAGAAGTGATCTGTCCATAGATGGATCCTTCTCTTACTTTTTCCACAGGATTAATCTCTACCATTTGAACTTGGAATTTTTTATTGTGTTATATTTGGGATTGTTGTGTTGTAAAATCACCGATGCAAAATTATATATTTTTCTCGGGCTTTACCAATGCAATTAAGGTAGTTAAAAAAAACTAATCAAGTGATTTAAAAGTTTTTATTTCGTGAAACCACTCTGGCGATTAAATAAATATTTATATAAATATAAGGGTTACCTTTTGTTAGGGATCATATTTACTGTGATATCTAATATTTTTGTAATTATTCCAGCTCAACTTGTCCGGATAGCCATAGATTATGTGGTGGAGAGTTTTGCGTATTATCAGGTATTTAGTGAAGGTGAACTGAGTGTTATAGCTAGATCTTCATTCTTGAAATTCATCTTTATTTTTGGAGTTTTGATCCTTGTCATGGCCTTGCTTCGAGGTTTCTTTTTATTCTTGATCCGTCAGACTATTATTATTATGTCTAGACTGATAGAGTATGACATGAAAAATGAGATTTTCGATCATTATCAGAGCCTACCTCTGAGTTTTTATAGAAGAAATAGTACGGGGGATTTGATGGCGAGAATTACAGAGGACGTAAGTAGAGTAAGGATGTATTTGGGACCGGCGATCATGTATGGCCTTAATCTGTTGATATTATTTCCTTTGGTGATTGGGTATATGCTCAGTGTAAATGTAGAATTGACCATTTACTCCCTATTACCACTCCCAGTCCTGTCTATCAGTATATATTTTGTCAATAATCTGATCAATGAAAGGTCAGAAAAAATTCAAAGAAGCCTTTCCGGTTTGAGTACTTTTGTTCAAGAAGCCTTTTCTGGAATCAGAGTTTTGAAGGCTTTCGTCAGAGAAGATGACAGTGTCAACGATTTCAAGACAGCAAGTGAAGATTATAAAGATAAATCTATACGATTAACCTTAGTCCAGGCTCTTTTCTATCCTCTTATCTTGGCCTTGATTGGTATCAGTACCATCATCACCGTGTATGTAGGCGGAATGCAAGTGATAGACGGGACGATAGGTTATGGAGTTATTGCTGAGTTTATTCTTTATGTCAATATGCTTACTTGGCCAGTGACATCGCTTGGTTGGGTGACAAGTATCGTGCAGCGTGCAGCGGCATCTCAAACAAGAATCAACGAGTTTTTAGACGAAAAGAATGACATAATCAGTACACAAGGATTAGATATACCTATTAAGGGTAGAATTGAAGTGAAAAATGTTTCGTTCACCTATCCAGAGTCAGGCATCAAAGCACTAGATAGCGTAAGTTTCGATATTGATTCAGGAGAATCACTCGCAATTATTGGAACAACTGGCTCAGGGAAGTCTACAATAGCTAATCTTCTGATGAGGATGTATGATGTATCAGATGGAGAGATTCACATAGATGGTCATAAAATTGAGACATTTGATACAGCAGCTTTGAGACGTCAGATTGGTTTCGTGCCTCAAGATGTTTTCCTTTTTAGTGATAGTATTTCCAATAATATTGGCTTTGGATTGGATCAAATCCCTGAAGAACTAGTAGAAAAAGCTGCAAAAGATGCAGATGTTTATGATAACATTGCCGCTTTTCCCAAGGGTTTTCAGACTAAATTAGGGGAGAGGGGGATTACACTATCAGGTGGTCAGAAGCAAAGAGTATCAATAGCACGTGCAATAGCTAAGGAGCCTAGTATTTTACTCTTGGATGATTGTCTATCTGCAGTAGATACCAAAACAGAAAATGCCATTCTCAACGCCTTGAGTAAGATAATGGAGAATAGGACTTCAATCATCATATCTCACAGGGTATCTTCTGCCAAGTTGGCAAATAAAATCATTGTTTTGGATGACGGTAGGCTTGTTGAGCAAGGTAGTCATGAAGAATTGATGTCCAAAAAAGGAGTCTATGCAGAATTATATGAAAAGCAGACTCAAAATAATGAGCCTATTGAGAATTAGGGTTTTCTCTGTTTTTTGCAAACATGTCAAAACCTATTTTTTGTGGATTGCCCATACTTGAAGTGTGTTCTAACTTTTGATGATAATTGATCATCATGATATCATGGAAGTTGGGAGCTAGTAGGTCATTGTTGAGTGCTGATAGTACTAAGCCTTCTACGAGTTGCCTGTTTTTCTCTTTTGTGACAGTATTCACTTTCAGTTCTGGAAAATCAAAAACAATCTTTCTGTCACCTTCTAAGAAGAATTTATTTTCTCTATTCAATAGGAGGCGACTAATCAAGTAGCCTGGATCTTCCAATCTACCGTAAGTAATTGTGTCAGCTAGAAAATTATAGATTAAAACTTGACCAAAATAGCGGAGACTGATGTCATCTTTAAGGTATTTGGTTTTGCAAATGTAGGCTTCGTCAGGTATTCTAACTATGTTGCTTTGCATCATAAAAATCAAAACATCTCCCCCTATTCTGAAAAGAAATTCATAATCATTTACTTTTTCAATTCTGATAGGTAAGTTATTAATAGTTTCAGCAGCTTGTAATTCTGAAGCTACTTCACGACAAGTTTTTTCTAAGTTATCAAAATACGCCACTAGTTGATTGAATAAGTCTTGTTTCAATTTCGTGGTTGTTTCTAGTTTTTCGATTATTTCAGCTAACATTTCGTAAATTAGTTTTAGAATCAAATTAAAGATAATGGAAGGTCATAAAAAATCCGGGTTTGATGAAGTGGAGTCGCTCCTTCAGGACATTGGTACTAAAATAGAACATTTAATTGAAAAAGCAGCGGATGCAGGTGGTGAGGCAAAAGTTGATTTAGAAAAGAAAATCAAAGATCTGAGAGAAAAAAGGACTACCATAGAAGAAGAACTCAAGAAGGGTAAATCAAAAGTTGAAAACCTATACAATTCGAAAAAAATAGAAATGGAGCCTAATTTAAAAAAGTCTCAAAAGCATTTTAAAAATGCCTTTAAACAACTTGGAGAAGCTTTCAAGGTTTTAATCAAAAAAGGATGATGTTTATCAAGTCTTGGAGTTTTGTCGAATGGTAGCTGCTTCATGTAGCCCAGACTGTAATTTACTCAAAGCAGCTAATGCTCCTTCAGATTTTTCTCTATCTACTTCTAATTCGAGGCTACATCTGGGGCATGCGATTGTGTTGCTTTGAAGTAATTTATTGTAAAAACTTGTTTACTGCTGTTTTAATTAAGTTTTTCAATTATATAAGGAATTTTTATAAAGCGCTGATTTTGCACTTTACAAACGCTATCTTTGCACCATGAATTACTTATCAGTAGAAAATCTCAGCAAGTCTTTTGGCGAGCGTAAACTTTTTCAAAATATTTCTTTTGGCTTAGATCAGGGGCAAAAGGTAGCACTTGTTGGTATCAATGGAGCAGGAAAATCCACTTTGATGAAGATCATCATGGGAATAGAAGTCCCCGATTCAGGACAGATTGCAATCAATCAGCAGGTCAAAGTTGCTTACGTTCACCAAAATCCAGTTTTCACAGGAAATCTTTCTATATATCAAACAATCTTTGATGGGAGTGATAATGAGACTTTGAAAGTCATAGAAAATTATCATAGGGCAATGATTGATTCTGAAAATGGTATAGATAATTCTGAACAGCTACAGAAGATTTTCGAAAAAATGGATAGACTGGAAGCTTGGGATTTCGAATATCAAGTAAAGGAGATCCTAGGTAAGCTAGGACTACATGATACAGATATTGCTGTGGGAAATTTAAGTGGAGGCCAGCGAAAAAGAGTTGCATTGGCTAAGGCTATCTTAGAAAAACCTGATCTATTATTACTTGATGAGCCAACTAACCACTTGGATTTAGAAACTATAGAATGGCTTGAAGAGTACCTTTCCAAAGCAAATTTGGCTTTGTTTATGGTAACCCATGATAGGTATTTCTTAGAGAAGGTGACTAATCAAATTCTAGAATTGGACAATGGAAGTATACATCGCTATATGGGAAATTATGGCTATTTCTTAGAGAAAAAAGCTGAACGAAGAGAGATAGAGGCTACTGAAATAGATAAAGCAAAGAGTCTCTATAAAAAAGAATTGGATTGGATCAGAAGACAGCCTAAAGCCAGAGGTACCAAAGCTAAATATAGGGTAGATGCTTTTGAAGAAACAAAAGAAAAAGCTTTTAGTAAGAGAGAAGAACGCGAGATTGAATTAGCTGTGACCTCTCAACGTCTAGGTAATAAGATCATAGAAATCGAGCATATAAAGAAATCTTTTGATGATAAAAAGATCATAGAAGACTTTTCTTATATCTTTAAGAAAGGAGATAAAATAGGTATAGTAGGACCCAATGGGGCTGGGAAAACAACCTTTCTCAATATGGTTACTGGAATATTGGAACCTGATGCAGGAAAAGTAGGAATTGGACAAACAACAGCAATTGGTTACTACCGACAAGAGGAAGATTCTTTTGATGAAGAAAAAAGACTTCTTGATATCGTTAAAGAAGTAGCAGAGGTGGTTACTGTTGCTGGTGGAGCTACAATTACAGTTTCTCAGTTTTTGACAAAATTTGGATTCCCCCCCAAACAGCAACATACCCCAATCGCAAAATTAAGCGGTGGAGAGAGAAGGAGATTGCAGCTTTTGATGATATTGATAAAAAGTCCAAATTTTCTCATACTTGATGAACCTACCAATGATTTGGATATCGTGACACTTAATACACTTGAGGAATTTTTGGATAACTTTCCAGGATGTCTTATCATAGTTTCTCACGATAGGTACTTTATGGATAGGCTGGTAGATCATTTGTTTGTCTTTGAAGGAGAGGGTAAGATTAAGGATTTCCCTGGGAATTATTCTGATTTCAGAGAATGGGAGAAAGAAAATCAAACGGCAAAACCTCAAGAAAAGGTTGCTTCCCAGAAAAGTATTCAAGAAGTTCAAGACCAAAATCCCCCAAAGAATAAAGCTAGTTTCAAGGAGAAAAAGGAATTTGAAGAGTTGAATCAGACTATCGAAAAGCTTCAACGTGAAAAAGAAGTAGTCGTAGCTAAAATCACTCAGGGATCAGATGATCATCAAGAGTTAATCAAGTGGTCTGCAAGAATTCAAGAAATCGATGACATATTAGAAGAAAAGGAAATGCGTTGGTTGGAATTGAGTGAGTTAGAAGGAATCATATAACATAAAATTTCTGTATCAACAAAAAGGCCTCAGAATTTTCTGAGGCCTTTTTACTTGAATATGTTTTGCTTTTTTTATAGATCTATACCCATGAAAGACATAAATGCTATACCCATAAGACCAGTCAAAAGCATGGTAATACCCAATCCTTTTAAGCCGTTTGGTACATTAGAGTATTTTAGCTTTTCTCTAATAGCAGCTAAAGCTACAATTGCCAAGAAGAAGCCTGTACCAGATCCGAATCCATATACTGTAGATTCAGCTAAGGTATAATCTCTTTGTGCCATAAAAAGTGAACCACCTAAGATAGCACAGTTTACAGCAATCAAAGGAAGGAATATACCTAGTGCTCCA
Organism: Belliella buryatensis; assembly: GCF_900188245.1. Lineage (GTDB taxonomy): Bacteria > Bacteroidota > Bacteroidia > Cytophagales > Cyclobacteriaceae > Belliella > Belliella buryatensis. Next base: position 134,558 of record NZ_FZOK01000008.1, on the reverse strand, counting down.
TAAAGAGCAGGAGCGAATTTTTCTACGACCATCTCTACAAGCTGAACCATTGCAGCGATGATAGCGATGAACATAATGAATCTCAAGAAAGATAAATCCACACCTGCAAGAGATGCGCTAGCCCATGTCAAGGCTCCTTCTTTTAAGATGAATTCATTCAAAAGCCAGTTTACTGGAACTGTTACTGTCAATACAAATATTACTGCGGCACCAAGACCAATAGCTGTACTTACTTTTTTGGAAACAGCCAAAAATGAACACATTCCCAAGAAGTAGGCAAAAACCATGTTGTCAATAAAGATTGACTTAATTGCTAAGCTAAATAATTCCATTTCTCTCTTCTTTATTAATGTTCAACATAACCTGTCTTGGTACGCTGTACCCAAATGATCAGACCTAAGATAATGAAAGCCCCTACTGGAGATACCATAAGACCATTGGTCGCTAGGCTGAATTCTCCACCAAATAGGCTGCTGATTCCATCATAGATTTGAACACCGAATACTGAACCAGAACCTAATAACTCCCTGAAGAAGGCAACAGCAAGTATAATCCAAGAATAACCTAAAGCACTACCAAATCCATCAAGAATAGAATCGTAAGGCTTGTTTCCTAAGGCGAAAGCCTCTAGTCTACCCATTACGATACAGTTGGTAATGATCAAGCCTACAAATACTGAAAGTTCTTTGTACATATCGAAAGCAAAAGCTTTCAATACTTCGTTAACTAGCGTCACTAAAGAGGCGACAACAGCTAACTGAACAATTATCCTAACCCTTGAAGGGATAGTGTTTCTCAATAGTGAAATGGTCAAGTTCGCCATTACCATTACAAATATTACTGAGATGGCCATCACCAAGGTAGGCTGCATCTGTGTAGTTACGGCAAGAGCTGAACATATTCCTAATACCTGAATGGTAATTGGATTGTCATCGACTAGCGGATCGCTTATTAACTTTTTTCTTCTTTTAGAAAATAAGGCTTCTGACACCTTTTTTTCTTTAATTTCTGCAGTTTCTGTGCTCATTATATTTTATTTATAATGTCTGAATTAGTTTAATGCGGCAATTTCGCTGGATGAGGAACTTTTGATTTTCTCAAAATAAGCTTTATAAGCTTTTAAGTAATTTTCCAACATGGCATTTACACCGTTAGCAGTGATTGTTGCGCCAGAAAGTCCATCTACTTTATGATCTTCGCTGCTATAATCTTTGCCTTCACCTTTTTGCATAGCTACGGATTGGAATTCACCTGAGTCATTGAAAATTTTCTTCCCTTGATATCTATTTTGAACTCCACCTTCAGTGATTCTTGCTCCAAGACCGGGTGTTTCACCCTTGTGTCCAAAAGTTACACCTTCAATTGTGTTTAAGTCAGTATCCAAAGCAAGGAATCCCCAGATTTCATCCCAAAGACCAGCACCGTACACTTGTACAATGATAGCCTCGGCATCATCTTGATTGCCTTCAGCATGGAAGATGAAAACTGGATATTTTCTTTTTTCAGGTGCCATTTTATAGTTTTTGGCAACATCTACATTTTCAGCAACGATTTCATTGCCATCTGTATCTTTTTCTATTTCGTTACCATCTATGTCTACTACTTTAGATGTGATTCTTTTTTCGTAGAAATCAAGTATTTGATCTGGCTTCATTGCTCTAATTTCAGATGCATCCAAGACAGCACCTAATATCTGCTTTTTGGTATCTAGTTCTACGGCCTTTTTCTGAATAGGACCCAATAACTGAGAAGTACCTGATAACAATAACCCCAAAACAACTGTCAGAATTACTGAGAAAGTGATGATATATGCGTTAGACTGTTGCACGTTGTAACCTCCTTTTCTTGTTTGCTTTTACTACATAATAATCGATCAAAGGTGCAAACACGTTCATGAAAAGAACGGCAAGCATGATTCCTTCTGGATAAGCAGGGTTGGTCACTCGGATGATGACTGTCAAGACACCAATCAATAGCCCGTAGATCCACTTTCCAATTTCTGTTTGTGCAGCAGATACTGGATCTGTTGCCATGAATACTACACCGAATGCCAAACCACCCATCACAATGTGATATTCTGGACCCATTGCCATATATTCATTTACTGCGAATATATTCATTATAAGACCCATTAAGTATGCGCCTGCGAAACCTGATACGATGATTTTCCAGCTTGCTACTCCAGTTGCTACTAAAATAACTGCACCAATCAAAGCCATCAATGTAGATGTTTCTCCGATAGAGCCTGGAATCCAACCTATAAATAAGTTTGCAAAGTCAAATAATCCAGCACCAATAGCACTATTGTGAGTCGCGAGCGCTGAGTTGACAGTTTCGCCTTCTACCCCTGCATTGTATGCTACAGCTAATGCTGTTGCACCAGAGAAGCCATCTACAGGTGCTTTGTCTCCCAGGTATGTCCAAACTTGATCACCTGATATTTGAGCAGGGTATGCGAAATACAAGAATGCTCTTGCTGTCATCGCTACGTTCAAAATATTCATTCCAGTTCCCCCAAATACTTCTTTTGCAATGATGACTGCAAAAACTGTTGCTAAGGCAACTTGCCATAATGGTAGCGTGGCTGGTACTACTAATGGAATTAACATTCCTGTAACTAGAAATCCTTCGTTGATTGGGTGTTTTCTAATCACTGCAAAAGCTGCCTCTACAGCCCCTCCAGCTGCATATGCTACTATAACAATTGGAAGCACCAGTTGTAAGCCTAGCAATGCTTTTGGTCCAAAATCTTCCCACAAACCTGCTGTTTGTCCTGTGGCAAGAAAATGTTGATGACCTGTATTATAGATGCCGAATAATAAACAAGGAATCATTGCGATTACTACCGTAATCATCATCCTTTTTAGGTCAATGGCATCTTTGACCTGAGCTCCTTTTATTGCATTGGTATGTTTTGGTGTAAACAAAAATGTCTCACCAGCTTCAAACGCATAATAAAGGTTCTCTAATTTTCCTCCCTTTTGAAAAAGGGGCTTCTGCTTATCCAACAGATCTCTTAGAAACTTCATATTGATTAACTGTATTGAATTAAGTCTATTCCTTTTCTAACTATTTCCTGTACTGGGTGTTTGGAAACGTCCACAAACTCACATAGTGCTAAGTCTTCTTCTACGATTTCGTAGATACCCAACTCTTCCATTTCATCAAAATCTTCTGCCATGATGGCTTTTAGTAGATAAACTGGAAGAATGTCCATCGGAGTTACACTTTCAAATACGCCTGTCTGAACAAACGCTCTCTCTTCACCTCTAACGTTAGAGTCAAGAACGTACTCCTTGTTTGGTTTTAAGAAAGACAATAAGCCAAGTGCTCTGTGGAAGCTTAATTTATCAGTTGTTGGTTTCATCCATCCTAAAAATTCGTGATATTCTCCCTCTGGAATCAAAGTCAATTGGTTATGATAGTAACCCAAGTAACCGTCATGATTTATTTTCTCTCCTGTCAGTACATTGCCAGAAATAACTCTTGTTTCAGGAGCAACATCAGACTTTTCGTCTTCTTTCAGGTTTCCATTTACAAGAGTATCTACGCAAGCGCCAATAAAAGTTTTCGTGTAAACAGCTTTCTTAGCCCTTGATCCAGTAATGGAAATAACTTTAGAAGCATCATATAGACCTTCGAGAAAAAGTTTTCCAATTTGGACTACTCCGTAAGGATTGATTGTCCAAGCTACTTCACCCTTATTTATAGGATCTATATGATGGATTTGAATGCCCACGTTACCAGCAGGGTGTGGACCTGAGAATCTATTGATTTGTGCATTTTGTACATTAGCAAAAACGCCAGGTACCTCAGCATCTGCATTAAGATTCAAATGGATTGTTCCCTCTGTAAGCTTTTTGAGGACGTCAATACCAGCTTGAAAGTATTTTTCTTCACCCTTCAATGTTACTGCGTAATCTGGAGCTAGTGGGTGAGAGTCAAAACCTGATATAAATATGGCTTTTGGACTATCTTCAGGATTAGCCACTATACCAAAAGGTCTTTGGATCAGTTGAGGCCATACACCACCTTTGGTCATTTGGGTGATTGCGTCTTCTTTACTGAGTGACTTTATGGAAGATTCAGCATATTTTTCGAAATTTTCATAGCTGATTTCTTTGTCAGCTAGGATTTTAATTTCCAATAGCTTTCTCTTTTCACCTCTTTTGATCTCAACGATTTCACCAGAAACTGGTGCGACGTATTGGACTTGCTCCAAAGCCTTGTCGAATAAAATCGGAGTTCCTGCCTTTACTGTATCTCCTTCAGCCACAGTAACTTTAGGTCTTTGAAGACCAATGAAGTCCGTAGGTTTGATAGCAAAGGTCTTAGCAGACTGGAAGTCTTCAAGCTGCTTTTCAGCCTTTCCAGCGAGCTTAATGTCGAATCCCTTCTTAAGCTTAATTAGTTTTGACATATTATTTTGAACTGTATGGTCTTTTGAAAAACGCCTCAAATCTAAGAAAATACATCAGTTATTAGAAGATAATTCTGTGTTTATTTGCCAGTAACCTGCTAAGTTGACATATTTAATTCACGTCTTTCTTTGATTTAATTACTCTCTAAAGCAAGGCCTTGTTCAAGGGACATGATGTAGTGCATCACCTGTTCCATTAGCCACATAGGTGTAGAAGTCGCTCCACAAATCCCAACCTTATCTTCTGGACTGAACCAGTTTGGGTCGATCTCTGATTCATTTTCTACAAAATAGCTTTTCTCGTTTTCATTTTTACAAACTTGATACAAGGCTTTCCCATTTGAACTTTTTTTACCGGACACAAAGATGATTACATCTTTTTCACTGGCAAAATGTTTCAATTGTGGTTCTCTATTTGATACCTGCCTACAAATGGAGTCATTGGCATTGAAGTCAATCTCGTTCAACACTCCCTTTGTTGCCTTAATTTTTTCCTCAATTTTTTCCTTTAATTCGTAAAAGCCTTTAGTACTTTTCGTAGTTTGACTGAATAAGGTTACAGGTTTTGTGAAATCTATTTTTTCTAGGTCCTTATCTTCCATGACAACTATGGCCTTTTCTAAGGTTTGGCCCGTAAGTCCAATTACCTCTGCATGCCCCTTTTTTCCATAGATGACTATTTGACCTTTTTCCTTTTCCATCTTGTCAAATGCGGTTTTGACTCTATGCTGAAGCTTCAAAACAACAGGGCATGAAGCATCTATTAGCTCTATGTTATTTTCGATTGCAGTACGGTAGGTTTCTGGAGGCTCTCCATGAGCTCTGATTAGAACTTTGCAATCGCTTAAGTCTTGAAGTTTCTCTCTATCAATAACCACCAAGCCTTTCTCGCTAAGTCGCTTGACTTCCATGTCATTGTGTACGATATCGCCAAGGCAATAGAGTCTATCATTACCCTCCATTTCATCTTCTGCCATTTTTATGGCAAATTCTACCCCAAAACAATAACCTGAGTTTTTATCTATGGTAACATTCATAAGCCTATACTTTCTCGGCCATTCGCTCTTTGGCCAGTGATATAATCTGTTCGACTTGTTTTTCGAAATCTAGGAAGCTGGTATCAATCTCTACCGCATCTGCTGCCTTAAATAATGGACTTTCAGCCCGATTAGAATCTATTCTATCTCTTTCTTGAAGATTATTGATGATCTTGTCTAATTCAACCAGATCTCCTTTTTCCAAAATTTCCTTTTGCCTTCTCTCAGCTCTGATTTGAATATCTGCGGTCATGAAAATCTTTAACTCTGCATCAGGAAAAACTACCGTACCAATGTCTCTTCCATCCATTACAACACCTTTTTTTCTACCAAGCTTTTGTTGCTGAGCGACTAATTCTTGTCGGACCTCCTTGATTTTACTTACTTCACTAACGTAATCAGATACCCTCATGGTTCTGATTTCTTTTTCCACATTGAGCCCATTAAGATATGTTTCCTGTTTTTGGTTATCAGGATTGATCTGAAAGCTGATTTTTAGTGAGTCAAGACCATTTTTAACTTCTTTTGAGTTGGTCAAAACGGTGTGATTGTTCAAAAAATGTAAAGTGGCAGCTCTGTACATAGCACCTGAATCAATGTAGGTATATCCAAGTTTTTGGGCCACAGATTTAGCTGTGGAACTTTTGCCACACCCAGAATGCCCGTCAATTGCGATAACAATTTTATTCATCTAGTAAAAGTTGTCCCTCCTTTTTATTTCAGGGGCAAATATAGTAGTTTTATATCTATTTCCTTTAGAGAGCTAGATGTATTCAAACTTACAGTAAAGTATCTGCTCTATTCTGGATTGTATTTTAAAAAGCCTAACTTAAATCATATAAAAATGAACTGTTTTTGCATTGAAGGTCAATATTTAGACATTATAAATAAGACCATTTTTGCTGTTGAGTTGAAGGTAGGAGATGGAAAAATAGTATCCATCCGAAAGATAAAGGATAACCCTGAGCTCCCATATATTTCCCCAGGATTCATTGATGCTCATGTGCATGTGGAATCATCCATGTTAGTTCCTGCTGAATTTGCTAGACTGGCGGTTGTTCATGGGACAGTTGCTACGATTTCAGATCCTCACGAGATTGCAAATGTTTGCGGTATGGAAGGAGTGAATTATATGATAGAAAATGGTGCTCAAGTTCCTTTTAAATTTTATTTTGGAGCTCCTTCCTGTGTTCCGGCAACTCACTATGAGACAGCAGGGGGAGAGATTACAGTTCAAAATATCCATGATCTTCTAGAGAGAAAAGAGATTGTCTACCTCGCAGAAATGATGAATTGGCCAGGTACGGTCAATAGAGATCCGCTGGTAATGGAAAAAATTGCATTGGCAAAAAAATATGGTAAACCAATAGACGGTCATGCGCCTGGCCTCAAGGGGGAATTAGCTGCAAAATATGCTTCGGCAGGGATCACTACAGATCACGAATGTTTTACTAAGGAAGAAGCTTTGGCAAAAATTCAACTTGGAATGAAGATCGCAATCAGGGAAGGAAGTGCTGCAAAAAATTTTGAAGCTTTGATTGATTTGATTGACGAATACCCTAGCATGATGATGTTCTGCTCTGATGACAAGCATCCTGATAACTTGGCTGAATCTCATATCAATGAATTGGTCTCAAGAGCTGTGGCAAAGGGTAAGAACTTATTTGATGTTTTGCGTGCTGCTTGTATCACCCCTGTGAATCATTACAGACTTGATGTGGGCTTGTTGAGGGTAGGCGATCCTGCGGATTTTGTATTGTTAAAGGATATCAAGGATTTCAAAGTTAAGGCTACCTATATCAATGGTCGCTTGGTAGCGCAAGATGGGCAAACTCTTATTCCAAGAGTCAAGAATGAAGTGATTAATAACTTCAATACATCATTAAAATCAGTTGAAGATTTTGCTTTAAAGTCGAGGCAAGTCCAAGTGAGAGTGATCGAGGCCTTGGATGGTCAGCTAATCACACCAGAATTGAATGGAGAAATTTTGCTTAAAGATGGTTTTGCTATTTCAAACCCTTCCTCCGACATACTTAAAATAGCTGTTGTCAATAGATATGAAGACGCATCGCCAGCTATAGCTTTTATCAAGAATTTTGGTCTGAAGTCAGGTGCAATCGCCTCGTCTGTCGGTCATGATTCTCATAATATCATAGCGGTGGGAGTTGATGATGAATCTATTTGCAAAGCTGTCAATTTACTGATTAATGTCAAAGGCGGAGTTTCGGCAGTCAATGGAGATCAAGAAGAGGTTTTACCATTGCCCGTGGGAGGAATCATGTCTAATAGAGACGGATATGAAGTAGCTAAAGCCTACATTAAAATTGATCGTATGGCGAAGGATATGGGGTCTACACTGCAGTCACCCTATATGACTTTGAGTTTCATGGCCTTGCTAGTAATTCCTGATTTGAAGTTAAGTGACAAAGGGCTATTTGATGGTCAGAAATTTGAGTTTACAGATGTCTTTCTACAATAGAATCAGCCAATTGTGTAAAAATCATCATTTTTCAAAGCAATAAATATTTGGTGAATGCTTGAAATATAAAAATACCTGGTTGACCTATGTTGATTTGAATTGAGGATTATATGGAGAATACCTTCATAGACTAAACGTCAAGGTTATTTGCGGGGGTTTTTTCAAACTTCCAGTTTGAAAGGAAGTTGTTATATTAGTAAAAATTAAACCCAATAATAACGAATATGATGAATTTTGAGCTCAATGAAAATCAGGCAATGATTGCCCAAATGATTAGGGATTTTGGAGCGAAAGAGATTACCCCTTTTAGAAAAGAATGGGACGATGCACAGCATTTCCCAATAGAAGTATTCAAAAAGCTTGGCGAACTTGGTTTGATGGGCGTATTAGTGCCGACGGAATATGGTGGCTCTGGTTTTGGATACTTTGAATATGTGACGGCGATTGTGGAGTTGTCTAAACTAGATCCATCTGTAGGTTTGTCCATGGCTGCTCACAATTCCCTTTGTACTGGACACATCATGATGTTTGGGAATGAAGGGCAGAAAAAGAAATATTTGCCAAAACTAGCTACCTGTGAATTTTTAGGCGCTTGGGGCTTGACCGAGCCAAATACAGGATCCGATGCAGGAAATATGCGTACAGTAGCCGTGAAAGATGGAGATTACTACGTGATTAATGGCGCTAAAAATTTCATCACTCACGGTGCTTCTGGTGATGTGGCTGTAGTGATTGCTAGGACTGGAGAAGTGGGTGATTCCCATGGAATGACCGCATTTGTGGTTGAAAGAGGTACTCCAGGATTTTCAGCAGGAAGGAAAGAAGATAAGCTTGGAATGCGAGCATCTGAAACAGCCGAGATGATATTTGAAGATTGTAGGATTCACAAGGATCATATTCTTGGTGAGGTAGGAGATGGGTTTATTCAGTCTATGAAAATTCTTGACGGAGGAAGGATTTCTATTGCTGCCTTGTCATTAGGGATTGCTGAGGGAGCTTTGGAGGCTTCTATTCAGTATTCCAAAGAGAGGCAACAGTTCAATCAACCAATTAGTAAGTTTCAGGGAATATCTTTCAAACTTGCAGATATGGCAACCCAAGTGGAAGCTGCAAAACTACTGACTTTCAAAGCAGCAGATTTGAAAAACAAAGGGCAGAAGGTGACGCTTGCTGGAGCTAAAGCTAAACTTTATGCTTCAGAAGTTTGTGTTGCTGTTTCCAATGAAGCAGTTCAAATTTTCGGTGGTTATGGATTTACGAAAGACTATCCAGTAGAGAAATACTACAGAGATTCTAAGCTTTGTACAATCGGTGAAGGAACTTCCGAGATACAGAAGTTGGTGATTTCGAGAGAGATTTTGAAGTAGTCAACAGACGACGGTCAACAGTCTTCAGAGTTCAATTGCACTCTCCTAACTTAGGATGATTACCTGTATTATTCATGGTTTCATGTAGTTAATTCGATGATAATCATAGCCTTGAATTAGGATCCAAACCCTTCCAAAGTTTGAAACTTTGGAAGGGCTTTTTTATTCCAAGCTAATAGCCATATTAAGAGAGGTTTAATTTAGATTTCCATAATGTATAAATAGGGAATTTAATTTCGGATTTGTACAAAATTTCAGAGTATTCAAAATTTTTTTAAAAATAGAAACATTCACTTGGACATAACAAAAGTAATCATGATCTTGAAGAAGCTTTTAGGTGAAGTTGTGTTAAAATGAGTTTTTCAAATAATCAGAATCCATGAAGAAAATATATTTACTTCTTTTTTTATTTAGCATTCTTAGTTTAATAAGTTGTGAAAAACAGGCTTCAACGAGTCAATCGCTTGATCCTAACCCACGAAAATTTGATGATATAATCACATTGATTTCAGCTGATACGATATCTATTCCAATTGGGCAAAGAACCAATGTGTTCTCAAAATACATTTCAAAGGCTCGTATAAAAGGAAAAGATTATTTGGGGCTAGTCAACGAAAATACAAACCAATTGGAGTTTTATGCATTGTCAGATGATGCTGAAAGTTTCAGTATTAAGTTTCAGCAAGAAGGTCCCAACGGAGTAAGGACGATTAAGGCATTTGAAGTTATGTCTGATAGCACGCTATTGATTGGGAGTTCTTGGCGTCGTGAACTTTACGTTACAGATTTTAGCGGTAATGTTCTCCAAAGAATAAATTCAATGGAAGTTGAAAGAGAAGATAAAAAACCTTTTGTACAGCTATATTATACCAATCAACCGTTAATCTATAATCAAACAAAAAATACAACTTTCACTTTTGCGGCGGGAGACCAAGATTATAATTCACCGAGTTTATGGTCTGGAACTTATTTTATGAAGTTTACACATGGTGATCGGCCACAGATGGAGCATGTTTTGAATTTACCTTCTCATTTGTCACCACTGGTATATAGTGCTTTTTTTTCACATACCTCACATTTGCTTAAGGGAGATGATCAGTTAATCGTTTGTTTGCCATTCTTAAATGATCTGCTGATCTATAATATAGACTCGGAAGCGCTTACTTATGCAGCCGCTGGGCATAGTGGACATGGAGATATATTGCCCTTGGATAATCCAAGCCCCTATCATGATGAGCAAGAGTATTTAGAGAGTAATTCCTATCGTGAGATTGCTTATGATAATGAAACTGGTTACTTGTATAGGTTTGCCTATGAAGGAGTGGATTACAAGGATTTGGATGGAGTTAGGAAAAACTGGGATAATAAAAAACCATCAATAATTATTTTGGATAAGGAAATGAATAAGGTAGGTGAATATCATCTTCCTGTAGATCAGTTTTACACAAGGATGTTCTTTACCTATCAAGGAAAGTTATATGTTTCAATCAATCATCCAGATAATAATCCGTCTGAAGACGAGTTGATTTTTGTTGGTTTAAGGCCTATTCATAAGCTTTGAAAAGCTGGAACTTCTTTTGAAAGAATGGATGAATAACTTAACTATCTAGATCAAATCCAATTAGATACTGATGACGCAGATCTAACGGGTTGATGCGGATAAAAATCAACTTTTATTGCCTTGATCTAGATTTGATATAGACTTTACGTCATCAACTCACTATATCTCAAACCATTCCTCCTTGATCTAATAATAAATATATTCCAGTAGCCAACACAGCCCCTATGATGGGGCCTATTATCGGAACCCAACTGTAAGCCCAATCACTTCCTCCTTTTCCTCTGATAGGTAAGATTTGATGCATGATCCTTGGTCCAAGGTCACGGGCAGGATTGATCGCGTAGCCAGTTGTGCCTCCCAGAGATAAGCCAATCACCCAAACCAAAAAGGCTACAGGTAATGCACCAAGTGATCCTAGGCCAATCGGCGTATTGTTTCCATCCTGTAAAATGGGTTCTGTCGAATAAAGAATTACGATAATCAGAACAGATGTTCCTACGATTTCTGAAATCAGGTTGGAGGGTAAATTTCTAATGGCTGGAACAGTTGCAAATGGGGCGAATTTTAATCCAGGATCATCTGTCGCATCGAAATGATCTTTGTAAACCAGCCAAGCGATTCCCGCACCAAACATAGCTCCGAGTATCTGGGCGAAAACATACTTAGGGACATCCGCCCAAGGAAAATCTCCTGCAATTGCTAAAGCAATACTTACGGCAGGATTCAGATGCGCACCGCTATAAGGTCCCGCTACGACCACTCCGATAAAGACTCCAAGTGCCCAAGCTGTGGTGATGACTATCCATCCACTATTTTGTCCTTTGGTATTATTCAATACCACATTGGCCACGACACCAGAACCCATTGCGAGAAGGAGCGAGGTGCCTACAAATTCTGCTACGAATGCATCCATTATTCTACCCAGTTTTTAGATCTTTCAACTGCCTTATGCCAAAAATGTAGATATTTTTCGACTTTTTCCTTATCCATATTTGGTTCGAAGCTTTTGTCTTCCTCCCAAAGGGATTTGAGTTCCTCTTCGTCTTTCCAAAACCCGACGGCCAAACCGGCTAAAAATGCTGCTCCAATGGCTGTGGTTTCAATGATTTTGGGTCTAGTAATTTTGCATCCCAAAATATCTGCTTGGAATTGCATGAGGAAGTTGTTGGCAGTTGCACCCCCATCTACTCGAAGCTCTTTAGTGGGTTCGTCACTATCTTTTTCCATGGCTTTGAGCACATCATTGACTTGGTAAGCAATGGCCTCTAATGCTGCTCGTGTCATATGCGCAATAGTCGTCCCTCTAGTGATTCCAAAAAATGCTCCACGTGCATCTTGATCCCAATGTGGTGCTCCAAGTCCTGATAAAGCTGGGACAAAATAGACCCCATCATTATCTACTAAGCTAGCAGCAAGCTTCTCACTTTCCTTAGCATGGCCAAAAAGTTCTATCCCATCTCTCAACCACTGAATAGCAGCACCACCTATAAATACGGAGCCTTCTAATGCATAACTCGTTTTTCCATTTACCTTCCAAGCTATGGTGGTGAGAAGTTTATTTGAGGAGGTTACTGGCTTGTCTCCTGTGTTCATGACAAGAAAGCATCCAGTGCCATATGTAGTCTTGGCCATACCTGCTTGGGTGCAAAGTTGTCCAAAAAGTGCGGCCTGCTGATCACCTGCAACTCCAGATATAGGGATCTTGTGCGAAAGAATATCTCCAGCTGTTTCTCCTACGATTTCGGCACTTTCTTTTACTTCTGGCAACATGTTGCGTGGGATTTTAAAAAGATCCAATAATTCTTCATCCCATTTTTCTTCATGAATATTGTAAAGCATTGTTCTGCTGGCATTGCTGATATCCGTAGCATGGGCTTTACTTCCCGTGAGTTTCCAAATCAGCCAAGTATCCACAGTTCCAAAAGCCAATTCACCAAGTTCAGCTTTATCTCTCGCCCCTTCTACATTGTCAAGGATCCATTTGATCTTTGTGGAAGAAAAGTACGCATCTAGTATTAAACCTGTTTTTTGAGTGATCATTTCAGCTTTTCCAGCCTCTTTCAATTCATTGCAAAAAGCAGCAGTTCTCCTATCTTGCCAAACTATGGCATTATATATGGCTTTGCCTGTTTTTTTATCCCAAACGATTGTTGTTTCTCTCTGATTGGTGATGCCAATTGCTGCAATTTGATTGGCTTTGATTCCTTGGTTGGCTAGGGATTCAATCATAACAGCCGATTGGCTAGACCAAATTTCTTGTGGGTCATGCTCAACCCAGCCTGACCTTGGGAAATGTTGCCTAAAATCTTTTTGTGCTACTGATACAATCTGACCTTTTGCATCAAAAATTATTGCTCTGGAACTAGTTGTCCCTTGGTCTAATGATAATATGTATTGAGGCATGGGTTAATTGTTTTAGGTATTGTTAGATGGTTGAATATTGTAGAATTATGATTGAAATAGAAAAGATATAGCTGAGAGCATCATATATGTCTTCTGCGAAGCATTATTTGAGTGAAGCCGTATATCAATCTATCTGACTTCAGAAATATTTCAGCTAAGCTATATTTCTATTTATTTCATTTCAATATATATTTATTTGCCATTTTTTCGAAATCTGAGAGCTCTTCATTGACCCAGTCTTCATCGCGCCCAAGAGTTTCAGCCATAAGTCTAGCGACTTTTGGGGCCATTGATATTGCGGCTTTTGCATCCAAAAAAAGAATCCTTATTCTTCTAGCTAGTATATCCTCTACCTTGATTGCCATTTCATGTTTGACAGCCCAGATTACTTCGGCAAGTGTGTACGGATACTCTGGATGAAGTAAATCACCTAGTATTGGATCATCTTGAATCATTTTCTTGATTTTATCAGCATTTGATCCGTAACTTTTCCAGTGTCCTGTTTGCGGGTTGACTGTGTAGCCATGGTATTTGATCTCTGCTGACTGGCTGTTACCAATTGATTTACCTGATACTTTTGAAAAGTGGTTTACAGTATCTTCTCCCATTTTTCTGAAAGTTGTCCATTTTCCTCCTGTGATTGAAACCAAGTTGCTGTCTGATACAATTACTTTGTGAGAACGAGATATCTCCTTTGTCTTGGCGCTCCCTTCTTTTGGCACAGCTAAAGGTCTCAGTCCAGCATAAACAGATAAAACGTCCGATTTTGTAGGCTTATTCGTCAGGTAAGCTGACGCTGTTTCCAACACGAAATCAATTTCTTTGGCTAGCGCCTCAGGTTCAAGCTTTGCTTTTTCTCTGATGGTATCAGTAGTGCCAAGGACCAATTTGTCTTGCCATGGAACTGCAAAAAGTACTCTCCCATCTGTAGTTTTAGGAATCATCAATGCGTCATTTCCTCCAAGAAATGATTGATCCAGGACCAAATGAATTCCCTGACTAGGTTGTATGCTTTTTGGCGCACTTGGCTGGTCAAGTTGTAGGATTTTGTCAGCGAAGACACCAGTGGCATTTACTACCATTTTAGCCTTGATTTGATAATTCTTCTTTCCTATCAAATCTCTCACTTGAATTCCTGTGATTTTACCTTGATTATTTTTGATCAAGGCATTGACTTTTGTGTAGTTGAGCATAATTCCGCCCAATTCATCACAAGTCATTGCAATACTTAAGGCTAATCTCGCATCATCAAATTGCCCATCATGATAGACCACCCCGCCCATTAAGCCTTCTTGTTTGACTTTAGGGAGTCTTTGAATAGTTTCTTCCTTAGAAATGAATTTTGATTTTCCAAGCCTAAGCCTTCCCGCCATCCAGTCGTATATTTTAAGACCTATACTGTATTGAAGTTTATCAAATAACGTATAAATGGGAATAATAAAATGTTGATTGTGAGTCAGATGTGGAGAATTTTTAAGTAATCTCCCTCTTTCTTTGAGTGCTTCGAACACTAGGAAAACATCTCCTTGTGCTAAATACCTTACACCTCCATGGACAAGTTTTGTGCTTCTACTTGAAGTCCCTTTTGCAAAATCTGCTTTTTCTACAAGTACTACTGATAGTCCTCTAGATAATGCATCAAGTGCTACTCCTAACCCAGATGCTCCACCTCCTATAACAGCAACATCCCACACCCTTCCAGATTCTGCAAGTTTTTCTATATTTTTAACTCTATCCATTTCGACGATATTTGGATCAAAAATAACAGTAAAAGAAATAAAAAAAAAGTAAAAGAAAGTAAAAAATACTATTTGTTCATTTTTTGATTGTTCTGACTTATATTTGATAATCAAAAGAAAGTAAGAATGACATTAGCAGAAAGACATAGGTACATCTTGGATAAATTGAATCAAGCAGGGATTGTGCATGTTGCTGATCTAAGTAAAGAGCTCAATGTGACCGTAGTGACAGTAAGAAAAGACCTAAAGCTATTAGAAAATAAGGGCTTACTTTTTCGGTCACATGGATCCGCCACACTTAACTCTCCTTATGTAAATGATAAGCCTGTTCATGAAAAAAAGCTCGTAAGGGTAGAAGAGAAAATGAAAATAGCACAGGCAGCTGTTCAGCTGATAGAAAAGGAGGAAGCGATCATCATTGGTTCTGGAACTACTGTGGTGTCATTTGCGCAACTGATACCTAAAGATCAAAAGCTGACTGTCTTGACTGCTGCTATGAATGTGACCTTGGCGCTGATTGACTCTGCTGAAGTAGAAATTGTCCAATTAGGTGGTGTAGTTAGAAAAAGTAGTAGCTCTGTAGTAGGGAATTATGCAGAGGAGATGATGGCTAATTTTGCTTGTAGTAAGTTGTTTTTAAGTGTTGATGGCATTAGTCTGGATTTTGGATTGACGACATCCCATATGATGGAAGCTCATTTGAATGCTCAGATGATTCGATCTGTACAAAAAACCATTGTCTTGGCAGACTCAAGTAAATTTGGGAAAAAAGGATTTGGAAAAATCTGTAATCTGGAAGATGTAGATGTGATAATTACCGATTCAGGGATACCTGAAATTTATAGAGAAAAGCTTGAGGAGATAGGAATTGAGATAAGGGTTGTGTAAAAGAAAAAAGGCGGAATTATCGCCTTTTTAATATTCTTTGTAAAGTCTTCTTTCTACTGAGCTACTGCCATCTTCAGCTAGGGTGATTTCAAATATGAAATCATACTCTTCATCTTTAAGCTCCTCGAATTTCTCACCGTCACCGACAAAGTAATTAAGGATATGATGCACTGTATTGCTATGGCCTACAATTACGATATTGCCCTTTCTGGTTCTTAGCTCTTTAACCAAGTCATCATGGAACTGAGGATCGTAGATTTCTTTGGCGATGCCATGTCTATTTGCTGTTGGTTGAATAGTCGCAAGTGTTCTCACTGTATTGGTACTGAAAGCATGTTTGATGGCTTTGTCTGCCAGAATTTGATCTAGTTTCTTTGCTCTAGCTGTGCCTGCAATACTTAGCATTGGATCATTACCATTAAGCATTTTTTCAGCATGCCTGACGACAAAGATAGTTTTTGGTTCCTGCTTAATACTACATGCACCAATGGTCAACAGTAAAAGAAGCGTATAAATTAAATTTCTCATGATCTTAGGGGATTAGGTTTTTGATTTTTTAAATTATCCGCTGTAGGTATTGTCTATGTGTTGATCTTTTGCTTTGACAGGTTCAAGTTCGAGATATTGCTCCCAGAAAGGTTCTTCTGGAAGCGCAGCTCTTAGATAGAGTTTTTCTTTTCTAACAGGATGAACAAAAATCAAATGGAACGCATGCAAATTGATGCTTTTGTCAGGGTTTCCTTTTGGGAAGCCGTATTTTACATCGCCTCTGATAGCACACCCCATAGATGCCAATTGAACGCGAATTTGGTGAGGGCGTCCTGATACTGGTCTTACTTCCAAAAGCCAATGATCGTTCAATTTGCCAAGCCTTTTGTAGGTAAGCTCAGCTTTTTGAGAACCTGGGACTTCGTAGTCATGAGCAGTAACGAAATTTTTATGCTCGTCTTTGACCAAGTAATGGGTTAACTTTCCCATTTCATCTTTAGGTTTTTTCTTTACTACAGCCCAGTAGACTTTATGGATGTCTCGCTTTCTGAAAAGTTCCATCATTCTCTCAAGTCCTTTTGATGTTCTTGCGAAGACAACCAAGCCACTTACAGGTCTATCCAATCTATGGACAGGGTGAAGGAAAACGTCTCCCGGTTTATTATATTTCTCAGCGATGTACTCTTTACAGTAATCTGTTAAGGTTTTGTCTTTAGTCTTATCGCCTTGAACCAAAATGCCCGCAGCCTTATTAACTACCAAAAGGTGGTTGTCTTCATAAACGACTGAAAATGGCCTCTTTTTCATTTCTTTGTTGATTTTATTTTTGCCAAAATTTGGCAGTATTTGATCTTTTCTTTTCTGGAATTTAAAATTCAGAAGTAAAGTGGAATTCTATATCAGGATAGTTGTCCTGTACCATTTGCAACCAAGAGCGAGACTCAGCCATGAATACTAATTTTCCATCTTTATCGTGAGCGATGTGTCGATTCTTGGATTTGACAAATTCGTCTAGTTTTTTCTTGTCGCTACTATTGATCCAACAGGCTTTGTACAATTGCATAGGAGCAAATTCTACTGACGCATTATATTCTTGCTTCAACCTGAATTGGATCACTTCAAATTGAAGTTGACCGACTGTTCCGATTACCTTTCTCGAACCCATATCAAAGGTAAACAATTGTGCTACACCTTCTTCCATTAACTGCTTCAATCCTTTTTCGAGTTGTTTGGTCTTCATTGCATCTTTGTTGATGACTTCTTTGAAGATCTCAGGTGAGAAACTAGGGATTCCTTTGAAAGTCATTTCTTCACCATCTGTCAAAGTGTCGCCGATTTTCAAATTACCCGTATCATAAAGGCCCACGATGTCTCCAGGATATGCAATGTCCACCATTTCTCTATCCTGAGCCATAAATTGGGTGACGTTTGAAAATCTCAATGGCTTAGTCCCTCTTACGTGTTTATAAGGCTTATTTCTTTCGAATTGACCGGAGCAAATCCTAAGGAATGCAATTCTATTTCTGTGATTTGGATCCATGTTTGCATGGATTTTAAATACAAATCCAGAAAAATTGTTCTCAGTTGGTACAACCTCCCTATCCTCTGTGTTTCTACTTTTTGGAGCAGGAGCAATTCTTATAAAGGTGTCGAGCATTTCATTCACACCAAAATTATTAACAGCAGAGCCAAAGAATACAGGAGCAACTTTTCCTTCAAGATATTCCTTGGTATCAAAATCAGGATATACTCCTTCGATCAATTCCACATCTTCTCTGAGTTGATTGGCATTATTAGTCCCGATCAAATCATCTAGTTGGCTCTCTTCCAAGTTTTTAATCACCACGCGATCATCGCTTAATTTTCTTTGGCTTGGGGTAAATAAGTTTAGCTTTTTCTCGTATAAGTTGTAGACACCTTTAAAGCCTTTACCCATGCCTATTGGCCAAGAAAGTGGTCTTACTTTGATATTGAGTTTATTTTCTACTTCGTCTAACAGTTCGTATGGATCTCTACCCTCACGATCAAGTTTATTGATAAAACAGATGACTGGGGTGTTTCTCATTCGACAAACTTCCATCAGTTTTTCAGTCTGAATCTCGACACCTTTCACACAGTCGATTACCATGATTACAGAATCTACTGCTGTGAGCGTACGGTATGTATCTTCAGCAAAATCTTGGTGACCTGGTGTGTCAAGTAGGTTGATTTTAATGTCCTTATATTCAAACCCCATGACAGAAGTCGCAACAGAGATACCTCTTTGCTTTTCGATCTCCATCCAATCGGATTTGGTAGCAGTATCTATTTTGTTAGATTTCACAGCGCCGGCAGTCTGAATTGCTCCACCAAAAAGCAATAGCTTTTCCGTTAAGGTAGTTTTTCCTGCATCTGGGTGGGCAATAATGGCAAATGTCCTGCGCTTTTGTATTTCTTTAGTTAAACTCATTTGGATAGATTCAAAATTTCCAAGGTGCAAAGGTACGCTTTTCTAGGTGAAAAATATAGATGAAGTGAAAAGTAGCCAATTGATAAAAAAAGTCTGCTCCTGGCTGGGAACAGACTCTAATAGGTATAAGGTTAAATTAAGACTCGTCAAACAGTCATGATTTCAGTTTCTTTTTTCACCAAGAGTTCGTCTATTTTTGTAGAATATTGATCTGTCAGTTTTTGAACGGTTTCTTCTGCTCTTTTTATTTCATCCTCGGATGCACCGTCTTTTTGGAGTTTTTTAAGTGCATCGTTGGTATCTTTTCTAACTGTTCGAACACTTACTTTTCCATTTTCACATTCTGCTTTCGCTTGCTTCACCAAACCCCTTCTCCTTTCTTCTGTCATTGGAGGGATAGTTAGGATAATGATCTCTCCATTATTTTGTGGTGCTAAACCTAGGTCAGAGTTGATGATGGATCTTTCGATTTCACTAATCAAATTTCTTTCCCAAGGCTTGATGGATAGTGTTCGAGCATCTGGGGTAGTTACTGAAGCGACTTGTTGCAATGGAGTAGGAGCGCCATAGTAAGAAACCATAATGCCATCTAATAAATTTGGCATAGCTTTACCTGCCCTGATTTTTACCAATTCTTGTGAGGTGTGATTTACAGCTTTTTGCATCAGCTCTTTTGCCTCGTCCAGGTGCATTTGTATCTCTTCCATAATAGATTTTAGTCTGGATTATTATAATGTTGTGATTAATGTTCCTATTTCTTCTCCTTGGATCAATTTTGCTAGGTTATCTTCCTTGTTCATATCAAATACGATAATTGGCAAATTGTTTTCCTGGCATAAAGTAAACGCTGTCATGTCCATGATGTTGAGGTTTTTTTCGTATGCCTCTTGGAAAGAAAGGGTGCTATATTTTGTAGCTGATTTATCTTTTTCAGGATCTGCTGTGTATACACCATCTACTCTGGTACCTTTAAGGACAACTTCAGCTTCAATTTCTACAGCCCTTAGACTGGCTGTAGAGTCTGTTGTGAAATAAGGATTACCAATACCAGCTCCAAAAATTACGATTCTACCTTTTTCTAAATGTCTGATGGCTCTCCTTCTGATAAACGGCTCACATACACTCTCCACTTTGATACCAGACATTAATCGTGTGAACATACCATTTTGTTCTAATGCACTTTGGAGTGCCATGGCATTGATCAAGGTAGCAAGCATACCCATGTAATCCCCCTGTACTCTATCTATACCTGTTTTTTCGGCTTGTACTCCTCTAAAAATATTACCCCCTCCAATTACAATCGCGATTTCAACACCTAATTCTTTTACTTTTTTGATTTCTTCTGCGTATTGCTGCAATCTATTGGGGTCAATTCCGTAATTATTTTCTCCCATTAGAGACTCTCCGCTTAATTTTAATAGTATCCTTTTGTACTTCATTTTTTGGTGTTGATTTGAAAAACGATCTGTGAATCTTGAAATCTATGATTGATAAATTTTACAAATATAAGCCCTTCAATTCGGAATCTAAAGATACCGCTTTAAAATTGGATCAGAACTTGATTTTTCTCGACACTGTCTCCCTTTTTTATTTTGATTGATTTCACTACTCCATCACCCGGAGCTTTGATGATATTTTCCATTTTCATGGCTTCCAGAATCAAGACTGGATCACCTTTTTTAACTTCATCTCCTTCTTTTACTTTCAAATCAAAAATTAACCCAGGCATTGGAGCTTTGATGTCTTTGGCATGGTTCGTAGCCGAAGTATTCATTCCCAATTTTTCCAAA
Organism: Belliella buryatensis; assembly: GCF_900188245.1. GTDB lineage: Bacteria > Bacteroidota > Bacteroidia > Cytophagales > Cyclobacteriaceae > Belliella > Belliella buryatensis. The sequence goes on along the minus strand of NZ_FZOK01000008.1, from coordinate 113,936 downwards.
AGAAGATCAAACTTGTCTTGAATTTTAATTTCCGCTAGTTTGTTGTTGAGCTTAAGTTTGAGTACTTTTTCGGCAGCGTCTATTGAAACTACCTCAAGGTTGAAGGATTGATTATTGTAGATAATGTGATATAATCTTTCACCTGTTTTGGTAATATCCCAATGTAGCAATTCATCGTTTACTACTAAGGTTTCACCTGATTTGTCTACTTTTATTACTGAATTATCGATGCTAACTGAATACATTTCTATTATTTTGCGCCAATATACAATTAATTATAAAAAGCCTGTTTATGAAAATCCAAACTTATAAGCTTTTACCACTATTTTTTCTTCTGGTTTTTGCTGCTTGTAAAAGTAGTGAAAACATTTCTAGTGAATCGCAAAAAGTGCAGGAACTACCTTCTTTACAACAAAATCAAGATGGGAATCTGCAACTTCTACGGGAAAAAGAAGCTTTGATTTCTGATTATAAACCTGAGCGAACTCGGTATTTTGATCTTTTACATACCTCCTTGGATCTGTTTTTTGATTTTGAAAAAGAGCAAGTAAACGGAACTGCAGTTTTAACCATCAAGCCATTCTTTTTTACTCAAAATCAACTTGAACTGGACGGAAAGGATTTTGAAATTCATTCATTTAAGCTATTGGGAGAAGATGAAAGGGAGTTGAATTTTAAATATGATGGAAAAAAGATTTTAGCCTATTTGCCTCGTAACTACACAAGAGAGGAGACTATTCAGGTTTCTGTCAAATACACCGCGAAGCCTAACGAGAACCCAAGAGCGGGGAGTGATGCGATAACGGATACTAAGGGACTGTACTTCATCAACGCATCTGGAGTAGAAAATAAGCCCACTCAAATATGGACTCAAGGGGAGACTGAGCACAACTCCAAGTGGTTTCCGACTTTTGATACACCAAATGAAAGGGCTACACAAGATATTAAATTGACAGTCGATGAAAAATATCGTACGATCAGCAATGGAGAATTGATTAGTAGCCACGCTAATGGAGATGGAACAAGAACAGATCACTGGGAAATGAATCTACCACATGCCCCTTATTTGGCTGCAATAGTGGTGGGAGAGTTTGTGGAAATAAAAGATGCTTGGGAAGATATTCAGGTCAACTATTATGTTGAAGAGAAATATGCGTCAGGAGCCAAGACAGTTTTTAAAAATACCCCAGAAATGATGGGGTTTTTCTCCAAGCTCTTAGGAGTGAGGTACCCTTGGCAAAAATATGATCAGGTAGTGGTAAGGGATTTTGTTTCAGGTGCTATGGAAAACACAACTATTTCTGTTTTCATGGAGGAACTTAACTTGAACGAGAGAGAGGCTTTAGATAGTGAGTGGGACGGAATTATTGCCCATGAGCTTTTTCATCAATGGTTTGGTAACTACGTTACAACAGAATCTTGGGCCAATTTAACTTTAAATGAAGCTTTCGCTAATTATTCAGAATATCTATGGTATGAATACAAAGAAGGCTTGGACGAAGCCGATTTACATCATATTTCTGAGATGGAGCAATATTTTGATGAAGCCAATGAGAAACAGGAAAATTTGATTCGATTTTATCATGATGATGCAGAGGATATGTTTGATAGTCATTCTTACGCTAAGGGGGGTAGGATATTACATATGCTCAGAAGACATCTTGGAGACGATGCCTTTTTTGCAGCGCTCAATCATTATTTGATAAAGCATGCTTTTTCAAGTGTTGAGGTGCATGACCTAAGGTTGGCTTTTGAGGAAGTGACAGGTCAAGATCTCAATTGGTTTTTCAATCAATGGTTCTTGGAAGCTGGTCACCCAGTTTTAGAGTTTGATATCGATTATAGCCAGAGAGACAACCTATTGCTTACAGTGTCTCAGAGACAGAATCTCCAAAGTACCCCGCTGTACAAAATCCCATTTAAAGTCAGCTGGTACACTGACGGGGATCGTTATGAAAAAGAGTTTGTGTTGGAGAAAGGGACTCAGCAGTTTGCCATAGAAAATGCTGATCCTGTCTATGCTTTATACTTTGATGAAAGGTTAGAGCTATTAGCGGAGAAAAAGAGTAATAGAGGATTAGATCACTTTGTACGACAATTTGAGACATCAATTTACGGTGTAGCTCGATATGAAGCGTTAGATAGTTTGATTAATGATTTTTCTGATGCACCCAGAGTCATTGAACTGATCGGGAAAGGCTTAACAGATTCATTTGCTCCTATTCGAGAAATGTCAATGATTGGTGTGGCGAGAAATCCTGATTGGATCATGCAAGTGAAAGGACTAGAGAAAACCTTATTTGAATTAGCAGAGAATGATCCTAAGAATACGGTTAGAGCTGGAGCAATTGAACTGCTGGCTTTATTAGATCCGGATAAATATTCTACATCATTTCTAACTTGGATGAACCATCCTTCTTATTATGTTGCTGGAGCTGCATTGACTGCGTACTTGGAAAATGAATCAAACCCTAATAGAGAATCAGTAGCCGATCAATATAAGGATGATGATAATATCAGAATAGTAGTGGCGATTGCTGATTATTTGATCACTGAAGAACAATTTGATCAAGCTGCATGGTTTCATGAGAAATTGGAAAAAATGTCCGGTCAATCGCTCTATTATTTGATTGGATATTATGGAGATTATTTTGCCAAGGCTCAAAATTTATCCGAAAGTGAAATAGCGGTAGAGAATTTATATCAAATAGGTCTTAATCATCAAGCAAACTATATCCGAGCCGCTGCATTTCAGGCTTTATTTGGATTTGTTGATGATCCTGGAGTATTAGAGAAAATTAAGGATTTATACGAAAAGGAAACGGATATTTTAGCGAAGCGATATAAAGAATATTACCTAGAACCATACCTTGATGAAAATTAATCACTTGATTTCTTTGAGTTTATTTACAGGTGAAGAAAAAAGACTTGAAAATTTTTGGTAGAATTTTGAATGTTTGAGAAAAGGGTATAATTTTGCCATCCGTTAAGAGAACGAAAAGTTCTGATAACTTTAAATCTTAATGATAATTCAGTTGGGGGAATACCAAAGCGGCCAACTGGGACGGACTGTAAATCCGTTGACTTATGTCTTCACAGGTTCGAATCCTGTTTCCCCCACATTGCGTTTTTGTCAAAAAAATAATTACTTTTGCAATCACGTAATTAAAAGCGGGAGTAGCTCAGTTGGTAGAGCGGCAGCCTTCCAAGCTGCAGGTCGCGGGTTCGAGCCTCGTCTCCCGCTCTATGCTTTTATAGGCATACATAAATGTCAACAGCCGACGTAGCTCAGGGGTAGAGTACTTCCTTGGTAAGGAAGGGGTCACGGGTTCAAATCCCGTCGTTGGCTCAGAAACATTGAAGAAAAAAATAATTAATTTATATCTTTAACTAAAACAGAGGATTTTCACGCATGGCAAAAGCAACCTTTGACCGTTCCAAACCGCACGTTAATATCGGTACGATTGGTCACGTAGACCATGGAAAGACAACTTTGACTGCTGCCATTACTACAGTATTGGCCAAAAAAGGTCTTTCTGAATTAAGAGATTTCTCTTCTATCGACAACGCTCCAGAAGAAAAAGAAAGAGGTATCACTATCAACACATCTCATGTTGAGTATCAAACAGAAGCTAGACACTATGCTCACGTTGACTGTCCAGGTCACGCTGATTATGTAAAGAACATGGTAACTGGTGCTGCTCAAATGGATGGCGCTATACTAGTAGTAGCAGCAACTGATGGTCCGATGCCGCAAACAAGAGAACACATTCTTCTTGCTCGTCAAGTAGGTGTACCTGCTCTTGTTGTTTTCTTGAATAAAGTGGACATGGTAGATGACCCAGAGCTTCTTGAGCTTGTAGAAATGGAAGTTAGAGAACTTCTTTCTTTCTACGATTTCGATGGAGATAATATTCCAGTAATCGCTGGTTCTGCACTTGGTGGCCTTAACGGTGAAGCTAAGTGGGAAGAAAAAATCATGGAATTGATGGATGCTGTGGATAATCATATTCCACTTCCTGAGCGTCTTATTGACAAAGACTTCTTGATGCCTGTAGAGGATGTATTCTCGATCACTGGTCGTGGTACTGTAGCTACTGGTAGAATCGAAAGAGGGGTAATCAACTCTGGTGATCCAGTAGATATCATCGGTATGGGTGCACAAGGTCTTAAGTCTACTGTAACTGGTGTTGAGATGTTCCGTAAGATTCTTGATAGAGGTGAAGCAGGTGATAACGTAGGTCTATTGTTGAGAGGTATTGAAAAATCTCAAATCAAGAGAGGTATGATTATCTGTAAGCCAGGTTCTGTGAAGCCTCACGCTCACTTTAACGCTGAAGTTTACGTACTTTCTAAAGAAGAAGGTGGTCGTCACACTCCTTTCTTTAACAAATACCGTCCACAGTTCTATTTAAGAACTACTGATGTAACAGGTGAAATTAAACTTCCAGAGAACGTTGAAATGGTAATGCCAGGTGATAACGTAACTATTGAAGTTAACTTGTTGAACGCAGTAGCACTTGAGAAAGGTCTACGCTTTGCTATCCGTGAGGGTGGTAGAACAGTAGGAGCTGGTCAGGTAACTGAGATTCTAGACTAATCAATAGAATTATTATATTGACAAATGCGATCTTGAAATTTTTCGGGGTCGCATTTGTTTCTTAATCCATATTTCCCTACTTTTGCGTTCCTTTTAAGGGTCAAAATAATCTACGGGCATAGTTCAATGGCAGAATAGCGGTCTCCAAAACCGTTGATGGGAGTTCGAATCTCTCTGCCCGTGCAACAATAAAGTAAAACCATGAATATCAAGAGTTTTGTCATTGAATCCATAGACGAGATGAAAAATAAGGTCACATGGCCTAACTACTCGTTCTTACAAAACAGTGCTGTTTTGGTCATCGTAGCATCCCTTATTTTTTCTCTATTGATTGGAGTAATTGATTTGGGATTCGAGAATTTGATGACTTGGTTTTACGACTTATTTTAATTGAATAGAATTTACTGATGGCTGAACATAAGTGGTATGTACTTAGGGTGGTAGCTGGACAGGAGAAAAAAGCCAAGACCTACTTGGATAATGAAATTCTCCGTCAGAAACTTGAGGATTTTATTCCTGAGGTTTTGATACCATCTGAGAAAGTTTACGAGATGCGCAATGGCAAGAAAAGAGTCAGAGAGAGAAATTTCTTTCCTGGCTATGTTTTAGTTAATGCGGATCTTACCAATGGTGAAGCTAATCACGTAATTACAAGCATTCCGGGTGTTATCGGTTTCTTAGGGTCAAACCAAGGGGGGGCTTCCAAAACCCCTGAGCCATTACGTCAGTCAGAAGTCAACAGAATCTTAGGACGAGTTGAAGAGATTGATGAGTTTGCAGAGAAATTAGATACTCCATTTATAGTTGGAGAGACCGTAAAAGTAATGGACGGTCCTTTCAGTGGGTTCTCCGGGACAATAGAAGAGGTGTTTGAAGATAAAAAGAAATTGAATGTTATGGTCAAAATCTTTGGACGAAACACCCCTGTAGAGTTAAACTTTATACAAGTAGAAAAACAAGACTAGGAAATGGCTAAGGAAATCACTGGTTATGTGAAATTACAGGTGAAAGGTGGCCAGGCAAATCCATCACCTCCAGTAGGTCCAGCCCTTGGTTCCAAGGGTTTGAACATTATGGAGTTCTGTAAGCAATTCAATGCCAGAACCCAAGATAAAATGGGTTCAGTATTGCCTGTTTTGATTACTGTTTACTCTGATAAGTCTTTTGATTTTGTAGTAAAAACTCCTCCAGCTGCTAATATGCTGATTGAGGCTGCAAAAATTAAAGGGGGATCTTCAGAGCCTAATAGGAAAAAAGTAGGTTCCGTTACTTGGGATCAAGTAAAGGAAATCGCTGAGGTGAAAATGCCTGACTTAAATGCTTTCAAAGTTGAGTCTGCAATGAAAATGATTGCAGGTACAGCTAGAAGTATGGGTATCACAGTATCTGGAAAAGCTCCTTGGGAGGAATAAAATAAACACTATGGCTAAGTTAACAAAAAAGCAAAAAGAAGCTCTTTCTAAGTACGACCCAAGCCAACAGTACTCCCTAGAGGAAGCTTCTTCAATTGTGAAGCAAATCACTAACACCAAATTTGATGCTTCAGTAGATATCGACGTTCGTTTGGGCGTAGATCCTAGAAAAGCTGATCAAATGGTAAGAGGAGTAGTTGCATTGCCTCATGGTACAGGTAAAGATGTTAAGGTTTTGGTACTTTGTACCCCTGACAAAGAAGCTGAAGCCAAAGAAGCAGGTGCAGACTATGTTGGATTAGACGACTATATTGCTAAAATCGAAGGCGGATGGACTGATATCGATGTGATTATCACCATGCCTAACGTGATGGCAAAAGTTGGTAGATTAGGTAGGGTTTTGGGACCTAGGGGCTTGATGCCTAACCCAAAATCTGGTACAGTTACATTGGAAGTAGGAAAAGCTGTTAAAGAAGTAAAAGCTGGTAAAATTGATTTCAAAGTAGATAAATTTGGAATCATTCATGCTGGTATAGGTAAAGCATCTTTTACACCTGAGCAAATTCAGGAAAATGCAAAAGAGCTTATCGCTACAATTTCTAAACTTAAACCTGCTTCTTCAAAAGGAACCTATTTCAGAAGTATTCATTTGTCAAGTACAATGTCTCCTGGAATTATTGTAGATAAAGGTAGCATTCAAGGTATTTAATTATGACTAGAGACGAAAAAAGAGAAATAATCGAAAGTCTTACCGAGAAATTCAAAGAAAACCCGTATTTCTACATTACTGATGCAGGAGGTTTCAATGTAGCTCAGGTAAATGCTTTCAGAAGAGCTTGTTTCGAGAAAGGTGTTGAATATAGAGTATATAAAAATACACTTATCGCAAAAGCCCTCGAGAATCTCGATGGTGACTATGTGAAATTCTCAGAAGAGACACTTAAAGGTTTTTCTGGTATTGTGTTCTCCAAAGAAATTGGAAACCTACCAGCGAAAGTAATCCTTGATTTTAGAAAGAAACTTGGTAAGAAAGAAGTAAGACCAGTTTTCAAAGGTGCATATATAGATTCAGATGTGTTTATAGGTGAAAAAAACCTAGAAATGTTATCTACTCTTAAATCTAAAAATGAACTTTTGGGAGATGTTATCGGACTTCTTCAATCCCCAGCGAAAAATCTTATTTCTGCCCTCCAATATGGTCAGAATACTATCGCTGGTGTGGTTAAGACACTTTCTGAAAAAGAATAATATAATTTATCAAATCAATTAGTAAACACAACAATTTAAATATTAATACAATGGCAGATCTTAAACAACTTGCTGATCAGTTGGTAAACTTGACTGTAAAAGAAGTAAAAGAATTGGCTGATATTTTGAAAGACGAGTATGGTATCGAACCTGCTGCTGCTGGCGCTGTAATGGTAGCTGGTGGTGCTGCTGGTGATGCTGGTGCTGCTGAAGAAGAAAAGTCTTCATTCGATGTTATCCTTAAAGCCGCTGGTGGTCAGAAACTTGCTGTAGTTAAGCTTGTGAAAGAATTGACTGGTCTTGGTTTGAAAGAAGCAAAAGAACTAGTTGACGGTGCTCCTAAAGCTGTTAAAGAAGGTATCGCTAAAGACGAAGCTGAAGCTTTGAAAAAGTCTCTTGAAGAGGCTGGTGCTGAAGTAGAGTTGAAGTAATTTTGCCTCTCTTTGCCTTAAGGTGAAGGTAATGGTAATAGACCTGACTGACAAGTCAGGTCTTTTCCTGTTTGTGCACAGGTAAAAAATTGCACTATTTCAAGCGAAAATTGTCGCATTTGGTTATTAATTATCACTATAAATATATACTGCCTTGGCTATCCAGAATCAAACCGAAAGGAAAAGTTTCTCATCTATTAAGGTAGTCAAAGACTATCCGGATTTCTTAGATATCCAATTACAATCCTTTAAAGATTTTTTCCAGTTGGACACTCCGGCTGAAAAAAGGAGACAGGATGGTCTTTTCAAAGTGTTTTCTGAGAATTTCCCTATTAGTGATTCTAGAGAAAACTTCACTCTTGAATTTATTGACTACGCTGTAGATCCTCCAAAATACAATATCGAAGAATGTATTGATAGAGGTCTTACTTATTCTGTTCCACTCAAAGCCAAATTAAGATTGCTGTGTTCTGATGAAGACAACGAGGATTTTGAGACAATCGAGCAGGAGGTTTTCCTTGGGAATCTTCCTTACATGACAGAGAAGGGTTCGTTTGTGATCAATGGAGCAGAGCGAGTTATTGTTTCCCAACTTCATAGATCTCCTGGTGTATTCTTCGCTCAAAGTAAACATACTAATGGTACCAAGTTATATTCTGCCAGAATTATTCCTTTCAAGGGAAGCTGGATAGAATTTGCTACAGATATCAACAATGTGATGTATGCTTACATTGATAGAAAGAAAAAATTCCCAGTTACTACACTTCTTAGAGCTATAGGTTATGGCTCTGATAAAGCTATTTTAGATCTTTTTGGATTATCTGAGGAAGTTGCAGCCACCAAAGCAGCTCTTAAAAAAGCAGCAGGTAGAAAACTTGCAGCTAGAGTACTTCGAACTTGGGTTGAAGACTTTGTGGATGAAGATACTGGAGAGGTAGTTTCAATTGATAGGAATGAAGTCCTTTTGGAAAGAGATTCCATTCTAACGGAGGAAGATATTGAATTGATTTTGGAATCTGGCGCTAAGTCGATTATTCTGCATAGAGAAGATGTCAATGTGGCAGATTATTCAATTATCTACAATACTCTGCAGAAAGATAATTCTAACTCTGAAAAAGAGGCTGTAGAAGTAATTTATAGACAATTAAGAAATACTGAAGCTCCAGATGAAGCTACAGCTAGAGAGGTAATCCATGGTTTGTTTTTCTCTGATAAGAGATATGATCTGGGGGAAGTAGGTAGATACAGAATCAATAAAAAACTTGGTCTTGATATTGATTCAGAAAAAATTGTTTTGACCACCGAAGATATTATCAATATTGTAAAATATCTCATCGGTTTGATCAACTCAAAAGCTGTAGTTGATGATATTGATCACTTGAGCAATAGAAGAGTAAGAACTGTAGGAGAGCAATTGTATTCTCAGTTTGGTGTAGGTCTTGCAAGAATGGCAAGAACCATCAGAGAAAGGATGAATGTAAGGGACAATGAAGATTTTAAGCCTGTTGATTTGATCAATGCAAGAACATTATCTTCTGTGATTAACTCTTTCTTTGGAACCAATCAGCTTTCTCAGTTTATGGATCAAACCAATCCACTTGCTGAGTTAACGCACAAAAGAAGATTATCGGCATTGGGTCCAGGTGGTCTTTCAAGAGAAAGAGCTGGTTTCGAAGTTCGAGATGTTCACTATACTCACTACGGTAGACTTTGTACGATCGAAACCCCAGAAGGGCCAAACATTGGTTTGATCTCCTCACTTTGTGTGCATGCGAAAGTAAATTCGATGGGCTTTTTGGAAACTCCTTACAGAAAAGTTAAGGATGGAAAGGTAAGTATGTCCGCTGAGGATATTGTTTTCTTGACTGCTGAAGAAGAGGATGACAATAATATCGCTCAGGCAAATGCTCCTCTAGATGAGAAAGGTACATTTATAAATGATAGAGTTAAAGCCAGATTTGAAGGTGATTTCCCTGTATTGGATCCAAAAGAGATCAGTTACATGGATGTCGCTCCTAATCAAATTGTATCAGTTGCAGCTTCTTTGATTCCTTTCTTGGAGCATGATGATGCCAACCGTGCTTTGATGGGGTCAAACATGCAACGTCAAGCAGTTCCTTTGTTGAAAGCTGAGGCACCTATCGTTGGTACAGGTTTAGAAGCAAAAGCTGCTATTGATTCAAGAGCATTGATCATTGCGGAAACAGATGGTGTTGTTGACTATGTGGATGCTACTAAAATCACTATAAAATATGATCTTACTGAAGATGATCTTTTGGTCAATTTCAGTGATGAATATAAATCTTACAATCTTGTAAAGTTCAGAAGAACCAACCAAGATACTACAATCAACTTGACACCACTTGTTCTAAAAGGACAAAGGGTGAAAAAAGGCCAGGTCTTAGTAGAAGGTTATGCTACAAATAATGGAGAGCTTGCCCTTGGTAAGAACTTGAGAGTAGCGTACATGCCTTGGCAAGGATATAACTTTGAAGATGCAATTGTAATTTCTGAAAGAGTTGCGAGAGAGGATATCTTTACTTCTATTCATATCGAAGAATTCCAACTTGAAGTTAGAGATACTAAGAGGGGAGAAGAGGAGCTTACATCTGAAATACCAAATGTGTCAGAAGAAGCTGTTAAAAATCTAGATGAGAATGGTATCATTCGAGTAGGTGCTGAACTGAAAGAAGGAGATATTATCATCGGTAAGATTACTCCAAAGGGTGAAACTGATCCTACCCCTGAGGAAAAACTATTGAGAGCTATATTTGGTGATAAAGCTGGTGATGTTAAAGATGCTTCCTTGAAAGCTTCTCCATCATTGAATGGCGTTGTTATAGAGACCAAATTGTTCTCAAGACCTAAAAAAGATAAGGATTTAAGAGCAAAATCTAAGGCTGAAGTAGAGAAGCTAAAGGGTAAATACTCTAAAGACCTATTGGGAATCAGAGCCAAAATGATCAACAAATTGGTGGCCTTATTGGATGGTAAGACATCTCTTGGAGTAAGGCACAAGTTTGGAGACGAGATCATCAGTAAAGGGGTCAAGTTCAATGCTAAAAATATTGAGCAGAATTTATTCCCTGCAAAAAATCCTTATAGAGATGAATCTAATTATAACGTTCAGGAAGAAGCTAATTTGATTTCTGACATTATTTTAGATGATTGGACTGATGATGCGCATATCAATAAACTGATTCAGCAGCTAGTTAAGAACTACATCAATGCTAGAAACGAAATCGCTGGTATTTTCAAACGTGATAAATTCACATTGGAAGTAGGAGACGAGTTGCCTGCTGGTATTGTTCAACTTGCTAAAGTCTATGTTGCTAAAAAGCGTAAGCTTAAAGTAGGTGATAAAATGGCAGGTCGTCACGGTAACAAAGGTATAGTAGCTAGAATCGTAAGAGAGGAAGACATGCCATTCCTAGAGGATGGTACCCCAATGGATATCGTATTGAATCCACTAGGTGTACCTTCAAGGATGAACATAGGTCAGATCTTTGAGACAGTTCTCGCTTGGGCAGGTCATAAGATGGGTAAAAAGTATGCTACACCTATTTTTGATGGAGCGACCATGGAGGAAGTTTCTGAAGAATTGGAAAAAGCAGGTCTTCCAGCTTATGGTAGAACATACTTATACGACGGTCTTTCTGGTAAGAAATTCGACCAACCAGTTACAGTGGGTATTGCTTATATGTTGAAACTTGGTCACCTTGTAGATGATAAGATGCACGCAAGATCTATCGGTCCATACTCTTTGATCACCCAGCAGCCACTAGGTGGTAAAGCTCAATTTGGTGGACAGAGGTTTGGTGAAATGGAGGTTTGGGCATTAGAAGCATTTGGTGCATCTCACGTGCTACAAGAAATCCTAACTGTCAAGTCTGATGATGTAGTCGGTAGAGCTAAAGCTTATGAAGCAATCGTGAAAGGTGAAAACCTTCCTAAGCCAAATATTCCTGAATCATTCAATGTATTGGTTCATGAACTTAGAGGTTTGGCTCTAGAAATTACCTTAGACTAATTGAAAAAATACGGGCCGATAGGCCCTTAACATACTCTTCAAATATTATGGCGTTCAGAAAAAATAAAAAACTAAACAACGACTTTTCCAGAGTCACTATTAGTTTGGCTTCTCCAGAATCAATTTTGGACAGCTCTCATGGTGAAGTAACGCAGCCTGAAACAATCAACTACAGAACCTACAAACCAGAAATGGGAGGTTTGTTTTGTGAGAGGATTTTCGGTCCTGTAAAAGACTGGGAATGTCATTGTGGTAAATATAAGCGCATAAGATATAAAGGTATCATCTGTGATAGATGTGGTGTTGAAGTCACTGAAAAGAAAGTGCGAAGAGAAAGAATGGGACACATCGAATTGGTGGTGCCTGTTGCACATATTTGGTATTTCAAATCCCTTCCTAACAAGATTGGTTACCTGTTGGGTCTTCCAACGAAAAAATTGGATCAAATTGTTTATTACGAAAGGTATGCTGTCGTTCAAGCTGGTATCAAGGCTGAGGATGGTATTCAATACCTAGACTTTTTGACTGAAGATGAGTATTTGGATATCATGGATAAGCTTCCAAAAGATAACCAAATGCTTGATGATGATGATCCTAATAAATTCATCGCTAAAATGGGTGCTGAGGCAATTGAGATGCTATTGGCAAGGTTAGATCTTGATGATTTGTCATACAGCTTAAGGCACCAAGCAGCGACTGATACTTCTCAGCAAAGAAAAGCGGAAGCTTTAAAAAGGCTGAAAGTAGTGGAAGCCTTTAGAGATGCTAGAACTAGAATCGAAAATCGTCCTGAGTGGATGGTGGTTAGAATGGTTCCTGTGATTCCACCTGAATTGAGGCCTTTGGTACCTTTGGACGGTGGTAGATTTGCTACCTCTGATTTGAATGATCTTTACAGAAGAGTGATTATCAGAAATAACCGTCTGAAGAGACTTATAGATATCAAGGCACCTGAAGTAATTTTGAGAAATGAAAAAAGAATGTTGCAGGAAGCTGTAGATTCTTTGTTTGATAACTCAAGAAAGGTAAATGCTGTAAGGTCTGATGGAAATAGAGCATTGAAATCCCTTTCTGATATGTTGAAAGGAAAGCAAGGTAGATTCCGTCAAAATCTTTTGGGTAAGAGGGTTGATTACTCTGGTCGTTCTGTAATTGTAGTAGGACCTGAGTTGAAACTTCACGAATGTGGTCTACCTAAAAACATGGCTGCTGAACTTTTCAAGCCTTTCATAATCAGAAAACTGATTGAAAGAGGTATTGTAAAGACAGTGAAATCTGCTAAAAAGATTGTAGACAGGAAAGATCCAGTGGTATGGGATATCCTTGAGAATGTATTAAAAGGACACCCTGTATTGCTTAACCGTGCTCCGACACTTCACAGACTTGGTATTCAGGCTTTCCAACCAAAATTGATTGAAGGAAAAGCAATTCAGCTTCACCCGTTAGTTTGTACAGCATTCAACGCTGACTTTGACGGTGACCAGATGGCTGTACACGTACCACTAGGTCATGAAGCAATATTGGAAGCTTCCACTTTGATGCTTTCTTCACATAATATTCTTAACCCAGCTAACGGCGCTCCTATCACTGTACCATCTCAGGATATGGTATTAGGTCTATATTATGTAACCAAAGGTAAGAAGTCAACTTCTGAGGAGCCTGTATTAGGTGAAGGCTTGACTTTCTATGGAGAAGAAGAAGTGATCATTGCCATGAATGAGGGAAGAGTTTCTCAGCATGCCATAATCAAATGTAAAGTTAAGATTAGAGAAAACGGAGACCTTGTAGAGAAAGTAATTGATACAGTTGCTGGTAGATTAATTTTCAATCAATTTGTTCCTGAAGAAGTAGGATTTGTGAATGAACTTTTGACTAAGAAAAAGTTGCAGCAAATCATTGCAGAAGTAGTTAAAATCTGTGGTATTTCTAGAACAGCTCAATTCCTAGACGACATCAAGCACCTAGGATTCCAAATGGCTTACTCTGGTGGTTTGTCTATGGGATTGAATGATGTAATTATTCCAGACGAAAAAGATCCTTTGATCAATAAGGCTAAAGAAGAAGTTGACCAAGTTTGGAACAACTACTTGATGGGTCTGATCACGGATAATGAAAGATATAACCAGGTAATTGATATTTGGACTAGAACCAACTCAAATCTTACCAACATCTTGATGCGTCAGATGGAAGAAGATAAGCAAGGATTCAATGCCATCTACATGATGATGCACTCAGGAGCGAGAGGTTCTAGAGAACAGATACGTCAGCTGGGTGGTATGAGAGGTTTGATGGCTAAGCCGCAGAAAAACCTTCAAGGTTCTGTTGGGGAGATCATCGAAAACCCAATTCTGTCTAACTTTAAAGAAGGGTTGGATGTATTGGAGTACTTTATCTCTACTCACGGTGCACGTAAAGGTCTCGCCGATACTGCATTGAAAACAGCAGATGCTGGATACTTGACTAGAAGACTTGTGGACGTAGCACAAGATATGATTGTTTCAGAAGAAGATTGTGGAACTCTTAGAGGTCTTGTAGTTCAGCCATTGAGAGACAATGATGAAATCGTTGAGCCACTTTCTGAGAGAATTGTTGGTAGAGTATCAGTACATGATGTAATTGATCCTATTACCGAAGAACTGCTTGTAAGTTCTGGTGAGACTATTTCTGATGATATTGCTAGAAGAATTGATGAATCCGCAATTGAAGAAGTTGAGATTAGATCTGTATTAACTTGTGAGACTAGAAGAGGTGTTTGTGCTAAGTGCTACGGTAGAAACCTTACAACTGGAAATCTAGTACAGAGTGGAGAATCAGTTGGTGTTATTGCAGCGCAGTCTATTGGAGAGCCAGGTACTCAGCTTACATTGAGAACTTTCCACGTAGGGGGTACTGCTTCCAATATTTCCGTAGAAGCGAGCATCAATGCGAAGTTTGATGGTGTGATTGAATTTGAAGAAGAATTGAGATGGATCGAAACCACTAATAAAGACGGTGAGCCTGTTGCTATCGTAATGGGTAGATCAGGAGAGATCAAAATCAATGATTCAAAAGGCAAGCTTTTAGTTTCTAATCACGTGCCATATGGTGCAGTGTTGAATGTAAAAGATGGCCAGAAAATAGCTAAAGGTGATTCTCTATGTACTTGGGATCCATACAATGCAGTGATCTTGTCAGAATTTGATGGAGAAATCGAATTTGAAGCAATCATTGAAGGTATTACTTACAAGGAAGTAGCTGATGATCAGACTGGTTACAGAGAGAAAGTAATCATCGATACCAAAGATAAAACTAAAAACCCGGCGGTAGTAGTTAATCACGGAGATGAGAGCAAGGCGTATAATATTCCAGTTGGAGCTCACCTTGCTGTAGAAGCCGGTGACAAAGTGAAAGCTGGTCAAATCCTAGTGAAAATACCTAGGTCTGTTGGTAAAACAAGAGATATTACCGGAGGTCTTCCAAGAGTAACTGAATTATTTGAAGCTAGAAATCCATCCAATCCAGCTGTAGTATCTGAAATTGATGGTGTAGTTTCTTATGGTGGTATCAAAAGAGGTAACAGAGAGATCTTTATCGAATCCAAAGATGGAGTTAGAAAGAGATACATGGTATCACTTTCTAAGCATATCTTGGTTCAGGAAAATGACTTTATTAGAGCAGGAGAACCACTTTCTGATGGAGCCATCACGCCTAATGACATCTTGGCCATCAAAGGCCCAACAGCTGTTCAGGAATACTTAGTGAATGAAATTCAAGAGGTTTATAGACTACAGGGTGTGAAAATCAATGATAAGCACATCGAAGTAATCGTAAGTCAAATGATGCAAAAAGTAGAAATACTTGATGCAGGGGATACTGGATTCCTTCAAAACCAAGTCGTTGATAAGTGGGCCTTTAGAGAAGAGAATGATAATATTCTTGATAAGAAAGTAGTAATGGATGCTGGTGATTCAAGCACTTTGAAAGCTGGTATGATCATTACTGCAAGAAGATTAAGAGATGAAAACTCTAGCTTGAAGCGTAAAGATTTGAAACTTGTACAAGTAAGAGATGCTGAAACTGCGGTTTCTCGTCCTACACTTCAAGGTATCACTGCCGCTTCATTAGGTACAGAAAGCTTTATCTCTGCAGCATCCTTCCAAGAGACTACAAAAGTTTTGAGTGAAGCAGCTATCAGAGGTAAACGCGATGAACTTCTTGGATTGAAAGAAAATGTTATCGTAGGTCATTTGATCCCTGCAGGAACAGGTCAGCGTAATTTCAAAGATATCATAGTAGGTTCTTTGGATGAATACGAAAGAATGTCTGGTGACAGAGAAAGATCTGTAAGCAGATCAAAAGAAGTTGTTAAGTAAATTATCGATATAACTTTAATGGAAAGGCCTGTGTAAAAGCAGGCCTTTTTTAATCTTATAATTATGGAAGACAATAAACACCCACATCCTGATCAGCAGATTAATGTAGAATTGTCAGAGGAAGTAGCAGAGGGCACTTACTCTAACCTAGCGATGATCGCACATTCCAACTCGGAGTTTGTGATAGATTTTATCAGATTGATGCCAGGAGTGCCCAAGGCAAAAGTGAAATCAAGAATCATCATGACTCCTGACCATGCCAAAAGATTGCTTGCAGCACTGAAGGATAATATCAATAAATACGAAAGTGCATTTGGTAAAATTCAAGGAGGTGGAGAAGGTCCTTCATTTCCAATGAATTTTGGTGGGACAGCAGGAGAGGCCTAGGAAAAATATAACATCTTAATTTTGTTTGTTTTACCTATTTGTTTACCTTTGCAGTCCAAAATTCACAAGTTTAAAAGGAACAAAATAAATTTTATCAGTTAATGCCTACTATACAACAGTTAGTAAGAAAAGGTAGAACTACCCTTGAGACCAAGTCCAAGTCTAGAGCTTTGGATGCTTGTCCTCAGAGAAGAGGGGTTTGTACAAGGGTGTACACTACCACGCCTAAGAAGCCTAACTCAGCGATGAGAAAAGTGGCTAGGGTAAGATTGACGAACGGAAAAGAGGTGAATGCCTACATTCCTGGAGAGGGACACAATTTGCAAGAGCACTCTATCGTATTGATCAGAGGTGGTCGTGTGAAAGATCTTCCGGGTGTGAGATATCACATCATCCGAGGTGCACTAGATACAGCAGGAGTTAAAGACCGTAAGCAAGGTCGTTCCAAGTATGGTGCTAAGCGTCCAAAGGATGCTAAAAAATAAGACATTATAACATTTAGAAAAAATGAGAAAAGCGAAACCAAAAAAGAGATATATTCTTCCTGATCCGAAGTTTAATGATACTTTGGTAACAAAGTTTGTGAACTGCCTAATGGTGGATGGAAAGAAGAGTATTGCTTACAAAATTTTCTACGACGCAGTCGCGAAAGTTGAAGAAAAAGTAGGTGAGAACGGTCTTGAGGTTTGGAAAAAAGCGCTTAACAATATAACTCCAGCTGTAGAGGTGAAGAGTCGTAGAGTTGGTGGTGCTACTTTCCAGGTCCCAATGGAAGTTAGACCTGAAAGAAAGTTGTCCCTGGGGATCAAGTGGATGATCACTTATGCCAGAAAAAGGGGTGAGAAAACTATGATGGATAGACTTGCAGGTGAAATCATCTCCGCATCCAAAGGAGAAGGTGCAGCTGTTAAGAAAAAAGACGACACGCATAGAATGGCTGAAGCCAATAAAGCATTCTCACACTTTAGATTTTAATTGAAATGGCAAGAGACTTAAAATATACAAGAAACATAGGTATTGCTGCGCACATTGATGCTGGTAAGACTACGACCACGGAACGTATCCTTTTTTATTCTGGTGTGAGCCATAAAATAGGTGAGGTACACGATGGAGCAGCTACCATGGACTGGATGGCTCAAGAGCAGGAAAGAGGTATTACCATTACTTCTGCTGCTACCACTGTTTTTTGGAATTACAGAGACAATAAGTACCAAATCAATATCATCGATACTCCAGGTCACGTTGACTTTACAGTTGAAGTAAACCGTTCCCTTAGAATTTTGGATGGGTTGGTGTTCCTTTTCAGTGCTGTAGATGGTGTAGAGCCACAGTCTGAGACCAACTGGAGATTAGCTGATAATTATAAAGTAGCCCGTATCGGATTCGTTAATAAAATGGATCGATCTGGGGCTAATTTCCTTGAAGTTTGTAAGCAGGTAAAAGAGATGCTAGGAAGCCACGCTGTTCCTTTGCAACTTCCTATCGGTGCTGAAGACAAATTTAGAGGTGTTGTTGATTTGATCAACAATAGAGCTATCGTATGGAATGAAGATGACTTCGGAATGACTTTCGAAGAAGTTCCAATTCCAGAGGATATGTTAGAAGAAGTTGCAGAGTACAGAGAATATCTATTGGAATCTGTGGCTGAGTTTGACGAGTCTTTGATGGAGAAATTCTTTGAAGATTCTAATTCAATTACAGAGGCGGAAATTCTTAACGCTCTAAGACAAGCTACCATTGCCATGAAAGTGGTTCCAATGGTGTGTGGATCATCTTTCAAAAACAAAGGTGTTCAGACGATGCTTGATCTAGTAATGGAATTATTACCTTCTCCTCTTGACAAGGATGATATTATAGGTCATGACTTGGATGATGAAGAGAAAGAAATAAAAATAGCGCCAGATGAAAGTGAGCCATTCACTGGTCTTGCATTCAAAATTGCTACTGATCCATTTGTAGGAAGACTTTGTTTCGTTAGAGCATATTCTGGTGTATTGGAGTCTGGTTCTTACGTATTCAATAGCCGTTCTGGAAACAAGGAGCGTATTTCTAGAGTATTCCAGATGCATGCCAACAAGCAAAATCAAATCCCTAGACTAGTTGCTGGTGATATTGGAGCTGTTGTAGGTTTCAAAGACATAAAAACAGGAGACACCCTATGCGACGAAAAACGTAAAGTTGTCCTTGAATCGATGATTTTCCCTGAGCCAGTTATCGGTTATGCTATTGAGCCTAAAACTCAGGCTGATGCAGATAAGCTAGGTATGGCGATTGCTAAATTGGTCGAAGAAGATCCTACTCTAGTAGTAAACACTGATCATGAAACTGGTCAGACTATCCTTCGAGGTATGGGAGAACTTCACCTTGATATTATTATCGACAGGTTGAAGAGAGAATTCAAGGTTGAGATCAACCAAGGAGCTCCTCAAGTTGCTTATAAAGAAGCTTTATTCTCTAATGTTGAACATAAAGAGGTTTATAAGAAGCAGTCTGGTGGTAAAGGTAAATTTGCTGACATTGTTTTTGAATTAGGTCCTAAAGATCCAGATCCAGAAACTAACGAAATCAAGCCAGGTTTAGACTTTGTGAATGGTATTGTAGGTGGTGTAATTCCTAAAGAATTCATTCCTGCGATCCAGAAAGGATTTGCAGAGGCTATGAAAAATGGTCCTTTGGCAGGGTACCCTGTTGAGGCAATGAAAGTAAGACTATTCCATGGTTCATTCCACGATGTCGATTCTGATGCATTGTCATTTGAATTGGCAGCAAGAATAGGTTTCAAAGAAGCTGCTAAAAAAGCGAAGCCTCAGTTACTAGAGCCAATCATGGCGGTGGATGTAGTTACTCCTGATGAGTACACTGGTCCTATTACAGGTGATTTGAATAGAAGAAGAGGTTTGATGAAAGGTATGGATACAAAAGGATCCTCTACTGTAGTTAAAGCTAGCGTTCCTCTTTCTGAATTGTTCGGTTATGTAACTGACCTTAGAACAATTACTTCTGGTAGAGCAACTGCTTCACTTACCTTCTCACATTACGAGCCTGTACCGAACAACATCGCTGAAACGGTGATTGCGAAAGTAAAAGGTGAAAAAGCCTAAATTCTAATTGAAAATGAATCAGAAAATCAGAATAAAATTAAAATCATACGATCACAGCCTGGTGGATAAGTCATCTGAGAAGATCGTGAAAGCTGTAAAAGCTACTGGTGCAATCGTGGTTGGGCCTATTCCTTTGCCAACAAAAAAGGAAAAGTTCACGGTGTTGAAATCCCCACACGTAAACAAAAAAGCAAGAGATCAGTACCAACTTTGTACATACAAGAGATTGGTTGATATCTACAGCAATAGTTCTAAAACTGTTGATGCTTTGATGAAAATCGAGCTTCCAAGTGGAGTTGATGTAGAAATCAAAGTCTGACAAGTGTAGACTTAAGCATAGAAAACCTATCCGCCCTGGTGGATGGGTTTTTCTTTTGTCTTCAGTCAAACAGAAAAGTTGATTTGGATCGAATGGAAGTAAATCTTAACGAAGAAACCAAATAATTTTTCGTAAATAATTGAAAATATTAAAGTTGGGGTTTGTATGGTGGAATTAAATTCCTAACTTTGCAGTCCTTTAAAAAGGGCACAAGTGCGTAAATGCTTGTGTTTAATTACATTATATATCAGAAGATGTCTGGAATAATAGGTAAAAAAGTCGGAATGACTAGCATTTTTAGTGCCGATGGACGTAATGTCGCATGCACGCTAATAGAAGCTGGTCCTTGCGTAGTGACGCAAGTAAAAAATGTAGAAACAGACGGGTACAACGCTGTTCAGTTGGCTTATGGTGAGCGCAAGGAGAAAAACACTCCTAAGCCACTTATCGGGCACTTTAAAAAGGCCGGTACAACGCCAAAGCAGAAAGTTGTTGAATTCAGAGACTTTAGAGTCGAATTCGAAGGTCAGGTTGATCTTGGAAAAACCGTAGAAGCTGGTCAAGTTTTCGTAGAAGGTGACTTCGTCGATGCAATCGGCACTTCTAAGGGTAAAGGTTTTCAAGGTGTAGTTAAACGTCACGGTTTTGGTGGTGTGGGTGGTCAAACTCACGGTCAGCATAACAGACAAAGACACCCTGGTTCCATTGGTGCTTGTTCTTGGCCTTCAAGAGTATTCAAAGGCATGAGAATGGCAGGTAGAATGGGTGGAGACAGAGTAAAGGTAATCAACCTAAAAGTGTTGAAAATCTATCCAGAAAAGAACTTACTATTAGTAAGTGGATCTGTCCCTGGACCAAAAAATTCTTTCGTTATTCTAGAGAAGTAAGACAATGGAATTAGCAGTATTAAAACATAACGGCGAAGAGACAGGTAGAAAAGTATCGCTTTCAGATGATATTTTCGGCATTGAGCCTAATGATCATGCGATCTACCTAGATGTGAAGCAGTTTTTGGCAAACCAAAGACAAGGAACACATAAATCAAAAGAAAGAAATGAAATTGCTGGATCTACTAAAAAGATCAAAAAGCAAAAAGGTACTGGTGGTGCTAGAGCAGGTTCTATCAAATCCCCTGTTTTCAGAGGAGGAGGAAGAGTGTTCGGTCCAAGACCAAGGAACTATTCTTTCAAATTGAATAAAAAATTGAAGCAAGTGGCTAGAAAGTCTGCTTTATCATATAAAGTAAAAGAAAACAGCCTAATGGTTTTGGAAAATGTGTCTTTTGATGCTCCAAAAACAAAAGATTACTTGGCATTCTTGAACGGACTTTCTTTGGTAGATAAGAAAACACTATTGGTTCTTCCTGAGGACAACAAGAACGTATTTCTTTCTAGCAGAAATTTACCTAAAGCTAAGGTGGTTTCAGTAAACGATGTAAATACTTACGAATTGCTTAATGCAGACAACTTGATGTTGTGCGAAGGTTCAGTAAGTATATTGGAAAACTTATTATCGAAGTAATACAATGGAGATACTAAAAAAACCTTTGATTACGGAAAAGATTTCTGCAATGAACGAGAAAGGCGTTTATGGATTTGTAGTGGAAAAAACTGCGAAAAAGCCAGAGATCAAAAGAGCCGTTGAGAAAATGTATGGTGTGACTGTAGTTGATGTGAGAACCATGCGTTATGCTGGTAAATCTAAAACTAGATACACCAAGTCAAAAGTTGTAAGTGGATTCACCAATGCTTTCAAAAAGGCGATTGTACAAGTTGCTGAGGGCGAGGTAATCGATTTTTACGGAGAAATTTAATTGAATCAAGATCATGGCAGTTAAAAAATTAAAGCCTGTAACCCCAGGAACCAGATTTAGAGTAGCTCCAGCATTTGATGAAATCACAACATCAAAGCCAGAGAAATCTCTATTGGCTCCTTTGAAGAAGTCAGGCGGTAGAAATAATGTAGGAAAAATGACCTCCAGATATATCGGAGGTGGCCATAAGAGAAGACTTAGAATCGTTGATTTTAAGAGAACCAAATTTGGAATTCCTGCGGTAGTAAAATCTATCGAGTATGATCCAAATAGAACAGCACGTCTAGCGCTATTGTATTATGTGGACGGTGCAAAGGCTTACATTATTGCACCGGAAGGTTTGCAAGTTGGACAAACAGTGATTTCCGGTGAAAGTGTTGCTCCAGAAGTGGGTAATGCGATGCAATTGGTGAATATACCTTTGGGTACCATTGTACACAATATAGAGTTGAAGCCTGGTAAAGGTGGTGCTATGGCAAGAAGTGCTGGTGGATATGCACAAGTTGTAGCTAGAGACGGTAAGTATGTTACTGTTAAATTGCCTTCTGGTGAAATGAGACTTGTACTTGGTGTATGTATGGCTACTATCGGTGTAGTATCTAATGGTGATCACATGAACGTGGTATTAGGTAAAGCTGGTAGAAAGCGCTGGTTAGGTAGAAGACCTAGAACAAGAGGTGTTGCTATGAACCCTGTCGATCACCCAATGGGCGGTGGTGAAGGTCGTTCATCAGGGGGGCACCCAAGATCTAGAACTGGTTTACTTGCAAAAGGTAAGAAAACTAGATCTCCTAAAAAGTATTCAAATAAATTCATTATCAGTAAAAGATCTAAATAATTATGGCACGTTCATTAAAGAAAGGCCCTTATATAGAACATCACTTGGGCAAAAAAGTGGATGCTATGAACGAGTCCGGCAAAAAATCTGTCATCAAGACTTGGTCAAGAAGATCCATGATTTCTCCGGATTTTGTAGGTCATACCTTTGCTGTGCATAATGGAAATAAGTTTATTCCTGTATTTGTAACAGACAACATGGTAGGCCATAAATTAGGAGAATTTGCTCCTACTAGAAACTTTAGAGGTCACATTGCCAAAAAAGATAAAGGAAAGAGATAATCATGGAAGCAATAGCAAGATTAAATAACGTTCCTACTTCTACTCGTAAAATGAGATTGGTAGCTGACCTTGTAAGAGGAAAGCGAGTAGGACATGCACTAAGCATATTGAAGTTTACACCAAATCATGGTTCTATTAAATTAGAGAAACTTCTTCTTTCTGCTGTGGCCAACTGGCAAGCAAAGAATCCAGATGAAAAACTTGAAGATGCTGATTTATATATCAAGACAATTCAAGTAGATGGTGGTCGGATGTTGAAAAGACTAAGACCTGCTCCTCAAGGAAGAGCACACAGAATTCGTAAAAGATCAAATCATGTGACCTTGGTAGTTGACGCATTCAGTACCGACGTTATCGCTGATGAAGTACAAACAAAAGAAAACTCTAATTAAGATTAGACTATGGGACAAAAAATAAACCCTATTGGTTTTAGACTTGGTGTAGTCAAAGGTTGGGATTCTAACTGGTATGGTGGTAAAGATTTCGCTGAAAAACTTTACGAAGATCAGCAAATCAGAAAGTATGTCAATGCTAGAATTCCTAAAGGTGGAATTTCCAAAGTGATCATCGAAAGAACTTTGAAAAGAATCACCCTAACTATTCACACTGCCCGTCCAGGTGTTGTGATTGGTAAAGGTGGAGCTGAAGTAGATAAGTTAAAAGAAGAATTGAAGAAGCTAACCAATAAGGATGTACAAATCAACATCTTTGAAATTAAGCGTCCTGAGTTGGATGCTAAATTGGTAGGAGAATCAATTGCTCAACAACTACAAGCTCGTATCTCTTTCAGAAGAGCGATGAAACAATCCATTGCTGCTGCAATGAGAGTTGGCGCTGAAGGTATTAAAGTTAAGCTTTCCGGTCGTCTGGGTGGAGCTGAGATGGCAAGATCTGAAATGTACAAAGAGGGTAGAATTCCTTTGCATACATTAAGAGCTGACATCGATTACGCTATTTCCGAAGCAAATACTGTATATGGTATTATCGGTATCAAGGTTTGGATTTTCAAAGGTGAAGTTTACGGTAAGAGAGACCTTTCTCCAAACGTAGGTGCAGCCAATGAGCCAAAAGGAGGTAACGCTAGAGGAAAGAGAAGAGAAGGCGGACCAAAAAGAAGAAAGAGAAATAACTAATTTTCACCCCTAAGTGAGAAATCATGTTACAGCCAAAAAGAACTAAATATAGAAAAATGCACAAGGGCAGAGTCAAAGGCATTGCACAAAGAGGGCACACGCTTTCTTTTGGCAACTTTGGTATCAAGTCCCTAGAAGCTGGATGGATAACCTCTCGTCAAATTGAAGCGGCTCGTATCGCTATGACAAGAGCTATGAAAAGAGAAGGTCAGGTTTGGATAAGGATTTTCCCTGACAAGCCTATCACTAAGAAGCCTGCAGAGGTTCGTATGGGTAAAGGTAAAGGTGCTCCTGAATACTGGGTTGCAGTAATCAAGCCAGGAACTATCCTTTTTGAAGCAACTGGAGTAAGTTTAGAAGTAGCTAAAGAAGCTTTGAGACTTGCACAGCAAAAACTACCTGTAAGTACAAATTTCGTGGTACGTAGAGATTACGTAGGATAATAAAAGCTATGAAAAATTCAGAAATCAGATCACTTTCCGAAAGTGAAATCATCGAGCGAATCGCCGCTGAGCAGACTAATTTGACTAAGTTACGTTTTGCTCATGCTATTTCTCCGATAGAAAATCCTAACAAATTAAAAGAGGTAAAGCGTACAATCGCGAGATTGAAAACAGCTTTGACCGCGTTACAATTAGCTAAATAAGAATAGAGATGGCTACTACTGAGAGAAATCTACGTAAAGAAAGAATAGGAAAAGTAGTCAGCAACAAAATGGATAAGTCCATTACAGTTGCCGTAGAGAGAAGGGTAAAGCACCCTATCTATGGCAAATTTGTTGCGAAGACTACCAAGTTTATGGTTCATGACGAGAACAACGAGTGTCGTCCAGGCGATCTTGTTAAGATTAGTGAAACTCGTCCGCTGAGTAAAAACAAGCGTTGGAGATTAGTAGAAATTATAGAAAAGGCTAAATAACATGATACAACAAGAATCCAGACTAAGCGTAGCGGACAATTCAGGTGCTAAAGAAGTGCTTGTGATCCGTGTATTGGGAGGAACCAAGAAAAGATATGCTTCTATTGGGGATAAAGTTGTAGTAACTGTTAAGTCCGCACTTTCTTCCAGCAACATGAAAAAAGGTACCGTTTCCAAGGCGGTTATCGTGAGAACGAAGAAAGAAATTAGAAGAAAAGACGGTTCTTATATCCGATTTGAAGATAACGCTGCCGTTCTTCTCAACAACAATGACGAACCAAGAGGTAGCCGTATATTCGGTCCTGTTGCAAGAGAGTTGAGAGAGAAGCAGTTTATGAAGATTGTATCTTTGGCCCCAGAAGTATTGTAATCATGGAAAGAAAATTCAATAAACAACCCAAGTTACACATCAAGACGGGTGATACTGTAAAAGTATTATCAGGTGATGATAAGGGTAAAACAGGCAAAGTGCTTTCTGTAAACCTTGAAAAGAGAAAGGCTATTGTAGAAGGAATCAACACAGTTACGAAACATGTGAAACCTACTGCTACTAATCCTCAAGGTGGAATTGAAAAAAGAGAAGCAGCTTTACATATCAGTAACCTTATGCTTGTAGATCCTAAAACAGGTGAAGCTACTAGAACAGGTAGAAAGCATGGTGAAAATGGAAAATTAGTTAGATATTCTAAGAAAACTGGGGAGGTGATCAATGGCTAATCCTAGAATGAAAGATAAGTACCTTACTGAAATCGCTCCTGCTTTGAAGGAAAAATTTCAGTATAAATCAGCAATGCAAGTTCCAAAGTTGACTAAAATAGTCTTGAATAAAGGTATTGGGGCTGCTGTAGCTGATAAGAAATTGGTAGATCAAGGAGTTGAAGAGCTTTCTCTAATTACTGGTCAAAGAGCTGTAGCTACTAAGGCAAAAAATTCTATCTCTAATTTTAAATTGAGAGAAGAAATGCCTATTGGAGCAAAGGTTACTTTGAGAGGAGACAGAATGTACGAATTCTTAGATAGACTCGCTACCGTTGCTCTTCCTCGTGTAAGAGACTTCAAAGGTATCAGTGATAAAGGCTTCGATGGAAGAGGAAACTATACATTAGGTGTAACAGAACAAATTATCTTTCCTGAAATCAGCATTGAGAAAGTTAACAGAATCTCAGGTATGGATATCACATTTGTGACTACTGCTGAGACAGATGAAGAAAGCTATGCATTGTTGAAAGCTTTCGGTATGCCTTTTACCAATAAAAATAATCAAGAATAGTTATGGCAAGAGAATCATTAAAAGCTCGCGAGAGAAAAAGAGAACGTCTTGTAGCCAAGTATGCTAAGAAAAGAGCGGAACTTAAGGCTGCCGGTGATTACGAAGCCTTGGACAAGTTGCCTAGAAATGCTTCTCCAGTTAGATTACATAACAGATGTAAATTGACAGGTCGTCCGAAAGGTTATATGAGAAAATTTGGTATCAACAGGGTAACTTTCAGAGAAATGGCTTCTGCTGGTAAGATCCCTGGTGTGACTAAGTCAAGCTGGTAAAAATCGGACAAAAGTTTTTATTCTAAAAATCATTGTGTAACTTTGCACGCCCATTACGGGTGTGCAGTTAGACTTCTATAAATATGACTGATCCAATAGCTGATTATTTGACCAGATTGAGAAATGCCATTAAGGCATCTCACAGAATCGTTGAGATTCCTGCTTCCAACATGAAAAAAGAATTGACAAAAGTTCTTTTTGATAAAGGATATATACAGAATTACAAGTTTGAAGAAGAAGGTCCTCAAGGGTCTATCAAAATTGCTTTGAAGTATAATCCGTCAACGAAGCAGAATGCAATCGTAAGCCTTGCTCGAGTGAGTAAGCCAGGTCTAAGAAAATATGTTAAGCATGACGAATTGCCTAGAGTAATCAATGGTCTAGGAATCGCCATTCTATCCACCTCCAAAGGCGTGATGACTGATAAAGAAGCACGTACAGAAGGAATTGGTGGAGAAGTACTTTGTTACGTTTATTAATAAACCGTTATGTCTAGAATAGGTAAAAAACCAATAAATCTACCAGCGGGTGTTACTGTAGACGTGTCAGCACACAATACTGTCACTGTTAAAGGTCCCAAAGGTACGCTAACTCAGGATGTGAATCCCGACATTACCGTTGCGGTTGAGGATAATCAAATTGTAGTAACAAGACCTACTGAGTCCAAGAGACACAAATCTCTTCATGGCTTGTATAGATCTTTGTTGAACAACATGGTTATAGGTGTTTCAGAAGGTTACAAAAAAGACTTAGAATTGGTCGGTGTAGGTTATAAAGCCTCTAACCAAGGACAAGTGTTGGAGTTATCTTTGGGTTATTCCCACAACATCTTCTTTGCTCTTCCGGATTCAATTTCTTTAAAAACAGAAACTCCAAAGGGTAAAAACCCTATCGTTTCTTTAGAGGGGATTGATAAGGAATTGATCGGTCAGGTAGCTGCTAAAATTAAATCTCTACGTAAAGTTGAGCCTTACAAAGGTAAAGGTGTTCGTTTCGTAGGTGAAATTGTAAGACGTAAAGCTGGTAAAACCGCAGGTAAAAAATAATTAAGATGGCTTTCAATAAGAACTCAAGAAGACTTAGAATCAAGAAAAGTATCCGTAGAAAAATCTCCGGTTCTGATTCTAGACCTCGTTTGTCAGTATTTAAAAGCAATACTGGTATATACGCTCAGTTGGTTGATGACCTTAAAGGTCATACACTTGCTCAAGCCTCTTCCAAGGAACTTGGTGCTAAAAATACTACTATTTCAGTTGCGACTGAAGTAGGTAAGAAGTTAGCAGAAAGAGCTGTTGCTAAAGGTGTTGCTTCCGTCGTATTTGATAGAAGTGGATACTTATATCATGGTAATGTTAAAGCTCTTGCCGAAGGTGCAAGGGAAGGTGGCCTTAAATTTTAATAGATATTATGTCTCAAGTTAAAAGAAAACCCATTAGGGCAACAGATACAGAACTTAAAGAGAAAGTTGTTGCTATCAACCGTGTTGCTAAAGTAGTTAAAGGTGGTAGAAGATTTTCTTTCTCTGCAATTGTAGTAGTTGGAGATGGTAATGGTGTTGTAGGTTATGGATTGGGTAAGGCCAATGAAGTAACTGATGCTATCACAAAAGGCATCGAAGATGCTAAAAAGAATCTTGTAAGAGTGCCTGTTTTGAAAGGAACAATACCTCATGAGCAGCTTGGTAAGTATGGTGGTGGATTCGTTTTGATTAAGCCTGCTGCCGCTGGTACTGGTGTTATAGCTGGTGGTGCTATGCGTGCTGTCCTTGAAAGTGCTGGTGTGACTGATGTATTGGCAAAGTCCAAAGGTTCTTCAAACCCTCACAATGTAGTTAAAGCAACAATTGATGCTTTAGTTCAATTGAGAGATGCTATCGCTGTATCACAGCAAAGAGGTGTAAAAATGTCAAAAGTTTTTAACGGTTAAGAAGATGGCAAAGGTTAAAGTAACTCAAGTAAGAAGCGTAATTAAAAGACCAAAGGATCAAAAAGCCACAATCACTGCTCTTGGCCTTGGTAGAATTAATAAATCTGTAGTAGTAGAAAATACTCCTCAGATCGCTGGAATGGTAAGAAAAGTAAGTCACCTTGTAAAAGTGGAGGAAGCTTAATCATGAAATTACATACATTAAAACCTGCTGAGGGATCTGTAAAAAATAGAAAAAGAATTGGTCGTGGTACTGGTTCTGGTAGAGGAGGAACTTCTACGAGAGGTCATAAAGGCGCTAAATCTAGATCTGGTTATAAGTCTAAGTTAGGATTTGAAGGTGGTCAGATGCCACTTCAAAGAAGAGTACCTAAATTTGGTTTCAAGAGTCTTAATAGAATCGAGTGTAAGCCTATCAATCTTACAGCATTGCAAGAACTGTCTGAGAAATTTAACTTAGATACTGTTACTTTCGATGTTTTGGTAGAACATGGACTAGTTTCGAAAAAAGATGTTGTAAAAGTCCTAGGTAGGGGCGAACTTACGGCGAAATTGAATGTAAGTGCTCACTATTTCTCTGCTTCCGCTGCTGAAGCTATTGAAAAAGTTGGCGGAACAGTTAACAAGATTTAATCAATGAAAAAGTTTATCTCAACAGTTAAGAATATCTTTGCTATTGAAGATTTAAGAGTCCGAATTTTGAATACAATCGGGTTTCTGGTTGTGTTCAGATTGGGTTCTTTTATCGTTTTACCTGGAGTAGACCCTTCAAAATTGAATGATGCTCCAGAAGGTATTTTCGGTCTAATCGATACTTTCCTTGGTGGAGCTTTTAGTAATGCTTCTATCTTTGGCTTAGGGATTATGCCTTATATTTCTGCTTCCATTGTGTTGCAGTTATTGACTGTTGGAGTACCATATTTTCAAAAATTACAAAAAGAAGGAGAGTCTGGTAGAAAAAGAATCAATCAGATTACACGGGTTTTGACAATTGCTATTACAGTAGCACAAGGTATTGGCTATATTACTGCCACTATCTTGCCTACAGGAGCAGTAATGGTGAGCACATCCTTGTTTATGTTTAGTTCTTTGGTATTGCTTTCAGCCGGTACAATGTTCTGTATGTGGCTTGGGGAAAAAATCACTGAAAAAGGCATTGGAAATGGTATTTCAATGTTGATCATGATTGGGATTATCTCTAGATTCCCTGGAGCTATTATTGCGGAGGGTTTATCCAAAGGTACTTCTGGGATGCTATTGTTGTTGATTGAAGCAGCAGTACTATTCTTTGTGGTATTGGGTGTGGTAGCATTGACTGAAGCAACAAGAAGAATTCCTGTTCAATATGCTAAGCAAGTTGTTGGTGGTAAAGTATACGGTGGTCAAAGACAATACATTCCTATTAAAGTGAATGCTTCTGGTGTAATGCCAATTATCTTTGCTCAATCGCTAATGTTTTTACCTGCCTTGATTGCTCAGATTTGGTCAAGTGATAATGATATTGCCAACTACATTGGTTCTACATTTTCTGATTTTACATCTTGGCAATATAACTTGGTGTTTGCTATTATGATTATTCTTTTTACTTTCTTCTATACTGCTATTACTGTGAATCCAGAGCAGATATCTGAGGATTTGAAAAGAAATGGTGGATTTGTTCCAGGTATAAAACCAGGAGCACCAACATCTGAATTCATAGATAATATTATCTCTAGAATTACGTTACCTGGATCGGTGCTATTAGCCTTAGTCGCGGTTCTTCCAGCGTTCGCAATCATTGCTGGAGTTGGAGGCGAGTTTGCTCAATTCTACGGTGGTACTTCATTATTGATCATGGTGGGTGTAATTATGGATACATTGCGACAGATCGAAAGCTATTTGTTGATGAGACATTACGAGGGTATGATGAAAAGTGGGAATATGAAAAATAATCCTTCGAATTACGCACCGGCGGTATGATCCATTACAAGACTTTCGAGGAGGTCCAGTTAATTAAAGAAAGTGCTCAAATACTTGGTAAAGCTCATGGAGAAGTTGCCAAGAATATAAAAGAAGGAGTAAAGACTTCTTTCTTAGACAAAATTGCAGAGGAGTATATAAGGGATCACGGTGGTGTTCCTTCCTTCAAAGGTTACAATGGATTTCCTTCGTCGCTTTGCATCTCTGTTAATGAGGTAGTTGTACATGGTTTTCCTAGTAATTATGTTTTGAAAGATGGCGATATAATCTCAGTAGATTGTGGAGTCTTTCACCAAGGTTTTCATAGCGATTGCGCTTATACTTACCCTGTCGGTGAAGTTTCCCCTGATGTATTGTCATTGCTCAAAGCGACAAAGGATTCTCTTTATTTAGGTATTGAAAAGGCCGTTTTTGGAAATAGAGTCGGCGACATTGGTCACGCTATCCAAAAGTCTGTTGAAGCTAAAGGTTACACTGTAGTTAGAGAATTAGTTGGTCATGGTTTGGGTAGGAATCTACACGAATCTCCTGAAGTTCCTAATTACGGTAAGCGTGGTAGTGGCCCTCTTTTAAATGAAGGACTAGTTATAGCTATAGAACCAATGGTAAACCTAGGAAGCAGAAATATTGTACAAGAAAGAGATGGTTGGACTATTAGAACTACTGATAGAAAACCTTC
Organism: Belliella buryatensis; assembly: GCF_900188245.1. Lineage (GTDB taxonomy): Bacteria > Bacteroidota > Bacteroidia > Cytophagales > Cyclobacteriaceae > Belliella > Belliella buryatensis. Next base: position 82,967 of record NZ_FZOK01000008.1, on the reverse strand, counting down.
TGCACATTATGAGCATACTGTGGCTATCTTCAGAGATAGAACTGAAATATTGACCACACATCAGTATATAGAGGAAAACTATAAATTCTAAATATGGCTAAACAGACATCTATTGAACAAGATGGTACTATAATAGAAGCATTGTCAAATGCAATGTTCAAAGTGGAGCTGGAGAATGGTCATCAATTGATTGCCCATATATCCGGGAAAATGAGAATGAATTATATAAAGATCCTCCCAGGAGATAAGGTTAAGTTAGAACTTTCTCCCTATGATCTTTCTAAAGGTAGAATTGTTTATCGATACAAATAAACTGTCATGAAAGTAAAGGCATCAATCAAGAAGAGAAGTGTTGACTGTAAAGTGATCAGAAGAAAAGGAAAACTTTACGTGATCAACAAAAAAAATCCTAAGTTTAAACAAAGACAAGGTTAATAATTATGGCAAGAATTGCAGGTGTTGACATCCCAGACAACAAACGTGGAGAAATCGGCTTAACCTACATTTTCGGAATAGGTAGGAGTTCGGCCAGAGCGATCCTGGACAAAGCAGGTATTTCTTATGATAAGAAGGCTGGTGAGTGGAATGATGAAGAATCTACCGCTATTAGAAATATTATTGCTGAAGCATATAGAACAGAAGGTGTTCTTAAATCAGAGATTCAGCTTAATATCAAGAGATTAATGGATATTGGTTGTTATAGGGGTCTTAGACATAGAAAAGGTCTTCCTTTGAGAGGTCAAAAAACCAAAAACAACGCTAGAACTAGAAAAGGTAAGAGAAAGACTGTTGCTAACAAAAAGAAAGCAACTAAATAAATCTTGATTTAGATTATGGCTCAGAAAAGAAACGATAAAGCTAAAGGTAAAAAAAGAGTAGTTAAAGTTGAAGCGGTAGGCCAAGCGCATATTAAAGCTTCCTTTAACAATATTATCATCTCTATTACCAATAATTCTGGACAGGTGATCTCTTGGGCTTCTGCCGGTAAAATGGGATTCAGAGGTTCTAAAAAGAACACACCTTATGCAGCACAGATGGCAGCCCAAAACTGCGGACAAGTTGCTTATGATTTAGGATTGAGAAAAATTGAGGTTTTTGTAAAAGGACCAGGTGCAGGGAGAGAATCTGCAATAAGAACTTTACAAAATGTAGGTCTTGATGTAACTACGATTATTGATGTAACGCCACTTCCACATAATGGATGTCGTCCTCCAAAACGTAGAAGAGTTTAATTCATTAAAGAAGATATAGAGAATGGCTAGATATAGAGGTCCAAAGGCAAAGATTGCCAGAAAATTCGGTGAGCCGATTGAAGGACAAAGCAAAGCACTTCAGAAGAAAAACTATCCTCCAGGTCAACATGGAAGAGGTAGAAGAAAAAAACAATCAGAATATGCTATTCAGCTTGCTGAAAAGCAAAAAGCGAAATATATCTATGGTATTTTAGAGAGACAATTCTCTAAAATGTTTGATATAGCTTCTAGAAAACAAGGTATCACAGGTGAGAACCTTTTACAATTGTTGGAGGCTAGGTTAGACAACGTAGTTTATAGATTAGGTATTTCCCCAACAAGAAGAGGTGCAAGACAGCTTGTGTCCCATAAACACATTCTTGTGAATGGAGAGTTGGTAAATATTCCTTCGTATTCCTTGAAGCCGGGTGATGTTGTATCTGTTAGAGAACGCTCAAAGTCTCTTGAAGCAATTACAGCTAGCTTAGCTGGGAGAGGTTCTGCACGTTATTCCTGGTTAGAGTGGGATAACACCTCGTTAGCAGGTAAGTTCGTAAGCATTCCAGTTAGAGAAGATATTCCAGAGAATATCAAAGAGCAACTGATTGTCGAACTTTACTCTAAGTAATATTAATTCAGACTTAAAAAGAACTATTGATATGTCCATATTAGCATTTCAAATGCCTGAAAAAGTGGTAATGGAAAAAGCCGATGATTTTCACGGTTTATTTACATTCAAGCCACTTGAAAAAGGCTATGGGGTTACCATTGGTAATGCCTTAAGAAGAATTCTTTTGTCTTCTCTTGAGGGTTACGCTATCACCTCAGTAAAACTACCAGGTGTTGTTCATGAATTTTCTACTATCGAAGGTGTAGTAGAAGATGTTACGGACATCATTCTTAACCTGAAGCAGGTAAGATTCAAAAAGGTTCATGAAGCTATTGACGGTAAAATCACCGTAGAAGTTAAAAACCAATCTGTTTTCACTGCTGGGGATATCGCTAAATTCACAACTTCTTTTGAAGTGTTGAATCCTGAATTGGTAATCTGCCACTTGGATGAATCAAAAAGTCTGGAAGTAGAGCTTACAGTAGAAAAAGGAAGAGGATATCTTCCTGCAGAAGAATCTAAACCTAAAGAACAAGTTTTCGGTGTTATCCCAATTGATGCTATTTTCACTCCGATCAAAAATGTGAAATATAGTGTTGAAAACACAAGGGTTGAGCAGAAAACTGATTTCGAAAAATTGATTCTTGAAGTTACTACAGATGGATCTATTCATCCTGAGAAAGCTCTTCAAGAATCAGCAAAGATTCTTATTCAGCATTTCATGTTGTTTTCTGACCAAACTATGGTTCTTGATTCTACTGGAGTATCTGAACCTGAGCCGATCGATGAAGAATTCTTACACATGAGAAAGTTATTGAAGACTTCTCTAGGTGATTTGGATCTTTCAGTTCGTGCGTTCAATTGTTTGAAAGCAGCAGATGTGAAAACCTTGGGTGATCTTGCCAAATTGGAAATTTCTGATATGATGAAATTTAGGAATTTTGGTAAGAAATCTCTAGCTGAATTAGAGCAACTTATCCAAGAAAAAGGTTTGACCTTCGGTATGGATTTGTCTAAGTATAAACTTGATGAAGAGTAATAAAAATGAGACACGGTAAGAAATTTAACCACCTTGGAAGAACTGCTAGTCACAGAAAAGCAATGCTTTCTAACATGGCAGCTTCTTTGATCCTTCACAAGCGTATTTCCACGACGCTTGCAAAGGCTAAGGAATTGAGAAAATATGTAGAGCCTCTAGTGACTAGAGCTAAAGAAGATACGACACACAACAGAAGAATCGCTTTCTCTTACCTTCAAAATAAAGAAGCTATCAAAGCTCTTTTTGGCGAAGTTGTTGAGAAAGTAGCTACTAGACCAGGTGGATATACTAGAATCATTAAAACTGGTTTTAGACTTGGTGATAACGCTGAGATGTGCATTATTGAATTGGTTGATTTCAACGAATTGATGTTGAAGGAAGCTAAGCCTGCTAAGAAAACTACTAGAAGAAGTAGAAGAGGTTCAGGTGCTGCAAGTACTGAAGCAAAGGCTCCTGTTGAGTCTGCAGCTCCAGAAGTTGAAGCTAAAGAAGATGATAACAAAGAAGAAAAAGGAGCAGAATAAAATGTTGCTAAACTCTTCATATAAAGGGATTGAACTTTGGTTCAATCCCTTTTTTTATATCTATTAAAATTTACAAGGCATATCTTTATAATTTCCTTAAATTTGACGAGTCGTTAAAAACACAATGAACAAACAAAAAGCAACTCTTCTATTGGCCGATGGGACTATATTCCGCGGTACACTTATCGGAAAGCCAGGCACCAATGGTGGTGAAATCTGTTTTAATACAGGAATGACTGGTTATCAAGAAATTTACACAGATCCTTCCTACACTGGGCAAATCATAGTCACTACTACATCTCATATCGGGAATTATGGTGTGATAGATACAGAGATAGAATCTGATAGTCCAACCATTGCTGGTATAGTAGTCAATACTTTTTCAGATGTCTTTAGTAGACTTGATGCAGATGGATCTCTTCAAGATTATTTAGTCAAACATAATATTACGGGCATAGCTGATATTGACACAAGGATGCTTGTAAGACATATTAGATCAAAAGGCGCAATGAATGCAATCATTAGTTCTGAATTTGAAGATGATCTTGCAGGGCTCAAAGCCGAATTGAATTTGGTGCCTGATATGAATGGTCTAGAATTGTCTTCAAAGGTTTGTACCAAAGAACCATATTATTTTGGTGATGAAAATGCTCCTATTAAAGTTGCATGTCTTGATTTTGGAATCAAAAAGAATATTTTAAGGAATCTTGCTGATAGAGGGGTCTACTGTAAAGTGTTTCCTGCTAAGACTAGTTTAGCAGAACTTCAAGCTTGGAGTCCGAATGGATATTTTCTGTCCAATGGCCCTGGTGACCCTGCCGTAATGGAATATGCGGTAAAAACTACTAAAGAAATTCTTGAGACGGGTAAGCCTGTATTTGGGATTTGCCTTGGACACCAACTTTTAGCAGAAGCTTGTGGAGTATCTACTTATAAGATGCATCATGGTCATAGAGGGATCAACCACCCTATCAAGAATTTGCTTACTGGTAAAAGTGAAATCACTTCTCAAAATCACGGGTTTGTGGTCAATAGAGAAGACGTAGAGAGTAATAGTGATTTGGAAATCACACATGTTCACCTTAATGATGGAACCGTAGCAGGGATCAAGTTGAAAAGTAAACCCGCTTTCTCTGTTCAGTATCATCCAGAATCTGCTCCAGGGCCTCATGATTCTCGTTATTTATTTGATGAATTTGTATCTTTAATGCAATAAAATAAAACCTAATTAAACCATTTAAAATTATGACTTTAATACAATCTATCCACGCTAGACAGATTTTAGACTCAAGAGGTAATCCTACTATCGAAGTTGATGTAGTGACAGAAACTGGAGCTTTTGGCAGGGCTGCCGTACCAAGTGGTGCTTCTACTGGTGTCAATGAAGCGATGGAACTAAGAGATGGTGACAAATCAAAATATCTTGGAAAAGGAGTTTTGAAAGCAGTATCAAATGTAAATGATGTAATTGCTCCTGAATTGCTTGGAATGGATATTTTTGAGCAAAACATGATCGATCAGATCATGATAGACTTGGATGGTACGCCCAATAAGAGTAAACTTGGAGCTAATGCTATCCTAGGAGTTTCTCTAGCTGTGGCTAAGGCTGCTGCCATGGAGGCAGGTCAGCCTCTCTATAGATATATAGGTGGTGTGAATGCAAACACACTTCCTGTCCCAATGATGAACATTATCAATGGAGGTTCTCATTCTGATGCCCCTATTGCTTTTCAGGAATTTATGGTAAGACCAGTTGGAGCTGAAAACTTCTCAGAAGCAATTAGAATGGGTGCAGAGATTTTTCATCATTTGAAAAAAATCCTCCATGACAAAGGATTAAGTACAGCGGTAGGAGACGAAGGTGGATTTGCACCAAACTTCTCTGGTGGTACGGAAGAGGCGCTAGCTTGCATCTTAGATGCAATTAAGAATGCTGGATATAAGGCTGGTTCAGACGTTACGATTGCTTTGGATTGTGCAGCTTCTGAGTTCTTTGTGGATGGTAAATATGATTACAAAAAGTTTGAAGGTGAAGGGGGACAGATCAGAAGCAGAGAAGAGCAAGTAGCATACTTAGCTGAGTTGACTGAAAAGTATCCAATTGATTCGATCGAGGATGGTTTCGCTGAAGAAGATTGGCATGGGTGGGCTATGCTTACCGCCAAAATTGGAGATAAAGTACAGCTAGTAGGTGATGATCTTTTTGTGACTAATGTAAAGTTCTTGGAAAGAGGTATCAAGGAAAAGTCCGCTAATTCAATCTTGATTAAAGTGAATCAAATAGGGACTTTGACTGAAACCTTGAATGCCATCTCTATGGCTCATAAGGCTGGTTTTACTGCTGTGATGTCTCATAGATCAGGAGAAACAGAGGATTCAACTATCGCTGATTTGGCAGTAGCTGTGAATTGTGGTCAGATCAAAACTGGATCAGCATCAAGATCCGATAGAATGGCGAAATACAATCAGTTGCTTAGAATTGAGGAGCAATTGGGTGATTCAGCGATATTTCCACAAAAATAAAAAAATCAAATATTTAAAGAGAAAGGCAGCCGAAAGGTTGCCTTTTTTTATTTGTTATCGATCAAAAGGACTTTAGATTGATTTTGGATTGATCAAATTTCCTTATGTTTGTGGCTTATATTCTGTTCATTAGTTAAGGTCTGCATGCTTTTTAACTCCTTAGATTTTGCAATCTTCCTTCCGATAGTATTTATATGCTATTGGTTTCTTTTTAATCGGAATCTTAAAGCTCAAAACTTGCTGATTTTAGTAGCAAGTTATGTTTTTTATGGATGGTGGGATTGGAGGTTTTTGTCTTTGATTGCTTTCAGTACTTTAATTGATTATTTGGTTGGTATAGGTCTAGGCAAAGAGGAGAATGCAAAGAGGAGAATGCTGTTGCTGACAATTAGTATTTGTGCTAATCTTGGCTTCCTAGGATTTTTTAAGTATTATAATTTTTTTCTGGATAATTTCATTAATGGGTTTCAAATGCTAGGAGTACCTTTTAAGGCTTCCTCCTTGAAGATTATTCTTCCTGTTGGAATTAGTTTTTATACTTTCCAAACCATGAGTTATACTATTGATGTCTATAGGAAAAAGTTGATACCAACTCACGATTGGATTGCTTTTGGCGCTTATGTCAGTTTTTTCCCTCAATTGGTAGCAGGGCCAATTGAAAGGGCGACAAACCTTTTACCTCAATTTTCAGAAAAAAGAGTTTTTGATCAAAATAAAGCGGTAGATGGATTGAGGCAGATTCTTTGGGGTTTGTTTAAAAAAATGGTTATTGCGGATAATTGTGCAGAATATGTTAATATTATATTCAATCAAAGTGAGTCCCTGTCTGGGAGTATACTTGCTTTAGGGGCTGTATTATTTGCTTTCCAGATTTATGGTGATTTTTCGGGCTATTCGGATATTGCGATTGGAACTTCTAGACTGTTTGGATTTCAATTGATGCAAAATTTCGCATTTCCATATTTTTCAAGAGATGTGGCAGAGTTCTGGCGAAGATGGCATATTTCACTATCTACATGGTTTAGAGACTATCTTTATATCCCGTTGGGGGGAAGTAGGGGTGGGCTGGCCTTAAGTATTAGAAATACATTTATAATTTTCTTGGTATCTGGATTTTGGCATGGTGCCAATTGGACTTTTATCATATGGGGGGCACTCAATGCCGTCTATTTTCTGCCTTCTTTACTATTGGGTAAAAATAGAAACAACTTAGATGTAGTGGCACAGGAAAGTAGGTGGCCAAATCTGAGAGAGCTGATTTCAATGCTGTTTACTTTTGGGCTGACTAGTTTTGCATGGATTTTCTTTAGAGCTGAGAGCATGTCTCATGCTTGGGGATATGTGCAAAATATGATGCAGCCAAGTTTATTCTCAATCCCAGATTTTCATATTCTTGAAGGCGTCCTTTCCCTTATGGTTTTGATTGTCATCTTTATCCTGATAGAATGGAATGGTAGAAGACGCCAATATGCTATCATGGATTTAGCAGCGAGTAGAAGTAGGGTATTTCGCTGGGGCATGTATTTGTTGATCATATTAGCAATAGATATTTTTGGTAATACATCCGAGGAAATTGAGTTTATTTACTTTCAATTTTAAGTTTATGAGAGCTTTTCTGAAAAACACCTTTCTTTTTTTGATTATTCTTTTAGTGGTTAATTTTGCTCTTTTTCTTTTAATTAGAGGGTTTTATATCAAAGATTATGAAGAAGTAGATCTTGATTTTGACGAGTTTATATTGGCAGATTCTCATGGGACACCATTGGGAGATTTTGCAGAAGAATTTGAGGTACATAATTTTTCTGCTCAGAGTGATTCTTACTTAGATATGGGAAGAAAGTTAAGGTATCTGCTTCGAAAAGGTAAAATTGAGCGCATATATATCAGTGTAGATGACCATACGCTTTCCCCTACTCGCGAAAATCAAAATAACTTAGATAGATCAGCATATTATACAGAAAGAGATGATTTCGATTCTTGGTTTGAATTTGTCAATGAAAAATACCTTAAATATTATCTTGTTTTTCTCAATGATCGCTACAGTTTGGTAATCAAAAATTTCATAACTGAGGAACTGTTTGATTATAGACGTTGGGGTGGGAGCAAGGGTAGGATTGCTTGGGAAAACTTGACAGAAGAAGAAAGACGGAGACAAGCTCAAGATAGATTTGAAAATTACTTTGAGCAAGATGGGGCTTCAGAAAAGATGAGAGATGCCTTGATGAATATTATTTCATTGAGTAGGGAGCATAATGTAGAGTTGATAGGGGTCAGGTTTCCTTTATCCCGATCTTATTATGGGATATTGGGAGAAGAGAGCTATCATGCAGATAGTATTTTCATGAAGGAGAGCTTAAGGATTCTAGATTTCGATAATGTATTTCTGGACCGGGATTCATTGTTCAGAGATATGGATCATTTAGACAGAGAGGGAGGGGAGATTTTTGTGGATATTTTACTTGATAGTTTAGAGAGTTTTATTGAATATAAATAGAAAAAGACCGATCGACAGACCGGTCTTTTTACTCCAAACAACTCAAACACTAAACTGAATCTACTCTACTTCTACCTCGAAATAGTACTCTTGACCATTTGGATATAGTCCTAGAACGACAATCTCTTCACCTCTACTCTCTTCCAGAAGTGCTATCAAGTCATTTGCTCCTGATATTCTGTATCTGCCGTCTGGTCCAATTACTGAGGTAATGATAAACCCAACTCTGGCACCTGCTTTTTTCCAAGATTCATTTTCTACTGTGATGATAGTGGCACCACCTTGGATTTTGAGTCTATCTTTGATATTTGGCTTGATATCTTCAAAAGTCAAACCATTGAAGCTAGCAACAATAGGCACCTCTTTCTTTACTATTTTGGTGTCACCAGAAAGATTTCTCAACGTAGCAGAGGCTAAGAGTTCTTTTCCATCTCTTAAGTATTTCACTTCTACCTTATCTCCTGGTCGTTTTCTAGCTACCATTTCTTGTAGTTTAGCTACACTATTAGTAGTGACTCCATCTACACCAATGATAATGTCACCTTCTTTCAGTCCTGCTTCTTTTCCTCCACTTCCCTCATTGACTCCAGCGATATAGACACCTTGGCTTACCCCTAATGGCTTTTTAAGGCTTTCTTCTAGTTCTGGGGATACATCCTGAATCGTCACCCCTAAAAGCCCTCTTTGAACGGCTCCGAATTCAAGCAAGTCGTCCATTACTTTTTTCACAATAGATGTAGGGACAGCAAAAGCATACCCATTGAAAGTTCCTGTACGAGAGGCAATTGCTGTGTTGATACCAATCAATTCCCCCGCTAAGTTTACCAGAGCTCCGCCAGAATTACCTGGATTCACCACCGCGTCTGTCTGCAAGAAAGACTCAATGGAAAGGTTGTTCTCAGCAGTTCTTAAGATTCCGATATTTCTGGCTTTGGCACTAATGATACCAGCAGTCACAGTAGAAGTGAGGTCAAATGGATTCCCAACTGCCAATACCCATTCCCCTACCTTTGTTTTATCAGAATCTCCAAATCTGACATATGGAAGATTTTTTTCTTCAATTTTGAGTAGTGCAAGATCAGTGGATGGATCAGTCCCAATTACCCTTGCGGTGTATCTAGTATTATTTTCAAGGGAAATTTCAACCTTACTTGCATTTTCTATTACATGATTATTAGTGACGATGTAGCCATCTTCAGAAATGATTACTCCCGAACCTGAACTTCTGGCTTCTTGAGGCATTTGTCCTCTATTGGGTGATCTAAAGCCAAATAATTCTTCAAGTGGATCTGCACCTCGCTGTCTTTGTGTGACAGAGACAGTGCTTTTGACATGGACCACAGCAGGGGTGACTTGTTGCGCTGCAGCTACGAAGTTGATCCCATCAGGAATAGTGAACTTGTCATCAGAGAGCCAATTGACAAGACTTGCGTCTTGCTTTTCGGAGAAATTGGTGGCAGTGTTTTGCTTAGCCAAGAAGCTAGCTCCCGCCAAAGCAACAATCCCCCCTATCAGAGAGGCCAACACTATGCCTAAGAAAAATTGCTTTTTGTTCATTTCTTTTATGTTTAAGTTCTATAAATGATACACGAAATTTACACACATCAGTTATCAAAAATCAAGCATTTTGATACTAATGGCAGTTTTATTTAACATGGTTTAACAGCAAACTGATATTTTCTATTTATATAACCCATATTCTGAGCTTCAGTTCATGGAATATGATTTTTTGATCTAATGGATAGTAATATTGGTATTAAATCGGATAATCACATATCTTTAATTCATAGAGCCTCAACCTATCCTTTATGAGAATTACTTATCTCTTATGTTTTTTATTAACCCTGTCTTTTAGTGGGTTTGCTTTTCAGACTGATATAGAAGCACTCGACACACTTCTCAAAGTCAATGAAAACCTTCAAGAAGAAGAAAAGCCTGAAAGACCTTCACTAGAAGGTAGTATTCGGAAAGCACAAGACTTCACGATTCAATTGAATCGAATGAATTTTAATCTCAATCGAGAGCTAGATACCTTGTCACTAATGGAAGATATGCCAGATATAGAAAGACTGGTCAATGTGATCCAAAGTAGGCTTGAAGATCAAGATAGCAAAATTAATATCAGGTATCTAAATGAACTTGACAACCTGCTCAGAAATATCAGGGTGCAAGTGGGTGATGCTGAGCGTAAGGTGACTGCACGTACTGAAGAGTTGATTGAAGCTAAAAGCCAACTTGAGGAAATGAAACAATCTGATCTAATGAAATTAGATCTCAGAGATTCCTCCATCCTTCCAGAGTATCAAGCTGCCTTATCACAATTTAGAAGTCGAATCATTCAAACAGATAGCTTACTCAATGGGCAGAGAATTCTAACCGCAGCTTTTCAAACTAGAATTTCAAGAATGATGATAAAGATATCCGAGCTTTCCATTGCACTTGATGTGGAGAGAAGAAGTGCAGAAGCAGCATTACTTAGGAAGGATATCAATTATCTATGGGAGAAAAAAAGCTATGAGCCAAACTTGAACCTCTCTAGTGTATTTTGGGAGTCTATTAGACTCAATGAGGTGATTTTAAAAAGATACATTAAAAATCATACAGGAATAACGATTTTTTTATTGCTTGTTTTTATTGGGTTTTCGATTTGGATTAAAAATTCTATTTCAAAAATTAAGCAAGAAAAAGAGTTTGCTAAGATAATTTTAGAAAGGGCGCATTATGTTCCCAAATTCCCTATCCTTAGTGGGGTTATAATCATTCTTCCCTTTATTCCTTTTTTCTATTCTAATCCTACGATTTCATTTCTCACGGTTTTGCTTTGGATAGCAGTTTTGGTGGTTACTGTGATGCTAAGGTCTAGTTTTCCATCAGGACTTTTTAGGCTGTGGTTGATGTTCGTGTTTATTTTCTTTATTTATACTGTTAGCAATTTATACAGAGACACCAATTTTTCAGAGCGATGGTATTTGCTTTTTTTGAGTATGATAGGGATATATCTTGCTGTAAAGATCGTTAGGTTTAAGGAAAACAATCCTGAACTTTTACCCAATTTAATTGACAAATTAGTCAAGCTCTATATTGGATTGCAAGTGTTTTCCATTTTGGCCAATATTTTTGGACGTTTTAGCCTTAGTAAACTTTTAGGAGTAGCAGCTACCTTAAGCTTTGCCCAGGCGATTGGTCTTTATCTATTCGTGCAGATTGTAATGGAAGTTATTTATCTTCAGATCGAAGTAAGAAGGAAGAGTGAAAATGACTTTACTTCTTATATTGACTTTCATGGCATTCAGACAAGAGTCAAACGTACTTTGTATGGAGTAGCTTCATTGATCTGGGTCTACTATTTTTTAGACAACTTGTCGCTGTTAGATCTCTTTATAGATCAGGCAGGTATCCTCCTGACTACTGAGCGTTCACTTTTCAATACTAAATTCACCTATGGGAATATCGTCGTATTTGTTGTCATTGTGTATGTCGCCAGCTTGTTAGCTAATAATATTGCCTACTTTGCTACTATCAAAGATCAGCAACAAGCAAACCTGCGAGAAAAGAGGCTCGGTTCCTCTATTCTATTAATCAGGCTGGGTGTACTTTCCTTAGGATTTTTATTGGCTATAGGGGCTTCAGGTATTGGTTTTGAGAAGATCGCCATCGTCTTAGGGGCATTGACACTAGGGATCAGTTTTGGTTTGCAGACTATTGTCAATAACCTTGTCTCAGGAGTGATATTGGCTTTTGAAAAACCCATTCAGGTAGGTGATAATATTGAGGTGGGAGGAAGAATGGGGACGGTAAAAGATGTAGGAATCAGGGCAAGTAAGATTCAGGGGTATGATGGTTCAGAGATAATTATTCCCAATGGAGATTTATTGTCACAGCATTTGATCAACTGGACATTATCAGACAAGAAGCGTAGAGTGGAGTTGTTGATTGGAGTGAGTTATGGATCAGATATAGATTTGGTTACTGATCTTATTTCAAGACAGTTAGCATTGGATGAAATTCTAAAAAATCCAGAGCCGAGGGTTTATTTGCAGAATTTTGCAGATAGTGCGATTGAATTTAGAGTGCTCTTTTGGGTTGAGAATTTTGATACTTGGGTGTTGATTCGCAACGCAGTCATGAGAGGGACTTTCAAATCATTCAAGGAGCATGGAGTAGAAATTCCATTCCCTCAGCGCGATCTCAATTTCAAAAACTTCCCAGCCGTCTTGGATGAAAAAGTAAAGTCTGTGGAAGAGTTGAATGAAATAGAAAAGCTGAAAAAGCTCAAAGAGGAGAAAAATAAGGGAGATGAAAAAAGTCAATAAAAAATGTGGAGCTTTCGAGCTCCACATTTTTTATTTCCTCTGCCTGATCGCTTCGTAGATGACTACGCCTGCTGCTACCGACACATTTAAGCTTTCTATATTTCCTGACAATGGAATTTTGACAAATTCATCACTTAACCCCATCAGTTCTGGAGAAATCCCATCCTCTTCTGAGCCCATGATCAATGCAGTAGGTGCTTTGAAGTCTGCTTCGTACATTTCTCTTTCGGTTTTTTCAGTCACACTCACGACGTTGAGCCCCATTTTTTTGAGGTCTTTGACGGTATAGTAGAGGTTTTTTACTCTACACACTGGCAAAAAATTCAAAGCACCTGCTGAAGTTTTGACCGCATCTGAGTTGATCTGAGCACTACCTTTTTCGGGAATTACGATGGCATGTATTCCTGCACAGTCAGCTGTACGGGCGATAGCACCGAAATTTCTTACATCAGTCACTCTATCCAAAACCAACACCATTGGAGCTATTCCTTTGGAAAAACATTCATCTATGACATTGTCAAGTGAGGCATATTGAATCGCTGAGATATGCGCGATCACTCCTTGATGGTTTTTGCGGGTGATCCTATTCAACTTAGCTTCTGGAACTCTTACCACAGGGATTCTTTCCTCTTTGGCAAGTTTGAGTAGTTCCTTGATCAGATCGTTATTCAGTTCTTTGTTGACTAAAACCTTATCAATGTCTTTGTTGGCATTGATGGCTTCCATTACCGCTCGGGTACCAAATAAAAAATCCTTGTCTTGTTCTCCTTTGTTGATCAGAAATCCATCCTTCCGCTTCTCCATAATGTGATGCTTTTGAACCACTCAGGCTGAAGTGCTCTGGAGCGGTTGAGTATATAATAATTTGGAGTCAAAATATTTTTGACGCGTGCAAAGGTAAAGTTTATTTTGGAATTTGAGTTAAGGTCTCCATAAGTCCATATTTCTGCATTCTGTCTAAAGGCGACTCCTGTTGGAGGTCCCATCACTGTATAGACCATTCCTCGATCTGTTTTCCAACCCTCTTTGAAATCCGTAAAAAGGATATTTGCAAATTCAATCTGTCGAAAATATTCTCGAATAAGTGTTTTGGCTGCTTCTTCATCTTTGGTCAAGCCTATCCAGTATTGATCAAGTGCTTTTTTCTTATCTGTGGCCTCCATCAGTGTTTCATGCTCTCTTCTTGTGGAGATATACACCACCATATCAACCATATCCTCCCATGTTTCCACTCTTGGGAAAGCTTGAGATACTGTTTTGATCAAAAGACCTTCAGTGGAGTTAGTGTCTGATTGGATGAAATAATATCCCTTCTCATCAAAAGTTCTAGGTGTATTGACTAAGAAATCTCCTTGATTGACCACTTCTACCTCTCTTGGTGCTGGGGCTGGCTTGGTTTCCATCGGAGGAAAGGGCGATGCGAATTCTGTAGGGTAAAAGAACCTATTCAAACTAATGGCAGAATTGCTTTTGAATAATAATGCTTCTTCTTGTATCAAGAAGTTTTGGTCAAATGGAACATCATTGCCATAATAGGCGCCAAAGTTTGGATGACCAAGTATAAAAGGTCCTATAAGATCCATGTGATAATAATATTCATCCCCTTGCCTAGTATCTACTATTTTGATAAAGGCAATAGCTTCTTCTTGTTCTTCAGGTATCTGAATTCTCTGTTCGAAATAAAAATGATTAGCCGTGTTTTTTTTCAGATCATTTTCCTGAAGTCTGGTTAGATTTTCGTTTTGAAATGCCTGATTGTAGGAGGATAGGATTGTGAAATAAAATTCATAATCATCAAAAACTGGATTGTCCTCTAATTTTTCAACTGGAATCTGTAGTAAAAATGACCTTTCGGTAATTTTCACAGGGATAATTTTTGGTGATAGCCTTGAATACCTTGAATATCTAAGTGTCTGATTGGTAGTCTCTAAGGTCTGTTGTGAAAAGCCAGATCCAGAAGCTAGCAGGAAGGTAAGCAAAGTGGTGAAGAACAGGTGGAATTTTGAAGAGATCTTATTTGTTGTCATATGGTTCAAAAATTAACCTTAATTTTGCTCAAATTAATAAAATTTCAAATGGCTACCTATACAACGGAAATTGCATCGGACAAGTTGGTAAGTGATAATCCTATTCATCAAAGACTTCTCAAAGCCTATATCGCTGCCAAACCTTTGGTCAAGGGTGACTTGCTGGAAGTTGGCTGTGGTGAAGGCAGGGGTGTCACTGAGCTTTTAAATGCTGTAGATTCCTACTTAGGCTTGGATAAAATCCAAGAAGTGATTGACAAACTTCAGGCCAAATACCCAAGTGTCTCCTTCAAACAGGCTGTCATTCCTCCTTTCGAAAATATCCCTTCGGACAGTTTTGATACTGTAGTTAGTTTTCAAGTAATAGAACACATAGAAAATGATCGACTTTTTTTAGAAGAAATCTATCGGGTGCTCAAACCAGGAGGAAAAGCTATTATCTCAACTCCAAATATCCGTCACACTCTTTCTAGAAACCCTTGGCATATTAGAGAATATACTCCCAATCAACTCAAGACCCTTTGTAAAGAAGTTTTTGATCAAGTGAATGCAATGGGAATAGGAGGGAATCAGAAAGTTTGGGATTATCACGAAGCAAACCGAATGTCCGTTAATAAGATTATGCGTTTTGATGTTTTTAAATTACAATATAGACTTCCCGCTGTTTTACTTAGATGGCCCTATGAAGTGCTAAATAGGTTAAATAGGAATAAGCTACATCAGCAACAAGGAAAATCTGTAACAGATATCACCCATGAAGATTACCTTTTGGTAGATCACCCTGATCAAGGATTAGATCTGTTCTATGTGTTAGAGAAAAAGCGATATTAATTATCAAATTTCTCTTGAAACATGCTTATAGCAAAAATCCCCTCGTGTGAGGGGATTTTGTTTTCACCTTCTGTCTAGACCTCTGCCACCACTACTTCCGATGAATCGTTCAAGATCTCTTTTGAGCTCAGCCGCTAAATCATTGTAGCCTCTCTCTTCGAGAAGTGGTACAAAGTATTTCAACATTTCTAGAGAGATCATCGCTTCTCTGTCATATTCTCTATTAGTTTTGGCATAGAAGTCCAACAATTGGATGGATTTTAAAGACATTTTTTCTACAATGTCCAAGGCCATTTCGTCCTCTCCTACTTCGAAAAGTAAAGGTGCAGACTGACCACTAGCCAAGTCATAAGGTATGGCTTCATGCGGCATTCTTGCCAATCCTAGCTTTAATACATCTGCTGCTTTATCCATTTCATCCTCGTCAAGGAGTGCGATAGCTATGCTGTTGATAGCACTTCTGTGATTGGAGGTGAATCTTCTGAATTCATCATCAAAATAATTATCAGGATTGTCCATTCCTCTAAACGCAAAATCCTCCATCACGTGCTTATAGGATTTTTCTGTATTCACCAACTCAGCCCTGAAGTTCTGTGGCTTTCTGACAGGGAGCAGTCTATAAGTCATCCCCTCCATCACCACATATTCTTCCAAATCCAGCCCAATGGTAGCCATAGAAGTATTGTTGAAATAGATAGGTCTCTCCCAATTGTTTGTTGTGATCAGGTCGAGGAGCATCATATTTCCTTTGGTGACATATTCACCCTTTACACGAAGGTTCATTTGGTCTACCATCAATGCCTCCATACCTTCTGGAATTAACCCATCATTATAAACTTTTTCTATATCAACATCCAAGATGATATTTCTAGCAGGCACCATATTGATGGTCATTTTACTAGATCCTGCAGAGAGTTTCAAAAGGTCTGATTTATTTTTCAGTAACCTTAGGTATTCTTTTGCAGAAATCGCATCCAAGCCCTCCCTTTCATAGAGGTACAAAACATCATTAGTTCCTTTTCTATAGTTTTCATTAGTCAAGGAAAATGGTAATGGATCAGACTCGTATGCCTTACGGGTCATCTGATCTACATACCAATCCGTATCAAAATAACTCAAAACCACAACCCTTACATCTGTCCTGAAGTTTTCTACTGCTTGTACATACCACAGTGGGAAAGTGTCATTGTCCCCCCCTGTAAAGAGAATCGCGTTGGGTTCACAGGATGCTAAGAAGTTTCTTGCTGAATCTACTGAGAAATATCTGCCTTGTCTATTATGATCATCCCAATTTTGTATAGCCATAATGACAGGAACTGGGAAGGTGATCAAAGTAGCCATGACTCCTGCTATGGCTAAGTTTTTATTCATTTTGCCGATCCAATGTGCAAGTGCCAAAACACCAAAACCTGCCCAAATGGCAAATGCATAAAATGAACCCACATAGATATAATCGCGCTCTCTAGGCTCTACTGGAGGTGAATTCAGATAGAGCACCAGCACTACCCCCATCATCAAGAATAGCCCCAAAGTAACGTAGAAGGAATTTGGGTCTTTTTTGGCCTGAAAAAAGAATCCAAACAAGCCTAATAACAAAGGCAACATCAAATAGTTGTTATGCGCTTTATTTTCTTTGATGTAATCAGGAAACTTATCACTGAATGCATCTGTGATTCCCAGCCAAGGTGCATCAGAATAGTCACTTTCTCTTCCAGAAAAATTCCACATAAAATACCTCCAATACATATGCCCTAGTTGATGGGTAAACATAAAGTAAAGGTTGTCACCAAAGGTGGGTTCCTGCCCTGAACTAAGCCCTAATTTGGTTCGGTAAATTTGTTTATGCCTTTCTTGAGTAGAATATATCCTCGGTAGAATTGTAGTTCTACTTGGGTCGTATTTGGTGACAGTATTATAATCTACAATCTCGTACTTATCTTTTCCTTTGACATAAATAGGCGCACCATCTTCTTGTGAGACTACCTTCGCAGTGAAATATTGACCATGGAGCAAAGGTCTATAGCCATATTGTTCCCTTTTCAGATAGGATACATAGCTGATGATGTCTTTTGGATTGTTTTCGTTGATAATAGGATCCTGATTGGCTCTGATGACGATCAGTGCATAAGAACTGTAACCGATCAAAACAAATGTCAATGAGAGCAAAATAGTGTTCAAGATGACCTTTTCTTTTTTGATACTGTATAGGATAGCATAGATCAAAGATCCTAAGAAAACTGCGGTGAAGAATACAATTCCTGAACCAAAAGGCAAACCTATTGTATTGACGAAAAAGATCTCAATAGATCCTGCCATGCTTGGTAATCCAGGGATAATCAGGTTATTGATAATTATCAATGCCAGTCCTCCACATAGTAAGGCTACGATTCCACCTTTGATATTTGGGTTGGGATATTTTTTGAAATAATAGATCAAGGCCAAAGCAGGCAGTGTCACTAAATTGAGCAAATGGACACCGATTGATAAACCGACTAGATAAGCGATGAAAATCATCCATTTGTTTTCCAATACAGGGTCTTCGATCACATCCCATTTCAAAAATGCCCAGATGACAATTGCTGTAAAAAAAGAGGACATGGCGTATACTTCAGCTTCTACGGCTGAGAACCAAAAGCTATCAGAGAAGGTGTAGACCAAAGCTCCTACTATTCCTGCTCCCATCAAACTGATAGTTTGGCCGGAGCTTTCTTCACCTGATTTGATTTTGAATAATTTTCTACCCAATAAGGTTATAGACCAGAATAGAAAGAGAATAGTGAAGCCAGAGAATACCGCACTCCCCACATTCATCCAGTAAGCTACTTGAAGTCCATCACCTAGAGCAAGGAATCCAAACATTCTGTAAATCAACAGAAAAAATGGAGCGCCTGGAGGGTGAGGTACTTGAAGTTTGTATGAAACGGCGATAAATTCTCCTGGATCCCAAAAACTGGCCGTTTGCTCCACTGTTAAGACATAGACCAAGGTAGCGACAGCTGCGACAAGCCACCCTGTCAGGTTATTGACCTTTTTATAATCAAGCATGGTTATTGAAAATGATGTATCGGGCGAAAATAATGAATAAATCAGTAAAGTCTGGTATTTTAACAGGTTTTAAGGCTTTGTGATAAAAATTACTGTGAGTAGCTTACTTGAAGTTTAATTTTGAGTATTATTAAAATGAAAAACCATGAGCACACAACCAATGACCTTCAATGAATTGATATCAGGGGACCAGCCAGTATTGGTGGATTTCTTTGCCACCTGGTGTGGTCCATGTCAGATGATGCAGCCTATCTTGCAAGATACAGCCAAGCAAGTGGGAGAGAAAGTGAAAATCATCAAAGTTGATGTGGATAAAAACCCTTTGGCTGCGAGCAACTTTCAGGTAAGAGGAGTTCCGACATTGATCTTATTTCAAAAAGGAAAGATACTGTGGAGACAATCAGGTGTGGTGCCTACGCATCAACTTGTAAATGTCATCAATCAAAATCTTTCTCAAACTGTCTAATTGTGACAAAAGTCATCAATCAGTTTAGTCAAAGAATTTACATTTGTAATATCATTTAAACTCAGAATATAATTTAGATAAATATGAAAATCGAACAAATCTATACAGGATGTCTTGCTCAAGGAGCATATTACATTGAATCCAATGGTGAAGCAGCAATCATTGATCCATTGAGAGAAGTACAGCCTTACATCGATCAAGCAGAAAAAAATAATGCAAAAATCAAGTATGTATTTGAAACACACTTCCACGCAGACTTTGTGTCTGGTCATAAGGATTTAGCGGCTAAGACTGGAGCAGATATCGTATATGGCCCTACTGGGATGAAGTTAGGGTTTGATGCGATTATTGCTGAAGATGGACAGGAATTTGAAGTGGGTAGATTGAAAATCAAATTGATCCACACCCCAGGCCACACGATGGAGAGTTCTTGCTATTTGCTTTTCAATGAAGATGGAAAAGAAGAGGCAATTTTCACTGGTGATACTTTATTCATTGGAGATGTTGGGAGACCAGATTTGGCTCAGAAAGTGATTGCAGACTTGACACAAGACAAGCTTGCAGGGCATTTGTACGAGTCATTGAGAAATAAAATCATGCCTTTGTCTGATGACTTGATCGTCTATCCTGCTCACGGTGCAGGCTCAGCTTGTGGAAAAAACATGAGCAAAGAAACTTCTGACACTTTAGGGAATCAAAAGAAAACGAATTATGCACTTCAAGAGATGACTAAAGAAGAGTTTATCAAAGAAGTGACAACAGGTTTGACTCCTCCTCCAGCATATTTCCCTCAAAACGTAATGATGAATATCGAAGGGTATGATAGCATAGATGATGTTTTGGAAAGAGGTGTAAGACCACTTTCACCAGCTGCATTTGAAGCAGCTGCTAATGAAACTGGTGCCGTACTTTTGGATACTAGGGATGCACAAGTTTTCGCAAAAGGTTTTATCCCTAATTCCATCAATATTGGCATAGAAGGAAGCTTTGCAGTATGGGTAGGAGCTATGATTCCAGATTTGAAACAAGAGATTTTAGTGATTGCTGATGAAGGCAAGGAAGAAGAGGTCATCACTAGATTAGCCAGAGTAGGCTATGATTATGCGATTGGATTCCTTGAAGGAGGTTTTGAGTCTTGGAAAAAAGACGGCAGAGAAGTAGATACCATCACATCTTTGACTCCAGAAGAAGTAGCTGCAATCGAAACCAAAGAAGGTCACGTAAATATCCTCGATGTTAGAAAAAACAGTGAGTTCTTAAGTGAACATGTATTAAATGCTGAAAATGCACCTTTGGATTACATCAACGAAAGCATGCTTCAGGTGGATAAGGATAAGACTTACTACGTTCATTGCGCTGGAGGTTATAGATCAATGGTCTTTATCTCCATCCTCAAAGCGAGAGGATTTGATAATCTAATTGATATCAATGGGGGCTTCAAAGCCATCAAAGAATCAGAGAAGTTTGAGGTAAGTGATTACGTTTGTCCTTCTACCTTGTTGTAGTTCATCGAATTACACCTTGATTTAAATAGGATGGCAAAGCTTCGGCTTTGCCATTTTCAATTTATAAAAGGGATTAAGTGATTTTTGTCACTTTTTCTCACGGTAGAATTAGGCAATTTTGAATATGATCCGAGTTTTGTTGGCTTCATTTCTGATTTCACTTTCGTCATTTGCTTTTGGTAATGATGACCAAGATACTTTGAAAGTAAGAAAGCCTTCTCTAAAGGAAGATTTGAAAAGTGGCAAATTTGATTTCCATTTCAGATCTTATATGATGTCTACAGTGAATGCTGGAGATGTCATAGATTATGCCACCTTGGCAGCAGGTGCGGGAATTGGTTATACTAGTCCAGAGTGGAATGGCTTGCAGTTTCGATTCAATGGGTTCTTTACTTACCAGGTATTTGAAAATAATATTCGGATTGCAGATCCTGTGACTGGCGGAGGTAATCGATACGAGATCCTACTCTATGATATGAATGATGTTTCCAATACCAATAAGTTGGATAGATTAGAGGAACTGTATCTGGCATATAGAAAAGATAGGATCAAGTTTGTGCTTGGAAGACAAAAAATTATTACCCCTCTGCTCAACGATCAAGATAATAGAATGCGCCCGAATGTATTTCAGGGGCTATCTGTTACCTATTCAGGGTTGAAAGTAAAAACCACAGCGATGTGGATCAATCAAGTCACAATCAGGGGCACGGTAGATTGGTATAGGATAGATGATTCTTTCGGAGTATATAGTTTCGGGAGAAACCCATTCGGAGAGCCTTCTAATTACAAAGGAAATATCCGTTCAAAAGGAATTGGATTAGTCGGATTACAGTACCATGATAAGGGTTTGACAACTCAGTTTTGGAACTATACAGCAGAGAATGTATTCAACATGAGCTTTGGACAGGTAGAGTATACCATCAACCTTCCCAAAAGCACAAGAGTACATCTAGGTTTGCAGGGATTTCATCAATTCGCCCTCAATGATGGTGGAAATCCTAATAACCAATTGACTTATATACTCCCCGGTGAAAAGGCTTCAGGAATTGGTGCTAAACTTGGTGTGTTTAGAGGAAATCACAACCTTTCATTTAATTACCTTGTAATCAATGATAAAGGGAGGTTTCTGTTTCCTAGAGAATGGGGCAGAGAACAACTCTTTGCAAGCATGCCAAGAGAAAGGTACGAAGGGGCGGGTGATATGAGTGCTTATGTCTTGAAGTATGATTTGGTAACTTCAGTTGATGGGTTATTTGCGCAGTTTGGAGCAGGGTTGGTCAATCATAGTGGTATGACTTCCTTTACAACCAATAAATACGGAATTCCTTCTTACTACCACTTTACAGGCATGCTGGAATATAGGTTTAGGGATTATTTTGAGGGATTGAACTTTCAATTTCTAGCTGTGAATAAAACTGCTCAAAATAGGAATGGACTGACAGATAACTTGCGTATTAATCGAGTAGATATGTGGAACTTGAACTTCATCGTAGATTATAAGTTTTGATATGAAGGATGAAGGATGCACAGATGAAGGATGACAAACAAGTCCAAGTGATAAAAAGTGAAAAACAAACAACTAAAATTAATAAAGTAAAATGGAACAATTTATTGAATGGATTACCCAGCCTTGGCCTTGGTATGTGGCAGGTCCACTGATCGGGCTGACAGTGCCGATCCTATTGCTAGTAGGTAATAAATCTTTTGGGATTTCGTCTTCTCTAAGACACGTGTGTGCCATGTGTGTGCCCGCAAATATCCCATTCTTTACTTACAATTGGAGAAAGGAAATGTGGAACATTGTATTTGTGGTTGGAGTGCTTTTGGGTGGTTTCTTCGCGACAACTTTCATTTCTAATCCAGATACCATCGTAGTCGCAGAATCTACACAACAGGATTTGGCTGCTTTGGGTATTACGGATTACAGCAAGTTGCTACCAGCTGAAATTTTCAATTGGGAAAACCTATTCACGGGTAAAGGACTGCTTTTCTTTGTGATTGGAGGTTTTTTGGTAGGTTTCGGGACCAGATATGCAGGAGGATGTACATCAGGTCATGCCATCATGGGGATTTCTTCCTTACAATGGCCATCCGTAGTGGCTACGATCTTCTTTATGGTGGGTGGCTTCTTGATGACACATGTATTGTTAGGGCCATTGATGAAAATGGTTGGATTTTAATAATTGAAAGAAGATGAAAGTAGAAGAAAAAGTGAAAAATATACAGCCTGTAGAGTGCGAAGCACCTAATATGCAGGAAAGTAAAGACGGATTGTTGAAATACCTGATCATTGGTATCTTATTCGGAACTGTATTCGTCAAAGCTGAAATTGTTTCTTGGTTTAGAATTCAAGAGATGTTCAGATTGCAATCATTCTTTATGTATGGTGTGATTGGGTCTGCGATTGCAGTTGGAGCCTTATCCATCTTTTTGATCAAAAAATTCAACATCAAAACGATGAAGGGTGAGACTGTAAATATTCCTAAAAAAGAATTTAGAAAAGGTCAGATCATTGGTGGATTCATCTTCGGATTGGGTTGGGCATTGACTGGTGCTTGTCCAGGGCCATTATTCGCTCAGATTGGTAGCGGGTTTACTGTTATCCTTGTAACTTTGGTGAGTGCTATAGCGGGTACTTGGGTATACGGAAGATTTTCTGATAAGCTTCCAAACTAATTGTATTTTGACTGTATGGCAAAAGCCACTCTGAAATATTCAGGGTGGCTTTTTTAATTCTGGTTATACATTAGGGTTCTTGATAATATTCTAATGCATATCTGAGGTTTAATTAAAGACCTTTTTGATGACCACCCTGATCAACAAAATAGCAGCCAATACGACACTTCCGGCGATTACAAATTCCATTGATTATTAACTTATTGATTCATGAAATGTTATGGCAAAGAACCAATAATTTATTGTATCTAAAGTTTTCAGCCTTTGATAATAGAAAGATCAAAATTTCAATCGTTTGAATTACCGACCGTTGATAATCATCAATGGAAAGTATAAAGCTGATTTTTTGGCTGTATCTTGCGCTTAATTATTTTCCCCAAACCTATGACCTTATTGCAAAAGAGAAGAGCCGCTTTGGGCAGTTTATTTTTTTTGGCAGGCTTGTGCTTTGCTTCTTGGGCTTCTCGTATACCAGATGTACAAAGCAAGTTTCAGCTATCTGAATCTCAGCTAGGCACGCTTTTACTCGGATTACCTGTAGGATCATTATTAGCTTTGCCTCTTGCAGGTTGGTTAGTTCATCGATTTGGGAGTAAGTTGGTGATTATGATTAGTGGCTTTGGTTACATGATTTTCCTGCCATTGATTGGTTTTAGTCCGACTATATGGACTTTGGTTCCAGTGATTGTGGTTTTTGGTATGATTGGAAACCTGATGAATATCTCCCTCAACACCCAAGCACTTGCCCTCGAGGATATGTATGGAAGAAGTATCTTGGCATCATTTCATGGGTTGTGGAGTTTGGCAGGTTTTACTGGAGCAGGTATAGGTGCTGGGATGATTTACTATGATGTTTTGCCAAAGTTTCATTACCTCTTGGTTTCGTTGATCGTGCTTTTGATCATCGTGGTGGCGCAAGGCTTATTGGTGAAAGAAGGAAATGCCAGAGGTGGAGGCGGTTTAGTACTCAGGAGACCAGATGATTTGCTATTAAGGATTGGGGGGATTGCCTTCTTGGGGATGTTGGCTGAAGGCTGTATGTTTGATTGGAGTGGGGTTTATTTCAAGAAGGTTGTTGCCATAGATGCGAGTTTTGTAGCCCTAGGTTATGTGTCTTTTATGGGAGCAATGGCTGCGGGAAGGTTTATATCGGATAGATTGAATAATCGTTTTGGTAGATTAAAAATTCTCAGGGGAAGTGGATTCCTAATTTTTTTAGGGTTGATACTATCTGTGATTTTTCCAACTGCTGTAGTTGCAGTTTTAGGATTTCTTCTGGTAGGCTTTGGAGTAGCATCGGTGATACCTGTTTCTTATTCTGTAGCTGGTCGCTCAAGGCTGTATTCGCCAGGAGTGGCATTGGCTATGGTGTCTACGATTTCGTTTTTTGGTTTTTTGATTGGTCCCCCACTGATCGGTTTTATCGCAGAATTATTGAGCTTGAAAGCTTCTTTTGTTTTGATAGCGATGGCTGGTTTGGGCATTGTACTTTTGACAAGTATCAGGCTTGAGGTTTTCAATGAAAATAAGGTTTGATATAAAAAGTCTACTTTTAATTTTATCTTACATTGAAGATAAAATTTGAAAACCGATAAATTTATTGTGAGAAATATCACAAAATGAGAGGATTGAAAAATGCAATTTTGTTTTTGCAATAATCCCCAAAAAAATGAAAGAATCATTTGAACCCTTTGTTAAGCTGATTTCCTTGATGGTTTCTTTGCTACTGATAGTGGCTACATTTACAGCGCTAGTCATAGGAACTGTGCTGTATGTCAGTGAAGGAGGAAAATTACCAAAAATTAGTTTTGTGGAAAAAACACCTCCTCTTCCGGTTGCCGAAGAACCTGATTTCTTGGCATTGGTGAGTAGTGAAGGAATGTGGACGTCCCCAGAGTGGTCATTGGTAGAGCAAGAAGCCAATGCAGATTTGATCAAATACGGTAGAGAATTGATTGCCAACACATCTGAATATTTAGGGCCAAATGGGAAAGTCATGAAGATTTCCAACGGGATGAATTGCCAAAACTGCCACCTCAATGCAGGGACAGCTCCCTTGGGTAATAATTATGCAGCTGTGTTTTCAACCTATCCAAAGGTAAGAGCAAGATCTGGTCAATCTGAGGATATCCCAAAACGAATCAATGATTGCTTTGAGCGTAGTCTGAATGGAGAAGGCTTACCAATAGAAAGTAAAGAAATGCAAGCGATGGTAGCCTACATGGAATGGCTTGGTAAAGACGTGCCCAAGGGAGAAACTCCCAAGGGAGCGGGTATTTATGCAGTTGCTTTTTTAGAAAGACCCGCCAATCCAGTAGCTGGGAAGCGTGTATATGATAATCAATGTGCTTCTTGTCATATGGAAGATGGTCAAGGCGTACTGCGATTCGATGGGTTGGGATATACCTATCCACCATTATGGGGCGATCATAGTTATAACGATGGAGCAGGGCTTTATAGAATGTCCAGATTTGCGGGCTATGTCAAGGCCAATATGCCACTAGGAGCAACTTATGAAAGACCCATGCTGACAGATGAACAGGCTTGGGATGTAGCAGCCTATGTCAATTCTATGGCTAGACCTGCAAAAGATATTTCTAATGACTGGCCAGATATCAGTAAGAAACCAGTAGATCATCCTTTTGGTCCTTTTACTGATCAATTCACCGAGGAGCAGCATAAGTTTGGACCATTTAAACCAATACTGGAAGCCCAAGCGATGGCTAAAAATCAATGAGAAATTTGCTCCTGGTCATAGGAATTCTTTGGTCGCAGTCTCTGTGGGCAAGAAGCCACTCTGATAGTGTTTCTACCAAAGAGAAAGCCAAATGGACATTAGGAACAAGGAGCTTTTTCATGTCCACTTCCTATTATGATAATTTCAAAGATGACTTTGCATGGGCTCAATCAGCATATGCAAAAGTGCAAACACCAAAATTCAAAGGGTTTTCCTTTGCTAGTAGGTATGCGGTTATTGGAAATATTGTCAGTTCAGATTTAGCAGCGAGAGATCCGATCACTGGAGGAAGAAATAGGTATGAGGTAGGCTTACTAGATGTGACAGACCTAGATAACCAATATTTCGGCAGACTGGAGGAGTTTCAAGTCAAATATGAAGCAGCGCTCTTTTCCTTTGCAGCAGGAAAAATGCCTATCAATACTGCTCTTATCAACCCCCAAGATGGAAGACTTTCTCCGACTTTTGTAGAAGGATTGTTTTTCAATTTCACACCAGATAGGGCCAATACTGCAACATTAAATTATATAAGTAGGATTTCTCCAAGATCTACTGCTGCATGGTTTGGAATTGGTGATACTTTTGGATTGTACCCGATTGGATTGGATTTACAAGGTAATCCCTCTGCTTACAAAGGGAATGTAGATAGCGATTTCGTAACAGTTTTTGATTGGAAGCATATTGTGGAGGAAGAGGCCTTTTCATTTGAATTTAACCATACTTACGTTCAAAATGTATCTAGCACTTTTCTGACACAATTCGAAAGAGATTGGAAATTGAATCCTTCAAAGAAGTTGCTTACTGGGCTTCAGGTTATGTTTCAGCATGGTATCAAAAATGGTGGGAATGATGACCCTAACTTACGCTACAAGGATCCTTATGATCAAAATTGGATTGTCAGCGCAAGAATTGGTGCGAAAGATAAATTAACTACATGGCACCTCAACTTCACCTATATAGGTGGACAAGGGAGATACCTTAGCCCAAGAGAATGGGGTAGGGATCCATTTTTCACTTTCATTCCGCGAGAAAGGAATGAAGGGTTCAGTGAAGTGACTGCATTGACTGGCTATTTTGAGAGAAGGTTTGTGGAAAGAGGTCTACAAGTTTATGCTTTCACTGGGATTCACTTCCTGCCCAAACCTGATACATTCGCAATCAATAAATATGCATTCCCCTCTTACCACCAAGCCAACCTAGGGGTGAAATATTCACCCTCAAAGTGGGGTAAAGGATTAGATTTTCATGGAATTATATTGACAAAATCCGCTTTAAATAGAGATAGTCTTCAACTCACATGGATTTATAATAAGGTAGATTTGATCCACATCAACTTGATCGCAAACTATACTTTACAATGGAAATAACAAAAAAGATAACAACCGAGGATTTTGAAGCTTTGCTTGAAAATCATCCCGCTACACTGGTTTACTTTTATCAAAATAAGTGTGGGGTTTGCAAAATCCTTTTTCCTAAGATCAAAAATTTGCTTGAGCAGGAGTTTCCCAAAATGGAGATCTTAGTCTTAGAGGCTGAGCAAAACAGGACACTTGCAGCACAGCTGAGAATGCTCTCTGTACCTGGAATCATGGTTTATTTTGAAGGGAAAGAATTTTTTAGATCCAATGGACTTGTAACTATTGGAGAGCTTCAAAGTAGGTTGGGGAGGCTTTACCAAATGTTTTTCTAGGAGAATTATTTTATTTCTGTCAACTCATGGAGCTCTTTATAAAATCCTCTTCTAATAGGAATGGTATGTTCTTCAATGATTAGTTCTTTAGAATTAAAAGAACTAATATGCTTAATATTGACCAAATAAGATTTGTGAACTCTTACGAAAGAGCTCGTTGGGAGGTCTCCGAGCACATCTTTCAGGATATCCCTGATTACATAGGTTTTGGTTTTGGTGAAAACTTTGGTATATAACCCATCTGCTTTAAGAAACAGAATGTCGTAGACTGGTACTGGTACAAGGAACCCTTTATCCCTAATCTTGAGGGTGTTTTTAGTTGCAGAGGCTGGTTTTGAAGTGGATTTTCCTTGTGGTTTTTCCAAAGCGAGGTAGATTGAAGACTTGAGGCTTTCTACTGTAAATGGTTTTAATAAATAGCCATCATAAATAACCTTCGAGATTCGATCTAAAATTCCTTGATCTGAGTATGCCGTCAAAAAAACTATCGGAATGTTGAGTTTATCCTTGAGCTTGTAGCAGAGATCTATGCCATCCAAATCTCCGTTAATCAAAATATCCATAAGAATTAGATCGGCAGTGCCATCTATAAAAAAGTCCAATACATCAATGGCATTATTGAAGATACCGACCACTTCATAGTCAAGATTGATCAAGATTTCTTGGATGTTCAAGGCTAGTTCGTATTCGTCTTCAACTATTAGTATTTTCTGCATTTTGTTTCAATTTTACCGCAAGAAAGTTCAAAAAATGTATTTTTAATATAATCGGTATTTTATTGTAAATAAAGTGAATCGCTAACAAATTTTTAAGCATTTACTTTACAATCTGAAAAATAAGGCATGGAAAGAAGTTCAATCATCTTAGAGGCGATAGGTAAATCATACTTTACATTACAAAGTCACGCAAGTTTAAAAAAGTCAATCCCACTTATACTGCAGCATCTTGGTCAGGCTACAGGGGTAGATCGAGTTTATGTTTTTAAGAATCATTTCAATGAAGCAGGAGAGTTTTGTATGACTTATAGCTTCGAGTGGAATGCGCCTGGAGTTAGTCCTCAAATTGACTTTGAGTATCTTCAGGGACTTCCTTGGTCTATTTTTCCAGAAATAGAATCAGTACTTAGGCAAAATAAGGTCATCAATGAATTGGTTAAAAACACTCAAAATGGAGATTTTTATGACGCTATGGTTGAGCAAGGGATCCTATCCTATCTCTTTGTTCCAATATTTTCTGGGGGTGATTTTTGGGGTTATATCGGATTTGATAATTGTCAAGAAGAGATATTATTTACAAAACAGCAGGAATTAGCACTTCACGCCCTAGCCTCCACTTTAGGAACAACAATTCTCTCCAAGAAGCAAAAAAAGAACTTGGTTAAAAGCAGAAAGAGCTACCTCAACTTGGTTCACGGGGTCAAGGATGTCATATTCAAGATTGATATCGAAGGTAACTGGACTTTTTTGAATCAAGCTTGGGAGTCTATATCGGGTTTCACTATAGAAGAAAGTATCGGAAAAAATGCGTTCAGTTATTTAGAACTATCTTTTCATGAAAAAATGCATAGTCTGTTCCAGGAGTTGGTTAATGGTGCATTGGAAGAGGCAAAGACCGAATTTCAGCTAGTTACTAAATCAGGTGCTTTGGTTTGGATCAAAGCACAAGCTCGTATCATTCTTGGCCAGAATGGCACTCCAGTTTCCTTGTCTGGAACTTTGGTCAATATCAACCAAGAAAAATCAATTCAAGCAGCACTTCAAGAAAAAGAGTCTGATCTCCAGAGGTTAAATGAATTGCTTCAGGCTGTCAATGATACTCAACTCAGCTTTTATCTTGAGGAAGATTTTCAGAGTCCTTTAGATACGCTTTTGATTAAAATTCTCAATATCACTGGGAGTAAGTTTGGCTTTATTGGAGAGGTTCTCTATGATCCTGATGGGGCTCCATATCTCAAAAGTCATACAATTTCCAACATTGCTTGGTCAAAGGAGACTAATGAATTTTACGAGCAAAATTTCCGAGTTGGAATTGAGTTTAGAAACCTCAACACATTATTTGGTGAGAGTTTAAAGACAGGTCAGTTAGTGATTTCTAATGATGTGGCACAAGATCCTAGAGCAGGAGGTACACCTCAAGGACACCCACCACTTTTTAGATATGTAGGCATACCTGTTTACAAGGGGGAAGACTTTCTAGGATTGATGGGATTTGCTAATAAGGAGACAGACTACACAATGGAGGATGTGGAGTTTCTACAACCCTTAATCTCTGGCTATGCGAATTTGATCAAAGCAATTAGGATTAATAGACAAAAGAAAGAGTCAGATCTCTTAAGACAAAAAGCAGATGAAAACTACAAACTAGTATCTCAGAATACAGGTGATATTATAGCACTTCATGATGTTGATTTGACTTTCAAATATATATCACCTTCTATTGAGAAAGTGCTTGGTTACAGTCCTGAGGAGCTAATAGGTAGAACACCTGCACAGGCTTTTGGAGTCCCTGGAGATTTAGTTGCCAGTGATTTGGATGATCAGATTAAGCTGGTAGTTCCACATCAGCATAAGTACAATGAATCTACCGTTTATTTGGAGATTTTGATGAAGCCACTGAGGGATGAGCATGGTGTTGTCCATTCTCTATTAGCTACTTCTAGGGATGTGACAGAGCGTGAAAAAATGCTAGAAGAGCTTAAGGAGTCTTTGATGCGCGAAAAAGAACTCAATCAGCTCAAGTCCAGATTTATTTCAATGACTTCGCACGAGTTTCGCACACCTCTAGCGACTATCATGAGTAGTACAGAGTTGCTTGGGATGGTCTTGGATAGGGTAGATGATGGCATGCTCAAAGAGAAGTCCAAAACCCATATTGGAAGGATCAATGCTCAAATCAAAAGGTTAACAACTGTTATATCTGATTTATTGATTTTGGAACGTAATGCACAAGACAAGGTGGTTATTACTCAACAAGAGGTAGCTATCAATCAATTTGTCAAATCTGTCGTGGATAATCACCTTCATGACATGGGGAGTAGGATTGATCTTGAATTGTCAGATGAGGAAATTATCATCAATACAGATCCTACCTGGCTTTCTCATATCCTCAATAACTTAATCGATAATGCTGTAAAGTATTCTATCAATGCAACTGATAATCCTAGGGTGAGTGTGACAAAATTTAAGAAAAATGTATTTATCACGGTTAAAGATTTTGGAATTGGTATTCCAAAAGCAGACCACAAATATATATTTGGTTCTTTTTTTAGAGCCAAGAATGTCTCCAACATAAAAGGCACTGGACTAGGACTGAATATTGTCAAAGAATTTATCACCAAGCTAGGCGGTGAGGTAAGCTTTAGCAGTCAGGAAGGAAAAGGATCGGCGTTTACATTAAGTTTACCCCATGAAGATTAAGATATTGCTTGTCGAAGATGAGCTAGAATTAAGAGAGAATATCAAGGACATCCTCGAGATACATGACTTTGAATTAGCTGAAGCCGACCATGGTCAAATGGGGGTAGAAATGCTTGAAGAATATAATCCAGATATTGTTGTATCAGATGTGATGATGCCAGTGATGGATGGCTATGAATTTCTGGAGACAGTTCGAAAAAATGGCAAACATATCAATTTGCCTTTTCTCTTCCTTACAGCAAAAGTTGATAAAGATGATGTGCGTAGAGGTATGGAAACAGGTGCAGAAGATTATCTAACCAAGCCCATTCAAGCTAAAGACCTTGTGAATGCAATCAACGCTTCTTTGAACAAGAAGTGGAATAGGGACATGTGGCTGCAGCACAAAGTGGAGGAAGTATTGGCTGAAGAAAGGAAGGTTAAATATCATGAATTGAGAACACCGCTATTTGGGCTAAACTCACTTCTTCATATAATCAAGGATTCTTTAGGGGTGTTGAGTGAAGAGCACTTGATAGAATTATTGAATAAGGCTATTTCATCTGGTGATAGGTTAAATTCAAGTTTATTGAATTTGGCACGTTACCAAGGAGTGGATGTCATCAGGACAGAGCGGATTTGGTTGCCCTCTGTAAAAAACTATCTGCTAAAATTACTAGAAAGTGCTGATCAAAAGCAGCACTACAGAATATCAGGCTCTGATTTTGGATGTTGGTTTGACTATAAACAATTCGAATTTATAGTGGGAGAATTAATCACTAATGCTTTTAAGTTCAATTCAGGGGAGTATATCGTAGTAGAGCTGAAAGATCGAAAAATTAAAGTTTTCAATCAGCAGGTGATCTTTGATGTACCTCAAATAATAGAAATACAACCCTTCTCACAAATCAATAGGAAATATTTTGAACAACAAGGTTTAGGTCTTGGATTATACCTTTCCTTAGAGTATGCTAAAAAAAATCAGGCTTGTCTAAGCATTACTGTAGACCAGCAGAAAGTATTTTGTGCAGAGTTGACCCTACTCAAAGAGTAGGGTCATTAGCGTTAGATTGCAACTGGGTGATTTTGCAACTTTTCGCTACCTGAAATCAGGCAATTTGATAAGGTGATCAGACCTTTAATGTCCAAAGGTTTCTGGAGCATAAAATTGAAGAGGGCACGTTTTTTTTCTTCCTGTATGATAACACCAGCAGTAATAGCAATGATAGGTAGGTCGTATTTACCATGCTCAAATCTGACTTTTTTCGCTAAGCCATACCCATCTAATTTAGGCATCATTAAGTCTGTAATGATTAAGTCGATTTCAAAATTGGAAGTAATAAGATGTTCCAAGCCATGCTGGCCATCTTCTGCAAGTATAACTTCAAATCCTGCTGTATTGAAGTGATGTGATAATATAAATCTGATAATTTCGTCATCTTCAACAATAAGGACTCTCATGCTATTAGTTTTAAATTTGAGACACAAAAGAAACATATAATTCAATCTTATGTATTGATATGCGTCGAATTGTAAATATCCTGAAATAAAGTCAAAAAGCCCGAAGAGAATTTCCCTTCGGGCTTTTTGACTTTATTTCAGGATATTTATTTTGTCCTTTCTACAGCAACTTGATCTAGGCCTCTCTTCTTGAGTAATGCATCGATCTTAGGTTCTGCTCCGCGGAAGTTGACATACATATTCATCGGTTCATCTGTACCGCCTCTTTCGAGGATTTCCTTTCTAAAAGCTTTAGCCTTTTCTTGATTGAATAGATCAGTTTCTTTGAAAGCTTGGAAAGCATCTGTGTCCAATACACCTGACCAAATATAGCTATAATAACCTGAAGAGTATCCACCAGCGAAGATGTGCTGGAAATATGGACTTCTATATCTTGGAATGATTTCGTCGATTAAGCCAATTTTAGCCATAGAAGCTTTTTCAAATGCTGTGGCATCCATACTGATGTCCTGCGCTTGGGTATGGTAATCCAAATCCATCAGGGAAGCTGCTAAGTATTCAGTAGTTCCAAAACCTTGGCCGAAAGTACCACTGTTAGTCAATTTTGCGATCAAATCGTCAGGGATGACTTCTCCAGTTTCGTAATGGAAAGCATATTGTTTCATTACACTAGGTTCTGTAGCCCAATTTTCCATGATTTGAGAAGGTAATTCTACAAAGTCTCTTGGGACAGATGTTCCAGCTAAGCTTTGATACTGTACATTGGATAGCAAGCCATGAAGGGCATGACCAAACTCGTGGAAGAAGGTAGTCACCTCGTCAAACGTTAGTAAGGCAGGAGCATTGGCAGTAGGCCTTGAGAAGTTACATACAATGGAGATAACAGGAGCCTTTCTCTCACCATTTTCGGTTTTTTGAGATCGGTATGAAGTCATCCAAGCCCCACCTCTTTTTGAGGCTCTTGGGTGGAAATCCATATAAATTACACCTACGTGACTTCCATCTGCCTCTTTGACTTCATAAGCTTTGGCGTCAGGATGGTAGACAGGGATGTCTTGAATTTCTTCAAAGGTCAAGCCCCATAGATTTTTTACCACCATAAATACGCCCTCTTGGACTTTAGGTAAAGAGAAGTAAGGCTTGATTTCTTGCTCGTCAAGATCGAACTTTTGTTGACGGAGTTTTTCTTCATAGTATCTCCAATCCCATGGTTCTATGCTAAAGTCATGTCCTTCAGCTTTTACTAATGCCTGCATTTCATCTCTCTCAACTTTAGCTTTTGCCAATGCTGGAGTCCAAAGTTGGTTTAGAAGGTTGTATACATTTTCAGCATTCTTGGCCATAGATTCTTCTAAGACATAATCTGCATGTGTATTGTATCCGAGAAGTTGTGCTTTTTGTCTTCTCAAGTTCGCAGTTTCTATCAAGCCTGCTTTGTTGTCATATTCATTACCTTGATCTGCTCTGTTTTTGTAAGCTTCCCAGATTTGCTTTCTCAGTTCTCTGTTTTCAGCATATTGAAGAAAAGGCATGATGCTAGGGTTTTGCAAGGTAAATACCCATTTGCCCTCGTGTCCTGCTGCCTTTGCATCATCAGCCGCTCCATCTATCAAAGCCTGAGGTAAACCAGCAAGGTCAGCTTCGTTTTCTATGACTAGCATGTATGCATTAGTTTCAGCTAATAGGTTCTGGCCAAACTGCAGTGTGAGTGAAGACAGCTTACTGTTGATTTCTCTGAGTTTAGCTTTGTCTGCTTCATCGAGGTTGGCACCATTTCTTACAAATGATTTATAGGTTTTTTCTAAGAGCATTTGTTGTTCTGCATTGAGATCTAGCTCTTCTTTGCTACCCCATACAGCTTTTACTCTTTCGAATAATTTTTCATTCAAAGAAATATTGTCACTGTGGGCAGAAAGCTCTGGAGCCATCTCCTTAGCAATCGCCTGTAGTTCATCATTGGTGTTGGCTGAATTTAGGTTTCCGAAAACCCTAGACACCTTTCCAAGCAGTTCACCAGCATACTCCATTGCCTCGATGGTATTTTCGAAAGTTGGGGCATCATCATTATTGACGATAGCATCGATCTCAGCCTGATGCTGTTTGATACCTTCTCTCAATGCAGGAGCAAAGTGTTCATTTTTGATCTTATCAAATGGAGGAACTTCAAATGGCGTATTGTAAGCCTCAAAGAATGGATTCATAGTTGTTGTATTTTCGTCTGAAGAACCACAGGAATAAAGTAATGTGGCCGAAGCTGCAAGCGCAAGGATTGTTTTTTTCATCTGTTTATAAATTTATTGAAGTCATCTCTACCAGTTAGTAAAGGGTGTGGAGTTTTGCATTATAAGTTGTAGCATCAGCTAACAGGTTATGTCTGATTGCTTCGGTTATGCTTGATTTCACACAAGTAGACATTTGGGTTATAATCACAAAGATAAAAGAATTTTAAACACCTAATCAATGGATGTTTTGAGAGGTTGAATTCGGTTTTTATATAAAAGGATTGGGAAGCCCATTATCATCCTGTACCTTTGATCCATTAAAGAAAAATGTCAATCATGATAAAATTAAGGTGTGTTTGGTGTCTCTTTTTATGGCTTTTTGTCCACTCGATTTCCTTAGGACAAGAGCGTGAGCAATATGTGATCTTGATTTCTTTAGATGGTTACAGATATGATTACACAGAGAGATTTAAGCCAGAGAATCTTTTGAGATTTATCAAAGAAGGGACAGCTGCAGAAGCGATGATTCCTTCATTTCCTACAAAGACTTTTCCTAATCACTATAGTATTGCAACTGGGATGAAGCCTGAAAATCATGGGTTGGTCAATAATGCCTTCTATGATTCCAAAAAAGATAAAGTCTACAATATTAGGGATAGAAGCATAGTAGAGGACGGCTACTGGTATAGCGGTACACCTTTGTGGGTTTTGGCCGAGCAGCATGGAATGAAAGCTGCTAGTTATTTTTTTGTAGGCTCTGAGGCTGATGTCCAAGGAATCAGACCAAGCTACTATCACAATTATGATGCAGCAGTCACTAACTTGACTAGAGTCACGAAGGTATTTGAATGGCTCGAATTGCCAGAAGAAGACCGACCAAGGATGATAACCTTGTACTTTTCAGATATGGATGATGTTGGCCATGCCTATGGGCCTGACAATGATCAGCAACTTGCTCAGAAAATAGAAAAATTAGATAGAGAACTTGGGGCACTTTTTGAGGGTTTAAAAAGTTTTGATTTGGATATCAATGTGTTTATCGTTTCAGATCATGGTATGGTCAATGTGCCAAAGCAAAATCTCATTAATTTGGACTTGATCACAGAAGGTATCGCGGCAATGGTAGTCAATAATGGTGCTATGGCTCATGTTTACCTAGAAAATCCCCTTGAAAGGAAAGAAGTGATGATCAAGCTATCTCAAAGAGATGGTCCTTTTCAGTTGGCGCTAGTTCAGGATAAAAAGTACTACAAAAATATCAGCACATATGCAGACCGTCTTGGAGATATCCTGATCATGCCAGATTTGGGATTCTATCTTGCCACCACGCCTGACATGGTCAAATATCAAAATAGATCGGGGCTTCTGAAGACGGATGTATTTGGGGAGCATGGCTTCAGTCCCGAATACAAAGAAATGGGAGCTATTTTCTATGCTCGTGGTCCAAGGATCAAAACAGGTTTGGTAATCGAGCCATTTCAGAATATTCATGTTTATCCTTTAGTAGCAGCAATTTTGGGGTTGTCTATTCCTGATGGGATCGATGGGAGTCTAGATGTTTTACAAAAAATACTGAAAGATGATAAGTGAAAAGAAAGAGATTAAGAGTAGGGAGGAAGTTTCCGTATTGGTTAGAAATTTTTATTCGAAAGTTAGGTACCACGCAGACTTAGGTCCTATTTTCAATGGGGTTGTGGAAGATTGGGAGGAGCACTTAGAACGACTCACTGATTTTTGGGAAATGATCTTGTTGCAGACTGGTCCAGGTGCGGGTAAATTCAGCCCTGTTCCAGTGCATAAAGAAGTGGACAGACAAGTCAATCATCAGCTAGAAGAGCAACACTTTTTAAGCTGGTTGGGTCTTTGGTTTGAAACTGTGGAGGAATATTTTGAAGGGGAGGCGGCGGAGTATGCAAAAGTTCACGCAGAGCGAATGGCTCATATTCTTTTTTTTAGAATCATGGAGAATAGAAAACTTAACTAATAAAAAGGCCGAAACAATCTTGCTTCGGCCTTTAAATAAATTTTAAATCCTAAATCTAAACTGATATAAGTTTGAAATGGTAGTCGGTTTGTTCTCTTTTGTTGAAGGCAATTTCTTTTCTGAGGTGATAGAATGCTTCTAGGAGGAGCGCGCTTTCTGTTTTTCCTGCATCTATAGCTCTATAGCCTATTAATTCAATTAGCTTTTTAACTTTACATTTATCAATTCCTTCTTCTCCACAGTAATAGGTTTCTTTAATCATTCCCATTGGGTCTGATTTAGGATAGTCTAAACCTAGATTATTGAATGCTTTGAAAATAGGAGGTTGGTCACCTATACTTTCTTGTATGAAAGCCGTATTGCAGTAAAAGTATTTGTTATAGGCACTATTGGTGCAATCTATCAGGATTTTATCTTTAAGATCCGTTTTTTTCAAAACTTCACAAACACTTACTAGATTTTCATTGTCACAACAAATCAAAATAATATCTGACTGCACAATAGCTTCTTTGTATCCAAAGACCTTGTCTAAGTACATATTTAGGATTTTCCATTCCACATCCTTGGCCTCGAATCCTTGTCGGACCCCGAAGACCACCTTGGCTCCTGTCGATAGGTATTTATTACCTAATGTACATGCCAGTTTAGTTCCTCCTATAATTCCTAAATTCATAACTTTTTGGGTTTTCAGCGGGTGATATTTTGCCTCTAAGCTCGAGTTAGATTTTAGCATTATTTTATTACTTATTGTTGGCAAATCTTACTCGAAAGTGTTGAAAATTATAAATTAAATGATGAATAACAAAATTAAATACTGAAAAATATGAATAAAAAGAATGAGAAGCGTTTGTATGTATTTAAAATTGATTAAAAGGTAGATGAAAATGAAAATTTTTATTTAAGTTTTTGTATTTATAGAGTTGATAATAAATAGTTTATCTTATGTAAAGGAATAAAAGCATCTTTAATTATTCAAAGAATAAGGAGACGCGGCAGCATGCCGAGTCTCCATTAATAATTTTATTGACAATTGACGGTTGGATTGAAGGGAGCATACATTCCACTTGGGTTATGTTTCCAAATCCAAACATGCAGCTGGAAGTTATCAAAGGGTAAACCCATAGGATTGGCAGGCACAAAATCAAATTCTACTTCTCCAAACATAGGAGGAGTTTCACCCTCCCAAAAATCAGCCATGATGACATACTCTATAGCTACTAGTTTCATTTTTCCATTATCCATGGGCTCATACACCATCACTTCAGGTGTGAAAATATCATACTCACCATCTACTAGTCCAAAATTTGGGGCATGATGTCCCATTCCTCCTAACTCAGGATGAGATACACAGTGTTCTCTATCTAAAGTATAGCCGGCAGCTTCTGCGACTTCAAGTCTTTGATATTTTGCGGTAAGTCGGCGCATTTCTGCTAGGAGTTGATTTTGATCTGATCTCCTCAGGTTCTCTTGTCCAGTGACGGTGGAGCTTAATTCTTCGATTTCAGGGAGTTTGTTGTCATATGGCTCTATGCCTTCCATAGTGCAGTTTGTCATTAGGATGATGGACATAGTAAGCAATAATGTCCCAATGCTAGACTTTAAATTTAAATTTCTCATAATGTTTAAGGATTTGGTTCTGTATAAATTTGAGAATAGTTGGATGTTTAGCTTTCACCCGTTTGGGTGAAATATAGAAAATAGCCCATCTACCTACCAAAATTTTTTAGATTGAGATTTATTCAAAAGTGAATGCAGCTATTATTCAAAAATCTTATATTTAGTTTTTGTACAAGTAAAACAAACAGAACATGTCAAAATACTTTTGTTTATTTCTCTTTCAAGCATTGTTGATACCAGCATTTGCCTTTGCTCAGGCTTTTGATAATAATAGCGTGATCTTTGAAAATGTAAGGATATTTGATGCAAAAACTATGTCCTTGACAGAACCAAGAACAGTTTTGGTAGAGGGGGGTAAAATCAAATCTATAGGCCAAATTTCCATGACTTCAGATGGTGCTCTTAGAATAAATGGAACTGGGAAAACGCTAATACCTGGACTCATTGATGTCCATGTACACTTGACTTTTGGAGCACTGACCATGCGGGAAATGATGTCGCCCATGCTTTCTGAGGGAGTGATTATGGAAAAGGTAGGTGGTAATGCGGAAAGGATGCTGATGCGGGGCTTTACCTCTGTAAGGGATGCGGGCGGTCCTATCTTTCCTTTGAAAATGGGGATAGATGCAGGTAAATTAAAAGGTCCTAGAATTTGGCCATCCGGAGCTACAATTTCCCAAACTGCAGGTCATGGAGATTTTAGAGCACCAGATGAAAAGTCAAGAAGATTTTTTGGAGAACCTTCTCGAGCTGAAAGGTTTAATGCTACTTTTATTGCTGATGGGAGAGACGAGGTATTGACTGCTGTAAGAGAAAACTTGCGCTTTGGTGCCAGTCAGATCAAATTAATGGCAGGTGGAGGAACTTCATCTGCCTACGATCCTGTGGATGTGACCCAATATACTTTTGATGAAATGCAGGCAGCAGTGGAAGCTGCAGACGACTGGGGTACTTATGTGATGGTGCATGCGTATACCCCAAGAGCCGTACAGCGAGCCATCAAGGCGGGAGTAAAGTGTGTAGAACATGGGCAAATGCTCGATCAAAAGACGCTTCGCCTAATGAAAAGGAAAGGTGTCTGGTTGAGTACACAAAACCTTGTGGAGAGCACTCCTGATATGGATCCACAAAGAGTAGAAAAGCGTAAGCCTGTGATTGAAGGACAAGCGCAACTTTGGCCTATGGCCAAAAAGATGAAGTTGAAGATCGCTTGGGGAACAGATTTTTTGTTCGAACCAGAGCTGAACGAACAGCAGAACTCCTATATCCTACGCCTTCAGCAGTGGTTCAGTAATGCCGAGATTCTCAAGATGGTCACAGCTGACAATGCAGAGTTGTTGCAGCTTTCGGGGCTGAGAAGCCCCTATCCTGGGAGATTGGGCGTGGTGGAAGAAGGAGCCTTAGCAGATTTGATTTTGGTGGATGGTGATCCTTTGGCTGACCTTTCATTGATTGCCAATCCTGCCGAAAAGTTTGTGGTGATTATGAAGGATGGGAAGATTTATAAAAATTTGGTGGAGTAAACAAAATTTTTGCAAATTCTATCCTACCAATAAGGGACAGGATGTCATTGGATATTTTCAAAAATTTCAGATAAATCTAGCTGAAATCCTTCAACTGCGTCAGATTTCACCACATCTCCATGGGTAAAAAGCTTTGAAGCTTGATATTTACCATTGATCAAATTGTAAATCAAGAGCGTACATTCATTGGGGTGAATCACCCAATACTCTTTCACACCCGACTCTTCATAGACTTCATACTTATTTTGCAATTCTTTTCGGTTATTTCCTGGAGATAGGATTTCTACAATCAAATCCGGTGCCCCCACACACCCAAGTTCATCTAATTTATCTGGATCACATACCACGCAGATATCTGGCTGAACAACCGTATCAATGTCCTCGTGTTTTTTTGACTTCACAGGGAGCCTTACATCGAAAGGAGCTGCAAAAACCTCACATTTTTTGCCCTTTAAAATACTGTAAAGCTCAGTGGATATTTTTAGGGATAACCTTTGGTGATTTACCCTTGGAGCTGCCGCCTGTTTGAAAATCTTACCTTTGATCAACTCGACCATCTCATCCATCTTCCAAGTCAGGTAATCCGCATAGGTGTAGTGGCCATATAATGATGGTGGCTCTTCTACTCGGCTTTTTAAATCATCCTTTCCCATGGAGTAAATTTACTTGTTTTGAAACAGAAATAAAAGACTCTAATTCTCAGTCCCTACTTCTAATGTCAATAATATAATGCTCAAATAAAAGTTGTATTTATACTTACTGCATATCTGGCAATTTAAAAATCAATAAGTATCATGTTCGATTTTGTTGGATAATCGTTATTTTAGATAAAAATTGTAACCATGGGTACACCAAAAATCAAAGAGGAACTTTTCCAACTTATAGAATAAAGTGATGATAGACTTTTGAGCTTACTTTATGCTGTTGCAAAAGAGTATGTCCGAGAGGATTTTACCCTAGCAGGAGAACCTCTGAGTGAAGGGCAGTTAAAAAGAAGAATTACTACCGCTAAGAAAAGTATCCAATCAGGACATCTCACCTCACAAGAGGATCTTGAAAAGGAAATCGAAAAATGGTGAAAAGAAAGTTGAAAGTTATTTGGGGTGATGAAGCCAAAGAAGCTTTGAAACAGATTTATAACTATATTAAAGCACAAAGAATCCATAGATGTAGCGATAAAAGTAAGAGATGAATTAATTTTTCAGACTAAAAAAATTGTTGATTTTCCGGAGAAATTTGAAAAGGAGCAAAACCTTTTAAGTGTAGAGGGCGATTTTAGATATAAGGTGGTCTGGAGTTATAAAATTATTTATGAAGTTGCATCCGAAGCTGTATATGTGCTTGATATTTTTCATACCAGCAGAGATCCTTCCAATATCAAAAAAACAAAATAACCCCAAGTGGTTCAAGACTAAGCTGCGAATGGAACCATATCCATCACGCTTCAATCACCCGCATTCCAATATGCCATTCGTTCGCAGCTCGTTACTTCGATACTATAGAAATCAAATTCCTGCGTGACCTTGCCTCGGATCAGGTAGATACCACGACCCTTAAAGGGGTGTTTTTTGACCACAGGAGGAAAATGTACGGTGTCTATCCAGTCCCCCTCCCGGTCGACAAATGTGCCGAAGTTCATCACATCACCCTTCACCGTACGGGTGTATTTGATCGTGACGAGATAACCGATAATCTGTACTTGTTTGCCCAAGTACTGCTTCAAATCTCTTGCCTTGATGCTAGGTGCCGTCTGATCCTTGACCAGATGAAAAGGAGAGTCCAAAGGAAACTCCAGGATATCGATCTGATCTACGATCTCTTGCCTCAGATCAGCCGCCTCAAGCTTAGGTACCTGCAATTCCCGGAACCCAGTCTGCCGAAAGAGCTCACTGCCCGTAGTCACCGTCTTACGCTTGTTCAGGATAAAGTGTGCCTCCCAAAGCAATTCCTGCTTGCTCTTGCCCGTAAAGCGAAAACAACCAATACGGATCAGAATCAGGACTTGCTCCAAGCTGATGTCTACCCTAGCGATAAAGTCTGACAAGCCTACAAACAAACCATTAGCTCTCCTCTCGCTGAGTATTTTTTCAATGCTGGCTTTTTCCAAATACTTCAAGTGGATAAAACCAAGGTATACAGTCTTCCACTTGATATTGGTCAGATGATCGCTCTCGTTAATGTGCGGAGCCTGTATATCTGCTCCGTTCATGCGGAGTTCGTGGATGTAGAATTCCGTATGGTAAAATCCCCCGAAGTTATTGATCACCCCCACCATAAACTCCAGCGGAAAATAGGCTTTCAGGTACAGACTCTGATAACTCTCCACTGCAAAGGATGCAGAATGTCCCTTGGCAAAAGAATAGCCCGCAAAACTCTCAATCTGATGCCAGACTTCTTTGGTGATTTTCGGGTCTCTTCCCAATTTTTCACAATTCAGAAAAAACTGATCTTTTACCCGCTGGAATTCATCCTTTGACCTTGACTTCCCGCTCATGCCCCGTCGCAGAATATCCGCTTCCGATAGGCTGAGTTGGGCAAAGTAATGCGCCACCTTGATCACGTCCTCCTGATAGACCATGATGCCATAGGTCTCGGGCATGATCTCCATCATCACAGGATGGGCCTGCTTGCGACGCTCTTTATTCACATGCCTCAGGATGTATTCCCGCATCATTCCTGATCGAGCCACGCCAGGACGGATGATCGAGCTGGCAGCAACAAGCTCAAGATACTCACTAGCCTTCATCTTGGCCAGTAGCATACGCATGGCCGGAGATTCTACATAAAATGCCCCGATGGTGTGCCCTGTCCTTAGTAGTTCTTTGATTTTTGGGTCTTTTTTGAATTTTTTCACTTCCCGTATATCCACCTCTACACCTTGGTTTTGATAGATAATCTCCAGACTACTTTTGATGTGTCCAAGTCCACGCTGGGATAAGATGTCAAACTTATGTAGCCCGATATCCTCCGCCGTATGCATATCAATATGTGCTAGTGGAAATCCCTTCGGGGGCATTTCAGTTGCAGTGTAGTAATGTATGGGCTTATGCGAAATCAATATCCCACAGGCATGAATGGTCAGGTGTGAGGGCATCCCGTGCAGTACCTGGCTGTACTTCAGAATCAGCTTCCCGTATTGGTCGGGAATATGATTAGGCTTGTCGGCATGGTAGATCAGCGATTCGATCTCAGTTTTGGGTAAGCCAAATACTTTTCCCAGTTCCCGCAACATAGAATTGGCCTGGAAGGTACTGTAAGAGCCTAGCAGGGCCACATGCTCTTGCCCTTCCTTGTTGTATTTTTCAAAAATGTACTTCGTTACTTCATCCCGGTCTGTCCAGCTGAAGTCGATATCGAAGTCTGGAGGATTTTCCCGATACAGGTTGATAAAGCGCTCAAAATACAAATCCAGCTCAATGGGGTCCACGTCTGTGATGCCCAGGCAGTAAGCCACGATGCTATTGGCACCACTGCCACGGCCTACATGGTAGTAATTCCGTTGCTGGGCAAAGCTGACGATATCATAATTGATCAGAAAGTAGGAGACAAAGCCCTTTTGCTGGATAAGCTCCAGTTCCTTTTCCAGCCGTGTGCTGATTTTCTGCGTGAGATCTGGATAGCGATTGATGGCACCTTTGAAAGTCTCCTGTCTCAGGTAATCAAAATCCTCCGAGTCTGAGCCTAAGATGTCCCGCTTGTTTTTGACTGCCTGGAAGTAGAAGGAAAACTGGCAAGCTTCCAGCAAGCGCTGTGAATTGTACAAGAGATAGCTATGACCTTCGCAGCGGGCTACCATATCGGCATAAGAGTAAAATTGGTCGCTGATATCCCCTTGTTCTTCGGGTTCAAGTTTGCTGAGCAAGGTGTTTTTGTCTACCGCACGGAGCAGGCGGTGTGCGTTGAACTCTAGCTTAGAAGAGAAGCTGACGGGTTGCAGTAGCACCAGCTTATCCTTGTAGCGGCACCAAGGAGACTTGACCAAGCGATTGAGTTGATAAGGGTGGATGCCTATAAATTCATTTTCCCTTAGGGAGAATA
This sequence comes from Belliella buryatensis, assembly GCF_900188245.1. Taxonomy (GTDB): domain Bacteria; phylum Bacteroidota; class Bacteroidia; order Cytophagales; family Cyclobacteriaceae; genus Belliella; species Belliella buryatensis. The sequence goes on along the minus strand of NZ_FZOK01000008.1, from coordinate 39,015 downwards.
CATTTTCCCTAAATGGATACACGACAAAGCTATGTTGAAAAGCAGGAGCTTGAGTGTCAAATTCCAGCCCTTTGGTCCGTCTATGGGACAGGTGGCGGTTGAGTTCGTAGAAGCCTTCCTGATTTTTGGCCAGTCCTATATACTGCTGCTTTACCCCATTGCGGAAGTCAATCCCAATTACAGGATGTATGCCATTCTTCTGTGCTTCACGGATAAACGGGAACACCCCGGCCACTGAATTGATGTCTGTCAAGGCCAGCGCATCCAGTTTTTTGCTTTTGGCCTCGGAGACCAGTTCTTCGATCGAGAGCGTGCCGTATTTGAAGCTGTAGTAAGAGTGGCAATTGATAAACATATACTTGGTGAAATATGCCTCCCCTTGGTCGGGGAAATAATTGGATAGATACTGCGTGATATAAGCGAAGCGATATATCTTGGTATATTTTATAAATGTTAATAAAATTAACATTTTAATGTTTATAATTTAGTCATTAAAAAATCGTCTTTCCAATTTTGAGAAGAGAATTGTCAAGAAAAGTTTTTGGACTGTCGATAAAAAGAATAAAATTGTAAGTGGAGCTTGATACTATTGAAAATATGGAACAGTGGATTGATTATTTGAATACTGTAGTGGCCTATGAGTTGAGATGGGACATCTACAAGACCATCATGATCATAGTGGTCTTATGGGTGATTAAAAAGCTCGCTTTCAGGATTATCGGTGCAAAAAGAGAAGAGACAGAGCTTAAAAAGTTTTATCATTGGAGGAAGACTGTTCAGTATATCATTGTATTTATTGGATTTTTACTAATCGGGAATATTTGGATCAGTAACTTCCAATCCATCACGACTTTCCTTGGATTATTATCAGCGGGTATAGCGATTGCCTTAAAAGATATTTTTATCAACATTGCTGGTTGGCTGTTTATTCTTTGGCGCAAGCCCTTTGATATAGGGGACAGGGTACAGATAGGGGAGTTTAAAGGTGATGTGGTAGATACGAGGGTGTTTCAGTTTAGTATCCTTGAAGTGGGTAACTGGGTGGATGCTGAGCAGAGTACAGGTAGGATTATTCACGTCCCAAATGGGATGGTTTTTTCGGCACCGCAGGCCAATTACAGTCAGGGTTTTGATTATATATGGAATGAGCAGCATATTAACATCAGTTTGGATTCCGATTATAAGAGAGCCAAGTTGATTTTAACTGAAATGCTTGAAGAGATATTCAAGAAAGAATATCGAAGTATCCAAATAGCCCTTAAGAAAGCACAGAAGGAGCATTTCATTTCTTTCACCCAATATACTCCCACAGTATATGCTAAGATTCACGAAAGAGGAATACAACTTTCATTGCGCTATTTGTGTAATCCCAGGAAAAGGAGATTTTTTGAACATTTGATCACAGAAAGTATTATTGATCAATTTAAGGCTGAAAGTAGTGTTAGGATTGTCTACCCGACCACATCCATAATTCTTGAGGGTAGGAGACCGTAAAAATTTTATATTTTTTTCTTCTGGTAATTTCAGGTTTAAATCACATGTATAATAGTAATTATTTCATAAAATCTGTTTATGGATAAAAAAAGTTAAAATTTTTTAAACCCTTAGATAATTTTACATGTATATACATATAAAATAGATTCTTTTGAAATGTGCTGTAGATTAATTTTGAAGGTTGAAGGGTTATTTGTTTTGATTTAGCTAGAACATCATTTTATTTTTTAAATAAAAACAGTAAATGTGAATAAATATTCTGTTTTTTATTAAAATATAAATTATTAATGATTTAATATATCTTTTATAAAACTTTATTTTTTTAGAATAAATAACTGGTTTAAATATTGTTTAAAAAAATCATTAAATTTTTATTATATAACAAAAACAATTAATATTAGTATTTAATATTTATCGTTAAACCAAATATTATAACATGAAGAGAGTTTTATTGTCGCTTCTGTTGCTTGTATTTGCTACCAATGAAATATGGGCGCAGAGTAAAGCAGTAACGGGAAGGGTGACCTCAACGGAGGAGCCAGAGGGTATTCCAGGAGTGAATATTCTAATTAAAGGAAGCAGTTCGGGTACTACCACAGACTTGGACGGAAGGTATACTATAGAAGTGCCCTCAGATCAGGCAGTTCTTGTATTTAGTTTTATTGGATACAAAACCCATGAAGAGCGCGTAGGATCAAGGTCAGAAATTAATGTGAACTTGGCATCTGACCTTGAAGATTTGAGTGAATTTATTGTTACTGCTCAAGGAATTGAGCGGGATGAGCGATCACTTGGTTATGCAGTGCAATCCATTAAGGGAGATATGGTAAGTCAAAAATCGGAGCCAAATTTACTTAATTCCCTACAAGGTAAGTTGACTGGCGTAAATATAGTAGGTGCTTCTGGAGCCCCAGGTGCTTCTACCAATATCAACATTAGAGGTATTACTTCTTTCACTGGGTCTAATCAACCATTGATTGTGGTAGATGGAATTATTTTCAATAACGATACTGACAATACCCAAAACACACTTTTTGGGTCTCAGCCAGCCAACAGGTTGAATGATATAGCTCCAGAGTCCATCGAGTCGATCAATGTACTGAAAGGTCCGGCTGCATCTGTACTGTATGGCTCTAGAGCTTCCGCAGGTGCGATCGTCATCACTACTAAAAGTGGGGCAAACATGAACGATAAGACGGAGATTACAGTGAATTCATCTGTTAATTTTCAGAGTGTGTATGGTTTACCAAGTTTTCAAAATCAATTTGGTCAAGGCACACAAAATGATTTTAATAACATCTCTACTGCTTCTTGGGGTCCTGCTTTTGGAACACCTGGATTCGAAACTGTAGAAACAAGTTTTGGAACTACGGTGCCTTATCAGGCATTTCCTAATAACGTTAGAGATTTTTATCAAACAGGAAGAATCGTTCAAAATGGTGTGAGTATAGCTTCAGGCAATAGAGATGATAACTTTATTGTTTCAGTCAATTCATCCTTACAGGATGGGATTATCCCCGAATCATTTTTCAATAGAAATAATGTTCAAGTAGGAGGGAATAAAAAGCTCAATAATGGAGTCAAGGTAAGTGGTAATGTTACTTATGTGAAATCTGAGTCCAGAAATACTATTACAGGTAATGGAGGTTCTGCTTTTGGTCAGATTACCAGAATCCCAAGATCCTTTGATTTGGTTGGAGAGCCATTCCAAGACGAGTTGGGTAATAGTTTATTCTATAACCCAGCTCAAAATCATCCACTTTGGAGTACTCAAAATGAATTCCTTGAAAGTACCGTTGATAGAGTTTTTGGTAATTTCAAGGTGGGATATGACATATCTGATTGGTTGAATATCACTTATAGGGTGACGGCTGATACATATACGGACAGACGTAAGGCAGTTTCAAGAATTGGATCTGCTAGAACTCCAGCAGGAAGCATCGCTGATGATATGATTTATAGATCTGAATTGAACGGGGACTTATTAATCACGGCCTCAAAGTCTAATATCTTTACAGAAGGCTTTAGTGCTTCATTATTACTCGGTCAAAATATCAATCAAAGGAATCTTCAAACCATAGGTGTATTGGGCTCAGCTTTGAATGTGCCATTTTTTGACAATGTAAGTAATGCATCTGTGTTTACAGGGTCAGGTGAATTTTCCAATGTTAGAAGGCTCTTGGGATATTACGCACAGCTTTCTTTGGATTATAATAATTATTTATTTCTAGAACTTTCTGGAAGAGTCGATCAGTCCTCTACTTTGCCAGCTGGTAACAATGCATATTTCTATCCATCTATTGCCACTAGTTTTGTGTTGACAGATGCGTTCAACATTGAATCCGATGTACTTTCATATGCCAAATTGCGAGCTAGTGCCGCCACAGTTGGTAGGGATGCTGACCCATACCTATTGAATACATTCTTTGGTACTGCTGGTTTCGGTAACAATGTAGCTTCTGTTCAATTTCCAATTGGGGTTGGCGGAGCAAATATTCCAGGTTTCTTACCAGGTGCACGATTGGGTTCTGATCAGTTGACACCTGAATTTGTGACAAGTTATGAAGTAGGTGGTAATATTGGCTTATTCAACAATAGGCTTTCTATTGATGCAGCATATTTTTTCACGAGGTCTACCAATCAAATTTTCAATGTAGCCGTTTCCAATGCTTCTGGATTTGATGTACAAACTACAAACGTCGGAGAGATGGTCAACCAGGGTATTGAATTGGAATTGAATGGGACCATTCTAGAGTCAGGAAGCTTTTCTTGGGATATGGGGTTAAATTTTACGCGTATCAGAAATGAAGTCAGGGAAATTGCACCAGGAGTCGACCAGTCAGGTATCCCAGGTAATGGATTCATTGGATTGACGCCATCTATTGTAGTAGGTCAACCTTATGGTGTGATCGTGGGTAATGCCATGCAAAGAAATGCAGCGGGTGAATTATTAATTAACCCACTTACTGGTGGCTATCTACCTGGAATAGCGGGACAAGTAATCGCTAACTCTCAGCCTGATTGGTTAGCTGGCCTGATGAATACATTTAGATATAAAAACTGGATGATGAGTGTCTTGGTAGATACTCGCCAAGGCGGTGACATCTATTCTTTCGGTATGGTAGATCAGAGAAATGGTGGTACACTGGCAATGACTGGAGTAGACAGAGATTTACCTAGAGTACTGCCCGGAGTGATCGAAGTTGGAGATGGACAATATGTGCCAAATAATATTCAAGTACCTGCTCAAACGTACTGGTCTGGACTAGGAGGTCTAATATCTGAAAGCGGTGTTTATGATGCTACTGTTTATAGATTAAGAGAAGTGAGTTTGTCTTATAATCTTCCCAGAAGATTTTTGGAAAGGACTCCGTTTGGAGAGGCAAGTATTGGCTTCAGTGGTAGAAATCTTTGGTTCTTTGCTCCTGGATTCCCGGGTGACCCAGAACTGAACACGCAAGGGGCAGGTAATATCCAAGGTCTCGACCTCAACGGTGTGCCTAATACCAGAAACTATGGTGTCAATATAAGATTCACGCTTTAATATGACGAAGATGAAAACATTAAATAGAATTTTATTAGTGGTAGCAGTAGTCTTTACTGCAACTTCTTGTCAGGAATTTTTGGATGTCAATGAGAATCCAAATAACCCTGAGTCAGTTACTCCTGATTTGCTTTTACCGACAGGATTGACCGGAACAGCTTTTGCCAATAACAATGAGCTTAACAGATTCGGTTCTACAGTGATCTCTGTAACAGCTGGTGCAGGTGGTTCGCCAGCGGCTTATGATATCTATGATATCGATGGTGATGATTTTGGAAATCAGTGGAGATTTGAATTATATGGTGGTGCACTGATTTCTTTTGAAGAAATGATCAAATCTGCCGATGCGATTGGGGCTAGTGCTTATTCTGGAATTGGGAAAATCATGAAAGCTTATGCTTTTGCTTTGGCTACAGATACTTGGGGTGATATTCCTTATTCTCAAGCTTTATTAGGGCTTGAAAACACGCAGCCAGTATTAGATAGCCAAGAGGATATTTATAAAGGAACAGATCAAATACAGAGTCTTTTTGATTTAGTAAGAGAGGGTATTGCAGATCTAGATGCTGAATCTACCGCAGTCCCAGGTCAAGATGATGTGGCCTATGGAGGTGATTTGCTAAGTTGGAAAAAAGCTGGATATACTTTGATGTTGAAAATGGCAAATACAATTTCTGTTAAGGAGCCAGCCTTGGCTACTTCAATAATTAATGAGGTATTGCAGAATGACTTGATATTGAGTAACGATGAAGATTTGAATATCAATTTCGGGACTTCTCAAGGGAGTTATGCGCCAGTTCACGAGTGGACCAATATATCCACATTTGCGGCGGATTTGATTATAAGTACGCGTTTCGTGAATTTGCTACAAAGCAAAAATGATCCAAGATTACCAATATTTGTCACAGCGCCAACTGGAGAGTTTATTACTATAGATAATGGTTTTGCAGGCCAGAGACCCCTTCCACAAACTTCTTGGTCTAGGTTCAACACTTATGTAACAGGTAATGGTGCAGGACCAGTTAGACTTCTCACCAACTTCCAGAGGGCATTTATCATGGCGGAGTCTGTAGTTAGATTGGGAATTGCTGGAGATGCCAATGCATTTTATCAAGAAGGAATAAGGGCCTCTATGTCTTTGGCAGGATTGACTGCGGCGCAAATCGACCAATATTTTGCTGATAATTCGGATGAAGTAAATCTAACCGGTAATGTTGAGTCAGATTTGGAAAAAATTCTCACTCAAAAATACATCGCTTGGACTGGAAATGGGATAGAGCAATGGACAGATTGGAGAAGAACGGGCTACCCAACATTAGCACCTCATCAGAATGCAGGTGGCATTGACCCGAATCAGCGCCCTCTGAGAGCACAATATGTCTCTCAAGAAGTAGCAAGAAACCCAAATTTCCCTAATAATATTTTCTCTAATATCCCTGTTTGGTGGAATGAATAAGCTAAAGATTATGAAAAAGATAAAAAATTATATTGTGTTGATGGTGTTCGCATGGTTTGCAACATCTTGTGAACAAGATTTCGGTGAGCTTAATAGTGACAATGTTGCTGAGGTTCCATTGACTTTCCCAAATGCGACTACTTTCGGATTTGATCCATTTATAGAAGTGTCAGTTTCGGGCAGTGGGGAGATTAGATATGAAATGCAGATTCCAGAAGCCTCAGGACGAACTATTGCAGAAATCACGAAGGCTATAGGTGGTGCGTCCGATATCAATGTGGGGCAGTTGAATTCAAATGAAAGTTATTTGGATGCCCCGATACAAGTTGGAGCAACAAGCGCAGTTTTCACAACATCGATCACTGAGTTTGAAGAAAAAGTAAGAACAAACAGTGAAGGTGAAGTTACTTCTGTTGGAGCAGGTGATGAATTAGCTTTCATGTTTTTAGTGACGCTTGATAATGGTCAGGAAATTGTCTCTATGAGAGTAAGAGCGAGAATCATAGAATAGTGTTTAGGTTAATTGTTAAATTATGGAAAAGACAGCAAAATTTTTGTTGTCTTTTTTTATGTCAAAAAAATCTTTCTCAAACCTATAAACACTATCAAGAATACATTGTAGCCAATAAAAAACGGGATGATAAATTCAATTAGTCCAACTGACAGAAGAGCTGAAATAATAAGAAGTTGGAAGCCAAGACCATATATAGAAATCATGGACATAAACCACTTTGGAAATGGTGGTGCATCACTTGCGCTTTTGTCCAAACGATAGATTAGTTTATCAAAAGTGCCGTACAAAATGTTGTATGTGTCATAAAGAAAATCAACGGTACTTTGACTTTCAATCGGAAATGCCTTTGGTCGCTTATTTTCTATGATTTTGCTCGTTCTTTCCCCACCCTCTGTATTGTGTCTGAGTATTACATAGTAATAATTGTACAAAGTGCCTTGAACTTGGATACTCAAAAAAGCCAGTAATGTGGCCCAAATAGAAGAGTTTGTTACATACCAAATTGCCCCCAAGAAAAGGAAATTTAGAAAAATGTCGAAAATAGAATCCAAATACCTGCCTGTGTAAGAGGGGCGATTTTTTGTTCTAGCAAGTTCACCGTCTGCAGCATCCAAGATGGATTTGAGGATCAAGAAAAAACCAGCAGCCAAATATAATCCGTGGAGGATACAAAAGATGGCAATTAGACCACTGATACCAAATAGGTAAGTAACCTGTACTGGAGTAATGCGGGTATGTTGCACTTGATTCACAAAAGCTCTCGCCAGCGGTCTTCCATAATCGGAGACATCCACAAACTTTTCTTCAGAAGATAACTTGGGCATGATTTATTTTCAGAAATCTCTCAAAACCTTGCTTATTTTGAGGGTTTCTAATTGATTAAAGAGTGAGTATAACATTTAGAACTTGATACTTTCCTTTATTGTTCAATATGCTTTTCAAATAGATGAGATTGTTCAATTAAAGACTCTGATTTTCAAAGGATTTTTAAAATTTTTTAAAAATAATTTTTGACTTATAAATTTAATCACCTATGTTAGTGTCATAATATACTATGACAGTAAAACATTAAGATATGATTTCAATAAAAAAGTTGAGTTTTTCCTATCCAAAAAAGCCCAGGCTTTGTGAGGAAATGGATCTGGAATTGGGAGAGGGTAAAATTATAGGACTCTTAGGGATGAATGGAGCAGGCAAATCCACCTTGATGCGCCTGATGGCAGGATTGCTCAAGCCAGTTTCAGGTGAAGTGAAGTTTCACGAGGTTTCTACATTTGACAGAGCAGTCTCATTTTTGAATCAAATGATTTTTGTTCCTGAGAAAGTTTCTGTACCAGAGTTTTTGAAAGTGAATGAATATGTAAGTATCTATAAAGATTTTTATACAGGATTTGATTCTGATCGATTTGAAAAGTTACTCTCAGAGTTTCAGATTATCGGGAATCAGAGAATTTCCAACCTATCATTTGGTCAGCAAAAGAAGTTACAGATTGCGATTGGATTGAGCACTGGGGCGAAGTTGCTGCTATTCGATGAACCGACAAATAGCTTGGATATTCCTTCAAAAAGTACATTCAGGAGAGTGCTTTCCGGTAGCCTGCAAGAAGATCAGACCATGGTTATCTCCACGCATCAGGTCAAGGATATTGAGAACTTGGTAGATCAGATCATTGTCTTAGATGAAGGGAAAGTGAAGCTTCATGCAGATCTGGAAGCCTTAGAAAATCAATTTGTCTTCTCCCAAGGACCGCAAGCTCCTGAGCAAGCTATTTTTGTAGAATCACACCTTCTTGGAGCTCAATATATAGCGAGACAGCCTGAAGGAGAACGTATTTCTGGTGGCAGCCCTGACTTAGAATTATTATTTAATGCGGTGATCGCGGGCAAATTGACCGGTGAATTTTTATCAACTCAAAATCAAGTAACACATGAATAATTTATCCTTATCCAGAATTTTGAAGCTGATCAAGTTTGAATTTTTGCTTCATAAGAAGTATTACCTTTTGCTTATTTTTGGGGCATTTTTGCTTGTTACATTGTATCTTACTCAATACTTATCATATCAAAGGATAGATATGACACAGTATGGAGAAAAAAATAATTTTTATAACGGAGCGTACTTTTTTTATGTAATAGCAATTTTACTTTTTGTTGTAGGACAAAGTTTTATGGATCTAAGGTCAAAAGTCTCCGCAGAGCGATATCTCCTTTTACCAGCTTTACCATTGGAGAAGCTATTCTCTCAGTTTATAGTGAAATTCACATTGGCTTTTTTGGTTATGCCTACAATTTTTGCTTTAAGTGCCATCCTTGCCAGATGGATAGCTCTAGAGTTTTTGATACAATGGACAGGAGGGATAACTAATATAGATATTATAGATTTTGATGTTTTGATACCAATTAAACAAAGTGCAGACTGGCTATATTATATCTTTATTTTGAGTTTAATATTATTTATCCCTTCAGCGATATTCACTGGAAGTCAATATTTTGGAAAGTGGAATATTGTGATGGTTCCTCTTTTTATAATTGTATTCAGCGTGGCAACGGCTTTGTCTCCATTTATAATATCTAATTTATTTAATGATGGAAATAAGACTCTTGGTTATTTTCTTGATAGCAGTTGGAACATTAAAGTTTTTGGAAATGAAGCACCACTGATGATTTATGTCTTGCTAGTTTTATTTTATACGGGTGCTGTGCTAAGTTACATTATTTCATATTACAAGCTAAAAGAAAGGGAGGTTTAATATGGAATTTAGCGATGGTAAAACCATATTTATCCAAATTAGGGACAGACTGGTCGATCAGATTCTCACAGGAAAATTACTTCCGGGAGATAAGATTCCTTCTGTTAGAGAATTGGCAGTGGACTTAGAAGTCAATAGAAACACGGTCATGCGAAGCTATGCTTTGATGGAAAATGAAGGGATAGTGGATAACAAACGTGGAATAGGTTTTTTTGTCTCTGATCATGCTAGAGAGCGTTTGATTCAGGATGAGAAAAAACTTTTTCTTCAAAAAGAACTCCCCAAGCTGGTGCATCAAGCAAAAGTCTTGAAAATGGTTCCTGCTGACTTTAAAATGCTTTTAGATCAACTTAATGAAAATCAAAATGAAAACAAGTAATAAAATTTTATTCTCTTTTTTGGGATTTGCGTGGGTGTCCGTGGTTGGGGCAGTGTTTGCTTCTGTTCATTATTCGGAAAAAGAAGATTTACTGTTAAGAGAGACTTTTCTATTAGAGGAAACTTCAGTTGACACAATGCCTATTGAAGGCGAATTTTCGGTAGTATCAATTCAAAATTCGGGGATTTTGATGTTTAAGAAGGAGGATGTGAGCCGAATTGAGTATAGACAATTCTCCTATAAGGAGAGTGATGAAAATGCCTCTAATAGTTCTAGTCCATATTTTATTCAGGTTAAGGAAGATACTTTATTTGTCAGGGATGCTAGAATGAAGGAAAACGGATCGTTAACACTTTATATTGGGCAGAATATTAAAACTCTGATTTTAAATGATGTCACTGAGTTAGGGACCCAAAATGCGCTTAATTATGATAGCTTAAAAGTAATAGCCTCCAATTCTTCTTTTAAGCTTAGAAGGGAACATGGTATATCGTTTTTAGATTTGCGAGGAGATGCTGGAGCTCATTTGTCTGTAGAAAGTATTCCCAATTTAGAGATTCATTTGAATCAGAGTAAAGCTGATGTGTCACAATTCTTAGGAAGAGTTTCCGGTAATATTATTGAATCTAAATTGACACTCCCAAGAAAAGCAAATGAAATCAATCTCAAAAAAGATGATAGTTCAGGTCTTATGTTTTTCAGTAACTGATTTGTAAGTCTATCTTTTATAAAGAAAGTGTATTTTAAAATCAAGGACCCCTTAAGTCCTTGATTTTATTTTTTCAACTCCTTTCTAATTTCTCTAATCGAAGAAATACATGCTTATTTTCGATCGTAATCGAAGAATTACATGTTTATTTTCGGTTATGATCGAAGAATTACATATTTTTGCTTCAAATGATCTAGAAATGATTACTAGGGTAATAGAAAGCGAAATTAAAATCAGACTCAATCAAGGAAAGGTTTTGTTGGTATTGGGTCCAAGGCAGGTAGGTAAGACTACTTTGTTGAGGCAGCTGATAGAGCGTGAGAAGCTGGATGTATTGTGGCTCAATTGTGACAATCCTGACGATAGAGATGATTTAGAGGACGTGACGATTACTAGACTAAAGTCACTCATAGGTTCGCATACGCTGGTGGTGATCGATGAAGCTCAGCGGGTCAAAAACATTGGTTTGACCTTGAAGTTGATCGCAGATGGCATGCCCGGTGTGCAAGTGATTGCGTCTGGTTCTTCAGCTTTGGAACTTGCAAATGAAATCAAAGAGCCTCTTACAGGAAGGAAGAGGGAATTGAGTCTTTACCCGATTTCTACAGGAGAAATGATAGCTCATAGCTCTCAGAGGGAGGAGAGAAGGATGCTTGATACGAGGCTGATTTATGGTTTTTACCCTGAAGTTGTCAATAAACCAAGTGAAGCAGAGGAGATTCTTGAAGAACTGACGAGTAGCTATCTCTACAAAGATATTCTCACTTTAGACCAAGTGAGGAAGCCTGTTATTTTGCAGAAATTATTGCTCGCCTTGGCTTTACAAGTAGGTTCTGAAGTGACTTTCAATGAGCTGGGAAATACGATAGGAATAGATAAGGAAACCGCCGAAAAATACATAGATCTTTTGGAGAAAAGCTATGTGATCTTTAAGATGAATTCCTTCAGTCGGAATATGCGAAGGGAAATCAAGAAGGGCAAGAAAATCTATTTTTGGGACAATGGCGTTCGAAATGCCATTATCAACAATTTCAATGCGCTGTCTTTGCGGAATGATGTAGGAGCGCTTTGGGAGAATTTCATCATCAGTGAACGAATGAAGTTTTTGCATTACAACAGAATAAAAACCAATGTTTATTTCTGGAGGACGACGACAGGAATGGAGTTGGATTGGCTTGAAGAAAAGGGAGGAGCAATCCATGCTTTCGAAGCAAAATGGAACCCGAAGAGGAGGTCTTCATTTCCTTCCGGGTTTGAAGAGGCTTATCCCAATACTGTTTTTCATCAAGTGTCTCCAGACAATTATATGGATTTTTTGACTGTATAAATTAGACTAGATCCCCACTCCATTAAAAGGATTGAATCTCCGTCTGCCGACCTGCATACCGATGGCGCGGCAGACGGTTTTGTCTCCATATTTGATGTTTAGTCGATCAAGAGCCTGGTAGAGTCTGATTTGTTCTTCGGAATCTTCGAATAGATTGATCTGATAGTTACCATGCACCAAGCTGCTGAATCGCACGCCAATCAGACGAATCAGCATGCGGCGATTATAAAGTTTTTTGAAAAGACCTTTTACCACAGTGATCAGCGTATGGTCTGTGGAGGTATAAGGAACCCGCTGCTGTATGGTATGCGTATCAAAATCCGAATAGCGGATTTTCACACTGACACATGCTGTGAGTTGCTGTTTTTGTCGGAGCTTGGATGCTAGCTGCTCGGTCATGGCGACCAGGTGTGCTTCAAGCATTTTGATGTCAATGGTGTCTTGTTCGAAGGTGTTTTCGGAAGAGATGGATTTGGCTTCGGAATAAGGAGTAACTAGAGAATGGTCTATGCCATTGGCTTTTTCCCAGATGAGACGGCCATTTTTTCCGAAGGTGGCTTCCAAGAGTTCAGCGGGCATGTTTTGTAACGTTTGTACCTTCTTGACACCCATATTGTAGAGTGTGTGAGAGGTTTTTTCTCCGATCATGGGGATTTTGCGTACAGACAGAGGAGCCAAAAATGGCTTCTCTTCCCCTTTTTGGATTTGCTTTTCGTTATCGGGTTTGGCTTCTCCGGTCGCGACTTTGGATACAGTCTTGTTTTGTGAAAGACCCATAGAGATAGGCAGTCCAGTTTCTTTTGAGATTTTTTTGCGCAGCTCTTGAGCCATTTTGAAGCAGCCAAAGAAGCGATCCATTCCTGTGTAGTCGATGTAGAACTCGTCAATAGATGACTTTTCGAAGAGAGGAACATCTTCCCGAATGATTTCTGTAACTTCATGGGACTTTTGACTGTATTTTTCAAAATCTCCCCGAACCAAGATTGCTTCGGGGCAAAGTTGTCTAGCCGTACGCATAGGCATAGCCGAGTGTACACCAAATTTTCTTGCTTCATAGCTACATGCTGCCACTACGCCTCGGTCTCCCGATCCACCAATGAGAATGGGTTTATTTTTGAGTCTGTCGTCGTAGAGTCGCTCTACCGAGACAAAAAAGGAATCTAAGTCCATGTGTAGGATGTGTCGGCTTTGAGAGGACATAAATTTTTTGTTTATTATTTTGACATTTTATTGTTTATAATTTAGGCTTTAATGATTAGATTTGAAATACGAATCCATAAAAAATGTAAGGACTTCAGTATTTAATCTGACAAGTAGTGACACAGTGGGCTTGATTCATTTATAAAAATCTGATAATCTGTCATGTATATTCATTCTAATATCAAATTCCTCCGTAAGCAAAAGGGGCTGACGCAAGAGACGATGGCACAAAGTGTAGGGATCAGTAGATCCAAGCTAGCGGGCTACGAGTTGAACATCAATCCGCCATTAGAAGCTATTTTGATGATTTCTGATTATTTCGGTGTATCGGTAGATTTGTTGTTGCGCAGAGACCTAGCATCACTGTCGGAGTATAAGCTCAGACAGACATTGGAGACTGACCAATACCTAAAAGGTCGCAATCTCAGGATATTGACTACCACGGTGGATGTAAAGGGGAGAGAATTGATTGAGGTAGTGTCTCAGCGAGCAAAGGCTTCCTATTTGGCGGGATTTTCAGATCCAGACTTTATCGAAGAGTTGCCGAGGTTTTCTTTACCTTTTTTGCCTGAGGATAAGAAGCATAGGGTTTTTCAAATTGATGGAGACTCCATGCTACCCTTGCCAGATGGTGCATGGATTGTCTGTGAGTATGTGGATGACTGGACTAGCATCAAGGATGGGGACAAGTACGTCATCGTCACAGAGCAGGATGGGGTGACATTCAAGATCGCTTACAATCAGGTCAAGGAAAAAGAGCGACTTTTGCTTTGTTCTAGCAATCCTCTATACAAACCTTTTTATGTTGCTATCTCCGATTTGAGAGAAGTGTGGCGGTTTAGATTGGTGATTTATTGAGGATGTTTTATTTAGACTAATTGGCTTATTTTAGAATATAGACTTACAAAATACCTTCATAAGGTGATTTTTGGGGTTTCAAATCAAGGTTTTTGGAAGAATTTATCATAGCTCTGGAAAATAAAGCAGGTATTCCAAGACAATTATCCCTAACTTTCGTTACTATTCTATTGGCGTGCGCGTACACAGTGATCATTGAGTGTGGAGTGTTTTTACCTTAAAACAAAGAAGAGATGAGAGAGATTGCAGTAATGGAGACGCCCTTGGGCAATGTAAAAGCAGAAGCTTTTGATGGATATTTGATTTCATTGAAGTTTACTGAAGAGCCAGTCACCGACACTTTTTTGGATGGTGTACTGATGGATGTGAGAATTCAATTAGGGCTTTATTTTCAGGGAAAGCAAAAAACCTTTGATGTGCCGGTAGCGCTTGGCGGGACTGATTTTCAGCGTCAGGTTTGGCTAGAAGTCAATAAGGTGCCTTTTGGTCAGACCAAAACCTATGAGCAAATTGCTTTTGGTCTTGGGAAGCCTAATGCCGTTAGAGCAGTAGGTACGGCGATTGGAGCTAATCCCATTTTGGTTATGCTTCCTTGTCATCGTATAGTTGGCAAACATGGCCAACTTACAGGTTATGCTGGCGGTATCTGGAGAAAATCCGAACTTCTTGACTTGGAAAATAAGGATAAAGTGGGTAAGCAGTCTGTTTTAGGGTTCTCAAAATAGCTCGATAGCAATGTCACACTAATACTTGCTCTTGCTGTCTACATAGAGGTGAATTTCTCTGAAATGACTCTTGAATGCAATAAATATTTTTGTTGTAAATATAGATGGGATTTAATTTATGAAGGACATGATCAAAATTAGGCAGGGTACCATAGGTGAAGTGGTGGTTTTGAGTCAACAGGTGAGTGAATTTTACCAACCGTATTCTGAAAAGATCTATGAAGAGCGATTGAAGTCGGTTCCATATTTAATTTTGATAGCAGAAGTTGATGGAGACCCTGTTGGGTTCAAAGTAGGGTATCAAAGGGATTCTCCTCAGGCATTTTATTCTTGGATGGGTGGAGTAGTTGCGTCACATAGAAGAAAAGGAGTGGCAACAAAATTGGCAGATGCTCAGGAGCTGTGGGCGAGGAACCATGGATACTTCAAAGTGTACTTCAAAACTAGAAATAAACTGACCAAGATGATTCATTTTGGACTGAATAGAGGTTTTATGATTGTGGATTTGATTAAAAAAGGGAGGATTGAAGAATACAGGGTTGTGATGGAGAAAGTACTTTGAGCCAATATTTGAGTTCATTTTTCTTATCATCAAATTAATCATACCTTTGCAATCCGAAAATCGGATTTACATAAAACTTAGCGGTTCGATCACCCGCTTTATCAAAAATTATCATGGAAAAAAGAGACGTAGTAGCAGCAGGGCTAATGCTTCCTGTCATGGAAGCTTTTTATACGATACAAGGAGAGGGTACTTTTTCTGGTCATCCTGCATATTTCATTAGATTGGGAGGATGTGACGTGGGTTGTGTATGGTGTGATGTCAAGGATTCTTGGGAGGCTGCTAAATGGCCTGTTTTATCCATTGAGGACATCGTGGCAGAGGCAAAGCAATACACAGGACGAAAAGTAGTGATCACTGGAGGAGAACCTTTGATGTATAATCTTGGACCACTAACTGCTTTATTGAAGTCGGAAGGGTTTTCTACCCACATGGAGACCTCAGGAGCACATCCATTTTCAGGAGACTTCGATTGGGTATGTTTTTCTCCAAAGAAGTTCAAAGCGCCACATCCAAGTATCTATGAGCATGCAAATGAACTAAAAGTGGTCATTTATCATGTGTCAGATTTTGATTTTGCTGAAAAACATGCTGCTTTGGTTCAAAATGACTGTCAATTGCTACTTCAGCCAGAATGGAGCAAGGCTGCTACTTTCACTTCAAAGATTATAGATTACGTAAAATTTCACCCAAATTGGAAAATATCCCTACAAACCCATAAATTTATGGATATCCCTTAGATCTATGAAGCAGGCCCTTTTATCTATTTTGCTGGTTTTGACATTTTTGACAGTCAGTGGTCAGACCTATACCATTATAGATAACAGAGCGATTAGACTTCATGAAGAAGGAGATGAATTGATTCAAAAGCGGCAATATGATGATGCCATTGCCAAATTTAAGGCTTCAATCAACAGGGAAGCGAACTTTTTGGAATCCTATCTAAAATGGGCTAGGATACTGTTAACACAGGGTTTTCCTGACCAGGCTATTGAAATCGCCGAAAGGGGGTTGAAGCGGAATATCAAGGCGCCTAATCAGCTTCTCGGGGAATTTGCTTGGTTGAAGGTCCATTGTTTTTTAAAGTTGGGAGAATTTGACCAGGCTATAGCTGCTTTTGACCAAAGTGAACTGTTGCTCAATCCTACCTTCCAAAACCAACGTCCATTTAAGGAAATGAAGGATCAAATCAGTTTTATCCGAAGTCACTTAGAAAATCCGTTTGTGATCAAGAAAGAAAAGCTAGAAGATCCCCTGAATCAATTTGTCTTACAGTATTTCCCGGTGCTCACAGCTGATAGCAAGAAGCTTCTCTTTACCAAAAGAGATGGATTGGCTAATAATGAGCATGAGGATATCTTTGTGGCCTATTTTGACGAAGAGGAAGGTTTGTGGTCTGATCCAAAAAGTATTGCTAATAGTATCAATACAGCTTACAATGAAGGGACATGTACCATTTCTGCTGATGGGAAAATTTTGATTTTTACTTCTTGTCAGATGCCAGACTCCTTTGGGGATTGCGATTTGTATATTTCTTACAAAGTCAATGAAGTATGGCAAAGACCAGTGAATATGGGGAAGAATGTCAACTCAAGAGTTTGGGACTCTCAGCCTTCACTTTCTGCAGATGGTAGTATTTTGTTTTTCTCTTCCAACAGAAGGGGTGGCTTTGGGGGGAAAGATATCTGGTACACTTTGAGAATGCCGGATGGGTCTTGGTCTGAAGCCAAGAATCTAGGATCAGAGATCAATACAGCTAAGGATGAAGTATCTCCTTTTATCTACTTTAATAATGAGATTCTTTTCTTCGCTTCTGAAGGACATCTTGGATTCGGTGGATTAGATTTATTCATGTCTCGTGTGGAGAAAGGCGTATTTTCTACACCAGAGAATCTAGGCTACCCGATCAATGATCATCAGGATCAGTTGGCACTTTTTATCACAGCTCAGCGCGATTATGCATATTATACTGAGACCGTTTTTAATGAAGGAAAGCAAGAGCGCTCTTTTATTTATAGGTTCAAATTCCCTGAAGAAATTTATTTAGGAGAAAAACTGATGGTGACCCAAGGTCGCGTATTTAATAAGAGTACAGGTGAACCTGTGGAAGCTAAGTTGTCTCTTGTTGATCTAGCTTCTGATAGCACTATGTATGAATTTAAGTCCGATGGGAGAACTGGGGACTTTACCATGCTTTATCCCAATCGACCTGCTTCAGGGCTTTATGTGGAGAAAAAGGGCTTTCTGCCAAAGATTTACAATGTAGATAGAGATAGTTTGGCCAATCAGAAGAATTTAGATGTGGAGTTGATTCCAGTGGCATCAGGGGAGGAGTTTGTTTTCGAGAATATCTTTTTTGATTTTGATAAGACCGATCTAAAACCTGCTTCTACTACTTCACTAAAGCGACTGATTTCATTTTTGCAAGAGAATCCTAATGTTCAGATTATGATAGTCGGCCATACAGATAATGTAGGTAGCGAATCCTATAATCAAGAGCTGAGTTTGAGAAGAGCTGCCAGTGTCAAGAAATATCTAGTTGAAAATGAAATTTCTGATGAAAGGTTACAGATTTCGGGGAAAGGTTCTCAGGTTCCATTAGTGTCTAATGACACAGCGAGCAATCGAGCTTTAAACAGAAGAATCACGGTGAGTATATTGTGATGTTTGACAAATAATATGGTGTTATTAAATTTTGTAGTGCCATAATGTTGTCTATTTATAAATTAAACTATTTTAATATTGTAGAGAAATTTTTTGCGCAAAATGAATCTTTTGTTGGGGCTCAATCATATTATTTTAAATATAAGATTCATTTTTATTTATTCAAAAACTACATATAAAAAGTATAAAAAAAATAAAAATAATTATATTTTATATGTTTTTGATTTTTAAAGTTTATTTTTTTAAATTTTTATGTAAATAACTAAAGAAATTACCTAGTTATCAATTTAGTTTTTAGTATAAATGAGTCGTTAATAAAGGTTAAAAAAAAATTATATTTTGATTAACATTAAATATATCAGTCTTATTTTGGTTTTGTTTCTTTATTAGCGGTCACTAGTAGAATTATATTCTTTAATTGATTCAAAAACCTATTTCAATATTTGTGAATTGACCAGAGATCACTTTTAAATTTTTTGATAATAGTTGGATTATATCGAGTTAATGAATAAAATTGAGCTATCGTTAAACCAAAAAAAACAAATATGAGGAAAGTTTTACTTCTAGGACTCGCGCTTCTTTTTGTAGGTGCTTCGGCATTTGCTCAAAGTCGTGTTGTAACTGGGACGGTGATTTCTAGTGAAGATAATCAACCGGTTCCAGGTGTTACAGTTCTGGTCAAAGGAACTACTATCGGGACAGCTACTGATCTTGATGGTAAGTATTCTATTAATGTACCAGAATCAAACAATGTATTAACCTTCACTTTCATTGGATTGAGAGCGCAGGAAGTTAACATCGGAAGAAGATCAGTAGTTGATGTAACTATGGAACCTGATGTTCAATCACTATCTGAATTCGTAGTAACATCATATGGTGATCAATCAAAAAGAGAAATTACTGGTGCGATTGCTTCTGTGAAAGGTGAAGTCTTCCAAGATTTGCCAATGCAGTCGTTTGATAGAGCGATGCAAGGACGTATTGCTGGTGTTCAAGTTACTTCTACTACTGGTCAACCAGGTGGTACACTTACGGTTCGAATTCGAGGTGTCGGTTCCATTAATGCTGGTAATGATCCACTATATATTGTGGATGGAGTTCAGGTGTCAAGTGGTGGTCTTTCAGGTCAAGGTTCTCAAAATGCCTTAGCATCTATCAACCCAAATGACATTGAATCAATTGAGGTTTTGAAGGATGCTGCTGCTGCTGCGATCTACGGAGCTCAAGCGGCTAATGGAGTAGTTTTGATTACTACAAAAAGAGGTGCTAAAGGTGATACTAAAGTTAGGCTCTCAGTACAGAGAGGTATAGTTCAACCTTTGAATCTTTATGATGTAATGGATGCAAGAGAATTTGCCTCAATCAAAAGAGAGGCTTACATCAATGCTGGATTGAACCCTGCAAATGCTGCTAATATATTTGGTAATCCAGAGGATCCAAATCTTCAATCTACTGATTGGCTAGGAGCACTTTATAGAACTGGTCAATTGGGTATTTATGATCTTTCAGTTTCTGGTGGTGATGAGAAAACACAGTTTTTCTTATCTGGATCACATACTAACCAAGAAGCTCAAATCATCATGTCAGATTATCAAAGATCTACTGCTAGATTGAACTTAACGCACAGGCCTAATAAGAGATTGACGGTATCAGCTAATTTGTCTTTGGCTTATCAAAGAACCAATGGTACGATTGATAGAGGTAATTTTGTGAATGGCCCTTTTGTTGCCGGATTTTCTGCGAGACCAAATGTTCCAATTTACAATGAAGATGGATCATTTGCTCCATATCCATCAGCTCACCTCTTTGGATACAACATTGTACAAGGTGTCAACGAAGAGTTGAGAAGAGGTACTACTGTTCAATCTGTTTCTAATTTGCAGTTGAACTATCAATTTGCTCCATGGTTGAGCTTTACCTCTTATTTCGGTATAGATTTTTCTGATAACAGAGATGAAAACCATAGACCTGCTACAATCCCAGCGTTCTCTTCTTATGGTGGATCTGCTTCATATACAGACAGAAGAAATAATAACATCAATACCAACCATAACTTCAACTTCAACAAGAAGTTCAACGATGTTCACACTGTATCTGGTATCTTAGGATTTGAATATGTGGGTTCTCAATCTGAGCTTCAAACTGCTACAGGTAGAGGTTTTGCTAATCCAGCATTGAGATATTTACAAAATGCAGCTGTTCCTTTTGCCATTGGTGGTAACTTCACCGAATTCAAAAGGTCAGGTGTATTCAGTCAAGCTAAATACGAATATGACGATAGATACACTGCTGACTTTACTTTGAGAAGAGATGGTCACTCAAGATTTGGTGAGCAAAACAGATGGGGTACTTTCGGTGCAGTGTCTGCAGGTTGGAGAATGTCATCTGAATCATTCCTTCAAGATGTAACATGGTTGGATAACTTGAGAATGAGAGCATCTTATGGTGTGACCGGTAACTCAAGCATTCCTAACTTTGCTTCTAGAACGCTTGTAGGAAATGCTGGTCAATATCTTGGACAAGGAGGTTTGGCACTATCTCAATTAGGTAATGATCTCCTTACTTGGGAAGAAGCTGAAACCTACAATATAGGTCTTGATTGGACTTTATTCAATGGTAGAATCATTGGTACAGTTGATTTCTGGAGAAAGAATTCAAATGAGCTTCTTTTTGGTACTCCCCTCCCTGCTGATTCAGGTTTTGGTTCTATTACCAGAAATACTGGACAAGTTAGAAACCAAGGTATAGATTTTGATTTGCAGACTACAAATATTGTAGCTGGTAAATTCAGATGGACTACAGCGTTCAATGTGACTTTCTTGCAAAATGAGTTGATCTCTTTGTATGATAATTTGGATAGAATTGGGAATGACTTGATAGTAGGCAAGCCTATCTCTTTCTATTATATGAACGAGTTTCTTGGTGTTAATCCAGCCAATGGTCGTCAGATGTTTGATGATGGAGCAGGTAACTATACTTACATTACGGGTACTGGTTCTGTTAGATACATAGGTAGTGCACTACCTAGCTCTTATGGTGGTCTTTCAAACAACTTCTCTTATGGCCCATTCTCTATGGAAGTATTCTTCCAGTACCAGTTTGGTAACCTAGCATTCAACCAAGATTTATATAATCTAGCAAGTATGGGTACTGGTCCAGGCAACCAGTTAAGAGCAATGAATGATTATTGGAGACAGCCAGGTGATATCACCAATACAGCAAGGCCTTTTGAAGGGGGTCAGGAGCCGGGTACATCTAATGTGAACCAAGCTTCTACTAGACTTCTAAGTGATGGTAGCTATATCAGATTGAAGCAGGTGACTCTGAACTATGCAATGCCTAACGCTTTGGCTTCAAAACTTGGTATGAGACAAGCTAATTTGTTTGTTCAAGGAATCAACATGTTGACTTTTACAAAGTATAATGGTATAGATCCAGAGGCAAACTCTCTTGGAAGTACTTTTGGAGCCTTTCCAAACTCTAAGCAATTCACTGCTGGTGTAAGTCTTAACTTCTAATTAGAAATCAGATATGAAAAATATATTTAAAATTTTGGCTTTAGGTAGTGCTTTAACTGTGGCTAGCAGTTCTTGTTCTGACCTATTAGATACTGAGCCAAGGCAAAGTTTAACTACCCAAATAGCATTTGCAGATGCAGAAGGTTATCAATCTCTTTTGTTTTCAGCATATGGTGGTTTAAGAGGATTTGGTGTTTACGGTCAAACTTTGATTGTTGCGCCAGATGTGATGGCAGATAACTTGAGAATTATTGCAAATACTGGACGTTATATTGGTCAAGAACAAAATGCAGACAGAGCTCATATAGGTCTCTGGGGTACAGGATATTTCTCTACGATTAATGATACTAATATTATCATAGATGCCATTGATGATCCTGATTTGCCAGGTTCTCAAGCATTGAAAAATAGGGTAAAAGGAGAGGCCTTAGCTATTAGAGCGCTCCTTTATCATAATCACGCTAAGGTATATGGTTACGAGCCCGGTAGAGAAGTGAATGGATGGAACTTGACTACTATTCTCAGAACAACACCTACTTTAGGTTTCTCTAATGCGGATTTTAGAGCTAGAGTTACCAATACGGAATTATATGCACAAATGGAGGCTGATTTATTAGCAGCCATTCCGTTGTTGCCAACTGCTGCAGTTGGATCTTCAGGAGTGTATAGAATTTCTAAGGGTGCTGCCGAGGCCTTACTGGCAAGAATTTACCTTTATGGTGGTAAAAATGCTGAAGCAGCTGCTATGGCTTCTCAAGCGATGACTACATTCGGTCTTGGAAATGATGGTTCAGGTCTTTTGACTCCTGCGAATTATGTTTCTGCATTTTCTACAGCACCTAATCCAGAGTCTATTTTCGAAGTTGAAATTAGAGCTGTCGATTGGTCAGGAGTGGACGGTGTGAATAACTCTGTTTGTTCTTTGGTAGCGAATGTTTTCCCTTCTGCACAGTTTATTTTAACTGCAACTCAAGATTTATTAGATAAATATGAAGAGGGGGATGTGAGAAGAAATACTTGGATTCAGACCACTAGAACTGGTTCACCAGAAGTAGTATTTAGAAGTGCCAAGTGGCTCGGTCATAAAGGAGATTTCTTGGAAAACCTTCCTATCATGAGAGCTTCTGAACTTTATCTTACAAGAGCTGAGGCTAGACAGAAAACTGGAGATAACGCAGGAGCAAGAGCTGATATTAATGCTTTGAGAAGTCGTAGAGGTCTGGGGCCTGTGGCGGCTGATCTTTCTGGCAATGCTTTATTCAACAAGATCATGGACGAGAGAAGAATTGAATTGGTATTAGAAGGTCATAGATTCTTTGATCTGAAAAGAAATGGTATGCCAATCACTAAAGGCGGTAGATTTGAAGATCTTCCTTACAATGACTATAGACTTCTTGCTCCACTCCCTCTTGCTCAACTTCAGTTGAACGAATTGTTGGTAGATAACCCAGGTTATAACTAAAATTAAGAAAATCATGAAATTGAATAAATTATATAGCCTAATGGCAGTTTTGCTAACCATGTTTGCGACAACTGCATGTTTCGATGAGCCTGGCACTACCATCTTATGGGATGGTGTACAAGTAGAGTGGCAAAATGCTAATCTACCCAATGGGGTGACAAGAAACTTTGTTAGAACCAGTTCAACTCAAGTTGATGTAACAGAATTTCAAGTAAACCTTGTTGCTGCAGCGCAATCATCTCCGATCACGATTACAGTAGCTGCAGACCCTGCTTCTACTGCGATAGAAGGTGTTCATTACGAGTTACCTTCCTCCACAATTACGATTCCAGCTGGACAGAATGTTGTTAATTTCCCAATCAGAGTTTTGACTGGAAATATTGATCCTTCTGAAACGCCTGATTTGTTGTTGACGATGACTACGGCTACTGGCGCAACCATAGCTGAAAATTACAAAACGCTTGATTTTAGAATTAGAGTTATTTGTCCATCGGATCTTGCTGGAACATATACCGTTTTCTGGGAAAGATTACAAACTGGAGATGGTTCTGGTGGAGCAGCACAGACAGCCACTAATTTTGTAATTAATGCTGCAAATGAGGTGACTGTAACACAAGTAGCAACAGGTGTATATCAAGTAAATGATATGTCATTTGGAATGTACCCAGGTATCTATAGTGATTCTAGACCTGTGGGAAGGTTTTCTGATACTTGTGACGTTATAGATGGTGCTTCTACTAATGTTGATCGTTATGGAGATCCTTTTACAATTGAAGGAGTTGTAAACTCTGACGATACTATTACCATTACTTGGAGTAATACTTGGGGTGATGGCGGTACAGTCGTGTTGACATTAGTTGAAGATTAATAATTGAAATAATTAATTCTTATAAAAAAGAGGGTTTTACCCTCTTTTTTTTTGAACTTACGCTTAAATTATGAGTTATTTACAATAAAAAGTAACCTATGATTAAGAGTATTATAACACTAATATTTTCATTGGCAATTTTTCAAATTTCATATTCACAAGAAAATGCAAATAAGGATGTCAAAGAAAATATAAAGACAGCTAGGTATGACATTATTGTAAATTTCAATAAAACCTATAAAGATTTACTTTTACCTAAGGAAGAAATCAAATCAATAGCTCAAAAGAGAAATATTCCAATTTTTCTAGAACTAGAAAATAATGTAACCGCAACTCTCCAGTATTTTGATGAATCTAATTTCCCAATTTATTATTCTACTAAAAATGTGGGAGCAGCCAATTCTGTTGGAGCTACTGCATTAAGGCCTGGTGGTGATTTAGGGTTGAATCTTACTGGCAATGGAATTACTGTGGGTATTTACGATCAAACTAGACCAAAGCCTGATCATGTGGAATTTGGAAATCGTTTAACTCAAATAGATGGTTCGTCTGAGAATTTAAGCAATCATGCAACCCATGTGACGGGTACAGTTCTGGCTTCTGGCGTAAATTCAGGAGCAAGAGGAATGGCATATGAAGCTACAGGCTGGGCTTTCAATTGGGATTCTGATTTGTCAAAAATGAACGCCAATGCTTATGATCCTGTAGAAAAAAACAATGGTCATATTGTTTCAAATCATTCTTATGGAATAGTTACGGGTTGGTATAGAAATTCTAGTGGTGCTTGGGTGTGGTCTGGTAATCCTTCTGTTAGTCCAGAAGAAGATTATAGGTTTGGCTTTTATTCCACAAAAAGTAAGGGCTTAGATGACTTGGCATTTGCAAAACCCTACTATACCATAGTATGGGCTGCTGGTAATGATAGGAATGATGTAGGCGATGGAACCAGACCGCCGGATGGTCCAGAGGATACAATCGGTCCAGAAGGTGTAGCTAAAAATGTGATTACAGTAGGAGCTGTAAATTCAGTTTCTTCTTACACTGGACCAACTTCAGTGGCCATGAGTTCTTTTTCTTCTTGGGGGCCTACGGATGATGGTAGGATTAAGCCTGACTTAGTAGGTGTTGGTGTTAATGTTTTTAGTACTACGATTGCTAATGGTGGGACTACTGATAGTTATGGTTCACTTTCAGGTACATCAATGGCATCGCCTAATGTTGCTGGTTCCTTAGTTCTTTTACAACAGTTATATAAAGAAAGGAATAATAATGATTTTATGTTAGCAGCAACGCTTAAAGCCCTTATCTTGAACACTACAAAAGAAGCTGGTCAACATGATGGCCCTGATTATGTTTTCGGATGGGGTTTATTAGACGCCAAAGCAGCAGCTGAGATTATTCTTAATGAAGATGGGAGTTCTAATCTTATTAGAGAAGAAGTTCTCAGTAATGGCAGTACCTATGAGTTTGAATTTATTTCTGATGGAGTGACTCCAATTAGAGCTACAATTGCTTGGACTGACCCTAGTGGAAATGTATCTCCAATTTCTTTAAATCCTACAGATTTGAAATTAGTAAATGATTTAGATCTTAGAATTTTTGATGATCAAGGAAAAGAATTTTTCCCTTGGTCTTTGGATCCATCAAGAGGTGCCACAGGGCCTGCTAGACAGACAGAGGATAATTTTAGAGATAATATCGAACAAGTTTTTATTGCTAGTCCTGAAGCGAGGAAATATACCATTAGTGTCTCTCATAAAGGTAACCTAGTTAATGGGGGACAAAATTTTTCTTTGGTAATGACAGCGGGTTCATTACAAGGAAGCACTGAAACATTATATTGGATTGGCCCTGATAATGGACAGTGGGATGATGTTAACAATTGGTCTTTCTCAAGAGAGGGGAGTTCATCGAATAAGTTGCCTGAAAGTGGTACTAGAGTTGTTTTTGATGGAAAAGTAAGCCTAGTTGCTCTAAATAATCAAGTGGAAATTTCGAGTTTGAATGTTTTTGGTGATTCAAATGTAGAAATTGATCTGAATGGAAATAATATCCAAGTTAGAGATGGTCTAAGAATAGCAGGTAATGCCACTTTAATTAAGAATGGTAAAATAACTTTTGCTACTGAATCGAATAATACACAACTTATTTCCTTGATCAATACGGAGTTCGACGGCGTAGAATTGATTATTGATCAAGGTTTATGGAGTTTATTGGAGTCCACTACTCTTGACGAATTGACAATTAATTCTAGTTTGTCTGTTACACCAACTCATTTAAGAATTAATAAACTAAGTATAAATAATACGGGGTCTTTAGCTGGGGCTATTCAGGAATTAGACTTTAAAAAGAAAGTTGAAATTACTTCTGAAGCTTTTTTCAGTTCAAATCTTAGATTTAATTTTACGGGTGTTGAAAGTTCTGAATTTGTTAATAGTTCAACAAGGCCAATACGTGAGGTAATTATGTCTGGATCTGGAATATTGATGTTTCAAAGTGAGTCTCCTGTTGATAGGTTAATTCTGTCTGGAGGAATTTTTATACAAAATTCAGAAATGTTACCAGTGAATTATCTTCAATTTAGAAATGGTGGTGACTTAAAATTAGGGGATAGAAATTCAATTCTTGTCCAAGAGAATATAGAATCAACAAATTCTGGAAATAATAGAAGTGTTATTAGTTCAGAAAATCGAGGAGTTATAATTCATGACTTATATAAAAAATACTGTTTGGAAGGTGTCGATGTTATAAATGTAGACCTACAAGGTGATGCAATAATTAATTTGGGAGAAAATTCACAAATAGTAAACTCTAATAATTGGATACAACTAAGATGTGAGGATGTTTTGTTTGCTGACTTCAGGGTAGATTATGCATGTTTAGGAGGAGTTACTGAATTTATAAATTTGAGTGAGGGCGAAATTGATAATTATATATGGTTAATTAATGGTGAACAAGTAAGTTCAGGGCAGAATCTTTTTTTTCAATTTGAAAATACAGGATTATTTGAGGTTGACTTGATAATATCTTCGGGAGAATTTGAAACTCAAATTCAGAAAGTGGTCAATGTTGCTACATCAAATCTTGCTAAGCCTAACATTGTAATCAATGGTGATCTTTTGACTTCACAATCTCCTGGAGAAAGATATCAATGGTATTTTAACGGATCTCCTATTGAAGGAGCTACCTCAAGATCATATCAGACAACAGGTGATGGTTCTTATCAGGTAGCAATATTTGGAGGTAATTGTAATAGAATATCTGACCCTGTAATAATCACAGCAATTGTTCAGCAAGAACCTGATTTAAGTAGATTTGGGGTTTTTGTAGGACCAAACCCTACTAATGGTATGATTAATGTTGCAATATCTAATGAATACATCGGCGAAATTGAAATTGATGTTTTAGATGTTACAGGAAAATTGATTAGAAATCAAGGTATATACAAAGCAGATCAAGATTTAGAGATAGAACTTCAATTAATTGGCCCAAAAGGTCTTTATTTGTTATTAATTAAGACAAATAATTATATCTTGCGTAAAAAAATTATAAAAAATTAAAATGAAAAAGTTATTAATAGTATTTGGAATTTTTCTTGCAAATCTATCTTATGGTCAGATAGCAAATATTGATTTAAATGGAGTCCCTTTAAGAGTAACGGCTTATTCTGGCATAGATGGTTCTCCTTATTTATATGATGAATGGAGTAATGCAGATTTGACGATGAAAGGCGGTTCAATGAAGGAGAAGATTTCGGCGAGATTAAATATTCATGACAATGAGTTAGAGGTAATTAATGAAGCAGGAAATAAAATCTTACTTGATAAAAGCTATCTAACTTCATTTGTTTTAGAAAGGCCAGCAATTGTCTTAGCAAGAGAAGAAGGATTGTTGTCTAGACTTACTTTCAAAAATGGATTTGAAAATATCAAAGGTTTGACAACAAAGGATTTTGTGAATGTACTAGCAGAAGGGCAGAAGTATACTTTAGTTAGGAAGTTTTATTCAGATTTGGTGACTCCACCAAAAAATAGTTATACTCCTACGCCTGGTAGGATGTTTGTGTTTGAACAATCATTTTATATCATTGATGATTCTGGCGATGTTAATTCTGTTAGAGCTAAATCATCAAGTATCACAAAAGGATTGTCGCCTCAAGATAAAGCTTTAGCCAAACAAATTATTAAAGAAAATAAATATGACTTATCGAGGGAGGATCATTTGGTTAGTTTTTTCATGAAACTTAACTCTAGTAAGTAATAAATTTATTAGATTTATAAATACCCTTCTGAAAAACCATTTCAGAAGGGTATTTTATTTTTGATTGCCAAATTATAGCACTAAAATTAATCTAATTCTTATTTCAAGATCTTTTCCATAAATTTGCAAGCCAAATCAGAAAGTAATGATACACGTTTGCAGAAAGGAGCATTTTAATGCTGCTCATAAATTATGGAATCCAAATTGGTCGGAAGAAAAGAATGTGGAAGTTTTTGGTCCCTGCGCAAATGTAAATTGGCATGGTCATAATTTTGAATTAATTGTTACGGTAAGGGGTTTGCCTGATCCTGACACAGGTTTTGTTGTCGATCTCAAGGAACTAAGCACGCTGATTCGGAAATTGATCATTGACAAAGTTGATCATAAAAATCTTAATCTTGATGTGGAATTTATGATTGGTAAAATGGCAAGTTGTGAAAATCTTGTCCTAGAATTTTGGAAAATTCTAAAACCTGAGGTAGACAGAATTGTGTCACATGGGAGTCTTTATAAGCTTACACTTTATGAAACTCCGAGAAACTTTGTGGAATATTTTGGAGAGTAGTATTCTTAGACTAATATTGTTAAAGGTTGATGAAAGCAACCTTTTCCTTTTTATTTGATTAGCTATCTCTTTTACTTCATTCAAATGAAATACTACATCATCTCTGGAGAACGGTCAGGTGACCTTCATGCTTCTAATCTCGTCAAGGCTCTTTTAAAAATTGACCCTTCAGCGGAGTTTGTGGGAATGGGAGGTGATTTTTCTGAGAAAGCAGGTCAAAAGCTTAAAGTGCATTATCAGGAAATAGCATTGATGGGCTTTTTGGAAGTGATTCTTGGCTTTAGAAAAGTGCTTAAATATCTATCCATCGTAAAAAAGGATATTCTAACTGAGAAGCCAGATGTGGTTGTTTTGGTTGATTTTGGTGGGTTTAATATGAAAATTGCCAAGTTTGCTAAACTCAATGGGTTTAGAGTACATTATTATATCCCTCCTAAAGTTTGGGCATGGAATCAAAAAAGAGCTTTGAAAATTCAAAAATATGTAGATCAGGTCTATTGTATTCTACCTTTTGAAGTTGATTTTTTCAAAGAATATGGTGTAAATGCCACTTATGTTGGGAATCCATTATTGGATGAGTTAAAAGGGTTTAGCCCCCACGAGTTTTTTTATCAAAAAAATGAATTAAGCTATCAACCCATCATAGCACTACTTCCAGGCAGTAGGAAACAAGAGGTGATGAATATGATGCGTATTATGGTAGATATGGTTGGTCAATTCCCCAATGCTCAATTTGTAGTAGCAGGGGTAAAGAATTTGCCTAAAGTACTTTATCAATCAGCAGAAGAGACGGGTATAAAAGTTATTTTTGATCAAACCTATGACCTACTACATTATTCGACGGCAGCCATAGTTACTTCTGGGACAGCGACATTAGAGACAGCGTTATTTAGAGTTCCGCAGGTAGTTGTTTATAAGACTAGTACGCTGAGTTATGCTATTGCGAAAAGGCTGATAAGAGTACCGTATATTTCACTGGTGAACCTAATAGGAGAAAGAGAGATAGTAAAAGAGTTAATTCAAGAAGATTTCAACAAGGATCGTTTAGCCAATGAATTAAATAAAATCTTAAGCAATCCGGTGTATCGAGGAAAAATGCTACAAGGATATGATGAAATCAAAGATAAGATTGGCAATCAAGAGGCATCCAAAGAAACAGCCATTCTAATTTTAAAAAGTTTAAGTTAGGCTATTAACCTAGTTTAATAATTAATTCTTGATTTTTAATCACATGATAAAACCCAAATAAAATTAAAAAGGGGATGGTTTTGGCCATCCCCTTTTTAATTTTAAGCTACCTGAAGTTTTTTGAACTTTGATTTGTCAAATTGTTCTTGAGCATATTTTGCGTCTATGACTAGCTCCTTGATTGCTTCATTAGAAGGTAACTCGTACATGGCGTCTGTTACTATAGCTTCGCAAATTGAGCGAAGTCCTCGAGCACCTAAGTTATATTCCATAGCTTTCTCGACAATGTAATCTATTCCGCTTTCTTCAAAAACCAAATCAACCCCTTCCATATCCATTAGTTTTTGATACTGTTTGGTCAAGGCATTTTTAGGCTCTGTCAAGATACTTTTCAATGCATCTTTATCCAAGGGATCTAAGTGTGTTACGACAGGGAGTCTTCCAATCAATTCAGGTATAAGCCCAAAGGATTTCAAATCTTGAGCAGTTACATATTGAAGCAAATTTTCCCTATCTGCATGGGCTTTTTCCTCCATTTTAGCAAAGCCCAATGGTTGAGTGTTGAGGCGTCTTGCTATATGTCTAGTAATACCATCAAATGCTCCCCCACATACAAAGAGTATATTTTCTGTATTGACAGCTATCATTTTTTGATCAGGATGTTTCCTGCCGCCTTGAGGTGGTACATTGACTACTGTACCTTCAAGTAGCTTCAGCAAAGCTTGTTGTACACCTTCTCCACTTACATCTCTCGTTATAGATGGATTATCAGACTTTCTAGCAATCTTGTCAATTTCGTCTATATATACGATACCCCTTTCTGCAGCTTCCACATTGTAGTCTGCTGCTTGTAGAAGTCTTGTTAATATACTTTCTACATCCTCACCTACATATCCAGCTTCTGTCAAAACGGTCGCATCTGCAATACAAAAAGGGACCTCTAAGGTTTTAGCTAATGTTTTAGCCAAATAGGTTTTACCTGTTCCTGTTTCCCCAACCATGATGATATTTGATTTTTCAATCTTGATTTCATCGTCATTAGTTTTTTGCTGCAATCTTTTGTAGTGGTTGTAGACAGCCACAGTTAGAACCTTCTTGGCATCCTGCTGACCGATTACATATTGATCTAGATACCCATTGAGTTCCTTAGGCTTTTTGAGTTGAAATTTCTGATTTTTCGAAGGCTTTTTTGTTTTCTCCTCTTCAGCCAAGATCTGATAGGCTTGATCTATACAGAAATTGCAGATATGGGCAGAAATACCCGAAACCATCAGATCTACATCTTTTTTATTTCTACCACAAAAGGAGCAAGTCGTTTGAGCCATTTTTATCTTTTTCTAATCAATACTTCATCAATTAAGCCATATTCTTTGGCTTCAGGTGCTTTCATCCAATAATCTCGGTCTGAATCCCTTTCGATTTCTTCGTACGTTTTTCCTGAATGTTGCGCAAGGATATCATACAATTCTTTTTTCATCGAAAGGATTAGCTTCAATGAGATTTCCATGTCTTTTGATTGACCTTGCATCCCGCCAGAAGGTTGATGAATCATTACTCTAGAGTGTTGGAGTGCAGATCTCTTGTCTTTTGCTCCTCCAGCAAGTAGTACAGCACCCATTGAAGCAGCGATACCAGTACATATGGTAGCAACATCTGGGTTGATGTATTGCATGGTATCATAAATTCCTAGGCCTGCCGTAACAGAACCTCCAGGGCTGTTAATATATAGCAATACATCTTTTTTAGGATCAGTAGATTCCAAGAAAAGTAACTGAGCTGTGATGATATTAGCTATAAAGTCATCCACTTGAGTTCCCAAAAAGATGATTCTATCCATAATCAATCTTGAGAAAACATCAATTTCTCGAAAATTTGTAGGCCTTTCCTCAATGACAGATCTAGTCATTCCATTAATAAATGTGTCATATTGGTCAAAGGCATTTCCGCTGATGCCATGATTGTGAACTGCGTATTTTCTGAATTCGTCTTTATTAAACATATTTGTTTTGTTTAGTCGTTTACAAAAATAAAAAAAGCCCTTACTTAATGAAGGACTTTTTCTAAACGATTTTGAATCTGAATTAGTTTTCCAAAAGTTCCTTGAACTTATCTATGGAGATAACTTCCTCAGTGATATCTATTTTTTCTTTGACAAATGAGAGAACTTTCTCGTTTTGTACAGAAGTAAGCATTTGCATATAATTTTGTCCTTCATTGCCTTGAAGGTAATTATCTACAAACATATCCATGCTAGATTCTAATTGAGCTCCCATGCCAGAAGAAGCGAATTGCTCTCTGATCATCTCTTTGGTTTTCTCAATTACATCTTCATGTTCTCCTTTGATTTCATTATTTTTAGCAATCTCGTTAGAAATGATCGTCCAAGATAGTTGTTTTGCATAGATTGGGTATTCTTGATCTACCTGCTCTTGAGTTACTTTGCCTTCATTGGCTCTGAACAACCACTCTTTTAAGAAATCTTCTGGAAGGTCGATATTCGCTTTTTCAATCAATGTATCTTTGATTTTTTCATCGCTAAACACCCTCACCTCTTTATTATAATTCTCTGACATGATCGCATTTACTTTTTCCATAAATGCCTCCTCTGAGTCAACTTGGTCAGGGCCAAAAACTTTATCAAAAAACTCTTGATTCAATTCAGCGTCTTCAGTTCTATTGATGTTTTGAACCAAGAAAGTAAATTTACCGGATAACTTTTCTACTTCAGATTCTTCTACACCAACTACCTCGGCAAGGTCTTCTTTGATTGCTTTAGAAGGATCAAATTCTACAATGTCACCTTTAGATAAACCAATGAATTTTTTCAAAGATCTTCCATCTACTTTGGATAAAGGTAGAGAAAAAGTCTTCTCGAAAGAACCATCCAAAGCTTTTATGTCACCGTAAAGGAAATCACCTTCTTGACTTACTTCGGGATTTGTCATTTTCCCATATTGTCTTCTTAAGTTTGAAACAGCATCATCAATTGTGGCTTTATCCACCTCAAGGGTATAGCTTGTCACATTCAAAGATTTGTCAAAATCTACTTTAATGTCTTCCACAAATCCGATTTTGTATTCAAAATCAAAATCCTTTTGATTAGCCCAATCAATTTGATCTGCGTTTTCGACCACAGGAAGAGGATCTCCAAGGATTCTAAAAGTTTGGGATTTCAAGTAGTCATTCAAGGAAGTTGAGAGCATACTATTGATCTCGTCCACCAAAACAGAAGTCCCGTAAAGCTTCTTAACCATTGCGATTGGTGCCTTGCCGGGTCTGAAGCCTTTGATATTGGCTTTCCTTGCGTAATCTTTCACTTTAGCATCAACCTTTGGTTGATAATCTGCTTCATTTAACTTAATTTTAACTGAAGCCTGATTTGCTGAATGCTTGTCTAATGTAATTTCCAAGGTATTTTGATTTTGATTTGTGTTTAACTAAAAACCCCCAATCTCTTTTCTCCTTTCGAAGAGCCGAAGCTGTCTCGAAATCGGAACCGTGATTGAGGGTTTGAAAACGTGCGGATAGAGGGACTCGAACCCCCATGCCTTACGGCGCTAGATCCTAAGTCTAGTGCGTCTACCAATTTCGCCACATCCGCTTATCTAATGTGGACGCAAAGGTAATAACGAAATCGAAACTTGCAAAAGTTGGTTTGAAAAAATATTAAAAAAAGTAGAAAAAAATTATTGAAGTCCTCGTTGCTTTAATTTTGGAATTGTTTTTACCTTCGAATATATGATACAAGTTGATCTGGAAGAAGAAAGAAAGGAAATACTGAAGCGATATAGAAAATTGCTTAGACTGGCAAAGCCATTGCTAAAGGCTGGAGATGCAAAGATCATTAAGAAGGCTTTTAATGTCTCTAACGATGCGCATAAGGAAATGAGAAGAAAATCTGGAGAGCCTTACATATACCACCCATTGGAGGTAGCTTTAGTGTGTGTGGAAGAGATAGGCTTAGGCCCTACTAGTATAGTAGCGGCACTACTACATGATGTAGTAGAGGATACAGAGTGGGAGTTGGAGGATATTGAAAGAGAATTTGGCCATAAAGTAATGCAAATTATAGATGGTCTGACCAAAATCTCTGGTGTTTTTGACTATGGGTCATCTCAGCAAGCAGAGAATTTTAGAAAAATGCTGCTCACACTTTCCGATGATGTAAGAGTAATCTTGATTAAGATAGCAGATAGACTTAACAACATGCGAACACTATCTAGCATGCCTCGCCACAAGCAATTGAAAATTGCCTCTGAGACGATGTATCTCTATGCTCCACTTGCCCATAGGTTGGGATTATACACCATTAAATCGGAATTGGAAGACTTGTATTTGAAGTATACTGATACGGACACCTATAATTTCATTATAGAAAAAATAAACGAGACCAGATTATCTAGAAATAAGTTCATCAAAACTTTTATTGCCCCAATCGAGGAGGAATTGAAGGCCCAAGGGTTCAATTTTTCTATCAAGGGTAGGCCAAAATCTGTTTATTCCATTTATAATAAAATGAAAAAACAGAATATTCCTTTTGAAGAAGTTTATGACCTCTTTGCAGTAAGGATTATTATGGATTCCGACTATGATAATGAAAAGGCCGATTGCTGGCAAGTGTATTCTGTGGTGACTGATTTTTATAGACCTAATCCCGATAGGTTAAGAGACTGGATCAGTACGCCAAGATCTAATGGCTATGAATCTCTTCATACCACCGTGATGAGCAATACTGGACAATGGGTGGAAGTTCAGATCAGAACGCAGCGCATGGATGATATTGCAGAAAGAGGGTATGCGGCTCATTGGAAATATAAGGATAAAGAAGCTGCAACAAATAAAGCATCCCCTGGATTAGACGATTGGATTACCCAAGTCAGAACGCTTTTAGAATCCAATGATGGTTCTGCTATTGAGTTTATGGATGACTTCAGGGGGAATTTGTTCCACGATGAAGTATTTGTGTTTACTCCTAAGGGAGACTTAAAAGTAATGCCTTTTGGCTCAACTGCGCTTGATTTTGCCTTTGAGATACATACTGAAGTAGGAGCGAAGTGCATTGGAGCCAAGGTCAATCAAAAACTCGTCTCGATCAATCATAAACTCAAAAATGGTGATCAAGTAGAAATACTCACTTCCAATAAGCAAAAGCCTACTGAAGATTGGCTGAATGTAGTCGTAACTTCAAGAGCTAAAGCTAAAATAAAGGATGCGCTAAGGGAAGAAAAAAAGTCCTCCATCCTTGATGGTAAAGAAATCGTTCAGCGAAAATTGAAGCAAATGAAGTTGGAGTTTAACTCAGAAACGGTTGAGCAGCTACGTGCGTATTTCGAAACCAAGACAGCTAACGAGTTCTATTATAAAGTAGGCAAAGGTATAATTGAGTCTACTTCTATCAAGAGTTTCAAAGACTTTAAGGATGATAAACGTCAAAAAAGTAAGTCCACACTAGATATCGTCAAAGACGAGTCTTCTTTCACCAAGCAAATTAAAAGTCTTAAAGGACCTGACCATGACCAGCTTTTGATAGGGGAAGACATGGACGTGGTGGATTATATTTTGGCAAAATGTTGCAACCCAATACCAGGGGATGATGTTTTTGGGTTCGTTACTGTGAATGAAGGGATCAAGATTCATAGGACATCCTGTCCTAACGCACTTGAACTACTATCAAATCATGGCAATAGAGTAATCAAAGCGAAGTGGACTAGTCAACAAGAAATTGCATTTCTAGCAGGTCTCAGGATCGTAGGCACAGATAGAGTTGGGTTGATCAATGATGTCACCAAAGTGATCTCTAATGAATTAAAGGTGAACATGAGATCGATAACAGTAGATTCCGATGCAGGAATATTTGAGGGCACTATCAAGTTATATGTTCATAGTACCCAGCACCTAGAAAAGTTAATGGGGAATTTAGGAAAAGTTGATGGGGTAATAAAAATCACAAGATTTGACTATTAGGGAAAGTTATCTCAATGGAAATTATAAAGTAAAGACAAATAACTTCTCGTGCCTAGAGCAATTGCTATGCTATTTAATTATTTGAATTATTTCTAAATAAGAACAGTTATATTTGAAACAAAAACAAAAGAAATGGCCTTGAATGAAACCCTTTTTGAAGAGGTAAAAAAAATATTCACTGCATATCTAGAGAATAAGAAATTAAGAAAAACCCCAGAGCGTTATGCAATCTTGGAAGAGATTTATGGGCGTGGTGGCCACTTTGATGTGGAGTCTCTATATATCAGTATGAAAAATAAAAACTACCGTGTCAGCAGAGCCACTGTTTATAATACCTTAGACCTTTTAGTGGAATGTGATTTAGTTACCAAACATCAGTTTGGTAAAAACTTAGCACAATATGAGAAGTCCTATGGTTACAAGCAACATGATCACCTGATTTGCGTAGACTGTAATCAAGTTTTAGAGTTTTGTGATCCAAGAATTCAAAATATTCAAAACACAGTGGGAGAAATATTGAATTTTAAAGTTCTTCATCACTCTTTGATTTTATATGGTAATTGTACAAAGGAAAAATGCGAAAATAGGGAGATGATATGAAATTGAACTATCAATTGGAAAAGGCTGGAAATATTCAGTATTTACATATTCAGGGAGATCTGATAGGAGATGATGTTGGACCAAAGCTAGTCGAGATCGTCACCAATGCAGTCAATGATAAAATCAAAAGCTTCGTCATAGACCTCAAGGAAGTGAGGTATATTTCATCTAGTGGTATTGGTGTTTTGATAACCATGCTTACTAAAATGAGAAACTCTGGCGGTGAAGTTTACTTGACATCTCCTTCCGAGCATGTCAAAAAGCTTTTGATTATAACTAAGTTGAATAACATATTTACAGTTTTTGATTCAATTGAAGACGCGAAGAAAGAAATATCTTAGCAGCCTCGATTCTCCTTAAGTCTTCAATACGATCTATTAATTGAATTTCCTTTTAATTAAAGAATAGTATGTTTTGCAGAGTCAGTGATTCTTGAGCCTTCTTCAGGTTTAGCTAATTTACTTTTTTATTTTCTGACCGCGTAGCCTCTTATTTATAATAAATACATTCTTTTACTTGCAATTATTTAACCTTATTCCAAACTTCACGCCTCAAAAAGAATACTAACCGATCAGTCAAAATATAATCAAATGAAAATGGATGTGCTTTTGGGCCTACAGTGGGGCGATGAAGGAAAAGGAAAAGTAGTCGATGTGCTAGCTCCCCAATACGATGTAGTAGCCAGGTTTCAAGGTGGGCCTAATGCAGGTCATACTTTGGAGTTTGATGGAATAAAGCATGTTTTACATCAGATTCCCTCAGGAATTTTCAGGTCCAAACTTGTAAATATCATTGGTAATGGTGTTGTTTTAGATCCTGTCGTTTTAAGAAAGGAAATTCAAGGGCTTGGGAAATTCAATATTAACTTCAATGAAAATCTATACATTTCAAAAAAAGCAACAATTATTATCCCTACACATAAGCTACTTGATGCAGCTTATGAGAAATCCAAAGGTGATAAAAAGATTGGCTCAACTTTAAAGGGAATTGGGCCAACATATCAAGATAAGATAGGGAGGGTTGCCTTAAGAGTTGGAGATATCTTGGCAGAAGACTTTGGAGCGAAATATAATGCCTTAGTTGAAAAACATAAGACGATTCTGTCATTTTATGACTTCCCACTTGATGAACTTCCGGAACTTGAAAAAGTGTTCTTTGAGTCCATTGAATTTTTCAAAACTCTTAATTTAATAGATAGCGAGTATCAAGTGAATGAACATTTGTCGAAAGGACAAAAAGTTTTAGCAGAAGGAGCTCAGGGCTCCTTATTAGATATTGACTTCGGGAGTTATCCATTTGTGACGAGCAGTAGTACGATGACAGCTGGAGCCTGTACTGGCTTGGGAGTTGCACCAGCAAGAATAGGGGAAGTTTATGGTATTTTCAAAGCCTATTGTACTAGGGTTGGTAGTGGGCCATTCCCTACAGAGTTATTTGACCAAGATGGGGAGGACATGAGAAAAGAAGGAAATGAATTCGGTTCTACCACAGGGAGGCCAAGAAGATGTGGTTGGATTGATTTACCAGCTTTGAAATATTCAATTATGATCAATGGGGTTACCCAACTATTCATGATGAAAGCAGATGTATTAAATATATTTGATAATATCAAAGTATGTACCCATTATCAATTACCTGATGGTTCATTTGTAGACAGACTTTCTTATGAATTAAATGATCAAGAAGCAAAGCCTGTATATAAAACCATAAAGGGTTGGAATCAATCATTGGCTCATGTCACGACTTATGATGATTTCCCTAGTGAATTGAGGAATTATGTTAGTTTACTAGAGGATGAACTTGGTGTTCCGATCAAAATGGTCTCTGTTGGCCCAGATAGGAAACAGACCATTTTAAGATAAATAGTAAATAGCTCGGAGTAATTCGAGCTATTTTTTTTCTTAAATCCGAGAATCTCGCAATGTAGACTGAATTCTAAATTGAGGGAGTCTTTCAGCATTATGATTTAAGATTTAATTCTTCTCAATTTTTCTCATTGATTTTCAATGTAGTAATAAAAATGTTTAAAAAACTTTGGATTGAGTTCTTGTAAAGTGGGAAATAAGTTGCACTTTTGCAATCCCAAACGGGGGTAAAGTAATAGGGACGGGATAAATGTTGCAAGGTGTTTTAAAATATTTTAAACTTTTTCGGTTTAAAAAGATTGCCTGATCAAATAACTTTCTTACCTTTGCAATCCTGTTCAACGGAACGGGTTAAAAATACAGAGTCGAGAGACTACATTTTGGATTGATAAGAAGTCCAAAAAAGTTCATTGAAGTGATGTAAGACGAAACGATTGAGGGCTATTTTGGATAGTTTTCAAGTTAAGAATAAATAAGAGCCGATAGGAATAATCTACGAGAGTAGAGATAGAAACTTTACAATGGAGAGTTTGATCCTGGCTC
>NZ_FZOK01000034.1:2101-3425 GCF_900188245.1 Belliella buryatensis | reverse complement strand
CTTCAACTTCAGTTCTGTTCTTCTATTTTCCTGATGTTGGGCTTCGGTGCAGTCGCCACAGTCATGGATCGGTCTTGTCTTGCCAAACCACTCCGAGTTCATCCTCGCCGCTTCCACACCTCTCTTCTTCAAGTACTCCATCACCACTTGCGCTCTACGCTCACTCAGTGACTTGTTGTACTCCTCACTACCCCGCTGATCAGTATGACCTTCGATGTTCAAGTTCATATGCGGCATGCGCTTCAGCATGATCGCCGTACGCTCTAGCTCTTTTCTGTGCACCGGTCTGATCGTGCTCTTGTCAAAGTCGAAGTACACGATCGGTACCGCATTCAACTCTCGCTGTAGCTCTTCGAAAATACTGTTGGCATCACAGATATCTTTGTCCAGTAGTTCTTTTGGAAGTTCATACTGCTTGCTCGGATCAGGGAAGGCTTCTAGCACTAGCTCTGATCTCCTGTTCAGCTGATGCTCCCACTCTGGGCATGGCACCCCGTCTCCACAGTCATTGGTCAACTTCTCTTCGCCAAACCACTCCGCTCTGATCCTATCGCTACCTATGTTGTATTCTTTCAAATATTCACTCACAGCATCTGCTCTTCGCTGGCTCAGCGCTTCGTTGTACTCTCTGCTCGCTCTGGCATCTGTGTGTGAAGCTACCTTCAAGTCTAAGAAGCTATACTTCTGCATCAATTCTCCCAACTTCTGTAATGTAGGCTCCGCATCTGTTCTGATGAAGGACTTGTCCAAGTCATAGTACACGATGTCTACATACACTGGCATCTGATAAGGGATCGCTGCTAGTCTATAGGTTCTCTCTAATGTCTCTTCCTTCAGCCCTATCGTACTCAAGGTATTGTCATAGATGCTGAAGTAGCCTTGCTTGCTGATCTTCAACTCAAAGTTGCTCTCTGGGTTCAGCTCTGCTGTCAGTGATCCATCTGATCCTCTCTGGGTAGTGATGTTACCTGTCTGGCCTTGCTCTGTCAGCATCGCCTCAAAGCTTGCTGTAAAGATATTGCCGTCACAGTCCATCACCTTAGCCAAGAGCTTCTTGTTCAGCTCTTCTATACTGTAGATGTCATCTAGACCCATTCCTCCTCTTCTATCACTGCTGATGAATCTTCTCCCATCTGCTGCTACGCTGTAGGAAAAATCATCTCTATTCGAGTTGATCGGAGCACCCATGTTACTCACATTGCTGATATCCTTGCTCGTCGTGTTATAGGACGCTTTGAACACATCCATGCCTCCCAAGCCTGGGTGACCATTGCTCGAAAAGTAAAAACTATCTCCTGCTCTGTAAGGATGGCTCTCGTTCTTG
>NZ_FZOK01000034.1:0-1806 GCF_900188245.1 Belliella buryatensis | reverse complement strand
CAGGTTGCCATCTGCATCTACCTTGCTGTAGTAGATCTCTGCTCCTACTGCAAACTCTGGCGTACGCTTTGCCTTGGTGATTCTTCTGGTCACTGTGTAGAACATCAAACCTTTTTCATGCATGAAGCTGGGGTCTGAGAAGTGTAGCACTTCTTCATTGTTGGCACTCAGCTCTGTGACATTTCCTTCGCTATCTTTTCTAAAGATTCTGAAAAACTCCCTGTCATTGAAGTCGTACTTCTCCTCGCTATAGATGTTGTTCAGATCCAGTCTGATCGCTGGCTTATTGCTCGGCGTCACTGCTCCTCTGTCTGAGGAAAAGTACATATGCTCTTCCTTATCTAGAACTAGATTCATGTCAGAGCCTGAGCTGTTCACTCCTGCTACGGGCACTAGCTTCAAGTTGGCTTTGCCATCGTACATCGCCTTCATCCTTGATGGATCTAGCTCTGGGAAGTCTTCTGCCGTGAAGTTTGAGCCTTGTAGCAGTTCGCTGATATTGACATCTCCATTGTTGAGCTGATAGCTCGATAGGATGTATTCATAGTAATCATCTCTGTCTGCTTCTTCGAAGCTCACCGTCTTCTTCCACCATTCGTTAGACTTTTCATAGTCTCTGATCATGGTGTAGGACTGGGCTATTTTTCTAGCTGTCTCTACCTTCTCTCTCTTGCCGAAGGCTTCCTGATACACTTCAGCTGCATGCTGATAGTTGCTCAGTTCGTATTGCTTGTCGGCATATCTCAAAAGTGCATTTTGTGCTTGGGTCTCCTGTACTGATACCAGCACCAGGAATATGACCATTATCGTCAGTAGCTTCTTCATAACTTAGAACCATCTAGGGTTTTTCATTGTCACTCTTCTCGGGGCAATGTAGTAGCCCACTGATATCTCGTGCGAGTTGTTCCTATAGTCACTCAGCACGTTCATGCTGTGGTCATAGGCATAGCCTAGTCTCAGATTATTGGTCGCAAACACTTCCAACAAGAAGGCTACTGCGTTACGCTGATTCAGGTTGTCCTGCAAGTGCTCCATACCGCCAAGCTGCATATTGGATCTGTAGGATGCGCCCAACCACAGCCTCTCTTTGAATAGCACCATCCCGTTGATATCGTAGCTCGTTGGTGCCCCCTTCACTTCTTTGATCAAGAAGCTAGGTTTGAACTGTACGCTACTAGATACCGGGATCATCACTCCTGCTGTAATGTAGTAGTGGAAGTCATGGTAAGCCAATGCGATGTCTTCTCGCTCCAAGGCTCCTCTACCGATCATGTTGTATGCACTTGCTCCAGCATAGAATCTGTCTGTGTGGAAAAACAAGCCCATATTCATGTTTGGTGTGAACATATTCACTCTACCTTCTGGAATATTTGGGTCATTAGGATCATTGGCTCTCAACATGTCTCCATCTATCGCATACTCACTCGCTCCTACACTCGCTCCCAATCCTAAAAAGCTATTCCTACCTGTCTGTATCCTATATGCATAGGAAAGCATCGCTCCATTGGTATTAGTAGGACCCATCTTGTCTGACAAGATCGATACACCAAAGCCCATCAAGCCTTCATTGGCACTCAAGTCAGCCGTCACCGTAAAGGTCGTCGGCGCTCCCTCAAAGCCAACCCACTGACTCCTGTAAGTACTCTGTATGTATGGCTCCCCTTTATAGCCCGCATACGCCGGGTTGATGTGGAGACCGTTGAAGATGTACTGGCTGAACTGTGGCAGCTGCTGTGATTCGACTCCGCCGATGGCCATCATGGCCATCAGCATTGTCATCATTGTTATTTTAAAAATCCCTTTCAT
>NZ_FZOK01000009.1 GCF_900188245.1 Belliella buryatensis | reverse complement strand
TAAAATTGTCAGTCTAACAGATTATAGAACCAAACCCATTTTTAGAGGGGTCAATATGTCCAGAACAGGGGTCAGTATTGTCCGGAATATCCATCCTAAAGCTCAATTTGTAAAAGACGGAAAAATCCACGCCTTTTTGAATGTGGATGACGAGTTGGGGTATGTTAGGATCAAGGTGAATTAAAACTCCTTAAAAAATGAAAAATCCTTACTTGATACTGCTCGTACTTAGTTTTTTTGCATGCAACAAAAATACTGATACGAAAACCGATCCAGTAGAAGAAACAGTCAGTTATGCAACCTTTTCCATCAGCATGGATACGGTTATTGTGGAGTCGAATGATGAAATAGTGATGGCTGCGGTTTACAGTCCTTTAGGTCATCAGATAAATCAGGATTTATCCAAGCATCTGTATTGGAATGTTAGAGAATTTACGCTTGAGATGATTGACTTAGATAAATTTGAGTTGATCAAGAAAACCGAGTTCAACAGAGAAGGACCTGATGGAGTTGGATTTGCTTTAGATATTGAAATGATTGATCAAGAACATATCGCTTTCCATAATTGGGATCAATCTGTGATTTCAGATTTGAATGGAAATGTGGTAGAGCGGATCAGCAAACAGGAAGATTGGATGAAAGAGGGTTTAAAGCCGAATGAAAATTTCCATGTCAGATTTACTTCCAAAGATAGAAACCTGATGTATTGCAGTATCTCCAATTTCGAAAGGCTAAACTCCAATATATTGAAATTGGATCTCAAAGATCAAAAAGCTGACGTGATAGAATTACCTGAGTTTGATAACCGAGAAAATTTCAGAGTCGCTTACAATATTGGAGGTGGTGGGGGCTTATATTTTCCTCTATTGTCGATAAGTAAATACGAGGACAAATTTATTTTTTGGACTGACGCCTTCAATGCCATTTATCAATATGACCCTGGGAAGGATTCTTTAAGTTATCACAAAATTATCAATACGCTTTTTGCCAATGAAAAATCAGGGGAATATAAAAATGATGTAGGTTCAAATA
Organism: Belliella buryatensis; assembly: GCF_900188245.1. Lineage (GTDB taxonomy): Bacteria > Bacteroidota > Bacteroidia > Cytophagales > Cyclobacteriaceae > Belliella > Belliella buryatensis. The sequence continues at coordinate 183,886 of NZ_FZOK01000009.1, read as the reverse complement.
TAGAACTGCAAGCTGAGATGGATAGAATGAAAGAAGAAATAAAATTTTCGGAATTGTTTTGGGATGAAAAAAACAAGGTCTTTTACAGATTTAGCCATTTTGGACTACCGGATATTGGCGAAGGCCCCCCTCGATACAAACACTTCATGAGCATTATTGATGAAGGATTTCAGGTACTAGGAGAAAAAGAGATTACAAACATCTTTCCCAATCCTATCAATATCCTATTTGTCAAAGATGGTCTAATTTTTTCCCATTTGAATGTAGATGATGAGTTGGGGTATATTAGGATCAAGGTCAATTGAATCTAATAGTTTGGGAAATTATGAGCTAATAAAATTCATAAAAGAGAACCGCCGAATTTTTCCCTAAACTAAACGACATTGATTAAGCTTCTAAAAATTAACCTTTCTGAATAATACTTCGTCTTCTCCAGCATCCAAAACACCCAAGTAAAGTCCATCCTTGGTAATAATTCGGGACAAAAATGAATATTCGAGAACTGATGTATTGAATGAAGCTTCCGACAGAAGTTTAAAATCACTACTAAATTTCTGAATTGAAAAAGGCCTAGTAGCAGCACTCCTTCTTTTACCTTCCAAATCAGTCAACTCCTGAGGAAAGACGCAAATCCTATAAATAACTTTCTGATAGGGATCTGAAAAAATATCATGATAAAACCCTTCCTTAACCATCCAGTCTATAGAACTGATTTCTTGATTTATATCTAATTGTGAAGGATTGTTGAGAGATTGTGACTTTCCATCAGACCATTTATTTCCTAATGCCGTAGATGATTGAATGGCTTGTTCATTTCTAAATGAAATCAAAACCTCTTCCTTGGAATCTAGTCCAAACTCAAACCCAAGCTTAGTGCTGTTAAAAAAGAATTTATTATTCCTAATCTCGTAGCTGCTTGGGTATTCTCCATACAATATGGCTGTACCTAGCGCATTCAAATCTAAGCTGCCAAATATTTTCCCATGATAATACTCTTGCTCTTTGGGTGAAAAATTAGTTTGATGAATTCTGAAAACTAGCTTGCCATCCCTATGAATCATGTTTTGAGTATTATTTCCAAAGAAGAACTCGTATCCTTCTGGTAAATAATCATTCAATGAAAACGCCAAGAGAAGTTCGCTTTCAGCATTCGTTAAGAGTATTTTCCCAAAGTAATCGACAAATACCAAGGAGTCTTCTGCCATAGGTAAAAATTCGGACCATGCAAAACCATAAGCTTCAGGAACATCTGGCAGCGGTATTGTCCTAAGGTATTTCCCATCTTTCCATTCAAAAAGATCAAGAACAGATGACAATTGATTGTAGGCATAAAGCAAGTCTTGATCTTCTAAATAATGATACTTATTATACCCCCCAATGGCATCTGAGATGTCAATAGTTTTAGTTTGCTCGAAAATCGGAGCTTTCATTTCTGATTTTTGATAGCAGGAATTAAGGCCAAAAAAAACAAGAAAGAGAAAACTTCTAATATGCATATTATTGAAAGTTTGGGGTTGAAATTTAATTGATATTTACTCTAAAATTTGTCTAAAGAAAAGTTTACCTTTTGTTCACTTAAAGATGTTTTTATAAGATAAAGATAATTTATTGGAGTGGGAAAAAACTACACCGTGATATACACTGGCACTCCTTCTTCATAATATTATTTGATATATACAGCTATTGCAAACAAGATTAGTAGTGATTATTAAATTAAAGGAATTATCTTTTATCAATAATTTGTTGAATATTTGACTGTTTTTATTACTACACCTTTCAGAAACCAGCAAAATCCCAACTAACCAAATCAATTGTATATACTTCTTTTTTTTCATCACTTCTTTTTAAGTATAAATTCCCATTTTCGTCAATGTGAACGAAATTCTTGTAGTCACTAGGTAATAAAAATTCTTTCCATTCATAATTTTCCTTTTCATTCAATTCTACAATTTGGATAATGTAATCTTGTTTCGGGCTTGTAATGACGAAAGTGTTTAAATCTTTTATATTCAAATTTTTGTCATTTATAGCTTTTCTAGATACTCTTACAAAATATTCTTTTCCTGATTTTGTCAACAAGTTTTTTGATACTAGATTAAAATCATTTTTATTATAATTCACATCGATAAAATGTTGAGAAAAGAAATCCCCTTGATACATACCAAATTCCACACCATAGGCATCTTTATTTAATTTACCTGTATAGGGTACAACCTTATAATCTTCAGAGTCTTCTGTAAAAATGTATATGTTTGGATCCATTGGGAAACTTAAAATATATTTATCATTATGATAAATAAAATAAGGCACTTCATTCCCCCAAAGGAAAACTTGCCTGTAAGTGCTTTCATTAGGATATTTAAAAAGTGGTTTATAATCACCTGTATTTAGATTAATTTTTGCTGCAAGAAAAGTTTTTTCAAAATAGCTGATATCACTTAATTGAAGATTACTATCATTTGCAGCTACAGTAATATAAGGATCAGAGTCAACTAACCTAAAATTCAAAATTTGACTTCGTGATCCTGTTGTAGATACATTTGCTTGTGTTAATGTTCTAATGTTCCAAGAATTTTTAATTTTTAAATTGCCATCTAATAAAAGAAGATTCCCATAACCGTTTTCTAATATTAAAATAGAATCGTTACTTATTGGGTAAAGATGCCCTATTTGACTTAAATCAACCTCGTTTTCACCATTTTGAAATCGGTTAGTTTGTAGTAGATTACCATGATTATCAAATTTAAATACAACCCCCTTTGACATATCATAGCCGTAAATTAATGAATCATTTATTTTACTAAAATCTGTAAAGTCTATTGCATATAACTCATTATTTAAAGTTATTTTTCCCTTCAATTCAAAAATAAAACTATTAAAATTATTCTCGTTGTGTTTACAGCTTATAAAAACAAATAACAACAATGCATGATAATATTTCATAATTAGATTACTGATGATCAAATTTTGAGCTTTCAATTATTTTATGGTGGATGCTTTATCAAAAATGGACTTCATAGTTCTTTAGGAAGTCCAAGAGCTTAAAATGTTCTAGATGTACAACTTAATACTCCACAAGATGTATCTGGGTCACACCTAAGACATTCTGAAGATATAATTAAATCCCTCTTCATTATTAGTTATGCGTTTACTGCTTTATCAACATTGTAGCTCCTCTCCAAGTAAGGTTCAATAGTTTAAACTGCAAACAAATGGCCTCCATAAATTGCACTTTGAACTGAATCAAATTTGTCAAAAAGATAAAGCGAACTGAGCTTTTTATAATTATTAAAATTAATAAATATTTTTTATACAATTAAATAAAATTGATATTCTTTTAATATTGTTGTTGATCATCCAATCCTTAAAACAAATTAAAACTTTACTTCCACGAATTCCCTATATTATTTGGCACAACTCATTCCATTATTTCTAGAATCTGTTTTGAAATTCTATTTACACCAATCATTTTATTGCTGCTTTTTTCCTGTGATGAAAAGACCAACAAAAAATCCAAATCAACCCCAATCTTTACTATTCTTTTGACACGATAATGGTGGATGCAGGAGATGAGTTTTTGTATCTGAATCACGTTTTAAAACAGCTTAAAACTAAATTTTTTTATTAAGTTAGTTGTAAGTTGGATACTGACTCCCCTTTGATATAATTAATTTTGTAGTGATTAATGTTTTTAGATTTAAGAAATTATTATTTTAGAATTAGACTCTTGTAAATAAGTTCATCTTCTAATTGATTTTGATTTAAAATACCAACATAAAGCATATTGTCATTTTTGAAAATAAAGTTCTCAATTCTATTTACTAAAAAGACTGAACCATCTTTATGTGGGTTTTCAAAAACATTCCTGGCGAGCAACTCGCCTTTATAATTATATGCAAATACTTCAAAATCACATAAATCGATGTTAAAAGAATTAGTGTTAGATTCTTTTTTCCCGTGGATCAAAATTCTGTAAATCAAACTGTCACAAGCAAAAATACTTGAGAAACTTTTGTTTTTTTCAAAAATATCAACTCTTCTTCTACCTTCTTTTTTTGCTTCTTCAGAAAAGCCAAGTTCCCTTAAATCTGAAAAGATCTCATTAAAATGACCTGAAAAATCAATATTCAAGTCTGGCTTTAAAATTATTTTTGATAAAGATTTATTCGTTAAATCTGACTTGTAAATTTCATTTCTATTTGCAAATGAAAAATATAGAGTTCCCAAATTTGAATCCAGATCCATAAATATCATTGAATATGAATGTTCAAATAAAAAATCTAAGTTGTCAAATTCATCTATTGGAAAATTGAAATACTCCTCAAGTTCATTTTTCTTAATGTCATAAACACCCAAAATTGGTTTAGTGATATCAATATGTGTTGTTGGATAATAAATCTTGCCCTTATGAAAAGAAATTGGTCTGGAACTCGTCGCCAAAAAGTAGGCTGGAAGTCCCTTATTATCGTTGGTAGGTGTGATCACTTCTCCAACTTTATAGTTTTGATAAACATTTCCCTCTTGATTCATAAGCTTTATCCCAATTCCATAGTCTTGTACAAAAATTGAATCTAATTTATGAATGAAGAAATTGGTGGGATTTATAACCTGATCTGGTCCATCTCCAATACTTATCTTTATTTTTATCGCAAATTTTCCCACTCTCCCAATCAAAGAGATTGATATAATTCCTTGACATATCCATAGTCGCTAGGTATGTAGCAGAATCGGTCATAATAATTTGATTTTGTATCAATTCAGAAGTACTAGTACTATCTAAAGAGAAAACTTTTTCTGCACCCAATACGATTTGATTTGGTAAGGTTGATTCTGTTTGCTTTTGAGAACAAGAAAAATAGAAAATCAGGGTTAAAAAAATATAAAAACTAATTTTTAAGTATTTCATATCTATAATTTATTGTTTGATTTTCTATTACTAGCACAGATCTTTTATAAAAATTGTTATTGCAAAAGAGCTATCTGACTTTATATAAAGTTTACATTATCAAAGTGATACGCGGATATTTTTATGAAGAGGATTGATATTAATCTTTCTAAAATAAGCCAGAAAATCAAGTACATCCGAGTTAAGGATTTACCTTAAATAATATTAAACTATTTTATTTAAACATTCAATTTTTGTTAATAAAAGTTTTCTTAATCCTTAAAGCCAAAACTTCTACAACTAATTTGTTATATTCAAAAATTGAATATAAACTATTTCACATATTATTATTTTAGGTGCCAAGTTCACTTTTGTTCTGATAAGTATAACCTCAAATTAATTTGACATGAAAAATTTATTTACCCCAATCATTTTATTGCTGCTTTTTTCTTGCGGTGAAAAGACAATCAAAGAAATCCAAATCAACACCAATCTTACTTATTCCTTTGACACGGTAATGGTGGATGCAGGAGACGAGTTTTTGTATCTGAACAACAGGCTTTTTTCTTCCGATATTTCTTCTGATAGGAAGTACTTATTCAATTGGAATAGGGAGGGAAGTAATCTGGAAAAAATCGACTTGAACGATCTTACATTGGTCGACAAAATCAAGTTTGACCAAGAAGGACCAGATGGAGTCGGCCCTTTCACATTTGATTTTGCCTTGACACCTGATGACAACTGCCTCTTTTGGTCTTCCAAAAAAGGAGTATGGGATCAAAACGGTAATCTACTTCGTGAATTGCCAATAGACAAGTTGTTGGAAAACACCGAACATACAGAAGAAGTGATGCTATCAAGACTCGTCCAAATACCGAATGAGCCCGATAAGTATCTTACATTTCATAGAAAATGGAGGTCACTTGATTTCTATTTCTTGATTTTTGATTTTGCTGATGACAGTTTCAGAAAAATAGAATTACCAGAATTGCAGAAGCTATCAGAATTTGAAATCACCATGATGTACGATGGACAATTGATGGGAAGCTTCAATGCAAGCGCTTTGCAATCCATCCAAAATGATAAAGTTATCTTGGCTTTGAATTCATTCAATCAAGCCTACATCTACGATATGAAGAAAGATTCGCTCTACTTCAAAGCTTGGGAGGGGCCTTTGGTAGGTAGCCAGCAAACTGCCCAACTTCCAAAAGAGGTTCCCGCTGAGGGAAAAGAGAGAGCAGAAGCAATGCGAAAAGCAAATGAACAAATCAATTATGGTTCATTTATTTGGGATGATGAAAACAGAAAGTATTACAGATTTTCAATCAAAAGTATTTTCAGTGAAGAAATGACAGAATTTGAGACCTATAAGGTCAGCGGTGCTGATGTCTTCCTGAGCGTCTTTGATGAAGACTTTAAGCTAATCGCAGAATCAAAAATCCCTGAAATTCAGAATAGACCTGCCAAGCACTTTGTCAAAGATGGCAAAATCTGGCTTTTTGAAAATATAGATGATGAATTGGGATTTGTGAGGTTGACCATAAACTAACATAAGATGAAAAAAACTGCATTAGGAATAATTTCAGGTCTGGCATTCATAGTGGCTTGCTCAACTGAGAAAAGTGAGTCATCCGAGAATTTTGAATTTAACCTGACTCAGGATACGGTGGTGGTGGATGCTGGTGATGGAATTATCAACCTGAGCGGAGGTTTGCGTAGTTTTGAACTCTCAAGTGACGGTAAATACCTGTATAACCTTGTTTTCATGCAGCCAAAAATTGATAAAATCAATTTAGAAACTTTGGCTCTAGATAAAACCCTTGAATTTGAAAAGGAAGGACCAAATGGTGTCGGGACTTATGTTGCAGGACTCTCCCTGACTCCCCAAGATCAAATCATGATGTGGTCTTACGCACTCCATGGAGTTTTTGATCAATCTGGAGAAAAAGTGAGGGATTTTAGGCTTAATGCAATCGCTGGAGATGAAGTTAGTGGTTCTGGATTCCTACCGATCCGCTTAGTTGAGCATCCTAAAGACCAAAATATAATATTTGGTCTCTACGTGAAATGGGAAGACAATGAATATTTCTTGATGAAATATGACCTGGAGAATGAGTCATTTGTCAAAATCCAATTGCCAGAAACAGAAAAGTTTAGGGAGTTCAGAATGGAGTTTGAATCAAGTGGAGGTTCCGTAGGAGCATTTTGCCCTTCACCCGACCCAATTTCTGTTGAGGAAAGAATAATTATGACCAACATGGCTTTCAATGAAGCTTATGTCTATGACATGGTTTTGGATTCTCTGTATTTGGTCCCTTGGAACAGTACTTTGACAGAAAATAAAAATGAAGCTAAACTTCCCAAAACAGTAGAAATAGAAGAGAGTGAAAAGTATATTAGGATGTTTGGCGAATCTATCAATTTTATGCCACTTTCTTGGGACTCGATTTCTCAGCAATTTATCAGGATGTCCTATAAAAAAATATACGGAGAAGAATTGGATGAATATGGCCGTCCAAAGGTTTTAAACTCCGAAGTTTTTTTAACCCTTTTGGATAAAAATCTAAAAATCATCAAAGAGACAAAATTAAAGAATTATACTAAAGAGCCGCCAAGGCATTTCTTTTTAGACAATACCATCTGGCTTTATGAAAACATAGATGACGAGATGGGCTTTGTGAGGATTAAGATTGATTAACGTAGTACTTCAAGTATTATCTGAAACAGATTCGTAGAACACGCTATATGTCATTTTATTTAGTCAATTCACCGAATATTACGATATATAGGGATTCAATTCACCAAAAATCATGGTTTTTGGTGAATTGAATTTTGTTGTTATCTAATTATTTCAAAATAAGTGCACTTTTCAATGACTCATGAATCCCATCCCACAGCACTTTCCTGGCTTCTAGTGCTTCAATAGCCGCTACCTTGGTCTCTTCCCACTTTTCAGGATCATTGCCACATAGGTGATCTAACATTTTCATGGCTAATGGTCCGTGATGATCTTCATCCAGGTGGATATGCCTTTCAAAATAGTACTCTAAAGTTTCCAATTCTCCTGGCTTACTTTTGATCAGATCATTGACCAATTGTCGGAATAGGTCTGGAATCAACTCCTCTCTTCCTAGGGTAAAAGAGGCAGCTATTTGGTGTGGCTTACCACCTTGAACAACAGCATAATTGATTTTAAGAAAATGCTTAACCGCATCTGACTCGCTTAGACTCGCAAGTGCTGATTCAAAAGATGCTCCTTCTCTAAGTCCTTGGATAAAGCTATCAATATTTTCTGTACTTGCTCCAGCTTCATGCATAGCTCTCAAGTACAACTCAAAATGACTGCAATACCCTCCTTGTCCATCTTCATCACTTTCTTCTGCCAAAACGATGTCGTTAATCAGTCTTGTGACAATTGGTTCACTTGAAGGAATCCAAGGAATACTCGTTCCAGTAAGTTTGAGTTGTAGCGCTTTAAGCAAGGTCATAAAATCCCAAACGGCATAGACGTGTTGTTCCATAAAAACCCGAAAATCTTCCAGCGTCTTTAAGTCATTGTAAATAGGATGTTGCAAAAGTGCATTTCGATATGGCTGTACAGCAGCCAAAAGGTTATCAATGTTATGATTCATCATTTTTAAGTTACGTTGGATTAACTTCTCTTGGATTAAAAAGATTTCATTGAATCTGGAAATTGTAAATCAAATGTCATAATCTGAGCATAAGCTTTATATTTGACTAATCTCAAAAAGTGAAAAGCATGAAAATCATCCGTTCTTATTTCTTCCTGTTGCTCATCCTGTTGCTTGCCTGCCAAGGCGAAAAGTCAAAGGAAGAGACATTGAACACTCAAAAACGAGTTTCCATAGCTGAAATAGAGGCCGGTATCAAGGCTTATATCGACGCTGAAACTGCCGATAATGATGGCTACTTCCTGATCAACGAGGAAAATCAAAAGCTCCGGCTCAAGCTTGTTCGCGTGCATACAGAATACCTCAGCAACTTAGGTCCCAGCAGACATTTTGCTTGTGTAGATTTGGCCGATGAAAAAGGAGATGTCTATGATGTGGATTTCTTTCTAGAGGGAGAGCCAGGAGCAATGCGAGTGACTGAAACCTCCTTACACAAACTCAATGGAAAGCCTTTTTATACTTGAAAGCAAGTGGTGGATAAAACATGGAGAAAAGTGCCTGTTGAAACTGCTTCATCTGATTTGTTGGGTGTAGTGGAGTTGGAAGATTCCTTCGAATTTACTTATTATGCCCAAATGCCAGATTTGGATAGCAAAGCTAAGGTATGGATTCCAATAGCTCAATCCGATGAATTTCAAACCATCTCTATTAAATCCATGAAACTTCCTGCAAAGGAAAAATATCTAGACGAGCTGGAATTTGGTAATAAAATGCTCTACCTAGAGCTAGGGCCAGAGCATAGTGGTCAAGAGATCGAAATCATCTATCAAGTCAAAAGAATAGAAAAAGGGCCTTATGATGCAGAAGGGAAAATAGATCCCAAATACCTCCTTCCTAACCTACTGATGCCAATCGGTGGTCAGTTTGAAGAGATTGCACTAGAAGCCACTAAGGGAAAAGAAAATGATGGAGATTTGGTAAAAGCTAGGGCGCTCTATGACTATATCATCGACAATATGCGTTACATGAAATTCGGCGATTATGGAAGAGGAGATGCGGTCTATGCCTGTGATACCAAAACAGGAAATTGTACGGAGTTTCATTCCTTCTTTATTTCGTTGGCAAGAAGCATTGGAATTCCTTCCCGTTTTGCGATCGGTGCCTCCATCCCCTCTGACAGAAACGAAGGAGGAATCGACGGCTATCATTGCTGGGCAGAGTTTTATGCTGATGGCAAGTGGTGGCCTGTGGATATTTCAGAAGGAAACAAATACACTGCCCTGGCAACTTATTATTTCGGGAGACACCCAGCCAACAGAATAGAACTCAGCAAGGGGAGAGACTTAAAAGTGAATCCAAGTCCAAGTACAGGACCGATTAATTTTATTGCCTACCCTTTGGTGGAGGTAAAAGGAGAGGTAATTTATCCAAAAGTTAGGTTTTCATTTGAAAGAGGGACATAAAAAAATCCCAGGCTGAAAAACCCGGGATTTTGATTAGTTGCTCGGGTGTTCTCCTCCTTCAGATGGGTGTTCACCGCCTTCACTTGGATGTTCTCCCTCTTCAGCAGGATGCTCAGGAGCCTCGTCCATTACTTCTTCTACAGCCTCATCTGAGCTTTCTTCGGCTTTTTTGTCACCACAAGAAGTAGTGACTACTGCAAATAGGAACCCGAATGCGAATAACAATGCAGTGAATGATTTGAAACGTTTGATCATCATAATTTTTTTAAGGTTGGGTGTTTTAATTTGCTTGATTTTAAAAAGCAATCATTCAAAGATAGGAATATTCTTTGAAGCGCAATAAAATTTCGAAATTATGCATTATTACAGCTTTAACTTGATGTTTTAATCTGCAAACTGTAACCTGACCAAATTAGCATAAAAACCATCTTGTCGTAAAGCCAAACTATCATGTGTCCCTTCTTCCACAATTTCTCCATCCTTGAGGACATAGATCCGGTTTACTTTTCTAATCGTAGAGAGCCTATGAGCAATGATGATGGTAGTTCTGTTCTGCATCAAGGTATCCAAAGCCTCTTGAACCAAGTTTTCAGATTCTGCATCCAAAGAGGAAGTGGCTTCATCCAAAATCAAAATAGCTGGATCCTTCAATATTGCTCTTGCGATGGCTACACGCTGACGTTGTCCCCCTGAAAGCTTAATGCCTCTCTCGCCTACTTTGGTGTCCAATCCCTCAGGAAACTTAGCGATAAACTGCCATGCATTTGCTTTTTTAGCAGCTTCTATAATTTCTTCTTCAGTGGCATCAGGCTTGGCATAGGCTATATTCTCCCGAATGCTCCCCCCAAAGAGTAAGACCTCTTGTGGCACTATGCCAATATTCGATCTCAGCTGCTTGAGGTTCCAGTCTTTGACAGGCTTTCCATCAACTTGTAGGGTGCCTTCATTTACTGGATAGAAATTAAGCAAAAGCTGTATGATGGTAGATTTTCCAGCTCCCGAATGACCGGCTAAAGCAATCTTCTCTCCTGCATTGATTTTAAAATTAATGTTTTTTAGGACTTCTACTTCATTACGTGTAGGGTATCGAAATCTAACATGGTCAAATACGACCTCACCTCTGATTTTTGCTTTCTGAAAATCTGCAGTAGCATCTTCGGGAGTTTCTTCCAAGATTTCTAAAACACGCTCTGAGCTACCAATCGCTTTCTGCAATTGACCATAGATGTCTCCCAAGCCTGCGATCGAGCCTCCTATGAAAGTGGTGTAAAGCACAAATGAAACAAGATCTCCTACACTCATCTCACCTGAAGCTACCAAACTAGCACCATACCACATCACCGCAACGATCCCACCAAACAAGGCAAAAATGATAAAGGAGATAAAAGCACCTCTGAAGCCTGCAGCTTTTAATGCTACTTTGACAACCCTATTAAGCCCTGATTGATATCTCTTCGATTCGTAATCTTCTCCTACAAAGGACTTCACAGTAATGATGGACTGAAGTGTTTCTTCCACGATTACATTGGCAGCAGCAAGTTCATCTTGTGCTTGCTTGGATAGCCTTCGGATAAACTTCCCAAAAACCATCGCAATGATGACCAAAATCGGAAAAGTAGCCAACATAAATAGCGTCAACTTAGGCGTCGTCACCATCAAGAATACAACCCCAGCTAGCAACGTGATGATTTGTCTGAAAAGTTCTGCAAGCGTAGTAGAAAAGGTGTCCTGCAGCATGCTTACATCTGCTGTGATTCTTGATATCAACTCACCAGTCCTTCTTTTGTCAAAGAAGGTCATGGGCAATTGAACCAATTGACTGTAGAGCGCTATTCTGATATCTCGCATGCTTCGCTCGGAAACCTTTGCAAACAACCAAACTCTAAAAAAGGAAAATACACTTTGGATCAAAAGGATCCCAAGAAGAATAAATGCAATGGAATTGATATCATTGACTAGCCAAGTGTCGCCAGACGCGGTATCTATCAGCTTACCCGCTACAAAAGGGAAAGTCAGTAAAGTGAGACTTGATAATAACAAGAAAACCAAGCCAATGAAAAAAGTCCATTTGTAAGGTAAGACAAAACGGAATACGCCACTGAGTTTTCCGAGATTTTGCTTATTGAGTTTACGCTTTTCGTGTTCTTCCAGGTTTTTACCTCTTTTTTTCGCCATTCCTGTCTTATGCTCTTATCAAATCAATCTGCAAATTTACGTAATCATGCTACCTAAAAGACTATCGTTTGCCGATTTTTTTGATTCTTCTGAAAATCTGTTTTTCTTTTTCCCAGAAAAAATGAAATTGACCAAATACAAAGCCCCAAAAAAGCAGGATGATCTGATAAAGCGGGAGGACAAGTAGTAAGTAGAGCACAGTTTTCCAAAAACCTCCTTTTTCCATACTAATCCCCAAAAAATCAAAGATAGGCTTCTTGATGAAAAGAATTGTAAAACCAGTCAATGCGAAGACCACCAAAACAAGAATGACCTGTTGGAGACTTTTCAGTTTCCATTTGGTTTGAAGCTTTTTTAAAAGTGAAGGTGTCGTTTCTTTTTTATTCATTCCTATTTCAATTCCTCATTATCTAAAATATCCATTATTTGTTGTGTAATCTCTGGAAGACAATTAGTAGCTAAGTCCCAGATTATTTCAATATCAACACCAAAGTATTCATGTGAGATTTTTTTTCTCAATAGATACATCTCTGTCCATGGCACATCTGGATATTTTATTTTAATTCTTTTGGAAGTTTTTTTGATGCCTTTCCTATGACCTCAAAATTTCGAATTACCACATCAATCATCTTAATACCTTGACTAAATTCTAAAAAAGAAAAGCCATGGATATTTATTGTTATTCTTTACATGGCTTGAATCATATCCTCAAATATAATCAATTTTCCACTCTATAGACTGGATACCTATTATGCTCTTTTTCCTTCCACGGTGAGCGCTCGTAGACCCATCTGAGTTGCGCTGGGCCACTATTTGCAAGTGTCTCATCTGCCGCTTTAGCCGCTTCTAATTCTGATTTGAGTTGGGGGTTTTTGCTCAAGAACTCTGCTGCCAAATCCTCAAAGACATACGCAGAATAGCCTTCTTTAGATTGAAGGATGGTGTCGAAGAAATTCCATGCAAAGAAGCTATCTTCACCTTCTGGCTCGAGAACTTCCATTAGGTAATTATTAGCCTCTTGATTCATGTGTACGATAACATCTCCTTTCCGGAAGTGCATGATTTCACTTGACTTATCTACAGCTACTCTGCTGTGGAGGTAGTGCCCCTCAAAAGACCTTTGCCCTGTTTGGAAATCCTTGATATGGTAAACAGTCACCGACACGGCACTGTCCTTTTTGAGCTCTTCAACCTTGATCCCATTTCTTCTAAGGTTATCAATGACATTATGCCAACCTTGAGGGATAATATACGCCTTAGGTTTGTCAATCGTCAAAGTAGGTTTATAGGTATCATAAAACTTGATCTCCATACTATATGGCTTAGCTCTGTCATAATACAAGCGGGGCAGTCCTGAAATTTCAGATGGCTTTTGGCCTGATTCATAACCATGAAATTCCATCATCTGAAAAGTACTGCGATCAGAGGAATGATTTAGACCAAAACTGCTTTGATTGGATACAGCAGCTCGATCTGCTTTGACCATAGCAACGATCTTGCTGGCGTCTCTTTGAAATAATGCGATAAAGGATTCAAAAAGTGCATAAGTAGAAGCTACTCGCTGATCATATGGTTTCAGCATGTGTGTTTCTGGCATAAAGCTGAGTGTTTTGAACAGGGCTGCATAACCACTACTGTACCTACCGATATCTTTGAATTGAGGCCATCCATTTTCTGGTCCACTTCCATAAGCATTGACATAAGGAATCATGGGAAAATCCCTCTTTTTCATATCCGCATATAGAAATGGGTTCATTTCTTTTTGTAAATATTCACCCAATTGACCTCCCAGCCTATTGTGTTGGGTAGAAATCAATGTCATCACGTGTTGGTAATCTGCTCCATTACTCACATGGGTATCGATGAATACATGAGGCTTCATCCAGTTGAAGATTTGCTGAAAGGATCGGGCATTTCTTGTATCTGCCTTAATAAAGTCTCTATTTAAGTCATAGCTTCGAGCATTACCTCTGAAACCAAATTCCTCTGGGCCGTTCTGATTGACCCTGCTGTGAGCACCCCTGTTGAGATGACCACCAATATTATATACTGGAGTGATGGCTAATATGGTCTTTTCTGGTAAGTTTTGCTTTCCAAGTAAGATATCTCTCAGTAGCATCATAGATGCATCTATACCATCTGGCTCACCTGGGTGGATAGCATTATTAATGTACACAATCAGTTGCTCTTGCTGATGCCACACCTTTGGGTCAAATTCCCCACTTGGATCGTAAATCACCACATGAAGTGGCAACCCAGCATCTGTGGTTCCCATTTCTACCATTTTGACTTGTTGAAAATCTGCCGCCAACTCCGCAAAGTATGCGATTACATCCTCATAAACAGGTGTTTGCTTTCCTGCAGATTTTTCAAATTGAGTCAAATAAGTTTTTTGTCCGTAGGCCATCAAGCCACCAAACAAGCACAATGAAAGGAGTAGGATTTTTTTCATGTCGAAATTTGAGTAAAAAGTAGATTAAATACTAAAAGGATTTTACAACTGGTTTTGATTATTCTACCTTTATTACGTACTTTACGTTATGTACTTTGCGTTACGTACTTTGCGTAACAATGACTAATATGACGCTATGAAAAAGCCAGACAATCCTTTCGTATTGAACACCTATCATGGGAAAGCCTATTTCTGTGATAGAGAAAAAGATCTTTCCTTACTACAAAATCATATAAACAATGGAAGAAATGTCGTATTATATGCTTGGAGAAGGCTGGGAAAGTCTGCTTTGGTACATAGATTTTTTGAGGAATTGGAGGACTCTGGGGCTTATGAGACGGTATATGTAGATTTCCTTTCGGCAATATCTATGGAAGACGCTGTGAGAGAACTGTCCAGCGCAGTATTTGAAAGATTTGGTAAGACCAAATCTGGAATTAGTGCTAGCATTCAAAAATTGATAGCATCTATAGGCGCTTCGATTAGTTTTGATCCCATATCAGGCGTGCCTTCATTGAGTCTAGGCTTGAAAGCCCCTGGCCATGAAGAGCAGTCCCTTCATGCATTGGGAGATTTTTTGAGTCAAAGAAAAAAGAGCATAGTGGTAGCGATAGATGAATTTCAACATGTATCTACTTACAATGAAGTTCATGCAGAAGCCTTATTTAGAAGTTGGGTACAAAAATTTCCAGATATCAGGTTTATTTTCTCTGGTAGTCACAGAGGCATGATGTCAGAGATGTTTTTGGAGAAGAATAGACCGTTTTATCTCAGTGCTCAAATGCTCCCATTAGATCCTATACCACTAGAAAAATACTCCGCTTTTATTCAATCACACTTTGAGGCCAAGAAAAAAGTGATCTCTGAAGATATCATCAAGATGATAATCGAATGGTCAAGGGGACAGACTTATACGGTTCAATTGATTTGCAATTATCTCTACGCTCAATGCCAAGAGGTCAAAGAAGCTGATTTTCATCGTGTAAAAAGAGATATCTTGGAACAGCAACAAGCTATTTTTGCTAATTTCCCAAAAATGCTCACAAAGACTCAGTGGCGGGTCTTTCAAGCCATAGCCAAAGAAGAACCCTTAGAAAACCCACTTTCCAAGGAGTTTATCAACAAACATCAACTAGGTGCTGCAAGCACTGTGAATACAGCAATCAAATCCCTTAGAAAGCAAGAACTCGTCATCGAGGACAATGGAGTGTACTTGGTTCACGAGGTACTTTTAGCCAGATGGATGGCCAGGTCATAAAAAATCCCCTTCCTAAAATAAAGAAGGGGATTCAAATTCGAAGGATTGGTTTACCACTCGAATAGTCCGCTGTTCAGGCTTTGAAGCGCAGCATTTTTGTATTGAGCATCTACCAGCAGAGATACATTGTGCCTGCTTCCTCCATAGGAAACCATCCTGACAGGATAGTCCGTCAGACAGTTCATGATCTGTGCGACGCTCCCTTTTGATTCTGCAATCAAGTTCCCTACAATAGAAATGATGGTTTGATTTTGATCTACTTCAACTGATCCATAAGCTTCCAACTCTCGGATGATTTCTTTGAGATGGGACAAATCATCAATCGTCACTGAGACTGCAACCTCAGAGGTCGTGATCATATCAATGGAAGTCTTGTACTTTTCAAAAACCTCGAAAACCTTTCTCAAGAAACCATAAGCCAAAAGCATCCTGCTAGACTTAATCTTAATGGCAGTGATTCCATCCTTTGCAGCTAAAGCCTTGACACCAGTACCTTGTTCTTTGGCAGTAATGGTCGTCCCAATAGCATCAGGCTCCATGGTGTTGAGCAATTTGACAGGAATATTGTATTGTTGAGCAGGCCAGATAGAAGCTGGGTGTAGAATCTTGGCTCCGAAGTAGGCCAACTCTGCTGCTTCATCAAAAGACAACTGAGCGATAGGCCTGGTCTGATCTACAATTCTAGGGTCATTGTTGTGCATACCGTCGATATCAGTCCAGATCTCCACCACTTCGGCATTGATGGCAGCACCAATTAGTGAGGCCGAATAATCAGAACCTCCACGCTTGAGGTTATCTACTTCGTTTCTGTGGTTTTTACAGATATAGCCCTGTGTTACAAAGATGCTCTCTTCTGGATAGTTTTTCAGGATTGATTTTACCTTCTCTGAAATCTTTTTCAATTCAGGCTCGTGATTTTCATCTATACTCATAAAATCCAATGCGGGCAAGAATACCGCTGGAATATCCAGCTCCTGCAAAAGGGTATAAAAAAGCTTGGTTGAGAGCAATTCTCCTTGAGCTAATATATCCCTATTAATCGCCTCATTGAAAGAAATCTTAAGAATGATATTGAGAAATTCAAAGTGCTCAGCAATGATCTTTTCAGCTTTTTTGCGTGCAGAATCTGACTTGAGCAAATCCTTGTAGAAAGTCAAATAATGCGCATGTAAAACGTCAATACGCTTTTTTGCAAGCTCTTTATCAGCATCTGCCAAAGCTTCACCAATACCTACAAGCGCATTTGTTGTTCCTGATAGCGCCGAAAGCACCACAATCTTCTTCTGACTATCTCTAGTAATCAGGTCTTTTACTTGATGCATTCGCTCGGGTTTCCCCACGGAGGTTCCACCGAATTTCATTATTTTCATTGATGTATTAGGTTTGAGGTAGTTAATTAATTCAATGTATGAACTCAATTTCTTTGGCCACTCTTTGCCCCTTTGTAAACTCTGCGAGAACCTTGTTTCTTAGAAGCCCAGCATTTTCACAGCTGTAATCGCTGCTTCATCACCTTTGTTGCCATGCTTTCCTCCTGCTCTATCAAGAGCTTGCTGCATAGTGTCTGGAGTCAACACCCCAAAGATCACTGGCTTGTTATACTTAAGACCAACATTGGTTATGCCATGAGCCACAGCATCACAGATAAAGTCAAAATGCCTAGTCTCTCCTTGAATCACACAGCCTAGACAAATTACAGCATCGATCTCTTCTATTTCTGCTAACCACTGAGCGCCTAATGTCAGTTCAAAGGAGCCTGGTACATTTTTTCTATAAATATTATCCTTTTTGGCACCATGCTTTAGCAATGTTTCCAAAGAAGCCGAAAAGAGAGATTCTGTAATTTGATCGTTCCATTCTGAGACCACGATTCCAAACTTTTTGTTTGAGATATCTACAATATTTTTTTCTGAATACTGACTGAGACTTTTGAGGTTAGTAGCCATTAGGATTATTTTTTTGAGTTTGTGTATAAAAAAAGAGTAAGACCATTGGGGTCTTACTCTTCTCAAATGCTTAAATATACAAGCATTACCTAGAGGCAAGACCTTCTAAGCGTGCTTTATGCTTTCGTGCGTTGGTAAATTCGTATGATTCAAAGTATTTTTCTTCGATCGTTTCGTAGGTTTTGATAGCATTGGTCAAATCACCATCTTCTTCATAAGCTACTGCCAATTTATTTAAATATCTTGGAGTGAAGTATTTATTTTCACCTTCAGCCGCAGCCTTTTTGTAATAATTAATCGCTTCTTTAACATTTTCCAACTCTAAATAAGCATCGCCAATTAAGGCATACGTTTTAGCTTGTACAAAATAATCACTTGCTGAAAATTTCTTCAAATGCGTAAGTGCATCATTGTATTTACCTTCTGAAAGATAAATAGAGCCAATGTAGAAGTTAGCCAAGTTAGCTGCATCAGTACCAGAATATTGATCTGCGATTTTCAATAATCCTGCATTGCTTCCATCTCCATTAAGGGCGAGGTCTGTCTGATCTTGTTCAAAGTAATATACAGCTTGGAACATCTCAGCTTGCGCTTTCTCGTTTTGATTTTGCTTATTGATCTGAAAAAACAAGATTCCCGCAATCAAAAGCACCCCTACAATAAGAATTCCACCTACTACTTTAGAATTTTCTCTGACAAAGGTTTCTCCTCGTTCGAGTCTGCTGGCGATCACCTCTGGGTTCTCCAGTACTTCGTATTCTACTTCGCTATTTTTTGTTTGTTTCTTAGCCATTCTATGAAAATTATTGACGCAAAGATATATTTCTTTAAAACAAATGCAAAGCCGTATGGGGAATACATAAAAAACTCTAGTAAAATCAATCAAAAAAGCCTCGAAAAAAGATATTTCCGAGGCTTTTCAAATCTGGTCTTCGATTTATTCCATTACAAATGGATAGTCTTCCTGCATGTACACATCCTTGAATGCATCCTGACCATCAGGCCATGGAGATTCTTCTGCAAATTTAACAGATTCATCTACTTGCTTCTTTACTTTCTTGTCTATCTCTTTGATCTCTTCCTCAGAAAGGATTTTATTATCAAGGATGGTAGCTTTTACTTGCTCAATTGGATCTCTTTGCTTGTACTCCTCTACTTCCTCACGCGTTCTGTATTTTTGAGGATCAGACATGGAGTGACCTTTATATCTATATGTTCTAAATTCCAACAAAGTTGGTCCATCTCCTTTTCTAGCTCGCTCTGCTGCCTCTGCTACCGCTTCGTGGATAGCTTCCACATTCATTCCGTCTACTGGGAAAGAAGGCATGTCGTAGGCTTCTCCAATCTTGTAAAGTTCAGTCACATTGGATGTTCTGGCCACAGAAGTACCCATTGCATATCCATTGTTTTCGATGACGAAAATAACCGGAGTTTTGTACAACATAGCTAGGTTGAAAGCTTCATGAACTGCGCCTTGTCTCACTGCGCCATCACCCATGTGACAAATGCAAAGATTCTTGGTACCTTGGTATTTCTCAGCAAAACCAATTCCTAATCCCATAGGAACTTGTGCACCTACGATACCATGACCTCCCATGAAGTTTCTTTCTTTATCAAAGATGTGCATTGATCCACCTTTCCCTTTGGTGGTACCAGTAGCTTTGCCGTATAATTCAGCCATCACAGCGCCTGGGTCAGTACCAAGCCCTAGCGGGTGAGCATGATCTCTGTAAGCCGTGATCCATTTATCATCTTTTTCCAAAGCGGTAATCGCACCAGCTGCACAAGCTTCTTGGCCGATGTATAAATGACAAAATCCTCGGATTTTCTGCTGACCATATAATTGACCTGCCTTTTCCTCGAATTTTCTCATCAACAACATGCTTTCATACCAAAAAGCATAAGTTTCTTTGGAGTATTTTGCTTTTGACTTTGCAGTCGTACTCTTCTTTGCCATATCGTTATGTTCTAAAATATGCTAAATTTAGGCCTCAAATATAATCAAAAGGGCTGAATTTTAAGGCTGAATGCGAAAATAGTCCAAAAACCCTGTCTTTTCTAAACATGCACCTAAAAAATCTCCAACTCAATCAATTCAAAAATTATCAGTCTGCAAAACTGGAATTTTCTGAGGAGATCAATTGCATGGTTGGCATCAATGGATCAGGAAAGACAAACCTTCTTGACGCCATCCATTATCTATGCCTTACCAAAAGTGCGGTCAACGCGCAGGATAACCAGAATATCCTGCATGATATGGATTTTTTTACAGTAATGGGAGAGTTTGAGATGGCTAAGAATTCTTTGGAGATCAGATGCGTGGTAGAATCTGGGAAAAAGAAACAAATCATCCAAAATGGCAAAGCTGTAGAAAAAATGAGCGATCATGTCGGCTTACTTCCTATTGTGATGATAGCCCCAGATGATACTCAGCTGATCAAAGATGGCAGCGAAGAGCGGAGGAGATTTTTTGACAACATGCTTTGCCAATTGGATAAACCCTACATGGATAATTTGGTCCGGTATCAACATTTTCTCAAGCAGCGCAATGCCTTGCTCAAAAACTTTGGAGAAACTGGAAGGATCAACAAAGCATTGCTTGAACCTTATGACTTAGAATTGATCCGCCTGAGCCGATTGATTGCAGAGGTAAGGTTGGAATTTGTCAATGCTTACAAACCCCTTTTGCTGGAACACTATGCAGATATCTCGGGCAAAAGAGAGACTGTGGACATTCATTATGATACCACTTGTACGGCTGAGGACTTCGAGCGTGAATTCTATCAAAACCAAAGCAAGGATCTTATTTTGAGAAGATCGACCATGGGCATTCACAAGGACGACTTTATATTTGAAATAGATAACTATCCAATCAAAAAATATGGCTCACAAGGACAGCAGAAGTCCTTTTTAATAGCGTTGAAACTCGCCCAATTTGAGATTTTTCATGCTAAAAAAAGTACTAAACCCATTCTTTTGCTCGATGACATTTTTGACAAACTCGATGACCTTCGCATAGAAAAGCTAATGCAATTGGTAGCTGATCAAAGGTTTGGGCAGCTATTTATTACAGATGCACGACCAGAGCGCTCTGCTGGTATTCTGAAAGGAATCAATGCACAAGCTAAGTTTTTCAAGGTCGAGCAAGGTCACGTCTCAGCCTGGGATCAATAACGGTTTTTCTTATTGATTTGACCATCTACAGAGTACTTACCTGGTCCTAGTAGAAATAGACAAACGAATATGGTCAAGAAGAGCAAAGATTTTTCTTGCATGGAAAAAGGATCTCCTCCATGTGCTATAAATGCTGCTACGGACATTGCTATGATCAAAGGTATCAGAGACAATCTGGTCAAAAAGCCAATGGCTAAAAACAAGGCACAGAAAAACTCTGCGAAAATGACCAATTGAAGAGATACTGCGGGTCCAAGACCTATGGGGTCTGAGAAGGTCTGAAGCTTTGCAGAAAAGTCAGAAATTTTTGTCCAACCGTGGGTTGCCATCATCAAACCTGTAGCAGCTCGGAGTACTAAAAGTGCTAGGTCCTTCAATATGGTATTACTGAAGAAAAAGAGCTTTTTCATTTCTTATCTTTTTGGAAGTATTTCAATTTATTTCTTTGATTAAGGTAAAAATCAAATAGTTTACCTGATGGTTTAAGAAAATTCAATTTGAATCTCTAATTTCACACAATAATTACAATGTCAAAGTAATCTAAAATAAGCATGAAATCCATATTAAATTTCCCTAAACTTATACTTTCTCTTTTAACGGGCTTATGCGTCAGTTTATCGGTTAGTGCCCAGCAATCTTTTTCCGATAACTTCGTGGAATACATGGCTGGACTAGAAAGCTATGTGCAAAATGAACTCTACGGACAAGTGAGTGAATTTCTCTACGACGTAGAAGAGACCCCGAATGGAGAGTATTTCATCAGCTTTGTGCTGAATATCAAGCAAGGATTAGATCAATATCACCAAGATCGGGTAGGAAGTCTTGAGGAAGATGAAAGAGCACTCGCCAAAGCGTATACACAAACCATGCTTGTACAACTAGCGGAGCTATACCTAGATAGAGCACAGGAGCTCGAGGTCAAAGAAAAGCAAATATTCCTCCACCAATACTTAGCCAATACTGGACTTAACAAAGAAATAGAACAATTGTCAGATGACCTGGCGCGCTCATTGATGATGGCATTACATTCTGCTATGAAAATTCCTTTTGGAATGCCCAACTCCGATGTACCAAACTATGTCAGAACGATAAGAGGAGAAGATCGGGAATTGTTTTTAGCTTCATTGATCATCAATGATATGCTGATGTTGACAGGTACTTATGAGGAAAGTGAAGAGGCAATTTTGGCATTTAAAAGTGAGTTTGCTTCTTCTAAATTTACCCCAGCACTCAATGAATCTTTGGTCTCTCTGGAAAAATTAAAAACTGGAGCACCAGTAGAAAATTTTAGTTTTGTCAATCTGAATGGTGATCAAGTAAGCCTATCTGATTTCAAAGATAAGATAATCTATCTGGACCTTTGGGCCAGCTGGTGCGGGCCTTGTATACAAACTTTCAGAACAAAGACTCCAGATTTTGAAATGCAATTGAGAGATCAGGAGGACATCGTACTGATGTATGTATCTATAGATGAAACAGAGGAGCCTTGGAAGAAATATCTAGATAAAAATCCGATGCGTGGAATTCATGTCTATGCAGGTCAGGGCTTTGATGCAGAAATTATGAAATATTTCAAAGTATGGGGCATTCCTAGATACTTAATAATAGGCAAAAACAACAAACTTCTAACTCCAAATGCCCCAAGACCTGGGGACGAGGCTATTTCTAAGTTATTGGAATTAGTAGGGGGATGATACATTCATAATAACGAAAAAGGCAACTAGCAGAAAGCAGGTTGCCTTTTTGGATATTGAGTATAATTTGCAAAATAACTTCAAGTAAGTACCACATTTACGCTTTTTCAAAAACGCAGATAATTTAAGTGGAATTAGTTGTTTCAATAGAATATCTACATATCAATCATTATCAGGTTTGATCAAAAGTCTTGAACTGATATCATCAAGTGATAATAATTCGCCTCTCTTTTTACCTACTCCATAGGTTTTCTGGATACTCTCCTGATTCATGTAATTTTTTGAGAGAATCGATTACTACTGGTTTGTCCTCTGTATAAGTGACACCAAACCAAGTTTTCCCTCCTTCCAAAACTTCAACCGCGGCTTTACCCGATTCGATGAGGTTGTTGGCTACCAAAGGAATAAAGAATTCGGATTTGATATTCTCTTTATTGGCTGGTAGAAATTCATTCCACATCTGCTCAATATCAGTAAAAACAGCAGGATGAAAACCCCAGAAATTCATTGAAACTGGTGTTCCTTCTGGTATTACAATTTCTTCACCATCTCCCTTAGCGATGATTCTTCCATTCTCCTTGGCGATAGATGTCCGCTCAATCATTCCAATCAATTGATTGGAGGCATTCATTTCACATACTCCTCGGCTTACTGTACCATTATCAGATAAGACATTCTGAATGGCATATCCAACCATAGCATGGAGATTTGGCTGTACACCATTTGATAAGAACTTCCCTATCACTTCAAATGCCTCCTTTCCATAAAAATCATCCGCATTGATCACCGCAAAGGGTTCCTTGACAGCGTCCTTTGCACAAAGCACGGCATGGGCTGTTCCGTATGGCTTGGCTCGATCTGGATTTTGAAACTTCGTCGGAACATGTGATGTAATCGACTGCAAGACAAAGTCTACTTCGATCTTTCCTTCGATTTTAGGTAGAAACTTTTCCTTAGCTAGTTCTAGGATTTCTTGCCTAACAATGAAAACCACCTTTCCGAACCCAGCCCGAATGGCATCATATATAGAATACTCCAGGATTGTTTCTCCATGAGGACCAAAGCCATCTACTTGCTTATTGCCTCCATATCTACTGCCCATTCCGGCAGCCAAGACCAAAAGTGTTGGTTTGTTTTGCATATTTGAAAATATTGATTTTGATTCCACAGTTCCAAATTTAGTCCTTTCATTTTTTAGACAAAGGTAAAACTCAAAAAATCATCACTTTCCCATGCCTGTTACTCAAATCAACTTTCCAATTTTCATTGCTTCATTCTAATATTTGAGTTTAAATTATAACCCAAACTCAATTACTTATCATCATATAAAGAAAATAATGCTAATTTTTTACCCTATTAATTGGATTTATATATTGTTTTTGATAAAAACAGGTTCAAAAATTAACCATTATTATTTTTTTAACACAATTTCTTTTAGATTTGAAGCATAAATTCAACAAAACCACTAATTCATTGACTAAAATGAAAAAAATAGAAGCAATCATTAGAACATCGAAATTTGAAGACATCTACAAATGTGTAGCTGGCTTGGGGGTGAAATTTCTCTCCTTTTATGATGTCAAAGGAATGGGTTTAGAACATGCACGTCCTCAGACCTACAGAGGGGTGGCTTTTGAGCCATCCTATATTCCCAGAACCAAAATAGAAATCGTGACAACCGAAGACTTGGTAGAGCCAGTGATCAACTGTATCCTAACAGAAGGTAAAACTGGAGAAGTAGGAGACGGGAAAATCTTCGTATCCGAAATCCAAGAGGCTTACAGAATCAGAAACCAAGACACTGGAGAAGCCGCATTATAATCACCAATCGAATTACCTATTTCACTCAAAAACCTTTACAAACCTATGAATCAAGAAATGTTTACCATTAATAACCTATGGATGATGGTGGCCACCATTTTGGTCTTTATCATGCACCTAGGTTTTGCAAGCTTGGAGGCCGGTCTTACTCGCGCCAAAAATACTGTCAATATTTTGTTTAAAAACACCATCATACCAGCCATTGGTTTGTTGACTTATGCTTTTATAGGCTTCAATCTAATGTATCCAGGGGATGACTTCATTGGAAGTTTCTTTGGTTTAGGAGGTCTTGGGATATCACTTCCTGAGGGAGGCAATACTTTTGCATATAATGAAGGATATACTTTTTTTACTGATTTTATCTTTCAAGCTATGTTTGCAGCTACAGCAGCGACCATCGTGTCAGGCGCGGTAGCGGAGCGAATTAAGTTAGGTCCATTTATTTTCTTTTCCATTATGTACGTTGGGATTGTTTACCCAATAGTTGGTATGTGGAAGTGGGGAGGAGGCTTTTTAGATACGCTTGCCACTCCATTTTATGATTTTGCGGGCTCTACAATTGTTCACTCTGTAGGAGGGTGGGGAGCTCTTGTTGGTGCTTATTTATTGGGTCCTAGAATCGGGAAGTATACGGAAAAAGGCATGAGTGCCATTCCTGGTCATAATATTCCTTTGGCGACAGTTGGTGTATTTCTGCTTTGGTTTGGTTGGTTTGGCTTTAATGGTGGTTCAGTCTTAACAGCTGACCCAGGATCTGTCTCATTGGTGTTTGTGACTACGGCTATTGCAGGTGCAAGTGGTGCTTTTGGAGCATTGATGGCATCTTACTTGAAATTCAAATCCTATGATATCACCATGGTTCTGAATGGAATTTTGGCTGGATTGGTCGGCATCACAGCTGGAGCTGATCTAATGAGTGTGGGCGAGTCTGCTATTATCGGCTTTATTGGAGGCACCTTGGTAGTCTTTGCGGTAGTCTTTTTCGATAGAGTAAAAATTGATGATCCGGTAGGTGCCATATCTGTTCACCTAGTCGGTGGAATTTGGGGTACACTCGCCGTAGGCTTGTTTGGAGACCTGGCAAGTTTAAGTCAAGTTTGGTCTCAGTTATTGGGAATCACCGTCGTAGGAGCTTTCTGTTTTGTGACTAGCTGGTTGCTCTTTTTCAGCATGAAGCGTACGATTGGTATCAGAGTAGACGAAAGGGAAGAGACAGAAGGGCTAGATATCAACGAACACAGCATGCGTGCTTATCCTGATTTTGCCACAAAGGATTAAATAATTCCTCAGCCATATGATACAAAAAAGGGGCTTCACTGTTGGTTTAGCCCCTTTTTATTTATTTTAATATGATTATCAGCAATGACACCAGTAATTCAATAAAACGAAAGGATCAAGCGGATAATCGTCAACGGACGACGGTCGACAGTCGACAACATCTGAATTTAAGGTGTGTGCGTAATAAAATGTGGTTACTGGTGCGAAAGAGGATATACATATATTTTAAATAGCTTTTAGACTAATATCTAAACTTTTCACCTGATGGGTAAGTGCACCTACTGAAATATAATCAACACCACATTCAGCCACATCCTTGAGTGTGAGTTCTGTGATTCCTCCGGAAGCTTCAAGCGGGAATCTACCATCCACCAAGTTGACTGCTTTGCGCATGGTATCATAGTCCATATTGTCGAGCATGATATAGTCAATACCACCTACTCGAAGGACTTCCTCCACCTCTTCCAAGGTCCTTGTTTCTACTTCAATTTTCAAATGAAGCCTATTATCCCTGAGGTATTGCTTAGTGGCATGGATAGCCTTTTCTATACCACCAGCAAAATCAATATGATTGTCTTTCAACATCACCATGTCATACAGTGCATATCGGTGATTGAGGCCTCCCCCAAGAACCACGGCCCATTTTTCCATCATTCGGAAATTTGGTGTAGTCTTTCTTGTATCCATCAATTTGGCTTTGGTATGCGCAATCAATTGGGCCAGTTGATTGGTCTTAGTAGCAATTCCACTCATACGCTGCATGCAATTGAGAATAAGTCTCTCTGTAGTCAAAATCGAAGATGCTTTGCCTTTGACCGTCAAACCTACATCTCCAGACTTGACGGCATCGCCGTCCTCCAAAAGTAAGTTTACTTCCAAGGTCGAGTCAAATTGCTTGAAAATTTTTTCAGCTAACTGCAATCCAGCAATAATCCCATCCTCTTTGATCAAAAGTTGAGCTTGCCCTTTTCTATCATTCGGTATAGACGCCAATGAAGAATAATCACCAGGACCTACATCCTCTAAAAGTGCTCTTTCAATAAATTGTCGAATGCTCGACTCGGTTAAATATGGTAAGTTTTTCACAGCACAAAATTAGCAAAAAAGTCTAAGCTGGAATTATAAATCAATATTTCATGATCTCAATGCTGTAAATGCGCATCTCGTCTCTAATCAGTCTTCCTTTTATAAAAATCCTGTAAGGGTCCCCCATTGAGGTGTAAGTCCCAATATAATTTTTGATTTGTTCTCCTGAATTACTTTCATGTACAATTTCAAAGTTCTCTGGTGGATACTTTTTGAAAAAATCTCTTAATACCAATTCCGCTTGATTTTTCGAAAACTCACCCTGATTTCCGTTAATATTGAGTTCGACTCCTTGCTCTAAATACCTAGCTATCTCTCGACTAGAGCCCGTTTTGAAAGTAGTCATAATGATCTCGTTATTTTGATCATGCATGATCTCGACAAACGAGAATATCATTAATACAGAGCAGAAAAAAGGCAATAATTTAAACATAATCCGAAAAAAACAAATTTTACGCCAAAGATGAACCCTTGTGCAATAAATACCAGCCTTTAGGCGCAATCTCTTTAAATCTGTTAAATCAATCTTGTAATAATTATGAAATTAAAATGAAGAAATAAAAATAAGCTGTTACTCCTTTGGCTTGCCGAACAAGAATCCTCATTTTTACACTTTGGAATTGAAAAAGAAACCTATTAGAAAAACCTATATTTGCGACATGAACAAGAAAGTACTATTGATGATTTTGGATGGTTGGGGCATTGCAACCAACCCCAATGTATCTGCGATTGATAAGGCAAACACACCATTTATAGATGGGCTTTTTGAAAATTATCCACACTCCAAACTTGAGGCCTCTGGCTTAGCAGTGGGTCTACCAGAAGGTCAGATGGGGAATTCTGAAGTGGGACATATGAATATAGGTGCTGGAAGAGTGGTCTATCAAGATTTAGTTAAAATCAACAAAGCCGTTGCTGAGGGGGATTTAAAAACGAACCCAATCTTGAGTGAAGCATTTGACTATGCCAGAAATGAGGGAAAAAAAGTTCACTTCATTGGTTTGGTTTCTGATGGTGGAGTTCATGCACATATCGACCACCTCAAGGGGCTTTGTGATGCTGCAAAAGCCAACGGTTTAGATAAAGCCTACATCCATGCTTTTACAGATGGAAGAGATACTGACCCCAAAGGTGGATATCAATACTTGCAAGACTTGCAGGAGCACTTGAAAAACTCAACAGGCGAGATTGCCTCTGTAGTCGGAAGGTATTACGCCATGGACAGAGACAACCGCTGGGAACGTGTGAAACTAGCTTATGATGCCATGGTCTTGGGTGAGGGCGAAAAATCCAAAGATATCTTAGCAACTATCAAAAAATCCTATGAAAACGGTGTAACTGATGAGTTCATCAGGCCGATAATAAAAGCAAATGATAAAGGACAAGCTGTTGCCCTCATTGAAGAAGAAGATGTGGTGATTTGCTTCAATTTCAGAACAGATAGAGGCAGAGAAATCACGCAAGTGCTTACGCAACGAGATTTTGAAGAATATAAAATGAAAGCCCTCAAGCTGAACTATATTACCTTCACCAACTATGACGAGACTTTCAAAGGAGTAAAGGTGCTCTTTGAAAAAGATAACCTACAAAACACCTTGGGCGAGGTATTAGCAGCCGCTGGTAAAAAGCAAATCAGAATTGCAGAAACTGAAAAATATCCCCACGTAACTTTCTTTTTCTCTGGAGGAAGAGAAAAGGTTTTTGAGGGCGAAAGTAGGATTCTTTGTCCTTCTCCAAAAGTAGCCACTTATGACCTCAAACCTGAAATGAGCGCTTTTGAAATAGCCAACAAGATCAAGCCTGAGCTTAAGAAGAAGGAAGTCGACTTCATTTGTCTAAACTTTGCTAATCCAGATATGGTTGGGCATACTGGAGTATTTGAAGCAGCTGTCAAAGCTTGTGAGGCAGTAGATAAATGTGCCGAGGATGTAATCAAACAAGCTTTAGATAGCGGATATACCACTATCGTTATTGCTGATCATGGCAATTCTGACATGATGATCAATGAAGATGGTACTCCTAACACAGCACATACAACTAACCTAGTCCCATGCATTATGGTAGATGGTAAAGATAAGTTAGAAGTTAATGATGGAAAACTTGGAGACCTCGCACCAACAATACTTAAACTGATAGGAGTGGGTATTCCTTCAGAAATGACAGGAGATGTCCTTTTAAAATGATGATAAATAAACACTTGGTATGGACACTTGCTGTACTGACATTACTATCCTGTCAGTCAGAAATATCAGATAGGGGGGATTTCGTTCCTCCCTATTTTCTATTGGAAGAATTTGTGCAAAAACAAGCTTCCGAGCTTGAAGGAAAAACACTTCACAAAGAAATTCAAATTGATGAAACCAAAGAAACTGTAAACCTAAGTCCTGACAAAGATAATTGGCTGCAAGAACTAGATTTCTTTATTCAGGCTGACATCAACCGCCCTTCCTTAGCCTCTGCTTTTGACGTTTTTGAAGATGCTAATACTTTGAGCTATACCTTAAAAAAAGGAGAAAAAAGTAAGCTCAAGTTTTTGAAAATA
This sequence comes from Belliella buryatensis, assembly GCF_900188245.1. Lineage (GTDB taxonomy): Bacteria > Bacteroidota > Bacteroidia > Cytophagales > Cyclobacteriaceae > Belliella > Belliella buryatensis. The sequence goes on along the minus strand of NZ_FZOK01000009.1, from coordinate 154,480 downwards.
GAATTGAATCAAAACGGTGATCCTTATCGGATCAGCTTCAAGATGTCAGGATCAAACACCTTTTATGAATCCAATACAAACGGTTGGCTCACTGTAGATGTCAACACGGGATTAATTAGTAGGTTTGAAATTACTGGGAAGCAAAAAGTATCGTTTTTATCACCCATCGAAATGCAAGTAAGAGCAAGCATCGAATAACTCTTCAAGAAAATAAGTAAAGCCCTTTGGTATTTGATTTTTGAATACCAAAGGGCTTTACTTATTTAAAATGACTTGATGATATCCATAAAGTCTCTGGACTTCAGCGATGCTCCTCCAATCAGCCCTCCATCCACATCAACTTTAGAAAAGATCTCCTTAGCATTGCCTGGGTTACAGCTGCCTCCATATAAGATCGAAGTATTGTTTGCTGCTTCCTGACCAAATTTACTAGCCAAATGCTCTCTTAGCGCCTTGTGCATTTCCTGTGCTTGATCAGAAGAAGCTGTCTTTCCAGTTCCAATCGCCCATATCGGCTCGTAGGCAATTACTATTTTTGCAAAATCCTCTGCGCTTAGCCCGAATAAGCTTTCTGTCAATTGATTTTTAACATAAGCTTCATGGGTACCAGCCTCACGGATCTCCAAAGGCTCTCCGCAACAAAATATTGGTGTCAAACCATTATCCAAAGCTTGTCTTACTTTGGCTGTTAATAATTCATTACTTTCTTTGAAATATTCTCTTCTTTCGCTGTGGCCTAGAATCACATATTCCGCTCCAAATGATTTCAGCATAGAGGCAGAAGTCTCTCCAGTATACGCTCCGGCAGCTTTGTCAGAGCAGTTTTGACTTCCCAAAAATAAATTTGGAGTATTTCCAATCAATTTCTTTACAGGGAAGAGGTGCACAAAAGGAGGGTTGAGCACCACTGTTACATCTTTGATGTTTTCATCCTTATACATATTGACGATCTCGGAGGTGAGCTTTTGCCCTTCCTCATAATTGAGATTCATCTTCCAGTTTCCTGCTACGATTTTCTTACGCATGGTATTCAATGGTTAGGTTTATAGATTTGAAAAAAATAACGAATGCCGTTACTTTGCCCTAAAATTACACAAAATGTCCTACCCTAGAAAAGAATATGGTCACGATCAGCCCAAAAAGTACTGGAGCCTCCACGAGGCAAAAGTAAAAATAGCGGCCTATTGTGCCTATCAAGATCGCTGTCAAAAAGAGGTCAGGACCAAACTCTACGAGAAGGGAATCTATGGCGAGGAGGCAGAAGCCTTGATATCAGAGATGATAAGTGAGAATTTTTTGAATGAGGAACGCTTTGCACAATCTTTTGTAAGAGGACGATTTGGACTCAAAAAATGGGGTAGAAATAAAATCCTACAAGAGCTAAAACTCCGAAATATCAGCCCCAACTGTATCAAGTCTGGCATGAAAGAAATAGATGAAGAGGAATACTTCAAAACACTCCTCTATATCGCCGAAAAAAAATGGCTTCAATCCAAAGAAAAAGACACGTTCAAAAGGCGATATAAAGTACAACAATACTTGATATCTAGAGGATACGAGATGGATTTGATAGGAGAAGTGATGAGGGAAATCTCACAATAACTCCTCAAAATTTGTCAAATACCTTTCCAAATAAGACCTAATTCTAGCCCTCTCAATTCTGCAAGTCCCTTCAATCTACCAATACCAGAATAACCTGGGTTCGTCAGCTTCTTTAGATCATCTAACATTTGATGTCCATGATCAGGTCGCATTGGAATGGATTTTTGTCGCTTTTTTTGCCACTTCAAAATTTCTTCGATAACTGCTGGCATTGGAACATCTCCATCCAAGTGGTCTGCTTCATAGAAATCCCCCTTTTCATTCCGCCTTGTACTTCTCAGGTGAATGAAGTGGATTCGTCCGCCAAACTCTCTAACCATAGCAGGTAAATCATTGCTTTCGATGACACCAAAGGAACCTGTACAAAAAGTCAAACCATTGTTATTGCTGGGGTTATTTGTAAAAATTCTCCTAACATCGCTGGCATTGCTCACGACTCTGGGCAATCCAAATATATCAAAAGGTGGGTCATCTGGATGAATTGCCAATGAAATGCCATTTGCTTCAGCCACTGGCGTGATTTCACTTAAAAAGTAGTCTAAATTACTCGCTAATCTTGTATGGTCAATTCCTTGATAGGTATCCAAAGCCTGCTGAAATTGAGTCAAGCTGTAGCCTTCTTCTGAGCCTGGAAGACCTTTGATGACATTGCTAACCAACTGCTCAACTTGATCAGACCTGAGTTGATCAAAATATGCTTTGGCACGAGTAATCCTTTCTGTTGAATAAGAATCCTCTGCTCCAGGCCTCTTCAGGATGAACAAGTCAAAAGCAATCACTGCATCCATTTCAAACCGTAAAGCCTTCGACCCATTTGGTAATTCATAGGCCAAATCAGTCCTAGTCCAGTCTAGAATGGGCATAAAATTATAGCAAACTGTCTTTATACCTGATTTGGCAATATTGATTAAAGACAGCTTGTAGTTTTCAATATGCTGCTGATATCTTCCAGATCTGGTTTTGATCTCTTCATGTACAGGTACTGATTCTACTACTTCCCAAACCAAATTTGCATCTTTGATTTTTTTTTTTCGTGATTCGATTTCTTCAGATGTCCATATATGGCCATTAGGAATGTGATGCAGTGCTGTCACTATTCCACTTGCACCAGCTTGCCTTATGTCTTGTAGACTCACAGGATCATTGGGACCATACCAGCGCATGGTTTGTTTCATAGAGTAGGTTTGACTCATTTCGGTTGCTAATAAATTTTGAACTAAAGTAGATAATGAAATGGTCATTGTAACCCTTTTGAACGCATTAATGTGCAATCGTTTCCGATTTTTTATGCATATTTATAATCTTACTTACCTATATGATACACGCTCAATTATGTCCGAAATCACGATCAAACACTTGGCAAAACAGCTAAACCTTGCCACGTCTACTGTCTCACGAGCACTCAATGATAGCCATGAAATCAGCGACAAGACAAAGAAAAGAGTCGTTGAGTTAGCTAAAGCTTTAAACTTTCAACCCAATGCCTATGCAAGAGGATTGAGAGAACAAAAAAGCAAGACCATAGGGATCATCGTTCCGGACAGGGTCAATCATTTTTTCAATCTTGTCATAGAAGGTATGGAGACAGTCTGCAGAGCCAATGGTTACAGTCTCATTGTGTATAATTCTTATGAAGATGTAGCCCAAGAGAAAAAGATTGTCTATGGGCTTTTGGGAGGAAAAGTAGATGCAGTAGTCATGTCACTTGCAGACGAGGAAAAAGAAGTCGAACACTTGAAATGGTTACAAGAGAGAAATATCCCTATCATTTTTTTTGATCGAATTGCTCAAAATGTAATGGGTAGCAAATACGTCACCAATGACCAAGAAGCGGCTTACATTGGTACCAAACATTTACTTGAGAAAGGCTGCAAAAAGACTGTTTTCTTAGGACTATCTAATACAAGTAGTGTGGGAATGGCGAGAAAAAAAGGATTTATTCAGGCACATGAAGAGCTAGAAATTCCACTTAGCAGCTCCTCTTTTTTAGAGTTTGGGCATGACGATGTACAGAACCAAGCCATCCTAGAAAAACTCTTTTATAAACTAGATAGACCAGACGGTGTATTAGCAGCTGCAGAAAAACTCGGACTTTCAGCTTACAGGGCTTTGGCCAAAACCAAAATTAAAGTTCCAAATCAAGTGAAAATCGTCAGCTTTACTAATATGCAAGTAGCTGACCTTTTGAATCCTCCTTTGAGCACCATTGCACAACCCGCCTTTGACCTTGGTAGTGCTTGTGCCACAGAATTGATAAAAGGGCTCAAAGACAAGAAAACCGATTTTTCCTTAGACAAAAAAATAATCATCCCATCTGTCTTTACTGCGAGAGAAAGTTCTCAATAACTGGAAACGATTGCGAAGATAACCTGCTAATTGCTGCCAAAGGATATTTTTATTGAAGAGATTTGATCAATAAAAAATCCAAAATGATATGCAGCAAATATCAGGAAAAGTAGTTGTAATCACGGGTGGCTATGGTGTATTATGTGGTGCAATGGCAAAAACCATGGTGCAAAATGGTGCAAAAGTAGCCATACTAGGGCTAATTAAAGAAGAAGCAGATGCCTTTATCAGCACAATAGAAGCGCCTAATGGAGAAATGCTAGGCTTTGGTGCAAATGTATTAGATAAGAAATCCATAGAAACGGTTCATCAGCAAATTTTAGCGAATTGGGGCCCTTGTGATATTTTGATAAATGGCGCTGGTGGTAATCACCCAAATGGAACTACAGACAGGCCTTTTATGAAAGAAAAGGACATCAACAACGATGCTATCAAATCATTTTTTGATCTAGATCCCGCAGGTTTTCAATTTGTCTTTGAACTGAATCTCTTGGGTACTTTGATCCCTTCTCAAGTATTTGCTCAGGATATGGTAGGGAGAAAGGGCTGCTCTATCATCAACATCTCTTCACTTTCTGCCTTCAAGCCATTGACAAAGGTGCCTGCCTACAGTGGAGCCAAAGCTGCGGTTTCCAACTTCACACTTTGGCTTGCAGTACATTTTGCTAAAATGGGAATTAGAGTAAATGCCATTGCTCCTGGCTTCTTTTTAGCCGATCAAAATAGGGCCCTACTGACAAATACAGACGGAACTTTGACGCCACGTGGACAACAAATCATCGATCAAACACCAATGGGAAGATTTGGCGAACCAGAGGATTTGTTATCCACTTTGGCTTGGTTGCTGGATGATGAATCCTCCTTCGTCACAGGAGTAATCGTGCCAGTAGATGGGGGGTTTACTGCCTATGCTGGAGTCTAGTCCTGATGATATTATTCAAGAATAAAATTAACGGAATCGATTTCGTTAATTGCAGTGCATTTGTTCCGTTTTATAAAATAGTATTACAATATTGTATTGTTAACAATTAATCTAAACACCATGAATTCTATTAACCTATACCTATGCTATCTATGTTTAGGGCTATCTGTTTCAATGATATCATGCCATTCCAGTGATAAGATCGAAGAAAAGTGGATAAATCTCTTCGATGGAGAGTCACTGAATGGCTGGAAAGCAGTGATGGGAGCAGCAGATTTTGAAATTGAAAATGGCGAAATTATAGGCATAGCTAAATTTGGCACACCAAACACTTTTTTGATCACGGAAGAGCTCTATGATGATTTTATTTTAGAGTTTGATTTGAAGATCAATCATATTTCATCCAACTCAGGAGCTATGGTGAGGGGACAATTTGATCCAGCAGCTCGCAATGGAAACGGATTAGTCTATGGCTACCAAATCGAAGCTGATCCTACGGATAGGGCTTGGTCGGGGGGACTTTATGACGAAGCAAGAAGGGGCTGGATCTATCCTATGGATTTAAATCCTCCTGCAAAATCAGCCTTCAAAATGGGTGAATGGAATACTTATCGAATTGAAGCTATTGGCAATGAAATCAAATCATGGATCAATGGGCAGGAAGTGGCCTATGTTGTTGATGATATGGACAGCAAAGGCTTCATTGGCTTGCAAGTACACTCAATCAATGACCCAAATTTTGAAGGGGAAAAAACCCATTTCAGAAATATCCGCATTCAAACTGAAGATTTGACGTCTACTCCTTTTAATGGTGACGTGTTCGTGGTTAATACTGGATTGAATCAATTGACTGATCTTGAACAACAAAATGGTTGGAAACTTCTATTCGACGGCAAAAGCTCGGCTGGGTGGGTTGGTGCTTACAAAGAAACATTTCCAGAAAAAGGATGGCATATTAAGGACGGCATATTGATGGTGGAGGCTTCTGATGGTTCGGAATCTATGAGTTTTGGGGATATTGTCACCGTAGACAAGTACCGTTCCTTTGACTTATCATTTGATTTCAATATATCAGAAGGTGCCAATAGTGGAGTTAAGTATTTTGTCACCTTATCAGAAGGAAACACAGGATCAGCTATTGGACTAGAATACCAAATTTTAGATGATGAAAGACATCCTGATGCCAAAATGGGACGAGATGGTAATCGGACTTTGGCTTCACTCTACGATCTTAAAACTGCCGACAAACAGCCTCGATTTGTAAGAAAGCCAGGAGAGTGGAATCAAGGCAGGGTCATCGTTCATCCAGACAATAAAGTAGAACATTTTATTAATGGCGTCAAAGTCTTGGAGTATGTGCGAGGTTCTGAAGATTTCAGAAAATTGGTAAGTGAAAGTAAATACAAGGTCTGGGAAAATTTCGGAGAAGCCCCAGAAGGGCATATTTTGTTGCAAGACCATGGAGATGAAGTTAAATTCAAAAACATCAAAATCAAAGAATTAAACTAACCCAAAATAAGTATGGATAAGCAAAACCAATCCAGAAGGGATTTTATCAAAAAAGGAACTTTACTAAGTGCTGGAATCAGTTCATTAGGAGCACTAGGCTTTTCTGCCAAAAGTTATGGCAAAATTCTAGGAGCAAATGATAGAATCAACATTGGTGTCATTGGTCTTGGGAGAAGGCTCGGAGCATTTATCCCAGCACTGACCAATACTGGTACAAATGTGCAGGTATCATACCTCTGTGATGTCATGAAATCTCAGAGAGAGAATGCTGGCAAAAAATTTAATGAGTTTTTATCATATACTCCCAAGCTAGAAAATTCTATTTTTAAAGTAATTGAGGATGAATCCGTGGATGCGGTCATCAATGCTACACCTGATCATTGGCATGCACCAGGTACTTGGATGGCCTTGGAAGCAGGCAAGCACGTCTATGTAGAAAAACCATGTAGCCACAATGCCAAGGAGGGTGAGTTACTCGTAGCTTATCAAGAAAAATATGGTAAAATAGTCCAAATGGGCAATCAGCAACGCTCATCAGACCACACAATAGAAATTATACAAGAAATCCACAATGGAGCTATTGGTAAGCCATATATGGCAAAAGCATTTTATAATATGGCAAGGGGTAGGGTTCCTAATCCAAGTGCAGCAGCTGTGCCAGAGGGACTTGACTGGGATTTGTTTCAAGGCCCTTCTCCGAGGAAAGCCTACATGCACAATACATGGGATTACAACTGGCATTGGTATGGATGGGATTTTGGAACAGCAGAAACAGGCAACAATGCCACCCATGAATTGGATGTTGCTAGGTGGGCATTGCAAGTAGAATTTCCAAATCATGTGGCCGTAGATGCAGGAAAATATCATTTTAAAGATGATGGTTGGGAGATGTACGACACGATGCTAGCTACCTTCAAATTTGATAGGGACAAGACAATCATTTGGGATGGGAAAAGTAGGAACAACTATGACATGTACGGTGGGGGAAGAGGCACAGTCATCTATGGTACTGAAGGAGCTGTATTTGTAGATAGAGAACTGTATAGATTATTTGACCGAGATGGGAAACTGATTCGCGAGGTCAAATCAGGTGGTGACGAGGGAGGTACAGGGCTTGGTGGTGGTGGAGATATGAGTACCTCACATGTAGTCAACTTTCTCGAAGCAATCAGAGGAAAAGAAGTTCCTAGATCTCCAATAGGTGAGGGCAGAAAAAGTACACTGCTGTGTCATTTAGCAAATATCTCTTCCAGAATTGGCGAGAACTTCGATTGTAATCCTTTAAATGGACATATTTACAATAGAAAAGGTATGGAACTCTGGTCTAGAAGTTATGAACCGGGTTGGGAACCTAAGTTTTAAATCACCATAAAGCGCTGAACCAACTATCAGCGCTTTTTTTAACAGGTTTAAACCACCACACCATCTATCAAAATTGGATCGGGGATTGAAAATCATTACTTTAGAACGGTTAAAAAATTAAGCTTTGAGAAGAAGAGATTTTATCAAAACAAGCACAATGGTCAGTTTGGCAAGTACAATCCCTTCATTTGCCATTCATCATGCAATTAAAAAAACATATAAAGTAGGGATCTTGGGTTATGGAAGCCGTGGAACAGGGCTGCATGCAGTAATTAACAATCTGCCTGAATACTTTCAAGTAAAAGCGGTCTGCGATACACTTGACTTTCGGATTGCAGCATTAAAAAATTATGGAGATCCTTCCAAAATTAAACAATACAAAGACCATCGGCAGATGGCTGAGGACAAAAATCTAGATATTATTTTTATCTGTACACCTTTGTCCATGCATTTTGAACATGCTAAAACAGCAATAGAAAATGGCAAGCATATCTATCTAGAAAAAGCCATGACTCACACAGCACAAGAGTCCATTGAGCTACAGAAAATTGCCTCAAACTATCCTAAGCAAACCATACAAATAGGTCATCAGTATCGCTATTCCCCTCTATACTTCAAGGTAAAAGACTACATCCAAGCGGGGTATTTAGGGAAAGTCACTCAAGTAGAAGTTCGTTGGGATAGAAACAATAGCTGGAGGAGACATGTACCAAGTCCAGAGCTTGAAAGGATGATAAACTGGAGAATGTATCATGAATACTCCGGTGGCCTAGCAGCAGAATTATTGTCTCATCAGATTGATTTTATCAATTGGGCATTTGAGACACAGCCAGATAGTCTCTTCGCAACAGGAGGGATTGATTATTTCAAAGATGGTAGAGAAACACACGATAATGTGCAAATTCTGGCCAGGTATGAAGATGCAGGTATGATCGGCAACTTTGGTGCTACTTGTAGCAATGCACATGAAGGATATGTCTTTAAAATTAGGGGACATAAAGGCACCATTTCTCTTTTCTTTAATGATGGCTACTTCTATCCAGAAGAAAACCACATAGAAGAATTGCTACAGGTAGATGGAGTCTCTGGAGCAACCAAACTCAATTGGATCGAAGACAAAAAGGCAATTAGGCTAATCGACGAACCCCTAAAAGATGGTAGCTATTATGCACTGACTGATTTCTATCGATGCATAGAGGAGCAAGTTATTCCCTACTCAAATATCATTAATGGTGGACAAACCGCAATCGCAATCGCAATGGCCAATGAATCTCTTCGAGATGGACAATTGAAGCAATGGGGGTAATCAATACAAAAACCCAAATAGCCATTGAGGTATCTTGTTTCCAATTCCTTGTTGATTGATTTGTCTATAAATTAAAGTTAGCTTAATTTCTAGTTCCTAACAATTCAAGCCTTTTGTTTTAATTATCTCTTTAAATGACGTATTTTGCAAAATATTTAATTGACAATGATTCAGAAACTCTTTCCTTTAGACAAAAATTATATCCTGCGGCAAGCTCAAACTGCCATGGAAGAAAAGTCTTTGGAGCTGATGGTATACGAGTTAAAAAAATCCTACACAGCACTTTACAATCCATTGATGCTGATGGACAATACTTTTAATCAGATCATTGATGCATATGAATATCCTACAGACCGTCTGAAAATCATCTATCACCAACTCTGTGGTGTGTATAGATTTAAGTATGGAGATAATCAACTTGAATTACTTTTTGATGGACGAAGCCATTTTGATAAATTCCAAGAAGACTGGTATAAACAGTTGACTCATTGGTTAAGAGAGTTGGGGCAACACGAGCAATTTGTAAAGACCATGTTGAGAATGACCATCCTTTTCGACACAGACTCTCGAGCAGAGTGGTCTGAAAATCAATGCAAAGCTTTTATCAATCAGTATTTTGCCCTAAAAATTATCAAGAGAAACGGTGAATTGAAATTAAAGATTGCTTAATAATAAAACAAGAAACCCAGCTTAAAAGCTGGGTTTCTTGTTTTATTACTCCACCGTAACCGACTTAGCCAAATTCCTTGGCTGATCCACATTACACCCTCTCATGACTGCGATGTGATAAGATAGAATTTGTAAAGGTATTACTGAAAGTAAAGGCACGAATGCCTCAGCTGTATCTGGTACTTCTAAGACATGGTCTGCCATACCTCTTACGACCGTATCTCCTTCTGTGACTACAGCAATGATTTTTCCTTTTCTAGCCTTTACCTCTTGAATATTTGAAACTACCTTTTCGTAAGAGTTATCCTTTGTAGCTATGAAAACTACTGGCATCTCCTCATCAATCAAGGCAATAGGACCATGCTTCATCTCAGCTGCCGGATATCCCTCTGCATGGATATATGAAATTTCCTTCAACTTCAATGCTCCCTCTAGCGCGACTGGGAAATTATAACCTCTACCTAAATAGAGGAAGTTTCTAGCGTTTTTATACTCAGCAGAGATGGCCTCAATATTTGGGTTCATCTTAAGCGTACGCTCTACTTTACCTGGGATGGTTTCTAGTTCATTGAGCAATTGCACGTATTTGCTTTCAGTCAATGTCCCTCTTTGGTAACCCAACATCAAAGCCATCATAGTCAACACAGAAATCTGAGCTGTAAATGCTTTGGTAGAAGCTACTCCAATCTCTGGTCCTGCATGGGTATAGCTTCCCGCATGAGTGGCTCTAGCAATAGATGAACCTACTACATTACACACACCAAAAATAGTCGCTCCTTTGGATTTGGCCAACTCAATCGCTGCAAGCGTATCAGCAGTCTCACCAGACTGAGAAATAGCAATAACAAAGTCTTTTTCGCTGATGACTGGATTTCTATACCTGAACTCAGAAGCATATTCTACTTCTACAGGAATACGAGCAAATTCTTCAAATAAATATTCTGCAACCAAGCCCGCATGCCAAGAAGTACCACAAGCTGTGATGATAATCCTGTCCGCATTTTGAAACTTGTTCATATAATCCCTGAGACCACCCAAGACTAAGCGACCATTTTTGGCATCTAGTCTTCCTCGCATACAATCTGCAATAGACCTCGGTTGCTCAAAAATTTCCTTGAGCATAAAATGCTCGTAACCACCTTTTTCTATTGCTTCAAGCTCCATTTCGAGCTGATTGATGTAGGGGTTGGTCTCTACATTTTCGATGGTTTTGATCTGAAGAGAGCCATCTCGGATGACTGCAATTTCATAATCATCCAAATAAATTACTTGATTGGTATATTCTATAATTGGGGTTGCATCAGATGCAAGGAAATATTCATTTTTACCAACACCTATTACCAAAGGAGAGCCTTTTCTAGCCGCTATCAAGGTATCAGGTTCTTCGATATTCATGATGACAATCGCATATGCACCTACTACTTTATGCAGAGCTAGCCTTACTGCTTCTTCAAGGCTACAATTGTTGTTTTTGTGAATATCCTCGATAAACTTCATGAAAACTTCAGAGTCGGTTTCACTCTGAAAGGTATAGCCACGGTTTTTCAAGTCTGTCTTTAAAACATCATAATTCTCAATGATTCCGTTGTGAATCATCGCAAATTTTTCGCTTGAAGAGTAGTGGGGGTGTGCATTGACATCGTTAGGTTCACCATGGGTTGCCCAACGAGTATGCCCAATTCCTATCGTCGAATGAAGGTCTCCTTGACCAAGAAGGTGATTTTCTAATTCAGATACTTTCCCTTTTTTCTTGTAGACATTAAGACCTCTCTTATCGATAAGTGCTACACCTGCACTGTCATAACCTCGATATTCAAGTCTCTTGAGTCCTTTGATGATAATTGGCAACGCTTCCTGCTGCCCAACATAAGCTACGATTCCACACATATGCAAAAATAATTAAAGAATAAAGTTAAACTTTTTAGAAATACGAAAGCAAAAACCCAACCTAAAATCTCAATTTGATAAAACTATTTCAACGAAATCATAGCATGGGTTTTTTAGATTTATTCTAACTCAAATCAGTCGACTAAAATGCCCTAATTTTAGAATAATAAATTTTAAGTTTGATATCATTTTGATCTACTACAAACTCTCTAAAGGATCTTTTGAAAATATCTCCTGAGCCTGGTTGTGGAGTAGCTGGATAAAGCAATAAATCATTACGTTGTAAACCTAATCTGTAAACAGCGTTCATATAAGATGTCATCTTTTGTCTATAAAGATTAGAATTGCTACTGTAAGCAAGATAAGTAGGTGCCGAAGTTGCTGGTCTAGCCACGCCATTCTCAGTAATCAACTGAGGCCTGCCTTCTTGTTGCACAGAAAACTCTTGTCCTTCTGAACCAGTCAAAATGGTATTGTCCTCGCTAGCAAAAAACATAATCATGGAAGTAGGAGGCCTGTTGGTTGCAATATTACTTTTCAAGGGGCCTATTGCCAATTCTATATCATTGAATGTGACATTCTGTAAAGTATCTAGAAATGCATCTATTGGACTAGTATCCAATCTTAATAACAAGCCAACGTTAGATTTGATACCCACCCTAGCTCCTACATCATAGGATTGTCCCGGTTGCGTTATGATGGCTGTTGGAGTGCCTGTTCTGTCACTATTCACATAATTGAAATGACGAGATTGAGCGGTTGAAATAGAATAACCTCTAGAAACAGTATCTCCTTCATTTTTGTAATACACTATGATGCCTGTGGAATTGCCTACTCTTATTGCTGTAGATGCCTCTTCATCTGTATTACCCTGAAAGGCAATCCCTGGAATCAAATTCCTGAAAGCAAAAATATCCCTGAATGCATCTCCTTTTTTCAATTCATCGAAAATAAATTGAGAAAAATCACTTTCCATTTGGACAGAGACCAATGTATCTTGTCTATTAGCAAAATTGAAGCTCCCCTGCGCTACTGGTTGAGGATCAAATTCCAGACGATCAAAATTGTAATAGGTCGTATCTAGTATCCGCTCGTTGAGCAAGTGTACAGAAATACTTTTAGGTGTACTTAAATTATCACCAATCACTGATTCAATTTGAAAATTGAATTTCACAGAATCCAAAACTGCATTTTGCTCAGGTCTTGATCCTGCTGGATTGATGGCTAGTCTTGAAAAACCTATCCCTTCAGTAAACCCAAAGAATTCACTTGTGCCTCCTCCGATCACCATAGCACCCGCATTGGTGGTATTGAAAGAATCAAGCAAAACCATAGAAGCAGAAAGGGGTATTTCTGCATAGAAAACCCCTATCTGATTATTGTTGGGATCCAAGTCCAATCCGATACTGGAGGGATCACTGCAAGAACTCGCGATGGATAATGTGACAAATAGTCCTGCAACCGCTTTAGCCGGCCAGGTCAGTATAGATGTTGTAGTAACTTTCAAAAAGTTGTTCGTCTTCTTCGCTGTTAATCTCACACTTCTTGTCTTTAGAGCAATCTTCAATTAATTGTGTCAACTTATCTGAGATATCCTCGCTTTTGATGACCATGTCGGCATATTCCATACCAATTTTTAGGAAACCTTCATAGTCTTTGGATTTCAAAGGAGCCAAAATGTTATCGTCGATATCGACCATCTTAACTTTCTCAAACAAATCATCGCCAAATTTATGGCTAAATCCGGTATTATAAATAGCAAATACCGATTTTGTATCTTTGAACAAAGGTTCATTTTTGTAGGTGGTCTTCAAATACATTGGAATCAAGCTGGTCATCCAGTCGTTACAATGCACTACATCAGGAGCCCATCCTAATTTTTTCACAGTTTCAATTACACCTTTGCAGAAGAAAATGGCTCTTTCGTCATTGTCTTCGTAGAACTTTTCCTGCTTGTCGTGGAAAACGCTCTTCCTTTGGAAATAGTCTTCATTGTCTATAAAATAAACTTGAAGCTTTGCATTGGGTATAGAAGCCACTTTGATGATCAATGGTTTTTCTTCCTCACCAACTGCAATGTTGATTCCAGAAAGTCTCACTACCTCGTGCAACCTGTTCTTTCTTTCATTGATCAAGCCAAATCTAGGAACAAGAATGCGAATTTCCATACCTTTTTCTTGCATCGCCTGAGGCAAAGCTCTTACGAAATTGGCAACTTCAGAAGTTTGGAGGAATGGATTGATTTCACTTGCAACGTAGAGGATACGAAGTTTGGACATGTCTTGTTATTTTTTGTTGAGGGATAATACGGGACTACAAAGTTACAAAAAAAATCCCGCAAATCCATTGTTTTTCTGAGGAATGACATAGCTTTGCGGCTATTTTATATTTGACAACTCAGGCAAATCGTGGATATTCTCAGGACCAAAAACGAAGTAAAATCAGCTCTAGACATTCTTAGAAAAAGCCAAAAAACCATAGGTTTTGTTCCCACTATGGGTGCCCTCCATCAAGGTCATTTGTCATTAGTGAAAAATGCAAAATTATCTTCTGAAGTAGTAATTGTCTCTATTTTTGTCAATCCTACCCAGTTCAATAACAAAGAGGACTTCGAAAAGTATCCAATTACTTTAGAAGAAGACCTTAAACTTTTGGAAGAAAATGGAGTAGATTTTGTCTTTTTACCAAGTGTTTCTGAAATGTACCCTGCCGAAACTCTCCTAAAAATGGACTTCGGAGACCTTGATAAAACCCTAGAAGGAGCCTTTAGACCGGGTCATTTTAATGGTGTTGGAGTGGTGGTTTCCAAACTGTTAAATATTGTTAAACCTTCCAAAGCCTACTTCGGTCAGAAGGATTTGCAGCAAGTTGCCATCATCAAAAGGCTTGTTTCCGATCTTTCATTTGATGTAGAAATCATCACAGTGCCCACCGTCAGGGAAAATGATGGGCTTGCCATGTCATCAAGAAATATCCGACTTAGCAAAGAAGATCGGCTTACGGCAACGATCCTCTACAAGTGTATGCTTTTTGCAAAAGATGAACTATTAGCTGGAGAAGATTGGTTTGAGATCAGAGAAAAAATCACAAAAAGATTCCACGACGAGCCCCAAGCCAGGTTGGAATATTTTGAATTAGTCCATACCGATACTTTGATCAAACTCAAAGGGATCAAAAACCAAAAGAAAGTATCGATCTGTACCGCAGCATATATCGGTGAAGTGAGGCTGATAGACAATCTCGAAATAATTTGATTAGTTTTGCGCAAAATTTGAGTCATGCATATCCAAATATTAAAATCTAAAATCCATAGGGTAAAAATCACACAGGCCGAGCTTCACTATGTAGGAAGCATTACAGTCGATGAAGACCTGATGGATGCTGCCAATATCATTGAAAACGAAAAAGTCCAGATCGTCAACATCAACAATGGTGAAAGACTGGAAACATACGTGATCAAAGGTGAAAGAGGAAGTGGAATGATCTGTCTCAATGGTCCAGCCGCGAGAAAAGCACAAGTGGGAGATGTAGTTATCATCATTTCTTATGCTTCCATGGATTTCGAGGCAGCCAAAAAATACAAACCTGTAGTCATCTTTCCAGACGATCACAATAAAGTCATCTAAATTTTGAAACTCAGCATCAAACAATGGATCCAGATTTTGCTATCTCTAGGAGTAGCGATCTGGATTTTTTGGTTTTTATACAAGGATATCAGCATTCAGGAACTCGCTCAAGTAATTTCAGAAGTTTCATGGACTTGGATGGGCGCTTCAATTTTAATTGCTCTTTGGGGTTTTTGGCTCCGTGCTTGGAGATGGAAGCTGATGATTGACGCAAATGAGCAGAGTAAAGTCAAAACCGTTCGTGCTTTTTGGGCTTTGATGATCGGTTATTTAGCTAACTTAATTATTCCTAGAGCTGGAGAAATAGCACGCTGTGGCGTGCTACAGAAAACTGAAGGGTCAGAATTGGGCAAACTATTAGGTACAGTCATATTAGAGCGCACCATCGACTTGCTCTTTATGGCCTCTACAATATTTTTGGCCTTCTTTCTAGAACGGTCACTTTTTTTAAGCTTGATTGCTGACTTGGTTTCTTTAGAAGACTCATTAATTAAAATAAGCAACACCTTACCACTATTTATCGGAGGGTTAATTATTGCGTTTTTATTTTTTTATTTTTTATTCAAAAGATACAGGGACAATAGTTTGATCAAAAAGCTTAGGCACTTCATCAGAGATTTGATCAAAGGAGTCAGCTCTGTAAGCAAAGTGAAAAATCAAGTGGGATTTTGGGCATCTTCTATCACGATTTGGTTTACCTACTATTTTACCATGTATACAGTAGCACTGGCTATTCCTTCTACTGCCAGTCTGTCACCTAGCTCAGTATTGATGGTCATGGTAATGGGTAGTATTGGCATGATAGCGCCGGTACAGGGAGGTATTGGAACCTTTCACGCACTTGTGGCCTTTATTTTGATCAGGTATGGTTTATCAGAAGAACAAGGGAAAATCTTTGCAGCCATCATTCATGGCTCTCAAGTTTTGACGATTATTGCCATTGGCCTGTTGGCTCTCGGTATTTTCTTCAAAATCACTGCAAACAAAGAACCCAAAACTTCTTAAATTCGTATTGACAAGCAGTTTAAAATAAAACAAAAGCTATGATTATTCTTATCGTCGTTGTATTCGGAGTCTTAGGATTCGTGGTGAGCAACAGGCTGAAAAGCAAATTCAAAAAGTATTCTCAAACTCCGCTTCAAGCAAACCTTTCAGGAAAAGAGATCGCAGAATTGATGCTTGCGGATAACAATATCCGTGATGTCGCTGTACACTGTGTAGAAGGTCAGCTATCTGACCACTACAACCCTGCCAATAGAACGGTCAACTTAAGCCCAGATGTATATTATGGCAGAAATGCTGCCGCTACAGCAGTTGCCGCGCACGAGTGTGGTCACGCTATTCAGCACGCTACTGCCTACACCTGGTTAGAAATGCGCTCTGCTATGGTACCAATCCAAAATGCAAGTGGTAAAATTCTAAATATCGTATTGATAGCTTCATTGTTAGGTGGTTTCTTTATCGGGCTTCCTTATGAAATCGTCGGCTTTATTGTTGTCGGTGCGTATGGTATCATGACGCTATTTACATTAGTGACATTGCCAGTCGAATTTGATGCGAGTAGAAGAGCCTTGGCTTGGGTCGACCAGAGAAACATCGTCACACGCTCAGAATATGCAATATCCAAAGACGCATTGAAATGGGCAGCAATGACTTATGTAGTTGCAGCCTTAGCATCCTTGGCTACATTGGCTTATTACATCTTTATTTTCTTCGGAAATAGAGACTAAAAAAACGGAAACCAAAATCTTACAAATCAGTTTACATAAGAGGTGCAAGTAATTGTGCCTCTTATTTTTTTGAATTATCTTTCAAGCGGAAAATTACTTAACCCAAATATATATATGAATTTCGACTATACAGAGGAGCACTTAGCAGTGCGGGACGCAGCGAGGGAATTTGCACAGACTGAATTATTGCCTGGTGTCATTGATAGAGATACTGAGGCTAAGTTTCCCCACGAACAAATCAAAAAAATGGGAGAATTAGGCTTCATGGGCATGATGGTCGATCCAAAATACAATGGTGGTGGTATGGATACAGTCTCCTATGTATTGGCAATGGAAGAAATCTCCAAGATCGATGCTTCAGCATCTGTATCTATGTCTGTGAATAATTCTTTGGTCTGCTGGGGCTTGGAAAAATATGGTACAGAAGCTCAAAAAGAAAAATACCTGAAACCATTGGCAACAGGAGAAATCATCGGTGCATTTTGTCTATCTGAGCCAGAAGCAGGCTCTGATGCTACTTCTCAAAAAACAGAAGCTGTCAAGGATGGAGATCATTATATTCTCAATGGTACCAAAAATTGGATTACTAATGGCAGCACCGCTAGCGTATATCTAGTCATCGCTCAAACCGACCCAGCCAAAGGTCATAAAGGCATCTCTGCCTTTATTGTCGAAAAAGGTTGGGATGGATTTGTCATTGGAAAAAAAGAAGACAAACTCGGTATAAGAGGTTCTGATACACACTCTTTGATGTTTACAGATGTGAAAGTTCCTGTGGAAAACCGTATAGGTGAAGAGGGGTTTGGGTTTAATTTCGCCATGGAAACACTCAATGGAGGAAGAATTGGTATAGCTGCTCAAGCACTGGGTATAGCGTCCGGCGCTTATGAGTTAGCCTTGGCTTACTCCAAAGAAAGAAAAGCATTTGGAAAACCAATCAGTCAGCACCAGGCGATCCAGTTTAAGCTAGCTGATATGGCTACAAGTATAGAAGCTGCTCGACTTTTAGTAATCAAATCCGCATGGCTAAAAGATCAGGGTAAAGACTACTCACATGCTTCAGCCATGGCAAAACTTTATGCTTCACAAGTAGCTATGGAAGTGACTGTGGAAGCAGTCCAAGTTCATGGCGGCTATGGGTATGTAAAAGAATATCACGTAGAGCGTCTGATGAGAGATGCCAAAATCACACAGATTTATGAAGGCACAAGCGAGATTCAAAAAATAGTTATATCCCGTGGTATTTTAAGATAATCCAATTTTCGAGTCTAAAAAAGGGCAAAAAATCCAATTTTTTTGCCCTTTTTCTTTTTTACATGAAACTTTTATCAAATTATTCCATTGTGAATAAAATTTTTATCCTAGTTTTACAATAAAACCACAAAGCCTTTATTCATGGAATTTTACAATAAAGTCATCGAATCAGTAGGAGTGCGCTTCTTAAAGGGCAATAACTACAAAGTTGAGAAAGCTGTAAGCATTTCAGATTTTAATGATTCAGAAAACACAGCTATCCTATTACACAAAGGATCACTCAAATTCTCCGAGGATGGAGAGGGTGTCAATGAGGGGGAAATCCTCTTTATCCCAGCAGGTAGAAAAACCAATATATCCTTTGGTGCTGTTTCCAAAAAAACAGATTTAACCAATGAAGCATTTTTGGACAACAAAAGAAAATACCTGCAAACGATTAGCTTCAAAGACATCAAAAATGCTGATGAAGACTGTGTCACCATCGTAAATTTTGAGGCGAAAGTCTTTGATGTAGTAAACTTCTTCAATTCTTTAGGCATACCTCCATTTGTAATCCGATTCAATGATCAGATAGCAACTATACTAGAGGATATCGTCAAAGAATCAGAACAACATACTCCAGGTAAAGAGCGTGTTTTGAAGTTATTCACAGAATTACTCGTAATAGAAATCGTCCGTCACATTCTCAAAAACAGACTATTCGTTGAGGAGCTTTCTACCAATAGTACTTATTTCAAAGATCCAAGACTAATAGAGATGTTCAATTACATCAAAAAGAACATCGGTGGTGATCTTTCTAATAAAGTATTGGCAAAGGTGGCCAATGTATCAGAGGACTATGTAGGCCAATACTTCAAAATGCTAACAGGAATCAATCCACAGGACTATATCGAATATCAGCGAATGGAAGCTGCTGTTGAGTTACTTAGAACTTCTAAAAAGAGCATCAGAGATATCGGTAAGGAAGTGGGCTACAAAGACACTGCCTATTTCTGTCGCAGATTCAAAATGATGTATGGCTTGCCAGCAGGAAAAATGCGGAGAAGAGAATCTTTAATTAATGTTCAAGGATAAATTCAGAACATGTACATATTCCAAAACCTCAGTCAGCAGGCTGAGGTTTTTTTCTGCGCCATTACCAATTACTATAATGTCAGCCCCAGCTTTGAAGGAAGACTTTACTTTGTCAAGGGTATTGAGCCCTCCACCTACTATCAATGGAGCATCAATTTGACCTTTGATCGCTTGAATGATGGAACTAGAAACAGGTATTTGAGCACCACTACCCGCATCCAAATAAAAATACTTCAAACCCAAAAATGAACCCGCCAAAGCAGTTGCAAGCGCAAGCTCTGGCTTATCGTTGGGTAAAGGAATAGTCTGAGAAATATAGTTCACACTGGTGGTGATTCCGCCATCTACTAGCATATAGCCTGTAGGTAATACTTCCATCTTGCTCTTAGCCAATAAAGGTGCCACTGTCACATGCTGCCCAATCAGAAATTCCGGATTACGGCCTGAAATCAATGAAAGAAACAAAATAGCATCTGCTTCTGGGGTAAACTGATTTGCATTACCTGGAAACAAGATAACAGGGATAGAAGCATCTATTTCTTTGATCATGGAGATGATCTCTTTGCTGAAATTATTTTCAACTAAACTTCCACCAATAAAAATAAAATCAAGATTGGTTCTTTTTGCTTTCTCAAGCTGAGCATGAAAATCAACTTTATTCGCAACCTTATCAGGGTCAATTAGCCAAGCCACAGCCTTTCTTCCTTCTTGATAATTAGACAAAATCTTGTCTGTGACCGGACTATGCTTCATCTTCATCTTCCTGAGATTGAAGGTAATTATTTAAGAAACGATCTTTGCCATAAGCAATCGCCATCGGAATCAGCACCGCTGCTAACCTGCCCATAAAACCAGATTGCTTTTTTGCTGTGAGTTTTTCAGCGATTTCCTCATCCAACAATCCTTCCCTTTCGAGCACAGCCATGACTTTCTTAGTTTTCTTATTTTTCTTTCCCTTAAAAGCACTGACAAGACCAAATGCAACCAAGCCACCCACAAAGACTCCTGCACCAACCTTTACCCAATCTTGAGAATCAGATTTAAGCAAGTTCATCTGTGCTTGTAAAGTTTGCTCAAGCTCTTCAGCTTTTTTTTTCAAATCATCCTGCATGACTTATTTCTTTTTGTTACGGAATAAAAAAGCTCTAAAAAAAGCCCTGAATGATGATAATATTCCATCAGATTCTCTCAATAAATATAGAAACACAAAAAGGAGTAAATAAAACAAACTCACATACAAAAAGCCCATATATGGTGAGTAGAGCTGCTCTCCAATATAAAATGCCAGTGATATGCTTGCAAACAATAAGATCATCAAAGAAGCTAATCCCATCAAAATCAGTATAAAGATTCTAGACAAGATCTCTGAAAATTGTTCCTCGATCTGATTTTTGACAAGCTGAATTCTTACTTCTATCAGCTGCTTGATGGTCTGTACGATTTCTGAAACGTTCAGCATAGATATAGTTATTTAAAAATTCTTTTTTTACAATTGACTACAATATACAGTAAAAAGCTGGCATCAAAAATTATCTATACCCTCAGGCTCATTGTTTTCAGTATAAAACATATAAGTCATAACTGTCTCTAATGCCTTTTTTATTGCAATATTGATTGGAAATTGCTCCTTGGTCAACTGAAAATCAATGTTATATAGCTGTGAATAAAAATCCCCACTCGATGGGACAGCTGCACCTTCCTTGATGGCAGCAGCAGTTTGTTGATATGCTTCAGATTTTTGTTCCTTGATGATTTTGCAGGTAATCAGTTCTTTTTTTCCTTCTTTATTTCTTCTTGCAGCACTACCGAATAAGCGACAAATCATGCCCCTGTTGGCATAATCTGAGCAAAATCCAGACTTCGCATCCGCACTGAATGACTTATAGACTATGCAATTAGCTCCTTCTCCAACCTCATCAAGTAACTCAAGTGCTTTTTCTGCTTTTCCTTTTTCATAGAGATCAAATGCCAAAGGCAGAAACTCCAGCACTGAAGCATGTACATTGGGATTGGCACAGCAAGCCCCACAGCCTGCTATACAAGAGAGCTGACTGGTCTGCATGAAGGACTTGATTTCAATATCTAGTTCATCAAATACCTTCCTGACTTCCAGGGACTTTTCACGTAAATTCATAGGATCGAAAATAAAAGCCTGCGAAAGTAATACCTCTACTCATCTAAAGCAACAAGTATTTTTGAATGCAACTTTTTTTAATAAGAATTCATTATTACCAAGGTTTGTTTTCCTTCTCAAGAAGAAAAATCTAACTTTACGAGCTTAAAATAACTTTTGAGCCACTTTAAATCGTTTTTTAATAAAAGATCAAAAATTATGAGTGAAAATAATGGTCACATAGACCCAAAACAAGAAGAAAGAATCCGTAAAGCCTTCAAGGAAAGAGATTGGAACGAAATCAAGAGTGCCGACTCTTGGGCGATTTTCAAAGTGATGTCTGAATTTGTAGAGGGGTTTGAAAAGTTGGCTAAAATCGGACCTTGCGTCTCAGTGTTTGGTTCAGCAAGGACACCAAGAGATCATCATTATTATAAAATGGCCGAAGAAATAGCTGCCAAACTTGTGAGACATGGATACGGTGTTATCACTGGCGGTGGTCCAGGTATCATGGAAGCTGGCAACAAAGGAGCACATTCTGAAAATGGAAAGTCAGTAGGTCTGAATATTGTACTCCCTTTTGAGCAATTCAACAACATCTACATCGATCCAGACAAGTTGATTACATTCAACTACTTCTTTGTAAGAAAAGTGATGTTCACCAAATATGCCCAGGGTTTCATAGTCCTTCCTGGTGGGTTCGGAACATTAGACGAGTTGTTTGAAGCGCTCACATTGATTCAAACCAACAAAATAGGAAGGTTCCCAATAGTTCTTGTTGGCAAGAAATATTGGTCTGGAATGGTGGATTGGCTGAAAAACACGATGCTAGAAGAGAAAAATATCAATGCGGAAGACTTAGACCTATTCTCTATCGTTGACAATCCAACAGATGCTGTAAAAGTGATCGATGATTTCTACAGCAAATATCTCTTATCACCAAACTATTAATTTTGAGAAGGTATCATCTTTTCATTATCTATGGACTCATAGTCCTCCTTTTTGGGCTCATTTTGTTGTCTTCAAGGCAGCAAAATGAGCCTCAAGTTCCCTATGAAGAGATCTATCTTCAACAAGAAACTGGTGAAAATATCAGGATACAGATCCCAGATGCTAGAGCCAAGCTTTTTGAATTACCAAAAGAAATTAGCTTTGCTGGAGAAAATGTCCCTTTAGATATTGAAGATGTCAAAGAGCGACTTGAACGCGAAATCTATGTGAATGCCTATTGGCAATCCAATATGATTTTATTAATGAAACGATCAGGAAAATACTTGCCAACCATAGAAAAAATCCTGAAAGAAAACGGAATACCTGAAGATTTCAAATACCTCGCCATGGCTGAGTCTGGGCTGATGAATGTTGTCTCTCCTGCAGGAGCAAGGGGTTTCTGGCAATTTATGCCCAATACAGCCAAAGAGTATAACCTAGAAGTGAGCAATGATGTAGACGAAAGGTACCATCTCGAAAAATCTACGCTTGCGGCTTGTAAATACCTCAAATCCGCTTACAGTAGGTTTGGTAACTGGACGTCTGTTGCTGCAAGTTACAATATGGGCATGAGTGGACTTTCGAGAAGAAAATCTGAACAGAAGCAAAATAATTATTATGACCTGCTTCTCAATGATGAAACAAGTCGATATGTATTCAGACTTTTGGCATTCAAGGAAATTTTTGAAAATTCAGAAAAATACGGGTTCAACCTCAAGCAAGACGATTATTATCAAATGCCTGATTTCAGAGAAATAGTAGTGAGCGATAATATTAGTAATCTCTCCGATTGGGCAATCAAACACAAAAGTAATTACAAATCTCTGAAACTGTACAACCCTTGGTTACGCTCAGATAAGTTGAGAACTGCAAGAGGAAAAGCCTACATAATCCAAATTCCGATATAAGGCTATCACAAGCTTCTTAGTAAAGGAAAAGTCTATGTGTCAAAGGACTGATTGCAGAAAGTCCTAAATTTTTCTATATTCATACCCTGCAACCTTAACTTTTCAGGGAATTTTTATGAAGAAATGGACAATAATTGCCTTAATCGCTTTGGTCATTCTAATCCTAGCTTTGAGAGGGATCCCATATATGATCAACGTCTATTTGAATCAAAATGCCGATACCATTGTCAGCAACATGATTACTAGGACGAGTGGATTTGAAAATCACCATGTCAGTTTTGGGAAAATAAGATTAGATTACAATTATGCTGGAACATATTTGGATATTGAAGATATCAAAATCAAACCTACCGAAGAATTACGCTTAGAACAAGCAAGTTTTGACCTCCACCTCAGTCATGCTAAAATTACTGGATTCAAATGGAAGAATTTTCTCTTCAACAATACCATAGCAATCGATTCTGCCAATCTGAAAAATTTACTAATTAAAAGCATCACTCCCCCAATAGACTCTATCTATCTAGAAAACATTTCTGAGAAAAAGGAGAGGAAAGATTATGATTTGATAGCAGCAAACCATATCATACTTGAGAATTTTAACCTAGAGAATAAAGACCTCCAATCTGATTCAACTAGACTTACCATAGAGAAGCTATCAGTAAATGCTGAAAACTTTCATTTTACCAAAGAAGATATATCCAACCCTAACTCACTTTTTGGCGCAGGAGCTATTCATGGAGAAATCGATGAAGTGTCTCTACATTTTGATGAGTTCAGGCAAAAAGTTGCTATCCAAGAACTCCTTTTTGACACCAGAAACCAAGGCTTGTCTATTGGAAATTTTTCAGTTATCAACAAGCTTGATAAGTTTCCTTATACACAAGCTTTCAAATTGCGAAAGCCATGGCTCCAACTCAAAGAAGGTAAAATGGATATCGTAGGAATGAACTTTGAGTCATTTCTCAAAAAAGGAATTATAGAGATTGATAGTCTAAAAATCAGCCATATTCATCTTGAGGTATTTAATAACAAAAAAATACCTGAAGATATGGAAAGGAGACCTGCTATGGTTCACGAAATTTTTCAGACAATCCAAGTTCCTATGGCAATTAGAAATACTATTTTGAACAATGGATACCTGAGAGTAGAAGAACAGCCAGAAAAAAGCACACCAAAAACAGCACACCTTTTCTTTTCCAACTTGAATGCGCAAATTAGTGAGTTGAGTAACTTAGAAAATGGGCTAGAAAGCAATGAGTTGTCACTCAAAGCTAATGCGCTACTGATGGGGAAAGGAAAAATTGATCTTGCACTGAGCTATGCGCTAGATGATAGCCTAGGTAACTTTCACCTGCGAGGAACACTTGGCCAAATGGCCCTCAGTGAAGTCAATACCATGATAGAACCTGAAGCAAAAGTAAGTCTCAAATCAGGGGTGATCAAGAGGCTTGACTTTAATATTTATGCAAATGATGATGATGGTCATGGAGAAGTGATTGTCCGGTATGATGATTTAGAAATTGAGCTTTTGAATGAAGATTACCAAAAAGACAATAATATCCTTAGAAAAATAGGTTCATTTCTAGCCAGTAAAGTCATCATCAAGTCCCAAAATCCAAAGAAAAATGGAGCACTCAGAAAAGGACCTGTTTATGCACGAAGAGTCAAGCACAAATCTATGTTTAACTATTGGTGGCAGCTTATTTTTTCTGGATTGAAATCTACTGTCACAGGTGAGGAACTTGAAGAACTCAAAGCCAAGGAGCTACAGAAAAGCTAAATCAATGCTCCTCGCATCATTAATCAAACAGCTAAACTATATCCCTTGAAAATAGGTTTACCAATCGCAGTGCATCTTGGGATAGCAGTTATTAAATCCCTATTTTTGCAAGCTTGATATCTAAAGGATTAGCCCTTCATGACAGACCCGATCACCGACAAACAAGAATTCATCGAAATATACGGTGCCCGTGAGCACAACCTCAAAAATATCGATATTGAAATTCCTCGCAACAAACTTGTAGTCATCACTGGCCTCAGTGGAAGCGGCAAAAGTTCTTTAGCTTTTGATACTATCTATGCAGAAGGACAGCGGAGATACATGGAGAGTTTTTCGGCCTATGCTAGATCATTTTTGGGGGGTATGGAAAGACCAGATGTGGACAAGATCAATGGACTTTCCCCAGTGATATCTATCGAACAAAAGACCACTTCTAAAAACCCACGCTCTACTGTAGGAACAGTCACAGAGATTTATGATTTCATGCGATTGCTCTATGCCAGAGCTGGTGAAGCCTATTCTTATCTCTCTGGCCATAAAATGATCCGACAAACGGAAGATCAAATCATCGAACAGCTTTTTGAAAACTTCAGTGGTAAGAAGCTCTATATTTTGGCTCCTGTAGTCAAAGGAAGAAAAGGACACTATAGAGAACTTTTTGAGCAGATTCGAAAAATGGGATTTTCCAAAGTGCGTGTTGATGGCATTGTCTTGGAGATGGTACCCAAAATGCAGGTCGATCGGTACAAAATCCATGATATTGAAATTGTCATAGACAGGATCATTGCAGAGGAAGAAGACCGCTATCGCATTACACAATCTCTCAAAACAGCGCTTCAACATGGGAAAGGCGTAATCATGCTACGAGATGAAGAAGGAAATATCCATCATTTCTCCAAGTATCTGATGGATCCCACCACTGGTCTTTCATACGACGAGCCTGCACCGAACAATTTTTCATTCAACAGTCCTTATGGCGCTTGCCAAACCTGTAATGGATTAGGTGTAATTGAAGAAATCACCAAGGAAAACATCATTCCCGACCCCAAACTCAGTATCAGTAGAGGGGGAATTGCTCCTCTTGGAGAATACCGAGATATCTGGATTTTCAAAAAAATAGATGCTATACTCAAGAGATACAAGTGTAGCATCTCTACTCCAATATCCAAGCTTCCCGAAGAAGTCCTAGATGTCTTGCTCTATGGAGACAAGCAGGAGGTAGAGGTTGACTCAGTCAAATACCCTGGAACTAAATGGACTACAACTTTCGAAGGGATCATCAACTTCCTGACCAAGCATCAAGAAGGAAGCTCTGACAAAATTCAACAATGGGTCAGTGAATACACTACTACCAAGACTTGTCCTGATTGTGAAGGCTACCGATTAAAGAAAGAAGCGCTACACTTCAAAATAGCGGAAAAACATATCGGTGAGCTGGCAATGATGGACATCAATACCCTTGGATCATGGTTTGCAAACATAGAATTGCGGATGACAGACCGTCAACAAGTGATTGGGAAGGAAGTCCTCAAGGAAATCAGAAAGAGAATTGGCTTTCTACTAGATATTGGTCTTGATTACCTTTCACTAAATCGCCCTTTGAGAACACTCTCAGGTGGGGAAGCACAAAGAATCAGGTTAGCTACTCAGATCGGCACACAGCTGGTAGGTGTCCTCTATATACTGGATGAACCTAGTATTGGACTACACCAAAGAGACAATGTCAAACTGATCAAAGCACTTCAAGACTTAAGAGATTTAGGCAATTCCGTCATCGTGGTAGAGCATGACAAAGATATGATGCTAGAATCTGATTTTGTAGTGGACATAGGTCCTGGAGCAGGACGTCATGGCGGACAGATTGTCGCAGCAGGAACTCCAAAAGAATTCTTGAGCCAAAAAAGTATTACCGCTAAATACCTTTCCAATGAACTGAGAATAGAAGTTCCTAAAACAAGGAGAAAAGGCAATGGAGAAATATTAAGCTTAAAAGGAGCAGAAGGTCACAACTTGAAAAAAGTAGACTTGAAGCTTCCACTAGGGAAAATGATCTGTGTCACGGGTGTATCTGGCTCTGGAAAAAGCTCCTTGATCCACGAGACCTTATATCCATTACTCAACAGCCACTTCTACAATTCCAAAAAAGAGCCCCTTACTTACAAGGAAATCAAAGGGTTAGAGTACCTAGATAAAGTGATCGAAGTAGATCAATCACCGATCGGAAGAACCCCAAGATCTAATCCAGCTACCTACACTGGAGTATTTACTGATATCAGAGCGCTATTCACAGAGCTTCCCGAAGCAAAAATCAGAGGTTACAAACCCGGTAGGTTTAGTTTCAATGTCAAAGGAGGTAGGTGTGAAGACTGCGAAGGTGCTGGTATGAAGCTCATTGAAATGGATTTCTTGCCAGATGTTCACATCCCTTGTGAAACATGCAAAGGCAAACGCTACAACAGAGAAACACTAGAAGTTCGCTTCAAAGGAAAATCTATCTCCGATGTATTGGATATGACCGTAGAGCAAGCGGTAGAATTCTTCGAGTTTCAACCCAAAATTCTAAGAAAAATACAAACACTCAATGAAGTTGGCCTAGGTTACATTACATTGGGACAGCATGCAACCACCCTTTCCGGAGGAGAAGCACAACGGGTCAAGTTGGCCACGGAGCTGTCCAAAAAAGATACTGGAAAAACTTTTTACATCTTGGACGAGCCGAGTACAGGACTTCACTTCCAAGATATTGAGCTACTGATGCAAGTATTGAATAAATTGGTAGACAAAGGAAACACTGTATTGATTATTGAACACAACTTAGATATCATCAAAGTGGCAGATCATATTATAGATATGGGGCCTGAAGGTGGAGATAAAGGAGGGCAAATTGTCATAGAAGGTACACCGGAAGAAGTAGCCAAAAACAAAAAAAGCTATACTGCGAAGTTTCTCAAAGAAGAGCTAAAATGACGATTTGACAATCAAACAAGCTATATACCCATTGACATAATAGGATATAAGACTAACTTTAGCTTGATTATCTTTGAGTTCAGGCATGAATAGAATCAAATTATACTGGATATTACAAATTTTGGGTTGGTCGGGTTTTGCCTTGATCAACCTTTTCTTTGTATCCCTAGAACGAGGGATTTCGCCAGTACAGACAGGAGCCTTTTTCACACTTGCTGCTTTTTATTTGATATCTACACATGGACTCCGCTATGTCATAAAAGCATACGGCTGGTTCAATCTTAACTTTTCACAACTGATTTGGAATACTTTTTTGGCTTTGCTAGTCTTGGGAGTCTCTAATACCATTGCCCAAATTATCATTAACCTGATTTTTGATACCCTGATTCCAAGTATGGACCTCAGGCCTTTAGTATTGGCTGTAAATACCTTTGTGAGTTTTCTGTTTTATTCACTATGGGTGATGCTGTACTTTATTTTCCATTTTTTAGACAATTACAATCAATCCCTGAAATATAAAGCCAAAATCAACGAAATACAGCTCAATCATCTCAAATCCCAGCTCAATCCTCATTTTATATTCAATGCACTCAATAGTGTGCGGGCTTTAGTGGACGAAGATCCAGCCAAAGCTAAATCTGCAATCACCCAATTATCAAATATCCTGAGATTCTCTCTGATGATGGACAAAAAGCGTGTAATTGATTTTGAAAATGAATTCAATACAGTCAAGGATTACCTCAATTTAGAAATGATCAGGTTTGAAGAAAGGTTGACTGTGAAATATGAAATAGAACCTGAGGCATTCGACTATAGAATTCCTCCGATGATGCTTCAAACGATCGTAGAAAATGGTATCAAACATGGGATTTCCAACAGAGTAAAGGGAGGAGAAATCATGATCAAATGCTATGAAGGACTGACCGATGACTTATACATTCAAGTAAAAAATAGCGGACAGCTCAAAGGTCAACCTTTTGGAAAAAAGAAAGATGGAGAGGGTCATGGTATCACTAATACAATACAACGCCTCAAATTGATCTATGGAGAGCGGGCATCCTTCAAAATATTCAATTCCGGAAGCGATTTTGTCATCACTGAAATAAAAATTCCAAAACAAAACCTTACATTAGGTTAAAATTTCAAAGAAATGCGAGCA
The DNA here is from genome assembly GCF_900188245.1 of Belliella buryatensis. Taxonomy (GTDB): domain Bacteria; phylum Bacteroidota; class Bacteroidia; order Cytophagales; family Cyclobacteriaceae; genus Belliella; species Belliella buryatensis. The sequence goes on along the minus strand of NZ_FZOK01000009.1, from coordinate 125,276 downwards.
CTTGTAATAGACGATGAAAGATTGGCCAGAAAAGAGCTAATCAATTTATTATCTCAATACGACCATGTAGAAGTAATCGGCGAAGCCAATAATGTGGATGACGCCAAGGAGAAAATAGATAATCTCCTGCCTGATGTGGTTTTTCTGGATATTCAGATGCCTGAAAAAACAGGCTTCGACCTTTTGGAAGAATTAGACAATGTTCCGCATGTAGTCTTCACCACTGCCTATGATGAATATGCACTGAAAGCCTTTCAGGTCAATGCCTTAGATTACCTACTAAAACCAATAGAACCCAAAAGATTGGGTGAAGCTATAGAACGACTTCAGAAAAAGCTCCAAGACCAAAACCAAAAACCTTCGGAAAGGGATAAAGACAGCGGAGATAAAAAACTCACACTGAATGATCAGGTTTTTGTCAAAGATGGTGACAGGTGTTGGTTTGTCAAGCTAGAGCACGTGCGTCTTTTTGAATCTGATGGAAACTACATCAAGGTATATTTTGACAACAATAAGCCGATGATACACAAATCTCTCAATGCACTAGATGAAAGATTAGACGAGAAATCTTTTTTCAGAGCAAGTAGGAAACACATCATCAATTTGAGCTGGGTAGAAGCTATAGAACCTTGGTTCAATGGTGGCTTGGTAGTTACCCTCAAAGGAGGAGACAGAATCGAAGTCAGCAGGAGACAAGCAGCAAGATTCAAGGATATGATGAGTCTTTAAAGCTTTTTTTATAAAAAAATCAGAAAAATGGGAAAACTATTGATTCTCCAAACTATATTTTGTAAATAGAAATGTTTAATTTCGTATACACAAAAATTGATTTGTTCACAGTAATCACGCCATATTTCCCATAACCATATATGAAAGAGGAAAGAATTCTGATCGTCGAAGACGACGTAAATATTGCGGAAAATATCGAGGAGATTCTCGAGCTTTTAGGTTATGTCAATATTGATATAGCCAACTCTGCCAATCAGGCCATCAAAATCATCAAGAAGTATAGACCTGATATGATTTTTATGGATATCAAACTGAAAGGTGACAAAGATGGTATCGAGCTAGGTGAAATCCTGAAACAAATGGTCGATGCACCATTGGTATTTGTGACTTCATATTCTGATCCTACCATCATCGAAAGAGCCAAGAGAATCAATCCTGCCGGCTTTATCGTAAAACCATTCAATACGAATGACATTCATGCAATCGTCGAAATCGTACTATACAATAAGCGAGTAAACCCTGTATCAGATGCTGCTTCTGTCAAGTCAAAAGACGAAAGCCCTTACTTAGTCACTGACGCAGTCTACATCAAAGCTGACAATGCTTATGAAAAAGTACCATATACGGACATCTATTATGTAGAAGCCAATGGCAATATGGTGACAATTTTTACCAAACATAGAAACTATACGATCAGAAAATCTATGAAGGATATGGAGGAAAAACTTCCTTCAAATTTGTTCTTAAGGGTACAAAAATCATTCATTGTACAACTTGGACAAATTGAAAACTTCAATACCAAAGAAATAACCTTAGAATCAGGTGCTGTTGTTCAAGTAGGAAGACAGTATTACAACAGCTTCCTCGCTAAGCTGAACACCATTACGGAAAGCTAAAAATCGACTAGTAGTTTTAAAATACCAAAAAAGAGGTGAGCATGGCTCACCTCTTTTTTTATCATTAAACCAAACAATCAAAATTTTAGCTGACGAGGTAAAACTCGTGATTACCTGAGGCCGTAATAAAGTCACACTTCCTGAAAAGGCCTTTAAATTTTTGCTCCAACTCGGCTTTATCCCCATAAAACTCAGCGACTACTTCACCGTGTTTGTTGATAAAAGTAGCCGTGGGCTCCTGCTTGATATTGCTTAGATCGATCTCGACCAACATTTCTTGTTGATCAGCGATTTTCAGTTCTTCCATAGCAGCAATTTCATTTGCTTGCTCACCTTTCAATGTCGCTCCCTGCGCATTAGCTGTCCATACAATCGTCAATGCCATGATTAATCCTAAAAAGGCACAAACATTTTTCTGAGTTAAAACTGTAGTATTCATATGTATTTCTTTTAAGTTCTCTGCTTTCAAAATATCCGATTCAATTGCGGACTATACACCTATGCCAAAACTTGATCCAAAAAATATAAGCTATTGATAATAAGCTGATTAAATGATTTAACAAAAAACAGATGTGTTCATTTTCGCACAATAAAAGAAATGGAATAGTACAACGGTGTACCTAATTTTCTTAGAAAGTTGGTTGCAAAAGAATTGTTAAAAAAAATAAATCCAGCTAGTTATAGGAAACTAGCTGGATTTGATAAGTGGCAACATCAATATTATAATAGTTCATTGGCCAGATTAGCCAATTCAGAACGCTCTCCCTTTTCTAGCTTGATATGCGCATAAAGCGGGTGATCCTTGACCCGGTCAATCAAGTAGGAGAGTCCATTACTCTGAGAATCTAAGTAAGGTGTATCAATCTGGAATACATCACCGGTAAAGATAATCTTGGTATTCTCTCCTGCCCTGGTGATGATGGTTTTCACTTCATGCGGAGTGAGGTTTTGGGCTTCATCTACGATAAAGAAAATATTGGACAGAGATCTACCCCTGATATATGCTAGGGGCTGAATTACTAACTTTTCTTGATTGACGAGTTCTGTGATTTTTTGATATTCCTTGTCTGATTCCTTGAATTGATTTTGGATAAATTTTAAGTTATCCCAAAGTGGCTCCATGTAGGGGTTCAACTTGGATTTAATATCTCCAGGAAGGAATCCGATGTCCTTGTTGCTCAAGGGAACTATTGGCCTTGCTAAATACACTTGCTTGAAATCCCTGCGCTGTTCCAATGCTCCTGCCAAAGCCAAAAGCGTCTTGCCCGTACCAGCTACTCCTTGAATGGTTACCAACTTCACTCTTGGGTTTAGAATTGCGTGCATAGCAAAAGTCTGCTCCGCATTTTTCGGCTTGACATTGTAGGCAAGCTGCTTATCTACTCTTTCCAGTCTATTGTCTTCAGCACTGAAATAGGCCAATACAGAATTCTTTTCATTCTTGAGGATAAAGTAGCCATTAGATTTGATCTTTTTCCTTCCGAAGACCAACTTGGCCTCAATGGAGTGGGATTCATAAAGTTGATTGATGGCATCGATATCTACATTTTCAATGATAAATTTACCAGTATTTTCTAACTCATTGATGTTTTTAATTTTACCAGTCTCATAATCTTCTGCATAGATATCGAGAGACTTAGCTTTGAGTCGTAAATTGATGTCTTTACTAACCAAGATGACCTTTCTACCCTTTTCAGTCTGCTTGAGATGAAGGGCTGCATTGAGGATTTTATGGTCATTTTTCTCTTCACCAAAGATCTCGTTGGCATTGAGGTTATTATCAGGATTCATCAAAACCCTAAAATAACCCTTGGTCTTCCCATTGAGTGGTGTCCAATTATGAATCATATTGTCCTTTGATAAGTCATCAAGAAGTCTGATAAACTCCCTTGCTTCAAAGTTTTTGGTATCATTCCCTTTCTTAAACTGATCGAGCTCTTCCAATACAGTAATCGGGATGACCACATCATGCTCTGCAAAGTTCATGATGCTATTGTGCGCATATAAAATGACAGAGGTGTCTAGCACAAAGATTTTTCGGTCTTTATCGGATTTAGCTCTAGGCATAGGTTAGAAAATTTAGCGGTTGTTAGTTGTCAATAAGTTAGAAAAATAATAGAAGGATTACCATGCAAATACTTAAAATTCACATACCATCAGAAAGGAAAAGATATATTGTTTTGATTTTCAATGTTATAAATTCCTAAAAAGCATGAAAAAATATCAAAAGAAAAAACCTGCCAGGATCTTAAGACTGGCAGGTGAAACAAAAAAAGTATTAATGCTTGTGACCCAAAAGATAAAATACTCCCAATTGGAATCCTCTATTTTTAAAATCATTGGATGCATTCTCACTGATATTCGTCATTCCTAAGTTATATCTAGCATCAACTCCAAATCCTGAGGGAGGGTGCACATAACTAGCACCAAATCCAAGACCTAAGTCGATGTTTTTAAACTCATTTTTCACATCCACCTTGTTATCACCAAGAACCGACTTTGCACTTGTCAAGACTCCTAACTGGGGTCCTGCTTGTATTCTAAATCCATTGTCAAACATATACTGCAGCAAGATCGGTACGTTGACATAAGCAAGATTGAGCGAGTTGTCAGAGTTAGCAAACTTTGCTCCCTGAGTAGAATAAACAAGTTCTGGTTGAAGAGCAAATTTTTGAGATAGATGAATATGACCTAGCAAGCCTAAATGAACGCCTAGCATTGGATCAAAATTACTGTTGGATAAATCGTAAAGATTCAATCCTCCTTTGACTCCTAGATGAACTTGCTGCGCACTGATCGTACCCGTAATCACCATTGCACAAAGGAAGGTTAATATTTGTAATCTCATTGTTTTCAATATTTAGTGTTTGGTCAATTGAAAACAGAAAATATGGACATTCCAATTTTAAGTTATCTGGTCTAAAATGGTTTTAAATTTCTATAACCAGTCAATCGAAATACAGTATAGCATTTATGATGCCCCGATTGCAATGGGCTACCAAATGATTTGATAATAATTTTGAAAAGATAGATATCATGAATATCCGCGCTCATTAAAAGGCTATAAAAAGAAAAAGCTGAATCCTAAGATCCAGCTTTTAAATTAGTTTTTATCATTATTGACTTCCACTTCCACATTTTTTGTCTTGACAGAACCTCCATCTTTATTGATTTTGATTTGCGTCCCAGCTTCTTTCTCGGTTTTGACTTCGATTCTTGTTTCTTTGACTACTTCTTTTCCAGCTTTGTCATTACATCCAAAAGTCATCATCAATGCAAGTATTCCAATTATTCCTAATAGCTTCATACTACTGTTTCTATTTTTACTGTGAATAAAAGAATTAGTCAAAAGCTGTACCACAAAATACAAGGAACTCATAATCGATCCATTTTTTATTGTTCAAAAGTCCTCACTCAAAGAGGAGTCAGGATTGTAGAATAGAAAAGATGCTAACATTCAAAACAACTGCCTCATTCCCGAAGTAAAAAATGGCCAGAAAGGTACACTGTCTCTGATTTTGAACTCTTCCCAAAATCCACTTTCATTGGCCAAAAAAGCAAGTATGCGCTCTGGGTCATTGGCTTTGAAGAGACTACTGAACAAAAACTCTCCCTCCACTTTCTTCTGCAACAAGACATCTAACAAAACCATGTCATACCACTGAAACATTTTCTCTCTGATAGAAAGCTGCACCAAAGGGGATTTATCCGCAGCTAGCAAAGCTACTATCCTGCTGACTTGGGCTTGGACAAACTGAAAGGTGTAGCCAGAACTAGCCTTGGTATGTCCACCAGCTGTTCCAATATGGATAATTCGCTCTTGTGAGCCCATACTGCTAGGAAACTTAGCCATCGTCATGGGAATCACACCAAACTCCCTATGCTCAATCTTAAAATCTTCCAATCCAAGTTTATTTTCTATATAATTCTCCAGCTCTTTCTCGTATTCATGCTTATCGAGAACCCGCTCCGAGAACAAGGTATATTCCACCAAGGCTTCAGTATCTGAAATGGGAAGTACATACATGAATGTTGTCCCATGATGCTGAGATAGAGTAAAATCCATCAAAGTACCTACTTTACTATCGAACACAGGAGCTTCTGTCTTGATAAACCAGCCCATGAAATGCTGCAAAAGTGTATTTTCTTCGTTCATATTTGGATAAAAGAGTCCTGTGGAGTTGAAAATAAACTCACTCGTAAATTTACCTTGGTCTGTCCGCACCAATACCTCTTGCCCATTATCTTCAATGGCTAGGATGCTAGCTTTCAAAAATTTCACATTGGAAAACTGGCTGGCAAAATCCAAAATATGACTATAAAAGTCACCCGACTGGATCATCTTATAGCTGTATTCCTTCATCTTAAAAGTTTTGGATACTGTAGGCGAAAAAAACTGCAAAGTCTTCCATTCTTTGGCCACCAAATGTTGAAATTGGCTAGGCTGCTTTTCCCAAAAGCACCAAGTTCTGTCATTTTGGTTTTTATCAACATTATCTACAACCAAGATTTGCTTATGCTGAAGCACATCATTTTTCAATATGGCATAAAGTAGGCTTAGGCCTGCCATTCCTGATCCAGCCAGAATATAGTCGTAATTTTTCTCCATCAAATTCACTTCAGCGGTATTTACCAAACATGCATATTAATCCCGAAGATTACAAAATGTTTAAACATCCTTTACAGCAATGGTTTGGAACAGCGCTCAAAAAATTCCTAGATTTGAGGTAGAACACTATAAATTATGAAAAATACATTACTCATTACTTGCTCCTTGATGCTGCTTTTTTCCTGTGGAAATCAGAAAGATTCAGCAGACAAGGTATTTATCAACGGCATCATCTACACTGTGGAAGATGACCAACCTACTGCCGAGGCAGTGGCCATCAAAGATGGAATTATCTTGGCCGTAGGCTCGCAAGCAGAAATAGAGGCATACATCGGCAAAGATACCGAGACCATAGACCTACAAGGTAAGACCATGACCCCTGGTTTGATTGAATCCCATGCACACTTGATGGGAATTGGCTACAATAAACTCGATATAGACTTAATGTATGTCAAGTCATATGACGAATTGGTAGAGAAAGTCGCTGAAGCCGTGGCCAAAGCCGAGCCAGGAGAGTGGATCACAGGTAGAGGCTGGCATCAAGACAAATGGATCGAAATGCCTGATAAGACAGTCAGTGGATTTCAGACCCATGATCAGCTCAGCGCTATCACACCTGATAATCCCGTCTACCTAGCTCACGCTTCCGGACATGCTTCATTTGTCAATCAGAAAGCCATGGAACTAGCTGGAATTACCACATTGGGAAGTGAAAAGCCTATCCGAGAAGTAGAAGGAGGAGAAGTCATCCTAGATGAAGTAGGCAACCCAACGGGAGTACTGGTAGAAACTGCCTCAGGATTGGTTAGCAAACTGATCCCAAAAGACACACCAGAAAGAGCTGAGAAAGCTTTGGAACTGGCTTTGGAAGAATTGGCAGCGAAGGGAATCACCTCTTTCCATGATGCAGGTGGCAATCAGGATTTGATAGATCTTCTAGAAAAATTCCAGAAAGAAGGGAGGCTGACAGCAAGAATGTACGTCATGCTCTCTAGCCGAATTCCTGAGCTACTTGAAGCATGGTATGTCAAAGGGCCAAAGATAGACCCAGATCACATGGTCACAGTACGTTCTATCAAACTCAATATGGATGGGGCACTTGGTCCATGGGGTGCTTGGCTGTTGGAAGATTATTCAGATAAGCCTGGAAGTAGAGGACATGAAACCATGCCGATCGACAGGGTGAGAACAGTCGCTGAAAAAGGCCTCCAACTCGGTTTTCAAGTAAATTCCCACGCAATCGGAGACAGAACCAATAGAGAAGTATTGGACAGATATGAGGCGGCTTTTGCAAAATACCCTGAGGTGACCGATCACAGGTTCCGTGTAGAACATGCCCAGCACCTACATCCAGACGATATCAGCAGATTTGGAGAATTGGGTGTGATTGCGGCGATTCAGGCGATTCACTTGAGTTCGGATAGACCTTGGGCGATAGGAAGACTGGGTGCCAAGAGAATCAAAGATGGAGCTTATGTGTGGCAAAAGTTACTTGGCTCAGGAGCCGTGATCTCCAATGGTACAGATGCTCCAGTAGAACCAGTAGATGCGCTACCATCCTTTTACGCTTCTGTTTCTAGAAAAACATTGAAAATGACTCCTGAAGGAGGATATGAACCAGACCAAAAACTGACCAGAGATCAGGCTTTGAAATCTTATACTTTGGCAGGTGCTTATGCAGAATTTGAAGAAGACTTCAAGGGTTCTATCAAAGTAGGCAAAGCAGCTGATTTCACCGTTTTTGACCAAAATATCATGGAGATACCAGAAAACGAAATTCTCAACACCAAAGTAATGATGACTGTAGTTGGTGGGAAAATCGTCTTCAGAGCAGAGTAATCACATCATACAAAGTTCATTTTAAAGGGGTTCTTATCAGAACCCCTTTTTTATTTTCTTGATTAATTGATAGTTAAAAAACTTACTCCTTACCAGCTTTTTGATCTACCAGCCTCTTTAAGCTTTCTTTGATAAAATACGTCCAGCCTGCCCGGCAACTTGCTCTGCTAAATTCAGGAATCTCATCATTAAAGTCTTCTAGAACTTCATGTGTCAAGCTCAACTCGGTCTTGCCTCCCAAATCTCTCAATTCAAAAGTTACATTAGAGTCACCTGCATAACCTTTGTATTTCCAGTTATAGGAGATTTTCCTAAGTGGTGTTACTACTGTGACCTTCCAACAATGTGGAAAAACCCTCTCTTCGTTTTCAACCACAAACTCAGTCTCAAATCCAAGCACTGCCTGAAATTCTGGTATGTTTTCGAAATACCACTGAACCATCAATTCACGCTCGGTCAGGTATGACCAAAGCAGCTCAATTGACAGATCAAAAGTTTCTCGGACTAGGATGGGGGCATCTGATTTTTTCATGGTTGGGACGTAATTAAGTTATAACGGGGTTCAGCTTGGAGATTGCGGGCTTTCGGAGCCGATCCATTCATTTTTTCTCCTAACTTCTAAAAGATACTAAACTTTCTATTTACTCTGAACCGACCGCTTGCTCTTAGGTGATGTTAGCATTTTGTTGTTTATATCTTCTTACCTGCATCTAAATAGGTAGTCTCAGAAAGCTTTTTTATTGATTTTATAAAATCTTTGTTATCTAGGGTAGCTAATTGCGATTTTGCTATTTTCCTTAGTTGAATAAACCTGTCTTCCTTGTTCTCTTTTCTCTCAATCAAGATAGCATTCACATTTTCAAGATTTGATAAGACAACCAATTCATTGATGCTTGCAAAATCTCTAATGTTTAACCCCTTGTCCGAATGTTCCTTATTCACTTCCCTCCAATCTTTAGCTGTACAACCAAAAAGGGCTACATTTAATAAGTCTGCTTCTTCTGCATAAACCAACCACTCCTTATCTTTCAAATAGTTTTTGTCAGGAATAATGTGATTTTTGATTGCTTCAGTATGGATGTGATAATTGGTTTTTGTCAAGATTCTTTTCACATTCCATTCCAAGTTGTATTGATTTGTCTCAATTTCTTTTAGTCGTTGAAACTCCTTGATAAGTAGTAGTTTGAACAAGGGACTTATCCATGAGCCAAATTCAAAAGCTATGTCTTTATGGGCATAAGTTCCTCCATATCTGCCTGACTTTGAAAAAACGCCAATTGCATTAGTAGCTTCAATCCACTTTCTAGGTGTTAAGTTAAAACTGTTGAGCCCTGCCTGTTTTCTAAAGGTGTCGAATTCGACAGGTTTAAAATCAGGGTTGTGTAAAGTTTCCCAAAGGCCGATAAACTCAACTGTATTTCTGTTGCGCATCCAGTTTCTAATATGGTCTTCACCTTCCTCACCCCTTACCATATCTGTTAGGCATATGTAATCTTCACTATTCTGTTCAATTATGGAAATTGATTTCTTATCTACTTCTATTTTAGATGTTTTTGCCATACAAAAAGTTTTTTCTAAAAATAACAAAATTTTGGATGATAGGTGGTTTTACAATAAACGCTAACATTTTGCTTTCCTTTTTAGAGGAAAGCATTCTTATTTAGGACGCTTTTCTCTGTTATAGAGGAAATAACTTTTTTAAAATATATTCAAAAATTAAATATCTAGGTTATCTAAAGGACTAATTATTTGCTCAAACCCTTTAGTTGTCACATGAGTATAAATCTACGTAGTCTTAGGACTTTCATGACCTAATAAGCTTTGAATATACCTGAGATCCGTCCCTTGTTCCAATAAATCTGTGAAACCTCTTCCTCACTTAACACCTCAGGAAGTACTTTCTCTCTAATGGGCCTATCCACATGACAGTATTTCTTTTCTCCACATTTTACCTTCTCAAAATAAAAAGCCTCCGGTTGATCCGAGCCTTATTTTATAAATGAACGATTGTCCAATGGGTAAAGACCTTCGGGGGTTTTTGGAAACACCAAAGGACTTGCGTTGCTAATGACTTTGCAAAAAATTAGCCCCTGATCTCTCAGAGGCTATTTTCATATACAAACTTTGTGTCTTAGCACCTTCGTGGCAAAACCACTTACTTAAGAAAAAGGATACTTACCCTTCTCTATCATATAATCTGCTATCTGTCTTCTCAGGGTCTTGGTATCTACGAGATCCATCTTGGTAAAGCGCTTCAAGCCCATCAACATCACTTTCTGCTCGTCGCCCTTGGTGAAAGAACCGATTGCTTCCTTCGCCGCAGCATTGATCCTATCTACAGCCGAAGATAAATAAACCTGAGACATAGCTATCTGATGCACGCAAGCTTCTTCACCTCTCAAACTTACCAGCTTTTGAGTACGAAGAATAGCTGATTCTGCTGCATAGATTTCGACCATCACATCGGCTAAGTTCATCATGATTTCTTGCTCCGATTCTATTTTATCTTGCAATGCCATGGCCGCTTTGCCTCCTACCATCAGGAAGACCTTTTTCAATTTCTTGATCACCTCTTTTTCAGCAGCAAAAAGCTCCGAAGTGTCGATAGTGTCAAAACTTGGTACGGAGGTCAGTTCTTGAGAAACTGCCATTGCTGGCTCAAAGAGGTTGATTTCACCTTTCATTGCTCTCTTGAGTACCATACCCACCATCAGCATTCGATTGATTTCATTGGTGCCTTCGTATATCCTCACAATTCTAGCATCTCTATATGCTCGCTCCATTGGTGCATCGGCCGAATAGCCCATTCCTCCATAAACTTGCACACCTTGATCTACTACATAATCGAGGACTTCTGAACCGTGAACTTTAGAAATTGCACACTCGATCGCAAATTCTTCAACACCTTTGAGCTTGGCTATAGCATCTTCCATTCCACTTGCTACAAGATCATTGATCCGATCTTCGATATCTTGTCCCGCTCGATAGGTCAGAGATTCTGATACATATGTTCTGATTGCCATTTCTGCCAATTTGGATTTGATAGCACCAAAAGTATTGATGCTTACTCCAAACTGCTTACGCTCTGTAGAATATTTGATCGCTTGAGAAATCACTTCGCGAGCACCATTCAAAATCCCTGATCCTAACTTGATTCTGCCAATATTCAGGATATTCACAGCAATTTTAAATCCATTTCCTCTGTCAGAAAGCATATTTTCTGCTGGTACTTTGCAGTCATTGAAGAAAACCTGACGAGTTGAGGATCCTTTGATACCCATCTTTTTCTCCTCTTCATTCATGGTAATTCCACCAAAGCTCTTTTCTACAATAAATGCAGTCAGATTCTTATCATCATCGATTTTGGCGAAAACAATGAAAATATCTGCAAATCCTGCATTCGAAATCCACATTTTCTGCCCATTGATTAGATAATGCTTACCATCTTGAGAAAGAACAGCTTTAGTCTTACCACTATTGGCATCTGATCCTGCATCGGGTTCGGTTAAGCAGTAGCAGGCTGCCCATTCTCCAGTAGCTAGCTTTGGTAAATACTTTGCCTTTTGATCTTCTGTGCCATAGTATAATATTGGTAAGGTACCGATTCCTGTATGGGCACCATAGGTGGTTGAAAATGACCCCGCCGAACCCACAATATCTGCAATCAACATAGAGGTATTGAAGCTCATGCCCATCCCACCATATTGCTCCGGAACTGAAATTCCCAATAAACCTAATTCACCAGCTTTCTTAAAGATATTAGGAATGATTTCCGGATTTTTCATACTGTCAATCTCTTCGATATTCGGAGTGATTTCTGTATCAATAAAATCCTGACAAGCCTGCGCCATCATTTTTTGTTCTTCATTGAACTCTTCAAAAATGAAGATGTCTTGGGCATCAGTTTCCTTGATCAGAAACTCGCCCCCGTTGATTGATTGTTTTGTTATTGTATTCATAATTAGAGACTTTAGATTCAAGACGTAAGACATAAGACAAGCCATATACCTACGAACAAGTCATTACTTTTTTTCAAATTTTGTGATTAAAGCGTAAAACATTTTCTGAATTTCAGTTAGCTCGGTAGTTACTTCATGGAATAATTCATTTTCAACATATTCAAGTTCAAAAGCTACATACAATTGCGTTTCCAATTCACAAATTGATCCGTGAGCGATCTCTAAGAAATTTGCAAACTCACCATCTGTTCTTCTTCCTGCTCCTTCAGCAATATTTGAAGGAACAGAAACAGCACTTCTTCTGATTTGGGAAATAAGACCAAATCTTTCTTCTGCGGGAAAAAGTCGAGAAACCTTATAAACTTGAACTGCCAATTTGATAGCTCTTTTCCACACATTCAATTCTTTATAGTTGTGCATAGGATAAAATTTTAGATGTTCTTAAAAGGTTATAATCTACTAATCAGATCAACTGTAATCTGGCATATTGAAAGAACGTAAGAATTATAAATAAACCAATCTTACATCTTACGTCTAATATCTTCAATCTACTTTAATAGCTCAAACACTCCTGCTACACCTTGTCCTCCTCCTACACAGGCGGTGACCATGCCGTATTTTTTATTTTGTCTGCGGAGCTCATTGAAGAGCTGGACAGAAAGCTTGGCTCCGGTACAGCCTAGTGGGTGACCGAGCGCAATGGCTCCACCGTTGACATTGACGATATCTGGATTCATGTCCAAGGATTTCATCACAGCAAGACCCTGTGCTGCAAATGCTTCATTCAACTCTATCAAGTCAATCTTATCCAAGGTCAATCCCGCTTGTTTCAATGCCTTAGGCACGGCTTCCTTGGGACCTATACCCATAATTCTAGGCTCTACGCCTGCTACGGAATAAGACATCATCCTTGCGATGGGCTCTAGATTCAATTCCTTTACCATCCGCTCTGACATCACCACCACAAATGCAGCCCCATCAGAAGTCTGAGAAGAGTTACCCGCTGTCACCTGTCCTCCTTGCTTGAATGCTGCTCTCAGATTGGCAAGTCCTTCTAGAGAAGTTCCTTTTCTTGGACCTTCATCTGTATCGACTACATATTTTCTAGTCTTTCGTTTGCCCTTTTCATCTAAGTAGGTTTCTTCTACTTCCACAGGGACAATTTCATCTTTGAATTTACCAGCTTCTATTGCAGCCAGAGCTCTGTCATGAGAGCGAACAGAAAATTCATCAGCTTGTTCTCTGGTGATATCATAATCTTTGGCAAGTTCCTCTGCAGTAAGTCCCATGCTGAGGTAATAATCAGGAGTCTCAGAAGCTATCTTCCAGTTAAGTGAAGTCTTATAACCCATCATAGGCAATAGAGACATGGACTCTGTACCTCCTGCGATGATACAATCAGCCATTCCAGCTTTGATCTTCCCTACCGCCAAAGCAATGGCTTCGAGTCCAGAACCACAGTATCTATTGATGATAAATCCGGGATTGTCTATACCTAAGGCCAAGAGTGAAATCATCCTTCCCATCTGCATGCCTTGCTCAGCTTCGGGGATGGCATTACCGACAATGAGGTCATCGACCATCTTTGCTTCGAGTCCTGGTGTCTGTGCTACCAAATGCTTGATGACATCCGAGGCCAAATCATCTGGGCGATAAAATCGAAAGCCCCCTTTTTTGGCCTTCCCTACCGCCGATCTATATCCATTTACTATATATGCTTCCATTTTTATGTTTCTATTGAGGTTAATGTTTATTTCAGGTTTGTTGTGTTTTTTTTTGAGAAATAAGAGATAAGAAATAAGAATCAAGAACCAAGAAGGTCAATACGAGTTAGATTCAACGGATGAAATCAAGCCATTGATCATTCTTTGTACCTCAGTGATATCTTGATCCAAGATTTGAAATTCTTCATCATTTATTAAACCGACCAAGTTTGCAATGATTGCTTGTGTTTCTAATTCATAACTTTTACCCAAACTAATATCAAGGGAATTGACAAATGATTTTGAAGTACTTTTTGCAGTGCCTTCTGCAATATTTGAAGGAATAGAAACGCTGGCTCTCCTCATCTGTGATGTTATTCCAAATTTTTCTTCGGATGGAAATGACTTAGTCGTTTTATAAACCTTTACAGCTAAATCACCAGATTTTTTCCAGACATTTAAGTTTTTGAAATTATGCTTGATTTTCATATCCTTCAATTTTTCAGTTTGACATATACTACAAATAAAACCTCTTTCTTTACTCCTTTATCATGCTTCTTTGCTCTTGTCTCTTGCTTCTTGCTTTTTTACTCTTGTTTCTTGCTTCTCAAATCTCTCCCTTCTAATTCCTCAAGGGTTTACCTTTGAACAATATGCTGTGGATACGCTCAAGGGTTTTCTTCTCGCCGGTCAAGCTCAAGAAAGCTTCTCTTTCTAGATCTAAGAGGTACTGCTCACTTACCAAAGTTGGCGCAGATAGGTCTCCTCCAGACATCACCCAGGCTAGCTTCCTGGCAATTTTGGCATCATGGTCTGATATGTATGCACCATATTGCATTCCTGTGATACCTGCTTCGAATAATGCCAAGGATGTTTTTCCTAATACTTTGATATCCGTACGCTGTGCGGCTTGGGTATAACCTACCTCACTTAGTGCCAATACTTTGGCTTTGGCCTCTGCGAGTTGTCGCTTTCTATTGAGTGTAATACCGTCTTTGTCTTGCAAATACCCTAAGCCATAAGCCTCAGCAGCTGACATGGAAACTTTAGCAGTGGCGATATTCATGAAGTATTCCTGTAGTCTATTCAATTCGACATCACCTTCCTTGATCTGATCTGAAAATCTTAGGGTCATCTCTTTGGTGCCACCACCAGCAGGAATCAATCCTACTCCAAATTCTACCAAACCCATATACAATTCTGCATGCGCTTGAACTGCATCTGCGTGAAGTGATAGTTCACATCCACCACCCAATGCCATATTGTGAGGAGCTACTACGACAGGCACTGAAGAGTACCTTGCGCGCATCATGGTATTTTGGAATCCAGCGATCATGAGATTGATCTCATCATACTCTTGATCACCAGCAAACATAAATAGCATGGCTAGGTTAGCACCAGCTGAGAAATTGGCTCCTTCATTACCAATGACCAAGCCTTTATAGGATTTCTCGGCCATCGAGATGGCAGTATTGATTCCTTCTATCACTTCCTGGCCTAGGGAGTTCATCTTGGTGTGAAATTCCAGACCTATCACATCATCACCCATGTCATAAATGGTAGCACCAGCATTGCCCCAGATTTTCTTATCTGCTGCCTTGAGTGTATCTAGAATAATAAAATCATCTAAGCCTGGAATTGGCTGATAAGATTTTGCATTGATATCGTAGAATTTCTTTTGGCCTCCTTCGACTTTGTAGAATGTATTATGTCCAGCTGCAAGCATTTCATGTACCCAAGGCGCTGCTTTTTCGCCTGATGCTTCCATTTTCTCTACTGTTTCCTTGACCCCGAGTACATCCCAGGTCTCAAAAGGTCCCAATTCCCAACCGAAACCTGCACAAACAGCTTGATCTATTCGGTAGGTTTCATCAGAAATCTCTGGAATTCTGTGAGAGCAATATTTAAACAAGTCATAGAACGATGTTCTGTAGAATTCACCTGCTTTGTCATCAAAATTGACTAGGAATTTGATTCTCTTTTTGAGGTCTTCTATTTCTTTAGATGCTTCAAGCGCTTTGAATTTTGGCTTTTCTACATCTTTATATTCAAAAGTTTTTAAATCAAGTTCTTTCAGCTCTTTGCTTCCATCTTTATGACGAATCATTTTGAAATAGCCTTGACCTGTTTTATCTCCCCACCATTTATTATCATAAAGTACCTTGACGATATTAGGGAGCTTGAATTTATCTCTTGACTCGTCATGCTCAAGCGTTTTGTAAAGGTTGTTCGCCACATTTACGGTGGTGTCTAGTCCTACTACATCCATGGTACGGAAAGTCGCTGACTTGGCACGGCCAATAATTGTTCCTGTAAGTTTATCAACTTCTGATACGCCCATTCCCATTTTTTCAATAGCGTGCATCCCCGATATAATGGCATATACTCCTATTCTATTGGCAATAAATGCAGGAGTATCTTTACATAGAACTGTTTCTTTACCAAGGAACCTATCTCCATAATCCATTAAGAAATCAACAATTGCCGGATCGGTTTTAGGTCCAGGAATAATTTCCAAAAGTCTAAGGTATCTAGGTGGATTGAAAAAGTGTGTTCCAGCAAAATTTCTCTGAAAATCCTCAGATCTTCCTTCACACATCAATTGCATAGGAATGCCGGAGGTATTAGATGTAATCAAAGAACCCGGCTTGCGGTATTGCTCTACCTTCTCAAAAAGTGACTGCTTGATATCCAATCGCTCCACTACTACTTCCATTACCCAGTCATAATCCTTGATTTTGGATAAATCATCATCAAAATTACCCGTAGTAATAAGCGATATGCTTTTAGAATCATAAAGTGATGCTGGCTTGCTTTTCATGGTACTTTGAAGAGCTGTATTCACAATACGGTTGCGGACATCTTTATGCTCTAAGGTTAGTCCTTTTTTGGCTTCTTCTTCATTAAGTTCGCGAGGAATAATGTCGAGCAAAAGAACCTTCACGCCAATATTGGCAAAATGACAGGCTATCCTCGATCCCATTACTCCTGAACCTAAAATGGCTACTTTCTGAATGCTTCTTTTCATTGTATCTTATTGGTTTAGAGTTCGTACACTTTATCGTTGTACGGATTCGGGTTTATGGTTTCTGATTGATTGAGTTCTATTACTTGGTTGATTTTTTCAAACACATTATAAAATGTTTCTAACTCTTTATCGCTGACCTTTTCTCTGACTTGTTGATTAAATTCCTTAATAGTGCCAACGGAAATTTCCTTTTTGCGTTTGCCTTCTTCTGTCAAGTATATGCGTACAGATCTCTTGTCTATTGAATCCTGTTTGCGAAAAATAAGACCTTTCTCTTCCATAGACTTAAGCATACGCGTAAGACTTCTAGCTTCCAATCCCATCAATGGAGCAATCTTCGTGGCTGGAGTACCTTCTTTGGAATTGATATTGATCAATACATAACCTATGGCTGCAGTAAAATCCTCCTGCGCCGCCTTTTGGTTATACATTCTTGATATGGCGTGCCAAGAACTCTTGATGTGGTAATCTACCGTTTCTTCTCGTTTCATAGGCATGATAAATTTTGTCTGCCTAATTTACGATAAAAATGTTATGCATACATACTATTTTTAAAAAAAGTTATGCATGCAGAGGAAATTAAAAAATGATGAATTTTACATTAATAAAATTTTATTTTGTTTATATAAATAATATTGAACTAATTAAGATATATATTTTAGGAAAACTAATATACACAAAATAAGTTTCTTTGAAATAAATTATTTGTAAAGCTCTTCTATCTCATCAGCAAACTTGCTATGGATTACCTTTCTCTTTAATTTCATCGTAGGTGTGAGTTCGCCAGATTCTACTCCCCAGACTTTAGGTAATAATTTAAACTTTTTAATCTGTTCCCATTTTCCAAAGTACTTGTTCAATTGATCCAATTCTCTTTGGTACTTCTCTAAAATTTCAGGTTTCTGGATCATTTCAGCATCACTGGTATACGGTATATCCTTATGCTTGCAATATTCTCTCAGTCCATCAAAACTGGGCACAATAAGTGCTGCGGGAAAATTTTTATTCTCCCCTACTACAATCAATTGTTCAATCAAAGTAGATTCTTTAAATTTATTTTCCATCGGTTGCGGAGCTATGTATTTACCTCCTGAGGTCTTAAACATCTCCTTTTTTCTATCAGTGATTTTCAAGTAATCTCCTTCGTGAAGCTCCCCTATGTCTCCTGTATGAAACCATCCATCCTTGATTACTTCTTGGGTCATATCGGGTTGTTTGAAGTAACCTTGCATTACATTTGGTCCTTTGACCAATATTTCCCCATCTTCTGCGATTTTTACTTGAACTTCCTTCACCAATTTACCTACAAAGCCAATTCTAATATCCTCCAAAGTACAAACAGAAGCCGATACTACTGGAGAAGTCTCTGTCAGACCGTATCCTTCACAAACTGGAATTCCAGCACTCCAAAATACACGAGCTAATCTAGGCTGAAGTGCTGAGGCACCTGAATTGATTTGCATCACATTACCCCCAAGTGCTTCTCTCCATTTACTAAATATAATTTTATTAGCCAAGTTCAATTGAAAGTCATACCAAAAACCTTGTGATTTATTAGGTTCGAATTTCAAACCTAAATTCAATGCCCAAAAGAAAATGGATTTCTTAAGCCCTGTCAACTCATAACCTTTTGCTACAATTTTATCATATACTTTTTCAAGTAACCTTGGTACAGTATTGAATACTTGTGGTTGTACTTCCTTGAGATTATCACCTATAGTCTCCATACTCTCTGCATAATAGATGGAAACCCCCATATACATAAAGCAAAAGGAACCTGTTCTTTCATAAATATGACAAAGAGGTAGAAAACTTAAGGCTTTGGAAATTCCCTTTGGGACCATCATTCTATCTTCCACAGCCAAAAGATTGTGAATCACATTCCGATGGGATAGCATTACTCCCTTTGGCCTACCAGTAGTACCAGAAGTATAAATGATAGTAAAGAGGTCATCTGTTTTAGCATTATCTTTCAAAGCTTCAAGATCTGCTAAATTTCCTGATTCACCTTTTTGACTAACTTCTTCCCAATAATTGCATCCAGCAATTTGATCAAAAGAATATAATTCAATGCTTGTTCCTTCAATAGCGATTTTTGCTTTTTCAAAAATCTCTTCACTGCCAACAAATGCCATTTTAACCTCTGCATGCTCAAAAATATATTTATAATCATCAGCAGAAATAGTAGGATACATCGGAACTGATATTGCTCCGATCTGTTGTAAGGCCAAATCAATAAAATTCCATTGAGGCCTGTTATCAGATATAATGGCAACCTTATCTCCTGCACTAATCCCCCCTGCTAAAAATCCTAAACTCAAATTATCAACAATTCCTTTTAAATCTTTAGAAGAATATGTTTTCCAAGAGCCATCTTTTTTCTCGGCAAAAGCTACCTGTTTGTCATAAGTTGCAATCTGATAATTGATGATGTCAAATAGTCTATTGATTTGCATGGTTTTCTTTGGGTTTGTTAGTGGTTATCAAATTATCAAAAAGCATTCAGTAAAGCAAAAAGAATTATCATTCAAATCGGATTTGTAAAAGTACTTTGTAGAATTCTGACTACTTATCCACCTTCTATTTAATCCAATAGGTTAATTTTTTAAAAAGATTTGTTAAGCTTATTATAGTGTGGATTTGTGGAAAAATAAACTGATTTTATTTACTCACATCAATTGGATACATATATAGATCTTTTTCCACTTGATATCAACATGGTTTATTATATTTAATATTCTGATCCTTATGATTTTATAATAACTAGGATATATTCCTGTGTATAACTTTTGTATGTACAAATGTCTGTATGTTTTTGTGTTTGAAATTGTGGATAGATGTTAATGATATGTAGGTTATCCTCATTATGTATTCAATGCTATTCTTGATATTTTAAAATTTATGACAAGTCCATGGTTGTACGCATGTTCTCCACAGTTATTCACATTTTTTTTTGAAGTTATCTACAGACTTATTATCGATTTTTAATGGTAAATTAATTTTCTTCTTCCTCAATTCTCCCCTCGATTATCTCTTCTTCAATCGAAGTTTCTTTAAGAGTTTCATTGTTGATACCAAGTGGTCTAATTGGAAGCACTATAATGTCATTGGTCCATCCTGCCTTTAATAGTACGTCATATGATTTTGGATCGTCGGGATTGGTATAATAATAGACCGATTCTGACTGCCTATTATAATTCATATTTGAAGGATCCCACATCCTATTTTTATTTTCATCTATTATGACCCTAACCTGATAGGTATTAGGCTCCAGGTTTGTAAATGAATACTTATTTGTATTTTCTAGATAAGCTTGCCTGTATGTTTTACCTGCTTTATCTAGTAGTTCTATTAAAAGCGGTCTTTTATCTGATGCGACTTCCACAATAAGTTCAGTGACGAGTGTCTCTGGATTCAGTTTTTTATAGTTTGCCTCTATTTTTTTATCATTGAATTGATTCTCTACATCAAAAAATGTTGAGTCTGCAGCATATATTTGGAACGTGCTCTTGGCGATTGAATCAGATATTGGTATCTCTATTTTTAGCTTAGTAAAATCTGTACTATCTACCAAAGAAACCCAATCAGGTATAATCTGTATGATAGATGCTGTGTCATATTTTACTATCAGCGAATCGTAATTTATTTTCTTCAATGGTTTATTGAAAGTGAATTCTGCTCTTAAATTTTTCAAGAATGATGATCCGCTATTAGATGTAATTTCTAAAGATTCCTTTTTTCTATCACTTTCTTCAAATTTTAAATAAATCAGTGTATCAATTTGGTTACCTACTGAATCTTTGAAATTTAATCTTGTTGCTATGCTGTCATTTCTTAATTCTGTATGATAGAATCTAAGGTTCTTTTCGTTTCTTCGGTAAAATAGTTTTTGTCCAAAATCCTCGTGGTCAATTGTTGTTTCCGTTGGAAATTTACTAAGTATTACATCAAAATTTTCTCCCACTGTTGAACTCCTATTTATTTTTAAATCAGACAGATCTGCCTTTGAGATATAAAACTGCACATTTTGAATGTCATTATTGATCAGTATGGTATCTCCTAAAAATCCGTATGGCTCTGATTTATCTTCTGCTTTTAGAGAGTTGTTTGAATCGAACCAAGCATAAGCTCTGTATTCTCCTGCTTTTATATTGGTAATTTCAAAATTTCCTGAACTGTCGGTAGCTGCTATATAGTATGGTGATGCTGTCAGTACATCTGTGGTATCATTTTTTTCATATAAGCCCACTAAGACATCTTTGATGAACTTATCTTTTTGAGGAAATAGATAGCTTACCCTTCCAGAGAATTTTAAACTGTCAATGTCATTTCCAGTAGAAAATACAAGCTTTAGATTTTCTGCTGGATTACTTTCTGTGATATCTTGTATGCTTTTTTGGAAATTGAATACATATGTGGTGCTATCTTCTAAATCCTGATTTAATTTGATAACAACTCTATTTTTTATCGCTGTTACCACCATTTCATCTTTATTGATTCTTGGAGTAATGATTATTTGCTTAGAGGCATTATCTAATTTTACATATTCATTGAATTCAAGTTCTATTGTTTGGGGCTTTATATTAGTGGATTCATTTGCTGGTTTGATGCTTACGAGTACTGGTGGATCTAAGTCTTTCTCTCCTCCCATTGGCGTACTTTGTTTAGCACAAGCATATATTAGTATAATGATGGATATTAGTAATATATTTTTGAATATTTTCATTTTTTCTTAAGAATAAACAAATTACTAGAATAATTTTTTTTATTTCTTTTTGCCCAATAGTTTGATTTCAGACCATTGATAAAGCCATTAATTAATGCTTTGATACCTGTATTACCAAGATGATTTTCTGATAGTAGCGATACATAGTAGCTATCAAATTTCATTGGGATGATAGATATGATTTTCATATTTAACATATCAGCAAATGTATTCAAAGTTGATTGATTGAAATGATACAAATGTCTTGGTACATCCCAAGCTGCCCAATTAGCTTTATATTTTTCTGCATCCCAAGAGTCTCTATTTGGAACAGCTATTAGTAGTGTACCTTTTTCGGTCAATCTATCTCTTAAAGATAGGCTAATCTCATTGAGATCATGTACATGTTCTAACACATGAAATAGCGTGATGATATCAAATTTATAATTTCCGTCTATTTGCGATAGGTTTTCTTTTACATCGATTGATAACTTTCGAGCAATGTTTCTAGCAGTTTCATTAGGCTCTATTCCTTTTACTTTCCATCCATCTTTATTTGCTGCTTTTAAAAAATAACCTGTTCCACACCCATAGTCTAATAAGTTACCTTTGTTTCTACAGAAAGTATTTATCCAATAGACTTTCTGTTTCAGTGTTATTTTTCTGACCTGCTTATAGAGCCAATTTGTTAAATTATTAGCTTGGTCCTGATGTGATATATATTCATCAAACTCGTAATAATTTCCAATACTTTGTTGGTTTGGTCGAGGATTAGTAAAAATTAAATTACATGTTTTGCATTGATAAAGCTTAAAGTTCTCTTTGCTTATCGAAAAATCTTGTATTGTGGTGTATTCAATGAAATGCCCACTCGAACAAAGTGGGCATTTTGTTAGCTTTTCTATCATTTTATCTACCAAGGTAAACAGTCAATATGGACAAATCTGCAGGGGATACACCTGAAATTCTAGATGCTTGCCCTAGTGTTTCGGGCTTGATTTTATATAGTTTTTGTCTTCCTTCAGCGGAAAGTGCGGTTATAGCTAGGTAATCGAAATCTAATGGAATTTTGTAATTTTCCATATTACTGAGTTTTTCTACCATTTGTTGTTCTTTTTCTAGGTAGTTTTCATATTTGATTTGTATTTCAGCCTGTTCGATTACTTCTTTATCGTATTTGCTTAGGTATTGTTCTAGCTCTGTATCAAGTTTCATGATATCCAATATACCTAGCTGAGGTCTTTTGATGAGCTTGTCAATGGTAATTTTTTCTTTGATAGTAGCTGTTTCCAATCCTTCCAAACCTTCATTTATCCCATCTGGAGATAGCTTCTTCTGTTTTAGATCATTGATGAGTTTTGCAGTATCATTCTTTTTATCCAGCATTTTTTCCAATCTAACATCATCTGCCAAGCCTATGCTATGACCTAATTGTGTCAATCTTAAGTCAGCATTATCCTGTCTAAGTAAAAGTCTGAATTCGGCTCTTGAAGTAAACATTCTATAAGGTTCATCGGTGCCTTTATTGATCAAATCATCGATCAATACTCCTATATATGCATCTGATCTTTTAAGTAAGAATGGATCTTTTTCTTGTGTTTTCAACGAAGCATTGATACCAGCTACTAGACCCTGAGATGCAGCTTCTTCATATCCTGTTGTTCCATTTATTTGTCCAGCAAAATATAAGTTCTCTATTAGCTGGGTTTCTAATGTAAGTTTAAGCTGTGTTGGAGGAAAGAAGTCATACTCTATGGCATATCCAGGTCTGAACATCTTTGCGTTTTCAAATCCTGGAATTTTGCGTATTGCTTCATATTGTACATCTTCTGGTAGAGATGTAGAGAAACCGTTCACATACATTTCTACAGTATTCCATCCTTCTGGTTCCACAAAAATTTGATGTCTTTCTCTTTCTGCAAACCTATTGATTTTATCTTCTATGGAAGGGCAATACCTTGGACCTAATCCTTGGATTCTGCCATTGAACATTGGAGATCTATCAAATCCGGTTTCAAGTGTTTGATGGACTTCTTTATTGGTATAAGTTATCCAACAAGTGTGTTGTTTGGTAAGTGGTTTTGTTTCATCTGAGAAGGAGAATTTTTCCGGATTTTCATCTCCGTACTGTATTTCCATTTTAGTGTAATCAAGTGACCTACCATCCACCCTAGGCGGAGTTCCGGTTTTCATTCTGCCCGCTTCGAAACCTAATTCAACAAGCTGTTCGGTAATACCTTTTGCAGCTCCCTCTCCTGTCCTTCCCCCACCAAATTGTTTTTCACCAATGTGAATTAATCCATTCAAAAAAGTTCCATTCGTAAGTACTACTGATTTTGCCTTTATTTCTAATCCAATACTAGTTCTTACACCAATTACCTGTTTGTCCTTTATAATTAGACCGGTGATCATTTCTTGCCAAAAATCTACATTTGGAGTTTGTTCTAGTGCTAATCTCCATTCTTCGGCAAATTTCATTCTGTCGTTTTGTGTTCTTGGCGACCACATGGCAGGACCTTTAGATCTGTTTAGCATCCTGAATTGAATCATAGATTTATCAGAAATAATTCCCGACATGCCTCCAAGAGCATCTATTTCTCTTACGATTTGCCCTTTTGCAACACCACCCATAGCTGGGTTACATGACATTTGAGCAATAGTATTCATATTCATGGTACATAGTAATACCTTTGAATCCATCTTTGCAGCGCCATGTGCAGCTTCACAGCCTGCATGCCCTGCTCCTACTACTATGACATCATAATGTGGAAACATATATCTTTTTACTTTAGTGTTCCACGTGGAACACATGATTTTTAATATTCTTTTTTTTCACTGTTCCACGTGGAACATTATATATTATCAAATAATTGTATGGATTGATTTTCCATCCGCCTCATTAGTTCTGCTTCTTTTTTGGTTTTGTCTTTGTAGCCCATCAAGTGTAGAAGTCCATGACTCAATACGCGCAAGAGTTCATGATCAAAACCTTCATTCTCCTTCGTAGCATTTTCCTTTACTCTATCTATACTGATAAATATATCTCCTTCAATCTTATCCTCTTCTTCTGAATTATCGAAAGTGATGATATCTGTGTAGGTATCGTGATCTAGGTATTCTAAATTGATTTTATATAGATATTCATCTGAGCAGAAGATATAATTCAATTCTCCAATTTTGTATGTTTCTCTTTGAGCGATCTCTTTCAACCATTTCTTGTACTTTAGCTTTTGGTTGAGATTAAAGTTTGCATCCTCGTCAAAAAAGGAAATAGCCATAATTTACATGTAAAATGTGAGAATGGTTTTTCTTCCTTCATCTTCAAATGCAACATTATCTGAAAGATGTTTCATGATAAAGATTCCTCTTCCACCCGCCTTCTCTAAATTTTCTGGTGCAGTAGGGTCTTCTAAATGCTCGTAGTCAAACCCAGAACCTTCGTCTGTAATGACAAATTGTATTTGTTCATCTTCGAAATGAAGCTCCAAATTTACTTTTTTGTTTGCGTCACCTGCATTACCATGTAAAATAGCGTTGCTGACACATTCGGTAACCGAAATCATGATATTTCCATAGATATCATCATCGATGTGAAATTTTTCACGAGCATTGTCGATGAAGCTTTCTATGATTTTTATATTCTCAATCAGAGAAGGGATTGAAATTTTAATAGATTTCATGAAGCTTTTATTGAGTAATGAATATTTAATTTATTTATATCAAGTCTATATTTCGATCATAATTGGACAATGATCTGAATGTTTTGCTTCAGGTAAGATGATAGATCTTTTTACCCTTTCTTGCATTGGATCTGTGACCATGTGATAATCTATCCGCCAACCTAAGTTTTTGCCTCTTGCGCCTGCTCTGTAGCTCCACCAGGTATAATGATGTGGATCTGTGTTGAACATCCTGAAACTATCCGTAAAGCCATTTTCAGTAAACTTATCCATCCAAGCTCTTTCTTCTGGCAAAAATCCTGATGAATTTTTGTTTGAAACAGGATTATGAATGTCTATGGATTTATGACAAATGTTATAATCACCACTGAGAATCAAATTAGGCAATTTTTTGATCAAATCCTGTGTATAGCCATAAATGTCATCTAAAAACTGATATTTGAAGTCTTGTCTGATGTCTCCAGTAGTTCCTGATGGAAAATAAGCTGAAATAAAGGAAAAGTCTTCAAAATCTGCTCTGATGGTTCTCCCTTCATCGTCATATGCATTTACTCCCATTCCGTAGAATACATTTTTTGGCTTTTGTTTTGCTAAAATTGCTGTTCCACTGTATCCTTTTTTTACTGCTGGATACCAATAGATTTCGTATCCCATATCTTCGAAGATGCTGCGATCTATTTGATTTTCTAAGGCTTTCACTTCCTGAAGGCCAATGATATCCGGGTCCGTCGCTTTTAGCCAATCTGCAAATCCTTTATTAAGGGCTGCGCGAATTCCGTTTACATTGTAGGATACGATTTTCATGCTAATTAGATTTTTTTATTTAATCTCAATGTCAAATTCTTGTTCAAAGTATTCTAATACCTGGATTTTTAAGAATTTTTCTTGGTCTATGGTGTTTAGGTGTGGAAGTTTTTTGATTAGCTTCCAATGTGGCCATCCATCCTGATCTATATAATCAAGTTCATAAAATCCAGCCAAACTGAGAACTTTGCAAATAGCAATGTGCATCAAATCTTGCTTCTGCTCTTTGGTGAAAGTTTTATTTCCTTGACCTAGTTCCTGTACGCCGATGAGAAACAATACACCATTGAGGTCCGCTGGTTTTTTGCCAATCAGTTCATGAATACCAATCAACAATTTTCCCCAGCGTTTTTCAAGGTCTAAATCTTTCTTAAACATCTTGATTGTTTTGTTCCAAAGCTTCCCAATATTCTGCTGCTCTTCTCAAGTGTGGAATCACAATGGATCCTCCAATCAATGTGGCAATAGAAAATACCTCAAAAACCTCTTCTTTGCTCAATCCAGCTTCATAAGATTTTCCAAGGTGGTATTTGATGCAGTCATCACATCTCAAAACCATGGAGCATGCAAGACCAATCATCTCTTTGGTTTTGACATCTACTGCGCCTTCTGCATATGCATTGGTATCAAGGTTGAAAAAACGCTTGATCACCTTATTGTCGGCCGACATGATTTTTTCATTCATGCGGCTTCTATAATCGTTGAATTCTTCTATTAAATTCATTAAATTCAAATAAGTTTTTAATTAACTGGCAAATATAACAGGTATTTTGCTGTCATTCAGTTCTAACAAGCCTTTTTGGATATGCGTTTCACATTTTGGGAAGATTTTTTGGCTCTGGTTTTTCCAAAAACCTGCGCCAATTGCAAAAGAAGTCTCTTTGATTTTGAAAAGACACTTTGTAAAGCTTGTATTGCACGGCTTCCCATCACCAATTATCATCTACAGCCACAGCATAATGATCTGGTTATAAAAGTAATGGGATTAACAAAACCTGGATTGGTGATGTCTTTTCTTCGTTTTACCAAAAAAGGCGTAAGCCAACAACTTTTGCATCAATTGAA
This sequence comes from Belliella buryatensis, assembly GCF_900188245.1. Lineage (GTDB taxonomy): Bacteria > Bacteroidota > Bacteroidia > Cytophagales > Cyclobacteriaceae > Belliella > Belliella buryatensis. Next base: position 98,259 of record NZ_FZOK01000009.1, on the reverse strand, counting down.
GTATAAGAACAAGCCCGAAATCGGACTGGAACTAGGAAGTATATATGGACAATTGCTTTCCGTTCATGGCTTTAAAGATCATTGGGATGTGATTGTGGCCGTCCCCCTACATCCTCAAAAGATGAGAAGGAGAGGGTACAATCAAAGTGAGCAATTCGGAAGGGGGATTGCAGAAACTATGGAAATTCCTTTTGAGCAATTGCTTGTTCGGACGATGTATACTGAAACTCAAACCAAAAAATCAAGGCTTGAACGGATTGAGAATGTAGCAGCTGTCTTCAAAGTGGCTAAAAGTCATGCAACATCCGGGCTTCGCGTACTTTTGGTGGATGATGTGATGACAACTGGAGCTACCTTAGCCGCCTGTGCCAATACCCTTCACGAATCAGGTGTGGCACAAGTAGACATGGCTGTCATTGCGGCAGGTAGGTATTGATGGAAAATATAAAAGCATTGAATCAATGTGTTTTCTATTAATTCAATGCTTTTAAAAATGTTTCTAATACATACTTTATACGTTACCAGCTTCCACCTGCTCCACCACCTCCGAAGCTACCGCCTCCAAATCCACCAAAAGAACCTCCTCCAAATCCTCCTCTTCCAGAAGAGAAGTCACCGAATTTTCCTCTGCTACTTCCTTTGAGCATATTGGCTAGCATGATCGTGGTGAAGAGGTCTACTCCTCCTCCTTTACCACCCATGTGGTTATCATTGTCCTTCCTGTTTTTGATCATTGGAAGAATCACAAAAATGAAGATAAAGAACAAAAACATCAGTAAAGCACCCCCAGAATTACCACTTGATGTTACTTTATCAGCTTGGTATTCACCTGAAGCTAATTTGAAAATCATATCTGTAGCCTTGTCCAAACCTGCATAATAAGATTCCATTCGGAAATTTGGTACAATTAATTGGTCTACAATCCTTTTGGCTAGGGCATCTGGAATAGCTCCTTCCATGCCATATCCAGTAGCTATGAATACCTTTCTATCCTTCATGGCTGCCAAGATCAAGATGCCATTATCTTTATCTTTTCTACCAATTCCCCAACGATCCCCAAGCTGAAATGCATAATCACTAATATCGTAAGGACCTACAGAATTGATCAGCACTATACTCACTTGGGAGGATGTACTGTCATTGTAAGAAATAAGCTTAGTTTCCAACTTTCGGATCTCTTGATCAGAAAGTGTATTAGAGAAGTCATTGACAAGTTTAGGAGGGTTGGGTTTTTCGGGAAAGTCCCCTTGAGTCCAGCCTCGCAGGTTCAATGAAAACAAGATAATAAGGGTGAATATAGCGTTTTTGATCATGTTCTTATCCAAAGGATATTTCATCAGGAAGCTCATTTATGTCTCCTTTTTGTTCGTATGGAAAATGTTGCTGTAGTTGTTGACCAGACATTTCTATGCCCTTTCTCAAGCCTTCGGTGTATGATCCTTTTTTGAAATGGACGATCATTTCTTCTTTGATTTTTTCCCAGAAGTTTTCAGGAACGACCCGATTGATCCCAGCATCACCCAATATGGCAAATTGGTGATCTTCTATAGCGAGATAAAAAAGCACCGCATTGCGGTGCTGTGTTTGATGCATTTTGAGGGTTTCGAATACCTCTGCAGCACGATCCAACACATCACCACTCGTATGGTTTTCGATGTGTACTTGAATCTCTCCCGAAGTTTCTTTTTCGGCAGCCCTGATCGCTTCGATGATGATTTCTCTGTCAGCTGTGCTGAATAGTTTTTCTGCCATGATAGTCGGGTTTAAAATTCTACAGTTGGGGCATTTTCTGCTCCTGCAGTAGCCTCAAAGTAACCTTTTCTCTCAAAACCATACCATCCCGCAAAAATATTGTTAGGAAAGGTTCTCAAATTGGAATTATAGCCTTGAACTGACTGGTTGAAGTTTCTTCTGGCAACAGCGATTCGGTTCTCAGTACCCTCAAGTTGCGCCTGAAGTTCTAGAAAATTTTGATTGGCTTTCAAGTCCGGATATCTTTCCACAGCCACCAATAGCCTGCTCAGTGAACCACTCAATTGGTCCTGTGCTTGTTGGAACCTGGCAAGGTTTTCTGGAGTAAGGTCATCTGCTTGCAGATTAATAGAAGTTGCTTTTGATCTAGCCTCAATCACATTGGTTAAAGTCTGTTGTTCAAAATCTGCATATCCTTTCACTGTATTAACCAAATTTGGAATCAAGTCTGCCCTTCTTTGGTACTGGGTTTCTACTTCAGCCCATTGACCATTGATGGTTTCTTCTGTTTGTACAAAGGTATTGTACACGCCTACAGCTTTGGTGTAGACAAATAGCCCAATTAGGGCAATGACAAGAATGGGTATTAATGCTTTTTTCATATTCTTTTTAGATTTTAAACATTGCTGGTAAAAGACGTAAATTTAAAGCGTATGTTGCTTTTTGAATTTAATTTGATTTGGTAAGTATGTCCTCTGTATTGATTATTAGGTTTTTGAGGTAAATATAGAAGGTAGTCCCTTTTCCTACTTCACTCTCTACATGAAGATTACCATCATGAGCTCTGATCTGCTCTCTTACCAAGTAAAGCCCTAAGCCCTTACCCTCTACATGGGAGTGAAATCTCTGATATAGTCCAAAAAGCCTATCTCCATACCTTTCTAAGTCAATCCCTATTCCATTATCTTTGAATTCGATGACCATAAACTCCCCATCTTCATAGGTTTTGATTTGAATATGTAAATCTTGATCAGGGCTGCGGTATTTTATGGCGTTGGTAGTTAAATTGGTGAGGAAGTTTTCCAAATGTGAGTAAATATAATTGATGCTTCTTGCTTTAGAGAAGTCTTTACTTATCAATGCACCAGACTCTTCTATCTGTTTGCTTAGACTAGTTTCTATGTTAGTAGCCAATAGCTCAAAATTGATTCTCTCGATTTTCGGAAGTTTATTTTTCTTGATGGCTACTACATCAATAAGGTCTTGAAGTGTATTATTCAATATTCCTGTAGCTATTTTTAAATTTTCTATCACTTCAGGGTTTTCTGGATCTTCAGGATTAAAATCATTATAAAGATCTAGCAAAGCAGTGATATTGACAATTGGGGCACGCAGATTATGTGAAATGATGTAAGCAAATCGCTGTAATTCTTCGTTTTGTGATTTAAGATCCTTTATTAACTGATTCCTTTCTTCTTCTGCTTTTTTGGTTTCAGTGATATTTTGAGTGACTAGTAATATTCTATCTATTTCATTTTGCTCATTTTTTAATGGAACACCACTCTTGAGGTATTGCTGTTGATCGATTAGAATTTCAAACATGACAGATTCACCAAGCAATACTTGCTTAAGTTGTATTTTGATCTTTTGTCCTGTTTCTTCCGAATATCTCGCAAATATTGATTTGCCAATTAACTCTTTTGGGTTGATTCCTTGCTGATGGTATTCTTTGCCATCCGTATAGACATAAGTAAAGTCCGTGTCCAATACCTCTATCGTTCCTTTGGGGAAATTCTCGGCAATGCTTCTGAACAATAATTCTGAATTGATCAATAAGCTCTCGTAGTTAATTCTACTTAATTCGGCTCCGATTCTGTCAGCAAGTATTTTCAGTACTGTTTCATAAGCTGGACTGAATTGAACGGGATTGGTATCCATCAAGACCAACATCCCAAGATTTTTATTGTTAATATCTGATATGCTTACACCCATATAAGTGTTGATCTTAAGCCTAACCAATTCCTCGTCATTTGGAAAAAGCTTGGATGCATCATTCAGAATGATTAGTGGACTTTCGGAGCGCATGCAATGTTCACAAGGAGAATTAGCAATTTTATAAATGAAATTTTCCTGTTTCTCTCCGTTTTTGAACATTGAAATAACTTCCGCTATTTCCAAGTTATCATTCACTTCTGAAATAAAGCAATATTCAGTACCCAATTTTTCTGAAAGAAACAGTGTTAATTGATCAAAAAATGCCTTCCCACTGAATTTAGAAGTTCTTTCTGTCAATTCAGCTAGGATATTTTGCACATATTCTTGCTCGGTAATATTCTCAAGGATTGCTTGAAAACTATCATTGTCTATAGGTTTTGCATTGACTCTTAAGTGAAAAAGCTTTTTGCTAAAGTAGCTTATATAGGGACCTTCATAGAAACCGAATCCATTCTGAATACTGTCAGTATATGCCTGTCGGATAGGTTGATCTCCAATCAATTCGAAAAGATTTTGTCCTTTGACTTCTGATTCTTTTTCTAGTCCAATACTCGATAGGAAAGCTTGATTTGCCGTTAAGATATTACCATTTCGATCATACTGAAAGATGGGAACGGGGTTTTCGTCAAAGAGTAATTTGTACTTTAATTGTTGAAGTAAAGCTTCTTCTTCTTTGATTTTACTTTGAGTGATATCTATGAATAAACCTGCCCAGATCGATTGATTTTGATATTTTTCTAATCTATTAGAAGCACCATAGATCCATTTGATCTGACCATCTTGGGTTTTGATGCGGAATTGAGATTCAAATTTCTGATTGTTATTATAAGCATCCCTATCTGCTTGAAGCACCTGATTGATATCTTCTCGAAGAATCAATGCTTCAAATGATTTTTCATCTTCAAGTATTTCTTTGGGTTCTAGACCTGCTAATTCCCTACTTCCCTCACTGATAAAAATATATTGGTGTGTTCCATCAGGAAAAGACTTGAGCATGTATACAATTCCAGGAACTACACCTGTTAGTTCATCAAGAATACTCTTGTTGTCAAGCAAGTTTTTTTCAATTTCCTTGAGTTCCGAGATGTCACCGATTACTCCTAGCTGAAGATGCTTGTTCTTCCCTTCCTCTTGATTGATATTTTCTATTTCATCTTGTAAAAAAATATAGTGACCATCAGCATGAAGGAATTTATAAACGATGATTTTACTTTGCTTAAAGCCATGGTCATATATTCTGTCGTCATCTGGATGGATCATTTTTCTCCACTCAGATTGTGTAAAACCCTCAAAGAAGTCAGCCTGATAACCTAAGACATTTTCTATTGCTCCAGTCAAAACCATCTCTCCAGTCTCTGAATTGAGTTCGTAGTAAACCAAATTATTTTCTTGAGGGTTGGGAAGCCCCAACTCCATAGCTGTTTGGTTATTGTGATACTCGAGTTGAATCAAGTTAACATTTGTTGCCAAAACCCTTTTGGTTAGATATAATCTGTTTGGAAAAATACAAAAGAAAGCCTCACCTTCTTGAATTTTGAAGTTATGCAAACTCTCTTGATCCAGAAATGGAAACCTGCTAATAATAAATTTTTCCCAATCTAAGTCATAATCGTTGTTTCTGGCCAATTGTACAGTATTATCACCAGATTTCAACCAACTAAAGGGAATGTCGGAAGAAACAGATTGAGGAGAAATCAGGGCATTGATCAGATAGGAATTGTCTTCTTGACTGATAACATAACCTTCAATTTTTACCCATTGAAAATACCTGTCTTTGACTAAAATCGGACATGAAAACTTATCACCATTTCCCAATGCCTGAAAGAGATAGTCGAAAATAGGTTTTGGCAAAGTCGGAAGTATGTATTCAAAAAAACTTTCTTGATAAAACTTGGTGTTTTTATCAATCAACTCTCGAATTTCTGAGGATATGTACAGCAGTTCGTAAGTAGCATCGCTGTATTTTTTGAGCGTCAGAAGGATATTATCGAAGCTGTTATGAGTCTGCCTAGGCTTCATTTTTTTAGGGATAAAATATTTGCATTCATCATTTTAAACCCTCCCAGGTTTAAAAAAATACTTAGTACAAAGTTACAAATTTCAATAGGAATTCAAGACAATGAAGCTTATCTCAAGACATTTTTAAATTTGCCTTCGAAGAATGAACGAAAAATCCATCTCAATTGGATTGGATTCGTTTTCCGGATTTGCCCTCAGAATTGTTAAATTAATTTTTCTTCCAACTTCCGATCTAAAAATCTTGATCAAGTCTGAAATTTCCCAGAAGTCTACAGGGATATTGTTGACTTTGATGATCTCATCAAGCAATTCAAGTCCTGCTTGCTTGGCGGGAGAATTCTCTTTTAATCCAGCTATGTAGACTCTTCTTTGTTCTGTTGGCAATAACTTTGGTGTAATTCCACTCATGTCATATTCAAAGGGGTTCAAAAAAGTAGAGGATTTTTTAAATAGCATTCGCTCTCTTGGATAATCTAAAATCAATTCCATCCGGCTTAGCACTTCTGAACCAAGACTTCCTTGCCTTCCTGTTTCTTTGATCACATAGCTGTAGTCATTTTCTTCTGGAAAAGATGTAATCACATTATAAAACTTCAGTCCGGCTAGGTTCAATTGCTTAGCTCTACCGATCCACCCAAACAAATCTCCACCCAATGACCGCCCTAAGTCAGAAGCTAAAGTGACAGGGGGCAATTTGATTTCTTCGGAGGTTTCAGGATTAAGCAACAATCCGTGATTAGCTCCTGTATCAATAAGTAATTTGGTATTTAATTTTGAACCTGAGACTTGACTGACCTTGGCCGAAACATAAGGCTTGCTGTTCTCTATGCTGATGGATACTTTTCTGTATCCCAATGGCCGCCACCTCATTTTGTTTTGCTGATAGAAAGTAATTTGGCCTTTGTCGTAATTGATTTTCATCGGATTGAATTTAAAAAATTCGTAGCCAATCACTCCATATACAGGAATTCCTATGACACTTTCCAACTCAAAAAAATCTTCATCTAATACTAACAAAGTTTGACTGATTCCCTCTACATTGCCTAAGTCAATATGATTATTCACTGTCACAGAAGCTGAAAGGACGGTTTTACCATCTGCTCCTACCAGATTAAGCGTGCGACTGTATTGCAGTCCCAGCTCGTCACCTAGGGTTTTACTAAAAAGAATATTAGTTCTAACTCCTGTGTCTAATAAAAAATTGATCGGTGGATTACCATTGATAGAAATAGGGACAATGATAAGGTTATTGGAATTTAAAAACGGAACAATAACCCTCTTCTCCTCATTTTTTATAAAAAAACCAGGGATTTGAGACCATACCGGACTACTCAGTAGGAGACATATTTGGGTGATAATCAGATACAGAATTCTTTGCATGTGAATTTTGGTGTCTGCTTTTGCTTTTATTAATATAAGAAGAAAAAAACGGGAATTATGTTTTGGAAAGACTTTGATTTTTCTTTCTGAAGGAATTTCTTATTACCTAACTCTCAAACAACTAACCCAGACTAATCTGAAAAACCAATGGAATCCTTACTTCACATACCATTATACTTTTGGATTATTTTTTCAGTTTTTCTGATAGATAGAATCTATAAAGTTGAAAAAATCTAAAAAAACCCGCATCTTAGTTTTTAGATTGAAACAATTATGGCAGAAAAGTCGGTAGTAGAAAAAGCAAAAAAGATATTTGAGAACTTCTTGTTGCGTCAAGGAAGTAGGAAAACACCTGAGCGGTTTTCTGTCATTGATGAACTTTATGCGCTACCACAAGACGAGCATATAGACGTAGAGGGACTTTTTCTTTTGATGAGAAATAAGGGTTATTCTATCAGCCGTGCTACCATTTACAATACACTAGATCTACTGGTAGAATGTGGCTTGGCCGTGAAGCATCAGTTCAAAGATAAAGTGGCGCTTTACGAACAAGCATTGACTTACAAGCATCATGACCATCATGTCTGTAATCAGTGTAGGAAAATCAGAGAATTTTCTGACGAAAGGCTTAACCTAATCAAAGAGGCTATGGGCAGAGAGTTTCAATCTGCCATTACTAGCCATTCCTTGGTACTCTATGGAGATTGCCAGATTCAGGATTGTGACAATATGCAGTTTTAATCAATTCCCGAAAATCTTCTTATAAATCGGCTTTCGATATAAAAATTGTAAATATAGGGCTGGATAAAGCAATAAAGTCATCAAACCAAAAGGTCCTTCATAGCTAATTTCATCCCTTATGATACTGCCATTTTTTGCTTTGATGATTCTATGTTTGTGTTTCCATTTTTTGAGGAAAAAAGGTAAGATGGTTCCTTCATCTATAAAGTAGAATTCTTTATCATCTGTCTGATCATCAGTGATTTCAGAAGTCCATTTTTGTTTGAAAAAAATAAAATTTAATTCAAGAGTCACCAAATCCCCAGTCTTAGAGCCGTCGAATTGAAGTAATTTAACTGGTGGAAATGGGGGGCTTAGTTTGGTGAACAAGGTTTCATCAAAGCCCGCTTTGACTTGGAGGTAGTCTTGTGCTACTGGGGTTTCTATGGTAATATTCATATCAGATAGTTAAGTCTAATTTCGTCATTTTTGTTTTGTCAATTGATTAGTTGCTCGTGTCTTGAGGAATTCATTTTCATAAAAAAAGCCCCCATCTTCATGGAGGCTTTTTTGGAAATCATTACAAATGCTTATTTCTTGTTTTTCACATATTTTTCCAACCACTGATGCTGCTCCCAAAGGGTGTGAAGAATAGACTCTTCAGCTGCATAGCCATGGGATTCGTGAGGTAAGAATACCAATCTAGTAGTAGCTCCGTGACCTTTCAAAGCATTATAATAACGCTCAGATTGAACAGGGAATGTACCAGAGTTATTATCTGCTTCACCATGGATCAATAAGATTGGAGTTTTTACTTTGTTGGCATGCATAAATGGAGCCATGTTGAAGTATACTTCTGGAGCCTCCCAGAATGTTCTCTGCTCATACTGGAAGCCGAATGGAGTCAAAGTTCTGTTGTAGGCACCTGATCTTGCGATTCCAGCGGCAAATAGGTCAGTGTGAGAAAGTAAGTTAGCAGTCATGAAAGCACCATAAGAGTGTCCACCCACTGCAATTTTACCCCTATCACCGATACCTGATTCTACAATATAATCGATAGCTGCTTCAGCATTGGCTACCAATTGCTCCAAGAAGAAGTCATTTGGCTCTAGGTCACCCTCACCTACGATAGGCATCTCTGTCTGATCCATGATGGCGTAACCTTGAGTTACCCAGTAAAGTGGAGAACCCCAGCTCAATCTGGTGAATCTATATTGAGAACCTCTTACTTGCGCAGCTACTTCAGCAGACTTATACTCTCTAGGATATGCCCACATCAATACAGGAAGACGACCATCTCTTGCTGGATCATACCCTTCCGGTGTGTAGACTACCGCTGATAGGTCTAGCCCATCATTTCTCTTGTATTTTACCAATTGCTTATTGATACCTTTGATTGATTCGTATGGATTATCAAAGTTGGTGATTTGAATTGGCGCTACTCTTCTTCTAGTATTGACTAGCCAATAGTTAGGCTGAATGTCAGTGCTTTCTTTTACAGTTACAAATTCAGTGGCATTGTCATTCAATACTTTCACTACTCTCTCGTAGTACGGTGCCTGAGATCTCCAAAGGATTTTCTCTGTCTTGGTCTTAGCATTGAAAGTCGAAAGGTAAGGCATGCTACCTTCTGGTGAGCCACCTTCACTAGTCATGAAAATTTCATCACCCTTTCTTTGAATCACAGATCTACCATATTCGTTGGTAACGAAAAGTGGGCTTCCTGGATCATTGTAGATGTCATCAGATGATCTTTCGATGATTATTCTACCATTATCACCTGGCTTGGAAGGGTTGATTACTCTGACGATTTGCTTTCTAGTAGCTGACCATCTTTCGTTGAAAAGAGCAAAGTTATCATCAGACCAAGAGATGCCTCCATATCTGTATGGTGTACTTACCAGTTTTGTTCTTTGAGCAGTAAAAGGTGCGTCTAGGGTATATACAATGTCTCTTTCCTCCATTGCAACTCTACCATCACCTCCATCTTGTGTTTCTACCCAATATAGCGTAGCGGGCTTGTCAGCTCTCCAGTTGATGGATCTTGGACCTGTCACAGTCGCATCAAAGCCAGTAGGTCTTACTTCATCCAATGGCAATTCAGCCATTGTTTTTACGTTTTTACCTGTTCTGTCCCAAACTTCTACATTGTAAGGGAATCTAGAAGCTGGAACTAGGTAAGAAAAAGGTCTTTGGATGATATCAACCATCACATAGTTTCCATCAGGAGATATACTCACAGATTTGAACATACCAGGCTTGCCGAATGGAGTAGCTTTTCCATCTAGGTCGATCATCATCAATTGAGAATCTGTAAAGTAAGCAAACAAAGCTTCATCATGCGGATTGGTTAACAAATCCTGATAAGTTCTAGAAGGAGCTGCATTTCCCGAAGTTTCTTGAACAGTCGGGCCTACAGGTGCCAAAGGTGCTTTAGGCATTTGGCCTCTATTTGGATTGACAGCTTTCAACAAGATCTTGTTGTCAGGAGTCCAGCTAAGGGTACCACCCATGACATCATTGACGATCTCATCAGTTAATTTTTTTGCTTCATAAGTAGTCAAGTCAACTACCCATAGACTGATACCTGTATTGGTAGTGTTGGTCACAGCAGCATATTTTTCATCTTTGCTGACTGAGAAGCCACCTAGTCTTGCATTGGCAGGGAGTCCTTTGATCTGGAATTCTTCACCTGATTTAGTCATTTTGATTTTAACATTCTCAACAGCACCTGAGCGGCTTGGCCCATTGGTAGCTGGGTTGATTCGCATACCGGCGATTCTTAGCTCAGGTTGAGCCAGATCCTCAATGGATGGATTGCCAGAGCGCTCCAAAAGCAACATAAAGTCGCCTGTTCTACTGAAGCTTACAGAAGGCGTAGAAGGTGCCTTTACTAAATCAGCGATTTCTTTTGGTGGGGTTTGATAGGTAAGTGCATTTTGGGCATTTGCCTGTGGGTTGGTAACCAACCAAGCCAGACAAACTATCAGTGATGCACTTAGCGTTTTTCGTAGTGAATATAGCATAGCATTAGTTCGTTTAATTACAGAAATTTACAGCTTAATGGACAGTTTAGCTATTTTTTTTGACTTGGATTGTCCTACATGATATGAGCGGTCATATCTGGTGCTTAGAAAATAAAAAAGGAGCCATTTGGCTCCTTTTTTCATTTAAATCTCTGTCTTCTTATTTCCCTACAGCTCCTACCGAAATCATCGCGCATCTGAATCCGATATGGTTGGTTGCAGAGTCTTGATGCATAAATCTTCTGGTACCTGGAGATAACCAATAAGCTACATCTCTCCAAGAGCCTCCTTTGTACACTCTGTAATTGTCATCTATCAAAGTAGTACCGTAATCTTTGGCTTCATCAAAAATACCATCTTTTCTCAATGGATTCAAATCATCAAAGTCTGTAAATGAAAGTGGTCTGTATACATCCTGAACCCACTCGTTCATATTACCTGCCATGTTATAAAGACCAAAGTCATTTGGTGGGTAATCGTATACGTTGGTTGGGATGATGTCACCATCATTGGAAATCCCACCTGCGATACCTGCGTAGTCACCTCTACCTCTTTTGAAGTTAGCAAGCATATCTCCTTGCTTTCCTTTTCTCTTGATGTTGTATGGGTTTCTGACACCTCTGCCATCCCATGGATAGATTCTGCCATACTCCTGATTTTCGTCCATGTATTGTGTACCGATCATCGCCTTAGCTGCATATTCCCATTCTGCCTCACTTGGTAGTCGGTACTCAGGCATAGCGACTCCTCTTTCGATCAATTGGTTTTTGGTCAGTGTGCTGTCTATACCTTGTTTTTGACGCATCAGTTCATTTACATATTGGGTTCTCCATTTGGTGTAAGCATTGGCTTGAGACCAAGTCACACCTGCTACAGGATAGAAATTGAAGCCAGGGAATCTGAAGTAGTAAGTGTCATACACGTCATTATAAGACATCGCACCTTCCCATACGCGATCGGATGGTTCTAGCTTGCCTACGGAGTCTGCACTTACGGCTTTGCGCATATTGAACAAAAATTCCTTGTAGTCATTGTTAGTGATTTCCGTTTCGTCCATATAGAAGGAAGCGATCGTCACTGTACGCTCTACATTGTCACGGAAAGCCATGATGTCTTGCTCTTGAGAACCAAGTACCGCACGACCACCTTGGATATACTTTAAGTTGGGTCCGACGATTTGCTTAGCCATTCTGGTGACTACAAAATTGGTACTGTCATTCGCATCAAAGCTGAATTGCGCTCCTGTAGTCGCACTTACTTTTCCAGGTTTAGCCGCAGTTCTTCTTCCATAACCCGGCGTCTTGTTACAAGAAGAAAGGATACTTACCGCTACAAAAAGCAATGCGGTAGCGACCAATCCAAATTTATTTTTTCCAAAAACCATAAACTTTTAGTGTTTTTTGTGCACAAATAGAACGCTAATATATAATGTATAATATCTTATCACAATATTATTTTTTCTCTTTTGCCAATGCAAAAGGCTGAAATTTGTCGAATTTAGCAATATGATACAAAATTTGTCTACAAAGAGGCAAATTTAAGCTTATCAAAATTTTTCAACTTTTTTTGATTTTCATCTCATTTAACCATTGTTTGGCCCGTTGAATCGTCTTCACTCCACTGATAGTGAGGATCAAACGGTTTTTGTACTCCTTCATTTTGCAATGCTTAGACTGGGAAGATACATATTGTAAAACATGTCCAAAGGTCTCTGATTTGAAATATTTCTCCTTATTAGATGGAACAAAGAAACATTTCATGCTTTCGTTTTTCAAGATCAATTTTTCAAAACCTAGTTGCTCTGCAACCCAACGTAGCCTCACTGTTTCGAAGAGGTCATTGACCACTTCTGGAATTGGACCGAATCGATCTTGAATCGTCTTGATGTAAGCCTGAAGCTCTTCTTCCTTTTTGATATTGTCTAGCTTCGAGTATAGGCTCAACCTTTCTGAAATATTGCTCACATATTCCTCTGGTATCAAAAGCTCCATGTCCGTCTCGATCACACAGTCTTGTACCAAGATTTCTACCTTCTCTCTGAGGTCTACTTCGAAGAGCGCAGCAAATTCATTTTCCTTCAATTCCTGAACCGCTTCATCCAGAATCTTATGATACATGTCGAAGCCCAAATCTGTAATAAACCCACTTTGCTCTGCGCCAAGTAAGTTGCCGGCTCCTCTGATATCCAAATCCCGCATGGCTACTTTGAAGCCATCACCCAAATCTGAGAACTCTTCCAAAGTTTGCAAGCGCTTTCTTGCCTCCGAGGTTAGGCCTGTGGTTGGGGTAGTCAATAGATAACAGAACGCCTTCTTGTTGCTCCGACCTACACGCCCCCGCATCTGATGCAGGTCACTCAAGCCAAACATGTGCGCTCGATTGATGATGATGGTATTGGCATTAGGAATATCTAATCCTGATTCGATGATATTGGTGGAAACCAGCACATCAAACTCTCCTTCGATGAACTTGACCATGATTTTTTCTAAGGTCTTGCCATCCATTTGACCATGGGCACCTGCTACCCTTGCATCTGGTACCAAGCGCATGATGGTATTGGCAATGGTGTCGATTTCGCCAACCCTATTGTGAACGAAAAATACTTGCCCACCTCTCCTCAATTCAAAGGCTACGGCATCACGAATTACCTCTTCTTCAAAAGTGTGAATTTCTGTAGTTACTGGCTGTCTATTCGGTGGAGGCGTGGCAATCACAGATAAATCCCTCGCTCCCATCAATGAAAAGTGCAAAGTTCTTGGAATTGGTGTAGCCGTCAATGTCAATACATCCACATTCAACTTCATTTCCTTGAGTTGATCCTTGACTTTCACACCAAACTTCTGCTCCTCGTCAATGACCAAAAGTCCCAAATTTTTGAATTTGATGTCTTTGTTGACGATTCTATGGGTACCTACCAGGATATCAATTTCCCCGGAGGTAACTTGTTTGGTGATTTCTTTGATTTCTTTGGCAGTTCGGAAGCGATTGATGTAATCTACCTTTACGGGGAATGCTTCAAGTCTTTCTTTGAATGTCTGATAGTGCTGCATGGCAAGAATGGTGGTCGGAACCAATATTGCCACTTGCTTTCTATCATTGACAGCTTTGAAAGCTGCACGGATGGCAACTTCTGTTTTGCCAAAACCCACATCTCCACAGACTAATCGGTCCATAGGATATGGTTTTTCCATGTCTGTCTTTACATCTGCTGTAGCCGTAGCTTGATCTGGTGTATCTTCGAAGACGAAGGAACTTTCCAATTCTACTTGCAGTACTGAATCAGGAGAAAATTGAAACCCAGGGGCATTTCTACGCTTGGCATAGAGAGCAATGAGGTCTTTAGCGATGTCCTTGACTTTGCTTTTGACCTTTTTCTTCTTATTATCCCACTCTGGGGAGCCAAGCTTGGACATGGATGGTGCCGTGCCTTCCTGACCAGAATATTTAGATATTTTGTGTAAGGCGTGTATATTGACATAGAGCAAGTCATCGTCTCGGAAAACTAAGCGCACGGCTTCTTGTAGTTTACCATTGACGTTTACTTTTTCCAGTCCAGCAAATCTTCCCACACCATAGTCGATATGCACCACATAATCTCCCGGATGCAAGGATTTGATTTCTTTCAGTGTCAGTGCCTTTGACTTGCTAGAGCGTGCCTTGGTTTTGTACCTGTGGAAGCGCTCAAAAATCTGATGATCCGTGTAGCAGGCGATCTGCAAGGTCTTGTCTACAAAACCCTCTCTCAAGCCTATCAGTAAAGATTGAGTTTTCAGCGTGGGGTCTAACTCTTGGAAAATATTCTCAAGCCTATTGATTTGCTTGTCATTTTCAGAGCAAATGATATTCAACCAACCATTTTTTTCATTAGTGACCAGATTTTCTACTAGGAGGTCAAAATTCTTATTGAAAGAAGGCTGTGGCTGGGAGTCAAAAGTGATGACCTCGGCATCCTTGGCATAAAACTTATGTCCAAACTCTACCTGCACAAATGACTGAGATAGCTGCTGAAAGCTTGAAGCATCGTCAAATAGGTCTTGAGGTTTTGGTAGGAGTTTTTCAGACTTAGATTTGTCTACTTCCTGCTCAAAGTGCCTTTTTGCTTTTTCAAAGTTTTCATCCAAAACATCTAGCGTAAATTGAAAATCTTTGAACCAAATTGTCGTGTCATTGGGTAAAAAATCTAAAAATGATTGCCTGACTTCTTGAAGCAAGCGTGTTTGTATATTTGGTATGATGCTGATGGATTCGATGGGGTCAACCGAAAGCTGTGTTTCTGGATCAAAAGTTCTGATGCTTTCGATCTCACGACCAAAAAGCTCTATTCTGTAGGGCAAATCATTGGCGTATGAATAGACATCTAAGATTCCTCCTCGAATGGAGAATTGTCCTGGCTCGTATACGAAGTCGGATTTTTCGAAATCATAGGTCATCAGCAATTCTGCGATGAACTCCATGTCTACCTTTTCTCCAACTTTAGCCGTGAAGGTATTTTCCTTAAGTGACCGCTTATTGATTACCTTTTCATAGAGTGCCTCCGCATAAGTAATCACGATTTCGTTTTTTTCCTGTCTTTCTGAGATTTTATTGAGAATCTCAGCCCTAAGGAGGATATTTGCATTTTCTACTTCTTCAAAATGATAAGGACGCTTGTAGCTTGAGGGAAAAAGTAAGGTGTCTTTCTTGCCAAGTAGCTCCTGCAAGTCTGAGTTGAGGTAAGCTGCCTCTTCCTTATCATGTGCAATGATGAGGTGAAATCCGCCTAGTTTTTTGAATAGGCTCGTGAAGAGTACCATGTCCAAACTCCCCGAAACCCCCTTGAGTTGAAATTGACGGTTTCTGCGGTATTTTAATTTCTCTGAAAAAGTCTGTACAAAAGGATCTTTTTCGTAGAGGCTTAGAAATGCTGATTTATCCAAAATGCTTAGAAATTGCGGTGTTCAATAAGTTGGCAAGTTAGGAAATTGATTTGTTTCCTTCTTTATGGAGACTATTTTGAATTTGTGAAGTATAATCCTGAACCTATGCCCTATTAAAATGTTTAGAAACAAAGTACAACAATACCCATGAGTCAAAAACAGCAAACCTGGTTTCAGAAAATAGAAAGTATGCACCCCTATCAGACCCTGATGTATCTGGGAATGTTTGGTAGCGGATTGATTTTTCTTTTTTTGACCGTTGCTTTTTTAGCTTCGGGTTATGGTCAGATGGATGGTTTGGGTTTTAAGATGCCCCGCTCTTTTATTTTGAGCACATTGGTGATTTTATTTTCAGGCTATACGGTATCCAAGATGCTGCTACATTTCAAAGAAGAATCTATCAAAAAGGTAAAAAACAGTCTTTTAAGTACTTTTTTCATGGGTTTGATTTTCACCGCGCTACAATTGATGGGCTGGAAAGAACTCACAGGAATGGGCGTGGATTTCAAAGGCTTACCGAGCGGTAGCTTCCTGTATGTGCTCAGTGGTATCCATATTTTTCACCTGATTGGGGCGATGGTTTTTGCTTTGATCATGGTGGTGCAATACAGCAAGCGGGAAAAAGATCAAGTACAGCATTTGATCATGTTGACCAATCCATTTGAAAAAATGCGCATAGAACTCTTTACCAAATATTGGCATTTCATGGACTTCATTTGGCTGGTTTTGTTCTTGATTTTTGTGATCTCCTTTTGAATTATATTTCATTTTGAGGAAAATTAGCCTTATTCTTAGCAAAGAGTAGCTTTTTGATATCCGAAAGTGGACAATTTTACGTATTGGAAATTTAATTATTCTCGATTGGTCGCATAATCAAATAGAGATCATGGCTAATGATGAAACAATTGTCCACGATCCATAGCCGAATGTGGCTCTAAAATACCTAGTATGAATATTATAATTTAACACCTTTTAAAATAGCAGAGATCAATAAATAATAAAATTCAATGGAAGACAAAAATTATGAAATCAATATCAATCCTGACTGGATCAAAAAGTATCTGGGCAAGATTGTAGCAGGGCTGATTGTCATTGTGGCAATTGGGTCTAGTGTCAGGACAGTGGGGCCTGAGGAAGAAGGAGTAGTGATTCAACTGGGGCAATACAATAGAACTGTGCAGCCAGGCTTAAACTTTATGCTACCCTTTGGTATAGAAAAGATGCACAAAATTCCCGTACAGAGACAGCTCAAGCAGGAGTTTGGGTTCAGAACCACGAGCGCTTCCCAAAGGTCAGATTATGCTAAGTCAGGATTTGGTGATGAAAGCATGATGCTTACTGGGGATTTGAACCTTACTGATGTGGAATGGGTGGTTCAGTATAGAATCACTGATTCTTACAAATTTCTCTTTAGGGTAAGAAATGCGGAAAAAACACTCCGTGATATGTCAGAATCTGTGATGAGAAAAGTAGTGGGAGACCGTACTGTCAATGAGGTACTGACCGTCGGAAGGCAAGAAGTAGCTTCTAGTGTGGAGGTACTACTCCAAGAAATGTGTGACGAGTATGAAAATGGTATCAGGATCGACCAAGTCGTATTACAAGATGTGAACCCGCCTGAGCCAGTCAAGCCAAGTTTCAATGCGGTAAACCAAGCCCAGCAAGAAAGGGAAACCTTGATCAATCAAGCAGAAGCAGAATATAATAGGGTCATCCCAAGAGCAAGAGGGGAAGCAGAAGAGACTATTCAACTAGCGGAAGCCTTTTCTCTCAATAGGGTCAATAGAGCCATCGGTGAAGCCGAAAGGTTCAATGCGCTCTATGATGCTTATGTCAAAGCACCTGAAGTGACCAAGCAGCGAATTTACTTAGAGACTATGGAGCGTATTTTGCCTAAAATAGGCAATAAGATCATCGTGGATGAAAAAGGAAACAATGTATTGCCACTTTTGAATATCGATAAAGTTAAAGCACCTACACAATGAAAAAGAATAGATTAGGATATATAATTATAGGAGCCATTCTGGCCGTACTGCTTTTCAATAGCTATTTTATCTTGGACGAGACGCAGCAAGCCATCGTCACGCAGTTTGGTAAGCCAGTCGGAGAACCTAGGACTACTCCTGGGATCAATTTCAAAACACCCTTTTTGCACAAAGTGCAGTTCTTCGATAAGCGCTATCTAGAATGGGATGGTGATAAGAATCAGGTGCCGACCAAGGACAAGAAGTTTATCTTTGTAGATACCTATGCCCGATGGGAAATCACCAATCCACTTCAATTTTTTATCCGACTGAGAGATGAGCGATCTGCTCAGTCCAGGTTAGATGATATATTGGATGGAGAGACTAGAAATGCCATTGCGAGCAATGATTTGCTGGATTTAGTAAGATCTACCAATAGGGATCCAGAAATCACCGAGGACTTTATGGAAGAAATCGAAATCCTCGAAGATATTTCTGTGGGAAGAGATAAGATTGAAAAGATCATTTTGGAAAAAGCCAATGAAAGAACCACTGACTTGGGTGTAAGGATTCTAGATTTCAGATTCAAGCGTATGAATTATGTGGACGAAGTAAGAGATCGCGTATATGACAGGATGATTTCTGAAAGAAACAGGATCGCGGATCAATTCCGCTCAGAAGGTCAAGGTCGCGCTAGGGTGATAGAAGGTAACAAGGAAAGAGATTTGGCACAGATTCAGTCGGAAGCTTTCAAAGAAGCGGAAGAAATCAAAGGTCGCGCAGATGCTGAAGCTACCAATATTTATGCATCCGCCTACAACAAAAACAGACAATCCATAGAGCTCTACAAGTTCTTGAGAACGATGGAGAGTTTCGAAAAATCCATGGATGAAAATACCAGCCTAGTGTTATCCACAGACTCTGAGTTTTTCAGGTATTTGAGGAGGTTGAATTGATATGTAAGCTGAAATTTGGTTCTCGTGGTATATGAAAAAAGGCACTTCTTGATTTGATTTGCTATTGATTCTATTTTATCCGCTTCGCTTGTTGGCTTAGCGGATAAGATAAGAGTGGATATTGATAAAGAGTGAGCAGGAATAGGCTTTCTTATAGTTACACTGAGAGAAGATAAAATCAATGGGTATTAACAAAGAATGCCGCAGAGTCAAATCTGCGGCATTTTTGTTTTCATAGGAAGTAAGGTGATTAGTTTCTTCCAATGCGTATCAGGTCGTATTTAGCATAGAAGAAAATTGGAGTCAAGTTGGCTTCGCTATATACTACGGTTCGACCCGTGTCTTGATTGACTTCTTCGAAGGTGGGTGTAGTCACAGGGCTAATCCATCGGAGGCCTAATGTCCAGTTATTTCTGACTATACCTGCTTCTAGTCCTATGATCAAATTATTTTTAGAAACAGACTTAGTTTCATTTGTATTCACACGCTGTACCACATGACTGAGACCTAGCCCTGTTCCTACAAAGGCATACCTTCTAGGTTCCCTGAGGGGAAACTTATACCTACCAAATGCCATGTAATTGGTCATATTGGCCAAGCCTGATTCGTAGACATCAAAGTTGGAAAGCTCAAGAATAGGCTCAGGGTCTGAGAATCGCATCTGTCCTGTAGTGAGAAAATCTAAACCAAACTCAAATCGAGGTCTAAACTCGTAAGTCAATGCAGAAGTAAAAAGTACCTTGCCAGGCCCAATGGACCCATCATGGAATGTGGTTCCAATCCCAAGTCCCGCATCTAGACGAACTTGCTGCGCAAATGATATTGAAAAAATGAATAGAAATAAGGGCAAAAGGATTCTGAATTTCATGGTCGCTCAATTTTAAATTAAAAGACAGTGTTGACTAAAAGTATCTATAATAGATTACGGGGTGGGGAGGGGAAGGTTGTTGGTGGGTTTTAAGATTTAAAAATATTGCTTCTATGCCATTCTAAATTTTCTCTAGAGGGATGGTATTTTGTAGTGTTGGGTATTATGGCTTTTTTACCTTTTAATTTTTTTATGCTGTAAGTATTTTCTGTGTTTTCCTCAAAGTGATCAGAAACCAATATTTTGTAGTCTTGATCTAGACTTACAAGCCCTCTATCAAATGCCCTATGCATATTTGGGCATAAAGCTATTCCGTTGTCTACTTTATCATTTTGAGAAATACTGAAAGGAATAATATGACAAGCATCTATTAAACTATACCCATGCATAGAAACTAATTTCATTCCTGTGAAGCTACATTGTGATTCATATATCCTAGGAATAACACGTTTGAAAATGCCATTTCTTACAAATACTTCATCCTCTTTTGTTGTGATTATCCTTTTATATGGCTCAATTGGCTCGCTTAGAATTTCACTTTCTATTTGATTAATATAGCTTGTTACACCAGTTTGGTAATTCAGGCCTTTATTTGGAAAATATTGATTGACCAACCTTGATTTTAAAAATTCCCTTTTGGTAGGGTCTTGAAGAAGTTGAAAGAGGCTTGGGTCTAAATAACCATATTCCAAAACATCAGATAATGTAAAAACACTTTTAATATGTGAGTTTATAGAGTACCCAGCCTTAGGCTTTAAATACCAAAAGTGTTTCTTCTTGTACTGATCATTTTGGAGGTAATAAAAAGGTTGAGTAAAATCAGCCTGATGTAAAGTATCTACATAATTACCCCAAACCTCTTGAAATTTAGCAACGAGAAGAGCATCGACATAAAACTCATTTTTCACCACTTCGCCTTCTTCAATCAACTGAATTAAAGTTAAAAGGAGAATAGGCTTATGTGGAGCTTGACCAAACTTCGTGGAACCCCTCTTTAACCTACTTAGACCCTTTATATAGAATTCTAATTCCTCGTGCATGTTGAAAGATAATGATTCTATTCAAAACCCTCTTCCTTACCTCAACAATATCCTAATATCTCAATATCCAAAATCATTTAAATCATCTTCTTCCAAACTCCACTTTCGCTTCTTCAAGGAAATTGACGAAGTTTTGGATATTGGTATCGTAGGCTTTGGGTCTGACGAGGAGTTCTTCATTGTGGTCTAGAATCACATAGTAGGGCTGCGCATTGTTGTTGAAGCGGGTGATTTGGAAATCGGCGTTTTGCTTGCCGATGGTTTTTTTCTCCTTGCCATCATATTCCGATACATACCACTCCGACTCTGGCAATTCAAAGCGCTCGTCGATGTATAAGGCCACCATGATAAAATCTTCATTGAGCCTCTTTAGTACCTGTGCATCAGACCATACACGGGCTT
Source organism: Belliella buryatensis (assembly GCF_900188245.1). Lineage (GTDB taxonomy): Bacteria > Bacteroidota > Bacteroidia > Cytophagales > Cyclobacteriaceae > Belliella > Belliella buryatensis. The sequence continues at coordinate 77,281 of NZ_FZOK01000009.1, read as the reverse complement.
CCATCTCTCTACAATTCACACAGCCATGACCCGTGAAATCAATAAAAAGCGGTTTGCCTGTTCGCTTAGCCGCAGCTAAGGCTTGGTCATAATCGAAGTAGCCTTGGATTCCATGTGGGAAATGGAGGAATTCAGCATATTTAGGTACATCATCTAGGGTGTTGGCTTCGGACATGCTCAAGCCTCTGTTTTCCATGATATTGAAATCATGGGTAGCCATCGGAGGCAAATAGCCACTAAGCGCCTTAAGCGGAGCGCCCCATAGTCCTGGAATCAAATAGACTACAAAGATAAAAGTGCTGATTGCTAGCATCAGTCTTGGCACCCCAATGTAGTCCATGGGTGAATCGTGTTTGGTTCGAATCTTTCCCAGTAAGTAGAAGCCTAATAAGGCAAAAATTACAACCCAAATGGCAATGTAGATGTCTCTATCCAATAATCCCCAGTGATAGACTTGATCGGCTACGGAGAGGAACTTGAAGGCCAAGGCGAGTTCCAAGAAACCCAAGACCACCTTCACAGAGTTCAACCAACCGCCTGACTTAGGAAGGGAGTTGAGCCACTCTGGGAATACGGCGAAGATTGCGAAAGGAATCGCAAATGCCAAAGAGAAGGCAAACATGCCCAAGATTGGCTTCAAAAGTGCTCCACCTGCCGAACTGATCAAGATAGAACCTACGATCGGGCCGGTACAAGAAAAGGAAACTAATACCAAGGTAAAGGCCATAAAGAAAATGCCAGATAGCCCACCTTTATCCGCTTTGGCATCTATTTTATTGACAAAGCTGCTTGGGAGGGTAAGCTCAAACATGCCTAGGAATGCAAAGGCAAAGAAGATAAATACCAAGAAGAAAAAGACATTGGGCACCCAATGGGTAGAAAGCCAATTGGCAAACTCTGGCCCTTGGATAGCTGCCACTGCTGTACCAGCGATGGTATAGATTCCGATAATGGATATGCCATAAATCAACGCATTTTTGATTCCCTTGGCTCTGGATTTGGACCTGCCTGTGAAGAAGGTCACTGTCATCGGAATCATCGGGAATACACAAGGAGTCAACAAAGCCGCTAAACCTGCCAAAAACGCCAATATCATAAAGCCCCAAAGACTTTCTTGTTCCTCGTCTGCTGCAAGGTCTATGTAAGTACGCTCCTCTTGTGTCGGTGTGATTTCAGCTTCTTCAGCTACTGTACTTTCTTCAGCTACAACTGTTTCCGTTTCGCTTGCCTCTGTGGATATTGCCTCAGCTACTGATGCAGGAGTCGCTTTGGCTTTGATGCTGAAGTCTTCGTCAAAAGGCACGCATTGCCCAGTCACATCAGTACACATTTGATAGCCTAGGTAGCCATCAATGACAATATCTTCTGCGGTGATTTTGATCAACTGTTCGAAAGTCCCCGAAACTTCAAAATAAGTAACATCACCTTCCCAAACCTCGTCAAACTTCTTTTTTGGGTTGATGGCTTTGAGCCCACCTACCAAGCTAAAGCCTTTGGATTTTGCTTTATCCAGATTCAATTCGGTCAGCATAGGACCCAATTCTGGATCAAAATCATTGGAATAGATGTACCAGTCCTTTGGAATTTGAGCTTTGAAAGTAATTTTCACCTCGTCTCCTACTTTGAGGTCTTTGGTAGCCAACTCAATGCTCCATCGAGGCGGTGCAATCATCTGTGCAAATGCAGCTGTGCCAATCAGAAAAAGGAAGGATAAAATCAGTGAAGATTTGAGAAATTTTGACATGATCGTAGTTGAATGCTAAACTGAATGTAAAAAGGCAAAAGTAGGCAGGAAAGTTCAGTGAGAAATGTTCCAAAGCCAAGCAGATAAACCAAAACTCCAAGCAAAACGGGATGTTTTACTTGGAGTAGGCTTACTATAACTTATTTGCTTGCTTCATTTTTGAAGTGTTTGAAGAAGAGCGCGATGGTTTCGATGCCCATGTAGTAGTTTTTCACGCCATAATGTTCATTTGGCGAATGCAACGCATCGGTGTCTAGTCCAAAGCCTAGCAAAATAGGATCTAGCCCAAGTTCTTGCTGGAAAAGCGAACAAATTGGGATGGAGCCTCCTTCACGCGTAGGAATGGCTTTTTTGCCAAAGGCTTCTTGTATAGCTAGGTCAGCTGCTCTGTAGCCAGGCGTATCAGTAGAGACTACTGCCGCTTGACCTCCATGGTGGGGAGTAACTTTCACTTTCACTGAATCCGGCGCGATGGCTTTGAAATGTGCTTCAAAAAGCTTGGCGATCTCCTTATGATCTTGATTGGGAACCAATCGCATGGAGATTTTAGCGTAGGCTTTAGAAGGAAGGACTGTCTTGGCGCCTTCGCCAGTATAGCCTCCCCAGATGCCGTTCACATCCAAAGTAGGTCTGATGCCTACTCTTTCTATGGTTGTGTAACCTTTTTCTCCATGAACATCCTTGATGTCCAGTTCTTTTTTGTAAGCTTCTAGGTCAAATGGCGCATCGTTCAATGCTTTTCTATAGTCAGCTGAGTAGTCTTCTACTTTGTCATAAAAGCCAGGGATGGTGATGTGGTTGTTTTCGTCTTGGAGTGAAGCGATCATTTTGCAAAGGATGTTGATCGGGTTGCCTACAGCCCCACCGTATGTTCCAGAGTGAAGGTCTCTGTTCGGTCCAGTCACTTCCACCTGCATGTAGGCCAATCCTCGCAAGCCTACGGTTACGGAAGGATTTTCCAAAGAAATCATGTGTGTATCAGATACCAAGACCACATCGGCTTTGAGCTTTTCTTTGTTTTCTTTGACAAAAATATCCAAGTGCTCAGAGCCTACTTCTTCTTCCCCTTCGATCATGAATTTGATATTACAAGGCAGGTCTTTATTGGCCATCATGGCTTCGAAAGCTTTGACGTGCATATAGAACTGCCCCTTGTCATCGGCTGAGCCTCTTGCGAAGATGGCACCTTCAGGATGTCTTGCTGTCTTTTTGATCACAGGTTCAAATGGTGGGGAATCCCACAATTCATAAGGGTCAGCAGGCTGTACATCATAGTGTCCATAGACCAAGACGGTAGGCAGGCTAGCGTCAATGATTTTTTCACCATAGACGATCGGGTAGCCTGCGGTTTGACATACTTCTACCTTTTCAGCACCAGCTTTTTCTAAGCTTTCTCTGACAAATTCAGCTGCTGCGAACACATCATCTTTGAATTTGGGATCTGCACTTACGGAAGGAATTCTGAGTAAGTCTAAAAGTTCATTGAGGAATTTTTCCTGATTGTCTTGAATATACTGTTTTACTGACATACTTGGGTTTTGTTTAGGACTTTGATGCTGATCCACACTTCAGGACTTCCAAGAGTTAGGAAAAACCTTTGCGCAAGTGTATCGCACTCAAAGTGCTGATTTTCACAATTGCTCAAAATTACGGGATATATCAGGAATTGCCTATTTTAGGCAAAACTTTTATCTATGAAATTGACCCTTTGGACTTATGCTAAGTGATCATTAAACAAGAAAAAATATGAAAGCGATTATTTGTCAAGAACACGGATTACCTGATTCATTACGCTACATGGATGTACCTGAACCCGAAATCGGCGAGCATGAAGTATTGATTCAAGTGGCTGCCTCTGCGGTGAATTTTCCCGATGTGCTGATCATTCAGAACAAATATCAATTCAAACCTGAGTTGCCATTCTCCCCTGGAGGGGAAGTCTCTGGGATAGTGGAAAAGGTAGGAAGCGCAGTGAAACACCTGCAAGCAGGACAACGGGTCTTGGCGCTTTGCGGCTGGGGTGGTTTTGCAGAAAAGGTCAAAGTGGAGGCTGATCGGGTATTTCCTATTCCTCCTCAGATGGACTTTATCACAGCTGCTTCTACGCTTTACACATTTGGCACAGCTTATCATGCTTTGAAGGACAGGGCAAATTTACAGGCTGGAGAGACCCTTTTGGTATTGGGCGCTTCTGGAGGTGTGGGTTTGGCGGCAGTTGCCTTAGGGAAAGTCATGGGTGCGAAAGTGATCGCGGCCGCTTCTACTGCAGAGAAGCTTCAAGTCTGTGCTTCCCATGGAGCCAGCGAATTGATCAATTATGAAAAAGAAGACCTCAAAGAGCGCATCAAATCCTTAACAGATGGCAGAGGGGTAGATGTGGTATTGGATGTAGTGGGTGATAAGTATGCGGAGCCAGCATTGAGAGGGATGGCTTGGAAAGGAAGGTATTTGGTTGTGGGCTTTGCGGGAGGTGAAATTCCCAAGCTACCTTTCAATCTTGCCTTACTCAAAGGCTGCGCGGTGATGGGGGTATTCTGGGGAAGATTTTCCAAAGAAGAACCCAAGCAAAGTCAGCAGAATATCATGGAACTTGTCGGTCTGATTCAGTCAGGAAAAATTTCACAGCACATTTACAAAACCTACACCCTGGAAGAAGCCCCTCAGGCATTGCAGGATATGTTGGATAGGAAGGTGATTGGGAAGGGGATGATAAAAATTGATGGAAATTGGAAGTAAATTGAAATACAATAGAAATAGGGTTGAAAAAATGTAGAAATAAAAGGAAGATCATCCGCGGTAATCCGCAAGATCAGCGTCATTCCGATAGTGATCGGAACAGGTCCAGCGTTCTATTAGTAGAAGATGACGGTCTTATTGCCTATAGGATGCACTTTCCGTTCTAGATGATATTTGATAGCTTTTGATAGCACTACTTTTTCTATGTCTTGTCCCATCTGAACGAGGTCAGTTACAGTATTGTGGTGTCTTACCCTAGACACATCTTGTTCAATGATCGGACCCGCATCCAGTTCCTCAGTGACATAGTGTGCGGTCGCACCGATGATTTTTACGCCTCTTTGGTAAGCGGCGTGATATGGCTTTGCTCCCACAAATGCTGGTAAAAAAGAGTGGTGGATATTGATGATTCTATTGGGGTATTTTTTGATGAAATCTCCACTGAGTATCTGCATGTACCTGGCCAAGACAATGAAATCTACTTGATTTTCTGCTAACAAATCCAATTGCTTACCTTCAATTGCTAATTTATTGGCTTTATCCATAGGAATGTAGTGAAATGGAATCCTGAAAGCCTCCACCACTCTTTTGAGATCCCTGTGGTTGGAAATAATTATGGGGATTTCTACCTCAAACTGCCCTGAGTAGTACCTACTCAAAATATCAAAAAGGCAGTGAGAAAGCTTGGACACAAAAATTGCCATCCTCGGCTTCCTATCATTGAAATAAAGTTGAAAGTCCATGTTAAACCTTTTGCCAATTTCTTGTTCAAAGACTTTCTTGATTTCTGATTTTTTCAGCCCAAAGCTATCGAGCTCCCAGCAAGCTCGCATAAAAAACAGGCCAAGCTCTTGATCCACATGCTGGTCAACTTCCAGGATATTACCCTGATGCTTGTATAGGAAATCCGAGACTACGGCCACGATACCTTTCTGATCGGGACATTGAATGATAAGCGTTGCTTTTTGCATGATTCAATAGGTTTGAATCTAAAATTAATCGAAAGAGGTGGAAAAGCGCTACTTCACATTGTCTAAATGCTAAAGAATTAGACTATTAAAAAATTTTGTTAATCTTATCGTTTATTTATCAAAATAAAACCTTTGAGAAACGAGTGTTCCCAAAGGTTTTATAAAATTCAATTCTCCATCAAATGAATTATTGTTCACAACAATAAACCTGAACAAAGAATCATCGGATTAGCTTAAAGAAGGATGATTAGCAGAATAAGAATTATGATCAAGGCACCTGTGGAGATATAAAGTCCTCCTCCATTGTTTTTCGCCTCTTTCTTCAAATCTTTAAGCTCTGCACGGATTTCCTTTCTTTCTTCTTTGCTAAGTTCGGTGAAATCCATTGCTTTGATTTCATTGACTCTGGATTCGATTTCGTCCATTCTTACTTTGGCCTCTGCAGAGATTTCAGCGGTTTTTGCAGTAGAATTGTCCCCTGCAAACGCACCTGTTGCTATACCTCCGAAAAGTAGGATAGCGAAGCAAGCGTTGATAAAAAACTTCTTCATGTGATTATTTTTTAAAATGAAAATGAAGCTCAGCCATGAGGCTAAGCTTCCAGAGATTATTTAATTTATTTTAAACTACCGATCATGTCTTCAGGTTTCACCCATTCGTCAAACTGCTCGCTCGTCAATAATCCCAATGCGATAGCAGCTTCTCTTAGGCTAGTACCTTCTTTGTGAGCTTTCTTAGCGATAGCAGCAGCATTTTCATAACCAATATGTGGATTCAATGCCGTCACCAACATCAGGGAGTTTTCCAAATGCTGCTTGATAAATGGTGTGTTTTGTTCGATACCGATGGCACAGTTGTCATTGAAAGAAACCGCAGCATCTCCTAGCAACCTTGCAGACTGAAGGAAGTTTGCGATCATCATTGGCTTGAACACATTCAATTCAAAATGACCATTAGACCCGCCTATGGACACTGCCACATCGTTGCCCATTACTTGTGCAGCGACCATGGTGATGGCTTCTACTTGTGTAGGATTGACCTTACCCGGCATGATGGAGGAACCTGGTTCATTTTCTGGGATCAAGATCTCACCGATACCAGATCTTGGACCTGAGGAAAGCATTCTGATGTCATTGGCGATTTTCATCAAGCTTACAGCCAACTGCTTCAAAGCTCCATGGGCCTCCACGATGGCATCATGTGCTGCCAATGCTTCAAATTTGTTTGGAGCGGTAACCAAAGGTTGTCCTGAGAATTCTGCGATTTTCTTGGCTACGAGTTCTGCATAGCCTTTTGGTGTGTTCAGACCAGTACCTACTGCTGTACCACCTAGTGCCAATTCAGAAAGATGCGGAAGTGTATTTTTCAATGCCCTCAAACCATGATTCAGCTGTGCGACATATCCAGAGAATTCCTGTCCTAAAGTAAGCGGAGTAGCATCCATGAAGTGTGTTCTACCAATTTTGACCACATTCATAAAGGCTTCAGACTTTGCCTGCAGGGTGTCTCTTAATTTTTCGATGCCCGGAATGGTGGTTTCTACGACCATTTTGTAAGCAGCGATGTGCATGGCAGTAGGAAAAGTATCATTGGATGATTGCGACTTGTTCACATCATCATTTGGATGGATTTTTTTCTTTTCGTCTTCCAAAGATCCTCCAAGCAATACGTGTGCTCTGTAAGCAATCACCTCGTTGGAGTTCATATTGGACTGCGTACCAGAACCAGTTTGCCAGATCACAAGCGGAAATTGGTCATCATGCTGACCAGTTAGGATTTCATCACAGACTTTAGCAATGATATCAGCTTTATCCTGAGCCAATACACCAAGTTCGGCATTGGTCAAGGCTGCTGATTTTTTCAGGATGGCAAAAGCTCTGATGATTTCGATTGGCATGCGGTTTCGCTCTCCGCCAATCTTAAAATTGTTGATAGATCTTTGAGTTTGTGCTCCCCAGTACTTGTCAGAAGGGACTTCCACAGGCCCCATGGTGTCTTTTTCTATCCTGATGCTCATATGTATTTCTTTTTTTTAGTTTTAAATACGGATTATGCATTAGGGTTCATAATAGAAATACTAATGCATATTTCGGGTTAAATTTCAGTTCGCTAAATTACTACCTGATGCTTATAATCCATAGCCATTGATGGATTTCCTCTTTTTAGTTTGCTGAATGCTATAGTTGATTTTTGTCGAGGAGTTGATGGAAGATATCTTGAGAAATTTTGATTTTCCTTTTGAAATGTAGCCATGCAAAGAGGTAATTAAAGATTCCAAAACTAAGACTTAGTATAGCATAAACGGTCTTTTGCTGAACTAATCCAAAGAAAAGCGTCAAGCCCAAGGTTACCAAAGACCAAAAACCCAAGAAGAAAGTTGAACTAGGAAACAGCCGGTAAGTTAGAAAAAGGATGCAGCCCATAGGGGTATCCTCTATCTTCCCTTTGATCAGGGGTAGGAAGCTGTCTGCTTTTTGTATCAACAAGGAAATGTGGAACTGATCTTTTTCAATCTTGCCGTTAAATTGAAACTCCTGATCCTGCTTTAGGTCATAATCTAGGTAATTGACCTGCTTGGTCACTTCCTGCAAATTGGCAAGAACAACTTCTTTGCTCAAAGAAGAAACCAATACTTCACTTTGGGATGGGAAAAAGGGCATAGCTACATAACTTCAACGAGACAAAGTTAGTTATTTGATAGACTAGATTTTAATTTTAGAACTGTGGAAAAGTTGGGACAACATAAAAATACCTTTGTGGAATTATGGGAAGCGGATGTTTCAAAAAGAGAAGCGGATATTTGGCAGCGGGTTTGGCAGATTGGAGGAGATCAAGGCTGGTACTTCGGAACCAAGCTTTGGAAGCTGAGAGGAATTGTGGATAAGCTGCTCGGTGGAGTTGGTTATAGAAAAGGCAGGCCAAGTGGAGATTTACAAAAAGGGGATCAACTAGACTTTTGGAGAGTGGTAAATGTGGATAAGTCTAAACAGTATTTGAAACTTGGAGCAGAGATGAAACTGCCCGGCAAAGTGTGGATAACTTATGAAATCAAAGCTAATCGATTCTTTCAAAAAATAGAGTTTATGCCTAATGGCACATTTGGGAGGCTATATTGGCTTCTTGTGAAGCCTTTACACTATTTTATCTTTACGCGAATGTTTAGAGCGATTGTAAAATAAGTTATTTACAAAACTTTAAAGTAAGAGGAAAGATATAAGCTTGCTTTCCCCTTTAACCTTTCCCCTATTTCACTGCAATGCAAGAAATTTCCACATTGACATCTTTGGGAAGTCTACTGACTTCTACAGTTTCTCTAGCAGGCGGATTAGACTTGAAGTATTGGCCATAGGCATCGTTGATGGTGGCGAATTGCCCCATATCTTTGATGAAGATCGTACACTTGACTACGTTAACAAAGCCATAACCTGCTTGTCTGAGAACAGCTTCTAAGTTTTTCATGACAGCATGTGTTTCTTCGGTGATGTTTTCATTGATCAATTCTCCCGAATCAGCATCAAGTGCTATTTGACCAGAGACATAAAGTGTATTGCCAGCCTTTACTGCTTGACTATAGGGACCAATTGGCGCTGGTGCTTCAGCTGAATAGATGATTTCTTTTTCCATTTATTAGATTAGTTTATTGTTTGATATTGCTCGCAGATTACGCGGATTTCGCAGATTTATTTTACCACGGATAGACACAGATGAACACTAGATAAAATTCAAATCCAAACCTATTATGCTTTCTGCATCTTGTCAAGCTTTCTTAGAGGCAAAATCTAAGATCTACAATCTAAAATTAAAGGCTCGCAGATTTCGCGGATTTATTTTACCACGGATGGACACTATTTTTATTTTGTTTGACTTAAGGATGTTTTTTAGAGATCGTTAATTGATTACTCTTTTGATTTCTAATCTTGGTTTAATAAACGAAGAACCTAATTGTTGCTCGCAGATTTCGCGGATTTCTCAGATTTAATTAAATTTATTTTGAGCTGTTTAGATTGAAGGCTTTCTATAATTTTTTTAAATTTAGATAAAATTGAGTTTTTAGATTTAACTTTTTATGGATATCAACGAGAAAAGCTACAATATAAGAAGAGCATGTTTTAATGTTCATAATATATTAGGACCTGGACTGTTAGAAAGTGTTTATGAAAGTGCATTAATCTATGAATTAGAGTTACAAGGATTTTCAACTGAAAAACAGGTTGCTTTACCTGTGGTTTATAGAGATGTTAATCTTGGGTTAGGGTTTCGGATTGATATCTTAGTAGATAATGAAATTATTATTGAGTTGAAATCTGTAGAAATGCTTAATTCAGTGCATAAGAAGCAGGTTTTAACGTACCTCAAAATAGCCAAAAAGGAATTAGGTTTTCTTGTAAATTTCAATGCTAAATCATTAGACAAAGAAAATTTGATCAGAATTATCAATTCTAAATCTGTGTAATCAGTGTAATCTGTGAGCTTCCTTTTTAGATAAATGCTGAAATACTTCTAGGTATTGATCGGTGACGTGGTCCCAGTTGTATTTTTGGGTGAGGCCGGTGCGGGCGGTGTCTCGGAGTGACTGCATGGCTTCAGGTTGGGATTCTGCCTTGTGGATAAGTTCTGATACTGCTTTTGGGTTCTTTTTGAAATACCAACCATGCTTCCCATTTTGAAGCATTTCTTGATTGAAAGCCGTGTCCAAAGCCAAGATTGCGCAACCATAACCAAGAGCCTTGAGCATGGCAGGGTTAGTACCTCCATACTCATGCCCATGAAAATACGCGTAGCAGTTATGATAAAGTGCTTTAAGCTCCTCGGGGTCTGTCACATACCCAGTGAAGAGTAAGCGATTGTCTTGAATGGCTTTTAAGTTATCCACATAGTCATCCTGAAAAGGTACATCGCCCACGATTACAAGTCTTCGTTTGGAATTGGACTTTACAAAACCTGAGATGATGATATCGGCATTATTATCAGGAACTAGTCTGCCTACAATCAAAAAATAGCCTTCCTTTTCTAATCCCCTGTTTTGAATTTTTCGAGCATCTGAACTCAATGATGGGTTGGCTCCATAGGCAATTACTTTAGAGTTAGCATTGAAGAGCTCCTTATAGATGCGCTGCATTTCGTCAGAGTCGTTGATGATCTGATCGTAAAACTTGGTAGCCATCTTGGAGGCCCAGAAGAAGTATTTAGAACCAATGCCCTTCCATTTTGGCCGAAGCCATTCTAGCCCATCTACATTGATGGCTGTGGGTTTTCTGAAGATTTTGGAGATGATCCCAAAAGGGCCGTTACCTGAGTTTACCACAAAAATCACATCCACATCTGAAAAACAAGCATGCATCATCGAGACGAAGGAATGCGTCAATTGAGTCAGGCTTTTCTTTTCTATGGCAGGGGTATAGATTAGTTTGATTCCATTGACGTAGGGTGGTTTATCTTTGAAAAGTGCGCGGTGGCAATAGACCGTTACTTGCACACCTTTTTTTTGAAGTCGCTCACCTAGCTCTTTGACCATGGTATCATAGCCACCATAGACATAAGGATAACCTTTTGCTCCCAAGATTGCTACTTTTAAAATTTGGTCTTTTTTGATATTCATGGTTGTTGATTTACAAGCTGAAATGCTCGATAATTCGTTTTTGCCCATTTGACCCCAGCTTGGAAGACAGTGCTTTATTTTCAATCAATGTGGAAAACTTTTCTATGGCTTGGTTAAGGTCATTTTCTTGTATCAATAAGCCTGTTACCTGATCAATGATAACCTGCTCAGCTAATTGAGATTGAAAGGAAATGACTGGCAAGGCTGTTGCCATGGCTTTGAGAATGATACTTGGAAATGTACCTTCAGTCTTATAAGGGGATACAAAGATATCAGAGGCTTTGAGGATGTCTGGCAGCTCTTTTCCAAACTTGAGGTAAGATACCTTTCCATTGAGGCTCGGTTGGTCAAGTTTTTCAAGAAAGTCTTCTTCAAAATTTGGATCCACTTCATTCGTAGTGATCAAAAAATAAAGTTGATCGTATTTCTGAGATAGTTTTTGAATTAGCTCCAAGAAGAAAAAGTGGCCATATCCAGCTTTCGTGGGTGCTGACATATTGATGATAAACTTATCCACAGGTAGTTGCAGATAATACCGAGCATCTACCTCTGGCTCAATAAAAGGTTTGTGATCGATGGCTTGAATTTCACTTTGAGTTAAACCTGATTTTCTTTTTTGCTTCATGAAAAATAATTGTTTAAGAGGTAAAGATAAAAGGCTTTTTTAAAATTACATTATTGGTTTATTACCTCTAGAACAGCTTTCCCAAAATTCTCAAGGTAAGCGTCAATTGAGAAATACTGTTTTAGCCTTTCCTGTCCCTTGAGACCCATTTGACTACGCAATTCTGGATTGTCTATCAGCTCTTGGATTTTTTCTGCAGCTACTTTTGCATCATCATGCGGAATCAAAAAACCTGTCTCTCCATTGACGACCATTTCTGTGGATCCGCCTAAGGCTGTAGCTATGACTGGTTTGGCAGCAGCCATGGCTTCCAAGATTGTTGTAGGGAGTGAATCATGCTGAATGGATGGCAAAACAAATATATCTGAGCCTCCCATGATATTGTATACATCAGAGCGGAAACCCAGGTCTTTTATATTGTGCACAAGGTTATTGCTTACAATATATTCTTGTAGTTCTTCCAGAAGATATTCGTAGCCAGGAAAAGTATCACCTGCAAGTATAAAATGTAGGTTCTTGTTCTTCAATAACAGTAGCTTGGCAATTTCTAAGAAATACTTTTGACCTTTTAGCAAGTTGACTCTCGCCACCATAGAGATCAAGATTTTATCTTGCGATATACCTAGTTCGTGCTTAAGATCATAAGCATTATCCACAAATTTGCTATATTCAATGCCATTGTAGATTACTTGAGTTTTTTCAGCTTGAATTTTGGGAAGGTAATTATCTCGGGAAGCATTCGACACAAAGAAATTGGTGTGCCCAGTCTTGTTGAGCAAGTAGGTGATGAAGTTCTTGAAGAAAGCAGGACCTGTAATAGTCTCCCTGACATGCCAAATATGTTTGACTCCAGCTAGTTTAGCAGCGAAGGCACCAGAAAATATCACAGTAGTATTGGTCAGCACCAACTGGAAACTTTCTTTTTCAATTATCCTTCGGATTTTCAGAGAGGCTCTTAGGATGTAGTATTTTCTATTCAGCAAGCCTAAGAGGTTGAAGTACTTTCTTCTGATCACTCCTAGCCTGAGTATACGAACCTCTATTCCCAATGCTTCTACTTTTTGACTTAGTGGACCAGTTTCAGAAAGTAGTAGCATGGGTTCCAGACCCACATGACGCAGTGCCATCAAGGAGCGAACCACACTGTTGCTGGCACCATAAAGGTCCGAACTGGAATGGAGCACAAGAACCTTATTATTTTTCATTGAGCGTTTGCTTTATTTCTTTCCAAGAATTGCTCCAATTGTACCAAGAAAGGAGTTTCTCCTGTTTTTCTTTCATTGTGGATAACTCTGATTCGCCCATACTGAAAAGCGCCTCTATTTGATATGCCATTTCTTGAATATTGTATGGATCAAACAATAGACCACCTTCTCCTACTACCTCTGGTAAGGATGAAATATTAGAAGCAGCTAAAGGTAGCCCATGTTGAAATGCTTCTAAAACTGGAATCCCAAAGCCTTCATAAGTCGAGGGGAAAACATAAGCTTTGGCATGTTGATAATAATGGGCTAGCATTTCATCTTTCAAATAACCCGTCAAATGAACACGTTTTTCCAAGCCAAGCTCTTTGATTGTTGCTTGAATTTCAGGATAGCTGTCATTGAAAATTTTCGAAGGCCTACCTCCTCCCAAAATCAGATGAATAGAGCTGTCATCAAGTAAAGCAAAAGCACGAATAAGGCGAGGCAGATTTTTTCTCTTGTCCAATACGCCAATGTGGAGGAGATATTCATTTTTGATAGGTCTTTGAGTAGCGTTATTCACAGAATTTTGAATTGCTTTGGCTCCTATTGGAATGACCTTGATCTTGGAATCTGCTATGCCCAAGACATCTATCAGTTTAGACTTGGAGAATTGTGATACTGTCAATACACGGTGTGCCTTTTTTTCTCCCCCCCTTGCAAGAGCAGAGAAGTACCACCTCCAGATGGTGTTATAATTTTGAGGTATTTCCCAAATATTGCAACCGTGGAAAACGGGGAGGGTTTTGACCTTGCCGAGGAAAAGAAATGGTGCTACATAATCTGGGCAGATCAGATAATCCACTTTTGCCTGCTGTGCTTTTCTTGGTAAGGTCCAAAGTTTCCAAATGATAAATTGAAAATGTGCGAGGGCCTTACTCCATAGTGAACTGGGTGCTTTGGCATTTTTAGGACTCAATAATACCAATTCTACTGTTGGGTCTTGCTGAATTTCTTTGATCAGTTCTTCTGAAAAAGTTTTTGTGCCCGTTTGCGCAAAAAATAAGTCTCTGGAGTCAAAACCCACTCTAATCTTACCCATGGCTGATGATTTCTTTAAGCTTTTGCCTGTGGATAGCATTGACGGTGTACCCTACCATCCACCAAGTAATGAGCGAAACAAATAAAAATTTCTCTGCATTGGAAGTAAAGAGGGGAAATATTGCTGCAAACTTGACGGTGGTTGCAATAAATGCAATCCTCGCTTCACCAGTATTTTTCAAATGGCCAAAAGCTTTGTAGCAGTAGACAATTGACCCTAATAGCATGAGGATATACAAGATCATCCCTATCCAACCTATTTGTACACCAAAGACAAGGAATTGATTCTCTCCACCTACTCGGAGTTCTTCATCGACTGCACCAATGTTCCCACTTGTAGCTAGTCCTATTCCCATTGGATTGCTTATCATAGATTCTATGGCTGCGAGCCATTCTACAAGATGTCCCAAAGAAGAGGAGTCTTGTAAAGTGATCGTATCTATAAGAAAGTACCTGAACTCGTCTGAGCTAAAGAAAAGAATATATACTAAGACAGTAAAGCCTAAGCCAATAATTGCAAAGACGATTTTGTACAGTTTAAATAAGAAGGCGATATATACCAACATGACAAGCAATGCAGCGATTGATGATCTTGAATAAGAAAGTACCAATGTTGCAGCAGTAGCTCCTATCATGAATAGGTAAGGTGTAGCTTTTCCTCTTTTGGTGGTCAAATACATAATCAAAGCTGTTGCAAACATCATAATTGATGAAATAGCCAACTCAAGTGGATCCGAGAAGAATGAAGCAAACCTTTTGGCGTAAGTTGGAGTCTCAAAAGTCCATGTCAAACCATGGTTACCTTTAGGACTTATATTATTGATTTCATCATTGAATACTGCATATCCAGTAAACTGCTGAAAGTGGGTATCAATACTGAATTCAATGATATTCAAGGTCAATGCTAAACCAGCGATTAGTAGAATGACGTGCAATAACTTCTTTAGCTCTCGATCACCAAAATGGCTGTTTCGTCCAAAGAAATAGAAGAGGCCCATCAAGGCTACATTTTTGAAATAGAGCAACTTGCTGTACACCGTAGCTTCACCAATCGGTAAAATTAAAAAGCAAATGACTAATAAGTAGAAAAGAATAAAGCTATAGTCTAAACCATTCAATCTAAGAGGGTAATTGGATAGGTTCTTCTGGTATACAAAGAAACCTATAAAAGCAACTAGCATGACTATTTCCTTGATATATTGAAATATAGAAAGGATCAAGATGGATTTCGTAGTACTATATACTGTACTGATAATTGTAATATAAAAAGGGAAGAATATGACTGTAAAAAAAATAACATACTCCCATTTGCCTCTAAAAACGATGTTTTTGAAGGTAATAAAACACAAAATAAATACCGCTACGGAGAAAATTATAAATAGCATATAGCTTGAGCTAATTTTCCATCATGAAGATCACCAATACAACCATGATACAGAATGGTGAATAGAAGAGCCTTCATTGATTAAATAATCGAAATAAAAAGCTTAACTATTTTGTAATATAATGATCCTTATATTGCTGACTATCCGATCTTTTCTTGATAAGTTCATCAATCTCGGGATTGTTTTTCTGATCTTCAGTAGGTGCGTAAAGCGCACGTTGTCTGTCAACATAAGTTGCGGGAGGCACACAAAGATAATATATAGCCAGTGATTTTCTGATTTTTTGACCATCAGAAGTGACCTGGCGACTGAGTCCATGCCAAGACTGTAAACTAGTATCGAAAATCACCGCTCTATTAAATTTGATTTCTACTTCTTTAATAAGTTTGTCTGGCCTGTTTGTTTCTTCATTGTTGCTCCACAGACCGAAATGGCCTCCATATTCAGGTTTCCAATCCTCCGATAAATAGATAATCAGATTGATTCTTCTTTGTAACCCTAGTTTGGGATGTATATTATAATCCAAATGGGGGTTAAGCTTGCCACCATCTGGATGCATGTGCCATCCACCTCCATGAAGGCCAAAATCAGGGAATAATTTTATCCCTAGAATTTCTCCCAGCTGATTGACAAAATCATTTGAACAAAGAAATTCAAAAAAACTGTAAGTGTTTGAAGGAAACTTATTCCAATCATTCAAAGCAGATTTTTTTTCTAACGGATTAGAATAATTGAAAAGACTGTTGTCATTGATATCGGGGAATTCATTCGATAATTTTTGAGCTAGTTCAAGATCCAAAAAATCATCTATAACCAAATGCGGAAATGGTTTAGCTGCTTTGTAAACCTCAATTCCATTTCTAATAATTTCAGTATTAATCATGGTAAGTTTTAAATAATCCATCTTTAAAGCCTTTCCAGACCATCTTTAGCTTTATAGGCCTCCAAAGAACTAAAAAATATAAGGAATAAGCAAGCAACTTGATAACTTGTGTTAGGACGGCGACGGGTTTAAATATAGTCGGAGTATGGTGGTTGATAAAAATCATTTGATTTCTTTGCGTCAAATAATGGACCTTAGGGTTTAGATACCCTTCTTTCCCTTTGGTTTTGGATTTTGAAGAGCCACCTACTGAATGATAGATTACCGCGCTCGGTTCAAACCAAAGTTTGTATCCAAGATTCCGTATTCTCATTGACAAATCCACATCTTCAAATGATCCGAAAAAGTAAAACTCTTTCAGCAAGCCTGTTTTTTTGATCACCTCAGACTTGATCAAAAATGCACAACCCGTTATCCAGTCAGTTTCCGAAGCCTTTATAAACCTAGAGTCTTTGACGTTTTTATATTTGGTCTGCGAAATACCCAATGGACGAATGTAATTTCCACCAGCATTCCAAACAATATGTCTATTTGGAGTATTGAAATAAATCAATGGTTGGGCTGCGCCATATTCTGGCTTATCGACAATAGAATCAATCAATTTTGTGATAAAATCAGGCTCTACTTCCGTATCATTGTTCAGCTCCATTACATATTCAAAACCCTGATCCAAGGCATATTTCAGACCTAAATTATTTCCACCTGTGAACCCTCTGTTGGAATCTGAAAAGATAAAGTAAGCAAAATCCTTAAATTCATCCTCTAACTTTCTCCCTGATCCATCTTGTGAGTCGTTATCCACTACTATGGATTGAAAATTTGGGTAATCACATTTTTTAAGGGAATTGAGACATTTTTGGGTATCATTGAAATTATTCCAATTGATGATTATGATCGCTACAGATGGTTGGGTAATTGCTGCCATTTTGTTGAAGTATTTGTGTATTGGTTGGAAGAATTTTTATGATTTGATATAATATAAACAAATTGTTACGTCTATTTTACCTTGGATGCAACATTGTGGATACTTTTTATTATGAATATCCGTCTACATACAAGTAGGCAAATTTTATACTTTGACAATACGTGTCAATAACTTTCAGGGCTGTATTTTAAGTGTTTAATTGGCTTCAAATAAAGAAAAAAGCCATGACTATCCTACAATTCAATGAAAGATATCCAGATGAGGCAAGTTGCATGCATTTCTTTAAGGAACAAAGAGAAAGAGAAGGCATTATTTGCAAGAAATGTAAGTCCAGAGAACACTACTGGCTTACCATATGGTTTCAGAAAAGATGCTTCAAAACTATCTCAATGAATTCTGTTACAAACTAAACCGAAGATACTTTGGTGAAAAACTATTTGACAGATTAGTTATTGCAAGCATTTGCCCCTACTTGTATACAAGCGGATAATCATACTTTTTATTACGTAATATTTAATTTTATCAGGATTTACTCCCTATGTTTTTATTTAAATAAATCCGGTAAAAAATCTCTTCTGATCTGGTAAACAATATTAATGAAAACAAAAAGAAATAAATTACTTCTGTAGCTAAAAGAGCTATACAAATTCCAATAGCTCCATAATTTGAAGCCAAAAAAACTCCAAGAGAAAGCATACAAATACAAGCAATTGATGAGATTTTAAAAAAAAGTTCCTGTTCATTTTTTATTAAAAGAATTAAAACATTTAACAAGTTTAGACTGGCTAAAAATGGAATAAAAGATAGAATTTTCAAATAATATATAGATTCTGGTATATCATTTTTTGAAAGTATTTTTATGATGATTGGTGCTAAAGAGTAAATGAAGATAGAAATTATTAGGGATATTGATAATCCTAAGAAGTATGCCTTTCTCGCAAATTTAAAAAACGCATCCAAATTATTGTGAAATAATTTTACGGCATTGGGGTAAATGGATTGTGTTAGAATAGCTGGAAAAAGTCTGATGACCATAGTTATTTTTTCTGCAAGACTGTAATTGCCTAGAGTTTCAGGTGTAGAATAAAAGCTTAGGATTATCAATCCACCATTTATTGAAATATAAGAGGTTAAGTTTGATAGGAAAAAGTTAATATTTGATTTAAGAGAATCATATATCTCTTTAATTTGAGGAAATATTAATGCTATTTTCATTTTAAATTTGACATAAAAAATAACAAGAACATTAATAGTTAAACCGCTTGCCCCAAGCAAAAAATTTACAAACTTTGAATGATTAGGCTGCTCTATAAACAAAACAATACCTAATAAATATAAAAGTTTACTAAATACATTTGCCACTGATATTAACTTCATCTTTTCTAATCCTTGAAAAAACCACAAACTAAGTGTCGCTTCAGAGTAAAGAATTAGTAACGAAAAAACTAATATCGACTGATACTCCTGAAAAATGTTAAAAATGAATATTCCCATTGACAAAAGAACAGCTACAACAGTAGCCAATAGGAGCTTACTAACCGTTATTCTTGATAATAGAATTGATAGTTCTTTTTTGCTTTTTTGATTAATAGCTGTTTCTCTTGGACCACTTAAGTTAAAACCAAAACTTACAAAAATATTTGAAATTACTATTATAGATAAAGATAAATTAACTAAACCAAATTGATCAACACCTATAGAGGTTATTAAAATAGGCATTGAAACTAAATTGATTAAAATATTAGAGACTTGAATAGAACTAAGAAATATAAAGTTCTGAAATGACTTATTTTTTAAAGAATTTAATAGAGATAAACGCAAGATTTTTTGAAGCATATTTCAAATTAAACAATTCATTTTGACAGTAATTTGCCATATGATTTTTGGAAATAAAGAATCGCAAGACAAAGTATAAATGTTATAATAGAACCATACAATAAACCCCATATTAATTTTATCTCATATCGATTCAAGGGATACCTTGGGCTATCGATGATCTGAATCAGAGGAGAATTGTTGCGCTGATTGACTTTGGCTACTTCTAGGTTTTTGACGATCTCGGAATAGATCGCAGAATTTGCCTGAACATCGATTTGCTTCTTTCTAATATCTATATTTCCCGACTGTAAGAGCGGGTTTGGATTGGGTGTTTTGTCAGAAAGGAATGCGAGTTCCTCCAAGCTTCTATCGAGAATCTTCCGCACAGAATCAGCTTGAGATTGTAGGATTTGAAGGTTTTCAGAAGTCTTTTTGGTTTTAGTTTCGAAGTAGAAATTATTGACATTCTCTACCAGCCTTTCATTGAATTCCTTGGCAAAAGCCTCGTCTTTTCCGGAAATGTCTACTTTGATAATCGATAATTTCCGATCTGGCTTGGCTACGGAAAGGTGTTGTTCACGAATGATCTTGGACAGCTCTCGCATCACTGAATCTTGTGTCACGGTGAATTTCTCCCTTGGTATGGTAAAATCTAAGCTATTGAGATCTACCGTTTTTTTCCATTTTTGATCCAATTCATTGAATGCAATATACCTATGAATCAATAACTCCTCTCCTTGAAAAGGGCTCAAGAGGGTTTTGCTAAGCATATTATTGGATCGATACAGTTCTATGATATTGTCTCCTTGAAATAGGCCGCTTGAACCACCAAGTGAGCCGATGTTTACACCAACCAAAGTTGCCAAACCTGACATTTGTCCCAATCCACCTCCATCAGATTCCTCCAATACAAATGAGCTCTCTGCTACGTAGACTGGTTTTTTGACAATAGATACCAAGGCACCTAATCCAGCCCCAAGAGCTACCCAAATAAAGATGGTCTTCCACTTCGAACGGAAATACTTGATCCACTCACGTAGTCTCAAAACAACTTCTCTCAAAGTGATCTTATCGTCCAATATATGCTTTTCTGACATGGCAGTTATTGTGTGATCTGTGAAATAATCAATACCAAAGTGGCTAAGCCAGTAGTAAGACCCACCAACTCACCAGGTCTAATCGGCACTCTCGGCCCTTTGGTTGGTACGAAAACCTCCGCTCCAGGCTCTATAGATGGGTAGGATCTCAGGCCTAAGAAGCTTCTTGTGCGGGTGACATCACCGTTTGCATAGACTACATAAGTCCGTTTTCTATTGGCTCTGTTGTCGAAGCCTCCTGCTTTGTTGATATAGTGTTTCAATCCTCTGGCATTTTCAAATCGTACAGTAGTAGGATAGACAATATCACCTCTCAATCGTACTGTCTGTAACTGTCTTGGAATTGAAATGATATCTCCTTCTTCTAATATCAGGTCAAATGCAGAACCAGGGTTGCTCATAATTTTTTCCAAATCAATGGCTACTGCCTCAGTCTCTCGGATTTTTACCTGACCAAAGTCCCCTTTGCTTTCTGCAATACCAGCTACTGTCTCTCTTTTGATTTCAGAAACGGCCGCGCTTTCTGCGGCACTTTTTGAAGCATCCTTATTGCCTAGATCTTTGAAAAGTCGCTCAAGTAGTAATTCTTGTGCTTCTGTATTGTTAGGGTCAGCTTGCAATTTAAGCTGTAGATCCATCAGATTTTTTTGCCTTCTCAGTTGCTCAGATTCTGTATTGAAATACTCTGTTCGGCGGATAAGCGTTGCTCCTTTGGCGTAAGCAAAAGCTGTCAATCCTCCTGCACGAGAGATTACATCTGAGATGCGCTCTTGGGCAGATTGCACCGCAAAAGCACCCGGTGAGTTGACCTGCCCCTCGATGTACACGATTTTTTCCAAATTGAAATTTGGCTTTCTTCTGATGATTACATTATCAAATGGCTCAAGAACCTGAGGATTGTCACTTGGTACTAGAGATTTATCCACATTTACTGGAATCAAGGTGGAGAAAAGTCCTTCTTGAGGTGTTCCTACCCTTCTTGCAATTTCTATATCCTTGGTACTTGCCGCTTCTCTCAAACCACCAGCTAAGATGATCAAGTCTTCCACAGTCATCTGCTTTGAAAATGGATAGGTACCTGGGTTTCTTACCTCACCTGTCACCTGTACATAAAACTCCTCCTGCAAATCATAAATACTGGATATGCGAATCACATCCTCTCTTTGAAGCCGAACGTCCGCGGCACTTCCATTGAGAATATCTCTAACATTTACAGTCAGGACTTCCGTACTCAAGTCCTCGTTGGTGCGAAGTATACTGCCTCGCTCAAGATATGCTTCACCACGCACACCATCTGCATTGGCTATTAATTGTTTCAAAGTCAGGCCTTCCGTGAGTGCATAGTTACCTTCTCTGAAGACAGCGCCTTTGATCTGTACCCTATTGGTGAATCTATTCAAGACTTTACTGATGGTATATTTGTCACCACCTTTGACCGTGAAAATGTCAAATTGATTCTTGAAAATATCTGACACAGATCGTTCTTTACCAGTGATTCTTGACACAGCAATCCTATCTTGAAATGCCTCGTCTGTAAATCCACCCGTATACCTGAGCAAGTCAGCAAAGGTTTCTCCATTTTTCACTTCGAAGATTTTCGGCCTCTTGACTTCTCCTTCCACTGTTGCCCTTCCTTCAAAAGGCTCTACCAAGATTACATCTTGATCTTCCAGCTGCAAGTTGAGATCAGCCTTGCCATTAGTGATAAAGTCATAGATGTCTATTGTCGATATCGTCTTATTCTTACGGATCAGTTTGATGTTTCTATAAGTTCCGTTTTCACTTGGGCCGCCCGCAGCATAGAGCGCATTAAACACCGTACTGAAAGAACTCAAAGTAAAAGTGCCAGGAAGTCTAAGTTCGCCTACCAAATGCACTTGGATTGATCGGACATTTCCCAAAGTCACTTGCAAATAGGTGTTTGGGTTAGACCCGCGCATGCCTTCATAAAAATTAGAAAGCCTGTTTTTGAGGATGTTGGTAGCTTCTTCTATGGATTTTCCTGACAAACTGATTGGCCCAATGTTTTCAATAATCGCAAATCCATCTGGGTTGATATTGACCTCCATGTATCTTTCGGATTGCCCATAGATGTCAATGTAGATCATATCACCAGGGCCCAAAATGTAATTTTTTGGCGTAGGGATATTGATGTTGGGCTCAAAAGTCAGCTTTCTATTTTTATTGTAAAAAAGATCACCTCCGAAGTAGGGAGAACTCTCCTCTTCAAAGAAAAAAAGCTCTTGTTGATATTTGAAAAAGCCTTGGTTAATTTCATTCAAATCACCTTGACTTCTGGCATCCCTTTTTCCAGCTTGGGAGCCAGACCTAGCTGAGCCCATAGATGAAGACTCAAGACCCTCGATCCTGTTTTTGAGCTTCTCCACTTGAAAATCAGAAAGACCACGCAATTTGGCCATTTGGAGGAGCTCTGTTTCACTCAGACCAAGTTCAGCAGCTCTTCTGATCAACTCTCGGATTTGTGTGTCAGACAGCTCGTCTACATTTAGATTGGATAGTTCGCTGAGTGATTGTGCTTGTACTGTCGTGGGGTTGATGGTGATCAGCGTCGAAGTAAAGAGTAGGACGATGGTGAGGACCCTGAGGATTGCCTTGTGTTGAAAATGCATAGGAATTACCATGATTTATGACCAAGATTAAGTCGATCCGTAAAATTGCGGAGCTGATTAACTTGATTAGTATGATCGCATTATAAAATAAAACTTTCGTAAAGATAATTATTCCAAGGTGTAAAGAAATAGCTAAGTAGCCTTTTTCAAGCCGGAAGTCATTACTCTGTACAGTTTTTGCAGATGTCTATTTGCTTTCTGTCTTCTAAAAGTTGCTTTCTAAACGTTTGATAGGCAGTGTTTTTCCAGATTTCTTTCATGGGTTTGAAACTCAATTGACCCATCACGTGAGCACCATCCTTGTCAAAACAACAAGGGACTACCCTCCCATCCCAAGTGACTACAGCACCTTGCCACATTCGCCAACATTTATTTTCAATATCCTTTTTGAGTTTCCACTTTCCATCCCCTGCGGGAATATATCGGGAGTATTTTAAGTCAGAAGGAATCAATTCAGAACCATGCTCGAAATCATAAATTTGAGTTGTTTTCAGCTGAAGTTCGTCCACTTGCATTGCTTTTGCCCAGTCCTGAAGTTGTTCTATTTGATGTTCATTTTTTCCAGTCACCAAAAACTGAACTACTACTCGCGGGAATTTTTGTTGGCGTGATGCTCGTTTTTCTAAAAGTAATTTGAGCCCAGATTGCACTTTCGAAAGTTGACCGCCTATGCGGTAATCTTCATAAATCTCTTGCGTGATACCATCCATTGAGATGATCAGCTGTTGGAGTCCTGAGTCCAAAGTCTTATTGACGCTTTCTTCGTTGAGATAATGCGCATTGGTGGAAGTCGCAGTGTAGATTCCTTTTTGGTTGGCATAGGTTACGAGATCGAGAAACTTGGGATGCAAATAAGGTTCTCCCTGAAAATATAAATGCAAATAGGTCAAGCATGGACCATTTTCATCAATGATTTTTCTAAAAAGAGATTCTTGTATCATTCCAGTAGGTCTGGTAAAGCTTCTAAGACCACTAGGGCACTCTGGACAGCGGAGGTTGCAGCTGGTCGTCGGTTCAATAGAAAGCGTAGTGGGCCGACCCCAGATGATCGGTTTTTTGATCCAGCGGCTGTAGTGAAATGATAAAACAAGCTGGAGGTAGTTCAATAACTTCCTCCAGCTCAAAAATTTCAAATAACCATATGCCGAGATAATTTGGTTCAAGTTTACCCTTTTTGGTTAGATTGCCTTGACTTTTGCTCCCCTTCAAGCTCGATCAGAAAGCTATCGATAGTACCTTGTTTGACATGTGGCATCACGACGATTTTATACCACTCTGGTTCAAATTCATAGCTATTGGCTACCAAATAGAATTTATCCGCTAGCTCAGTAGACATGTACTTGGCTTTGATGGCGATGATATTGTTATATGGATTGCGGAAATACTCTACACCCATTCTATCTAATTTTTTGCAGATTCGCTCAGTCTTGTCACAGAGGGACTCCATCTTGTATTTCCACCCTTCTGAGCCGTGAATCTTCAAAATCATCCACATAGAGATGGCATTGGCTCCTGATCGGCTTCCACTGATGGTATAGTCTTTACCTGGGATATACTGCGCTTCGTCGGTTTTGACATATTCTATATAGTCCTTTCTGATTAGGAAAAGACCTGTACCATATGGAGTTTGTAGCATTTTATGACCATCTGCTGTGATGGAGCTCATATATGGATTTTGGAAAGTAAATCGGCTTGTGGGATTGGTAAAAGGATAAATAAATCCCCCATAAGCTGCATCAACGTGTATTCTGAAATCTACATTTTGATCTGTAAAGAAGTCCCCCAATGCATCTATATCATCTACTGATCCAAACATAGTTGTTGACAAGTTGGCGATGACGATGAAGTATTTGATACCATCCTGCCTGGCTTCTTTGATCTTGGACTCAAGGGAGCTCTGGAGAATTTCTCTTGTCTCCGGGTCTACTTGAAGGATGATGTTCTGAAGGTTCAGGATATTGGCACCCTTGGGCATGCTATAATGGGAATCCTCAGAATAGACCAAGGCAATTTCACCCAATCGAGCACCTTTTTCCTTGATGAAATAATTACGGTAAATCCACATGGCTTGTATGTTGGCTTCTGTGCCACCTGTAGCGACATAGCCATCTTGGCCATTGGATTCTCCATTGAAAACCTCCTCTGCTACGAGTCTGATGAGATCTCTTTCGATCTTTTGCGTTCCTTCGAAGACTTCCAAGACGGATTTTTCACTCAAAGTATGTACCCCAATGTGATTTGGGTTGCGCACCATGGCGGACATATATGGGGCATCCTGAAGAAAAGGCGCATCAGGATAGAATTCCGTAGTATCTAAATAAGTGCCAGGGATACCTAAAATAGGTCGCTCTCCTCTATAGTCGAGATTTTCACCAAGAGCTTTGAATACGGTTTCTTTGATTTGTTCGTGTGATAATTTTTTCCAGTACATATTAATAATATAAAATGGGTTGAGATCAATTCCAAATCTTCCAAGCAGCTTCTGCCTGAAGATGAAGCATTTCCAAACCATTTTTCACTACTGCACCGCGCGCTTCGAGGGAGCGCATCAAAAAAGTTTTCTCTGGATTGTAGACGAGATCGTAAACCCTGTGCTCACTTGAAATCAAACTTGCATTGATATCCGCCATGACTTCGGTATTGGGATAGGTACCTAGCGGGGTAGTATTGATGATCAAGTGATGTTGTTGGATAATTTTTTTGTCTGTTTTGAGGTCTTCATACGTTACCCAATTTGGCTGATTGCTTGCTGACCTAGACACGATCAAATAGTGAATGTCGAGGTCTTTGAGTGCTTGTATCACGGCTTTTGATGCTCCTCCAGTTCCTAGGACAAGTGCATTGGGTTTCGCTTTGCCTAGCCAATTGTAGAGAGAATCCTTGAAACCAATGTAATCTGTATTATACCCTATCAGCTTTCCATCCCTTACCTTGATACAATTCACAGCCCCTATGGCCTCACAAGCTGGATCTAAGCCATCTAGGTATTCAATTACTTTCTCCTTGTATGGAATGGTGACACTCAATCCTTCAAGTTCTGGGTTTTCTTGTAGTATTTGTGGAAAAAGGCTGATATTCTCGATCTCATAGAGATCAAATTGGCAATCAGACAAACCTTCTTTTTCAAATTTCTCCGAAAAGTATTTTTTTGAAAATGAATGTGTTAGTGGAAATCCTATCAGGCCAAATTTTCTCATGATCTCTTCATATAATACGCTAGCCTTTCGATTCCAAGTACAATCAGAACTCCGAAGGCAAATGCAAGTATCGCTTGTAAAAATAAAGAATCTTGTCCAGTTTGCTCCAGATAATGTTGAGGAAGAATATTTTCCGTCACAAAAGGCTTCTGAACACCAGAAGAAGAGACTCTATAGCTCAGCACCACCTTCCATGGCCACAGCTTATTGATAGAGCCGAGCATAAAGCCAGAAAGTAATCCAATGGTAATTGCGTGATATTTCTTCAATAGCCAAGAGATCAATCTACTAAAAGCCAAGAGACCTGTGATACAGCCAGCTCCAAATATTGCAATGATGACAAGATCTCTTTCAGATACCGCAGCTAGTATTCTTTCATATTGTCCAAGCATCAGCAGCAGAAAACTACCCGACACTCCTGGCAGTATCATTGCACAGATAGCGATGGCTCCCGCTACAAATGTGAACCACTGACCATCGGGTGAATTCACAGGCGGAATACTGGTAAATAGGTAAGTGCCGACTATACCCAATAAAATAGCTACAACGACAGCAATGCTCCACCTTTTGATATCTCTAAGAATAATGATAGCTGAAATGATGATCAATCCACAGAAAAAAGACCAAACTGGAATAGGATGTTCATCTATCAAGTAGGTAATGATCTTTGACAATGCAAAAATGCTGCTGAGTATCCCAAAGAGTAGCGTTGCCAAAAATTTCCCATTGACATGCACCCACAAAGCCTGAATTTCAAATTTGAAAAGATGCTTAATTGCTGTTTGGTCAAAAGATTTGATGCTATCGAGTAGCTTTTCGTAAATACCTGTAATCAAGGCAATGGACCCACCCGATACACCAGGAACAATATCAGCTGCTCCCATAGCCATGCCTTTGAGATAGGTGAGTAAGTAATCTTTGAGTCGGTTCATGAATGAAAAACGAAATGGACTGCCTAATCACATCAGACAGTCCAAATTAATTTACAATTTGATATCTCCGAGGAAGTGATCGAAAGTATCTCCCCTGAGCCCCAAGCGGATAGTCTCCAATGGGATCAATTCCGATGGAGCAATATTACCTAAGTTTACATTGGCACCAAGTAATTTTACAAACCAAACTTGTTGCTCTTTTTGTGGTGCCTCCCACAAGATTTTTTCTTCTGGAATTTTAGTTAAAATCTCTTCCACCAATCCTTGTCGCACTTCACCAGAATCTCTAAATAGACCAACAGTACCCCCTTCTCGTGCCTCACCGATGACTTTCCAAGAACCTGCTTGAAGCTCTTTTTCCATCTGTTCAATCCATTTATAAGGAGGGATTATCTTGGCCGCATCTTTGGATCCCACTTCAGAGAGTACAGTTACATCCTTGGCTAGCGTCGCAATAAACTCACACTTCATGTCATGTGGCATACTTACCGACCCATCTGATACCTCGGCGAATTTCAGATCATATTTTTCTAGCACTCTTCTGTAATCATCAAATTGATCTCTGATGACAAAGGCTTCGAAAAGTGTTCCTCCTAGATATACAGGTACTCCTGCATCATGATAAAGGCTTATTTTTTCAGCGAGATTTTTGGTAAGATAAGAAGTCGCCCAGCCCAACTTGACGATGTCTACATAATCCGAGTTGCCGTCCAAAAAGTTTTCTACTTCTCTTATGCTTAGGCCCTTATCCATGACCATGGTAAATCCCGAGGTACGTGGCTTTTGGGTACGTACAGGGATGTTCTTCAGAACGTAATTCATTCTTTGAAATTTTTTGCTGGTAAATAGATTTTCTGAAGGTGTCAACCTTCTTTAAATTGAGAGATAATCTTGAAAATTGCTTTTTGATGTTTGACTTCTGGCATCAAATCATACAAAATGACATGTTTTTCGAAGTCCAAAGTTAATGCATTTTCTAAATATGAAAAGGCTTCCTTGTATTTCCCTGATTTGATTAGAAATACCACTAATCTGTAGTATAATTCGGCGTTTTCAGGTAATTCTTCTATCCCTTCCTTGATCACATCTTCGGCTTCTTCAAACCTGTTTTGATCAAAATAGATGATGGATAGGTTGATGTAGGTTTCTACCATGCCTGGCTCAAGGTTGATGGCTTCTTCGTATGCCTCAGAACTCGCATGTAGATTGCCCAAATGATATTCTGCATCTGCTAAGCCTACCCAATAATTAGGGTTTTCTTTGGTGATTTTGATTGCTTTTTTGAAATAGTGTATGGCTTCAAAGTATTTTTCCTTTTTCAACATACACATGCCTAGTCCAAACCAAGCATCATCATACTCAGGATCTAGTTTTGCTGATTTTTTAAAATATTTGAAAGCTTGATCTATCTGTCCCAGCTTCTCATAAGCAGCTCCTAAATAACAGCAGTTTTCTGAATTTGCGCCTTCGCAATTGATCGTATTTTGGTAGGCTTCAAGTGCTAGCTCAAACTGCTCCGTATTCATGTAGGCATTGCCCAAATTGAAATAGGCTGAGGCAAAGGTGTCGTCTATGATCAATGCATAATCATAGGCTTTGATGGCATCTTCAAATTTACCGAGCCTATTATAGACCACACCTAAGTTGTACCAAGCGCCTGCTGAATATGGATCTTGATCGATAAACTCCTGGTAGAATTCCAGGATTTCATCAAAAGAGCCTTCCTCTTCCGTAATCATTGCAAGTTGAAAAAGGGCATCTTCGTGATTGATCTTCAACTTTACACATTCCTTGTAATAAAAGACGGCTTTTCCCTTGTTGTCTTCACTTCTGTAAAAATTACCTAGGCAGTAATAGATCTCGGCTTTGTCTTCTGCCAAAGGAAGAAACTCCTCAAGTATGCTTATTGCCTCTTTGGTATTGTCCGAAAGCATCATCGCATTGGTTAGCGCCAAGATGATGTCTTCATTGTTGGGTGAAATGTTATTGATATTTTCTAGAAGCTCTAAACCCTCCTCTAATTCATCATTGAAAATTAAACATTGGGCTTTAAGCAATTTGACCTCAATGCTGAAAGGAAATCGCTCCAATGCATGATTGGCTGTCCGCAAAGCCTTCAAGTATTTTTGGTTGTCAAAGTAAAACCGGATGATATCTTCCAATTCTTCCTCTTCAAAATAAAGATCTAGGTTGGCTTTTAGTGAATTTTCATACCTTTCAACCAGCTCTTTATCGTTGTTCCATTCGTTTTCAAAATCTCCGGTCATCGGCGTCAGATTAATTTCTAGTGTTTAAGATACCAATAAATTCAGTGTCTCAAAATCAGTTGATTTATTTTTTTGTCTCTAAGACCTATTTATTTTTCAACACTTCAAATGAAGGTTTCTGGTAAAAGTAATGTTACAAACGACCAATTATTAGGAATCGTTCCTCGTGGCCCATTTGAGCGTGTTTTGTAGAGGGTGAAACTCGTGACTTATGGCCGAAAGAAGTTTTTTATTAGATAGAATAAACTTACGCTGTGCAAGCATTGCTGTTTGAGGGCTCAGAGGTAACTTATTGATTCCAAATGCCTTCGCAATTTTGGTAAAGAATAGTAGTAGTTTGAGAGAAATGGTAGTGACAGGCTTATAAGGTGCTTTTTTACCAAAAGCTTCTGCCATTTCTCCAAAGAAAGTCTTGTAGGAAACAGCCCCAGCACTTAAAATGAAATGATCACCCCAGTGCTTTGCCTGATAGAGCTTTACTATTGCCTCGCTCAAGTCTCTTACATCGATGTAGTTTATGGTGCCTTTTGGATAGTATATATTTTCCTCCAATACATAATTGTACAGCTGCGTACTGCTACGATTGTCAACGATTTTTGCCAAAACTACTGAGGGATAAAATACCATGACATCAAGCCCTTCTTGAGCTCCTCTCCAGACCTCTAAGTCTGCTTGATATTTGGAAATAGCATAAGGTGTGTTGAGCGGAGATTCAATCCATTTGTGTGTTTCGTCAAGTTTTGTAAGCTCCGGTGATCTACCCAATGCAGCTACTGAGCTTATATGAATCAATTTCTTGATGCCTTGTTCTAACATAACGTTGACCACATTTGTCGTGCCTTCTACATTGATCTTTATCATACGACTGGCATCTTTGGATTCATAAGAAACCAAAGCAGCAACGTGGATGATCATATCCATACCTTCAAAGGCAACTTCCAATGATTGATAGTCTGTAATATCACCATCTCGCCATTGAATACCTGGAATCTGAAGGTCTTCTAGTCGACTTTCTGGTCTCTTGAGCCCATATAGCTCACCTAATTCGGAAAAACTTCGAGCTAAATATCTTCCTACCAAACCAGTGGCACCGGTGATTAATATTTTCATAATGTATGGTTGAGCAAATTCAAGCCTTGGAGCTTTTCATAATACTTGCTTGAGGTGAGCTGCTCCATGTTATCCAAATAACGCATATTGTGGCAGTCAGTTCCGACTAGCTTGATTCTTTTTTCGTCTACTAATCGCTCGGCAAATCTTTGTACATCCTTAGAATAAAAACCAGTAAAGGAAAGCAGGTTGGCTTGGAAGTAAACATTTCTATCGAGTAGGTCTTCTTGAAGGCTTTTGTCTGACATCAAATAATAATAGCGCTCTGGGTGGGCAAGGACCGGTTGGAATCCTCGTAACTCTAACTCAAATAAGGTGTCTAACAAAATGGATGGTTTGTTGATAAAACTGGTTTCTACCAAGATTAGATTATCATGGATAGTCAATAACTCCTCACCATTCCTCACCATTTCTAAGAATGCTTCATCAATATTGTATTCGGCAGCAGCCTTGACTGAGATATGCATGCCATCACTAATAAGTGCTTTTTGGAGCTTTTCTAGTCCTGAGAGGATGATTTCAGGGGTATTCTTATAGAACTCCACCATGATATGTGGAGTTGTGATGATTTTCTTCAAGCCATACCCTTGCATTCTTTTGATAAGTGCTAGAGACTGATCCAAAGTCTTAGCACCATCATCTATCCCTGGGATCAAGTGAGAATGCATATCTGTTCCCATCCAGGTTAAATCTAATGAACCAGATTTTTTTTGCTCTTTTTTGAAGAAATCTAATATGCCCATTATAAGCCTCCTTTTTCCTTTGTAAATTTCTCTAATGTCGGCCAAAGTTGATCCTTCTCAGAGAGAATTGGCGATTCCACTTTCCAGTCAATCATTAGTTTGGGATCGTTCCATAAGATTCCTCCCTCGCTTTCTTTGTGATAATAGGCAGAACACTTATAGGTGAATATTGCATCTTCTAATACCGAAAACCCATGTGCAAAACCTTCGGGGATGTAAAGCATATTGTGTTTCTCTGCATCCAATATGACTGTGAAAATTGCTCCATAGCTTATAGAATCTTTTCGTAAATCCAAGACTACATCTAAAACCTTGCCTTGGATCACACTTACCAATTTGGCTTGTGCATGATCCCCAGCTTGAAAGTGAAGGCCGCGGATGGTCCCTTTTTTGGAGAATGATTGATTCTCTTGCACCCAATCTTGCTTGACTCCTTCTTTTTCTAAGCTCTCTTTTCTAAACGACTCAAAAAAATACCCGCGACTGTCTTCAAATACTTTTGGTGTAATTTCGATTAAGCCCGCAATGGGTGTAGCATTGGTTTTCATGAAAATGGTTGGTTTAATTAGCGTTGCAATCAAAATTATCCCTTCAATTTCCTTTGGGATTAGAGTTCAAATATAACAGTTATTCTAGCGATGTGCTTTTTCCTAAGTTCAATTTTAATGTTTATGTCCCTTCTGCCATTTCAACATCTTATTATTAGCGCTTGATTCGTAACTTTGCTCTTTATTCCTCAGGGAACTAAACATCAATACCTTACCTTATTTATCAAAAGGGCTAAACATTTTATGAGCAAATACTCCAGAAAATTACAAAAACTACACGACACAGCTCCCAAACAGGATACTGCGGTACTCGTTGCCTTGATCAAACAAGGACAATCAGATCATCAAGTGGACGAATATTTGGAAGAGTTGGCGTTTTTGACAGAGACTTTGGGAGCTAAAACAGTCTACAAGTTCACCCAAAGAATGGAAAAACCAGACGTCAGGACTTTTGTAGGATCTGGAAAGCTGGAGGAGATACAAGCTTATGTGCAGCACTTTGAAGTGGATATGGTGATTTTTGACGACGACCTTTCTCCTTCTCAAATGAGAAACTTGGAAAATGAATTAAAGATCAAAGTTTACGATAGGTCACTATTGATCCTAGATATTTTCCTTCAAAGAGCGCAGACCGCACAAGCCAAAACCCAGGTGGAATTAGCAAGATTTCAATATTTGCTGCCAAGATTGACTAGAATGTGGACTCACTTGGAGCGTCAGCGAGGTGGTACGACCACAAGGGGTGGATCTGGTGAAAAGGAAATCGAGACAGATAAAAGAGATATTAGAGGAAGAATCACCCTCTTAAAAGAGAAGCTGAGGGACATTGAAAAACAAGGCGTGACTCAACGAAAAAGTAGAAAAGGAATAGTCAGAGTTTCCCTTGTAGGCTATACCAATGTGGGCAAAAGTACCTTGATGAACCTGATTACCAAGACGGATATTCTAGCTGAAAATAAGCTCTTCGCAACAGTAGACTCTACAGTAAGAAAGGTGGTTTTGGAAAATATCCCCTTTCTCCTTTCGGACACGGTGGGTTTTATCAGAAAACTTCCAACTCACTTGATCGAGTCTTTCAAATCCACCTTGGACGAGATCAGGGAGGCTGATTTATTGATTCACGTAGTAGATATTAGCCATCCGGGATTTGAAGACCATATAGCGGTAGTCAATCAAACTCTCACTGAATTAGGGGCGAGCAATAAGCCTGTCTTGTTGGTTTTCAATAAAATTGACCTTGTAGATCAAATGCCAACTGAAGAGGAGCAGATGAACATGACGGAAATTGAATTGGAGGAACGAAACTTCCTTGATTTTGAAAAATTAGCCGAGGCATACAAGAAGAAATTCGGAATCAGTCCAGTGTTTATGGCAGCTGAGAATGGTACGAATGTGGAGGAATTTAGAGAAGCATTGGTCAGGGAAGTGAAAAAAGAGCATAAGAAAATGTACCCTCATTACCTTGAAAGTGAAACCATCGATCTGTCAGGTTTTGAAGGTGAGAACTAACCAATCTAATTTGTTAACATCTTTCAGATTCTTAAGTTATTGATTAGATTGCTGTATAAATCTTGAGAAATCACCCTTTCTTAGATTTGTAATTAACCCAAATGCATCATCCTGGTTGATCGACTTGGAGCAAATCATTGTGGAGTCAGAGCTTTCACTGCTTTAGTCAATTCTATGAGAATCCTAGTATTTATATTATTGCTGTTTTGTATTCCCAAGAGTTGGGCGCAATATACTTCCATAGATAAGCGCATGGAAGAAGCGCTCAAGCAATGGGACGCTGGGGATGATTTAGAAGCCTTGCTTGTTTTTTCTGATGTGATCAGAGAGCGACCATTTTTTGCCGAGCCTTATTATTACAGGGCTTTGGTTTATGAAAAAATCGGAGATCCAGAGGCAGCGCTTACAGACTTCAATATCCTGCTAGAGCTCAATCCATACCATTCAGAAGCTTATTTTGCCAGGGGATTGATGCGGTTTAAAATGGGGCATTACGAATCAGCTATTGATGATTTTAAAGTTTTGCTTGACATTCCAAGAGGAGAAACCGTGGAAATCATTTACCGAAGGCCTACTTATAAGTCTGGTGTGGATAAGATTCTCAGCAGGCAAAATGAACAGCAGGATTATATCTATCATCATCTTGGCCTGTGTGAACAAGGTTTGGGGCGACATGATTTGGCTACACAATACTTTACAAAAGCCATTCAGATCAATGCTACAGAGCCAGATTACTATTTGAGTCGTGGCAAGTCTTTACTGATACTTAACAACACAAAAGCCGCAGAAGAAAATTTTGCCAAGGCTTTGTCTTTGAATCCATATCACCCCATGGCTTATCAGTACCTTGCTGAGTTGGCTAAGGAATCAGGAGAAAGCCTTTTAGCAGAAAAGTATTTCAGTCAAAGCATAGAAAATGCTCCAGACAATCCCACCGCCTATAAACAACGAGGCTATCAACGCTTGATTTCAAAACAGTGGGAGTATGCATTTGAGGATTTCTCTAAAGTATTGAAATTAGAACCTGAAGATGTTGAAGCTACTTTTTACTTAGGTCTAAGTTTAGAGGGGCTTGGTCGCTATCAGGAAGCAACAGATTGTTTTCAGCAAGTGACTACCAAAAAAGCAGATCACCTTCAAGCATGGATGGCTAAAGGAAGTGTCTTATATAAAGCCAAAAAATACCAAGAAGCACTTCAGGCCTATCGTATGGTAATCATCTATCAACCCAATCACAAAGAAGCCTATTACCACAGAGGAATTACCCAATATCGATTAGGTAATCAAACGGCTGCCTGTGCAGATCTGCAGCAAGCAGCTATCTGGGGAATGAATGAAGCTGCTGAGGCTAGTCAGCGAATTTGTAATTAATACCTAACGTCGAGTACATTCACCTGATCACACTTTTAGCTTTTCATTTCTTTTTTTGATCCATTATTCTAAGAATTAACTCAATATGTAGATCCCCATTTACAACAGTCGCCAAACAAAATACCGTTATTTAGATCAATAGGAGCACTGATAGCTAATCGACCAATAACTCCAAGGCCTTGGCGTAGATTATTATTATCCGCAAAATTATTTGTGATAAAATCACATAATTGTGTCATTGCGGATAATCATATTAACTCACAATAGATTTTTAGGCACCTTCTAATTTTCAAATTTCTAATTCGAACATTAAAATTAACTACTGAATTGATGATATGGTAAACAAAATAGCTTTTTAATAAATAAAATGTAAAAATTAAGCTTATTTGTTACAAAAATTTTAACAAAAGGATTGTTTTATTACCTTTGAAATATCAAACAAAGACAAAAGGTCAAAGGAGTTTGAAATAAAGACAAATTGTAGGATGTTGAAACTGGCAGACAAGCCCTCCTGTCTCGGGGGTGAAGATCACAGCATAAAGCAAACATCGAGCTCGTGTTTCGCCTAACTGCTTCGTGGAGGTTCGAATCCTTCTCCTACAGCCATTATTCTGATAGAAGATCAGAGTTACAAATTTGATGATATGATACTGTAGGATGTTGAAACTGGCAGACAAGCCCTCCTGTCTCGGGGGTGGGGATCACAGGATAAAGCAAATATCGAGCTCGTGTTTTTGCCCAACTGCCCCGTGGAGGTTCGAATCCTTCTCCTACAGCTGGTTATTTTGGGTTTATTGTTAATTGACTAAAGCTGTGAAACTTTGTTTCGCGGCTTTTTTATTTTATACTCTTTATGATCCAAAGCCTAATGGGTTCAGGTTATTCATCTGTCTCAAGATCCAAGCTTGCCTACCATATATATAAGGTGTAGGTCTAGCCGGGGACCATCGTCTTGGATTTGGCAAGGTCGCTGCAATCAAGGCCGCCTCTTGTCGCGTGAGTTGTGCCGCTGATTTTTTGAAATAATATTGAGCGGCTGCTTCTGCACCATAGATTCCCTCTCCCATTTCGATCACATTGAGGTAGACTTCCATGATACGTTCCTTGCCCCAGATAAATTCTATCAAAACAGTAAAGTAAGCCTCAAAGCCTTTCCTTACCAAAGTTCTTGCTGGCCACAAGAAAACATTCTTGGAGGTTTGTTGAGAAATGGTACTAGCTCCTTTTACTCGTTGTCCTTTTTGATTGTTTTCCCATGCTTTTTTCATAGCCTCTCTATCAAAGCCATTATGGTCCATAAATTTTTGATCTTCTGCAGCATAGACTGCTTGAGAAAGATGTCTGGAAATTTTGGTCATAGGGACCCAGTCCTTGTACAGCCTAACTTCTTTTTTGTCATCAAATGTTTGCTCCCAAACGCGGATTAGCATCAATGGCGTGACGGGTACAGGGACAAACTTATATACAACTGTCAGGCCGATTGTGATTACAAAAAACCAAAGGATTATTTTGGCGATTAGTCTAAGAAGCCATTTGAAGATTTTCATATTATATTTAATGTATATCCGCTTTCATACCAGTTGATCTGTTTTACTAAACTTAGATAGTCATGGACTGTCGACCATCGTTGTTATCCTTTGTTATCAGCCTTTCAGTTTATTCAGATGCACAATTTCGGAAAATCATATTTCTATTTAAACAAAAGCAGTAGCTTGGATAAATCTATAGTAAAACACAGCATCTTTTTGAGCTTTCAATTGATCCATTTCTGCTTGCATTTGCAGCAATAGGTTTTGGTCGATCAATCCTTCTTCTAGCAAAGCTGGTGCACCGCTACTCATCAAGTTTTTCCAATAAGTCATTACTGTATTTCTGTCCTCAGGATTGCGACTATCTAAATGAAAACCACCAGAGCGCAAGGATTTAGCCCTGTAGCCAGCAATTTCTAATAGATCACCAAGCCTAGCGCCTACTTGAGGGTCTCCTCCGATCTGAACTTGGTAGTCATTGTAGATTTGCCAGTACTTTTTTACTGTTGGCATTTCTGGAAAAGTATAAAACGTAGCATTGAAAACCTCAGTTATGACCACTTTGGCTCCAGGAAGAAGACAAGTTTTCATGCTATGCAATACCTGAATAGGATCTGAAATATGCTCCAATACCCAACAAATAAATGCAGCATCGTATTTTTCTGAAAGCTGTAAGTCCTTTGCGTCTTGTTGAATAAATTGAACCCTAGGGGCAGTATAGCCAAGATCCTGCATATTTTTTTCTGCTTTTGCGATTTGTTTGGGCTCGTATTCTACGCCAGTAATGTGTAGTTGGGGGAATCTTCTCAACAAGATTTCTGTCTGTGCGCCTACACCTGAGCCTATCTCTAGCAAATTTTTATTTTCCGAAAAATCAATGTAATCATAAA
The DNA here is from genome assembly GCF_900188245.1 of Belliella buryatensis. Lineage (GTDB taxonomy): Bacteria > Bacteroidota > Bacteroidia > Cytophagales > Cyclobacteriaceae > Belliella > Belliella buryatensis. The sequence continues at coordinate 40,487 of NZ_FZOK01000009.1, read as the reverse complement.
TGGGTCGCTCGATGACTAGAGCTTGATGTCTCAGACGCTCTTGCTCTTCTTCTAAGTAGCCATGAATATATTTTGGGGAATGCTTCTCAGTCATATCATTGGTATTCTCAAGCAAATTAAACTGAAAATAATTGGAAAATTAGTACCTTTAATTTTTTTAAAACCTATTTGAATATGAGTTTAGTAAGAATTGGAAGTTTCGAGGAATTCGAACAATATATCGGAAAGGACCTAGGAGTCTCCGATTATCATCAAATCACTCAAGAACAGATCAATCAATTTGCTACTGCCACTTTGGATCATCAATGGATTCATACCGATCCAGAAAAAGCAAAGGCTGAGGGTGCTTTTGGAGATACCATTGCACATGGATACCTCACACTTTCCATTGTGCCTTACTTGTGGGGACAGATTGTAGATGTCCATAACCTGAAGATGATGATCAATTATGGCATAGAGTCTCTAAGATTTGCGCAGCCAGTATTGGTTAACAACGAAGTGAGACTCAATGCTAACCTCAAATCTGTTGTTAACCTTCGAGGTACGGTCAAAGCTGAAGTCAATGTGAAATTGGAAATCAAAGATCAAAAAAAACCAGCCTTTTCAGGCGTCTTGGTATTCCTTTACCACTTTCAATAAACATTAATAATATTGTGTGTTTCTTTCCAACTGCATGAAAGATAAATTTATGATTGCTTCCTAACAAAATCTATGAGTATCCAATTTCTATTAATATAGGAACAAAAATATATCAGGTCTGTTGTTTTAAAAAAAGACCTGCCAGGTTTTCGGGAACCTGGCAGGTCTTTATATTTCATGTATATCCGCTTACTTGCACGTAGCCGAACAATTAATCGAAGAATGTATGATTTCACCTTCGGTTGACTGTGGACTATTGTCTGTGGACGAGTATCCGCATGCTGTAATGCCTCTTTTTTCTTAACCCGCAACTTTGCGGATACTCATATAATATTTTAATCTATCATATCTGTCATGATTTTGGCAGAGAGTAGGCAAAGTGGAATCCCTCCGCCGGGATGTACGCTGCCCCCGCAGAAATAAAGGTTTTTGATATCCGAAGAAAAATTAGCGTGACGAAGGAAGGCTGCATATCTATTATTAGAGCTATTCCCATAGAGTGCCCCTTGCGCAGATGATGTTTTGCTTTCTATGCTGCGTGGTTCAAGTACTTCTTCTATTTCGATCAATGGCTCCAGGTCTGTGTGAAGTACTCGGTTGATTTTGGCGATGATATTTTTTCTAGCTTCTATTATCATTTTATCCCAGTTTTGACCTTTGTTATTGGGCACATTGATCATGGTAAACCAATTCATGCAACCTTCTGGAGCATCATCTTTTTTGTAGACAGAAGTGATATTGATGTAGACTGTAGGGTCTTGGTAGATGGTGCCATGCTCGAAGATATGCTCAAACTCTGCTCTGTAATCTTTGCTGAATAGGATGTTGTGTAAGTCGAGCTCAGGGAATTCCTGTTTGATGCCCCAGTAGAAAATCAGTGCCGAACTTGATTTGGGCTGATCAAGGAGTTTTTTAGGTTGTTTTTGTTTGCTTAGGATGGTCTTATAAGCATTGACCATGTCCATGTTATTGATGATGGTATCAGCAAAGTAGCTTTCTTCTCTAACTTTAACACCAATAGCTTTGTTGTTGTCAACTAGAATCTCTGCTACTTTTTTTCCAAAGTGATAGCTGACACCGAGGCTCTTGGACAATTCGTACAAGCTCATAGTGATGTCGTGCATGCCTTTTTTGGGAAAAAACGCACCAATATTGAATTCCAAATGCGGGATGATATTCAGTGTGGCAGGCGTCTGGTATGGGTCAGATCCATTGTAAGTGGCATATCTATTAAATAGCTGCACTGTTTTTTCTTGCTGAAACTGCTTTTCATTGGAGCCATTCATGGTATCAAAAATCCCCAACTTTCCCATCCTCAGGTACGATCGTAAAGCCTGTGGATTGACCCAAGTGTTCCATTGATGCAGGGATCTATGCATAAATAACGGCGCCAAATGTTCGTATAGGTAGGCTGCGCTTTTCAATGCCTTTCGAACATTAGCGGCCGGCTCTCCGAGTTTGGTTTCCACTTCTTCCGCAAATGCATTTATATCACCATAGGCATGAACACGCTTGCCATCTTCCCAGAAGTAGTGGCAAGCCACAGCTAGTTTCTGATATTGAAAAAAATCCTCTGGGTTCTTTCCAGCCAAGCCAAAAAGCTCTTCCACTTGTTCTGGTAAAGTAAAAAGAGAAGGGCCAGCATCGAAGCGGTAACCATTGAGTATGATTTCCGCTAATTTTCCCCCGGGATAAGTGTTGGTCTCAAAGACGGTTACCTCAAAACCCTTAACAGCCAGTCTGATGGATGCTGCGATTCCTGCGATTCCTGAGCCGATGACGATTGCTTTTTGCTTCATATTGGTCTAAACTCTCCCACGAAGGTATGGTTTAGATGAAGAAAAGATGAATTTTGTCTTCAGAAAGATTTACTTTTTGCTCAGGCAAAAAATATTTTCAAATATTTTTTATTTTTTTTCTCCCTCTTTTATCATATAAAATCATTCTTTAGGATTGTTTCAAATCAATGGGAAAGTGAAAATATAGTTTATTTTGAATTGGTATAAGTTTTTAAGGTTCAGGTAATTTTAGCATATATTGATCAAAATGTATTTCGTATACAAGTAATTGTTTCTCGTTCTATATTTGTAATCTAATCGATAACTCCTTATATCAATTTAACATTATGAAAAACACATTTACAAACTATTTCAAAGCGACGCTTTGGAGCGTAGCGCTGGTCTTCGGAATGATGGCTTGTGCACAAATGGAAGATTTGGATCGTACATTGGATTCAGAAATTATGAGAAAGTCCAGCCCTATCAATACTGGAAACTTTCTAAATGCTAGAGTTGGAAGCTACACTAATGAAGGTGAAGCTGGTCCTTATGACATTTCTTTAAATGTAGAGAATAACAATGATGGAACATTTACTTGGACTTGGGATTTTGCCAATAGGGAAGGAGCTCAGGATATAAGCCACTGGAATATAATTCCAGCTGAATGTTTAGAACTTGGAGATATAGTAACTGCTGAGTTTAATATTGGTAATGGGTGGGTTTCTTTTGATCCAACTTTTGGAGAAGATTCCTCAGTTACCAATGGTCCTTCAGCCTCCTTAGATTGTGCTCAAGGTACTGATGTTCTTAAGTTTGATGCAGGAACGAGTAATGTATCGTACAGATTGGTTTTGAATAAAGCATTCTCTGTTGACATGACTGCCACTTCAGTTTTTAAAGGTGGTAATGATCCAGCTTGTGGTATCATAACTTACCCAGGAATCGGCTGTGATACAGTAATAGAAGAAGATACTTGTTACAAAGATGAGACTGCTTGGTCATTTGGTACTAGATTCAATGAAAGAGGAAACTGGGCAATGTACACAGCTTATGAATCAGGAAAAGAAGTAGCATTGATCGCAGGTCAGCACTATGAAATTGGTACGGTATCATTTGGTGCTGTAGTTGATGGAGAAGTAGAAATCACAATCTCTTTGAATGCTGATGGTGCTTTCCAAGATGTAGCATCTAATGTGAAAATTCAAGGTTATGATAAAGCTCCTTCAGGAAATCCGGCTCCAGGAAGGTTTGCTTTCCACGGTGATGCTTCTGGATCTACCTTTACTGCTACAGTTCCAGCAGCTAAATTCTACGGAGTTCACGTAGATGCTGCAAGGGTAGTAGAATGCCCTATTGAAGAATAAAAAGTATTAGATCCCTAACCTAATACTGAGAAAGCCACCCCGCGAGGGGTGGCTTATTTTTTTCCTATCGTGTCGTTGGTCTGTGATTTAAGCGGTGTCAAGTAAATTAGGAGTTTGCTTAACAATCCATTTAAAACCTCGCTTACGCTACTAAAGGAATTCTAAGAAAGTGATTTTTTCTAGCAATCACAAGCAAAAAGTGATTCACATACCAATCGCACAAAGATCAGTCCAATACTGCTAAAACATACTAAAACCCTGAAAATCTGAGGATTGATAAAAAAAAATCAAATAAATTTAACGGTTTGAAAATATTATTTTTTCTTAGAATAATCATTTAAATAATTTATCTAGTCAAAAAACTCTTAAAAAAATGATTTTGGTAATATCATAAAAAACCAATGAAAATTTTTTGAAAAACATTTTTTGCATAATTAAATACATTTATTTGTATATTTGAGGTAGGAGTTTGTTTAACAATTTAAAACATTTAAAACTATGAGATTAAACCCAACCGCAATGTGGTCCACGGGAGTGTTGGCCCTTGCAATTTTTATGTTCAGTTGTCAGGAGATGGAAACTCTTGATTCAAATTTACTTGATAGAGCTGAATTGGCTCTGAGCGATGGTGCTGGCGATCATATCAATGCCAGAATGATGATCCAAAATGTAGATCCAGTAGTCATTACTGGTGCAAACCCTGGAGGCAATGTAGAATGTAGCGAAGTTGCTGACTATTTTGAGCTTGATGGATTCAATTCCTCAAGTGAAAGAATAGCTACTGCTGGCGGTGCCTTTAATGGAACATTTCCAGCAGGTTTTACAGTAACACTTACTAGTGAAAAAACAATGGATTGGAGCTTTACCCCAGGTGAAGATGAATGTCTTTTTGACATTGCCGTCGTTGTCAAAGGTGGACCATCAGCAAATGTTTATTATTACAAAGATGGTCAAACAGCTGGAACTGGCCTTGTTGCTCCTGATGGTGCAGGAATTAGTAACGTTACTTTCTGCTATAATATTACCGAAGCGCCTGATGCTCCTGAAGTGATGGGTGATGAAGCTTGCTATGAAGAAGGTATTAAACTAACAGCCAAAGCAGTCAATGTTCCTGATGGTGTCACTGTCGTATGGTATGAATCAGCAGAAGGAGGAAGCCCTGTAGCTGATCCAAGCATCACCACTGTTGGTTCTAAAACTTATTATGCCGAGGCTGTCTCTGGAACATGTGTCAGCACAAGCAGATCTGCTGCCACTTTAGAAATCTGGGATTTACCAGCAGCACCGACCAATCCTAATAGTCAAGAGCGTTGTATTGAAACTTTCCCTTCTCTAACTGCCTCAGTTGAGGTTCCTGAAGGCGTTACAGTTATTTGGTATGATGAAGAAGGCAATGAGACTGATAATATCACAGTGACTACTGCAGGAACACATAAGTTTTATGCAGAACCTATCAGTGAAAATGGCTGCGTAGGTGAAAGAACAGAAGTAGTCCTAATATTGAAAGTTTGTGGTGACACTGATATCGAGGAAGATCCTTGCTATGCTGACGAGACCGCTTGGGCTTCCAGAGGTGCTGGTTTAGATCGCTACAATATGAGAGGTAATTGGGCTACATGGGTATACTTTGATGGCAATAAAACAGTTGATCTTTTTGCTGGACAAACACACCTGATTGGTACAGTTAGCTTTGCTGATAATGGAGACAATACAGTAACTATTACCATTGAAATGAATGGTGATGGTGCCTTCCAAGAGGTGGGTGATAATGTGAAAATCCAAGACTATGCTTCCAAGCCAGGAGGTAATCCTGCTCCAGGTGGATTTGCTCATAAAGGCACAGCCGAAGGAAGTTCATTTGAAATTACCGTTCCAAAGAACAATTACTATGGAGTTCACGTGGATGCGGCTCGCTTGATCGAGTGCCCTGTGGATGAAGATTAATTGATATAAGGATGATTTATAATAAAAAAGGGCTAGCGATATCGCTAACCCCTTTTTTATTTGATAAGAGTGTGAAAAATACGAGTTTGTTTACCTATTAAAAAATTCCCTAACCTATGTTACTTTTCAATCCACGTCTCTCGTGGATTTTTCATTTTTTTAATTGTACCAGATTTTAATTTGCTCGGTGTGCAATTGGATCTGGTGTGGAGTCTTTGTCGTTTTTGATAAATCCATCCCCTCTAATGTTACCCAATAACCTTAATCCTGCTACATGCGGTGCAGCCATAGAGGTGCCGTTCTTGCTTCCATATCCTCCTCTCAGTACTGTGGATCTGATCGATACACCTGGAGCAGCCCAGTCAATAGGAGGGTTGCCATAGTTGGACGAACTTGCCATTCTATCACTGCTGTCCATGGAAGAAACCGTTTGGAGAAATGGACCATTCGCTCTGGCAGGAGAATAGTTATTCGCATCATCCGCACTGTTACCTGCTGAGGTTACAAACCAAATCCCTTTGTTGGAAGCATTGATGACAGCATTGTCAAAAGTTGTACTCGCAGAAGCTCCGATGCTTAGGTTGGCTACGTCTCCAGGCTTACCTACAGATGCGACATAATCCACCCCTGCAATGGCCCAAGAAACTCTACCTCTGCCATCATCTCCCATGATTTTCACTGGAACTACTGGTGCGCCTGCTGCTACACCGACTACGCCAAAGCTGTTATCTATAGCGCCCACAATCCCAGCAACGTGTGTACCATGTGAGTGTAAGTCAGAAAGCGTTGTACTGATGTCATCTGGTACTATTTTTATTCCTAATGAAACAAATACATTCAAATCTGGATGATCTAATTCAATCCCAGTATCTAAAATAAAGGCTACATTGGTACCTGTATATCTTGTGAATCCACCAATACGTTTGATTCCCCATGGAACTTCCTGAGTGGAAGGTCCTGAAACTACAGGCTCTGGCTCAGGACTTGGCTCTGGTTCAGTAGGAGTAGGCTCTGGTTCTGTTGACTCAGGATTTTCCGGGGTAGGCTCAGTTGGTGTCGGTTCAGGATCAGAAGGAGCAGGTTCAGTGGTGTTATTTTTCTTTGGTCCACCACCATTATTTCCTCCGTTTCCGCCACCATTGCCACCACCACGGTTATTGACCGTTGAATCATTGGGTCTGGACAAGGTGATTACTTGATCTTGTTCTATATGCTTGATACGAGGGTCTTTTCTGAGCGCTTCAAACTCTTGGTCTGATAACTGAACCGAAAATCCATCCATCGCATGTCCATACACCATTCGAAGATTTTCAGGACTGATCTTGTTTCTAAAAAGGATCTCAGAAGATAGCTTTCTCATACCAGCTTGTACATCTTCATATTTGTCAGATTTTCTAAAGTTGACCGCAGAAGGATGAAGCTCTACGATATACTCACCGGGGATAAATTCTGAGCTGAAATCTTGGGTGATTAGCTCTTGGTTGAAGGGGGCTTCTTGATCTAGGGCTTCATAGCAAGAAACCAACATAGTTAGGGCCGCTACGATTCCTAACGTCAAACCCTTCGTAATTCTCTTTCTCAAAGTTTTCATAGCATTTGTGTGTTTTTATAGGTGTAATTTTTTCTAGACAGTTTTAAACTCTTTTTAATCAGGAATTTGCACTTCATTTTTGGCCATAAAAAAACCACCTCGAAAGGTGGTTTTTAGTAAAGACTTACCGGATTGTCTCTGGCTTTTGAGCCATACCTCTTGGGGTAATCCCCAGCCTGTATTTCCTCCTCGAGTAGGGAAGAAAAGCGAGCTTTTTGTTGTGCTATGGAACAAAGTCAGATTCATGATTAATTAATTTTCACTGTTTTCGACACTTCAAAACAAGCTGATTTTGAACACTTTAGCAAATCTGCCACAAAATAGAAATAAGACAATAAAAAAATGGAAATAGAAAATTTATAAACATTAATTGCTTATTAAACACTGTTTTAAACTTTAAATAGTCAGTTTAAATTATTAAAATTATCCATAAAAAATTTTGCAAAAAATGCACAAAGCAAAATATTTTACGCTAGTTGCAAAATTGATGATTTGAAATTTTCGGTATTTTCACTAAAAATTACGCAATCTAACATCCATTTTTCCCCTAGACCTGATATAGATCCTAATATCGGATTCGGTGCTGTAGATTCCTTCCACATCCAAGCTTGGCTGGATCAACCTGAAATCTGCCAATTCAGTATGAATATTTCCCTGACGCTGTAACTCAAAACGTGCTGCATCTAGATATTCGCCAATAGGATAGTAGGCCATTTTTTTGATTTGATTGAGCACTTGTCCTTGCTTCATCCAGGTAGCACTACGGGCTAAGAGATTCTTTGTATGGATATCAAATTCAATTTCCTCAAAGCGTATAGCCTCTGTCTCGGGATCGAACGTTGGTTTTCCTACCAAGTACATTTCCCCATCAATCTGTCTGCGATTTCTCCGGATGGCCAAAAAGTCCATCTTGAGTAGAATTCTATCTCCAAAGCTTTGAGACATCAAGTTGGATACTTCAATTAAGGTGTTTTTGTCCGTTCGGAATCTTTGACCAGATAAACTCTCATTAAGATATTCATCCAGCTTATCATAGCTAATAGCCAGAGGTATCATGATATCCAGCATATTTTCCTTGTTGTCATTCGCTTGTAGCCTAGGCAATGGCTTGGGTTGAATCTGTGGGACTTGACCCACTTGAGAGAACACCTCGCCTTCAATTCCGAGGTATAGCTTAATTTTTTGGTCATTGGTGACCTCTTCTGTTACTTTCAATCTACTGGGTTGCGTGTAAATATATGCTGCCACACCATCCTGAGCGATAGCCAACGGCTTCGCAAATGTCGTCCATGCTTCCTCGGCAATGCTTCGAAAATCAAACTGCGTCAAGCCTGAGTTTCCCAACTGCTCGTTTAGCATTTTTTGAAGTTGCTTGCGAATCATAGGATCTAGATCGATCTCGAAGCCTAGCAAATTGTACTTCATGGACCGACCGTAGTTTTCGATTTGAATATTTTGCAATGAAAAATTCCAGTCAGCTCCAATTTTTGGCAAAAAACTGATCTCAGGCATCAGGTTTTCATCAAAGGGAATAGCTGTGTTTAGATTTTGTCCAAAAATCCGCTTTTCAAATTTCAGATTTCCAGACATGCTCATAGGAAGGATAAGAGCAACTTTTTCCGAGTTTTTGGTTACTAATCTAGCCCGACCAGTTTTGTTGACATCAATATCTGTAAAAAACCCTCCTCCGAGATCCAATCCTCTTTCAGCAAAGAGCCTAGATGTAAGGGAGTTGTTCAGCATTTGTTCCAACTGTGAAAGCGGAATTTCTATAGGAATATTAATCTCAGATGTTGCTCTCGGTAATATGATGCGTTCACCTGAATAGGTGGGCTTGTTTGGATTGATACTTTTACAAGAAGAAAAGAGTATGATTAAAATAACAAGCCTGGCGAAGTTTTGCATAAGAGGATATTGCATTAAAATTTTGTGTTTTTTGGTCAAATAGCCTGCCAGCTATAATTTCTAATTTTAGTAAGGAACTAATTCAACGAAGAATTAATTGATCGAGGTATTAGATTAAGATAATTTAAGATTATGGATTGGTTAACACTGAATAATATCACGCAACTAGAAGAGATCAAAGAGAGCAGCAAAGAAAAACCTGTGCTGATTTTTAAGCATTCTACTAGATGCTCTATCAGTAGCATGGCTTATGATCGCTTGAGAAGAAACTGGAGGCATGAGGATACTCATAAAGTCACGCCCTACTATCTAGACTTGATCAGTTACAGAGATATTTCTAATGCTATTGCTTCGACTTTTGCCATAGATCATGAAAGCCCCCAAGTCATCTTGATCAAAGATGGGGTAGCCATCTATGACAATAGCCACATGGGAATCAGCTATGCAGATATTATGGCACAATTTTAACAAATACTTGCTGCTAGTCTCCTTATCAACCAATAACAAATATTATTATCATGGTTCAAGTACTTTTCCAATGCCATGAATGACGCCATTTTTACCATGGATATTGGATAAGTTGGAAAGCAAGGGCGCATCGTTGATTTCTTGATTGGTAAGATTCACGGAAAGCGTTTCTCCAGAAATTAATGTGGGAAGATTCGCACCCTCTCTCAAGTCTTGGCTAAAGGCTCTTAATGTGACGATGTGGTAGTTTAATATTGCAACTAGATCTTCAAGACTTAAATCATTGAGACTTGAAATACCTTTGCTTGCCATAAATTCTTCAAAAGCCTCATCAGTAGGAGCAAAAAGGGTAATGTTTTCTTCATAGCCCCTATTGAGCAGGTTGTCCAATCCAGCTCTTTCTACTGCCTGTGCCAAAATAGAAAACACGCCTCCTTCCTCTTCATTTTTCAAGTTGAGCTTCTCAAGTATACTTATTTGAGGTCTTTCGATGACATAGTCTATGACATGCACGATGCCATTGTCGGCCTGTAAATTCGTTGCAGTAACCCTAGCAGTCCCATTTACCCAAATGGCACCATTTGGAGCAATGCTGATGAATATGGGTTGTCCAGTGAGTGAAGGTAGACCTGCTGACTCAAATGCAGCTGCCGGAATCACCCCATCGATCGCGTGACCTCTCAGGATAGCTGGAAGTGAGTCAGCACTCAAAAATTCCGAAGCACTTAGACCTTGGTCATTCAAGTATCGAGTAAAAGCGGCATTAGTAGGTATGAAGGTCGTGTAGGGACCGGTATTGTTGAATAGTTCTGTCAAGTCTGCTGCATTGACCACGTTGAGAAAAGTGGTGAAATTATTGCGGTCGGCCACATCCAAAATAGTATTGGATGGAGGAAGCATCAATTGGTCAATGACATGAATCACGCCATTGAGTGCCTCTCGGTCTCTCTGGATTACTTGAATAGAATCATTGAGGATAATCCTACTGCTCGATTTTTCTATGGTGATTACTGCATTATCTAAAAAAGTGTCTACTTCACCTGTACGCAATAAGCTACTGATGTTTCTGCCTGGAATCACATGGTATGAAAGTATTGCAGCTAAACTTTCCTGCGGAATAGCGGCCAAACTACTAATTCCTAAACTTTGTAAGGCTGAGGTAAAGGCCTCATCACTGGGAGCAAATACGGTAAATGGTCCTTGATCCGACAAAGCTTCTCTCAGTCCAGCCCTATTGACTGCCTCTACAAACAAGCTCAAGCCTTCGCGATCCGCCGTTTCCACAAGCAGTAATTCTTGCTGTGGAGGAAGGTCATAATTGTTGCATGCAAAAAGTCCAGATAAAGCAAAGAGAATGAAAATTGACAAGTATTTAATCTTTGATTGCATGTTTTTAAAATTGAATGCTTGCTGTTGTTGTTAAAAACGACGGGAAGATACAAAGTATGGAGATGGAATGAAAAAAATTATTAAAATGCAAAAAAGGGATGCCCACAGACACCCCTTTTCCAACATTTATGAACTTAGGAAAAAATTTCCTTATTCTGGTAACAATACACTATCAATCACGTGAATCACACCGTTTGTAGCATGAACATTCAACAATGAAGGAACTAATGCAGATTCATTGATTCTCAAATTAGCCAAATCCACTGTCAAGTTTTGTCCTTCTAATAGCGTAGGCAAAGATGCACCCTCTCTCAAATCTTGAGAGAATTCTCTCGAAGGGACTACGTGATATAAAAGGACATTGGTGAGTAACTCCAGCTCAATTTCATCAACTCCATTCACTTCTAAAGCTTCATAAAGTGCTTCAAATGCTGCATCGGTTGGAGCAAAGACAGTCAAATTATCATCAAACCCACCAATAAATGCTTCTACCAAATCTGCTCTCACCAAAGCTGCTACCAATTGTGTAAACTCTGGCTCATCTCCCTCAGCAAAACCAGTAGCAATTTCTGCGATGTTTTGTGTCGGAGGCGTAATGACATAATCTAGCACGTGGATAATTCCATTTGAGGCTTGAATATCAGTATTGATGATTTGAGCAGATCCATTTATCCAAAGTGTACCATTAGGACTTTCGCTTACAAAAAATGGAAAATCAGCTACCGTATTCACTCTTCCAGGAGAGACTTCTGAAGAACTTACGGATGAACCTACAACATGATAGGTCAGGATCAATTCAAGATTAGGATCGCCAAGAAGTTGTTCTGCAGAAAGACCATTGTCAGACAAAAACTCAACAAATGCGTCATTGGTAGGTGCGAATACTGTAAATGGACCATCGCTTGATAAAGTTGCTACTAAGCCTGCCTGATCTACCGCTGCTACAAGAGTTGAAAATTGTGTGTTATCACTGGCAACGTCCACAATGGTATTGCTTTCTACAATTGGTGGTTGATCATCATCATCACTACATGCCACCAAACCAATGCCAAGCGCAAGCGCTAATGCGGTGGTTTTGAAATCCCAATTTAATCTACTGTGCTTTTTCATAATTTTTGTTGGTTTAGTTAAAATAAAAGTACACAGATTCAAACCTTTGAATGGCAATTAATGTTACGGAATCTATTTAATTAATTGTTAAAATGTATTTAAACGAATAAAAAACGTACATAAAAAAACAAAATGTGTAAACTAATATTATTCCAGTTTATGAAAAAAATGATGGTTGTTGTTTTTTTACAGTACAATTTTTGTTAAAATAATTATATATCATCCATATAAAAACTTTATTATCGCTCAGAAATTTCAACTTTATACCAAAGATTAAAAATAGTTTCTAGTAGATTTGGACTCAAATCATTTGTACATGAAGATTCTATTTAATTATCGACAAGGATTTTTACTACTGGCTCTGACTTTGACTTTGGCTTGCAAAAGTCAAGAAGAGGAATGTCAATTGGACGAGAAGATTTTAGCTGTGCCTATCGATTTTAATATAGAAAGACTGGAAGACAGATTTTACACAGCCAGTGCTATTGAGGAGATCAATTACCTTTTAGAAGAATATCCCGATTTTACCGATAAATACCTACAAGTAGAATTGTATGATTCCAAAGCTGAATTAGCAGAAGCTTTGTTGGAAATCAATCAGGACTCCTTGATGCAGGAGCTTTTTCAAGAAGTAAAGCAAGAATTTTCTGATTTCCAAGCTATAGAGCGACAGTTACGTGATGCTTTCGCCTACATCAAGTATTATTTTCCTGAATTTAAAGTACCCAAAGTTTACACTTACCTTTCTGGATTCGGAAATGATCTCTTGATTACAGAAGATTTGATTGTAATAGGCTTGGACTATTATCTACCTAAAACCCATCGTTTTCAGCCACCTGAACTGCCTCAATACATGGCAGATCGCTACGAAAGGGATTTTATCGTGCCCATGATCGTGACAGCCATCTCTTCTCGATACAATCAGGTAGATCTTTCACAGAATACGCTTTTGGCAGAGATGATTTTCTATGGAAAAGCTTATCATTTTACAAAAGTAGTGTTGCCTTGTATCTCCGATGAGTATATCATTGGCTATACTACAGAAGAAATAGCAGCAAGTTATGCGAATGAAGCTTTGATTTGGTCACATTTTATAGAGAACGACCTATTGTTTGTCACAAATCCCTTTGAGATCCGGAAATATACTGGAGAAGCCCCTTCTACAGATGAAATCAGCCCCGATGCCCCAGGTAGACTTGGAAGATGGTTGGGTTGGAATATTGTGGATGACTATAGGTTCAATAATGAACTCGAACTCGATCAACTAATGGCCGAAAAGGATGCAGAGAAGATTTTCAGGCGCTCAGGATATAAACCTCGTCAGTAATTTCATTCCCGAATTGATTGGCATCAATAGCAGACAGTAATCTTTTGATGGCCATTTCTTTAGTAAAGTGCTCTTCTGCTAGTTTTCTTGCATGTCGTTGATACACTGCCAGCTTATTTTCTGCTAGCATTTGATCAATCTTGGCCAATGTTTTCTCTGGAGACTTGCTATGATGATAGATGCCAAGTTGGTATTTTTTAGTCAAATCATATACCCAACCTTTGTGATTGACTAAAATAGCCTTGCCAGCAGCAAGTGCATCAAAGAACTTATTTGGAGAGTTGGTCTTCAATACAGGCAAATGTTCAAAAGAAATGAATGCCATGTCTGAGATGTCCAAGAGCATTTTGACCTTTTGCTTATTGCCGAAGTCAAAGAACCTGAAGTTTTTTAATCCTAATTCTGCGGCTTTCTCTAATAAAGCTTGTTGATGGCTTCCTTTGCCCACAACCAAAAACTGATAAGGCTTTCCTTGTTCAAGCGCTGCTTTAGCAAGGTCAAGGAGCTCGCCAACTGCATTGACTTGTCCGATGGCACCCGCATATAGGATCGTCAAACTATCCTCTAGCCCTAGTTGCTCTAAGAGTAAGGAATTTTTGTCCATCGATGGATGAAAAAACTCCGTATCAGAAAAGTTGGAGACAATGGCTACCGGAGAATTTGTCCGAGTCCGTACTGCATTTGCTATCCCCGGGGAAAGGGCAATGCACTTTAGTGCGTGCTTATAGATTCTTTTTTCTAATTGATGAAGCAACTTTTTGAAAACTGGATTGCGAATTGCACCAACTTGAATAGGTGCATCAGGCCATAAATCTCGGATCTCAAAGAAATAAGGAATAGCAAATTTTCGCTTTGCCCAAAGTCCTAATAATCCGGTGGTGAGCGGCGTGGAACTCACATACAAATAATCTGGTCTTGGAAGTTTTTTGATCAATTTTTTGGCTTGTGCTACAAATTTCAGAAATGACAAAGATCTCTTTACAAACCCCCATTCTTGCTTGTAACTGACGGGCAAGTAATGCACCCTAATGCCGTCAATGATCCTGAGGTCGTAATAGTCCTTATTGTGGGCAGTGATCATATCTACAGCTATTCCAGCAGCAACCATGCCTTTTGCAAGGTGGTAGGAGCGAACCGCCCCACCTTCTTCAGGTGTTAGAAAGTATTGATGAATGTAGATGATTTTCATCTTTGCAAATCGATTTATCTTCAAATATAGGCTTTGAACAAATCTGATTGATTAGACCAAAAGGAGATCAAGCATGTACTCTGAGCCAAGACGCCAAGATAAACATATTCCAGATCAATAGAAATTGATCTTTTGAGGCTTTTTCTGGACTCTTACAAAGCGATTGCATTTCTAAGGGAAAATATTGCCCCCATTTATCGTACATGGCTTTGATTTCGGGGTATATCCAGTTTTGAAAAGTTTTATCCTTAGCAATCCATTCTTCCAAAGGAAGCCCAAACCCAAGTTTCTTGCGCTTGGCGATCATTTGCATTCCCCTAGATGTAAGTGCTGATTTGATAGGTAGCTTTCCGCAGATGTTTAAGTGTTCTGAATCCGAAAAACTCGTAATCCAAGCGATCAAGTCAAAGTCCAAATAGGGAGCTCTACCTTCTATGCCATGAGCCATGCAGGCATTGTCATGAACTTTGAGGATATCATTGATCAAATAATAATTCCTATCAAAATTAAGTGCTGCACTATAAGTATTTGACCCATCAGGGTACCAACTCAAGAATTGCTTTACAATATCTTCTGGAATTGGGCTCAAGGAAGCAAAATTCAAAAATGTATGTTTGGGATCTTCTTTGATACTAGCCAAAAATTTACGGACTCTTCTAGGTAGTGGTAGCCATAGGATATAAGATTTGAGCTTCAGCAGCTGGTCTTTGTTGCGCAAATAGAATTTATAAGCGCTATGTCGCTGATAGCCTCCCAAAAGCTCGTCAGCACCTG
The DNA here is from genome assembly GCF_900188245.1 of Belliella buryatensis. Taxonomy (GTDB): domain Bacteria; phylum Bacteroidota; class Bacteroidia; order Cytophagales; family Cyclobacteriaceae; genus Belliella; species Belliella buryatensis. The sequence continues at coordinate 25,009 of NZ_FZOK01000009.1, read as the reverse complement.
CTCCTGAGATCAATACTTGCACATCAGACTTCGCTTCTTTACCAATCATCCAAGTCAGTAAACTTGCACTATCTCCCACGGGTTGGTCCAAAGACTCGATGTATTCCTGCCAGTTTGCTTTAACCTTTTCCAGATTGATATGAACTTCATGATGAAAACCTTCATGCTGACTGGTCAACTTTCTGGCATAAATGGGATCTTGATATTTTTTTTGAAATGTCTTTTCAAAAGTAGCTGTAAAGGTTGGCATAGGCTGTCCAGTTTCTTCTAGCCACAACTGATACAAAAGGCTGCTGTCTGCTCCACCACTCAAAATCACGCCCACATTGCGCTCGGTATGAAAGTTTTTTAGGACGGCATCCTTGAGTTTAGATTCGAAAAGTTGCTGGGAAAAAGATTCCTTATTTATAGCTTCATGTTTCCATGAAAACTTCTCTTTGTAGTTTCCTTTTAAATCCAACTTTAACCCCTCTCCAGGAAGGAACTGCCGAATGTCTTTATAAAAACTTTGATCTGGAAAACTATGCCTTGAGTAAAAGTAAGGCAGAAACTGATTTCCATCCACATTTGGTCCTATATCCAAACCGGCTTTTACGCCTCTAGCTTCCGATGAAAAAACCCATAGACTATCTTTTTGATAGTAAAAAAGTGGCTTCTCTCCAGATGGATCTCTTGCTATGATAATTTCCTCCAAGTCTAGATTCACAAAAACAAAAGAATACATTCCTTTGAGCGATTGAATGCCCGTTTTTCCATGTGCCTTGAGCCAATTAAGAAAAACCTCAGAGTCTGAGCTTGTCTTAAAAGTAAAGCCCAGATCCAAAAGTTGGTTTCTTAAATCTTGGTAATTGTAAAGGGCTCCATTCCAGACTAGCACACACCGTCTTTTTTCATCCCAAATGGGCTGATTGGAGGCGTCGCTCAGGTCCAAAATTTTCAGTCGGTTCCCTGCCACCCATACTTTATCACTTACTCGATTGTATTCAGAATGATCTGGACCCCGATGAAGGTTGGCCGACATCATACGACGGATTTTTTGTTCCGCCTTTGGGCTGTTGTCAATCAGAAGGGATATGCCGCACATAAATTAGGCCTTATTGGATTTTTCTATGACAGCCTTTACCTTGTTCGCCTTTTCGTAGTACCTGCAAAAATGTGTGATGTTGCATAATTCACATTTAGGTTTTCTGGCTAAACAAATGTATCGTCCATGTAGAATTAGCCAGTGATGCGCTTTGTGTATGTACCGATCAGGAATATTTTTGACCAATTGTTTTTCAACTTCTAGAGGCGTTTTGGCATTTTGCGGAACTAAGCCAAGACGTTTGGAAACCCTGAAAACGTGCGTATCCACTGCCATATTAGGCTGATTCCAAACGACGGAAGTGATTACATTAGCCGTTTTTCTTCCTACCCCCGGAAGTTTGATCAAATCCTCGACTGTAGAAGGAACCTCACTACCGAAGTCCTCCACCAACATTTTCCCTAGACCAAGCAAGTGTTTCGTCTTATTATTGGGATAGGAGATGCTCCTGATAAAAGGGAATAGCTCATCAAAATTAGAAGTTGCCAAATGTTCGGGACTTGGAAAATGTTCAAAAAGCTTTTTAGTAACTATATTGACCCGCTTGTCAGTACACTGTGCACTGAGTACCACAGCTACCAATAACTGAAATGGATTGTCATATTCCAATTCAGTTTCAGCAATTGGCATATTAGTTTCAAAATGATCAATAAAGGTTTTATATCTTTCTTTTTTTAACATTATTTGGCTGTTTAGATTGATAAAAATAATATCTTAATGCTGAATTCTCTTGCTGACATAGATTTATTTACAACATCAGCCAATGTGAATCGTTTTTGGAATAGCAAAAAAGTTTAGATCATTATGTTGAAAAGAATTGACAGGAAAGGGGCTATAGTAAGTTGTGTATTGAACATTTTTATTGTTTTTTCATGTGCTGAGCCAGAGGAAGCGCCACTCAATCTTGACCCTTCAGTAGCAGTAGAAATTATTGATGATGATTACGGCAATCATCCTAGGCAGGTCATGGATGTATACCTTCCTGCAAACCGCTCTAGCAATAGCACCAAATTATTTGTTTGGATTCATGGCGGTGCTTGGACAGATGGGGACAAATCAGAATTCAGCAGATTCAAACCTTGGCTTGAAGCTGAGTTGGAGGATTATGCCTTTGTTTCTTTGAATTACCGCCTCTATAACATCACCACGGGCAGCAATCGCTTTCCCAATCAAGAAGAAGATGTCCAAGCCGCCATCACTTATATCAAATCTAGACTAAGCGCCTGGGATGTCTCCGATGATATAGTTTTAGCTGGTGGTAGTGCAGGTGGACATTTGGCACTACTACATGCTTATAAAAACAACCCAAATCGTACCATCAAAGCGGCAGTTGCTTTCTTTCCTCCAACAGATTTTCCTACTTTTCATGGATTCAATTTCATTACCACGGCTCTAATTGAAGCTCTGATCGGCGGAAGCCCTAGTTCTAACCCGCAAGGTTATGCCGCATCAAGTCCAACAACCCATGTAAGAAGTAGCAGTGTCCCGACTGCCTTTTTTCATGGCACGGCTGACAATGTAGTTCCTATTCAGCAGAGCTATTTGTTAGAAGAAAAGCTCACTGCCAACAATGTCCCTTTTACCAAAAGGTATGTGCAAGGTGCACAACATGGATTTTCAGAGTCTATATACAGAGAGATGATTGCACAGACAGCGGAGTTTTTGAAGGTACAAGTGCCATAAAAAAGCAAAGGCCTGAGAATAGTCTCAGGCCCACCTTGTTTTGAAATTTTCATACTCTTTCGAGTCCCGTAGATTTGGCTTTTTTAAAAATGGCCTTTACTACTTTTTCCGAAGGCTGGAGTGTGATTTGATCTAACTTCTCTATTGTGCTCAGCATTTCCAAATATTCTTGCATCAAAGACTCGTCTAGGTGCAAGGCCTGCATTAGAAGCTCACTCTCCCCTTCGTTCATTTCTTGGTAGATATATCTGACCAAGTCATTTGGGGTAAATTGTTTTATCATAGGCTATGTTTACTAATTTCATTTTTTTTCTCAAATTGATCAAGGCATATCTCATCCGCCCGAGGGCTGTATTGATACTTACTCCTGTCTGTTCTGCAATTTCCTGAAAACTCAAGTCCATGTAGTGTCTCATGATCAAAACTTGCTTTTGAGTTTCTGGAAGCTCGTCTATCAGTTTTCGAACCATCTCAATGGTGTCCTCCTTGACCTTAAGGTCTTCCACATTGTTTTCAGCAAACCTCAAGGTATTAAATATACTTTCTCCATCCTCCATGACGATGGTAGGATAGCGTTTACTTTTTCTGAAATGATCAATAGCAAGATTATGCGCTATACGCATCAACCATGGCTGAAATTTCCCCTCTTCGTTGTAGCGGTCGGAATTCAATGTTTGGACTACTTTCACAAATACGTCCTGCAACAAATCCTCCGCAACTCCTTGATCTTTGACAATCAGATATATGGTGGTGAAAACTCTTGATTGATATTTTTCTACCAACATTTCAAATGCAGCTTCACTTCCAGCCCTGTATTGTGCTATTAGCTCGCTGTCTTTAGGACCAATCCTTTTACTCATACTGATTTGACTTTTGAATAACGTAGAGGTTTATGCCATAGTATATGTTTATGTTGAAAGAAAAATACGAACGAAATCAAATGTATAGATTCAATAACAATCATGCAATAGATAAAAGAATTTTTTTATAACAATTTGTCTTGGTAAAAGTCTATATCACTATCAATAATTACAGTTGAGGCTTCCAAAAGTGAAATAAAATTTGCAATAGTCCATTTATTTTTTTCTACTTTAAAACCGATTCTTTTTTTAAGTTAGTAAAATCAGGGAGGCCTACTTTTTTACTATTGACCATATGAAATAGTAGAATACTATAATTTCCACTACACCATGCTTCATAATGCTAAAATCCAATATGCATACTGGTCTCACTGCGGATAATCATAAAATCAAAATTACAGAAAGAGATTCCAATGGGGATTTTGCATTGATTTTATTACCTTCGTTTTTCGACAGCAATCAAATAAAATAGCAATATGGAAATCAGTGGAAAAATTGTTCAGGTAATGGCTGAGCAAAATGGGAACGGAAGAAATGGAACATGGAGGAAGCGGGATTATATCCTTGAGACAGGAGGAAATTACCCCAAGAAAGTAGCCTTAACCGTATGGGGAGACAAAATTGATCAATTCAATATGAATGTAGGAGACGAGGTGATTGCTGGAATCGAAATCGAGAGTAGGGAATTTAACGGTAAGTGGTATACGGATGTCAAAGCTTGGAAAGTAGATAAGCAAGGAGCTCCTGCCGCTCCTGCTCAATCAAGTGCCACCGCTGCTGCAATGCCAGATGTGACCTCATTCTCAAGTGAAGATGGTGAGGATGTATTACCTTTCTAAAAGATACTTTGGACCCTGGGCTTGATTGGCTCAGGGTTATTTGCTATACTATTTTTACATAAAAACCTTTTTAAACCATGTGGGATGATTTTGATGACAACGACTTTGATGAAGATGATATGGAAGAATTTCAAAGGAAAAGGGATGAATTGAAACTCCATCCCCTAAAACTCAAAGGCATGGAGATTTTTGATTTGACTCATGCTTTAGTAGGCTCCTTAGATGAAGCCAGAAAAGAACTGTATGGTGGACTGATGCTGGAAAGTGCAGGATTATTGCCAGCAAAATTTTCAGGGGCTCACAGTGTGGATGACTATATCATCAAAATGGAAAATGCAGTGATCATGAAAGTCCATGCCAAAAGCCTTCAAAGCATGACCTATCAACTTGCCTTAGAAGGAACCCATGCAGAAGAACATCTTCAACTATTGAGAGATGCTATAGAGGAATTTAGAGTACTGTTCAAGGAGTGGGTCACTGCTTTTGATGGTACTGAGCGCTTTGATGATGGATGGGGTTTATTTTTGGATTAGGGCTGCACACTTTCGCCAAATTTGAAACCCAAATAAAGCCCTCCTAAAATCATCAATAGGCTTATTCCACCTAGAAGGAGAAGTACACCAAGCGGCATTTCCCAATCCTCTTTGCCCAGTTTGAATTTAATTATTCTATTCAAGTCCATAAATTATATTAATCATCCAAGCCCTCTTTCCATCCTTTCAATTCAATCTCTCTAGCAGAATCTTCTACTTTTTGTTTGAGATCTTTTTTGAAATTATCCAGGCTTTCGGCTACCTTGGCGTCAAATGCCCCGACGATAGAGGCAGCAAGAATCCCTGCATTTTTGGCCCCATTCAATGCAACGGTAGCTACAGGAATACCTCCTGGCATTTGTAAGATCGATAAAATACTATCCCATCCGTCGATTGAATTGCTTGACAAAATAGGAACGCCTATCACTGGCAAAGAAGTCAGAGAAGCAACCATCCCAGGCAAGTGCGCTGCACCTCCAGCACCAGCGATGATGACCTTGATACCTCTTTGTCTGGCATTTTCAGCGTATTCTATCATTCTATGCGGGGTTCTATGGGCTGAGACTACAGTCAGTTCATAGCCAACGCCCAGCTCTTCCAGAGCTTTAGCTGCTTCTGACATGATTGGCAGGTCTGATTTGCTGCCCATGATGATTCCTACTTGCTTACTCATTGTTATGCTTTTATCTTGATTTTTTCCTTGATTTCCATCGCTCGGCGCTTCAATTGGCCTAGGTCTTCATCCAATAATGTCACATGCCCCATTTTCCTAAAGGGTTTGGTCGTTTTCTTTCCATAGAGATGTACATACACGCCCTTTTCTGCCAGCGCATCATCGAGCCCTTCGACAATAGCATCACCAGTGTAACCTTCCTCTCCCAAGAGATTGACCATCGCAGCAGCACTCCTCAACTCTGTATTTCCTAGTGGCATGTTCATCACAGCCCTTATGTGTTGCTCAAATTGAGAAGTGAAATTCGCTTCTATGGTATGATGGCCTGAGTTGTGTGGTCGAGGTGCAATCTCGTTGACAAGAATATCCCCTCCTTTGGTCACGAATAACTCTACTGCCAAAATACCCACCAAGTCCAATGATTCAATCACTCGTAAAGCTACTTGCTTGGCACTTGCTTCAATCTCTGAGCTGACCGTGGCAGGAGCAAAAAGAAATTCTACTAAATTGGCTGTCGGATGAAAGGCACATTCTACTGCTGGATAAGCGATCAATTCACCCCGCTTGTTTCTCGCTACAATCACAGCAAGTTCTTTATCAAAATCAATCAATTTTTCCAATAGGCCTGGTGCTTCAAAGGCCTTCTCTAAATCTGCTGTTGTTCTTAATAACTGGACTCCTCGACCATCATAGCCTTCCCTTCCTAGTTTGTTCACAGCAGGTAAAAAATCTGCATTGGCAATTACCTCATCCTTATTGGCGGTGAGGATAAATTTCGCCGTAGGTATGCCTTTTTCTTTATAAAATTGCTTTTGTTCTCTTTTGTCTTGTATCAGCTTGATCAAGTGTGGTTGAGGAAACACTTCCTTACCTTCATCAGCTAATTTTTGTAGTGCATCAGTGTTGACATTTTCAATCTCTATGGTAATCACATCACAAGCTTGGCCAAAACTATAAACCGTATCAAAATCAGTCAATGACCCTTGAGTAAATTGATGTGCAATAGCCTTGCAGGGTGCGTTGGCGTCTGGATCCAAGATGTGAATATCAATATTATAATTGATGGCAGATTGGATGAGCATACGGCCCAATTGACCACCACCTAAGATTCCTAATGTTTTTTGCTGATAGTTTTCCTGCACTTTGATTTGGTTTTGATGCTCAAAAATAAGGAAAAAAGAACAGGCATGATAACCTTTACAAAAAAAGCCCCTAAGTGGGGCTTGATATAATGAATCAATGTGCGATTATCTATACAGAACGACCGCCGATCAACCTCAGCAGTACCGAAACGACCGCCAATACCAGTAAAATGTGAATCAGGCCACCGATACTATAAACAAAGAAACCGAAGATCCATCCGATAAACAAGATCAGTGCGATCAAATACAATAAAGAATTCATAGCTAGTTGGTTTAAGTAAATAATTGATTTTCTTATGGTTAAACAACTACTATGCCAACACCTACAAATCAACTGAACCTTATACCCATTAGCTCCATTAATTTGTGAGCATTGAAACTTGGACAGGGTCCATCCTTGATCGTATAGTCAAAATGAATCTCTTGATCTAAGATTTCAGAGTGGAAACTTTTGTTTTTCAAATACTTAAGTTTTGATTCTAAAGTACTCAATTCGATGTCATGGGTTGAAATAATTCCTTTCCCCCCTGCGGCCGCCAACTGTTTGATCAGAGCTTCCGAACCCATGATGCGATCCTCAGTATTGGTTCCTTTCAATATTTCATCTAACAGGAAAAAGACTTTGATACCCTCTGAAGCAGTATCTAAAAGTAACTTTATTCTTGCCAACTCAGCATAAAAAGAACTTACACTTTCTCCTAGGTTGTCACTATTGCGCATGCTGGTGAATAATTGAAAATGACCACAACGGAAAAATGAAGCAAACGGACTCAAACCCAAGTTTACCAAGACTAAGTTAATTCCCAAAGTACGCATAAAGGTGGTTTTTCCCGACATATTGGCTCCCGTTAGAAGGACAATCTGGTTTTTAGCATCCATACTAAAATCATTTCCAACAGCTTTCTCTGGATGAAGTAGCGGGTGTTTGATGTTTTTTACCTCAATCAAGTCTTCATTTGTCCAGTCAATGGTTTGAACCAAGCCCTCTTCTGAAGTAAAAGCTCCTAAGGAAATCAATACCTGCCATTCTGTAAGGGAGCCTTCCCAAGTTTGTAAGTATTGTGCATTCTTATTTTTCCAAACCAGCAGCCTCCACCACAAAAAAAAGTCTGTCCAAAAAAGTAGATTAAATATCAGATAGACCAAATTGAACCTGTTTTGGATCATAAAGGTCTTTTGTTCTAGCGACTTCAAAACCTCTGGTGCTGCTACTTCTTGATTTTTGAAATCATGCTGTAAGCGCTTTAGATAAGCACCCTCAAACTTTTCATTTACCAAAATAGCGGACCAAAGTCCGAAAGTTTTAACATCCCCTTCGTTAGGCATGACTTGCGCAGCTTCTTGAAGCGATTGAAAAACCAAACCCAAAAATACCATGCCTAGGATGATCCAAACCCCAATCCAACCATAAGGCAACTCAAAAAACAATGTTCCTGCCAGTATACCTAGACCCCCAATTGGGCCAAGAATCATGGGAAGGAATTGCCAAGATTTCCATATCTGTGGTTTTTCCAACCAATGGTAAAAGTCCTTTTTTGATTTTTCTTTTCCAATAAATGCTCGTCCCAAAGCCTCAAATTTTTTCAAAAATTGTTGCTTTTCACTTAACTCTTTGATCGCCTCAAATCTTACTTTGGCCTTGACCGAATTGATGGGACTTTTCATCCAATCCACCAATAGGGATTCCCCTTCCTGATTGACGGTATGATTTAGCAATTGAAATAGAGAATGCTCTCCAAATAGATCTAAGTCGTTAGCAAAAGGGTGGTTTTTGTCTTGATATCGCTCGCCAGAGCGGAAAAGATTGAGGTCACGAGCCTTTCTTTTCTTTGCTTCAAGCTCCATTTGCATCAATTGTTTGATGAAGGCTTCCTTGTCTTTTTGTTGATTAAACTGAATGATCAAAAACACAAAAAATCCTAAAGCAACTGGTAGGCTCAAAAGCAAGAGTCTGATTTCGCTCAATCCAACAATTGCAATCGCCAAAATCAGAAAAAATAGGAACAAGCGGATCAAGGATAAGGCAGTAGCTTTCTTCTTTGCCTGAGCAAGCTCTTTTTGTAGTAATTCAAAATCAATCTCTGTAATCATCTTGTAAAATTAGACTTTATAATCCATTTGTGTCCTTCTGATCAAAAATTTCATTCCTTTCCCCTTGATATTCCTTACCTTTGTCTTCCATATAACCAACCCCATTAGCCCCAATGAACGAAAGGTATATGCAGCGTGGTGTTTCTGCCTCCAAAGAAGATGTACACCAAGCAATTTCCAAGCTTGACAAAGGCCTTTATCCGAAAGCTTTCTGTAAAATCGTCGAAGACACTTTAGGGAATGACCCCGAATTCTGTAACATCATGCACGCAGATGGAGCCGGAACAAAATCCGCTCTTGCATACATGTATTGGAAGGAAACAGGCGACCTGAGCGTATGGAAAGGTATTGCCCAAGACGCGATCATCATGAATACAGATGACTTGCTTTGCGTCGGGGCGATCAACAATATCCTCGTTTCATCAACCATCGGTAGAAATAAAAACCTTGTACCTGGGGAAGTGATATCAGCCATCATCAATGGCACAGAAGAAGTGCTCCAAATGCTCAGAGATAATGGTGTAAATGTGGTACTTACTGGTGGTGAAACAGCCGATGTGGGTGATTTGGTGAGAACCATCATCGTGGATAGTACGGTCACTTGTAGAATGCGAAGGGACGAAGTAATCTCCAATGACAAAATTCGGGGCGGAGATGTCATCGTAGGACTTTCCTCCTATGGACAAGCTACCTATGAAACTGAATACAATGGCGGTATGGGCAGCAATGGCCTCACTTCTGCGCGCCATGATGTGTTTTCAAAAGTCTTGAAAACTAATTATCCTGAAAGCTTTGATCCCGCAGTTCCAGATGACTTGGTGTATTCAGGGAAATACAACCTTACGGACCCTGCTCCTGGCACTGCTGTGGATATCGGCAAACTAGTGCTTTCACCTACACGAACTTATGCGCCGATCATGGTTGATGTCCTCAAGTACCTTAGACCGCAGATTCACGGAATCGTTCATTGTAGTGGAGGCGCACAGACCAAAGTGCTTCATTTTGTGGATAATGTACATGTGATGAAGGATAATCTTTTTGAAACGCCGCCTTTATTCAAAATAATCCAAGAAGAAAGTAAAACTGACTGGAAGGAAATGTATAAGGTCTTCAATATGGGACATCGTATGGAAATCTATCTAGAAGAGCGCTATGCGGAAGAGATCATTGATATTGCTGAGGGCTTTGGCGTAGAAGCTAAAATCATAGGTAGAGTTACTCCTCATGAAGGGAAGAAAGTAACTGTGCAAGGTGCACACGGGACTTATGAATACGAATAAAATCTTCTGAAATGGAGATGTGGATAAGTCTATGGCAAAATTCCAAAAAGCTGTTTCAGGTGTTTTTATAGCGATTTTTATCGTCTTGCTCCTGGCAATTAGCCTGACAGATAGCATAGACAGAAGTCCTATTGAGCATCAGAGGTTTTATATCAACACGCTTGCTCAACTAGATAGTCTGACACCTGATATCAGCGATGGTACCACTTGGTTTGTAGGCTGGTCAAAAGTCAATGCTACCCCAGAGAAAGGGGCTTCCTTGGTTGGGTATGCACCAAGAGGGAATTATGAATTTGTTCAAGATAGCAGTTTCATTCGGTCTCTAATTATAGGAAATGGTGAGCAAAACATCGCATTTCTCAATTATGAACTTTTAATTATTCACCCCTATTTGGCAGCGAGTATCAGAGAGGCTGTCAATAAATCAAAGCTTCCTGTGGATAACTTGTATTTCACAGCTACCCACACGCATAGTGGAATTGGAGGATATATTCCAGGTTTGATGGGCAAACTTGCCTTTGGTGGTTTTGATCAGGAAATTGTGGATTTTTTAACTGAGCAGACCTTGGAAGGTTTACAGATGGCTTTGGTGGAACAAGATACAGCCTTTATCAACTTCCAAATCGCAGAGACTGACACGCTTGTTTACAATAGATTTGTCAGGGAAGACCCTGTAGACCCTTATGTACGACAATTGATCTTTCAGAAAAAAGACGGAAAAAGAGGTACATTTCTAACTTTTAGTGCCCACTCCACCACATTGGCAAGGAACTTTATGGGGCTTTCCGGAGATTATCCACATTACTTGATGGAAAACCTAGAAAGTCAAATCTATGATTTTGCATTGTTTGCTGCTGGTACTGTTGGTAGTCATGGACCAAATAGACCTGGAAATTTGCCTGAAGACACGAAGGCTTACGCCGATGCACTTTATCAACAATCTTTGAAGCATGTAAAAAGATTGACTTTAGTCAATTCGAATCGCCTGTCATTTACATTGCTTCCAATTGAATTGCGTAAGCCTCAATATCGCCTTGGGAAAAATATAAAATTGAAGCCAGCCTTGTTCAACTTTGCATTTGGAGAGATCAAGCCACATTTTGATGTGGTCTTGATTGGGAATACACTATTGATCAGTAGTAGTGGAGAAATATCAGGCGTATGGATGGCAGGTTGGGAAGTTTTGGCAAAAAGTCACGGATTAAATTTGATGGTCACAACATTCAATGGCTCATATATAGGATACATTACTCCAGATGAATATTACGATTATGACTATCATGAAGTCAGTGCCATGAATTGGTTTGGTCCAGGAAATGGAGCTTATTTTGACACAATCATTCAAGGTTTGATTGTAAAGAATAGGCAATATTGAGGAGCTTGGAGGGTGACAATAACCCTAGCCCAACCTAATGTAGGGCTTGCTGAAAAAGTCTCAGGTATGCCAGGTTCAAAGCGGGCGAATGAAGATGTATGCTTATACTTCGAATGAGCCCAATGAAGAAGATGGTATGCCTGAGGCTAGCCTTAAAATTTCGAGTTTTGAAATTTTAAGGAGCACGGAAATCAAGCTAGATCGTTGATTAAGCTTGCACCCGCTTAAAAAGATAATACTTGTTAATTGAGATATTCTTGACAATTTTAAGAATTTATGCTCTATTTGGCGTTTTTCAGCACGCCCTAATGTATCCTTGATCATGAAGTTCTTCGACACTTTTGATAGGGAATGACCTACCATTATTGATCATATAAACTTGGTCAGAGATATCCATGGTATGTTGATACAAATGGTCAGAGATCAAAATACCCTTATTGGGTTTTTCTTGTAGGATCAAATCTTTGATTGTCTCTACATGGAGTGGCATAATATGCGTAAAAGGCTCGTCCAATAAGACAAACTTACTTTTTGATCTTAGTATAAGATACACCTCTAATATTCTTTGCCAACCACCCGATAGCTGGTTGATTGTCAAATTTGGGAAATTCCCAAACTCAGGAAAGTAGGCAATCAACTCAGATTTTTCCAACTCAAAGTCTGCTAATACCCGATCAAGGGATAGTTTATTGGGGATAAATTTCTGTTGTGGGAGATATCTCATGTCACTAGGATGCCTATATTCACCTAAGAGGCTCATTCCATCAATTCTTACTGACTTATCCATAGCTATTGGTTCACCAAACATGATCCTCATGAGAGAAGATTTGCCGCAACCATTTCTACCAAGTAGTCCAGTTACCTGTCCTGTTTGACATTTCAAGTAAATGTTTTGTAATACCCTATTTGTTCCGTAATTCAGCAATACGCCATCTACTTCTAAGACGTGATTTATCCTATCCATAGTATGATCAAATAGCCAATGATGAAAAGCCCAAAGTCAAAACCTAGGCTCCAAGCCCACAATTGCTTTCTACTATAACCAAGATTTTGGAAATAATAAAAATGTCTACTAATGTCTTCATTTACGAAAAAATAGATCAAACCTAAAGTCAGTACCTTCAGCCAAAAAAGCAGTCCAAATGCAGCAAGGCCAGAGAAATAAATAACTGACCAACAAACCACAGTCAAAGTAAGACTTGCTGGCGCAAAAAAACTATAAAACGTTTTGAGGACTCTAAATTGCTTGTATACTGACTTGGTACTCGTCATAGTTTAGTTGATTTCTAAGATTTTTTCAATATCAAACAGGGCTTGTTCCAACTTCTTAGGCTCAATCTTAGTTGCAGTCATTTCAACATAATAGTCCTCATGAAAAATTACAGACTTGATGCCTAATAGTAGGAAGAGTTGTTTCATGTTTTTGAGATTAGTCTATACTTATAAATGTAGTGAATATCTCAAATGTTACAAGAAAAGTACAAGCAAAAAGGGCAATACAAAACTCAACTCCATCATCCTCCTTTTGCTCAATTCATTGCTGCTGGACTTTAAAAAAGATTCCAAATGGATAAAAAGTATCATCAGCAAGATCCCAGTGTAAATGTGATAGTAGGAACGGAGGAAAACTAATAGCATCAATCCATACAGTAAAGCAACACCAATCAATAGAAGAATCATACGGCTGAGCATTTTTTCATTGAGCCACATGCTTACTGACCCATACCCATCTTTTTGATCTATAGCCCTATCCATTTGGGATAGAACCAGCAAATTGATATAGGCGATAAGAAAGTAAAAGCCAGCTATGTAGTAGGTTTCTACAGGTATCAACTTATCCACATAGACAAATGGAGCCAGCGCTATTCCCAACACATAAAAGGTAGCAATCAAAAATTCTTTCAAGAATGCCAGACGCTTTTTCAACATAATGACCAAACCCAACACAAGTGCCAAACTGAAAGCTAAGATCAAACCTGGCTTAATCAAGATATGTAGGTCTTTTTTCCAAAAGAGCAGGATAACTACAAACACAAAAGCTAAAATCAGGAAGGATTGAATGACTCTTCTATGCTTTAAATGAAAAGCATGTCTCAATGAACTTGGACCTCCTTTGGCTTTCATAGCATCCATCAAATGATCTAAGGTGTAGATAATCCACACCGTCAACGCTAGCAACAAGTAAACTTCCTGATTCAATTTGACGCCAAGCAGATGGGCAAAAAAGTACATGCCAGCCAAAGCACCCAAGACTACATCTAAGGATAAGACATTGAAATAATGGTATATTTTGGCAAACTTATCCACAATTAATAAAGCATTCTATGCCAACAATGCCTCAATATCTTCCTTGTTGAGGCTCTTCATAAAGCTCTCTTCCGTGCTGATCAGTTCTCCTGCCAGCGCCATTTTTCGCTCTTGCAAAGCCATGATTTTTTCTTCTACACTATTGCGGGTGATAAACTTATAGATGATCACTTTATTTTCTTGACCTATTCTATGTGCTCGATCTATAGCTTGAGCTTCCACGGCAGGATTCCACCAGGGGTCAAGCAGGAATACATATTCCGCCTTGGTCAAGTTCAAGCCGACACCTCCAGCCTTCAAGGAGATCAAGAAAATCTTAACAGATTCATCTTCTTGGAAGGATTTTACCTGCGCTTGCCTGTCCTTGGTAGAACCATCAAGGTAGGCATACTTGATTCCTTCTTGATCGAGAAATTCCCGCACAATTCCCAAATGCCTCACAAATTGGCTAAACACCAGCACCTTGTGCCCCTCACTCGCAGTCTCGTGAAGCATGTGAATCACATCCTCTAGCTTCCCAGAATCCCCTACATAATCCTTATTGGTCAGCCTAGGGTGGTTGGCGATTTGTCTCAGCTGAGTCAAGCCTCTCAGTAGGGTAAACTGCTGATTTTTCAGCCCTGGTACAGAAAGCTCACTGACGATCTTCTCTCTGTAATAACTCTTAATCTCTTCGTAAGCCTTTTCCTGAGACTCTGTCATGGATGAATACTTTACGTTGATAACCTTCTCAGGTAGATCTGTAGCCACTTGGGTTTTTAACCTTCGCATGATAAAAGGCTTGATCATGGCGTGCAGCTTTGCCGCCTTATCCATGTCATTTTTCTTTTCTATAGGAAGCAAAAACTGTTTCTTGAACATGTTTTGATTGCCCAAAAGTCCCGTGTTGATAAAATTCATCTGAGACCATAGATCCATGGTGCCGTTTTCTACAGGAGTACCAGTCAAAATTAATTTATGGCGGCAGTTGAGTTCGCAGACAGCTTTAGCAATGATGCTACCCGGATTCTTGATGGCTTGAGATTCGTCGAGAATCACATAGTTGAAATAAAAGCCTTTGAAGATATCCACATCTAGTCGGGTGATTCCATAGGAAGTCAAGACCAAATCATATTTTGCAAAGCGTGTATTGTCCTTGATTCTTTGCGTGCCAGTGTACACAAGGACTTTTAAGTTAGGAGTGAATTTCTTTGCCTCCAATTCCCAGTTATAGATCAGGGAGGTTGGCATGACCAATAGGGAAGTTGCTCCAGGGTTCACTTCTTTTTCGTGAGCCAATAGTGCCAGCGTCTGCACGGTTTTACCCAGACCCATATCATCGGCCAAGCAACCGCCAAACCTGTATTCATTCAAAAATCTCAACCAATTGTAACCAGCTTTTTGATAAGGACGAAGCTCTCCATGGAAAGTACTTGGCAAGTCAAAGTCTTCTATTTGTGAAAAATCCCTCAATTTCTCCAACTTGCGACTCATGGTGAGTTGAACCAAGTTGCTCGATTGTAATTCCTGTGCCAAAGCAATATGGTGCTTCTTCAGCATCAAAGCCTCTTCATGGACTTTTTCATTGTCTTCTAGAAAAGCGAAAATCTCCGTATAATTCACAAACCAAGAATCTGGAATTACCGCAATCTCTCCATTGGGCAACTCAAACTCAGACTTACCCTGTAAGAGTAGTTTTCGGATTTTGGCAAAAGGGATTTTGTAGGACCCGAACTTGATCAGGGCATTTACATCAAACCAGTCGATGTTTTCAGTGACTTCCACGGATATTTCTGCATGTCCGATAAAGTATTTTTTTCCCTTACCATTGGTAGCCTGCTGTATGCGAATGCCCTGTTCTTCCAATTTTTCTCTATTGGAATTGATCCAGCCAAATGCCTTGGACTTTTCCAGCGCAAAACGAGAAGACCTGACAGGAAGACCGAGGTCCTTGAGGTAATCTCCGTAAGATTTTTCTTTGACACCATCACGGACTACTTTGTAGAAAGTATAATCGTCTCCATTTTGCTCCAGTTTGACATTATTGGGAGCAGTGTCATCTGAGCGGAAAGCATAATTTCCATATTGAAATTTCAGGTCAAAGACAATCTTATCCTCATCACCATCTCCCTCCTTATTCCCAAATAGATCTATAGAAGGGCTGCCAGGCAAATCACTCAGGCTGAGAACAGGTTCGGGAATATTGCGCTCTACCTTGATCTCAAAGCCTTTGGCGTAGACATCAAAGGAAGCTACTAGCTGGGTGACAAACTTCTCATAATATTGCTGCTCCACCTTTTTGGGGATGACAATAAATTTCTTGTTGAGAAAAGGGCTGAGTTTTTTTCCATCTACACCCTTAGCAAAATGGTATAGTGCACCATCAGCCACCAGCCAAGCAGGCTCATGACAGACCAAATAGGCGTTTTTATACTGCCATTCCAGTTTCTCTCCTCGGTATTTGAGGGTGGGGAAGTAATGGGTGTTTTCTTCATTCCTCCTAAAGTGAAAAAGTACGGTGGCAGGCTCTGGCATTACGCAGATTTCCTTCCAGATAGGATTGCCATCATTGGCCATTTCAAAAAGTCGCTTGCCCTTGAGTTTGGGAAGGATTTTTGACCTCAAACCCTCAAGTTTGAGCTCCAACATTTCCTGAGCAGCTTTATTTCCAGTTTTGGGATCGTAGATTTTACGGAGGTATTCCTTGGCTTTGAGTTTTTTGGTGTTCAGCTTTTTGGTGATGGCATCTTGCTGCATTTCATCCATCATTTTGATCAGCTGATAATCGGTTTCGTCCAGTCCGGCTTCAAATTCCTTGGCATTGACAGAGGAAATATTCTGATTGGCCAGCGAAAGCCTGCCCTTTTCATCCAATTGAATCACAAAAGATTCAAATAGGAGCCCAAGGAACTCATGACTAAAAAGAGAATATACGATCTCAAATGGCTGCTCTGCAGAAACTTTCATAGCTGTGGGTCAAACCGAAGAAGCAAAATCAACGGCAAAAGAGTTTTTTGAAATTTAAACTAGTTCGAAAATTAGCGAATAAAATCCATTATTAAAAAAATGAATCTGTATATCTACTTTGAGCCTGCTTCGTGCCTGCCTCACTTCGGCTTGTCCCGAAGAATTACGGGATGCTAAATTGTTCCTCTCCCCCAACGCTCTTTCCGTTAAACGTTCAATGTTAACCGTTCAACGAAGGGACCCAGTAAATTCACAATTCCCCCACGATTAACGCTTTAACCCTTAACGTTTAACAATTAACCCTAAACAGTTAAGCATCCCCAACCCTTCGGGGCAGTTAAACATTTTCTTTCCCCTCATCCTTCATACCTCCTTCAATCCTTCCTCACCAACCTATACCGATCCACCGTCACCCCATCACTTTTGCTGAGAATCAATTCCTCACCAGAGCGCTCTACCCTGAAGTCACCAGCCAAAATCAAAGTCCAGTCAAAATCAGCGGTAAAAAAGCAGGTATTCGAAAACTTGATCGTGCTTCGGCTGATGCTGTAGCTGCCAGCACAGATGGCTGGAAAGTTGCGTTGCTCGCTGCTACCATTGAAATTGCCGCCTTCCAAGACAATCCAAACCTCAGCCTCGCCTTCCGAATTACCATCTATGGTTCGCTGAAAAGTGCCCTCATAGCGCCCTTTTAGCCCTTCTTCATTAAATCCTCCCATAATTCCACAGGCCGTCAAGCCCCATATCATTCCAACAATTGAAAATATTTTGATCGCTTTCATATTCATCTCAAATTTACATGAAGAAGACGAGAAATTTATCAGCAATGTCCTGAGTTGTTTTTGAATAAAAAAAATTCTTTGTGCTATAATTACGTCCTAGTGTCATTGTGTATAATCATATTTTAATTTTTGACCTAATCAATCCAAATGGCCAATCTGCTTCGTACCTCTTTCCGAGTAGCGCAAACAATAAACTTTTTGTGCTGTTAGTTTTACAAACCAACTAAATATATTATGAAAAATAGTTTAATCATTAATCGAATCAAGCAAGGTGCATTACTCTTAATGTCCGCCTTGATTTTTGTAGCCTGTACGGAGGATGACATGCCTGCATTAGATCCAGATGAAGTATTGACAGGTCAGTCTAAATCCTATGACCTTGATGAAGTGGCAGTTCCTGGAATCAGTGGCACAGCCGTACTAGAAGAAACCTCCACAGGTAGCACCAAACTAACGATCACACTTTCAGGTACTCCTGATGGAGGTCAGCATCCTGCACATATTCATTTTAATTCCGCGGCAACTGGCGGAGGTATTGCAGTTTCCCTAACGCCTGTGAATGGTACAACTGGCATCAGCGAAACCATCATTTCCAGACAAGATGATGGCTCTTCATTGACTTACAATCAGTTATTGGATTTTGATGGATATATCAATGTGCATTTGAGTGCCGATGATCTGGGTACTATCGTAGCCCAAGGAGATATTGGCTCCAATGAACTGACTGGTGAAACCAAGACCTATACCCTCAATGAGGCAGATGTAGATGGGATTTCTGGAGAGATTATCTTTGAAGAAAGAAGAAATGGCTTTGCGTTGGCTACGATCAGCTTGACTGGTACACCTGATGGTGGCGTGCATCCTGCACACATCCATGCCAACTCAGCTGCCATCGGTGGCGGAATTCTATTTACTTTCAATCCAGTAAACGGCACTACAGGTATGAGTATGACTGATACGCGTGAAGGCATGATGGATGGTGAAGAAGGTTATACTTATGATGAAATCTTAGAAGTAGATGGCTATGTCAATGTTCACCTTAGTGCAGAAGCGCTAGCGACTATCGTTGCCCAAGGGGATATTGGTTCCAACGAGCTGACTGGTGTGTCTCAGACTTACCCACTTGCAGCGGTAGCAGTGGCGGGGATTTCTGGAGAGATTACCTTCCAAGAAAGAATCAATGGCTTTGCCTTGGCAACCATTACTTTGGTTGGAACGCCTGTTGATGGCAGTCACCCAGCACATATCCATGAAAACAGTGCTGCTGTAGGTGGAGGTATTTTGTACACCTTCAATCCTGTCAATGGTGCTACTGGAGTGAGCATCAGCGATACCAGACAAGGCATGATGGATGGAGAAGCATCTTACAACTATGCCCAGATACTTACAGTAGATGGCTATGTCAATGTGCACTTGAGCGCTACCGAACTAGCAACCATTGTGGCACAAGGAGACATAGGTGTTAACTTTGAATAATTAAAATTCTGAATTTCTAAACTAAACAAGAACGTTTAAAGCACCCACAGGAAATCTTGCAAAAGATAGTCTGTGGGTGTTTTTTTATTTGGATTGGACATTATAAGTATTATCCTTTAAATAATCAATCATTTCATTTTCTGTTTCAAAAGCAATTTTTGGTTCTACACCCAATTCAAAGAACTGCAACAACCCAATTAAACTATCAAAATACCTGAAATGATTTCCTTCATAATTGTAAATAAACACCAATTTAGTTTTTCCCGAATTTAGCACTTCAAGGACCTCAATTGATTTTGAAGGTGTGAGGTATTCAGTTGTAATAGGAGTTATTTTGTTTATCATAGTACAAATTATTTTACAAATATATAAAACCCCTTCTTTTTGTAGACTATAGTCCGTGGTACAATAGACTACATTTTTTCAAATTGCGTGATGGACATTAAAGTTGCCTACGGTGAAAAAGTAAAGGCCATCAGAAAAAGTCAGAATGTTTCTCAGGAAAAGCTCGCTGAACTGGCTGAGTTGGACCGGACCTACATTTCTGACATTGAAAATGGTAAGAGGAATGTTTCAATCGAAACAGTCTTCAAAATCGCTAAAGCACTAGATAAGCCAATGGTTAGTTTTTTTGAATTCTAAATTTTTATAAAAGCATGATTGAAGAAGTAGTAAGTCTTATTAAAGAATGGGCACTTGAATTTGGTGCAAATAATGAAAATGAATTCTCAAAATCTTATGTGTATAGAAACAACACTGGATCAGAGGCATTGAAAGATAATGGAGCTTTTTTTGGTTTTCTTCATCCAGATGAAGAAGAAAGAGGTGTATTTCATGATTTTTCATTCACACTCTTCCCTACCGACCAAGAAAAGCCTTGGTTACTTTGTTTAGGTATCGGCTCTAACGGTTTTAAAAAAGATCTTGAGCTCGCCAATAAACCTGGAATGAGAAGACTATTTTCTCAACTTATTGATAATGAAGGATATTATAAAAATGACTTTAGTGATATTGAATCCGGATTACCAAAAAGCATTACTTCCAATCCAAACCTTCAGCATTTAAAAAAAACGATCAAGACCTATACCAAAGTATTACCTGTTTGTCAAGTAATACATAACCCGCTTAGCGAAAGTGGAAAATCAAGAATCAAGGCTTTTTTAGCAGCTTATGCAAAAGTGAGAGATTGGCCTTCAAATCAAAATCACAGAAATGCGATATCTAAAGCCTTAAAACCATTTCAAAATGAAAAGTTAGAGGATGACCGAGATTTAATTTTCGAATTATTGAAAGAAAGAAGATTTGTAATCCTTCAAGGCCCTCCCGGAACAGGCAAGACCACAATTTCCAAAGAAATAGCGACCAAATCATCGGCAAAGAGTTTCTTCACCCAATTTCATGCTGAGACCACATATTCTGATTTCATTTATGGCATATGACCTAGCCTTAACAGCGATGACCTAACTTATGAAGGTAGGATGGGAAATCTTGCTGAGGCGGTATTGTATTCAAAAGAAAATCCCGGTGAAAAAGTAGTTCTTATAATTGATGAAATAAATAGGGCAAACCTTTCCAATGTATTAGGTCCAGTTTTTTATCTCTTTGAACATAAAATGAAAAATGCCGATGTATCTATTCAGATTACCCCGGAATTAGAAATAAAAGAGCTACCCTCAAATTTCTACGTGATTGCTACCATGAATACTGCTGACAGAAGCCTAGCAGTAGTTGATTTTGCTCTAAGGAGACGTTTTGCGTGGTATACTGTCAAGCCAAAACCTATTTCAGCTTCAAATTTTTACAAAAATGACTTTAACAAAATAGCTGAAATTTTTGACTGGCATGCAACATCTAATGAGTTGAACCTTCAGCCAGGTCAAGGATATTTTCTTGCTGATTCTGATAAGGAAATGGTGAACAGAATCAGGTATGAAATTTTCCCTTTGATCAGAGAGTACCTTCAAGAAGGGTTGTTGACTTCTGCTATTGAAGAATTCAATAGTTATTTTATGGATAGGATCAATCAACCACTTTTCGAATGACAAAAGACCAAGGCTTATTTCATGAAATTCCTTGTTTAACTGAAAGATCTTCAACTATCAGCGGTAGGGAATTACAGAAAAAGGTATTTAAAGGAGCCGATAAAAGGATCATTGGTCTTTATTTGCAAAAATTTATCCAATACAATTTAGAACTATTCAGCTTTTTGGGAATAGAGGCCCATATTGAAGGATCGGATCTAAATGCTTCTATTTTTTTTAAAACTTCTAAATTCATTGGTACTATCCCACTTAGAGCCCCTGATACAGGAAAACAGATAGGTGATTTTGTTGTTTCCCCTCGGTTTACGGGAACTAACCGATTTGAGGAGTATGTCGAAATTTTGGACTTACTGGGTGATGAAATTAGTCCTGAATTCATAGATAGTCTCCCTTTGGCTTCTAAAAGAGCTTTTAGACCACCTCTATATTTAGAAGCTGTAAAATTTATATCAGCTTTAGAAAAACTAGTTAAACAGCACTGGAGAAAATTTGACAATAAGGAAACTCAATCATCCCAACCAAGTGGTCAAGTAAACTGGAATAAATATGCAAACCATAGTTTTAAAGTTGAACAGAGTCTAGTTTACCCGATAAGAAAAAATTTTTTAAGCGAATTCCACTTGGAATTTAGTGAAATCAGGTTTGTTTACGATTTGTGCAAATCAGAATTATTAAGCTCCAATACACCTATAAGTATTAGGACTGCAATTTCAAAAAGAATTTCATTTTTGGATGAAAGGTTATATTTCCACAAGCCTAAAATCACCTCAAAAATCCAAGTAAAGAATGTGGATGGTGTGACGATAAAAGAAGCAAAGCAAATTGCTAATAGAATTCTAAGTTTCAATTTAATCGATGGAACAGCATGGAGGGTAGACTTTGCTGATGTTTTTGAAAAGTTTATTCAGTATATCTTTAAAGAAGTTGCCAAATCGATAGGAGGTAAATTTATTACGAACCTAAAGATCTACTCTAATACTAAGAAGAGATTCCAATGGAACTTAAATAACTTAGAGCCAGACGGAGTATTGATAAAGGATGACCAAGTGATTTTTATAGATGCGAAATACAAGTCACATTTCTACAATAAATTTGACCATAATGAAAATTTGAAAGAAGAACATAGAAAAGACCTACATCAGATTCTTGCATACAGTTCATTTAATAATGCAAATCAGAAAGTTGGTTTTTTGTGTTATCCTTCCAATAAAATAGAAGTTTCGCATATTGATTATTCTTTCTCTCAAATGAATTTTTCAAATATGGTTGTTATGGTAGGAGTTCCATTTAAAAAAGAAGCTATACCAAAAGCAAAAGAAGCCATTATTGAAAAGTTTGAAAAGATAGCTTCGGCTTACCCATTCGCCACATAATCCCAGAAAAAATCTCCCAAGCTTTCCCATTCCGGATCGTACTTCATCACAATTCGAGATGTCAACCGGTCTACAAATGCATTAATGGCAGCTTCGTCTGATAAGTTTTCCAAAAATCTTAAGTTGGGATTGGATTCGTCAAAATCTCCAAGGATCATCCCGATTTCCCATTTAAAACTTTCAGCATACGATTCTTCAGGCTTATCCAAATAAGCTTTCAGGTAAGTGATTTTTTCTTGCTTATTCATACCCACCTACTACCTCCCTTCTGGCGCCTTAATCTTAAATAACTTATCCAGCAGTGGGGTTTTTTGGATAGTGGCTATCCTCTTGATGATGGCACCTTCCTTTTCAAGCGCTACCAAACCAAAATAATTCATAAAGCGATCAAAAGTTCTAATCGAATAACAATTTGCAGCATATTTCTCCACGGTAGTGTAACCCGGATTTAATCCATCGAGCAAAGCGGGAAAAGCTTTCAAATATTTCTCCGCATAGAAAACATCAGAGCGTGGCTTTCCTCCATACTTGGACAATAGAATCAAAGTAAATCCAAACCCCAAAGGACCAATCGGCCTTTCATCATATCCATCAAAATAACCCCAATTATACTTATTCCTAAAAGTATCAAGCAGAAGTTTGAATAACTCAAAATCGTCTTTCAACACCTTCTGACCATTTTTTGTAAGGGATAATTTTCCCAAACGCTTCTTGGCAATCCCCGTCAGCTCAATCAATATCCTCGTCAAGTGAATGGAATTAGAATCTGTCTCCTTATAGAGCTTGTAATGGCCCTCATCGATAAAATCATCTTTGATAAACCCTTGTGCATAAAGCTCAGCTACAACCTTTGTTGGCAAAAAACCCTTTGAAGTGAGTTTTAAGGAACCCGCCTTTTCAATGATCCTGCACAAGTATTTGACCTGCTGAAGCATCGGAATCTGATTATAATCCTCAGAACTCAGCTTTTGTAATTGAATAGGACTATTTACACCAAATGTATCATGCAAGATATTATTCATCTCATAAGGAGAATAACCCTCAAATTCAGGAATAGCGCGCCTGTTTTGTTCTTCCATTAACTTGGCTATCTGCCGATTCAGTTCCTCTAAGTCCATTACACTGCTGTTTTTCAGAAAATAAATATACAACCCAATTAATAAGGAATAAGACGAAATTACTCCTTAGCTATGTACAATATTCACAGTCCGAACCTTACAAACCCTTGATCTTAAACTTACCCTTAATTGGACTTCTAAGCATAGATAATCGGAGATCCATTGGAATCTACTCCGTATCATCTCCATATTTACTTTGTATTAAAACCATATCAAACATACATACTAATTGAATCCTAGCTATTCAAACCCAAGAAAAAATTTATACGAATCTCGCACAAGACCACACCATACTATGCTGTAAAGATGATTTCAACCCTTTCCCAAAAAGACTTACATTAAGCAAATCCAATTTCCCCAAATCAAAAAAAAACTCTGTGAACCTCAGCGACTCCTCAGCGAAACTCTGTGGAACCCCTAAAACCTACTGTCTCAGAAAAGTAATCAATTCAACCAAACCCCATAAAACTACAATACCCCTAAATCTGAATTCTACCATCTAAAATCTAAAATTCACCATGTTCATCTTGATGGTCACGGGACAGGTTCTGTGGTAAAAATAAAGTCTGAAAAATCTGTGCACTTGACTCCCGTTAGTCGTGTCCCGTAGAATTGCGGGGGGAGGATTCGGGTGAGACTCAAATCCACTTCAAATTCTCCACTGTTTGGGCAACTTTGATATCCCCTGTGTGTAAGGTTGATTTGGGTTCGATAAGCATCACCCGTACCTCCTCGTCTTGGGTCCAAGGTCGGTGTTCTACCCCTTTGGCGACAATCAGGATTTCTCCAGGTTTTGTCGCAATCGTCTTTCCATCTCTGAAATCCATCATCAAAGTACCACTAATCACCACAAACATCTCATCTTCCTCCTGATGACTATGCCACACCAAATCCCCTTTTAGCTTGGCAAGTTTGACATAATTGTCATTCAATGCTCCAATGATATGCGGATGCCAGTAACCTGCAATTTTGGAATATTTCTCTTCTAGGTTGATCTTCATATTCACAAGTTAAAAGCTATAGCTTGTAAATCAAATTCCTTCCCCTCATTCCCCCTTCCTCCTTTACTTGGTTCATTGTACTTTGTACTTCGTACCCTTTACCCTTTACCCTCTTAATTCTTTGCCCCTCCGCGCCCTCCCGTATCAGGACAAGTTCTGCGAGATCCATTCGTGTCAATCCCAGCGCTTCAGCGCTACAAATAAAAAAACCTCAAGCTAATTTGAACTTCGTCAATTAACTCTTTCCCCCCAAACCTAAAATAGTTTATTTAATTAGTTCAATTCGTGTAATTTGTGGTTTCCCTTTTATGTCATTCCCTGAAATAGGTTGACCGTTTTTAACCCTTAAATTAGATGTTAAAGACTGGAAAAAGGATTAATTCCCAAAGGAGATTTTCTGAAGA
>NZ_FZOK01000006.1 GCF_900188245.1 Belliella buryatensis | reverse complement strand
GGCAAAAGCAAACTGAGGTAATCCTTTTCTTCCAATTCTTTTTTTTAACAAAGAAAATCGATTGAACCCAATTCCCCAACTTTTAGGACTGATCCCATAAAACTGCTTCATCCTCGAAAAATTTTGGTCAAAATAAAAAAGGGTAGCTTTTGCTACCCTTTTGAGCCCCTTGCCGGGATCGAACCAGCGACCTACTGATTACAAGTCAGTTGCTCTACCAGCTGAGCTAAAGAGGCTTTTTTATCTGTCTGAGAGCTTAACTCCCTTAAGACTCTGCAAATATAGAAGCTTAGATTTTACCTCCAAAATGTATTTTGAAAAAAAATAGGGAGATAAAACTATCTCCCTATTTATGAGTACATTAAAATTCTCTGATTATCGAAAGTTTTTTCTTAAGTTTATCAATTTCTGCTTCAGCTTTCTTGATCTTATCATCAAACTGATCTTTCAACTTATCAGCAGTTCTTGATGAGGCGAAAAACTCGAGGTTATTTTTCCACAATGTGATATTATTTTCCAGATCAGAAATCTGTTTTCTGATTCCGTGTTCTTTTTTATTGAGGGCACGGTTAGCATTTGGATCAGATTGAAGTTTATTCAGATTTAGCCTGAACAAGAATTCATCCTTATTTCCTCCCTCTATACCAAGTTGCTGCACGTAATAATCCACTGCTTCGTTAAATCGTGCTAAAACTTCTTTCATATTTTTCCTTGGAACGAAGCCTATGGCGTTAAACTCATGAATCTTAGCTTCAAGGGAGTCTTCAGATTTTGAATCAGAATCTGCTTCAGCTTTAATTGCGTCACATAAAGCGTTCTTAGCTAATAGATTGTCTTCGAATTCCTTATTCACAGCTTTGTTGGCTGCTCTTCTATTATCAAAGAAATCATCACAAGCTTTCTTAAACCTAGTATACAATTCATCTCTGAATTTCTCTGGAGTTGGACCAAGTTTTCTCCACTCCTGCTGCAATGAAATGAGCTTATTAGCAGTGTCTTGCCAATCTGTACTTTCTACAAGCGCTTCAGCTTGCTCTATCAATGCTTCAGCTTTTACCTTATTTGCAGCTCTGATTTCATCTAATTCTTTAAAAAATAAATTCTTATTGTGAAAAAACAGCTTGAAAGCACTCCAGAATATTTTATTAATATCTTTTCCAAGCTCTCTTGGAACGGGGCCAATAGCTTCCCATTCTTTCTGAATAGCCAAAACCTCCTTGGTTTTTGCATTCCATTCTTTAATTTTAGAAGCAGAAAAATCCGTATAAGCTTCTAATTTGGCAATAAGTTCTTTTTTGAGTTCGTAGTTCTTATTATATACCTCCTTTTGACTTTCAAAGAATTCTTTTCTCCTATCATAAACAGCATCAGAAGCTGTTTTAAAGCGAGTCCAAAGTGCTTCTTGTTCTTCTCTTGGCACAGGGCCTATGTGCTTGAATTCTTCATGAAGGTCATTCAAAGCCTTGATTGCTTCACCTAAATCTTCATGTTTGACAAGCGCTTCTGCTTTTTCACATAATTCTAATTTATGCTCTAAATTCTTCTTTCTGTCAAGCTCCTTTAATTCAAAGTATATACTCCTATTATCATAGAATCTATCCATTAGAGCATTATAGGAAGCCCAAAGGCTTTTATTTTGGGATGCAGGAACTTGTCCTATTTTCTTCCATTCTTCTTGAATAGCTTTGATGGCATTGATACTTAAAGTAGTCTCTTCACCATCCACCAAATCTCTCAGACGATCCAAAATCGCGTTCTTTGCATTAAGATTTCCTTCTTTCTGCTTTTCTTGGTTTTTGAAAAACTCAGCTCTTTTTGCTTTGAATTCATGTGCTAATGCATAAAAGACATTATCTGTATCAGATCTTCTGAACTCAAAATCACCTTCTGCTCCTCCAGAAGCCAGAAACTCTTTTAAAGCTTCCTCCTTTTCCTTATTAAAAAATTCATCATAATGTGTTTTCAGGTCATTTATCTTAGCATCTGCTTTTATAAAATTCCCAGTAGCCACTACTGACTTTAACTCATCTAACAATTGTTTCTTAGTGAATCCCGAATAATCTACCTCTTCATCCAAATCATGTTCTTCATGACTGGTCTCCTCCTCTTTTTCAGATTCTACTTCGAGATTTTCAACATTACCCTGCACTTCTTGAATATCAGTTGCTTGGGTCACCTTGTCCTCTTCGGACATTTCTTTGTCTGTGCTCATAATTAATCAATGCTTATCAAAAACAGTTAGAACAAAAGTAAGGATTTTGTTCAATTTAATCTTGGGTCAATAGGATAATTTGCCATAAACTGATATTCTCCCCCCATATTTTTCAATATTAATTTCCATAATTCATCTGCTGAGGCAAAGAGTAAGTTTTCTGAGTTATCATAGGCACTTACAATCCAGGTATTGTCCTCAATTTCACCTTCTAATTGACCTTCAGACCAACCTGAATAACCTATAAAAAACCTGATGCTGTCTAAATCTACCTCTTGGTTAATCAATTTGGCCTCTAGCTGTTTGAAGTCCCCCCCCCACCAAAGACCATTACCTAAATTTATACTTCCATCGAGCATTTGTTCTCCATAATAAATATAATGCAGAGTATTTTGCTCAACAGGCCCACCAACATAGACATCACATTCCATGAAGCTTAACTCCTCAATCAGCTCTCCAAGCTTTAGAATAGACAATTTATTTAAAACCAATCCAAAAGCACCATTTGAATTATTTTCACATAATAATACTACAGATCTTACAAAATTTTCGTCTTGCAAAAAAGGTTCAGATATCAATAGATCTCCTGATTTCGCCTGTTTTTTAGAATTTTCTTCCATAAAAATTGATTTCATTTGATGAATTTGAATATAAATCTAAATTTTTTAAATGCAATAAGAATAGTAATTTTAAAAGAAGATATTTATCAATATTAACATTTACTTAAACCGCAGGTTTATAAATTAGATACTTAAACAAATGAAAATTTCTGATATAAGAATTGAATATGCCTTAAAATCACTTGATATAAAGGATGTAGAAAACGAGCCACTGAAGCAATTTAAAAATTGGTTTGATGAAGCTGTTAATGCTAAGGTATTGGAAGTTAATGCCATGAACTTAGCAACTATACAAAATGATAACACTCCAAACTCTCGTATTGTATTACTCAAGGGGATTGAAGATGGATTGGTTTTTTACACCAATTATAACAGCACAAAAGGTGAAGAGTTGAAAAATAACCCAAATGTAGCAGTCACTTTTTTTTGGGCGGAACTTGAAAGGCAAGTCAGGTTTCTAGGGAAAGTTAAAAAAGTGAGCCAAAAAGAATCAGACAAATATTTCTTTTCTAGGCCCTTTTCATCACAGGTAGGTGCTTGGGTTTCTCCTCAAAGCCAAACTATTCCTGATAGGGAGGTTTTATCGAAAAAAGAAAAAATGCTACAGGAAAAATTCACACCGGAAACTATTAGTAGGCCTCCTCACTGGGGGGGCTATAGAATAATTATTCATGAAGCTGAATTTTGGCAAGGAAGACCAAGTCGGCTACACGATCGTATTTTATACCAGCTAGACAACAATGGAAATTGGTCTATCAGCAGAATAGCCCCATAAAAAAGCCCTCTTGGGCTTTTTTTACTTTAAATCAAACAAGTCTTGAACTCCTATTGATCTTTCCTTTGTAAAACCTTCTCCATATTTCACATTGATACTGTGTCCATATTCTCGTGCTCTTGCTTCTATGAAATCAAGAAAATTTTCTGAAGAAATAAAACTTTGAGGTTCTTTGCTATTTGGATCAAAAAACTGAGACTTGAAAGCTTTAATACTAGCCAATTTCGTATTCCAATACGAAGAAATATCCACCACAAAATCTGGTTGGATGTAATTATTCTGGATATAATGATAAACGTATTTAGGTCGCCAAGGCTCTTGCTGTATTCCATCTAATTCAGTCACTATTTTCCTCAACCCACTCATGAAACAAGCCTTTGATGTAACTTCACCACCTTTCCCATGATCAGGGTGTCTATCAGATACTGCATTAGCTAGCACTATTTCAGGCTGATATTTTCTGATCATTTTCACAATTTCTATTTGATGTGCAAAATCGTCCAAAAACAAAATATCTTCAAAGCCAAGATTCTCTCTTGCTGAAAGTTGAAGAATCTGAGCTGCCTCATTTGCCTCTTGCAATCGAAGTTCAGGAGTACCTCTTGTACCTAACTCCCCTTTTGTAAAGTCTACAATGCCAACTTTTTTACCTTGGGCAACAGAAGCTGCAATTGTACCTGAACAAGCCAACTCAGCATCATCAGGATGTGCTGCAAAAACAAGTATATCTAATTTCATGTAAAGCTTTCGAGTGATTTTTTCCTTGATACAACACTTTAAAACTACAAAAAGGTTTATCTTATTCTAAGATTTTGTCCAACTCTTAGAACACTTCTAGTAGTCATATTATTAAGCCGTGTTAGTTGAGCAACAGAAACACCATACCTTCTTGCTATAACACTCAAGTTTTCCCCACTTCTAACTCTATGATAAACAGACTTCTGAGCTTCAATTACATGATCAAAACTAGAGGCGGTTATCATGTATATATCAGATCTCAACCTGCCGGAATTAAAGTCAAACAGCTGCGTCGGATTAATCGATAAACCTTGATAACGAACCTCATAATGCAAATGAGGCCCTGTACTTCTACCCGTACTTCCACCTAAACCCAAAACATCTCCTGCTTTTACTTCTTGCCCTACATCTACTAGAATTTTTGACATATGACCATAAAGTGTCTCTAATCCATTTTTGTGCCTTACCACAACATAATAACCATAGCCATTTCTATCATAGGATCTAATTCTTACTATACCATCAAAAGTACTGAATATAGGATCTCCTGTTCTTAACTTCAGATCCGTACCGTGGTGCCATCTATACCTTCTAAATCCAAACTCAGACGTAATTCTAGTCTCTTCAAGTGGCATAGCCCAATTAGTCCCAAAAAATTGATCATAAAGTTTCACATATACTGTATCTTTAAAATCTTTAGGGTTGAAATCATATATATTGATTTTTTGGCTATCCCAAGAAGAAAAGTATTCATATGCTGTCACCCAAATACTATCTATTTGAATTTGCTCGGAAACTCTTACGAGTTGATTGGTAGGAGCCCATATTAATGATAATGTATCCTCAGATACTATACTTAGTCTTTTTTTGATGTTGACGTAGTCTCTAAAAAAGAGTGAATCAGTTTCTCTTGTCAATCCTTGCAAAAATCTTTGGGAATCAAAAAGTCTAATATCTCGCAAAAGAGGGTTTGAATCAACCTTCGAAGGTTCGGTAGGTTTTTTGATGATTTTTGGAAAAACTTGAGCGTAGGTCTCTGTAAAACCTACACTCAAGAATAAAATAATCAATAATAATTTTCTATAAATCATTCTTACCTATTAAGACTATTCTTTGGATGCTAAATACCTTTCAGCATCTAATGCCGCCATACAGCCAGTTCCTGCTGCGGTCACTGCTTGTCTATAGATGTGATCTTGGGCATCTCCACAGGCGAAAACTCCCTCTATATTTGTTTTAGTACTGCCAGGAATAGTTTTAATATAACCAGATTCATCCATATTGATGAATTCCTTGAAAATATCCGTATTAGGCTGATGACCAATGGCTACAAAGAAACCCGAAACTTTAAGCTCTCTTACTTCCCTAGTAACATTATTTTTTACTCTGGCCCCTATCACCTCTTCTTCACCTAATATTTCCTCTGTTTCCGTATTCCAGAGAATCTCAATTTTAGGGTTATTCATTACTCTTTTTTGCATGATTTGGGATGCTCTCATTTCATCCCTTCTTACGATCATGTAAACTTTATTACAAATATTTGCTAGATAAGAAGCCTCTTCACAAGCTGTATCCCCAGCCCCAACAATAGCAACATCTTGACCTTTAAAGAAAAATCCATCACAGACTGCACAAGCTGAGACGCCCTTACCATTCAACCTTTCTTCACTTTCTATTCCAAGCCACTTGGCTGATGCTCCAGTAGATATAATCACTGTGTCAGCATGAATTTCTACTTGATCGTCTACTATCACTTGATGAGGCTGCACATTGAAGTCCACTTTTGTCACCAGACCATATCTAACCTTTGTACCAAATCTTTCTGCTTGCTTTCTGAAATCCTCCATCATTTCAGGTCCCATTATACCATCTGGGTAACCAGGATAGTTCTCAACATCAGTGGTGATTGTAAGTTGTCCACCCGGTTGTCCTCCTGTATATAGAACAGGATTCATTCCAGCTCTTGCAGCGTAAATTGCAGCAGTATATCCTGCAGGACCAGAGCCTATAATTAACACTTTTACTTTTTCTATTTCTGGAGCCATTTATTTTGATTTTAGGGTTGGCAAATTTTGTTAAATTAAAATATACAACAAAGTATATTCTTGTTAAAATTCCATAAAAAACTTATTAATGTCAGTGATTAAAGTCATGTTAAACTTTCAAAATAAAGTAACTTGGCCATCACACAATAAAAAAGGGGAATCTCTTCCCCTTTTAACATTTAACTTTATATCAATAAAGTTAAACTTAACCAAGATACGGCTTTAAAGTTTTACTTCTAGAAGTATGTCTTAATCTCCTGATTGCCTTTTCTTTAATTTGTCTTACTCTTTCTCTTGTTAAATTGAATTTCTCACCGATTTCTTCAAGAGTCATCGCATGTTCTCCATTCAGTCCAAAATACAAAGTAATGACATCTGCTTCTCTTTGAGTCAAGGTAGATAATGCCCTTTGAACTTCCTTTCTCAAGGAATCATTCATCAAACCATCATCAGGCTTTTCTTCTCCGTCATTTTCTAAAACATCAAGAAGGCTGTTTTCTTCTCCTTGAACAAACGGAGCATCCATTGAAACGTGTCTACCAGATATCTTCATAGTATCCACAACCTCGCTTGCCGTCACTTCCAAAACTTCAGCTAACTCTTCTGGAGAAGGCTCTCTTTCAAATTTCTGCTCAAGCTCTGAGAATGTTTTACTGATTTTGTTCAAAGAACCAACTCTATTGAGCGGGAGTCTTACAATTCTAGACTGTTCAGCAAGTGCCTGAAGGATTGACTGTCTGATCCACCAAACAGCGTAAGATATAAATTTAAAACCTCGGGTTTCATCAAACCTTTGAGCTGCCTTGATCAAACCTAAGTTTCCTTCGTTAATCAAATCACCTAAGGATAAACCCTGATTTTGATATTGCTTGGCTACAGAAACTACAAATCGAAGGTTGGCTTTGGTCAATTTCTCCAATGCAAGCTGATCGCCTTCACGGATTCTCTTTGCTAAAACCACCTCCTCGTCTGCGGTAAGTAAATCTACTTTGCCGATTTCCTGTAAATATTTATCTAAGGACTGACTTTCTCTGTTGGTTATCTGTTTGCTAATTTTTAGCTGCCTCATTCAAGAATAATGTTTTGTTACAATTAGGACTCTGATATAAACAGAATATTTGAGTATTAAGGTTCAAAATAATCAAAATGATTAATTAAACATCAAACTTAATTATCTGTTTTTTCTGGCTTTGGCAATAATACCTTTCTAGATAACTTAAACTTACCTGTTTTTTTATCTACATCAATCAATTTAACTTGAATTTCTTCTCCTGGTTCAAGTACACCCTCCATATTTTCTAATCTCTCCCATTTGATTTCGGAGATATGTAGAAGGCCATCTTTGCCTGGCATAAATTCAACAAACGCTCCGAAAGGCATAATATTTTTAACTTTACCTGTATAAGTCT
This sequence comes from Belliella buryatensis, assembly GCF_900188245.1. GTDB lineage: Bacteria > Bacteroidota > Bacteroidia > Cytophagales > Cyclobacteriaceae > Belliella > Belliella buryatensis. Next base: position 217,719 of record NZ_FZOK01000006.1, on the reverse strand, counting down.
CACCTATCTCTGGTTGAGCAACAATTCCTTTGATTCTAGAAATTGCAGCATTCATTGAATCTTGATCATTAGAGAATATGTTGATTTTACCAGCATTGTCTTTCTCTTCAATCACGATTGTAGCTCCTGTATCTTTCTGAATCTCTTGAATTACTTTTCCACCAGGACCGATTACTGCACCTATCAATTCTTTAGGAATTGTCATGATAAATGACCTTGGTGTATGTGGCTTCAATTCAGGCTTAGGAGCAGAAAGTGTTTTAGTTATTTCTCTCAAGATATGTAATCTTCCTTCTTTAGCTTGATACAGTGCCTCTTTCAATACATTGTAATCTAAACCTTCAACCTTCAAATCCATTTGACAAGCAGTGATTCCTTTTTCAGTGCCAGTTACCTTGAAATCCATATCTCCAAGATGATCCTCATCACCTAATATATCTGAAAGAATGGAATATTTGCCAGTCTTTGCATCTGAGATCATTCCCATTGCAATACCTGTAACTGGAGCTTTGATTTGAATACCCGCATCCATCAATGCAAGTGACCCTGCACAAACGGTGGCCATCGATGATGATCCATTTGATTCTAAGATATCAGAAACAATTCGGATAGTATAAGGATTCTCGTCATCTTTAGGAAGTACTTTTTTCAAAGCTCTCATGGCTAGATTACCATGACCAACCTCTCTTCTGCCTGGTCCTCTATTTGGTTTTACCTCACCAGTGGAAAATCCAGGGAAGTTGTAATGAAGGAAAAACTTATTGTACCCTGAGATCATGGCACCATCTATCATCTGCTCGTCCATTTTAGTCCCAAGTGTGCAAGTAGTCACAGATTGTGTCTCACCTCTTGTGAATACGGCAGAACCATGTGCTGATGGCAGGTAATCAACGACTGACCAAATTGGTCTTACCTCGTCTAATTTTCTACCATCGAGTCTTTTCTTTTCGTCTAAAGTGAGATTTCTAGCTGCTTCCTTATGGATTTTTGAAAAATAAGGACCTATTAGGCTTGCTTCAAATTCATGCTCCTCACCCAATGACTCAATAAAACCCTCCTTGATTGCCTTGATTAGATCAGATCTCTCTGATTTATTTGCAATTTGCTTGCTTACTACATCATAGCATTTCTGATAGAGTTCTGCATGCATTTTTTCATAGAGTGCTGAATCAGATTTTTCGTGATTGTACTCACGTTTTACTTCTTTACCAACAGCCTTTGTTAATTCTTTCTGAACCTGACAATGCCTCTTGATTTCTTCATGGGCAAGTTGCATCGCTTCCACCATTTCATCTTCAGAAATCTCATCGGCTTCACCTTCTACCATCAAAATATATTCTTCAGAACCAGCAACGATGAATTCCAAAGATGCTTTTTCTAATTGCGTTGGAGTTGGATTGATAACCAACTGTCCATCGATTTTTGCTACTCGAACTTCTGAAATAGGTCCATTGAATGGAATATCTGAGACAGCCAAGGCTGCAGATGCTGCAAGTCCTGCCAAACAATCAGGTAGTACATCTGCATCGGCAGACATCAATGTGATCGCTATCTGAGTATCAGCATGATAATCATCAGGAAAAATTGGTCTAATAGCTCTATCTACTATTCTACTAATAAGGATTTCATAATCTGACAACCTTCCTTCTCTTTTCAAGAATCCGCCTGGAATCTTTCCTGATGCGGCAAACTTTTCTTGATAATCAACTGACATCGGAAGAAAGTCTACGCCTTCTCCAGCTTCTTTTTTAGAAACTACGGTCGCCAAAAGCATTGCTTTGCCCATACGGACAACAACAGCTCCATCAGCTTGCTTAGCAAGGGCACCTGTTTCAATAATGATTTCTCTACCGTCCTCTAGGGTGATAGTTTTAGAAATTATGTTAGGTAACATACGATTTTGTTAAGAATAAATGTGTAATAGTTTTAAAAGTAAGGTTTAATATCTGGGGGAAAGCAAAAAAAGTAAGGTTCTCTATATGAGAACCTTACAGTAATTATTATTTACGTAATCCTAGATCGGCAAGTACAGCTCTGTATCTTTCGATATCATTTTTGTAAAGATAGTTTAGCAAACTTCTTCTTTTACCTACTAGTTTCAAAAGACCCAATCTGGAAGAGTGATCCTTTTTGTTTGATTTCAAATGGTCAGTTAAATGCTTGATTCTGTATGTGAATAAAGCAATCTGAGACTCAGGAGAACCTGTATCAGTATCAGACTTTAACCTACCATGATTTTTAAACAACTCTACTTTTTTCTCTGAAGTTAAATACATGATTAGTTAAATTTTTTATGTTTAAACAGCCACAAAGATAATTCCTTTATTTGGAATTTAAAAGAGGCTTACTTTTTTTAGTAAATTTTGTTTGAAGCCATTTATTAACCTTTTTGAAAGCATCAATATAAATATCGGGTTCAAATAATCTTGCATCCCTCCTAGCCTGTCTTAAAAAGAAAAAACCAGCTGGTAGTAATACCAAAATGGAAAACCATGTCCCAAAAAGTGGATTGGCCATACCTTCTTTTCCCCACTTCTCCCCAGTGATGGTAAGCATATAATATATGATAAAGAAAATAATTGAAACTAAAACTGGCATACCCAGACCTCCTTTTTTGATAATTGCACCTAGTGGTGCTCCTATCATAAACATCAAAAAACAAGCAAAGGCTGTAGTATATTTTTGGTACATTGCTATCTGAAACCTTCGGTACTCCCTTTCGATATCATTAATTTCAAATACTTTTCTATTGAAGGCATTTTTTAAGGTTCGAGCATTATTTAAACCTACTGTAGCTGACCTAGAGGTATAATTACCCTTTTCAATAATGGAGTCCATTCTAGCTTTCTGTGCCTCTGTAAATTCAGTTGGTTTAATTATTTTCTTAGCTTGTGCAGCAGTAACTAAAGCACTCTTACTATTGGCTGTATCAAGTTCTGGTGTGAGCGCGTCAGTGGTACCAAGTTGCAAGTCTTTCTCTTTGGACCAATCTCTAGTCGCTAATTTCTTCTCTGAAACGACTTCTGAAGGCTCAGTATTTGCTTTATCTGGTACATCCTCTACAGTATCAACCTCTAGGGGCAGATCTGTCAATGGAATCAATGATGCGCTATCTATCATGATCGAATCAAATACGAATGTAGATCCATCAGAAATTCCTGATGACACTTCAATATTGGCTCTCTTTATTGAATCTCTTTGAGATAAAAGTTTATTTTTTTCTACTCTTATTGAATCATCATACTGTTTCTTTTTTATTATATCAGCTGGAATTTCAAATTTCCTGTTTCTAGCATAAAAAGGATAGGACGATTCGGTGGAAGCAAAATTGGTATAAACCATTCTATTGATCTCACTTGACATAGAATCTAATCCAACCTTCAATTGAGATATATTTTTAATAGATCGGTTATTTGACCACTGATCTTCCGAAGTTCTATTCATCTGAAAGGACTCCAAGTTGAAGATAATCTGGTTTTCAGAAAATTTTGTTCTCGTAAAATCTGTTGGCTTATTAAATGAAGCTCTTTTATCTCTTGACTCCTTATAGCTTATTCCATTATATAAAGTCATGCTCATGTATGAATCATTAAAAAACGGTTCCATTCTGCCAGAATCTGCCAGAATCACATTGACATTCCCTTGCCCTTCACTATGATCATATATGATCAAATCCCTTAGTCTAATGTCATCTATTTTTTGATTGACTTTGATGCTGTAATTAGGAATACCGCTATAAAATACACCTTCTTTGATATCTAAAGCGGGTGATTTCATTCTGATATCATAGAGCAAACTGAAGGTTTTTAGATTTACCTTAGGCACTAAATAGTTATTAGATAAAAATGCCAAGATTGAAAGCAAAAAAACAAAAATACCAATAGGTCTTAAAGCTCTAAGCAGTGAAATCCCACTACTCTTGATGGCTGTGAGCTCAAAATGTTCTCCTAAATTCCCAAAAGTCATCAACGAAGATAAAAGAACCGCTAATGGTAATGCCATCGGGGAAATACTGATCAAAAAATAACTGATCAACTCCATGTATACCATGAAACTGAGACCTTTTCCAAAGATCTCATCAAAATATTTAAGCATATTTACTGTCAAAAGGATGAAATCCACGACAATAAAAGTCAATAAAAAGGGTCCAATAAAAGACCCTAAAATCAATTTATCCAGTTTCTTCATGAAGCGCACAAACCTATTCAAGTCATACTATCAACGAATAGCAGTCTTTCAAGATCTCAAAAATAGGAAATCAAATGGATATTACCCCCCTATTATTTCTTTTAGATTCGAAATGAGACTTTCCCAAATCGACTCCAATTCATCATCATCATAAGAATCAGAGTAATCTATAACTTTGAGAAATAATGTCTGAGTTAACTCATTTTCTTCTAGTTTAAACTCAATGTAAGAATGATCAGATTCTTCCAGATTATTGGGATCAAAGAAATCAAACTTTACATGTGTGTTAAGCCTTTGAGCAACTAATCTTGCATAATGATCTTCTCCGTCATAATTGAAGACATATACCTTATCTTCTGTGATTCTTACATCATCGGCAAACCATTCTGACAATCCACTAGCTGAACTCAAATAAGGGAATAAAATTTTCCTTGAAGTATTTATTTGATAGTCAGCAACAAACTTGTTCTTTACCATAATTTTAGCGTTTTAATGAATAAAAAATCACATTTTTTATCTTTTTACATTTGCATTTAACAACCCAACCAAGCATATTTGCATTCCGATTTGGAGAGGTAGCTCTTCCCTATAGCTATCGGGAGGTTAGAGCGCAGGATTCATTTCCGCCGCGGCGGACACAGGCCTGCTTGCCATCAGGCAAGTTCGACTCTCTAAATATATTGAAATATTAACATTAAATACCTGGCGAGGTAGCTCAGTTGGTTAGAGCGCAGGATTCATAACCCTGAGGTCACGGGTTCAACTCCCGTCCTCGCTACAAGCCCCTCTTTTGGGGCTTTTTTTATTTTAACTTATTTTTAATCTATGTTTTGTGTTTACCTCTTATATTCTTTCAAATATCAAAACTCATATACTGGAATGACTTCTGACCTAATCACTAGATTTCAATCCCATAACTACAAATCAACAAAAGGATTTACCATTAAGTACAGACCTTGGTTCTGTATCCATGTTGAATTTATCCAAGGATAAACTCTCTAGCACTGCCGATAAATGGACTTTAAATCAAGGTAAGGTGAAAGGTTTCCTTGTTCTTTTGTAATATACTAAAATTTCGGATTTGGAGTATGATGAGAATCAAAAATAGATATAAAAAAAGCCCCGAAATACGGGGCTCAATTTAAAATAAGATAGTGCGATCTTATTTTACTTTTTCAACTACAGCTTTGAATGCCTCTGGGTGATTCATAGCTAAATCAGCAAGAACTTTTCTGTTCAATTCGATTTCTGCTTTCTTCAATGCTCCCATTAATTGTGAATATGATAAGCCATGTATTCTGGCACCGGCATTGATACGCTGAATCCATAAAGCTCTGAATTCTCTTTTCTTTGCTTTTCTGTCTCTGTAGGCGTATTGTAAACCTTTTTCATACTTGTTTTTAGCAACAGTCCAAACGTTTTTACCTCTTCCAAAGTAACCTTTGGTTGCTTTTAACACTTTTTTTCTTCTTGCTCTTGACGCTACCGCGTTTACTGATCTAGGCATAGTAATAAATTTTTTGACTCTAGGTGGTAATTCTTTCGTCTTACTCTTGTGAACCTAAGCGTCTGGTGAATAATTAACCTTAATTGATTTCGTTGATATCTGAATTAACCGATTCTCAACATTGCTTTTACTCTTCCTTCATCTGACTCATGAACCATACCCATTTTAGTCAGATTTCTCTTTCTTTTGGTATCTTTCTTAGTCAAGATGTGGCTTTTGTAAGCGTGCTTTCTTCTGATCTTACCGGTTCCAGAAAGCTTGAACCTCTTTTTTGCACTTGATTTGGTTTTTACTTTTGGCATAACTGTATTTGTTTGTTGAAAATTATTTCTTAGTTGCTTTAGGTGCTAGGAATAAAAACATCCTTTTACCTTCCATTTTAGGCATTTGTTCTACTGCACCATATTCTTCGAGTGCCTGAGCAAACTTCAATAGCAACATCTCTCCTCTTTCTTTGAATACAATTGTACGGCCTACAAAATGTACATACGCCTTTACCTTTGCTCCTTCTTTAAGAAAATTGATTGCATGCTTCAACTTGAAGTTGAAATCGTGATCATCCGTATTAGGGCCAAATCTGATTTCCTTTAAAACGGTCTTTGCAGCATTGGCTTTGATTTCTTTTTGCTTTTTTTTCTGCTCGTATTTGAACTTCGCATAATCGATGATCTTACAAACAGGTGGGTCAGCAGATGGGGAAATCTCTACAAGATCAAGTTCATTTGCTTGAGCTAGTTTGATGGCTTCTGAAGTTTGCAATACTGCATTGCCTCCTTCCACAAAGTCACCTACAACTCTTACCTCTCGCGCCCTTATTTTTTCATTGACTTTATAAGGTTCTTCTTGTCTTTGTCTAAACGGTGTTCTTCCTCTCAAAATATTTATTTATGGTTTGTTAATGAAATTGCCTGCAAATATCGGAATAAAATTGGGATTATAAAAAATACCAATCTTTTTTACCTAAATTATTGTGCTAAAGATTCTGTAATGATTCCTTTGAAATAAGCAGCAAAGTCCTCTGGTGTGAAGCTTCCCAAATCTCCCTCGCCGTGCTTCCTAACAGAAAGCTTACCATCTGCCATTTCCTTTTCTCCTACAATCAGCATAAATGGAATCTTTTTCACCTCGGCATCACGGATTTTTCTTCCGATTTTTTCATCTCGATTATCAATTGCTCCCATGATATCATGATCTTCTAGCAAACTCTTCACCTGTTCAGCATATTCCGTAAATTTCTCTGAAATAGGCAAAATGGTCATTTGTTCTGGTGATAACCAAAGTGGGAAGTTACCCGCACAATGCTCAATCAAAACAGCTACAAATCTTTCTAAAGAACCAAATGGTGCTCTATGAATCATTACTGGTCTGTGCTTTTGATTATCAGAACCTATGTATTCTAGTTCAAATCTATCTGGTAATTGATAATCGACTTGAATGGTTCCTAGTTGCCACTTTCTTCCCAAAGCATCCTTTACCATGAAGTCCAATTTTGGACCATAGAATGCTGCCTCACCCAATTCGGTAACTGTATCTAGCCCTTTCTCGGCAGCAGCTTCAATAATAGCAGCCTCTGCTTTATTCCAAGCTTCATCTGATCCTATGTACTTCTCTGCTTTTGCTGGATCACGCAATGATATCTGAGCTGTATAATCTTCAAAGCCTAGTGCCCTGAATACATAAAGCACTAAATCTATTACTTTGATAAATTCCTCTTTGACTTGTTCAGGACGGCAGAAAATATGGGCATCATCCTGAGTAAAGCCTCTTACTCTTGTCAAGCCATGAAGCTCTCCACTTTGTTCATATCTATAGACTGTCCCAAATTCTGCATACCTAATCGGAAGGTCTTTGTACGACCTTGGCTTATGCTTGTATATTTCACAGTGGTGAGGACAGTTCATTGGTTTTAGCAAAAACTCCTCCCCTTCATTAGGTGTAGCAATGGGCTGAAATGAATCCTTCCCGTATTTTTCATAATGGCCAGAAGTTTCGTATAAAGCTTTGTGACCAATATGCGGCGTAACTACCTGCTGATAACCTGATTTATCCTGGGCCCGCTTCATGAAATTCACCAAGCGCTCTCTCAATAGTGTACCCTTTGGCAACCAAAGAGGAAGTCCCATTCCAACTTTCTCTGAAAAAGTAAACAGCTCAAGCTCTCTACCCAATTTCCTGTGATCTCTTCTTTTTGCCTCTTCCAGCATGTGAAGGTATTCAGTCAATTCTTTGGCTTTAGGGAAAGTTACACCATAAATCCTGGTGAGCATCTTATTCTTCTCGTCACCTCTCCAATATGCTCCTGCAATATTGAGTAGCTTAACAGCCTTGATAAAGCCTGTATTCGGAATATGTGGACCACGACAAAGATCTACGAAATTCCCTTGCTCGTAGAAAGTAATGGTACCATCATCAAGGCCAGAAAGCAAGTCTAGCTTGTATTCGTCTCCTTTTTCTGTGAAATATGCTACTGCTTCTGCTTTAGAAATGTCTTTTCTGATGTATTCACTTTTCTGTTTGGCTAACTCAGCCATCTTGGCTTCAATTTTTTCCAACTCTGCACCATCAAACTCTCTATCGCCAAAATCCACATCGTAGTAGAAACCTGTTTCGATAGAAGGTCCGATTCCTAGCTTCACACCTGGATAAAGTGCTTCCAAAGCTTCTGCCATCAAGTGCGCCGAAGAATGCCAAAAAGTAGACTTCCCGTCCTTGTCATTCCAAGTCAATAATTGTACAGTAGCATCGGTATGAATCGGTCTGGTAGCATCCCAAACTTCTCCATTTACTTTTGCTGCAAGAACATTCCTAGCTAAACCCTCGCTGATACTAAGTGCAATCTGTAGCCCGGAAACTCCTTTTTCATAAGACCTCACCGATCCATCCGGCAGGGTAATGTTGATTTGTTGATCTGACATTTAGTTTTAAAATCAATTGATGAAACATCGCACCTATACAAACAGATGCTTTATAGCCTGCAAATATGCAAATTCATAAGCGCTTTATAAAGGTTGAGGTCAATTGATTCCTTTATTTTTTTGTTTTGAGAATCAGGAGGACATAGTTCTCAGTTTCTTTTCCATAAAAAGCTGCTTCAATAAAATCTTTGCCCTTTCCTGCTTGGTAAGCTTTCCAGTCTTCATCAGACATGGTTTGTTTTTTCTCTACTGCTTTGTTGTATAAGGATGGGCCTCGATAAGCAATGGATACTTCAGTACCTTCTAATTGATATACAGGAGGATAAAAATCAAATGATTCATCAATGTCATTGATCAAGTTGAAATTGACCAAATCATGGGTTTTATTCTGCTTATCAAAAATTGAAACAATTCCTCTCCCAGCTGTTGATAATCTACTTAACATATATTTGGAATTAGAAAATCCAAATGGAGAATAAGATGCCCCAGAGTTTTCCTGAAAATATTCTCTAAAAGCTTTATCATCCATTTCCAATTGCTTTTCCTTCATTTTTTCATGATTCATTGCATTTTTTCCAAAATCAAAAATGATTTCAGGTTTAAAACCATCAGATGTAAACCTGTACAAAGTATCCACATAAGTTCTTGTAAAATAAAATCCATCATTGCTTTCATAAAAGTTAACAGGATCCCCCATATTCCTATAAAATATGTTTGGATGAGATGAAAAATAGCTTTTGAGAACTGAGCCTTTATGGTCAATCTCCGAAACTAGATTCTCAGAACGAGCACCACTATAAACAAAAAAATGATTGGAATTAATATCATAATAAAAAGTCCTGCCCATAACTGGAATCTTGATTTCATGTATAAAACTTCCTTCAAGATCAAACTTGATAATTTTCCCTGGGTGTGCTAATAAATATATTGTATCCTGAACCACTTGAATATCTGCTAGTTCTATGTATTTTCCAAGACCATCACCCTGTTGCCTGATTCTTTTAATAAAATTACCTTGTCTATCAAAAATTTGAACACTTTTTCCAATCCACCAATCAAAAACAAAAATCATATCATTATATCCAACCAATTTGGCAATTTCGCCAATCTGTGCTTCTGGGTTATCCCCTTCTTGAAGCAATAGATACTCGATCTCAGGCTCAAAATAGTCTGTCAACTTTCCATCTTTGACTGAATCCAAGTCAACCTTGATTGTAATGATCCCATCTTTTACTATTACCTCTTTAGACTCATTTTGGGAAGTGCACCCCATAAAAAAAGCAAAGGATGCGCAAATGATCATTTGACCGATTTTCTTCTTTTGAATATTCAACATTTCATTTCCATTTAAAAATAATTAAAACCCTATTTTCACTCTCTTTAGCAAGGATCGCAGTACTTACTAAGTTCGCCCCTTTTCCATTTATAAATTCTTGCCAAGCTTCTTCTTTCATTTCTTTCTTGAGATTTTGGACATACTTATACATTTCAACACCTGTTGTCCAAGAATGAAGCAAACCCTAATAATTTTAATTTATCCACAGCTATAAAACTAATAAATAAATTTTAAACTCAATACTGCATGATTTAAACAATATCAGATTCAGACTTATATTTGTCCAAAGCTTGAAAAAATTATGCTATACGATATCATCATCATAGGCGGGGGAATTGTTGGACTTGCTACTGGATTGAAAATAAAAGAACAGAAACCTGAACTTAAAATAGCCATCCTTGAAAAGGAAAATGAACTAGCGAAGCATCAGACTGGTAATAACAGCGGTGTGATCCATTCAGGGCTGTATTATAAGCCTGGATCACTGAAAGCCACCAACTGTATCGCTGGATATCATCAGCTGATCCAATTCTGTGATGAAGAAAACATTCCTTATGAAATCACAGGAAAAGTTGTCGTAGCAACTCAAAAAGAACAAATCCCAATTCTAAATGGAATTTATGAAAGAGGATTGCAAAATGGCCTCAATGGAACAAGACATATCACGCTTGATGAACTCAAAGAATACGAACCCTACTGTGCGGGAGTAGCAGCTATTCATGTACCCCAAACTGGTATTGTGGATTACAAGCAGGTGGCTTTGGCCTATGGTGAAAAATTCAAGAAACTTGGCGGTGAGATATTTCTAGAACATGAAGTTAAGAGAACCAATTCCTTGAAAGGATATACAGTAGTTCAAACCAACAAACAACATTTCGATACCAAATTGATCATCAATTGTGGTGGACTCTATTCGGATAAAGTTGCTCAAATGAATCAAGAAGAGGAATTGGATGTCAAAATCATTCCCTTCAGAGGAGAATATTACAAACTCAAAAAAGAAAGAGAATACCTTGTCAAAAACCTGATTTACCCCGTGCCGGATCCAAACTTCCCATTTTTAGGCGTACACTTTACCAGAATGATGAAAGGTGGCGTAGAAGCTGGACCAAATGCTGTGTTGGCTTTCAAGCGTGAAGGATACAAGCGCTCGGATGTCAATCTAAAGGAATTATCAGAAACACTCGCTTGGCCAGGTTTCCAAAAAGTAGCTGCCAAATACTGGAAAACAGGTTTCGGAGAAATGTACAGATCTTTTTCCAAAGCAGCTTTCACCAAAGCCCTACAAGAGTTGATCCCTGATATCCAGGAGTCAGATTTGGTAGAAGGTGGTGCGGGCGTTCGAGCACAAGCCTGCGACAGAACAGGTGGCCTTTTGGATGATTTCAGCATCAAAGAAAATCAATATGCCATCAATGTTCTCAACGCCCCCTCTCCTGCCGCCACAAGTTCGCTATCCATCGGGCAGACGGTAAGTGAATTGGCTTTGAAGAGGTTTTAGAATTATGATGCTTTAAAACTTGGTCTAGAGAGTAAGTTCGACCCTTTTAGGGTCAGTGGTGGGTGGAATTTGGGCCATCGTTTTTCCACGGTTTTCACCCGCGGTTATTGAGAGGTTTGATCCCTTCAGGATCGGAAAATGACCATAAGAAATCTGCAAATTTCAATCTAAAAACCGACGGTGAAGCTGTCAAACTTTTCAATAGCCCTAGGTGAAACCTAGGGATAGGATGAATGACGATAAACAAGACAACCCCGTGAGGGGTTGAACTTTTATGTAGGGATTTCGACTTTTTCAGGAGAAAGATCCCCTCAAAAACTCCAAAAAACGCATTTCTGCCCAGGTGAATTCTTGACCTTTGACTAGGAAACCGGTGTGGCCTCCTCTTTTGGGCATTTCTAAAAAGATATGATGTGATTGTTCTGCTAGCTTGATGGGATAGCAGCGGTCGTGGATCAAGGGATCGTTGAGGGCATTGATGATTAAGGTTGGTATTTGGATATGTTCCATCCAATTGTCTGCACTGACAGACTTGTAAAAATCAGCTGCATCTTTAAAGCCATGAAGCTTTGCTGTAAAATGCGTATCAAAAGTATCAAAATCCTGAACCCTTTGAAGCAAGTCTAAATCTACCAATCCCGGGAATTGCTCACCTTTGAGCTGCATTTTTAACTTCAACTTGCTGAGAAAGCGCTTTCTGTAGAAACCATTTCCTTTGAATGAAAGCGTAACCGCTGAATCTGTCAAATTGCAGGGCGTGGAATAGACAGCGGCTTTTTTGATTTTTGAATTCAAGTCAAGTCCTTTTTCTCCTAAGAACTTCAAGGTCTGTGCACCTCCCATACTGATACCAGCCAAGTAATATTCATCATACACACCTGCTGCTTCTGCATGCTCAAAAACGGTATTCAAGTCATACGAAGCACCGTGATGATACATAATAGGCTGCAAATTCATCTCTCCACTGCAAGTCCTATTGTTCCAAGCCAAGGCATCAAATCCATGTTGATTGAATAGTTTCGCCAGTCCTTTGGCATAATGCCGCTCAGAACTCCCTTCCAATCCATGGGAAATGATCAGCAATTTTCTACTTCCAGTTCTCGACCAATCCAAATCCAAAAAATCCCCATCTGGCGTGTCAATTCTTTCTCTTTGGTAAGTTACTCCCTCTATTTTCCTAAAAATACTAGGAATAATGGTTTCCAAATGTCCATTGAAAAGATGTCTTGGGGGTCTTCCGTAAGTCGAGTTTGAAATAATAGGCATAGAAAAAAGAGATTTAATACCACGAAAGTAAAAACATATCGCCTAATCAGTAAATTTTTTGTTAATTCATTGATCAAAACAAAAGCAAACATGAAAATTTACCTCAGTTTTATACTTACCCTAGCAATAACTTTTAGCCTTTCCGCCCAAGATTTGGATCGCTCGATTGAGCAGTTTTATCCACATTTGGATAAGCTTTACAAAGAGCTGCATCAAAACCCTGAGCTCTCTCTTCAGGAAAAAGAAACATCCGAAAAGATGGCTGCTGAACTTAGAGCACTAGGTTATGAAGTCACTGAAAATATTGGTGGCTATGGTGTAGTCGGCATGTTCAAAAATGGTCCAGGGCCTGTTCTCCTAATCAGAACAGATATGGATGCTTTACCGATGGAAGAAAAAACGGGTTTGCCTTATGCATCCACTAAAAAAGGAACTTCCAATGATGGCAAAGAAACCTTCATCACGCACTCTTGTGGACACGATATCCACATGTCGGTATTTGTCGGCACTGCCAAGATGATGATGGATTACAAAAACAGCTGGAGAGGAACTGTTCTGATGGTGGCACAACCTGCGGAGGAAAATGGTCTCGGTGCTTTCAACATGATGAATGATGGACTTTATGAAAAATTCCCTCATCCGGATTATGCGATTGCTTTGCATGATGATCCTTTTTTGCCTGCCGGAACATTGGGATACAAAGCGGGTCCACTGATGGCGGGCGTTGACATGATGAATGTCAAAATTTTCGGTGAAGGTGGACATGGTGCAGCTCCACACACGACTATTGATCCGATTGTTTTGTCTGCACAGATCATTCAAGCTTATCAAACGATCGTCAGCCGGACATTAACCCCAACCGATCCTGCGGTGGTGACAGTGGGTTCCATTCATGGCGGATCGGTTCACAATATCATTCCTGACGAAGTGATGATGCAACTGACAATCAGGACTTACTCCTTAGATGTAAGAGAAAAAATAATCAGCAGAATCAAAGAAATCAGTGAAAATTACTCCAGAGCAGCAGGATTGGGCGAGGATAAAATGCCAGAATATTGGATTAGAGAGCCATTTACCAAGCCTTTGATCAATGATGCAGCTTTGACTGATCAGATGGTGAATGTTTTCCAACAAACCTTTGGGGAAGATAAAGTAGTAGAAGTAGCCGCTCAAATGGTTGGGGAAGATTTTAGTGCCTATGGCAATCAAGAAAGAAAAATTCCAATCAGCATGTTCTTCTTAGGAGCCAATGATCCTGAATTTCTTGAAGAAGCAAAAGCTAATAATATCGATATTCCTGGACTTCATAGCCCATACTTTGCCCCTCTACCAGAACCTACTATCAAAACTGGTGTCAAGGCCATGACAAGCTTTGCGATGGATATTTTCAAAAATCAGGAAGTCATGATAAATAGAGGAAATTGATTTAGTAACAATTGAATGATTTTGTGTTAACCACTTCCTTGAATCTTTACTTTACTTTTGAATTGTAAACTTTCTTCATAGGGAATCAATAGGATTTAAACTCAAAAAGCGGTCTGAAAATCAAACCGCTTTTTTAATAGTTTTTTTTGAGTAAATATGATTCTCCTTGGTGCAGGTTAATGAACTTTTCAAATATAACAATCCTTAATCAAGGCTTAACACGGTTCAACGCCAGCAACTTAAGCATCCAATTTGGTAAAGACTTTTCAGGCTTTCTATTCTTGAGGTTCAAGTACCAGCCCCATTTTTCCATAATGGGGATTTTATGAGTCTCTACAAATTCTATTAATGTCCCATCAGGATCTTCACAATACGAGAAGTGGCCGGCTGCTTTTCCCATATCAAAACTGTTACTGCTATCTACAGTAAAAGGGAAACCATTTTCAGCACATTTTTCTGATAATTCTTTCATTCCGGTGATATCAAAGCATACATGAATAAACCCTAAATCTCCCCAATCTCTGTTTTCAAATATCTTTTTGGGAACGCTATCTTTCACTTCAAAAAGTTCTATTTCAGACTTACATAATAACTTACTAAATGCTCCTACCCTGCCCTCTGGTCTATGTATCAATACTCTCCTGAAAGTGGCTTCTCCACCATGGATCCCAATCAAATCCTCAAAAAGACCTGTCACGTCAGACTTGATTTCATGATACCCTAGGATTCCTTGATACAATTTGAGTGCTTTATCTATGTTGCTAACTCCAATAGAAACACCAGCTACCCCCCCAGTATGATCTTTGTTCAACTTGAACCAAGAGGGACTTTCTACCATTTCGAAGGTATTACCATATGGATCTAGTACATAGAAATGCATTCTTCCGCAAGGAGAAAGTTCCGGTGCTGTCAAGACTTGAGCACCTTCATTGACAAAATAATCATAAGTCTTCTGAATATCCTTCGTTCTAATTTTTACAGCAAAAATCCCCAAATCCCCAAGTGATAATTCAAAATCTGACCTGACAGGCTTTTTATTCGTGTATTGCCAAATCTCAAACCCACCTCCACCTTGCATATTCATCGCAAGAATAGCAAAGCGTTCCTGTGCTTTATCAGAAGTATACCTTGTCATCAAATTAGCAGTTGCAGCATCTTCAAAAATTGGCACATCCATCTTAAAAAACTTTCTATACCAAGACCATGCCTCTTTGGCATCAGTCACACCGATACCTACTTGTTGGATACCGCTGATGATCGGTAATAGTCCATTACTTTTACTCATATTTAAACAATCAATTATCTATATTTCAGCATTTTGTGGTAGATAGATTTGAGTTCATTAGGGTTTCTCTTGAGGTAATAAAGCATGAAAACTGTCAAATTAGCAAGCTGAACTCTCAACCAAGAATTGGTCTCGTATTTTCTAGCAGAAACAAGGATACTTTTTGGCAAAACCGTAAAACCAAACTTCCTCTTAATTCGACCAACTAATTCAAAATCTTCCATGATAGTAAAGTACTCATCGAAACCTTGCAACTCCTCAAATGCTGACCTTGCAATGAACAAAGTCTGATCTCCACCTCCTGAAAATATACCATTAAATCTTGTAAACCAAGCATTCATTTTTAGTAATGGTTGAGTAGAATTAAATTTGTATTGGTAACATCCTGCTAAATTTCCATTTCTTATTGATTCTAAGATATCTTTAGCAAAATCTTCGTGAGGTCTACTATCTGCATGCACAAAGTAAAAAATTCCACCTGTGGCTTCAGAGGCACCCCGATTTAGCTGAGCTGCCCTACTTTTAATTTGTGAACGCAATAAGATAGCACCTTGAGTTCTTGCAATGTGGACTGTATCATCATTGCTTCCACCATCCACTACAATTACTTCTGCCAAATATTCCCCACCAAACTTAAAAATTATGGGTAATAGCTCTATAAGATTTTCTGCTTCATTCAAAACTGGAATGATTACTGAAATTTTCATTAGGGACTTTTTCTTTTAATCACATAATTCTTGATAGGACTCTGCATGACAGCTTTTTGAAATTTCCCATTTTCATAGTAGAATCTGTTCTTATTACCATTGACATTGACCTCGTAATAATCTTTGTATTTGGTAATCGGAGATGGGAGTCCAAAATTTTCAGCCATAAAGATTTGCTGACCTACCGGCTCTTCAAAATACAATCTAGCAGAGCTGAAAAAAAGTGGATTATTGATCACCGTATCCTTCTCATATTGATAACTAGTCGCTTCGATTATATATCGATCATTTTTCCAGATAATATCTGAAGAAAACTCTCCTTTGTTACTTTTAGTCTCTGCCCTTGCCTTGATCAATTGTTCGCCTTTGAATTGTGAATTGATTGAATAATCCACATTTACTTTCCCAAAAAACCAAAAGCTGACTTCACTTTTTAAATCGTAGAATGATTCATCTCCTTTCTCTGTTTTAACTGCCGTCATTTCACCAATTGAAAACCCAGCAACAGAGATTTCAAAATCCATTTTCTCCTGAGCTAAACCAGGTAAGCTCAAGAGAATGATTATTCCAGCTAAAATTTTTTTTATGTAATTCATCATTTAAATTATAATTCTATGGTATTTAGTTTAGAGTAACTTTTCCAAAGTTCAATTTTGAGAAATATGTTTACTTTGACTATTTATCAAACTTTGGAAAAGTTTATATCCAACTCGTGACCTTTTCTAAACAAAATTGAATTACAATTTCTGAATTTTTAGCCTAACAACAACCTCCACCATCATAAAAGAAAGTTGATTCAGTAATATAAATGTCTTCCCTTCCTAAATTTTTTATCGCACTTGCTGTCTTATCACATACAGAAAGTGGCTGATTTTGCATCAAAATATGTCCTTTTTCATCATCAAAATACTCTTCTGATCCGAAGTAAATGGCTGTTTTACCTGTAAAAACACATGGTCCGTCAGCCGGCATTGGATCTTTGATGGCACATACCTCCACACTTTCCAAAAATATCATCTCCTCAGTATCATAATGACTAGGAGCCAATATCCTATAAGGTCTTTTAGCTCTGATTTCAACAGTACCGAATCCAGCGTCAGTGATCATCTTGAGGTATTCTTGAAGAGAAAGAGAACCGCTAAGACATAAAGCCCTCAGCCGCTCATCATTTTTAAGACTCTCAGGCATAGCTTGCTCTGTCACAGGGTCGCTGAGCACCAAGCGACCATGTGGCTTCAGCACCCTGTACATTTCTTTCAAAGCCAAAGCAAGGTCTTCTTTGGTGAAAATGTTAAAAAGGCAATTTTGAGCAGCAACGTCTATGCTTTCATCAGCAATGGGTAAAGCTAGTGCTGACCCCTTCCTTAGAGATACAAACTCCTTTTTAAACCAATCATTCTCTTTCTCGGCTATTTCAAGATTGTCCTCGCAAGCCTTGATCATTTCGTCAACGATATCTACTCCGATTACACCATTTTCCTTTCTGGAAAAATAAGAGAATTGCAAAACTTCCATTCCGCCACCAACTCCCACATAGAGGATATTAGGATCATTGACTAAGTCTCTGAAATGAACTGTACTTCCACAGCCATAATTCATTTCTTGCATAATCTTCGGAATTTTCAATCCTGGAAATTGCCAAATCGGTGTAGTAGTGCAGCATAAACCAACGTCAGGCTTCAAGGCTGCGTCTCTGTATACATTCGCTGTTGTTTCTAAGTAAGTACTCATATAGTTTGTGAAAGTGTATTTTTGTATTTGATCCAGTCTGCTTCGTTATCAATGTCAGACAACATCTCAAGTAGCGTAAATGAATTTCTATTTAAGTTAAGTTTTTCAATGGAATCCATCAAAACTCTATCATGACTCCAGGTCATCTTTTCAAAAAGATGGGGGATAAACTGATTCATACCCAGTAAATAATAACCTCCATCTCTAGCTGGGCCAAAAACGGTATCTGAATAAGCCAAAGTCTCAAACGCTTGATTGATCAAATCTTCGGTGATTTCAGGACAGTCAGTACCTATGATGGCAGCTTGATCATATCCTTCCTGAAAAATTTCTTCGAATGCATTTTTCATCCTTGAGCCTAAGTCAGCACCATTCTGAACGCTTAATTTAACCCGATCAACAAACATTTCTTCTAATCCACTTTCAACTTTCTCGCTGAAATAAATAAAAGTGTCAATAGCTTCTATTTGATTAATGACCTTATAGGTATGCTGCAGCAATTTCATATAGATTTCTAAGGCTTTAGCATCTCCAACGGTGGCTGCTAACCTAGTTTTGACTTTACCTAGTACAGGATTCTTCTGAAATACAATGAGTGCTTTTTTATTTTCTCTCATAGCTTATGCAGTAGCCCCTCCACAACTAGACCCAGCTCCAGCAGTACAGCCAAAACAATGTTGCTTCACGATAATTTCTCTTTCTAAAAGAGATTTTTGATTCCAATCTGCTATATGTTGGCTTGTAGGTGAAGCTACTTTTAATTCAAGCATTTGATTGAAATCACAATCATATAAGTATCCATCCCAGCCCACTGATATCGTATTTCTACACATCACATTAGCAGCAGCCACTGGATTGTAAGCATCTAGCAGCTTTTCCATATAGCTATCATAATTCTCTGACCTGAGCAGATATTCTAAAAATCTACTGATTGGCAAATTGGTGATGGTATACAATGAATTAAAAGTGATGTCGTAGGAATTCTTTAGACGTTTCTTAAACTCTAACTCCAGTCCTTCCTGAGAGGCTGGAAGAAATGCACCAGCAGGGTTATAGACCAAATTTAATTGCAAATCTGAACCTTCCGATCCATAGCCAATCTCATTGAGCATTTTCAAAGCTTTGATTGATTTATCAAAAACACCATCTCCTCTTTGTGAGTCTGTTTTGACAGCAGTAAAATAAGGTAGAGAAGATACTACCTCGATATGGTGCTTTTTATAAAATTCTGGGAGATCATGATATTTTGGATTTGCCAAAATGATTGTCAAATTACATCTCACAATGATATGAACCTCTGAGCTAATTTTTCTTACCTCTTCGATAAACCAACGAAACTCAGGGTTCATCTCAGGAGCTCCACCAGTCAAATCCACTGTTTTGATACCGCCCTTTTTGATTACTTCTAAAATCATCAGCATTGTTTCTCTTGTCATGATTTCTTTACGGTCTGGACCTGCGTCCACATGACAGTGCTTACATACCTGATTGCACATCTTACCCATATTGATTTGAAGAATATCAATTTGGGTTGGGCTTAATGGAAAAAGATTTGAGTCAGCAAGCTTATCAGCAAAACTTAGTCCATTGATTGGTGTATCCAGAACTTCTAATTCGTATTCAATTTTAGAAAGCGGGTGTTGTTGAGCTTTTAAAGATTTCATCTATTGTTATCAAAATTTTACAAGACATTACATTGAGATCTCTTTTACTTTGCTCATCATTTGAGTACTATGGACGAGTGATGCTCCACCTCTAATGGCTGCAGCTACATGCACAGCTTCCATCATCTGTTCTTCATCGCAGCCTTTTTCCATTGTATCTACAGTGTAAGCGTCTATACAATAAGGGCATTGAATAGCGTGTGCAACTGCTAACGCAATCAAGGATTTTTCTCTAGCCGTTAAAGCACCCTCTTGAAATACTTCTCCGTAATAGTCGAAGAATTTATCCGCCATAGATTTTTGAAAATCTCCAATTTTTCCAAATTTCTTAAGGTCTTCAGGGTTATAATAAGTTTTCATTTTTGATAGTTTTGGTTGATATACGTTATAAGTCTAAGATATAGATTTATGTTTATGTAATAATAACCTCAATAAGGAAGCAATAAAAGTTTTTAGCACAACAACCATTAAAAGCTAGCTTTATGGCATGATCAAGACATTTCTTGAAAAGACATTTTATTAGTTGATACTGCATTTTATCAAAACTTAATTCTGATTAAAGCATTATTTTTAATATTATAGTAAAGCATTTATAAAAAATCATCTTCCTTAATTATATATTTTTTAAATTTCGATCCCAACCAGATTTTCACCCAATTAAAAACTCTTTATGCCTATTTACAGCATTATTACTGGATCTGGAAAATACATTCCAGAGATAATTGTCAAGAACGAAAGCTTTCACACTCGTAATTTTATCAATGAAAAGGGAGAAAAATTAGAAAAGCCTGTTCCGGATATTGTCAATAAGTTTCAAGAAATCACAGACATACAAGAAAGAAGGTATCTCAGTCCTGACCTCAATACTTCTGATATGGCTTACTACGCTGCCAAAGAAGCCATTGAGCACTCGGGAATTGATCCTGAATCATTAGATTATATTGTCGTTGCTCACAACTTTGGAGATATCCTTCATGATAATATCAAATCGGATTTGGTTCCTACTTTGGCTTCTAGAGTCAAACATAAACTTCAAATTGCAAATCCAGATTGCGTAGCTTATGATTTACCATTTGGATGTCCAGGGTGGGTTCAGGGAGTCATTCAAGCGGATTATTTCATCAAGTCAGGCGATGCAAAGCGCGTGCTAGTCATTGGAGCAGAAAATCTCTCTCGAATAGCTGATCCACATGATATTGATAGCATGATTTACTCAGATGGTGCAGGAGCAGTAATCTTAGAGGCCAAGGAAAGTTCTAACCCAGTTGGCATTCTTTGTCATAAGACTCGTACTGATACACTCAATGAAGCACATTTCTTGAAAATGGATATTTCTTATCATCCCGAGTTTGAGGACAATACCTTATTTATGAAAATGAATGGGCGAAAACTCTATGAATACGCACTCAATACAGTGCCTGCTCTTGTCAAAGCTACGATTGACAAATCAGGGGTTCCTATCCAAAAGATCAAGAAAGTACTCATTCATCAAGCCAATGCTAAAATGGATGAAGCAATCATTCAGAGGCTATTCAAACTTTATGATCAAAAACTAGAAGATTCTACTTCTATTATGCCAATGACCATTTCTAAACTAGGCAATAATTCTGTAGCAACAGTACCGATTTTATATGACATGATTGTCAAAGGAGAACTTGATGTACACAAAATTAATTCAGGTGATCATATTGTATTTGCTTCTGTGGGTGCCGGAATGAATGTTAATGCATTCATTTACTTAGTTCCTTAAAATTTACTTAAGTAATATTGAAAAACCCTGCCAGAAAAAATTCTGCCAGGGTTTTTCCTTTTTAAATGAAAATATCACCTTGAAGATATGTTACCGCTTTACCACTTATATGAACCCTATCGCCAACTAGTTTACAGGTCAAGCTTCCAGATCTTGCAGACAGTTGAATAGCAGTCAAATTATTCTTATTTAATTTCTCTGCCCATAAGGCAGTCAAAGTAGTATGTGCAGAACCAGTGACAGGGTCTTCTTCCACCCCTACTTGCGGACCAAACCAACGACTCACAAAATCCACTTCCTTTCCTTGCGCAGTAATAATAAATCCACGAGTTTTTATTTTCTCTATCTCTTTCAAATCTACATGAATATCGAGTATGTCATCTTCTGATTCATATACTAGAACATAGTCACTTTTACCTCTCCAAAGCTCTTTAGGGGCTTTACTAAAACCTTGAAACATATTTGAATCTGGGTCAATTCTTTTTATTTCATCTACTGGAAAATCTAAAGTAAGCATCCCATGCTCTTGTTTCCTCACATCCAAAGCACCAGTTCTTGGGGAAATGAATTTGATTAAATCTCCAGTGTAGTCTTCATGCTCAAATAAAACATGCGCTGAGGCTAAAGTTGCATGGCCACAGAGGTCAACTTCCACCATTGGAGTAAACCAGCGGATCAAGTAATATTCTCCATCTGCAACCACAAATGCTGTTTCAGATAAGTTATTCTCTATGGCTATTTTTTGCATAAGTTCATCCGACAACCAGCTTTTCAAAGGAACCACAGCGGCAGGATTACCTTTAAAAACTTCCTCTGCAAATGCATCTACTTGGTATATTTTCAATTTCATATCAAATGGTATTTTTCATCTTTTCACCAATACGCTGTGCTATAGCGCTTCCAAATATCAGCTGCAATGCATGATACATCATCAAAGGGAGTAAAATAACTCCAAATATGACTGGGTCAGGAAACATAACTCTTCCCATTACAGCACCTTGAACAAGAGACTTTTTACTTCCACAAAAAAGAACTGTAATCCTATCAGCATCATTGAACTTCAAACTTTTGGCAAGGAAATGCATCAAAACCATCATCACCAAAAAGAAAAGTAACATCAATCCACCAAGAGTGACTAACTCTCCTGCTGTTTTCCCATCAAACATTTTCTCGGCGAAGGACTCAGCAAAAGCAGTGAAGACTATCAAGAGAATGATTGTTTGATCCAGGTTTTTCAATGCCTTACCATGCCTTCCTACCCAAGAAGATAAATACTGATGCGTAAAAAGCCCAATAATCAAAGGAAATAGAACCTGAAGGCTGAGTTTGATAAATGTATCTGTAAGATGAAATCCAATAGCAGAAGCTGGCAGAAGTAGATCCATCCAAACAGGAGTAATAAATATCCCAACCATACTTGAAATACTGGCATTGAAAATTGCTGCTGGCAGGTTGCCTCCAGCTATAGAAACCATCACTACAGACGAGGAAACAGTCGATGGTAAAGCGGCCAAATAAAAAGTCCCTAACCACAAATAAGAATTTTGATCTCCCCAAATCGCATAAAGACCTAAAACAAGCAATGGGAAAATCAAAAAAGTAGTGCTCTGAACTAGCAAATGTAGCTTCCAATTAGAAAGATCTTGGAGTAGTTTTCTAGGATTGAGTTTCACTCCATAAAAAAAGAATATCACAGATATTCCAAGTCCTGTAATTGGCTTGAGTGGTACTGGGCTGTCTGCTGTTCCCCACTCAGGAAAAAGCTTTGCTAAAATGATGACGCCTAATAACAGAAAGAAAAAGGTATTGAGACCAACTTTTTTGAGCGTACCGAACAAATTGGACATATTGGTATGACTTAAGATCTTTTGAAATTATCACATATGATAGCAGTGGCTATAGCCACATTGAGGGATTCAGCATGTCCAAAACGCGGAATAGTCAGCCTTTCCGTAACAAGCTCTCCAATTCTATCAGATATTCCTTGGGACTCATTTCCCATTAAAATGATTCCTACAGGCTTGAGCTTTTGATGATGAATATTATTACCACCCAAAAATGCACCATAAATTGGCAGATCTAGAGTAGGCAAATAAGTAAATAAATCAGTGTAATACACATTGACTCTTGAAAAACTACCCATGCTGGAGTTGAGCACTTTAGGATTATAAAAGTCAGCTGATTCTTCAGAGCAAATGATATGCTTGATTCCATACCAATCAGCAATTCTTATAATAGTTCCCAGATTCCCAGGGTCTCTGACATCATCTAATGCGAGTATCAATTCTGAATTAGATATTTGAGGTTGATCATTGACTTTGATTTTTGCAACAGCCAAGGCACTGTCATTAGACTGAAAAGATCCTGCTGACTCAAGTACCTTTTGTGTGACGAGAAAAGCCTCTCCTTTGAACCTCTTTAACAAATCCCTATTTTCAGATTCAAACTTATCTGTATACAAAAGATGGGAAATTTCGAAATCTGAATCCAACAATTCCGTTACATTTTTGCTACCTTCCACAAAAAATGCGCTTTCCTGTTTGCGGAATTTTTTCTGTTGCAAGGATTTAATAAACTTAAGCGTATTTTTGCTTAACATTCGGTGAGCATCAAATAGTGAATAAGGCCAAATATATAAACTTTATCTTTCTCCTTTTTTTGATTTCTTCATGTTCTTTGACCAAAGGCTTGAAGGATAATGAATATTTAGTCTATCAAGTACAAGTAGAGGGTGTAGAAAAAAGCGATAAGGATGCAATAACAAATCTTATCAAACAAGAACCCAATACCCGAATTCCATTGCTCAATACATCCATTGGGGTAGCCTTTTATAGATTTGGGGAATGGACTTTTGATAGTACCGTTCACATTCAAAGAAGAGAAAAATTAGAAAAAGAAAGGAGAGCACTTTTAAACAAAAAGGAAGAGGATCTATCTCGAAGGGAAATCAAGCGATTTAATAAAATCAATAATCAAATCACTTCAATAGAAAAAAAATTGGAGTTTGGGAATTTTTTCATGCGAACTGGCAACCCAAGAGTGATTCATGATAGCACTAAGACTGAAGATTCGCAAAGGCAAATTTCCTTTTATTTATCCAATAATGGTTTCTTTGAAAACGAGGTTGATTATGCTGTAGCTTATGATGGTAAAAAAGCTAAAGTGAAATATTTACTCACCGAAAATCAACCATATATCATTGATTCTGTCTATTCTAGATCAGATGATGAAAACATCTATCAACTTCTTGAAAAAAATAAAAGGCGCTCAGAAATCAAACCTCATAGTAGATACGAGCAAGCACAACTCTCTAGAGAACGTCAGCGAGTGGAAGATTTTTTGAAGGAGAACGGTTATTATACTTTTTCAAAATCTTACATCGAATATAATGTCTACAAAGACACCTTAGAAAAAACTGTTCAAATAGAGCAAGTCATCAGAAAACCTGCTACTAATGATTTTCATAAAGTTTATACCCTAGATTCCATCTACTTCTCAATTGACGCCCCTTCGGGAGATACCTTTTTTGAAGATGAAGCCAATTCGATATATAAAGACATCAACTTCAAAATCTATAGAGACCGCTATTCTGAAAAAATTATCTCCTCTAGGATATTCCTCAATCAAGGCGACCTCTACAATAAAACAGATGTACTAGAAACTCAAAGACAATTAGCTAATTTAGATCTCTTTAGATTTGTGAATATTTCTTTTGATACCTTAGGAACAGTTCTTAGGCCAAGAATTTTTACGCAACCAAATCAAAAATATCTGATAACAAACCAACTTGGTGCAAGTATTACAGAACAAGTTCCTGGACCATTTTTTAGCCATTCATTAAGAAATCGAAACCTATTTAGAGGAGCCGAAATTTTCGAGTTTAACTTCAGAGCTGGACTTGAAGGGGTTGTATCTGCAACAGGCGAAGGTGGTGTTTTTAGGTCTAGGGAATTGAACACGTCTGCATCTATTATTTTCCCACAGTTTTTGGTGCCAATGAATAAATTTGCCCTTGAGCGATTTGGTAGGTATAATCCTAGGACTAGAACATTGATTGGTTACAATTATGTAGATCGGCCTGAATACAACAGAGAAAGTGTCAATGGAATTCTTGCTTATAATTGGAATACACGTAATCTTAGACAGCAATTTTCGCTCAATCTGGTTGATGCTAACTTTATCAGATCTAATTTAAGTAATGATTTTAGAGAAATACTTGAAGACCTTCAAAATCAGGGGAATAACTTAATTAATTCTTTCCTTCCTTCATATGTAAGTAGCATATCGGGTCAAGTTATTATTAACTTCAATCAATATGGGGTTTTTCAGAAAAATAGTGCATCACTCTTACGCCTTTTTCTAGAAAGTGGTGGTACCACCCTTAATTTTGTCAATAGGGAATTTATAGAAAATCGAAGTCTTGCATATTTCCAATTCTTGAAATTTCAAGCAGATTTTAGGAGATATATTCCTTTAGGCAACAAACAGACTTTTGCTTACAGACTCAATTTGGGCATGGCCAAGCCGTATGGTATCAGTGATGGAATTCTGCCTTATGAAAAATATTTCTTTGCTGGTGGTAGTACTGGTATCAGGGCCTGGCAGCCTAGACGGCTTGGCCCAGGATCTTATACGCCTCCATTAAATGAAGACGGTTCATTTGATTATAGATTTGAGCAACCAGGAGATATCCTTTTCGAAGGCATGCTTGAGTACAGAAGAAAATTATACGGTTATTTTGATGGGGCTTTTTTTATTGATTTTGGGAATAGCTGGACTTTTCTCGATGACCCTACTAGACAAGGTGCTAATTTTGAATTCAATAGATTCTATAAAGAGATTGCTGTAGGCACTGGTTTGGGTTTAAGAATGGATTTTGACTTTTTGGTACTAAGACTAGATATGGGCGTAAAAGCAGTAGACCCTGCAAGAGAAGAAGGTCAAAGATTTATTTTAGGTAATTTCTTCAATGGGTTTCTAGGAGAAAGAGGCCAAACTGTTTTTAATATAGGAATTGGGTATCCATTCTAAACGATCGAATCTTTCTCTTTATACTACTTTCCCTATATGTACCAAGGCATCGCCTGCATTTACTACTGGGTTATTATTCAATCCCACGATGAATCCATTTGTCGTACACTTAATGGGAACCTTTACTTGTCCATAAGGATCTGAAATCCTAGCGAGAATTTGACCTTTTTTGACATGATCCCCTAACTGTACAGAAGTCATAAAAATCCCAGAAATCTTTGCTCTCAGCCAAGAACTTTCAGAAATCATAGTCAATTCTTTCTTTTCGGGTGCAGCTTCTAACATCCCCAAGTAATGAAGCATCCTTTTCGTTCCTGCAACTGCTTCTTCTACTGCAAAATCATCTAAACGCATGGATTCTCCTCCTTCATACACAAGAATACTTTTCTTCTTTTTGTAAGCCTCTTTTCTGAAGGATTTATCAATATGAGGAGAGTTCAATATAAAATGCGTTCCAAAAGCCTTGGCAAGCTCAACACCCTTCTTGTCTTTGTAGTCTACTCTGATTTGAGGGTAATTGGAAAGCATTCTTCCTCCAGTGTGCATGTCTATACCATAATCGATCAATGGAATAATTTCATTAGTCAAAATAAATGCAATTTGAGAAGCAAGTGAGCCTTTCTTACTTCCTGGAAAACTTCTATTCAAATCTCTACCATCTGGAAAAGTTCTTGAATAACTCAAAAATCCGTAGACATTTACAAGTGGAATCAAAATAATAGTTCCTTTGGAAGGTGTGATTTCATCTTCCTCTAGCATCCTCTTTACAGCTACTATTCCATTGATTTCATCACCATGTACACCCCCAGAGATCAGGACCACTGGACCATCCTCCTTTGCTCTTTTGATGAAAACTGGAAGGTCAATCAAAGTATGTGTAGGCAATCTTGCAATAGCAATTTCTATATTGACCGTCTGACCGGGCCTTATTCTTACTCCATTGATTACCATTTCTTTCATTCTAGCGCAAATTTATAAGGTGATAGATATGTGTCTTGAGTCTTTCTATTTGGATAAAATCTTGCTTAATTCGCAGGAAGAATTTTCAGCCATGAATATACAAGAAAACATCTCGTTAAAGCCATACAATACTTTTGGGATTGATAAAAAAGCTAAATTTTTTGCAGTTGCCACTTCAGAAGAAGATGTCAAAGGGGCTTTGGTCAAGTCCAATGAATTGGATATTCCTTTATTAGTATTAGGTGGAGGAAGTAATATCCTTCTGACCCAGGATGTCAATGCACTTGTGCTTAAGATGGAAATAAGTGGGATAGATGTAATAAAACAATCGGAAGAAGATGTCATTGTGGAAGTTGGTGCTGGAGAAAACTGGCATCAGTTTGTACTTTATTGCATTGAGCAGGATTGGGCTGGTGTGGAAAATCTTTCACTGATTCCTGGAACAGTAGGGGCATCCCCTATGCAAAATATTGGAGCCTATGGGATAGAGATCAAGGAAGTGTTTCATCAACTGAGAGCAATCAATAGGAATACTGGAACATCAGAAGTATTTGATTGGAACCAATGTAAGTTTGGCTACAGGGATAGTGTCTTTAAAAATGATTTGAAAGATAAATACATCATCACCAGCGTATCTTTTAAATTAAAGAAAAAACCCATTTTCAATATTTCTTATGGAGCTATAGAAGATACATTGAAGGCTATGGGAATAGAAGAAATCAACATCAAAGCCATATCAGATGCAGTGATTCAAATAAGGCAAAGTAAATTACCAGATCCCGCGGTAATTGGAAACGCTGGAAGTTTCTTCAAAAATCCAACGATCTCTCAAGAGGAATTCGACAGGCTAAAGTCCGAGTATCCAAACATCCCAGGATACCCAAATGAAGAAGGTGTAAAAGTCCCAGCAGCATGGCTGATCGAACAAGCTGGATGGAAAGGACAAACTTTTGGTAAGATAGGTGTACACAAGCTACAACCACTTGTCCTAGTCAACTATGGTGATGGCGATGGAAAAGAAATAGCCTATCTTAGTAAAAGAATACAAACCTCAATTCAAGAAAAATTTGGGATTCACCTTCACCCAGAGGTCAATTTCATTTAAATCAACGGATCTTCAATCTTGATCTCATTGACATACTTCTCGACTTCTACCCCGAACTTCTTTAGAAACTCTAAGCCTTCATCAAATGGTAATCCTTTGTATTCAGCGTAAGAATACATGTAAATGACCCTTTGGATACCCATGGAGAAGATGATTCTCGCACAGGCCAGACAGGGAGCTAAAGTTACATACAGGGTGGATCCTTCCACAGAAGTATTGTTTTTGACAGCATATAATATGGCATTTTGTTCTGCATGAAGCGCAAGCGTACAGCTTCCTTTGCTATCTCTTGCGCAACCTTCGTGCGGAAACTCTTCGTCACAATTGTGAGTGCCTGAAGGAGGCCCATTGTAACCAATGGAAATAATTCTAGTTTCTTTTGTAAGCACAGCCCCTACATGTTTTTTGATACAGTGTGATCTTCTAGCAAGATTCACAGCTAGTTCCATAAAAATATCATCAAAATTAGGCTTGCTCATTCCTGAAGGGATTTATATAAATATAATTTGATAGCAAAGAAAATAAATCTTAATGGTTTTCTGGTTTTATGCCACAGTTTTTAAAGTAAATAATTTCCTACTTTTGTAACCTAATCAAATAGCAGATGGAAAAAGAGAATTTAACTGAAGAGCAAATGATCGTAAGAGATTATCTAGCAAGGCAAAGGACTACACTTGCCAACGACAGAACACTTCTCTCTTATATCAGAACTTCGCTTTACTTTTTGGTCAGTGGTACAGCTTTGATGGAGGTAAATGTGCTCAGTCATATCAGTGACCTTGGATATTTAGCATTTGCATTGAGTATTGGATTGATCTTTCTTGGTTTTTTTAATTACTTCAAAGTCAAGAAAAAGCTTAAAAAAGGCAACTACATTAAAATGTAATTACCTACTTTGAATATGCTTACCCAACAATACTCACTGAATAAATAAATTTCCATTGGAATATCTAAAAGATGAAGGCTATGCCTTGATTGGTTTTGCCATAATTGTCTTAGTCCTACTTGCTATTGATTTATTTGTCTTCAATAAAGAAGCGCATAAAGTATCGACCAAAGAAGCCCTTAATTGGTCTATCGTTTGGATAGGTATTGGATTACTTTTTGGGGTTTACATCTATTGGGATTTTGGACTTGAAAAAGCTTCCCAATATTATTCAGCTTTTTTGATTGAAAAAGCACTAAGTGTAGACAATCTCTTCGTCTTTATTCTAGTTTTTAAGTTTTTCAAAGTTCCTGATAAATACCAGCATAAGGTTTTATTTTATGGCATTTTGGGCGCTATCATCATGAGGGCTATTTTTATTTTCTTTGGTGTTAAATTAATAGAATTAACTTTTATTGATCCATTTTATCTATTTGGTATTGAGATACATATAAATATTATTTTAACCATCTTTGGCATTTTTCTATTATATGCTGGAATTAAGACTTGGAAACAAGATGAAGAAGTAGAGGAAAATAAAGATTTCTCAAAATCATTGGGAACCAAACTTATTCATCAACTATTCAGAGTAGATCCAAAATACCATGGGGAAAAGTTTTTTGTAAAGATTGATGGTAAAAGATTTGCAACACAGCTACTTGTAGTAGTTGCAGTAATTGAATTCACTGACCTTCTTTTTGCAGTAGATTCAATCCCCGCGATTTTTGCTATATCCAATGATCCTGTGATACTATATACTTCCAATATATTTGCAATCCTTGGCTTAAGAGCACTTTACTTCCTCTTAGCAAATAGCTTTGAGATGTTTCATTATTTACAACATGGACTATCATTCATTTTGATATTTATAGGTTTCAAGATGGTATTATCCGCTGCTTATCATTTTCCCTCCTACATTTCTCTTTCAGTAGTATTTGGAATACTATTAATCAGTATTATAGCATCCTGGAATAGATTCAAGTCAATTCGTACAAAATCATAGTTTGGTAAGCTTATTGCTCCCTAAAAATATACAAACCAACAAAAAGCTATGAAAACTTTAGGAATTATTTTGATTGTCGCAGGAATTGCAATGTTTCTTTTTTCAGGGTTCAGTTTCAACACGGAAGAAAATATCATAGATGCTGGTCCAATTCAGGTAAACAAAACCAAAGAAAACAAATTAAATTGGCCTAATTATGCAGGAGGAATTAGCATTGCAGCAGGACTAGTGGTGCTTTTAGTTGGAAGAAAAAAATAATAAGCTATAGCTTTAGGAAGCTAATTTTAGTTAAATTAGATTTGATTTTCTTAAGTAAAATCAATTAGATTTTAAGCGCTTTTGTTTTACTAAAATAAAACTTTCCATTTGAAACTAGCAGCAGTAGATATCGGATCCAATGCCATCAGGCTACAAATCACTAATGTAACTCACTATCAAGACAAAACTACTTTCAAAAAACTGGAATATCTCCGATTCCCTCTTAGGCTAGGAATGGATGTGTTCCATGTTCAAAAGATAAGTGATAAAAATAGGAGGAAGTTTGTCAAACTGATGAAGGCTTTCAAACTATTAATAGATCTCTATGAAGTAGATGATTACATAGTATGTGCTACTTCAGCTATGCGCGAATCAGCTAATGGAAAAGAGATTGCAGATGAAGTCAAGCAGGATATCGGATTGAAAATCCAAATTATAGATGGAAATCGAGAAGCAGAATTGATCAACCTTGCACTCTGGTCATATATTGACGAGAAACCTTACTTGCATATCGATGTTGGAGGAGGGAGTACTGAGCTTAATATATACAAGAACAAGGAGAAAATTGCTTCAAAATCCTTTAAAATAGGTTCAGTTAGAGCCTTAGATGACAACATACCGCTTTCTGTCTGGAAGAGTATGAATAAATTCATAGGAGAAAACATTACGAGTAAGGATAAAATCACCTGTATAGGAACTGGTGGTAACATTAATAAGATTTTTGAGATGTCTAACCCTGCTAAAAATAAAAGATACATCAGCCCAGATAAAATTAAAGAAATTCAACAATACTTAGAATCCTTTTCATATGAAGATAGGATCAACAAGCTGAACTTAAATCCTGATCGTGCTGATGTCATCATTCCAGCGAGCAAAATTTATTTGGCAGCCATGACCGCAGCTTCTTCGAAGAAAATGATCGTACCAGATGTAGGTTTAAAAGATGGTTTGATGAATGTACTTTACGAGAGAAATAAGATCAAGAAAGTGGTTAAATGAAAAAACGCCTCACTAATCAGAGTGAGGCGTTTTTTCATACCTTAATCTATCAACTTCACTTGCATGACTTCATCTACGTTGAGGTGAAAGAACTCCTTGTGGATATTGAACTCCTCTTCATCTGCTTGAGGCATTTTCCTAATGTAGGTACCATCCTCTAGCATCATATATGAATTGACATTATCTCTCAGATTAAATGAAATGATATTCATTAATTGCTTTTCTAAAAGAGGCGCATCCACTTTAAAAAGAGACTCCAATCTCTTATCAAAACTTCTTACCATCATATCTGCACTGCCAGCATACGTTCTTGTCTCTCCATTATTATGAAAATGGTAAATCCTTGAATGTTCTAAGTAATCTCCAACAATAGAAAAAACCTCGATATTTTCGCTCAACCCAGGTCTTCCTGGCCGGAGACAACAAATCCCTCTTATGATCAGCTTAACTTGAACACCTGCCTGTGAAGCTCTGTACAAAGCATAAATAATCTCAGAATCCTCTAAAGAGTTAACTTTAATAAAAATTCCACTTGGAAGCCCATTTTTAGCATTTTCTGACTCTTGTTCAATAAAACTAATCAGTTGATTCCTCATATCTCGAGGTGCAGTGATCAGGCTTTCATAGGTGTCTGGCATTGAATGTCCTGTGATAACATTGAAGAATTCTGACACATCATTAGCGAGAATTTCATTTGTAGTCAACAAACCAATATCAGTGTAAAGCCTTGCTGTATCTTCATTGTAATTTCCTGAACCTAAGTGCACATATCTTGTAACCTTATTTTCGTCTTTCTTGACGATTAGCATTAGCTTGGTATGCGTTTTTAAGTTACTGATACCATAGATTACGAAGCAGCCCGCTTTTTGAAGCTTTTTGGCTTCACGAATGTTATTTTCCTCGTCAAACCTAGCCTTGACTTCAAAAAGCACCGATACGTGCTTGCCATTCTCAGCCGCTCTAAGTAGCGCCTTGGTAATCCTCGAGTCACTGGCAAGTCTATATATAGTCATCTTGATAGCCATCACATTGTGATCATCTGCTGCCTTTTCAATTAGATCAAGAATCGGATCGATGTTGTTGTATGGGTGGTGTAAAAGAATATCCCTATTTTTTAAAACTTGAAAAATATCCTCTGTGCCTTCTTCCGGATAAGATAAAGGATGAACTGGCGAGGGCATTTGGGGTAATCTGTCTTTGAAACGCTTATTTCCAATTACTTGCCAAAGTCCTGTGAAATCCAACATACTTCTTCTCTCCACTTTGAAAATACTGTCATCCTGAATATTCCAGCGCTCCTTTAGCAAATTGATCATCCATTTGCTGTACCCCTCTTCAATTTCAATACGCACTACCCTACCAGTTTTTCTTTCATTCAGTTTTCGCTTTACTTCTTCAAGGAAGTTAGCATCCATATCCTCACTTTCTTCTAAAGTAAAATCACCATTTCTCGTAATTCTAAAGAGGTTTACCGATTCTATATTTACATTTCGAAAAAGTGAAATCAGGTTTTCCCTTATTACTTCTTCAATAGGAATATAAATCACCACATCTTCTCGTTCAACTTCAAAGAATCTTGGAATATTCGCTGGAATTTGAACGAAAGAAAGCTTTCTATTTTCCTTTTTTTCTCCTGGGGCCAATGTTACTACACCGAAAACCAAAAGTTTATTCATCAAAATAGGAAAAGTCCTGTACCCATCATAAACCATAGGCGTAAGCATAGGATAAATCGCCTTATTAAAATATGATCTGATATACTCCTGCTCATCCTGTGTGAGATTTTTGACATTACTCAAAATAAAACCTGAATCTACCATGTTTGGTAGAAGGTTCTTTTGAAAATGCTCTTGTTGCCTTTTATGAAAAGCCTGGCATTCAAGCATTAACTTTATTTTGAATGGTTCTTCTCGAAGTCCAGAATAGTCTACTCTTTCTTTGTCATAATCAAGGTAATTGTAAAGAGATCCTACCCTAATCATAAAAAACTCATCCAAGTTTGACGCTGTGATGGCCAGAAATTTCAACTTCTCAAAAATAGACCTTGACTCTTTTTTGGATTGATCAAAAACACGCTCATTGAACCTAAGCCAGCTCAAATCTCTACTAACTAAATCACTCGCATATATGATGCTATCAAATTTATCTTTGGTTGCAATATTCATAATCAAAGTATTCTAAAGGCAAATCTACTTAATATTAATCCTCAAAATTGAGCTTAAGTTTAAGAATTTTATAACGAAATAAAAAAGGGAGCGATTCGCTCCCTGAAAGATATTTTTCAAAATTTTTAAGTATCAATTTTTGCGTATTTCGCATTCTTTTCAATAAAGTCTCTCCTTGGTGGGACTTCATCTCCCATAAGCATGCTAAAAAGGTGATCAGCTTCAGCAGCTGATTCTATGGTAACTTGCTTGAGTGTTCTGGTATTTGGGTCCATGGTAGTAGTCCAAAGCTGCTCTGGATTCATTTCACCAAGCCCTTTGTATCGCTGTAAGTTAATACTTTCTTCTTTGCCAGTATCACCTACCATTTCTTTAGTGATTTTCTTTCTGTCTTCTTCGTCATAAGCATATCGCTCGTCTTTGCCTTTCTTCAGTAAGTATAGCGGTGGCTGAGCAATGTAGACATAGCCATTCTCAATTAGAGATCTTAAGTACCTAAAGAACAGAGTCAAAATTAAAGTTCTGATGTGAGAACCATCAATATCAGCATCTGTCATGATGATGATTTTATGATATCTCAAATTGGACAAATCTAATTCTCTATCACCATTTACAGTACCAAATTTTACTCCTAGTGCAGTAAGGATATTTTTTATTTCGTCGTTATCGTAGATTTTATGTTCGTGGGCTTTTTCTACATTGAGGATTTTACCTTTGAGCGGGAGAATAGCCTGAAAATCTCTATCTCTTCCTTGTTTTGCAGATCCACCTGCTGAATCACCTTCTACTAAATATAGCTCACAAACAGTTGGGTCAGAATTAGCACAATCTGCAAGTTTACCAGGCAATCCTCCACCTCCAAGCACGTTTTTTCGCTGTACCATCTCACGGGCTTTTCTAGCCGCATGTCTAGCTTGGGCAGCCAAAACCACTTTTCCAACAATGATTTTAGCCTCTTTTGGATGTTCTTCAAGCCAGATTTGTAAAACTTCAGATACAGCACTATCGACAGCGCCTACCACATCAGAATTACCCAATTTAGTTTTGGTCTGTCCTTCGAACTGTGGTTCTGCTACTTTTACAGAAATAACAGCTGTTAAACCCTCTCTGAAATCATCCCCTGAAACTTCGATTTTCAGTTTATCGAGCATTCCTGACTTATCCGCATAACTCTTCAAAGTTCTGGTCAAAGCTCGCCTGAATCCTGATACGTGACTACCACCTTCATAAGTATTGATGGTGTTTACATAAGAAACTACATTTTCAGAATAGGAAGAATTATAACTCATCGCCACCTGTACTGGTACACTGTTGCGCTCAGACTCTATATAAATAGGCTCTTCAATTATTTTTTCTTTGGTATCATCTAGGTACTGAACAAATTCTACCAATCCACCTTCAGAATAAAACTCATTGGACCTCGGCGTACCATCTTCTTCCAATTCACGCATGTCTTTGAGATGGATGCGTATTCCTGCATTCAGGAATGACATCTCTCTAAGTCTATTGGCTATTGTTTCGTATTTATATTCAGTAATTGCAAAAATACTTGAATCAGGTTTGAAATGGATGATTGTCCCCCTCTTATCAGTAGTCCCAATTTCTCTTACAGGGTATTGTGGTATACCTATCGAATATTCTTGTTCAAAAACTTTGCCCCCACGATGCACTGTAGCTTTTAGCATAGTAGATAAGGCATTCACACAAGAAACCCCTACTCCATGAAGGCCACCTGATACTTTGTAGGTGTCTTTGTCAAATTTACCACCAGCATGAAGTACAGTCATTACTACTTCAAGGGCCGATTTTTTTTCTTTTGGGTGAAAATCTGTAGGAATTCCTCTCCCATTATCTTCTACTGTGACAGAGTTGTCTTCATTGATGGTTACATGAATTGTGTCACAGTGTCCTGCAAGGGCTTCATCAATGGAATTATCTACAACTTCCCATATCAAGTGATGTAGTCCTTTGACTCCAACATCACCAATGTACATAGCAGGTCTTTTTCTTACAGCTTCTAATCCTTCGAGAATTTGAATATTCCCAGCTGAATAATCATTCTTGTTTTCTTCCTTGTTGTCGCTCATAACTAATTTTAAGCTCCTTTATTGATGTAAAAAAGAGGTTTTTTGACAGTCGTATTAAAGCGTAATAATACGCAAATTTTTCGAGAGCACATACCCACCCATAACCTTAAATTACATTATTTGAGTAAATCTCATGCAAGCAAAGAAAACTCATTTGAAAGTTTTAAAATTCGAATGTTTTGATGGTTCATAATGCATTGAAAGTTAAAATCTTAAATACCAATTACCTGCTGTTGATTACCAAAAATAAGTCATTAAAACACTTTTGTTTAATATTATTGATTTTTTATTAAACAAATAAACTCCCAAATCTCTTTAGATGTCATTATTACCCAAAATATTATTTCACTAAATCAATCACATCTAAAATCAATTCACAATGAACACAATTTTAACAGCAGAAATGATCGGATTGGATCGTATCGTTAACAGTGACCCTGTTGCCATTACCTTTTTTATTGGGTACATGGCTATGTTTGCATCAGCAGTCTTCTTCTTTGTAGAAAGAAGTTCTGTGGATGGGAAGTGGAAAACTTCACTTCTTGTATCAGGTCTCATTACAGGTATTGCGGCAGTGCATTACTATTATATGAGAGATTTCTACCTGGAAACGGGTAGTTCACCGACAGCTTTCAGATATGTTGATTGGACACTTACTGTTCCATTGATGTGTGTGGAGTTTTATCTTTTGACAAAACCTTTCGGTGCTAAAGGATCTACATTGACCAAATTGATTGTTGCATCTTTGGTAATGTTGGTGACTGGTTACATTGGTGAGACTTCTGGAATCGATAACAATGTTTTTTGGGGTGTTTTATCAACTGTAGGTTATCTATACATTGTGTATGAAGTATTTGCTGGTGATGTAGCCAAATTGGCTAAATCTTCTGATAGCCCTGCTTTGGGTAGAGCAATGTTCTTGTTGAAGATCTTCATTACGCTTGGATGGTCAATCTACCCAATCGGTTACATGGTCCTTCCTGGAAACTTGTTGTCTGGTATGTTTGAAGTAAGTAGCATTGATTTGTTCTACAACTTGGCTGATGCTATCAACAAAATCGGATTCGGTTTAGTGATCTATTCTGTAGCTATTGCAGAATCCAACAAAAACAAATCTGTAGCAGCTTAATACACTTAATTTGGTCACTCTGGTATTACCAGAGTGACCTTTTTATTTATAATCATCCCTCCCCAACTATGACCTACGATTTCATCATATCAGGTCTTGGATGTGCTGGATTTAGCTTCCTCTATTATTTGCTAGATAGCCCACTCAATGATCAAAACGTTCTAGTGATAGACTCCTCAAAAAAGGATCAAAATGATAGAACTTGGTGTTACTGGTCACCAACTCCTTTGGATACACATCCAAATAAGGACAATCCCACTTTTTGGAATTCAATAGCCCTAACTGGGGATAAGAACACTGTTAGCAGTCTCAAAAATCTTAAATACTATCATATTAAATCATCAGATTTCTATCATCAGATGTTGGAAATGATTGCTGATAAACCAAATATAAAATTTATCAATGATGAAATTCTCGGAGTCAATACAACAGCAGAAGGAAGTTTCGAATTATTAACAGCCTCATTGGGTAGTTTTTCAGGAAAAAAAGTCATTAATTCAATTCCAAAGTTGAGTGGTGAACTTCCTGAAAATGTACTAAAGCAAATATTCCTTGGTTGGAAAATAAAAACAAAAACTCCTGTATTTGATCCTAAACATATCACCTTGATGGATTTTGTTCCAAATCAAAGTGAAAATTTCTCTTTCTTTTATATCCTTCCTTACAATGAAAAAGAAGCACTTGTTGAGTACACCTTGTATGACAAAGTAGATGTAGATCAAAATGAGATGGTTCAAATTCTCAAAGCATACATCGAAAAAAAGTTTTCAGCAGATTTTGAAATAACCTTTGAAGAAAAAGGCTCTATTCCAATGTCAACCAAAGCCTTTTCTACTTCGACTAATCCCAATTGGATCAATGTAGGTACAATTGGAGGTTGTACAAAGCCTTCTACAGGTTATACCTATCATACGATACAAAGACACTCCAAACAATTGGTGAAAGAGCTAGTCAATGGTAGCAAAAAAACTAACTTGTCGTGGAATAGACCATTTAGGTTTAAATTTTATGACAATATCCTTTTGAATATTGCTTCAAAATGGCCTGATAAACTACCTGATATTTTTCAGGAGATGTTTTCTAGAATTCCAGGTGATCAGGTACTTAAATTTTTGAATGAAGAAACCAATTTCATTGAGGAAGTGAATATACTTCGTAAGCTTTCTTTCGGTATATTCATCAAATCTTTATTGAATTATGAGCAGCATTGAAAATATTGGCAAAGGCCTTGCTTTAGTGCTAAGTCTTTTGTTTTTCCTTTTTTTCAAGGAGAATGTTACTTTCCAATGGATTGTCTTTGCTGTAGTGTTACTCAGTATAGGAATACCACATGGAGCAATAGATCACTTACTTCCCCAAGGTTCAAATAAAAAATCTTCTTTAGGTCTTTTTCTATTTAAATATCTTGGCATCATGGCATTATATCTAATTTCATGGTACTTTTTCCCAAAATTATCCTTGGCAGTTTTTATAATAATTTCAGCATATCATTTTGGCCAAACGCATTTTTTAGATTTTGACCAAATCAAATTTAAACCAATTACTTATTTCATTCTTGGTTCCAATTTCCTGTTGATTATTCTCTTAAGTGATTTTCAGTCAACTTACGATATCCTAATTTCCATAGTTGATATCAGCATTTTAGAACCCATGTCCTTAACCTTAATGGTAATTTTATTTACGACATCTGTGGGATTGACTTTAATTCAAAGGCAGAAAGGGTCATTCAAATTGGCATTAGAAATATGCTTTTTGAGTTTATTACTCTATTTCGCTCCGCTGATTTTAAGCTTTGGGATATATTTTGGCTTTTGGCATGCTTTACCGAGCATGAAGGCCGAATATTATGTCTTGACAAAACAATTGAATTCGAGTCAATTAAAAGTGTTTTTCAAGCAACTGCTCCCTTTTAGTAGTATCAGCATCCTTGGAATCTCCCTTATTCTCTACCTTTCAAAAGAATTTTTGAACGAAGAACAAATCATCCTTTTGTTTTTCGTGCTAGTATCATTGATCTCGGCTCCACATATATTTGTGATGAATAATTTTATAGAGCAACAAAAAGGTTAAAATTGTTTAGTTCTCAATAAAACAAGATTACAAGCCACCATAGCCTCTATATTATTTTCCTGAACTATTTTAATAAATTCCGGATTTTCCGTTCCTGGATTAAATATTACTCTTTTTGATTTCAAAGAAAGAATGTATTCATACCATTCTGGTTGATTTTTGGGTCCAATATAGAGCGTAACTGTATGAACATCTTCTATTTCTGGCTTAGATCTCAAATCTAAAATTTCTTGTCCAAAAACTACCCCTTGCTTAATCCCTATTGGTACAAATGGAATTTTGTAAGCTAAAAACATCTCCGCAGCTATGAAAGCAGTTCTAGAGGGATTGGCTGTAGCTCCTATAATTACAGTTTTCTTCATCTTGATCCAAAAACTCTATCTCTTTCAAAAGTATCCATATGTCTATGCTTTTTGCTTTCATAGATATCGTCAATAGTAATCAAAATACCTGTCTCCTCTACCGCTCCAAACTCGTCATTAAGTGCAGTGCCAAAAGTTTTCATACTTGGAGAAAGGTTCATGTAAGTATTGATCAATGGAGGAATATTTTCTCCAGCTGCCCTTACTCTTGAGTTCAATAACTTGTATCCTTCTTTATAATCCAATCTATCAAAGATATGGGCGATACCTGATAAATCTGTCTCGTATCCCAATCGGATATGATCCAAAGGGCTCACTAATTGATCCTTGTCTGGAAAGTAATGATTCATGAAATATAACAAAAGATCTCTAGCTTCTCGATTATAGTGAGGGTACATTGTTACTTTGCCAAACAAATACCTTACCTCTGGATGTAACATAACTACAGCACCTAGCCCATCCCATAAATTATCAAGAGAGAATAGCCCTTTACGATTATCTAAGCTAGGTTGATACTTGGGCTGTACAAACGACCTGCCCAATTCAATGGTATGTGGAATATATTCCTTTATAAATTTATCAGAGAATTTAAATAGGTGCGCAGTGGAGAGATTGATGACGTTATTTTCATCAAATGAAGCATTTTTGCAATAAATTAATCTGTAGCCCGCTACTATTTCTTCTTCCTCTGGATTCCAAGTGATCAATTGCTGATAGCAGTTTTCACAAGTATCGTTTTCATCAATGTCAAGCGCTAATCCTGTACCTCCACCAGCGCCTCTAAAGGTTAATTCCCTCAATCTGCCGATCTCTTTCACGACATTGGGAGCAGTATGAAAATCAATCAGATAAATGTGATTATTCCCATTATTTGTATATCTAAGAAATCGCTCGGGTGTAAGCTCTTTCTTCAAAATTTCTTTATTTACCGCAGGTATAATTGCTTGCATAAACCTTATTTTTTGGCCATTTGATAAACGGTCTCTTTAATTTCTTCCGCCCACTCCTTTTCACTTTTTGATGAATCAAAATACTGATAAGAAATAGGTTTTCCCACATGAATTACTACTTTTTTACCTTTTTGCGAAAACATCTCGTCTGATAGATAAAACATTTCAATGTTGGCTTTGATACCTATGTTTTTCCGAATCATAGCCAAGTTATAGAAGAAGTTAGAATTCTTGCCTTCAATATAAACTGGTACAATATCTTTCTTGTATCTTTTGGCTTTACTGATAAAGCTTTTTTTCCACTCTAGATCTTTAATTTTACCATTTTGCTTTCTTGAGACTAGCCCTGCCGGGAAAACCAAAATGGCGTGTTCTCCAGCATAAGTTTCTTCGATTAATTTTGTCACCTCTCTTGTATTAGCACCATGCTTGTTAACAGGTATAAACATCGGTTCAAAATTCTTGATATTGGTAAGAATGTCATTGACTAGAAAGCGAATATCTGATCTATACTTTCCAAGTGCATACATAAAAGCTATTCCATCCATACCCCCTAATGGATGATTGGATGCGAATATGACAGATCTACCCATCGGTATATTTTTCTCACCCTTGAGCTCTACTACAACACCAAATTCTTCAATTAAGGCATTCACAAAATCAAGACCTTGAAGATGACCATTCTTGGCCATAATGCGGTTTACCTCACCTTCATGAACAATCCTTTTGATATAGCTAAGTACAAAAGAAGGTAACCAGCGATGAAGTTTAGGATTTTTATCCTTCAATATTTTCTCTACATCAATAAATGGTTCTTTTACTTTCACTATTTTATCGGAATTAAGTCAATATATCCTCACAAGTTCCTTTTAAAACATTGACTATCACAATATTTATAAAACAACAGTAAAGAATAAGTTTCTATATTTTTTGAAATATTAAAATTTCAAAAGCCTAAAATTACTAAATTTTGCCTTAAATATAAGTTTTATTTCATTATACAAAATTTCATTTTTAAGCCTTTCTATAACATTTTAGAACCACTTTGGTTTATTTGTAAAGTTAAAATTATGAATCTAGCGATTACTGGAGCCACATCAGGAATTGGTGAATATACTTTGAAAAATCTTGTTCTTGTATTTAATCAATTATTCATTTTGGCAAGAAATAAGCAAAAAGCAGAAAATTTGTTACGCGAATTAAAAATAGACTCTCAACAAAAATGCATTTTTATTTATTGTGATTTGACTGATATGGACTCTGTAGTGAATGCTGCCCAAGAATTATCTAATCATTGCGATCAACTTGATGTTCTGATCAACAATGCAGGGGGAATATTCAAGCAAAAAGAATTTACCAAAGATCAATTTGAAACAAGTCTTGCTGCAAACCACCTAGGGCATTTTCTTTTGACCCAAAAATTAATGCCACTATTACTAAAAGCCAAAGGTTCTAAAGTAATCAATGTCAGCTCTGAAGCTCACAGAGCAGCCAGAGTGAAGTTTACAGACCTTAATTACAGAGAGATTAATTACAGTTCATTTGGTGCTTATGCCAATGTAAAGCTTTTCAATATCCTGTTTACAAAATCACTTGTTGATAAATATGGAAGTATCGGTCTTAAAAGCTATGCGCTTCACCCTGGAGTAGTCAAAACCAATTTTGGATCGGATACAAGTGGTGTTTTTGCTTTTCTTTGGAAGCTTGCATCTCCATTTATGATCAGTCCGGAAGATGGTGCAAAGACTAGCATCTTTTTGGCAAAGTCAGAACTTCCCGAAAGCTTTAATGGATCATACTTCAAAAACTCAAAAGCAATACAACCATCCTCTTCAGCTTTATCTAAAAATATGCGTGTAAAGCTATGGACTAAATGTGAGGAATTGTTAGCAGATTGGCTTTAAAGCAATAGCCTCTTAGTTTGTAATGCTTGAAGGAGATTTTTAAAATCAACAGGATCATCGATCTTCCATTTATTAGCTTTGATCAAATTCTTAGCTTCACTGCTTCCTATTTCTTTGATAAATTGATTGACTTTAAATTCCTCTTGGGACATCCCTGATATTCTAAAATAACTAACACTATGAGTATATGTATCAAACTGCCTTGGAGAATAGCTGTCCCGAGTTGCCGTAGGCTTTACAATTTTTTTGCCATGCAATGCTACAACGATAGATCCCTCCCATTCCCCAATATACTCCACAATCTTAGGTTTAGCATGAATCATTTCGATCCTAAACTCTCTTTTGACTTCACCTAAAGTTTCTAAACTCACCCAATTTCGAACAGGAAGTGGTAACTCATTATTTCCTTCAGCCTGAATGATAAGCTCTTCTTTTAGTAAATCAATGTTAAAAGGAATTTTTTCATGTTGTTTTCCTGATTTCAGCGTGATATTTCCGTAAAGTGCATGATCAAATAAAAATGGCGTTCCTTTGATTCCTGTACTTCTTGCATTGATCATGATCACATCAAAACCTTGCTCGTAATAAGCAACATCCTTGTCATTTTGCGCGACAAGAGTTAAAACCTGAATAAAAGTCAATCCGAAAATAAATAGAAATTTCATAATAAAATAATCCTTGATCATGAGCATATTATGGGTAATAAATATAGGAAATTAACCAGCAAATTCGAATCATTTATACACGCCTTCAATTATATCTTTATTTTTGCAAGATGAAGGAAACAATTTTGTCATTGACTCCACAGTATTGGGAGGATTATGAATTGATCGATACCGGTGGATTTGAAAAACTAGAACGTTTTGGGTCTTTTATTCTTAGCAGACCTGAGCCACAAGCTATTTGGGATAAAAGTTTATCTTCAGACGAATGGAATAGCATGGCTCACGCCATTTTTGCTAAAGAAAAAAACAACCCTGAAAAAGGACAATGGATAGAGCAAAAAAAAATCCCTCATAACTGGCAAATAAAATATAATAACCAAGATCAAGTAAAACTTATTTTGAACTTGGCAATGACTTCTTTTAAGCACATTGGCTTATTTCCCGAACAGGCAGTGAATTGGGATTATATTTCTGATACAATCAAAAAATTG
The DNA here is from genome assembly GCF_900188245.1 of Belliella buryatensis. Lineage (GTDB taxonomy): Bacteria > Bacteroidota > Bacteroidia > Cytophagales > Cyclobacteriaceae > Belliella > Belliella buryatensis. The sequence continues at coordinate 174,340 of NZ_FZOK01000006.1, read as the reverse complement.
CCTGTAAAGAACCCTAAAGTCTTGAATCTCTTTGCCTATACTGGAGCTGCAAGTGTGGCGGCTAAGGCTGCGGGAGCAGATGTGACCCACCTTGATTCTGTAAAGCAAGTAGTGACCTGGTCTAAACATAACATGGAGTCCTCTAATCTGAATGATATTCGCTGGATAGTAGATGATGCCATGAAATTTATTAAAAGAGAAGTCAGAAGAGGTAATAAATACCATGGTATTATCCTAGATCCACCGGCTTATGGACGTGGCCCCGATGGTGAAAAGTGGATTTTGGAAGAGCAAATCAATGAAATGTTGAAACTTTGCGCAGAACTTTTAGAGCCAGAGCATCATTTTCTTATACTCAATATGTACTCTTTGAGCTTCTCTTCTATCATCGCTGCCAATTTGGTGAATTCTAATTTCAAGGAAGTTAACAACGCTGAACATGGAGAGTTGTATTTAGTAGATAGGTTTGCAAAGAAACTTCCACTTGGAATATTTTTCAGGTTTAGAAAAATCAAATAGCTACTTGAACCAAAATCTACTGAACTAATATAAAGAATGAATAATAGACAATTATTTCTTTCCCACTTAGCACAAACCACCGACTTCCCTTTGATGATTGAAATCGAAAAGGCGGAAGGAGTGTACATGTATGGACCAGAAGGAAAGAGGTATTTAGATTTGATTTCTGGTATTGGTGTGAGTAATGTAGGCCATAGACACCCGAAAGTCTTGACTGCAATTCAAGAGCAATTGGATAAATACCTCCACTTGATGGTATATGGTGAATATGTACAAAGTCCACAAACCAAATTAGCAAAAGCACTAACTGATACTTTGCCTGAGCATTTGGACAATGTCTACCTCGTGAATAGCGGTAGTGAAGCCGTAGAAGGAGCGCTGAAATTAGCCAAAAGATACACCAATAGAAGAGAAATCATCTCCTGTATCAATGCTTACCATGGATCTTCCCATGGTTCACTCTCAGTTGGAGGAAATGAAATATTTAAGAGAGCCTATAGACCATTACTTCCAGGTATCAAAAATGTGGTCTACGGCTCGTTTCATCAACTATTAGAAATTACAACTGATACAGCTGCCGTCATCATAGAAACTATTCAGGGAGAAGCTGGAATCAAAGTCGCTTGTAGCAATTACTTCCAAGCATTGAGAAAGCGTTGCAACGAAACAGGTACTTTATTGATCCTAGACGAAATCCAAGCAGGATTTGGTAGAACAGGAAAGTTTTGGGCTTTTGAGCACTTTGATATAGTTCCAGATATTTTGGTTTGTGCCAAAGGCATGGGTGGTGGTATGCCAATTGGGGCTTTTGTAGCAAATAGAGAAGTCATGGGGGTTTTCAAAAATAACCCTCTACTTGGACACATTACCACATTTGGAGGACATCCTGTGAGTGCAGCGGCATCACTAGCCACGATAGAGGTGATTCAAAAAGAAAATCTTTTGGATCAAGTGGAGGGTAAAGCAGAGCTGTTCAAAAAATTACTTAAGCATCCAAAAATCAAAGGAGTCAGAAACAAAGGTTTAATGATGGCTGTTGAATTTGAATCATTTGATGTTTTGAAACCTATTATTGACCTTGCAATTGACAAAGGTGTGATTACAGATTGGTTTTTATTCTGTGATGATGCTATGCGTATTGCTCCTCCTTTGATCATTACAGAAGAACAAATCCACGAAGCTTGCGCTGTTATTCTAACAGCAATTGATGAAGTAAAATAAAAATTCCGGTTTAAGCCGGAATTTTTACTTTATACGCGTTCCAAAACCACAGCGTATCCTTGCCCTACCCCAATACACATGGTAGCTAATGCATATTTCTTATTTAATCTCTCCAATGATTTGGCAGCAGTTAAGGTTATTCTAGTGCCGGACATTCCTAATGGATGTCCTAAAGCAATGGCTCCACCATTGATGTTGACCCTAGGGTCGTCATCTGCCAATCCTAGAACTCTGGTACAAGCCAAACTTTGAGCTGCAAAAGCTTCATTCAGCTCTATAACATCCATTTCTGCTAAAGTCAAACCGGCTTTTTCCAAGGCTTTTTTTGTAGCCGGAACTGGGCCAATGCCCATGATTCTTGGCTCCACTCCTACTACTGCCGAGCTTACGATTTTAGCCAATGGCTTTAGACCATATTCCTTGACAATCCTCTCAGACACAATCAAGGTTGCCGCTGCACCATCATTTAAGCCGGAAGCGTTGCCGGCAGTTACTGTACCATCTTTCTTAAAAACGGCCCTGAGCTTGTTCAATCCCTCAACAGTAGTCTGAGGCTTGATGAATTCATCTTGGTCAAATACAATTGGTTCGGATCTCCTCTGAGGGATGCTTACAGGCATGATTTCCTCCGCCAAGATTCCACTTCTTTGTGCTTCTGCAGCTTTCATTTGAGATTGATATGCAAACAAATCCTGATCTGCTCTATTGATCTGATACTGATCCACGAGGTTTTCAGCTGTGATTCCCATGGGATCTGTGCCATACATTTCCTCCATCTTGGGATTGACGAAGCGCCAGCCAAAGCTGGAATCTTCCATTTTTGCATCATTGCCAAACGCCCTGCTTGCCTTGGAAATCACCAAAGGTCCACGGGTCATCTGCTCTACTCCACCCGCAATGAAAACATCTCCGTCTCCTGCTGCTATAGCCCTAGCGGCATGAATGATAGAAGACATCCCAGAAGCACAAAGCCTGTTGACGGTCTCTCCGGGAACTTTCACCGGCAGGCCTGCCAAAAGAGCCGACATCCTCGCTACATTTCTATTATCCTCACCCGCCTGATTATGGCAACCTAAAATCACATCATCAATTTGATCAGTAGGAATGGCGGGATTTCTACTGACCAATTCTCTGATTACCATCGCCGCCAGATCATCAGCCCTGACAGTAGACAATCCCCCACCAAAATTTCCAATCGGCGTTCTAATACCATCTATAATATATGCGTTGTAGTTCATAAGATTTTAATTCAATGATTGAAATAAGTATTTAAAGAAAATGGATTTACCGAGTATATTTTGATATCCAAAGGCTCTATTAAAACCTTCGAGATCAAAAAAAGACTTCAAAGGTTCTCTTTCCTTCTTTCCATTCTGGCATCTTACGTCTTAAATCTACAATCTAACTTCAAAATCCGCCTCAGTATTCTTCTTCACTTCTTCCAAACTCACGCCTGGCATCAGTTCCGTTAGGGTCAATTTCCCTTTGATAAATTCAAACACCGCCAACTCCGTAATCACCATATCCACTGATGCCTTAGCTGTCAAAGGCAAGTTACATGATTTCACGATCTTGGAACCTTTGGGTGATGTATGGTTCATCGTCACAATCAATTTCCTAGCCCCAGAAGCCAAATCCATGGCTCCACCAACTCCTAAAAGTGGTCTTCCTGGAACAGCCCAATTGGCCAAATTTCCTACTTCATCTACTTCCAAGCCGCCCATCACAGCTACATCTACATGCTTTCCTCTGATCATACCAAAAGATGCAGCAGAATCAAAGTAGGATGAACCGGGTAAAGCCGTAACAGGAATTTTACCCGCGTTGACAGGGTAATCCATAGCGCCACCTTCCTTGGGAGATGGACCAATTCCCAACATTCCATTTTCCGAATGCATGATGATACCATCCTCAGGACTGATCAAATTGGCAATTAAGGTAGGAATTCCTATGCCCAAGTTGACCACATCACCTTTCTGTAATTCTTTTAAAGCTCTTTTGGCAATCAACATTCGATCAGCTGGAATATCTTCTGAACTGCCCACCTTGGCTGAGGATCCTAAATCCTCTTCTGTCAACTTCACTTCTACCAAATAATCCACAAAACAGCTTGGGGTATGGATATAATTGGGATCAAGCTCTCCAACAGGTACAATTTCTTCCACTTCTGCAATGACTATCTTAGCTGCTGTAGCCATGGCTGGGTTGAAGTTTTGCTCTGTCAAGCGATATTGAAGGTTGCCAGCGGTATCTGCTTTCCAAGCACGAATGAAGGCTACGTCACCTTTGATCCCTTTGACAAATACCTGTTTCACCCCATCTATTTCTTTCACATCTTTTCCTTCAGCAATCACAGTTCCCTCTGCTGTAGGAGTATAAAAACCTCCTATTCCAGCCCCACCAGCTCGGATGGCCTCAGCCAATGACCCTTGAGGAATCAACTCAAATTCTACTTTGCCCTCTTGAGCGGCTTTGACTGCTTCTGGATTGGAAGTAAAAAAAGAACCGATCATCTTTTTAATCTGCCCATTTCTCAAAAGCCTTCCTCCTCCTATTCCAGGTTCACCTACATTGTTCCCAATAAAGGTCAAGTCTTTTGTCGTTGTCTTTGCCAGAGCGTGCATCAAGTGCACTGGGTTGCCAGTCATCCCAAATCCTCCTTGAAGTAAAACATCTCCATCCTTGACCAATTCAGCGGCTTCTTGGAGAGAAATTATAGGAACTTGTTTCATTATTTCAGATAGTCAATATGAAAATTACATGTATATACATCAAACAGTAAATTAAAAGAATATGTTTCACTAAATGTAAATTTATTCACTAGAATTAACTAAACAATACATTGTACTAGAAGCCTAAAAAATGGTTATTTACATATATGTATATCCACTTTCACACCAGTAACCATATTTTATTAGACTCATACCTAAAACTCAGCTGTTGTCGACGGTCGACCGTCATCAGTCGACGATTATCCGCTTGATTCTTTCGTTTTATTGAATTACTGGTGTCATTGCGGATAATCATATTTACATATTTTTAATTTTTGGAAGTGTTACTAGAAACCCATGTGAAACTAAATAAACAATGACAAATACTGTCAGTTGAAACAATGCACAAAATTGAATTTATTAATTTTATAACATGAAAGGCCAAGAATTTGCAATTGTAGATATAGAAACTGCTGGTGGAAATCCAGCAGCTGGGCGCGGTATAACAGAGATAGCTATATTGATCTTCGATGGTGAAAAAATAACAGATAGCTATCAAACCCTGATTAACCCGGAGACACAAATCCCTGCTTACATCACAGGTTTGACGGGTATTGATACTGAGATGATATCAGACTCACCCATATTTTCAGAAATAGCTGAAGAAATCTATATGATATTGAAAGACAGAGTTTTCGTAGCACATAATGTCAGTTTTGATTATACCTTTCTCCAAAAGGCACTTTTACACCAAAATATTCATTTGAATACACCGAAGCTTTGTACAGTGAGATTAAGTAGAAAAGCCTTTCCTGGCTATAAGTCTTATAGCTTAGGAAGGTTGTGTGAACATTTAGACATTAAAATAGAAGCACGACATCGAGCTTATGGGGATGCCAAAGCTACAGCGATTATTCTTTCTAAAATAGCATCCAGTAATTTCAACCTAATATCTGAAATGCTCAGAAAAAATAATGGAGAAGCATTTTTACCACCAAATATTTCTAAGGAAAAGTATCAGCAGCTTCCCGAAAAAACGGGTATCTATTATTTTTATGATGCAAATCACAAAATAATCTACATCGGTAAAGCAAATAATATCAAAAGTAGATTCAAAAGTCACTTTTCAGGTGCAAGCAAAGGACAACAAAAAATGGAAATGAAAAATGAGGTCCACGACATCTCTTGGGTTTTGACAGGAAGCGAAATGTTAGCTTATCTCTTAGAGCTACAAGAAATAAAAAGAACTTGGCCTAAATATAATATATCACAGAAATTCATCAGTCAACCTTGGGGAATTATCCAATATCATGATAGTCTAGGTTTTGTAAGATTTCAAGTTTCCAAGGTGACTTCTTCTCAACCTTCGATCATACAATTTGAAAACCATACTGATGCTTGGAAGTTTCTAAATGACGGAATTACTGAATATGAACTTTGTCCTAAGCTCTCAGGTGTACAAAAAACAAAATCAGCTTGCTATGATTTTGAACACAACAAATGTAGAGGGGCTTGTTGTAACCAAGAAGTGCCCGAAAAATATAATATCAGAGCTAATCAGTGGTTAGAAAAAATAGCGAGAGAAGAAAAAATCCTATTCATCAAAACAATGGGTAGACACCAAAATGAAGAAGCAGCTTTATTATTTGAAAATGGAATGTTTTCGGGATATACATTTATTGAAAAAGAACTAAGTGTCCAATATCCAACAGGGTTGCTAGATATGATTCAACGCGTAAAACCATATCAAGAAAGTAAATACATCCTAAGAAGCTACCTACCTAAAATAAACCTAGATTCAATCTTCATACTAAAATAAATTTCACTTGAAAAGCTTTTATTTTACCATTTCGAATTCATAAGTTGACTGTAGTCCCAACGGAATCCCAAGAGTCCAGTATAACAAAAGGAACAATGTCCAAACTACCAATAAGGTCAGTGAATATGGTATCATAATCGAAACCAACGTACCAATACCTGTAGACTTGACATATTTTTGACAGAATACTACAATCAGAGGAAAATAAGGCAAAAGTGGTGTAATGATATTAGATACAGAATCACCTACTCTATAGGCAGCCTGTGTAAGGTCCGGTGAAATACCCAATTGCATCAACATAGGCACAAATACCGGGCTGATAAGTGCCCATTTAGCCGAAGCAGATCCTACAAACAAATTTACAACAGCCGTTAAAATCACAATACCAACTATAGTAATTTGAGCAGGCAATCCCAAAGATTGTAAAAACTCAGCACCCTTATAAGCTGCGATGCTCCCAATTTTCGACTCCGTGAAAGCATTGATAAATAAAGCACAGAAAAATGCCATAACAATATAATGAGACATACTCCCCATCGACTTACTCATACCCTCTACCATATTTTTCATCGTAGTATAGGCACCACTGGCAAAGCCATAAACCAACCCAGGGATCCAGAAAAGAATAAAAATCAAAGGAACAATAGAAGCCATCAATGGAGCATAACGGGAAGTAATTGCACCTTCAGCATCTCTCATAGCAGAATCTTCTGGCAATACCCAAAAGAATAACAAAATCACTCCTATCAACAAAGTAGAAAACCCTAACCAAAAAGCTCTTTTTTCTTTTAAGCTTAGCGATTCCATTTTAGGAATATCAACTATATTCTCATCTATTTTAAGGTTTTTGTTTAATCGAGGTTCTATTACCCTATCTGTCAAATACCATACAACAGCTATAACAATCATACTTGATATTCCAGTAAAAATAATGTTGTTAAGTGGATTCAACGAAATGTCTGGCTGAATAATCTGGGCAGCTGACTGTGTATAGCTTTGAATCAATGGGTCGATACTTGAGGGGATGAAATTGGCACTAAAACCACCCGATACTCCCGCGAATGCGGCTGCTATTCCAGCAACAGCATGTCTACCTGCAGCATAGAATATCACTCCTCCAAGCGGAATAACTAACACATATCCAGCATCAGCCGCTGTATGGCTAACTATGGCAACCAAAACCAAAATAGGTGTAAGGAGCATCTTTGGCGTAACTCCAAGTAGATATTTCAATCCAGCATTGATAAAACCAGAGTGCTCAGCCACCCCCACACCCAACATAGCAAGTAAGACTACTCCCAAAGGTGGGAAATTGATAAAAATGGCAATCATATTTGAAAGAAATGCTGCAAGCTTCTCTCCTGTTAATAAGTTGATTACTCGGATTTCTTGACCTTTCATCTGATCAAATGCGTTGAAATTAATCGGAGCTAGAATCGCGGAAAGCCCCCAAGTGATCAGTAATAAAATCAAAAAAAGCATGGCGGGGTCAGGCAATTTATTTCCCGCCTTTTCTATAAAATCCAAAAACCTATCTAAAGTGGATTTACTCTTTTCTTCAAATTTTTCCATAATTCATACTTGGGCTTTGCCAAAAATAACAAGCTCGAAGGCATTTACAATATAGAATTAGAAAAAACAGGCTCGTTATCCTATCTTGCAAAGAAAAATAATTCACCTGTCATAAATCACATATCAAATGAAGCGTAAAATATTTAGTGTCATTATTTTTTTATCCCTTTCGTTGGGTACTTCCCAAGCTCAAATCGCAGATAAAAAAAACCTTATCGAAAAAAATGCTCAGCTTGAGAAAATTGCTGATGGCTTTGGATTCACAGAGGGCCCAGCAGTTTCTAGGCTAGGAGATGTTTACTTCACAGATCAACCCAATAACAGGATTATTAAATGGTCTTTTTTCACCAATAAAACTGAGATTTTTATGGAAGACGCAGGACGCTCAAACGGCATGTTTATGGATAGAGAAGGAAATATCATAGCTTGCGCAGATGAAAATAATCAATTATGGTCTATTGATGATAAAGGAAATAAAACTGTCCTATTGGAGGCTTACCAAGGCAAAAAATTAAATGGTCCTAATGATCTTTTCATTACTCCTTCAGGCACCATGTACATCACGGATCCACTCTACAAGAGAGAATATTGGACAAGAGATGCGGTGTCAGAACAAAATGGAGAACACTTATATCTGCTATCAGCTGATCGGCTACAATTCATGAGAGTTGATGACAAACTAATGAAACCAAATGGCATCGTAGGAACTTATGATGGCAAAACACTCTATGTAGCAGATTTAGGTGCCGAAAAAGTTTACAAATACGATATAATCGAAGATGGTTTTCTAACTAATAAAGAGGTTTTCATAAATAGAGGGTCAGATGGAATGACCATAGATTATCGAGGAAATTTATACCTGACAGGAGAAGATGGAGTGAAGATATATAATCGAAAAGGTGAAGAAATCGGTCACATACCAGTTCCTGAAAAATGGACTGCTAATGTGGTGTTTGCAGGTCCTGATCGCAAGACCTTATTTATCACGGCATCAGAAGCAGTTTATAAAATTAGAATGAAAGTATATGGGACATATTAATATTGTTTTTTGGTTATCAGTAAATTAGTTAGTAATGTTTCAAAACTGCTATTTGCATCATTGATTTAACTACTGAATAAAAGCAGATATTAATGTTCAATAAAAAAGGCTTTTGGAGATAGTTCCAAAAGCCTTTCTTTTAATCGCAATTCCCATCGATGTCACAAGCATTACCTTGGTCACCATTTTCCATTTGGAGAATCGGGTTTTCCTTTACAAAATCAGCCCAAGCTTTATTCAAAGTATCTTCAAAAACTTCAACAGGTTGAGCACCTGAAATGCCAAATTTTCTGTCTAACACAAAAAACGGAACTCCCCTCACTCCTATTTGTCGAGACTCAAGGATATCCTGTTCGACATTCTCTGCAAATTCTTTTGAATTCAAGCAAGTTTCAACACGCTCTTTTTCAAGACCAACTTCTTCTGCCAAAGACACCAATGTTGCGAAATCATCGATGTTTTTCCCCTCTGTGAAATAGGCTTTCAATAACCTTTCTTTCATTTCATCACCTTTTCCTAAGGTTTTTGAAAGTTGTAACAAGCGATGTGCATTCTTCGCATTGGCGACTACAGTTTTGTCCATGTTGTACACCAAACCTTCACCATTCGCCATTTCTGTTACCTGATTGGTGATTTGATGGGTTTGTTCTATGCTCCAACCTTTGGTTTCTGCTAAGTATTCAGCGGTAGATTTGCTAAGGTCTGTTTTCATATCTGGATTGAGCAAAAAGCTTTTCCAGACGATTTCAACATTGTTTTTATACTCAAAATTCTCCAAAGCAGATTCCAATCGTCTCTTGCCGATATAACAAAAAGGACACATGATATCCGACCAAATTTCTATTTTCATGATTTTTAGGTTTTATTGCCATTACAATCAAATTTCAACACCAAGAGTTCAAAAATATGAAAACAAAAGAGTGCCCTTCCTGTGCCATGGATGTAGATAAAACAGCTGTTTTTTGTCCAATCTGCAACTTTGAATTCCCCCGTCGAAATCCGATATACGCTTGGGTAGCTGTATTGCTAGCAATCTTTTTATTGATGCTTTTTATATTTTAGGAGGTAGTTTATCTTTTTCAAATACTAAAAGAACATCAATTATTTGTTTCTGATTCTGAAATAGATTCTTTGAATTTTTAAATTATTGATATAATAATTTGCATATTGTTTCAATACTTGTAACCTTTGCTGACACAAAGACCATGTACAGTAAAAAAGACATAGCAACTTATTCTTCAATTGTCCCAAACATTTTGGGTCCAATGGCTTTGTTATTTTTATCTCCGCTTAGAGAATTTAGGAATAGCTTTAGGGCAACGCCCCTATCTTAATTTTTGGTGCCCTATGTGGGCGACCTCAATCAGCATTATTTCCACAATCTATCATTTCTAAATTAACCTAAGAGTCAACACTCTGTCTATTTCAATACACTCAATGGACAATTACTCTTTTATAATCAGGCCAGCTACGGAGGCACATACAATTTATGCTTCCATGATCACGGATGAAATGGAGCAGTCAGCAAAAGCCAGAGGTACTGGGATTGCTAAAAGATCTCCTGAATACATCATGACCAAAATGATGGAAGGCAAAGCTGTGATCGCCACCACATCTGATGGTGAATGGGCGGGATTTTGCTACATCGAAGCTTGGGGCCATGGAAAATATGTGGCCAACTCAGGGCTTATCGTCGCTCCTCAGTTTAGAAAATATGGACTTGCTCGTTTGATCAAAAAAGAAATATTCAAACTCAGCAGAACCAAATATCCTGAATCTAAAATATTCGGCTTGACAACCGGCGCAGCAGTGATGAAGATCAACTCTGAATTGGGTTATATTCCTGTTTCTTACTCCGATCTGACTGATGACGAACAGTTTTGGAAAGGCTGTCAAAGCTGTGTCAATTTTGAAATCCTGCAAAGCAAAAACAGACAAAACTGCCTATGTACAGCTATGCTTTATGAACCTAAGGCTCAAAAAATTCAGCATGAAGACTTGGCCCTTCGAGATGATTTCAAGAAAAATATCAAGCTTTTTGAGCGTTGGACAAGATTGAAAAAATATGTCTTGCTGAATCTCAAAAAAACTAAGAATAAAACCTTCAACCTATTTTAAACCACAAGCCAGAAGCTTACAAAAAATCTTAAAATGAAAAAAGTAGTATTAGCATATAGCGGAGGATTAGACACCACTTTTTGTGCACTTCACCTTAGCAAAGACCTTGGATATGAAGTCCACGCAGTACTGATCAATACAGGAGGTTTTTCTGATGAAGAACTATCAGAAACAGAAAAAAGAGCAGCGAGTCTCGGAATTTCATCATTTACGATTCTTGATGTAACCAAAACTTACTACCAGGAAGTCATCAAATACTTGGTATTTGGCAATGTTTTGAAAAACCAAACTTATCCACTTTCTGTATCAGCCGAAAGAATTTTACAGGCAAAAACACTTGCTGATTATGCAAAGAAAATCGGTGCTAAATGTGTAGCACACGGAAGTACAGGAGCAGGAAATGATCAAGTTCGTTTTGATATGATTTTTCAAACCATCATCCCTGACATTGAAATCATCACTCCTATCCGTGACCTTCAGTTGAGCAGAGAAGCCGAAATCGATTATCTCAAAAAACATGGCATTTCGATGAACTTCGAAAAAGCTGCATACAGTATCAATAAAGGGATTTGGGGAACTTCTGTTGGAGGAAAGGAAACCTTGACTTCCAGTCAAACACTTCCTGACTCAGCTTGGCCTACTCAGGTTACTAAGGAGAAAGCCGAAGAAATAAGCCTAATCTTTGAAAAGGGAGAATTGATTGGTGTCAATGACACCCTATTTGATAATCCTGTTGATGCCATATTGAAAGTAAATGAATTGGCTGCTCCATTCGGAATTGGAAGAGATATTCATGTGGGAGATACGATAATTGGAATTAAAGGTCGCGTTGGATTTGAGGCTGCTGCACCTTTGATTATCATCAAATCCCACCAATTACTTGAGAAACACACTTTAACCAAATGGCAGACTTTCTGGAAAAATCAGCTAGCTGAATTCTATGGCAATCACCTGCACGAAGGACATTATCTAGATCCTGTGATGCGGAACCTAGAAGCATTTCTGGCAGATACACAAATATTTGTCACTGGAAAGGTCAAAGTAATGCTGCATCCTTACCGCTTCCAATTGATAGGAATAGAGTCTGAGCACGATTTGATGGCTTCCAAGTTTGGAAGTTATGGAGAGATGAACAAAGGTTATACCGCACAAGATGTCAAAGGATTTACCAAAATTCTCGGCAACCAAACTGCTATTTTCCATCAAGTAAACAAGCAGGATCATGAAAATTAATGTAGCCATTATCGGTGCAGCGGGCTATACGGGTGGAGAATTACTGAGACTTTTGGTCCATCATCCGATGGTCAACTTGACTTATGTTCATAGCAATAGCCAAAAAGGGAAACGCGTTGCCGAAATACATCCTGATTTGATTGGCGATACAGATTTGATATTTACAGATCAAGTTTCTACAGATGGAATTGATGCTGTTTTTCTAGGTTTGCCACATGGCGAGACCAAAGGCTTCCTAGACACATACAAGTTCTCTGATGATACTGTCATCATTGATTTGAGTACAGATTTTAGAGATGAAAGCAATGGTTTCCATTACGGACTTCCCGAGGTTAATATTGAAAAATTAAAATCAGCGAAGAAAATAGCCAATCCAGGCTGCTTTGCTACTGCGATTCAACTAGGCCTTGCTCCTGCTGTGGTAAAAAATTGGATCAAAAATCCTGTTCATATCTCTGGAATCACAGGTAGTTCGGGAGCTGGGAAAAAGTTAGCCGAAACCTCACACTTTAGCTATAGAAGCAGCAACATGTCTGTTTACAAGCTTTTCACCCATCAGCATCTTCAGGAAATCAAACAAACTTTCCTGCAAATTCAACCTGAATTCAATTCAGAGTTGCTCTTTGTTCCTTATAGAGGAAATTTCCCAAGAGGCATTTGGATTACTTCCTACTTTCCTTTTGATGGAGAACTTGAGGAAGCATACCAATTGTATGATGCATTCTACAAAGATGCTTCATTTACCCATGTTTCGAGAAATGACATTGATTTGAAGCAAGTGGTGAATACCAACAAATGCATCATTCACATCAAGAAAGAGCAAGGGCAATTGGTGATTTATTCTGCTATAGACAACCTTCTCAAAGGTGCTTCAGGTCAAGCAGTCCAAAACTTTAATTTAGCTTTTGGATTGGAAGAAGATTTGGGTTTAAAATTGAAGAGTATCGCATTTTAAGTTGAGAGAGATGAATTTATTTGACGTTTACCCTTTGATCAATGTCACTCCTGTAAAGGCACAAGGAGCCAAACTTTGGGATGAAAATGGTGCTGAATATCTCGATTTGTACGGTGGTCATGCTGTGATTTCTGTGGGACATTCACATCCACATTTCAATCAGCGGATTAAAGACCAACTTGATCAAATCGCCTTCTATTCCAATTCTGTTCAGATACCGATTCAAAAACAATTGGCTACTAAATTAGGAGAGCTTTCTGGCTACACAGATTTTAACCTATTCTTATGTAACTCTGGTGCTGAAGCAAATGAAAACGCGCTCAAATTAGCCTCTTTTGGAACAGGAAAATCTGGCTTTATTTCTTTTTCAGGTGCTTTTCATGGTAGGACATCAGGAGCAGTAGCTTTGACTGATAATCCGAAAATCATCGCTCCCAGCAATCAGCGAACAGATTTTCATATTTTACCTTGGAACGAAATTGCCGAAGTGGAAAATCTTTTGCGAAAAGGGAACATTGCAGGAATTATCATAGAAGGAATTCAGGGAGTTGGTGGGATTCAAGTTCCAAATCCTGGTTTTCTCCTAAAACTTTCTGAATTATGTAAGAGCTATGATGCTAAATTGATTCTTGACGAAGTTCAATCAGGATATGGGAGAACAGGTAAGTTTTTTGCGCATCAATGGGTCACAGGGCTTGTTCCAGATATGATTACGATGGCTAAAGGCATGGGGAATGGCTATCCAATTGGAGGTGTTTTGATCCATCCAGACATCAAAGCAAGTTTCGGTTTACTAGGAACCACCTTTGGAGGGAATCATTTGGCTTGTGCAGCTGGATTGGCAGTCTTAGAAATACTTGAAAAGGAAAGCCTACAAGAACATGCCCTAAAATCGGGTGAGTATCTGATGCGTGAATTAGCAATGATCGCTGGTGTAACTGACGTTAGAGGAAAAGGCTTGATGATAGGCATAGATTTAGAAAAAGAAGCTGCCCCTATTCGTTCTGATTTAGTGAATATTTACAGAATATTTACAGGAAGTTCGGCAGGAAAGCATACAATTCGTTTGCTTCCACCTTTAAATATTGAAATAAATCAATTATCTTCGTTTTTAGATAGTTTAAAGAAAATTTTAGCTTAAATCATTATTCTAAAATATGTATATCCGCTTTCGCACCAGTAACCATATTTTATTACGCACACACCTTAAATTCAGATGTTGTCGACTGTCGACCGTCGTCCGTTGATGATTATCCGCTTGATCCTTTCGTTTTATTGAATTACTGGTGTCATTGCGGATAATCATATTCTAAAATATAATCAAGACATCATTATCATTGTAAGAAAATCTATTATAGCTGAAAAACTTTCAAATCAACCTATTCACTATCCTTTCATTAGGAACTTTACTATCATGAATCATTTCACCCAATTCGAAAATAGACCATTAGCAGATCAATTGATCGAAAAAGCCCTAGCTTATAAAAATAATCCCCGAATGGATATCTCTAAAGGACTAGGGAAGCGTGTGGGTTGTATTTTTTTAAATCCATCACTGAGAACCAGAGCAAGTACGCAAATCGCAGCAATGAATCTTGGCATGGAAGCCATTGTAATGAATATGGATAAGGAAGGTTGGGCTTTGGAAATGAAAGAAGGTGCTATCATGAATAAAGGTACAGTGGAGCACATCAAAGACGCTGCAGCCGTTATGGGTACTTATTTTGATGTGCTAGCAGTAAGAGCTTTTCCTTCCTTGGTTGACAAAAAAGAAGATTCTGAAGATTATATTTTCAATCAATTTATTAAATATTCAGGTATTCCGGTCATTTCTTTAGAGAGTGCTATCAGGCACCCATTACAAAGTTTGGCTGATATGATTACTATTCAAGAAAATATACTTTCAAGCACAAAACCTAAAGTGGTTCTCACATGGGCTCCACATATCAAAGCCATCCCACATGCAGTAGCTAATTCTTTTGCAGAGTGGACATTAGGATGTGGGCATGACTTAACAATTACCCATCCAGAAGGGTATGAATTAGATGATAAGTTCACTAAAGGTGCCAATATTGAGTATGATCAAAAAAAGGCTTTGGAGGAAGCCGATTTTGTTTATGTCAAAAACTGGTCTGCCTTCAATGACTACGGAAAAATTCTTACTACAGATCCAGCTTGGATGCTTAGAGAGACTCATCTCAATAAAGCGCCTCAAGCCAAAGTAATGCATTGTCTTCCTGTAAGAAGAAACATAGAGCTGTCAGATGAAATTTTAGATGGAAAGAGAAGTCTAGTTCAAAAACAGGCTGAAAATAGAATCTATTCGGCACAAGCCGTCCTTAGCATGATATTAGAATAAAAACCAAACTCACCAAACCTATTTAGACCATGAATATTAGCATCATAAAAATTGGAGGAAATGTCATTGACTATCCAGAAAAACTCGAAGAATTCCTTTTTCTTTTCTCTAGATTTCCTGGAAAAAAAATTTTAGTCCATGGCGGTGGAGTCCTTGCTTCAAAGTTTGGAGAAAGCCTCGGAGTCATGCCAGAAATGATCGATGGCAGAAGAATCACCGACAAAGACACATTAGACATCGTCACAATGGTATATGCTGGATTGATCAATAAGCAGATAGTAGCAAAACTTCAAAAATTAAAACAAAATGCATTGGGAATGACTGGTGCTGACGGCAACTTAATTCAATCCAAAAAGCGACCTGTAAAAAAAATAGATTACGGCTTTGTAGGTGACATTAAAGCTGTGAATACAGACCTGTTAGAAATTTTACTAGATAATGATATCATTCCAGTGATTAGCGCAATCACTCATGACAAAAAAGGACAACTCCTCAATACTAATGCTGATGGAATAGCTTCTGAAATGGCAGTGGCACTTTCAGGAAAACATAAGGTAAATCTATATTATTGTTTCAATAAAGCAGGCGTGTTAATTGATGAAAAAAATGACGACTCGATTGTCCCATTGATCAATGAAGATATCTATCAAGAACTCAAACAAGAGCAAGTAATCCACTCTGGTATGATTCCGAAATTAGATAATGCCTTCTCTGCTCTCAAGAAAGGCGTCAATTTGGTTTGGATAGGAAAAGCTGAAAATCTACTTCTTGCTTCTAAAGGAAAAGTCTCGGGAACTATGATAGAAAGTCATAAATATGATCTTTATTAGTAATTTAAAATCAATTATTTAATACGCATAAATAACACCTATAATTGAAGTTAATTTTCATTAAAATTTTAAGTTAGAACGTGGCTTCCCCTGATTATCACGCAGCGATAGATCTCCTCAAAGAACTTATCAAAACACCTTCTTTCAGTAAAGAAGAAGCTCAAACGGCTGAAATTCTAAATAAATTTTTCTTAGAAAGAAAAATACCACTAATTAGGTCTCAAAACAATATACTTGTTAAAAATAAGTTCTTTGATGAATCCAAGCCCACTGTACTGCTAAACTCACACCATGATACTGTTAAGCCTAATTCCGGCTACACCAAAGATCCCTTCACTCCTCTTATTGAGGATGGCAAAATTTATGGTCTTGGGAGTAATGATGCAGGTGGATGCCTTGTTGCTTTGATCGCTACTTTCCTTCATTATTATGACCAAGAGTGTTCATACAACCTGATCTTAGCAGCTACTGCCGAGGAAGAGATTTCAGGTAAAAATGGTGTTGAGAGCATTTTGAATTTGCTTCCCAAGATCGACCTAGCAATTGTTGGAGAACCTACTCAGATGGAAGCAGCAGTAGCAGAAAAAGGCCTTCTCGTAGTAGATGCAACTGTCAAAGGTAAAGCTGGTCATGCTGCAAGAGAAGAAGGTCTCAATGCAATCTACGAGGCACTAGATGATTTACTATTTATTCAGAACTACCAATTTGAACGAGAGTCAAAATACTTAGGAAAAACAAAAATTACAGCTACGCTTATACAAGCTGGAACACAGCATAATGTTATACCCGATACTTGTAATTATACGCTGGATTTAAGAGTTACTGATGCCTACTCTCTTGAAGAAGCATTGGAAGAAATAACTCCTAAGCTTAAAGCCACTCTAGTACCTAGATCATTAAGACTTAACTCTTCCAAAATCCCAAATAATCACCGAATTTTAAAAGTTTTAAATGAATTGAACATCAGTCAATATGGTAGCCCTACCCTATCAGATCAAGCTTTGATGCCTTTCCCTTCACTAAAGATGGGTCCTGGAGATTCAGCTAGGTCGCATACAGCAGATGAATTCATATATTTATCCGAAATTGAATCTGGTTTTATTTCATACATCAAGTTACTCCATCAATATTTTCAAACAGCATAATCCCTATAACTAATGAAGCTTTGGCAAAAAGATAAAACGAGCAGCAAAGAAGTCGAACAATTCACAATTGGCAAAGATCCTGAATTTGACATACTTTTAGCTCCTTTTGATGTACTAGGTTCAATGGCACATGCTATTATGCTTGAGAAAATAGACCTCTTAAGCAAAGAAGAATTAAGTATACTTTTGAAGGGATTGAAAGAAATCTATCTAGAAATAGAAAAAGGTCAATTTGACATCCAAGAAGGGGTGGAAGATGTGCACTCTCAAGTGGAGTTCTTGTTGACTGAAAGATATGGGGAAGTTGGTAAGAAACTACATAGCGGAAGATCGCGTAATGATCAAGTCTTGGTTGATCTAAAACTTTACTACAGAGCAGCCATCCGCGAATTGGTAGAAGCGTCAAAAGAATTATTTGATCTACTCCAAAAACTATCAAAAAAACATCAATCAGACTTGATGCCAGGCTATACACATACACAACTTGCAATGCCTTCATCATTTGGATTGTGGTTTGGATCTTTTGCTGAGGGATTGGCAGAGGATCTTGAGTTAGTCTTGACTGCCTATAATTTGGCCAACAAAAATCCTTTAGGTTCAGCGGCTGGTTACGGCTCTTCATTTCCACTAGACAGAACACTGACTACATCTTTACTTGGTTTTGATGATCTCCATCACAACGTGATCAACGCCCAAAATAGTCGTGGAAAAACTGAGAAAACTATTTCCTTTGCTATGGCAGGTTTAGCCAGCACATTGAACAGAATGGCAGCAGATATCTGCATCTTCATGAATCAGCACTTCGGATTTATTTCCTTTCCCGATGAGTTGACCACTGGTAGTAGCATCATGCCTCACAAAAAGAATCCAGATGTATTCGAATTGATCAGAGCCAAAACAAATCAAATTCAAAATATCCCTCAAGCTATCACCTTAATACTCACCAATACAACTACGGGCTATCATCGTGATCTCCAACTATTAAAAGAACATGTTTTTCCAGGTTTGGAATCCCTGATTTCATGTATCAATATGACATGCTTAATGCTCAGAGAAATCAAAATCAAACCTGAAATCCTGAAAGATCCATTCTATAAGCATGTTTTCTCTGTCGAAATTGTGAATGAACTTGTTTTAAAAGGCGTGCCTTTTAGAGATGCATATAAAATGGTTGGGATGGATATTGAAAGGGATGATTTCAATCCGAATCAAGAAAAAGTAAACCATACACATGAAGGAAGCATAGGAAATCTTTGTATAGATGACATCAATACCAAAATGGAAGCAGTGATCGGAAAATTTGATTTTGAAAAAGTTAATCAGGCTTATATAAAATTATTGGATTCTGCCAAATAGGGTCAGAATCCAAGTTTGATTTCCAAGGCAAGTTGCTCTTCAACTTTAATTAACCCACCTAGTTTTTTTGGAGGACTTAAGTCGAGTTCATCAAAATTAAGGATTATATTACCTTTTAGTTGATTTCCACCGTTAGTAAGCTCCAAGCTTTTATACTCTAACCTTTTTCCTACTATATTGACAATTACGTCACAGGTATAGTCCTTACCTCTTAATTTCATGTTGTTTACCCGAACTTTAGCATGTGGGTACTCCTCAGCCTTAATCGTTTTCCTGAAGTCTTTATTAAGTAAAAAATTCCCACAACCAAACTCCTGAACAGGAATATCAAAAATAATTGGTCTTTGGCTTTTGACACTATTAACAAAAAGCGTGTCCTTAAAACCTTGATTCTGGTAGTCACATTTGAAGCTTCCAAAGGAGGTCTGACCTTGTACAGTGATGACCTTTTCCTTGATAATCAATTCCTTTTCTGAAGGAAAGATGTGACTGAATACGAGAATCAATGCTATAAGAACACGCATGATTATTTTTAATTTAGAATCCTATGACACCTTCTATCATTAGGCCATTGAACCTTCCGCCATTTCTGATATCTCCAACAGCGAAGTCGTTATAGTTTTGGTTCACATATTCAAGTTTAGCTAGTATATTCTTGGTAACAAACCAGCCACCGCCTATCTGAACTCTATCAATGCTTACATCTCTACCACCGGCTAACTCACCACTTACTTTATTGTATCTTGCAGCAAGGTAAACATTCTCTTTTACGCCTATTCTGTAGACAGCATCTGCTCCAATTTGGTTCCAAGTTCTATCAGTTTGCTCGTTGGCAGCTTTACCTTTTGATTGCTCAAAGTTACCAAACAATTCCAAGCCTTTGATTTTCACGAATGGGTTGAATACCATAGCTGTGATATTATCTGTCTGACCTGGGTTTAGTCTACCTGACGTAAAGTTTCCTGCTGTTGTTGCCCCCACTGGATCCATTACTAAATAATACCTAGAACCTGCTCTGTCGCCTCCCCACAGGGTATTTCTGGCAGACCCTGATGTAGTGTAAATAGACCCTGTCAATCTTACTCTCACATCATCAGTGACATATTTATCATAACCAACTTTACCTAATAAGTTTAACTTTCTGTCATCTGGTCGGGTGATACCGCCTTGAATTTCACCACCTGTGACACCAACCATCGCTAGGAAGCCATTATTTTGATAGAATACTTCACCTCCAACTTCTGTAGTGAATGCATCCATGATATAATTACCTATGAAAGGATTATACATCGCATTACCGTTGTCTGATCTTCTGAAGTGAGCATCACCATAATTGATCTCCATGTGACCTACTCTCACTGTCAGGTACTTGTCAAACCAATCTGTATTACCGATTCCTAAGAAACCTAATTTATCTACTTGTAAGAACCCACCTTTTACCCATGTTTCAGGGTGGTGTCTAGAAGATAGATAAGTCACCAAGTTCAATCTCACACCATCTGCCAATGCGACGTCGATATTCAAGTTGGCTGTAGCTAAGTTAGTACCCGCGCCGATTTCGATAAGTGCTGGAGAGCCAGCCGCATTGCTATGGCTTAAGCTTTGGAATTGCTGAGTGAAGTGACCTCCAACTCTTACTTTGATACCATCAAATTCAACTGTATCAGCTTTTCCTGTTTCGAAAACATTGATACCTCTTTGATCATAGGATCTCCAGAATTGCATATCTCTTTGGAGTCCTTGGGCCATCGTAGCGGCTGATAAGCCTGCGATAGCAATTAGGGAAAGGATGTACTTTTTCATAATTTAATTATTTTGTTGGTTGGAATGTGACATTGAAATGGATACTTACTTCATTACCTGTTTTTACTGTTCCCATCAAAGCTGTGGGAGGATCAATGTTATAATCTGTTAATTTGAAATCATGTTGCCCTTTGAAAGTGACCTTTTCGCCTGTAAGGTTGGCAGTAACCGGGAATTTTGCCGATTTGGTAACTCCTGCTATTGTAAAGTCACCAATTGCCTCAAATCCAGCTCCTTTAACTACCAGCTCTTTTAAAGAGAACTTTACATCTTTGTGGTCTTTTGTTTTCAACGCGGCATATGCATTCTTATCCATACCACTTTTACCACTTTTGATGCTTTCAGCTGGCATCGTGATCGTTACATTTTTCGCATTGACTACTTTACCACTTTCTAAGGTAATCTGTGCTTTGCCTGTTGCTGTGCTAGATTTCATATCCCAGTCGTGCAAAGTAGAAGTTCCTGTAACTTTCAGATCTGCTCCAGACGCTAAAGTGAAGTCTGATTGTGCAAATGTGGCGTAGTTAAATAAGAAAAAGACTGCAATGAGGGTGGTTTTGATTATTTGTAAGCTAAACTTGTTCATGGCTTTTTGGCTTTTGATTATGATCCAAAGGTATAATGTCCATATTCCCCAAAACATGAGGAAAGTCAGTTTTTATGATGATTTTAGACACTTGCAAAAATCAAGAAACGAAATATTAATCTATAAAATACTAAAAGCCTGATATTTACACATCAGGCTTTTAGTTGAAATTTACTTTTTCTAGTATTTAAGAAAATATTTTTTCCAGAATCTTATAGGTAATCAAGTATGTGGGTCTTACACCTTCCATCCCTAATGCGCCTGAAGCAAGTGTACTCCCCGTCTCTAGGGGGTTATCAGATGCATAATAAGCATATAACACTTTTACATTCTTCCTTATCGAATTTCTAATTTTACTTGCTGACTGTATAGCTTTTTGATAGTGAGCCCCTTCCATCTCAAGCCCACATGCTTTCCATGAGGACTCCATAAAATATCTAAGTACATCTTTGTTTTGCAAAGAAGTACCGAGTACTGTAATCATAGGACCATCATAAACACCTAGCCCATAACCCTCAAAGTCTGATCTTTTAAATTCATTTTTTAGAGGGTAATTGTCTGCAGTCCCTTCAAATACATGACTGCTTGGAATCATGATGTCACCTTTATTTCCTTCTAGAATACCCGCCTTACCCATGATAGAGGCAGATACCACGTCTAGTGGAACTACCTTACCCTCTTTTTCATATGGCTTCAATAATTCATCAAAACACTCGTAAGCCTGCTCTCCAAATGCATAATCCATGACTACGATAACAGGTCTAGCCTTCGGGTCTTTCGGAAGCTTAATCCCGGGAACCACGGTATCTTTACTCATCTGGGCTGTATCAAATATTTGAACTCCAATATTGGTTCCTGATAAATCTGGAAGATCAATAAAACCATTTCGATTAGCAAATGCTTGAATTTCTTTAGCCTTATTCTTCTTGTCTCCTACACTGATATCCATGGCTACTTTTTCAATTTCATCGTAGTTTGTCAACCCTAAGGCCTGGTGTCCATAGATCGTATTCAGTACACTATGCAAGTTAGCGGAAATGATATGAATAGGTCTATCTAATAAATCATGCTCGTCAAGAACACTTTTGATTCTATTTGCCCATAATTCTCCGTATACATGGTGTCCTACTCTCTCTCTTAAAGTTGCAGAAAATGAAATTTCTCTATCTTTCTCAGAAGCAAATTCATCAATTGACAATTTTCCAAGATGATAAATAATAGAAAACAAACTATTGGAGTTAGATGATTGACCAAATTTCCCAACCGCTACATGCGTTTCGTCAAAAGTTCTTCCGGTAATATGACTGAGATACGAGCAAGCTGCTTCTTTATCAAATTCTTCACCGTTTCGCTCCTTTTCAACAATTTTTTCAAGCATCTCCCAGTTAAGATTTATTCTACCTTTATGATCGGTAGAATTAGCTCTAATTTTCTCTGACTCAATATATAGAAAAGTTAAATGGGTAAGAATATCATATATATCAGATTTCCCTCTTGTCATTTCGACATACATCTGATCATCATCTACTCGGTAACAGTTTCTTCTCCTTTTAGCAGGGACCAAAGTAGAAAAATCGGAATTTTCATATCCTTCACGACTGATTAATCTTACATATCGACACTCTTCAATTCCTCTCGGAAGGCGTTCCATTACATACAATAATCCATCTAGCTCTATTTTTTCTTCGTCCACGACTAAGCCATAAATTTCTGGACTTAACACCAAAAGTGAACTCACAAGCGACTCACCAGAAACTCCCATAGGTTTATAAGACCCTCTCATAAATAAGTGCCTCATAGTAATATATAGTCTCTCAATGGCTGCGCGTGATTCCTGTGCTCTTGTTCTTTTCATATGATTATTAATTGTTTGTCATTTGTAATATACAATCGTGCAATGCTTTCAATACTATAATACTTCAAAATAGGTTTGTAAAAAAGCAAGGTCAATTCTATATTTTTAAAATTTTTGTATTTGATAAATTCAGCAAATATAACACAAATAATCCATCTTAACCCTATTATATTTCATATAAATGCTAATTACCTACTTTTATATTATAATCAATCAATTAGAGACCTTTAAATCCAACTATTCATAAGTCTTCAATATCGCTCCTTCAAAATATCTAAATGATGCTGGATATGACCAGCCATGATATAAAACAATGCTCTGACGCTTACTTCATGATTACTCGCTATTCCAGTTTTAATATAACTTTCTGCAGGAAGCGTTTTCAACATAGATACCAACGCATACCGCTGCATTTCAAAATCTTCAAGTAAATTCATCAAAGGAATATCATTGGCTCTAGCATTGGAAACATAGATATCCTGATCAAATCCAGGTAAAGGTGAAGTCTCTCCCCTCGAAAAACATAAAGCTCTAAATGTCATCACTCTATCTGTATCAGCAATATGATTTAAAACTTCTTTTGCAGTCCATTTACCTTCAGCATAGGCCTGATTGCTCTTCTCCTCTCCCATTTCCTC
This sequence comes from Belliella buryatensis, assembly GCF_900188245.1. Taxonomy (GTDB): domain Bacteria; phylum Bacteroidota; class Bacteroidia; order Cytophagales; family Cyclobacteriaceae; genus Belliella; species Belliella buryatensis. Next base: position 150,581 of record NZ_FZOK01000006.1, on the reverse strand, counting down.
GTAAAACCTTCTTATTTCCTCTACTTGATTCAGTAACAACTTGGAAATATCTTCATTGATAATTTTATCAATATACTTTCCGTAATAAGGCGCATATTCTCCTACTTTGGGTTTGATTGATTCGTTCATGTAAAACTCGTTTGGTGATCTATAGTACTTTAGTAAATTTAATGGTTTCAAAATCACCTATAACTAAAATGAGAAAAATATTCATAATTATTAGCATCCTGACATCAACATCAGTTTTTGCTCAAACTCAAATCATCCAGAGAGATTCAAGAATAGAAAAAATGGTCTCCGAAATCAGTGCTTCAAGCTTAGAGCAATATGTAAGAGACCTCGCAGACTTTGGCACTAGACACACACTCAGTGAAGATGAAGAAAGTAGAGGAATTTTAGCATCTCAAAACTATGTGTTAAACCACTTCAAATCTTTTGAAAAAGATGCAGAAGGAAGGCTAAGCTCAGAAATTGATTTTTTTACCATCCCTGGTGATAATAGGAGGATTCCAACAGATAGTAAATTGGGAAATGTCATAGCTACTTTAAAAGGAACTGATCCGAATGACGACAGAGTGTTCATTATAATGGCTCATATAGATAGCAGAGCACTTAGTGTTATGGATTCAAAAATTGATGCTCCTGGTGCCAATGACGATGGTTCTGGTGTAGCTGCTATCATTGAATTAGTTAAGATCATGTCCAAAAACCCATATCCTGCCACTATCAAGTTTGTAATAGTAAGCGGTGAAGAGCAAGGACTTAAAGGTGCAGAATACTTAGCAAAAAAAGCCAAATCAGAAAACTGGAATCTAGCTGCCGTGCTCAACAATGATATGATTGGCAATAGTAGATCATCTGAAACAGAAATTGCAGACAATACAAGAATCAGAATTTTTTCAGAAGGTGTGCCTATGGCTGAAACAGAACAAATGGCTGCGATAAGAAGGTATACCAATGGCGAAAATGATAGCAAATCAAGACAACTCGCAAGATTCATGAAAGAAGTTGGAGAACGCTACGTAGACCAACTTGAGGTTAAGCTGATATACAGAAATGACCGATTCTTACGTGGGGGAGATCATACTCCCTTTGCAAGAGAAGGGTTTACTGCGATCCGAGTTTGTGAAATGAATGAAAACTATTACGCACAACATGAAAATGTCAGGCTAGAAGATGGTATAAAATACGGAGATTTACCAGAGTTTATGGATTTTGAATATATGAGAAAAGCTACTGGGATCAACCTTGCTTCATTAGCCTATTTAGCAACTGCTCCTTCAGAACCACAAATGGTAGGTATAGATGTAAGAAGATTGAATAATACTTCCACATTGAGGTGGGAAACTCCAAAAATTGGTAAAGCAAGAGGTTATTATGTCTTGATGCGCGAAACGAACGAGTCAATGTGGTCCAAAAAGTTTTATACAGAAGACACTACGCTAACCATACCTTATTCTAAAGACAATTACTTCTTTGCAGTGCAAGCTGTAGGTGAAGGTGGACATGAAAGTCTAGCTGTATTTCCTCAGCCAATTACTAGGTAGTATTACAAATAATTAAAAAATATGCATCTCTGGTTTTTCGGAGATGCATATTTTTATTTCTGCCTATTGATAAGTTGAAATAGAGCAGCAAAAACCATCACTAGTAAACAACCTATTGCATTGTACCACAAAAATCCAATATTGATAGTTACTCCCAATAAAGTATCTCCATTATGCCAATGAATCAATAAAATGATGGCCTCTGCTATTAATGCCGCAATGAATACTGCGTTACCTTTGATCCATTTCATATAAAAGCCTACCAAGAAAATTCCCAATATTGTCCCATAAAAAAGTGAACCAAGAAGATTCACTGCTTGAATCAAGTTCTCGAATAAGGACGCATAGGTAGCAAATAAGATTGCAAATAATCCCCAAAATGCCGTTAGCCACTTAGAGGAAAGCATATAGTGTTTATCAGAACCCTCCTTATAAAGTGATCTCTTATAGATATCTACTGTAGACGTTGTTCCAAGTGAATTGAGTTCAGAAGCTGTAGATGACATGGCCGCAGAAAAAATCACTGCGAAAAGAAGCCCTACTATACCAACAGGCAAATAGTCCATCACAAAACGCATAAAAACATAATCTGTATCCTTGGTTTCGGCTGAGGCATCATTCTGTACGATCAGGGATTTAACATCCTTTCTGATTTCTTCTTGTTTGGCATATGCAGACTTCATACCTGCTTGAGCTGCTTCAATAGCTAATTTATCTTTAGCTTTAATAGCTACTAGCAAATCAGAAATTGATTGAGATTTTTGATCAAAAGTCTCTGTAAACTCCCCCTCTAATTGAAAATAATTATCGCTAAGTTCCGAATTAATTAAATTTTCAGTTTGTACCTTATTGAAAACAACGGGTGGCTGAAAAAACTGATAAAACACAAAGACCATCACTCCAATAAATAGAATGATAAATTGCATTGGTACTTTTAACAGTCCATTCATGATCAATCCCATTCTACTTTCAGAGAGCGTTTTTCCAGTAAGGTATCTCTGAACTTGAGATTGATCGGTTCCAAAATAAGATAGAAACAGGAATAAGGCAGCGGTCATACCTGACCAAAAATTATAGCGATCAGAAAGGTTGAATTCAAAGTTCACGATATTCAAGCGCTCCATCTTTCCTGCTACATGAAGTGCTTCTGTGAAACTCACAGGAAGCATATTGATTACTAAGATCCCAGCTAAGACCATTCCTCCCATCATTACAGCCATTTGCTGTTTCTGAGTGATTGATACAGCTTTGGTTCCTCCTGATACTGTATATAGGATTACCAAAAGACCAATAAAAATATTAGTCCAAAAAAGACTCCACCCCAATAATGTGGACAAAATGATAGATGGTGCATAGATTGTTATCCCTGCTGCTAAGCCCCTTTGTGTCAGAAACAAAAGAGCTGCTAATGTTCTAGTCTTTAAATCAAACCTATTTTCAAGAAACTGATATGCAGTGTAAACTTTTAATTTATAATAAATAGGAATAAATGTTACCGAAAGGATAATCATAGCAACTGGCAAACCAAAATAGAATTGAATAAAACGCATCCCATCTTCATATGCCTGACCTGGAGTACTCAAAAAGGTAATAGCTGATGCTTGAGTAGCCATGATTGACAAACCAATTGTCCACCAATTCATATCACTGTCGCCTCTTAAGTAATTGTCCATACTTTTGGGACCATAGGTTTTATACACCCCATAGCCTACTATAAGAAATAGAGTGGAAAATAAAACAATCCAATCAACTGTACTCATGAAAATGTCTGGGTTAACCAATAAAATAAGCCAATCAATACTGCTAAAGTAATGATTAACAACCAATACCATTTATTCCAATTCACCTTATCGTCCATCACCTTGTTCGATTAGATTGACAAAGATTTTGATAGCCCCAGGAACTCCCGCAGGTAGTTGCCTGAACCAAGAGATTCCAGAATATGTGAAAGTACCTTTACCATATTGAGTAAATAAAAGTGAACCAGCGCTTTCCTTTTCACCTGGGTCTTGCATGATAAAAGGCGTGGTATATTTTGAATCCCAGTTAGTAGTGAAATATAATCCTCTTTCTTGCACCCAGCCATCGAAATCCTGACTCGATATTTGGTTTGGATAACTTAAAACAGGATGATTGAAATCAGCTTCGACTGGAGAACCTTCTACGGTTACTCGATCTCTTGATATTGAAAATGGGTATGGACCTAAGTCACGAGTAAGTAATGGAGAAGATGTGTTGTATTGCACAATCAGATTACCTCCACCCTTGACATATTCCATCAATTGATCGACATTGTTTGCTAAATTTTGATTGGTGTTAAATGCCCTGATACCAATTACTATTGTTTTGTAGGCATTCAGTTTATCCTTTTGAATATCTCCATTTTCTATGAAATTGACATCATAGCCTATATTTTTCAGCACATCAGGAACATCATCTCCAGCACCAACAATATAACCTACCTTCTGACCAGACACCTTAATATTCATCTTAATAAGGCTGAATTTTGAAGGTATAAAGTATGTGAGGTTAGGAATATGCTTGTAGAGAATTCTTCTGCTGTCTTGATTAAAAAGCCTACCATCATTCGCTTGAAAAACAGCTTTTACATCCTGTTTTTCAACATCAGAATCTAGTATTTTTACTTGATAGATAATTCTTTTCCTTCTTTGATCCTTTTCTGATGTAAGAATTTGATATTGCTGTTTTGTAAGTCCTTCTAAAAGTAATTCACCATCAAGGAACTTATCCTTAAAAGTTACTTCAATAGTTAGCTCTGGTTTAGCACCCTCAACCAAAAACACTAATGATTGATTCAAGCTCACATTAACCTCAGGAACAATTGTAAAAGGTTGTTTAATTTCTCCATCTACTTGGTCATTATACTTGTACATCAATGGTAAATCTATTTTCAAAGATTGTCCTTCAATAGTCAAATCTAATGATAAAGACAAGCTTGGTTTATTGATAGGTGGACCAATATTTTTTAAATTTTGAATATGAAACAAACTGTTATCAACAGGATTTTCTAACCAAAAAGGTTGTGATATTGGAAAGTCATTTGGGATAGAAAATGCTAGAGACTGATTTACAGGCCTATTTGATACCGCCTCTTTATCGATCTTTACATTCAAAAGTGAATTTTTAACGTGATTAATTTTAATAGGAAGCGCACTCGGATTATTAAAAATCATCTCAGATTCTACAGATTCACCAGCATAAGCTATTTCCTTTCTGATATTAAATTCAGTTTTGACACCTAAAACATCTAATATCAACTGATTGATAAATTCTTGCTTTTCTTTAAACCATAGCTCCTCAAAACCAGATACATCCATTAATTTTTTGATACTCAAGAAAGTATTTACATTTTGCTCCACATCGATAAAATCAAAACTCTGAATTGCTTTATCAATTGCTGATACGATTAATTGCCCATTTGGAACCCTTTTCCAACGACTTTCAATGCCCTCAAATGGGTTGTTGTCAAAACGATCTCCCTTGATTTGTTCGATAAAGTCTTGTCCAAAACCGATTTGTGAAGTGGATCCAAAGCCTTGGGATTTATGCATGGTCCTACTATCTGCTGCAATCTGAGAGTAGGTAGTACCTAACAAAGGATTATAATCCCCTACTGGAAAAATATGATAATTCATTTCATCTTTTGGCTCATACTGCCCCCCCCAATTGTAGGCATTCCAAAATAATCTTTTTACTTTCCAAGGATTTGTGTAGATGAGTTGTTCTGAGAAAACATTTGGATCAGCTGAGATATCAAAAGCTTCTGAAGAAAGGATAGCCGATGTAGTATGATGCCCATGTGTAGTTCCTGGAATGGTATTAAACCTATTGATAATGATGTCAGGTTGGAAATTTCTAATGATCCAAACTACATCAGAGAGTAACTTTTCCTTTTCCCAATTATTCAATGTTTCATCTGGGTTCTTACTGAATCCAAAATCAAGTGCCCTCGAAAAAAATTGTCTGCCTCCATCAGTTTCTCTGGCTTTCAAAAGCTCATGCGTTCTAATCATACCCAATTCAATTCCAAGTTCTTTACCTATAAGATTTTGCCCTCCATCTCCACGAGTCAAAGAAAGGTAAGCCACTTGAGCATGTTCTCCATTAGCTAAATATGAAATCAACCTCGTATTTTCATCATCAGGATGTGCAGCTACAAAGAGAATTCTTTTAGTCTCTTTCAACTTTAACAAGTCATGGTAAAGTTTCGAAGAAGGATTTTGTGAAAATGCAAAATGGAAGGTCAAACAGCAAAGCGCTAATGACAAACTGAAACGTTTTAGCATATGGGGTAAATTATTTGAAAGTTAAAATCTAAGCGAAGCAATCATCATTTAAAAACGTTTTTTTACCAAAGGGTTTTAGATCATTTTAAAAATAGTATCAATGGTTATAAAGAGGTTTCAATAACAAAAAAAGCTACCTCGAAAGGTAGCTTTTTGTAAAATAATAAACTAAGAATTAACCTTCCATCCAATTTTCACCGAGGATAGCGATCAGTTTTTGGTTATATTTTTCAGCCTCTTCTTTATTTCCAAGTCTAGTATGTATTTGGAACAGAATCTCTAAGATATCAGTCGAATCTGGTCTTATTTCTGTTGCTTTTGTAAAATACGGTACTGCATCTCTATAATAACCTTCTGCCTCTTTATTCATAGAATCAGCTCTTTTCTCCCATTCTTCATCAGAAAGATTACCTACTTCATTTAGAATAACTCTTGCCTTTTCAAGATAAATTGCTCCTGCATAATTATTTCCTTCAAAGAAGTCAGGATCAGCTTCTACAGATTTCTTATACTGAACCAAAGCACCCTCTAAATCACCGGACTGCTCTAATAGGTATCCATATCTAAGGAGTATACCTGCATTTTCAGGATCATTTTCCAACGCAGAAACTACAGAAGTAAGAGCTTCATCCATTTTGTTCAATTGTAACAATAACTGAATTTCATACTCAGCCAATGTCTTATCAGTTGGATCTGCTTTTCTAGCCTCTCCTATTAACCTTAACGCTTCTTCTGGATCAGCATCTGCGCTCGTTGCAATCTGAATCAAGAAATAATAAGCATTCAATTTATTATAATCCTCGAGCTCCAATAACCTATTAAAATATTTTTTCGCTTCTTCATACTTACCTAAATCATTTGCAATGTAGCCTGCATTGAAGTTCATTGTAGAATCAGTCGGATCAATATCTCCAGCCAAAGCAAAGAACTCGTAAGCCATTTCCATATTATCTTCCTCATATGTCGCAATTGCTTTTTGGAAAGCTGTATTCTTCAATGTAACAATTCCAAATGGTCTCAGATTTTCCGGCATACCAGCCAAATCATCTTTATAGACTTCTTTTCCTACTTTTGAACTCTCATCATTATCTACCATTTCCATAGTTTTAGTGAAAGTACCGAAAGCATCTCTTCCAATAGCTACCGTAGACATTTCATTTTCATCTCCAGCTTCAAACATTTTAGTTTGAATCTTTCCCTTTAACAAATAATTCGATGGATCATCCATGGTTTCTGGGTTTGACAATGCAGCATTGATTTCCTCAAGTGCTGTAGTCAACTCACCTTTTTTGAAATTTTTCTCAGCAGATTTTGCTACTTTTTTTTGAGCAAAACTCACAGAAACAAGACCTGCCAATGCGATTGATAGGATTAATTTTTTCATTTTGTCTTTTTCTTAAATGTTTGGTTCCTCAGTTTCATTGTTTTCTGAATCAGGGCTTTCTCCCTGAGCTTCTATAATAGGTTCATCTACTTCGGATTCATCTTTTCTGATTTTCTCAACGGAAGATATCTCGTCATTTTCTCCCAATTTGATCAATCTTACACCTTGAGTCGCTCTACCCATTACTCTCAAATTTGAAACTGGAGTTCTGATTGTAATACCTGATTTATTAATAATCATCAAGTCATCAGAATCCACAACTTCTTTGATGGCAACTAGTGAACCCGTCTTTTCGGTGACATTCATGGCTTTTACACCTTTTCCTCCTCGGTTGGTGATTCGGTATTCATCAAGGGGTGATCTTTTACCGTATCCTTTTTCCGAAACTACTAATAGATTAGCATCTTCTCTGGCGGCACATACCATGCCAATTACTTGGTCATTAACATTACTTAACGAAATGGCTTTTACACCAGTAGCAGTTCTTCCCATAGGTCTAACTGTCGATTCATGGAAGTGGATTGCCCTCCCTGATTTCGCTGCAATGATGATATGTGAATCCCCATTTGTCATTTCAACCTGCATCAATTGATCCTCATCTCTGATATTCAAAGCGATGATACCATTGGTTCTTGGTCGTGAATATTGTTCTAAGGTTGTCTTCTTAATGATACCTTTTTTGGTTACCATTACTAAGAAATTATTATTGATATAGTCAGCATCATTCAAGTCACCTACTTGAATGATTGATCTAATCTTATCTTCAGATGTAATATTAATCAGGTTCTGGATTGGTCTTCCTTTAGATGCCTTAGCTCCTTCAGGAATAGCATAGGTTTTCAACCAAAACAGTTTACCTAAATCAGTAAATATCAATAAATAATTGTGAGTAGATGCAGTAAAAAGATACTCTGTCCAATCATCATTTTTGGTAGTAGCTCCTCTTGAACCTACCCCTCCTCTACTTTGTGTCCTGTATTCTGTTAGTGCTGTTCTTTTGATATATCCTTCGTGAGAAACTGTAATAACTACTTCCTCGTTTGGAATCATATCTTCATAGCTAAAGTCTTCCGCATTATGCTCAATAGTAGTCCTTCGCGGGTCATTATAGCGATCTTTTATTTCTGCAAGTTCATCTTTAATGATTTGCATACGCTTCGCTTCATCTGCAAGAATTTCCTTTAGCTCTTCAATCAACTTCATGATTTGATCATACTCTTCTTGGATCTTCTCACGCTCCATTCCAGTAAGACGCTGAAGTCTCATATCGAGAATAGCTCTGGCTTGAATTTCACTCAAATCAAATCTTTCCATCAAGCCATTTCTAGCTGTTTCTGGATCTCTTGAATTTCTGATTAAGGCAATTACTTCGTCTAAGTTGTCCAAGGCAACCAAATAGCCCAGTAAGATATGAGCTCTTTTCTCTGCCTCCCTTAATTCATATTCAGTCCTTCTGACAACCACTTCATGCCTGTGATTGACATAATGAACAATCATATCCTTCAAATTTAGTGTATGTGGTCGGCCTTTTACAAGGGCCACATTATTCACTGAAAATGAAGTTTGTAATTGAGTCTGCTTGTACAAATTGTTTAAAACTACATTTGAGATAGCATCTCTCTTAAGCTCATAGACTATTCTCATTCCTTGACGATCAGATTCATCTCTGATAGCAGAAATCCCGTCAATCTTTTTCTCGTTGATCAATTGAGCTGTCTTTTCGATCATATTCGCCTTATTGACCAAATATGGAATCTCAGAAATGATAATCATCTCCTTACCACTGTCCTTAGTCTCAATTTCGGCTTTACCTCGAACAACTATCCTCCCTCTTCCAGTCTCAAATGCAGCTTTTACGCCATTGTAACCATAGATAATCCCACCAGTAGGGAAATCAGGGGCTACTATAAACTCCATCAACTCTGACACAGTAATGTCCCTATTATCAATGTAGGCAGTGATACCATCTACAATTTCTCCTAGGTTATGAGGTGCCATATTGGTAGCCATACCTACTGCAATACCTGATGCTCCATTCAATAATAAGGCTGGTATTTTTGCAGGTAATACTACTGGTTCTTTTAAGGAATCATCGAAATTGAGTTGAAAATCGACTGTTTCTTTATTGATATCTATCAATAATTCTTCAGCAATTCTCTTCAACCTCGCCTCAGTATAACGCATCGCCGCAGGATTATCTCCATCGACAGATCCAAAATTCCCTTGACCATCGACCAAAGGATACCGCAATGACCACGGCTGTGCCATACGAACCATTGTTTCGTATACAGCAGAGTCCCCATGGGGGTGATACTTACCCAGGACTTCACCTACAATTCTTGCGGATTTTTTAAAAGATTTGTTATGTAATACACCTAATTCTTGCATTCCGAAGAGAATTCTTCGGTGAACAGGCTTCAGTCCGTCTCGGACATCTGGAAGTGCTCTGGAAACAATCACCGACATCGAATAATCGATGTAGGCTCCACGCATTTCGTCCTCAATGTTAATTGGTATGATATTCTCGTTTTCTCCTTGAGCCATATTTATCTATTCTCAATAAGCTTGCAAGATAATAAAAAGAATATGGTTTTGAAACACGAATTTACACTCAAAAAAAGGGTTTTTGATCAACTTTTAATACCACTGACCCACTTTTCTGTTTTGGAAATTCCAAATAGAACTGCCTCTATACTCTACCCCTTCATGTAAGTGCTTCATTACCACACCACAACCTTGAACCTTACAACGTTTTGTTCCCGGTAGACTGATAGAAAGTCCAATTTGAGCGCCATAAACACTCTGCTTGATATTTTGAATATCTTCAAAGTTTTCTGGTCCATATACCAAATCCCTGAATTCTACTCCTGCTTTGACAAATACTCTTGCATACTCTGAAAACTCTCTTTCAACCCTTAGTGCCAACCCATAATAAGGTTCATTATTGAAATCTAGATTTGCATCAGGAGAAGATCTACTGAACAATTGGCCATATTCACCTTCTAGGATAAATCTCCATGGGTAGTTTTGTCTCATTCTTTGATTTTTTTCAGATTGCATATAGGTGTTCTGAGTAGCAAATTTCCTATATCTCCATTTCAAAAAACTAACTCTTCTCTTGGCATCGTAAAGAACCAACCCAAATGTCCCGTAAAGCTTATCAAAAGTATAGGCACTTTGATCAAAAGTGAAATCATAATCACCACTAGCTAGCGAAGAAAAACTACCTATTTCACGTCCATAACCACCACCTAAAGTAAAAATATCAAATAGGTTTAACCTGACTCCAAGATTGATAGGAACTCCAAATCCTGCTCCATTAAAAGATAAGGTGTCTTGAGAAGAAATCTCACTTACATTTGAAATATTTCTAACCTGATCAATTGGATAAAAACTCGGTTGCTCAGAATTAAACAACATTTGATTATTTAGATAATTACCCCCTGCAGCAAGCTCAAAACTAAAGTTACTCACTGCTTGTCTGAAAACATTCCCTAGATTGCTTTGACTCATTCTGTTACGCTTGGCTTTAGTGTCTATTCCGAAAAAGTCCTCTTGCGCCAGCGAAAGGCTACTAAACCCAAAAACTAGTAAGGCAATGATTGTAAATTTGATTTTCATATACGATAATAACGAATTTCAAAGATAGTTCAATACTGGAATTGGCAATAAAAAAGGCCTTCTTAATGAAGACCTTTTTCTATTTATTTTAAATGTATGAAATTAAACTGTCTCAGTTGTTTCATCATCCTCAGTAACTGTTTCCTCGTCAGCTTTAGCTTTCAGTTCAGCAATCAGGGAATCAACTTTTTCTTTAACTTCAGGATCTTCCTTCATTGCTTTATTAACTTTATTATAAGTAGCCGCCCCTAATACTTCCTGATCCATGATCAAATCAGTTTTATATTGTCTAGCATCATCTCCAATAGAAGCAATAAAATCCTGTATCCTCTGATATTCAGTTTTTTCTTCTTCAGTCACTTCAATTTCAGCCATTTTCTGTTCATTTCCCCAAGCTGCTTTGATTTCATTGTATCTTGCACCTCCTCCTTCGATCACCTCGTTCGTTTTGATCATATCTTCCATTTCAGCTTGCTTTTTGGCTATAAACTTCGCAAACTGTGCCTCCATAGAAGCAAATTTCATCATTTCCTCTTCAGTCACTTCTTCTGACTCGTCCTGAGCATTCACCTGAACACTCATCAATCCCAACATCAAGAAGGCTAGTACAAACACTCTTTTCATCATGACAATAGTTTAAATTTAGTTTTTTTAATAAAATTAATTTACAATAAAACGTTTAAAACGCATTTTCACAAGGAAATGTACAAAAACTGAACCACAATAATTGTTAAAAGGCAAATATTTCTGACCGAAGGCAATTTCAAAACAAAATATTATTCAATGGATTTCAATGCTTTGATCGTCTGTATAGGGTCAGATGAGTTAAACACAAAACTTCCAGCAACCAATACATCAGCTCCAGCAGCCCTCAACATTGGTGCATTATCTTTATTTACCCCTCCGTCTATTTCTATTTCAGTTGTGGCTCCATGCTCAAAAATAATTTCTTTCAATCTTTTCACTTTAGCATAGGTATTATCTATAAACTTTTGCCCTCCAAATCCTGGGTTGACAGACATGATACAAACCAAATCAATATCATTGATCACATCTTTCAATAATTCTACAGAGGTATGTGGATTGAGAGCAACCCCCGCTTTACATCCAAGTTGTTTGATAGCTTGCAAAGTCCTGTGAAGATGCGTGCATGCTTCATAGTGGACAGAAATAATTGCCGCACCTGCATTTTTAAATGCTTCAAGATATTGATCAGGATTGACAATCATTAAATGAACATCTAGAGGTTTTTTCGCGTGTCGATTGACAGCCTCAGTTACAGGTAAACCAAAGGAAATATTTGGAACAAATACCCCATCCATGATATCCACATGAATGTAGTCAGTTTCCGATGCATTGAGCATCTCTATTTCTTTTTGAAGATTAGCAAAATCAGATGCTAAGATGGAAGGAGCTATTTTTACGGACATTTTGAGCAAAATTTTATTTGCTGCAAAGGAAATAAAAAAGATTATAGCCCCCTATTTTTTTATCAATTTTATCCTTCTGACTATAGTAGCATCTCTTACCTCAAGCACATATACTCCAACTGGCAGGTTGGGTGCTGTAATTTCAAATGGATTATGGCTAGACTTCCTATTAATTTCTCCAGAGAGAAGTATACTTCCTGTTGAATTTATCAAAAGGAATGAAGCCTCTAAACTATTTCCGAATTCAACGTTTATAATAGACCCTTCTAGTGGGTTAGGAAATACTTTCCATTTAATTTCTGACTCTGAATTTTCAATACTCAAAACTTCTCCAAAATATGCCCTTGAAAAATTGGGGATTCCATAACCTAATTCATTATTGGGTGAGTCATACTGAGAACCGCTTTGGATCAATGCATCAATTAATTCATCCTTTGTCCATTCTCGTTTTGCCTGCCATAGCCCTGCCGCTAATGCAGTTATTTGAGGAGCAGAAAAAGATGTACCACTGGACTGAGAAACACTGATATTGGGACGTACATAGATGTAAACCCCTTGACCCAAAGTACTCAATTCAGGCTTTATCCTTCCATCAGAAGTAGGTCCTCTAGAACTAAACCCAGCTCTTTCCAATGAACTATTGACTGCTCCAATAGACAAAATTCCTTGTGCATCTGCTGGCGCAGTGATGGTAGATTCACCTAAACTTCCATAGTTTCCAGCACTGGTTACCACTAAAATCCCCTTACCTTGAGCTATATTTGCTCCCAATGTTATTATTGCTGTCTGACCATTTAAATCCAATATATTGTAATCCATTGCTGAATCATCAAAGTCAAAATACCCCAAAGAGGAATTGATAATATCCACACCAAGACTATCTGCATATGTAGCAGCCTTAACCCAATTATACTCTTCAATTCTATATTCACTGGAAGTATCTTCAGTAATACAGAGGATATAATTTGCATTTGGCGCTCCCGCGACAAGCTCCCCAGGTTTATTTGAGGCAATTACAGAAAGCACATTCATTCCATGCTGATTTTTAAAAAATATATTTTGATTATTTAAATCCACAAAGTCCTTTCCTCCAATAACCCTTTGATTTTCAAATAAATGACTAAAAGCAGCGATATTGTTCACATCTGGGAATCCTGCATCAAAAACTGCAATAGTTATTCCCTCCCCCTTAAACCCAAGTTCGTGCATTTCTTGGAATCCTAAGAGCCCATTCTGAAAATCATATACATTTGAGGTTGTCTTTGCGTTTTTTAGATTTAATTTAAGATTGAAACCTTTTTTAATTTTCTGTATTAACCTTGCTCCATTTCCAATTATTGGCGCAGCATATACTACTTTATCTACAAAATCTAAAGCCTCAATTTCTTCAATCTGTGTTTCTGTAGCTACTACCAATGATGCATTGAACCAACTTATATGGTATAGGATGCTTTCAGTCAATTCAGATATTTCTTCTATGTACTTTTCTGAGACTGGAAGATCCATCGAGTCTAAAGGAATCGCATACCTCTCTCTTCGTTCTATTGCCTTGACGGTTAAAAATTCCTGTGGCCTATCTAAACTGTAAGTACTCTGAGGCTTATATTTATAATGAATGGCGTACTTGCTCTGTCCTTGTACTGAACCTAAAACCAATACAAATAAAAAAACAATTACAAGTCTAATTCCTTCCATAGTTAATAATCTTCATGTGGGTCTTCCTACCCGAGTCGACTAATTGCTGTCCTAAACAGTCATTCCTAGAACAATAAGTCAATACTTCATAATAATGTTCAACCTGACCTATTCCCTTCACATAAACATCATAACGCTTATCTCTAAAAGTAATCAAATCATCATCTTCTTCTTGCAAAACCCTTGCCGCTTGTGTGTAATTCCTATCTTCTAAGGTATAACCACCAAGCAAGTCAATTTCAAACTGTTCTGACTGATTACTCGAATACACACGACCATCCCATGATCTTCCTAGCCTTGGAGGAAATGCCAACATCACTACCCTTTCATTATTTTGCATTCGCACCAAAGCATTATTTCTAATGAAAAGTGCATAATTACCTTCACTAATATAATTACTACGGCTAATCCCTTTTTCGCGTAAAATCACATAGACGATTTCTCCTTCCTCGTTTCTATACGTATAGTCTACTTTATCTCTAATGAAAAAATTGCTTGTTTCTGAATCATTCTCACCAAATACAATAGTCTCTTCCACGGCATACTCCCAAAAATTACCAACTTCTAAAGGTTGGAAATCATAACCAAGATCTCTAGTAGGATCCTCGACTTCTCTGCATCCAAGTACAAGGACTATCGAAAGGTTTAAAATTAAAGTGTATTTTCTAAGCATACTAATAGGTACAATGGGCTAAAAATACATTTTTCGATCGAAATCTTTTACCTTAGCAGTCAGAAAAACAAAATAATTAAGCATGTCTCTCAAAACTTTTGTCAAAATAAGCAATATCAACAATTTAAGTGATGCCAGGTATTGTGCTGGAATGTACGTCAATCTTATGGGGTTTAACTTGGAACAAAATCATGAAGATTTTATATCTCCTGAAAAATTCAAAGAAATAACAGACTGGCTTTCTGGCTTAGAATTCGTGGCTGAATTTGAAACTGCTCATCCAGACACCATTCTTAGTACTATTCAAGAGTATAGTGGAATCAAATTTATAGAAATTCAAGAGGAAATTCATTTAAAAATGTTGGTCAACTCTGGCTACGGATTGATTCTAAAAGTAACGCTTAATGAAGAATCAGAAATAGACGAAATTATTGCAAAAGCAGACTCCTATAAGGATTTTGAAGTGGCTATACACTTACATAGTTTATCACTTGAATTGAAAGATTCTGTAATTCAAAAAATCAAAGAATTATCAAATAATTGTGAAGTGCTTTTGGGTTTTGGGCTAGAGCCTGATACTGTAGAAGAAATAATTAAAGATACTGGTATAAAAGGGATTTGTTTGCAAGGTGGACACGAAATCAAACCTGGGTTGAAAGACTTTGATGATTTAGCAGATATTCTGGAAGCTTTGGAAGTAGAAGATTGAAATAGAAAAATGATAGACAAAAATCAAATTGCTGAAGCCTTCAAGCAAATACAAGATCATATTTGTAGCGAGCTAGAAATTGAAGATGGCAAAGCAAAATTCATAGAAGACCAATGGACACGTGCAGAAGGCGGAGGTGGCCGAACTAGAATCATTCAAGATGGAAATATCATTGCCAAAGGTGGCGTGGCATTCTCAGCTGTAGAAGGTCCAACACCTGAAAAAATTCTTCAAAAGCTTCAGCTAGATCAAGCAGATTTTTTTGCAACAGGTGTATCTATTGTGATTCACCCTGAAAGTCCTATGGTTCCTATTATCCACATGAATATCCGGTATTTTGAGATGAGTAATGGGGTCAATTGGTTTGGCGGAGGTATAGATTTGACGCCACATTATGTGGATGAAGAGGATGCCAAGTATTTTCACCAAGCTATAAAAGATACCTGTGATCAGTTTAACCCTGACTATTACCCAAAATTCAAAAAATGGGCGGATGATTACTTCTTTATCAAACATAGAAATGAAACCCGTGGGATAGGCGGAATCTTCTTTGATAGATTGAGTTCAAAAGATGACTCAGAGATGACTCAAATTTTTGAATTTGCAAAAGCCATCGGATATTTATTCCCCAAAGTCTACAGATACTTTATGAATAAAAACAGTAAACTGACTTACGGAGAGAAAGAAAAGCAATGGCAAGCTTTGAGAAGAGGGCGGTATGTGGAATTTAACCTAGTCTGGGATGCGGGAACGAAGTTTGGATTGGATACCAATGGCAGAACAGAAAGTATACTGATGAGTATGCCACCTGTAGCCAATTGGCAATATATGCATCAACCAGAACAGGGTTCTGAGGAAGCAAAAACACTTGCATTGCTAAAAAAAGATATCAAGTGGGTTTAAAACCAAAAAGATGATTGATACAATCAAAGCTTGGGATGAAGGCTTATTCATTTATTTGAATAGCTTTCATCATGATCAGCTAGACCCAGTAATGTTTCAACTGACCCAAACATGGCCTTGGATTCCCTTATATTTGTTTTTGAGTTACTTGGTGATTAGAATCTATGGAAAATCATCTTGGTGGGTTTTCATTGGAATAGGATTGACTATTCTATTTGCTGATCAATTTACTTCGGGATTTATGAAACCGTTTTTTGAACGATTGCGACCTTGCCATGATCCAAATTGGGACGGAATAGTCCACAATTATGGAAAATGTGGCGGACTTTATGGATTTGCATCTTCACATGCAGCCAATAGTTTTGGCATTGCTATGATCCTATTTTTGACCCTAGGTCAAAAATATAAACATATCAAATGGCTTTTCCTCTGGGCTGCTTTCTTTTCCTATACCAGAATTTACTTAGGCGTACACTACCCCGCCGATGTTATTGCAGGTGGGATTGTTGGGTTATTATCTGCTATAGTGGCTTGGAATATTAGTAAAGCTATATATAAATTGAGTAAGCATTCAGTCCGTCAAGCTTCATAGCCTCTAATTATCCTCTGAATATATTTCCCTATTATATCAAATTCTAGATTCACATCATCGCCTACTTGAAGCTGATGGAAGTTGGTGAATTCATAGGTATAAGGGATGATGGCGACAGAAAAACGTCCATTTTTTGAATTGAAACAGGTCAGACTCGTTCCATTGATTGTTATCGAGCCTTTTTCTACCGTGACATTTCCTGAATTGGCGTCAAAAGAGAAATCAAAAATCCAAGATCCACCCTGCTCAGAGA
This sequence comes from Belliella buryatensis, assembly GCF_900188245.1. Lineage (GTDB taxonomy): Bacteria > Bacteroidota > Bacteroidia > Cytophagales > Cyclobacteriaceae > Belliella > Belliella buryatensis. Next base: position 133,467 of record NZ_FZOK01000006.1, on the reverse strand, counting down.
TGGCCTCTACCCTACCTACTTGGTCTACATGCCCCTGAACGATATGACCATCAAACCTTCCATTGGCAGGCATGCATCTTTCAATATTTACCTTTTTTCCAATTGCCCAATTTTTCAAACTCGTTTTTTTGAGCGTTTCATCTATCGCTGTCACTCTATAAATGGAACCTTCTATGGCTACTACTGTCAGACAAACTCCATTGTGAGACACGGATTGATCTATTTTCAATTCAGTAGTGATTGATGATTCTAAATCAAAGTGAATATTGGTTCCTTCTTGTTCTATATTTTTGATAGTTCCGAGGGTTTCTATGATTCCGGTAAACATTTCTTATTAAAATTTAAATATCAAAGATTCAGGTAATCTCAAACAGCAATTGATCAATGGTTCAAATTAAGCCATTTTAAAGCTTAACTTAGCAGTCTCAATTAAAGTTTCTAATAAAATCTTTTTCCGTATTCATGCTTAGACTTGACGATACCTATAGACACAAAGGCCAACGTAAAGCTTTAGTAACTCTCCTTAGATCCAAGGGAATCAAAAATGAAGCAGTACTAGAAGCCATCAATACTTTACCACGTCATTTTTTTTTCGATACTGCTTTAGATTCCCATGCTTACGAAGACAAAGCCTTCCCAATCGGCGAGGGACAGACCATATCCCAGCCCTACACAGTGGCTTTCCAAACCGAACTATTGGAAATCAATCCGGGAGACAAGATTCTCGAAATTGGCACTGGGTCCGGCTACCAAGCCAGCATACTTCATTTGATGGGAGGAATAGTCTACAGCATAGAGTACCAGAAGAAACTGTATGATAGAACAAAGAAGTTTTTAACCAAACTTGGTATCCCTATCAATTTCTATCTTGGTGATGGCTCACAGGGAATTCCAGCACAAGCACCATTTGACAAAATAATCGTAACAGCTGGCGCTCCTGTAGTTCCCAATTCACTTTTGAAGCAACTCAAAGTAGGTGGTATTCTAGTAATCCCAGTAGGTGATCGAAATACACAGAAAATGATGAAGTTGACCAAAAAAACTGAAAAACAAATTATTCAAGAAGAGTTCGATAATTTCGCTTTTGTACCTTTACTAGGAGTAGAAGGCTGGAGAACAAAATAAATCAGCAAAATATTATATGGATTCAAAGAGTATTAAATTTTCAAATAGATAATTTATTCTGTATTTTTGTAAAAAATATAATTTTTATGACAAGAAAGAAACTAGCCAAGCAATCAGAAGTCATCATGACCGAGATGGTATTACCCAATGATACCAATACTTTGAACAACCTCATGGGGGGAAAATTGATGCATTGGATGGATGTAGTGGCAGCTATTGCTGCACAAAAGCACTCCAATAGAATCGTAGTCACTGCATCAGCAGATAGCATTTCTTTCAAGCACCCTATCGCTTTGGGAAATGTGGTAACTTTAAAAGCACAAGTGACACGAGCCTTCAACTCTTCAATGGAAGTATTCATCGAGGTCTTTGCAGAGGACATTCCTGCCAATAAGAAAATCACGACACATAGAGCATTTTTTACATTCGTAGCAGTAGATCAAGGAGGAAGACCCATAGAGGTTCCAGAGGTAGAGCCTGTTACAGCTGATGAAATCGAATTGTACGAAGGTGCATTGAGAAGAAGGCAGCTAAGGCTTGTTTTGGCAAAGAGGATGGACCCAAAAGATGCAGTTGAATTGAGATCAATATTTGACTTTGATAGCAAAAAAGAAGATTAAATGTTTATTAATAAAAAAGGCTTGGAAGATTATTTCAAGCCTTTTTTTTATACTAAGGGCAAAGGATTTGTTTGTTTGAGCCATAATTTTTGAGCAATTTAGCCACATGGAAAACATGAACTTGGAGCATTTTAGTCTTTTTCTAGATTCAGAGTTGGTGGTAGTCAAAGAAGAGGTTCCTAAATTAATCAGTAAATTATTCAACGACTCTTCTGAACCTGAATTTGAAGTAAATACGCCGCAGAAGCCAGAAGATGATTTGATTTTTGAAGGAAATTTTGGGAAAGCCATCATGGTCATCTATCAGGGTAGTCATTTAGAACCTGAATTGCGAGAGTTTTTGTTCAAAATCCTAGGCGCTGTTGGTTGTTCGCTAAAGGATATTGCCTTAACTGCTTCTGAATCCGTAGAAGAAGTTTCACTTAAGTCAATTGAAACACTTAATCCAAGCAAAATTTTGGTTTTTGGAAAACTGAATCATGAACTTTCTAATAAAAAACAACACGATTACGAAATCCTAAATGATGAAGGTGTGGAATACCTCTTTGCTGACGACCTTAAGGACATCAATGGTAAAGTCAGCCTAAAAAAATCACTCTGGAGCAAACTACAAGTATTATTTGGTATCAAATCTTAATAAAATCTTCATGTCTATAAAGGAAAATCAAATCAAGTGGCTCAAGCGTTTTAGAAAAATCAGTATCATCGAAGGACTGTCATTTTTACTACTGCTTTTTATAGCTATGCCTCTAAAGTACGTTTTTGATATGCCTATGGCAGTCAAAATAGTAGGCTGGGTACATGGAATGCTTTTTGTCATTTATATTTATGTAATTTTTCCCACAGCAAAAAAACTTGATTGGAGTTTCAGCAAGACATTTTTGGGTTTAGTGGCCGCCGTATTACCATTTGGTCCATTTATTTTTGATAGAAATCTGAAGAAAAAAGAAAAAGAACTGATCGATTCCTAATAGATAGACGATGGCATTGATCAGTAAAAAAAAGCTTGTATTTCCCATCAGCGAAAAACTCAGAAGCTACTTAATTAAATACGGTAGAGAGGCTGGATTCCCAATTCATTATTGGGACCTACTTCGTTATAGCAGTTCTATCCCACTGTATGATTTCAAGGGTAATGATACGCTGTGGGAAACTGTATTTTTCAATGAATCTGATAGGGAAGAAATCCATTACAATGTCAAAAAAATCTATGCAATCCTTAAAGCTGAAGGTGATATTTCTGTCATGAAACACCTCTATGTAGATCGCATAGATTTGTGTGTTTACGGCAATACACAGCCTTTCAGGGTAAGGATTGTCAATAGAATCAATGATAACTTCGATTACTTCTATGTCAAAAATGCAGATGCATCTAGGGTATATGGGTTAGAGTTAGAACATCTCCTCTCGCCAAATAGAATTTCATATCTCGTGCATGAAAATACGCTAATAGAAGAGCATATCGCTGGTATTCCTGGGGAGATGTTTATGAAACAGCATATCCATGACAGTTTGCTCAACCCTATCCGATTGGCCAAGGAGTTTGTGAAGTTTAATGAAAGGTGTTTTGTCAGGCTTCTGGGTGATATGCACTCGTCAAACTTCGTGATTGACGTCACTCCTGATTTTGAAGAAACACATTATAGAATCAGAGCGATTGACTTTGACCAGCAATCCTATGAAGGTAAAAAGTCCATTTACCTCCCTCAGTATTTCAAAGAAAACAATGCTCTGATACAGTTGGGCATCAAGCATATCACGTCTGAGTCCATGGTACAATATCAGCGGGAAGAGCGAGCCTTGATAGCCAATAGACTCAAATCTTCTTCAAAAGAAATTGAAGATATTCTGAAAAGCATGGAACAGGATAAAATCTCCACTCCTGAAAATATTGACCATCTCAAAAAAGACCTCGCCAAACACTATCAAAATGAGAAATTCTTAAGTTGTAAAAATATGGGAGCTATTCTTAGAGAAAGTTTAGAGCAGGTGATCAAAAGATAAAGGGCTTGAATTTCAAGCCCTTTATCTTTTTATTATTAATAATATCTCACATCACACTCAGGATTCAGCTTTCTAAAATTATCTACTGCTCTTTTGTTAATTCTTGTATTAAAACAACTCAACTTACTTAGATTAGTAAGACCTTGAACGGGTTTCAATGACCTGACATTCGTACTTGCAATGTCTAATTCTTCTAAAGAGTAAAGTGACTCTAGACCTCTTAGATTTTTGATGGTTGTACCTGAAATCAACAAAGTAACTAGATTTCTAAGTGAGGATAAAGGCCTCAAGTCTTCAACACCTGTATTTGAAAGATCCATATAGGTTAAGTTGACGAGTTGAGAAACGTCATTGAGGTCAGAAATAGGAGCCTGATTGATGGTCAAGGAATCGAGCAAAAGCATTTCATTCAAGGCTGAATAATCCATAGCAGGTACATCTACTATCTTCAGACTCCTCAAATTAATAAAAGCTTTCAAATTCCTGAAATTAGAAACAGATTCCCTTTCTATACTCAGTGACTTGCTTGAAGTCCAAAGATGAAGTTCTTCGAAGTTAGGATCTTCTGTTACATTGAAATATTTTTTAATCAAAGACTTCCATGTATCATCCATATTATCCCACCAGTCAAGCAATTCCTCAGTCCTAAATATTATTTTCAATGAAGGGTTTTGTTCAAGTAACAAAACAACTTCTTTATGCCCAACATTGGAGTTGTCTACATTGAGATATTTCAGTGACTTGACAGCTGTTAACGCACTAATAGAGTTAATAGGGTTGTTTCTAAAATCGAGTATCTCCACATTTGGAAGATTGACCAAAGGTTGTAGTGTAGTGACATCTGCATTACGACCTGTGATTCTTACCAGGGTCTTGATGTCTGCTAATGGGGACAAGTCCACAACTTCTGTGTCATCAAATGATAAATAATTGATTTTTTTGAACTTCAAAACTGGTCCGAGATTGATTACTCCACTTCCAGATAAATCCAGAGAATCCATACCAACTAGTGTAGATAATTCTTCTATACTTGGTTCAGCCCTATTGAGATTTGGATTGATCTTGATAAAAACCTCTTTCCAAGGCTGAGACAAGCCGTCCCACCAAGTCTGAAGATTCTCCACATGATGAATCATCAATACCCTTCTATTTCTTCTAGAAAATTCATCTGCAACCCACTCTTCTATACGTGTCCTATCTGCATAGATTCGTTGTAGTGATGGCATGGCATCAAGGGCATTGATATCAGAGACTTCCGTTTGATTGATGTTGACAACTTTGAGCTTTTTTAATTCCTTCAATGGTGTCAAATCAACAATGTTTGTTTCTTGAAGGTTAATATTCTCTAGGCCTACCAAGTTTGAAAGCAGTTCAAAATTGATCAGATAATTAGAACTAATATCAAGAGATACTAACTGATTAAGTTCTTGAATATTTTCTAAATTATTGAACCCACTTCCCTTCAAATCGAGTGTTCTCAAAGCAGAAAATGAATTGAGAACTGCAAAACTTGTGATCGGTGTATTTTGTGCCCTTAATATTGAAAGTTCTTTCAAATTCCCTAATTCACTGATATCGCTTATCTCGGTATTGGATATATTCAGATGGGTCAATCTATCTGAATATTTGATAAATTGGATATCTTTGGTTGGAGTATTAGCAATATTCAAATAAGATAAGAAAGTGATATTACTAATTGGGTTTAACTCTTCAATTTTCGTATTACTAATATCCAAGAACTTAAGATCTCTTAGTACTTCAATCGGTTCTAAGTCCAATACAAACTGATTTCCAGAAAGATTGATGGAATCAATTGAACTAATTTTGTATAAATGCTCTATAGTAACAGAGTCAGTTTCAGCTAAACCAACTTTTTTACGGAAGTAGTTTTCCCAAGTAAACGACAATCGCTTCCACCACTCCAACAGCTCTTCATCCCTACTCAATTTAGTAGTGTAAATACTAGCAATTTTCAATTCATTGGACTTTTTGTCTACATTGACCTCAATGAATCGTTCTTTAGTATTGGTAATTTTTTCTTTATTTAAACCTGTTGCTGTCAATGTTCTATCCAAGGAAACAACAAAAGACAATTCCCCATTGTCTCTCAAAAACGGTTTTACTTCTCTAACCTTAAATTTAAAAGACGCATCCTTAAAGAAAAACTCGATATCTTTCAAATATGCAGTAATGTCCTTATTGGTAATGACTTTTCTATCCAACAACAAATCGTCTTCGACTTGTACCAAGTGGTCTCTAAAAATTTTCTTATAACTTTCTCTTATGATCACATCTTTATCTCTAGCAGGAGTATCCTTACTTCCCACTGTATTGAAAAAGTACTCTAAGAAAGCTACTTGATCTTCAACTTTTTGGCTGAGATCCTTGATTTCCTGCTTGGTATAGTCGCCAAGAGCCTGTTGAGCTTGCGCAACAGAGCCATTTAGAAGAAAAACGGCAAAAAAAAGATATGTTAACCTAGTTCTGGTCATATATAAATTTTTGAACAACTTCTTTATCCCCTGGCTTTAGCTTAATCAAATTGCTAATTAGCCAACCTGTATTAAATCCTGGTCTATTGAACTGATTCAGTTCAAAATACCAGTCGTTGATTTGAAAGAAATGGAATTTGACATCTGAAATATTATCAAATTTCAAATTGCCATTTTTGACTTCGTATAAAAACAAGGTCAAATAATCCGGCTCGTATTCTTTAGGTGTATAAGCCTCAGGCAGTTTATTATCCTGAAAAGCCTTTCTCAGATTCATAAATCCAATTTCATGACTCATTGGATGTAGGAAAGACTTCTGATCACCTTGTGGTTTTTTGAATAAATTCTTAAATGGAGCGAAACTCACTCTATCAACTACCCATTCATAGCCTAAGCCCTCAGGCTGAAGCTTCATGAATAAGGTTACATTTTCTTTTTTTCCTTTATAAATAAAAGTGGTGGCAACTTCTGCAAACCATTCACCTCTATGGAAGGCTAAATATTGAGGTAATGGCTCAGAAAGCACCTCTTTCATGAATTCAGTCTTAAGATTGTTTTGAATCCCTGAAGTTTCATTATCAAAAAGGATGCTAATAAATTTACCTCTTAGTTCTCTATTTCTGTAATTGGAGTCGTCTTCATAATAACGTTTCGTGCCATCAGCACTTTCTTCTCCATTGAATCTTCTAAAAAATTGATTCACCTGTTTGGTTGAAGCGACAAATCTCCCATCATCTTGAGGGGAACCGGGGCTGTATAAACCCTGCCCCGGTGCCAACTCAATTGATGTAATAAATAAGATGATTATTACTGCTAATTTTCTCATGCTGAAGTTTCAGTCACTCTGATGTCACCCAACATCACATCCCAGAACTCTATCGTTCTACCTGCAATCTGAGTTTGTTTTTTCTCAACATAGATCGTGATGTCTTTCTTTGTAGTATCTCTGTAGTTCAAGCCACTTTCAAGAGAAGTACCTTCAAATCTTTGATACACAGTGATCACACCTACATATCTGCCATCCGGCTGTCTTTCCAAATCAGAAATATAATGAATATCATACCAAGTGATGTTTACTCTATCATAGTTCAAAGCCATCAATCTTTCGAAATATCTTCTCACTTTGTAGTAAGCAATCTCTTTTCTGTTCAAAGAAGAAACACCCATTTCAGCATCTGGAGCGAATAATTCTTCTGCTCTATCCATTACTCTGTTAGCTTCAGAGAATTGTGTCTCTTTGCTACCGATGATAGAGATGTATTTACTTAAATCCTTTACTTTTTCCAAAGCCAAAGAATCGATGGCTTGCTTTCTTGCTGGGCTGATGTTATCTGACTGCGCCATAGAGATGGTCGCGCTAGCCACAAACATGAATAGGAATAGGGAAATGTATTTTTTCATGGTTTAATTATTATCGATTGAGTGATTATTTGCGACGAAGTTCCAATTCAGATACTCTACCATTGGCATCTAACCTGATATCGCTGATGAAGTTTAGGTTTTTCTTGGTGTCTTTGAGATAGTTCAAGTATTTAACGATGGTAGTAGGCTCATCGTAATCTTTGATACCACTTTCTTCATAGATCACAATCAATACTGGAGTTTCTTGATTTGAAAACATGCTCAAAGCTTCTTGAATTGTGCTATTGGCAGCTTGAACATTGGTAGAGTTAGCGATGCTGCTAAAATAATTTTCCAACTTCCCTACAGCGACTTCTTCTGCTGAAGGCTGTGCAGGTGCTGGAGCAGGTGCTGGTTCTACTTTCTCTACTGGAGCAGGAGGTGCTGGTTCAGCAACTACTTTTTTCTTGCTTTTACAAGCTCCCATGGCTAATAAGCCGAACAGTGCAATAAATACCAATCTGTTCAAAGGTGATTGAAGGGTTCTTTTTTTCATGTTTGGAATTATAGATTTTAGTTTGTTCCTTTTGAGATTGTCCTCTAGCTTTCAAAAAGCATTCCATAAATAATAAATCAATTATTTATTTTGAAATTACTTTATGCATACAGAAAACGAATTTCTCGCGCAAATGTATGCGAAAAACTCAATAATAAATACTAGCTATATCCCATTAAGATAAAATATTTTTTTTGAATAAAAAAAGCCACCTCCTTGCGGTAAGTGGCTTGATAATTTTATTTGTTTTAACTTAATCAAATAGCTCTTTTAGTTTATTTTCTAAGCTAGCTCCTCTTAAGTCTTTTGCTATTATTTTACCCTCAGGATCAAGAAGATATGTAGCTGGTATTGCATTAATCTGATAAATCGCAGCCGCTGCTGAATTGAAGTATTGTAAATCCGAAACATGCGTCCATGTCAACTGATCATCTTCAATAGCTTTTACCCAGGCATCTTTAGTTCTATCTAAAGAAACTCCAAAAACCTCAAAACCTTTTTGATTATACTTATTGTAAAGCCTTACCACATTTGGGTTTTCTTCTCTACATGGTCTACACCATGCTGCCCAGAAATCGATTAATACATAATTACCTCTTAAATCTGAAAGATTAACCAACTCACCTTCTGGATTTGGCAATGAGATCTCTGGTGCTACTTGGCCTATAGACAATACCCGCATATCATCCAATTGAGCCATCAAGGTGGTTATCATTTTAGTATTAGGGTATTTTTCATTCAGATTCTTGACTAATTCGTCGATATAAAGGAAATCATTCTTTTCATTGATCATGCCTAGCGCAGCCAAAGCTGCAAAACTTCCCTTCATATCGTCTATTACGGCTTTTACCTTCACTGCATGGTCACCTTCTAGATTCATTGCCTGATTCTGTATTTCCTTGATTGCATCTTGATCCTTATTGGTCATGGCTTCAAAGTAAGCAGTATTTAGATTGTTGATTTCTGCCTGGTAATCCTCCGTCAATTTGTCGACTTTCTGCATATACTGAGAATCCTCAGATCCTTCAATCACAAGACTACTTTCATCATCTAGATCATAATTGATGATAACATCTTGATCATAGAGAGCCAGTCTGACCATTTTTTTATCCAGAATATTTAATTCATAAAAACCTGGTCCATCCAAAGAGAGTACATATTCGAAACTCCCATTTCCTCCTAATTCTATTTTACCCACCTCTTCTGATCTCTCCTCAAGCTTCATTAGAACTAGGCTTCCAGATCCAGCATTACTGATTTTACCAGATACTTTTACTTTTCCATCAAATACTCTTTCCGATTCACCACAAGCATATATCAAGATGGCAACTATGACTATTATTAAGTGCTTGAATGTTTTCATATTTTGTTAATTTTCAAGAAGTTCAGTCAATATTTTTGTTGCAACTTTAGGGTCTGCTTTACCTTGAGACTTTTTCATCACTTGTCCCATAAACATTCCCATTAAGCCTTTTTTACCAGACCTATACTCTTCTACTTTAGGCCCGTTTTCTAACAAAACAGCTTCAACAATAGGTCTTAAACTACCTTCATCACTATCTTGAATTAGATTCAATTCTTGAGCTATTTCAAGCGGAGTTTTCTCACTATTTTTGAGCATCTCAGGATATACCTTTTGAGAAGCAACAGAAAAGTTGATTTTCCCATCATCAATAATCGATATTAGATCTGCTAATCTTTTGGGTTGAATAGGGAAGTCGGAAATATGCAAAGTCAATTCATTCAAATAAGATTTCACAGGTCCCATCATCCAGTTGGAAGCTGCCTTGTAGTTGGCTGTAGCCTCACAGAGATCATTGAAAAACAATGCGATCTCTTTGGAATCCGTGAGTACTCCTGCATCGTATTCAGGGAGGCCATATTCATTGACAAACTTAGCATGAAGCTCTCTAGGTAGTGCTGGCATGTCTTTTCTGACAGATTCTAGCCACTCTTCAGACACAACTACTGGGCTGAGGTCAGGTTCTGGAAAATACCTATAATCATTTAGGTCTTCCTTGGTACGCATACTAGCAGTAGTTCCGGTCGTAGCATCAAAAGTCCTTGTTTCAGATACTATTTCTACTCCTTTTTCGATCAAAAGTATTTGTCTTTCAAACTCGTGCTCTATGGCTCTAGCTACGTTTCTAAAAGAGTTCATATTTTTGACCTCTACTTTTTTTCCATATTCTGATTCGTCATACAACCTCACCGAAATATTGGCATCACATCTTAATGAACCCTCTTCCATATTTCCATCACAGATATCTAAGTATCTTACCAATTTCTTGATCTCCACCAAAAAAGCATATGCTTCTTCAGATGACCTGATGTCTGGCTCAGACACAATTTCAATTAATGGCACTCCAGCTCTATTGTAATCCACTAGGGTATCCACTTCCCCAGCCAGGTGCATGGATTTACCTGCATCCTCTTCCATGTGGATTCTAGTCAATGTGACTGATTTTTTAGTACCATCCGGTAATGTCAAAGGAACTTCTCCTCCAACACAGATTGGTCCCTTGTCTTGGGTAATCTGATATCCTTTTGGAAGATCTGGATAGAAATAATTCTTTCTTGCAAAAATATTCTTTCTTGTAATTTCAGAATTACAAGCAAAACCCATCTTTACAGCAAATTCCACAGCTTTTTTATTGACTTTTGGAAGCGTACCAGGGTGACCTAGCGTAAGGACAGAAATGTGTGTATTTGGCAAATTCCCGAATTCTGTAGAATCTGATGCATACATTTTACTTTTTGTCAATAACTGTGCATGCACCTCAAGACCTACTACTAACTCGTATTTATTTTTTATATCAGCTGAAAGCATCATTAATTCTTATCTAGGTTTGAATATAATCTAATGAAGTGTCCAAAAATGGCTCAGAAATCATCTAAAACCAAATTGGAGGTAATTTAAATGCTGTATTTTACCCAAACATGGTTTTAGCTTTGGCTACGACAGCATCTAATCCAGCAAGATTCTTACCTCCTGCTGTCGCGAAGAAAGGCTGACCTCCTCCCCCTCCTTGAATCTCTTTTGCCAATTCTCGGATAGCTTGTCCCGCATTAAGCCTTTGGGTTGAAACCAAGTTTTCACTTATTATAACAGCAATCTGAGGTTTACCTTCAATCTCAGCTGCTATCACTGCTATTAAATTTGGGACTTCGTTTTTAAGTTCAAAGGCTATTTTCTTCAAAGCTTCAGCAGTAGGTAAATTCACCTTTACAAACAGTTTATTTAAATCATCTGCAGAATCCACTTGTTTTAAAAGATCATCCTTCAAAGCTCCGGCTTGCTTGCCATGCAGTATTTCGATTTCTTTCCTCAAGTCATTTCTTTCTTGGATCAAAGATTCAATTGCCTTTTTCAGATCTTTTGGTGCTTTGAGTAATTCTTGGATTTCTTTAACCAATGTCAATTGACTGTTAAGGAAAGTTTCAGCTGCTTCGGCAGTAATCGCTTCAATCCTTCTCACTCCAGAAGAAATAGAGCCTTCTGATACGATCTTAAATAGACCTATTGCACCAGTGGACTTTACATGGGTACCTCCACAAAGCTCAACCGAAAAATCTGGATCGAAAGTGATAACCCTCACAAAATCTCCATATTTCTCTCCAAAAAGTGCTGTTGCACCTTTTGTCTTTGCTTCTTCTATTGGCACATTTCTTTCTTCGGAAAGTTGAATATTTTCTCTGATTTTGGTATTGACTATTGCTTCGACTTTAGCGAGTTCATCCTCAGTCAATTTAGCGAAATGTGAAAAATCAAAACGCAATAATTCATCATTCACCAAAGAACCTTTTTGCTGCACATGATCTCCAAGAACTTCCTTAAGCGCTGATTGCAAAAGATGGGTTGCGGTATGGTTATTCATCGTAAGCTTTCGCTTTCCAGCATTTACCTCAGCCAAAAATTGTACCATTGGATCTGATGCCAATTTATCTACAAAATGCACTATCAGATCATTTTCTTTTTTGGTATCTAAGACCTTGATTTTCTCTGATGAAGAAATCAAAAAACCAGTATCTCCTACTTGACCACCACTTTCTGCATAGAAAGGAGTACGATCAAGTACAAGCTGGAATCTATTTCCTTTCTTATCTTTGATCTGACGATATTTTATGATTTTACTTTGTACGGTTAAGTTATCATAACCTACAAACTCCACTCCCTCGTCATCTCTGACCATGACCCAATCTCCTGTTTCTTGTTCTGCGGCTGCTCTTGATCTGGATTTTTGCTTTTCCATTTCATCGGCAAAACCATTTTCATCCACAGAAAGCCCATTTTCTCTAGCAATCAATGAAGTAAGATCCAGTGGGAAACCAAAAGTATCATACAGCTCAAAAGCAGTCTTTCCATCAATCATCTGATCACCTGAAGCTTGAAGTTCATTTATAATTTGATCAAGAATTTTCAAGCCATTGTCTAATGTTCTCAAAAATGAAGCTTCCTCTTCTTCAACAACTCTAGCAATAAAATCCTGCTGAGCTACAACTTCTGGAAAAATATCTCCAAAACTTTCAGCTAGCATCGGTAGCATTTCATACATAAATGGTTTCTGGAAGCCTAAGAAAGTGTATCCATAGCGAACTGCTCTTCTTAGAATTCTCCTGATGACATATCCAGCCTTATTATTTGAAGGCAGTTGTCCATCTGCTATTGTGAATGAAATTGCCCTGATGTGATCTACAATGACACGCATGGCAATATCAGTTTTTTCATTATGACCATACTTTTTACCAGACTTGCCTTCTAAGAAATTGATAAATGGCATGAATACATCTGTATCATAATTGGAGGACTTCTGCTGAATAGCCCTTACCAATCGCTCAAAACCCATCCCTGTGTCCACATGCTTGGCTGGTAACTCCTTCAAAGAACCATCACTCAGTCTATTGAATTGCATGAATACGAGGTTCCAAATTTCTATTACTTGTGGATGGTCATTGTTTACTAGATCAAAACCACTCAAAGCTATCCTTTCTTCTTCTGACCTAAGGTCAATATGAATTTCAGAACAAGGACCACATGGACCTGTGTCACCCATTTCCCAAAAATTATCCTTTTTTGAACCAAAAATGATCCTGTCTTCCGAAACTATATTTTTCCAAAGCTCAAAAGCTTCCATGTCTTTATCTAAACCATCTTTATCATCTCCTCCAAAAACAGACACGTAAAGTCTATCTTTTGGTAGCTTGTAAACATCTGTTAAAAGTTCCCAAGCCCACTCAATGGCCTCTTTCTTAAAATAATCTCCAAATGACCAGTTTCCTAGCATTTCGAACATGGTGTGATGATAAGTATCTACCCCAACTTCCTCCAGGTCATTATGCTTCCCCGAAACCCTCAGGCACTTTTGACTGTTAGCTACACGAGTGACTTTGGCGATATCGTTGCCGAGAAAAAAATCTTTGAATTGATTCATCCCTGCATTGGTAAACATCAAGGTGGGATCGTTCTTGACAACTATTGGAGAAGAAGGAACAAATTGATGCTGTTTAGATTGGAAAAATTCTATAAAGGTACTTCTGACTTTCTTTGCTTCCATGTAAGCTTTTGACTATGTTCGGATTATATTATCTTAATTTATATATTTGCGAGCTTCGGATTAAGAAATCACCAAAAACCCACTGAGGTTTGCAAAATTAGAATAATTACCCTGCAATTTATAATGAGTAGAATAAAATATTACTACGACCCAAAAACCTGTAAATACGAAAGATACCAACGTAGCAAGTGGGATATTACACTGAATACCCTAGGTTTTCTTTCCTCAGCCTTGATTCTGGCAGTAGGTATTTTGATCGTTTTCAATTATTACTTTGATAGCCCCAAAGAGCTTATTCTAAAAAAAGAAAATAAAGAGCTCAAATACTATTATCAATTGATGGAGTCTGAAGTGAATCAAATGAGCCAAATGCTTGTGGACCTTCAGCAAAGAGACGACAACCTTTACAGAGTCATTTTTGAAACTGAACCAATCCCTTCTGATATTAGAAGAGCTGGAGTTGGCGGTACTGATCGGTACAAGGAAATCAAAGAAAAAGGACTTAATCCAGAAAAATTAATCATTGATTTGAGGTCTAAAGTAGATGATCTTAAGAGGCAACTCTATGTACAAAACATCAGTTATGATGAGGTCTCAGAAATGGCACTCAACAAAGATGAATATTGGGCATCTATTCCTGCCATTCAACCCATTATCAACGAAGAATTGACTAGGCTTGCATCCGGTTTTGGAAATAGACTTCATCCAATTTTAAAAGTTAGGAAACTGCATACAGGTGTTGATTTCTCAGCACCTAAGGGTACACCGATTTATGCTACCGGAGATGGTGTTGTGATTGATGTAAAGACAGTTTTTGGCGGATATGGAAAGTATATAGAAATTGACCACGGTTTTGGGTTTGTCACGCGTTATGCTCACATGAATGAATTTACCGTGCGAAAAGGTCAAAAAGTAAAAAGAGGCGATCAAATCGGAACCGTTGGAAACACAGGTTCTTCAACAGCTCCACACGTGCATTACGAGATTCTTAAAGATGGCAGGTATGTCAACCCAGTACATTACTTCTTCAAGGATCTTGAGCCAAGTGAGTACGAAAAAATACTTGAATTGGCATCGAAAGAAAATCAATCACTTTCCTAATTTGATTTTTAAACAATAAAAAAAAGAGAGGCTATGACCTCTCTTTTTTTATTTCATATTCTAGCCTGATAGGTATATAATTGATAATACCTTCCTTGTTTGGAGATAAGTTCTTCATGTTGCCCCTGTTCTACAATCCTGCCTTGCTCAATCACCAAAATCTGATCTGCCTGTCTAATCGTGCTCAATCTGTGTGCAATGACAAAGGTGGTTCTACCTTGCATCAAATCTCTTAAACTTGCTTGAATCAAAGCCTCACTTTCTGTATCCAAGTTTGAAGTAGCTTCATCTAAAACTAAAATCCTTGGGTCTGCTAAAATAGCTCTAGCAATGGCTATTCGCTGTCTTTGCCCACCTGATAATTTGACTCCTCTCTCTCCTATCAAAGTATCGAGTCCATCTTCAAACCTATCGGTAAATTCATCCACATGCGCTGCTTTCACAGCACTTTTCAAATCTTGCTCAGTGGCCTGGGGCCTAGGAAAGAGTATGTTTTCCTTAATAGTTCCTTCAAATAAAAAATCATCTTGAAGCACTACACCCAACTGTGATCTAAAGTTCTCCAATGTGACCTCTTGCATATCCACCCCATCAATTAGAACTTTTCCAGACTCGGGATTCAAAAATGAAGCAGCTATTCCAGCAATTGTAGTCTTACCTGAACCCGAAGTCCCAACTAATGCTGTAACAGAACCTGCTGGAGCCTTAAATGAAATATCATGTAAAACATCTTTGCCTTCCTCATAAGAGAAGGAAACATTTTGAAACAGAACTTCCCCGTTAATCTTGGGTAGTTGAATATTTCTATTTCCACCTGAACTCTCCAGAGTCAAATTCATGATTTCCTCTGTTCTGTCTAATCCAGCAAAAGCTTCTGTAAACTGACTTCCAATATTACTCATCTGAACTATCGGAGCGATCATGAAACCTAAATAAAGAGTGAAAGCAAGAAAATCCCCAAATGTCATCTGTTCATCCATAATCATATAACCTCCTATCCCCATAATACCCGCTGATGCAAGTCCTAGAAGAAAGGTAGCAGACGAGGTCACAAAGCTTGTCGCAGTCAAACTAGCTTTAACATTGAGAAAAAGTCGATTAACTCCTGACTCAAAAGATCTGATTTCTTGTTCTTCTGCATTAAAACCTTTGATTACTCGAATACCCCCTAATGTCTCAGTCAATCGGCCAGTTACTTCAGCATTGATTTTACCCCTTTCTCTGAAAATCGGTCTGATTTTCCCGAAAGCTTTCAAGGAAATCAATCCAAATATGATAACTGGTACTAAAACATATAATGTCATCAAAGGGCTAATGTAGATAAGTAAAACAAGAGAAATAACTGCTGTCAAAATCCCTCCTATCATTTGTGCAAAACCAGTACCCACAAGATTTCTTACACCTTCTACATCAGTCATTATTCGAGACACTAGTTCACCTGTTTTAGTATTATCAAAAAACCTAACAGGAAGTTGTATGATATGCCGCTGTACTTTAGCCCTCAGTTTAGCAATCAAATGTTGTGCTTCAACACTCAGGATTTGTGTAAGGGCATAAGAAGTTATGGACTGTATAGAAATAGCTAAGACAACACCAGCAACTAGCCATTTCAATAATCCTAAATCATTTGATGGAATTACATCATCTATTAAGATTTTGGAAGCTCCTGGAAGAACCAGTCCAGAAAGTCTACTGATTACAATTAAAATCAGTCCTATTAATAGCTGTCTTTTCCTTGGCCAAATGATGGTTTTAAATACCTGAGTCATGGTGACTCTATTTTCACTCCTTTTTGATTTTGACATAAAATTCGTTTTAAAAACAGGTTACAACATCAAATCGGAATTTAATAGTTCTTTTTGGAATAAAGCATTTCTGGAACCTTCCAAATCCTAGATATTCCTTTAACTTTGTTGGATCATAAAAACAATCTTTAAACCTAATAGCAATGAAATTCTTTATTGACACCGCAAATCTTGACGAAATCAAAGAAGCCTATGATTTAGGCGTACTTGATGGCGTGACCACCAACCCATCCTTGATGGCAAAAGAAGGCATCAGCGGAGATGCAAATGTTAGAGCACACTACAAAGCTATCTGCGATATCGTAGATGACAAGGTAAGTGCTGAAGTGATCTCTACAGACTTTGAGGGAATGATCAAAGAGGGAAAAGAGCTAGCAAAAATCGACGATAAGATCGTAGTGAAAATCCCAATGATCAAAGATGGTGTAAAAGCAATCAAATATTTTCACTCTGAAGGAATCAGGACAAACTGTACACTTGTATTTTCAGCAGGTCAAGCGATTCTTGCCGCAAAAGCTGGGGCTACATACCTTTCTCCATTTATTGGAAGATTGGATGATATCTCTTACGATGGCTTGGAGTTGATCGAACAAATCGTACATATTTATAGTACTTATGGTTTCGCTACAGAAGTACTCGCTGCTTCAGTTAGACATACTATGCATTTGATCAAATGTGCAGAAATCGGTGCAGATGTGGTCACTTGTCCATTGAAAGTAATCACAGGTCTATTGAAGCATCCTTTGACAGATTCTGGTTTGGCTACATTCTTGGCTGACCACGCCAAGGCAGCTGGAAAATAATCTGAAAGCCCATGATGTACATTTATCTGTGAACAATCATTGCGGAATAATGTATATCATGGGTAATTTATCCAAATCCACTACAATAAAATCCCTATGTACATCATTAAAGTAAAAGGTAAAGCAAAAATTCCAGACTACATTCAAATCAGAGATGAAAACTTTGTGTTAGTGGCATACTTTAGAGCTGACCGACCTATGAAGAATGCTGAGAAATTTGGGCTTGAAGGTAAGGAGGATGAATTAGAAAAATTAATTCAAGAGCTCCCTTTTGGGAAATTACAAAAACTTGAGTTGTAACAATGGATTTTCAAACAGAACCAATCATACATGTACAGGAAGCCGGGATATTCCAGGATCTTGATGCTGTATTAACCAATGTAACTTTTAGTATAGAAAAAAAGGAATTTGTTTTTTTGATAGGAAGAACTGGAAGTGGGAAAAGTTCTTTATTAAAAACATTATACGCGGATCTTCCATTGAAAATGGGAAAAGCTGAAATTGTAGGTTATGGTCTTGATAAAATCAAAACTAAAGAAGTGCCGTATTTAAGGAGGAAACTAGGCATTGTGTTTCAAGATTTTCAATTATTCCCTGATCGATCGGTAGCGGAAAACTTATTTTTTGTTATGAAAGCTACGGGTTGGAAAGATAAAAGCAAAATGAAAAACCGAATGGCAGAGGTATTGATGCAAGTAGGCCTTGCTGATGCAGCTAGTAAAATGCCTCACCAACTATCTGGTGGAGAACAACAGCGCGTGGTGATTGCTAGGGCATTGATCAATGATCCAGAGATTCTTTTGGCTGATGAACCTACCGGGAATTTGGATCCTGATGTAGCAGATGGTGTTTTTAAGTTATTCCAAGAGATCAATAAGCAAGGTACAGCTATTTTGATGGCCACTCATAATCATGACTTATTAAGAAAATATCCTTATCGGGTTCTCAAGTGTGAGAGGGGTCAATTGCTTGACAGCAAAACATCAGATATTTCAATCAACACCTCTTATTGAGGTGTTTTTTTTAAAATTTTTTCAATTTTAAAATCACATTTTAATTATATTGAACATCTGTAGTCAAAAAGCTGTTTTGGATCATATATAAGCTTGTATACAATGGAAAATATTAAAATAAGGAAGATTATTCTAATCTTGATTTTTGGATTCTTTGCTTTCAGTGCTTGCCAAGATAAAGACGATGAAAGGCCAACCAATGATTCTTCTAATAGAGCAGTTAATACATGGATCAAAGCAGTGATGGATCAAGTCTATTACTGGTTAGAAGACATGAAAATTCCTATTGCAATCAATTCAGACCCTGAGGACTATTTTACTTCATTACTTTTCACTCCAACAGATAGATTTTCAGCTATTTTTCCAAATTACCAAGAATTAATTAGCAGTCTAGAGGGAACAAACCTAGAAGCTGGATATGAATTTAGATTGGTGCAGTTTTCTAACACCAATTCTGTAGGCGCTTTTATTACTTATATCAAAAAAGGTAGTCCAGCTGAAGAAGCATCTTTAAGAAGAGGAGATGTCATCAACGCTATCAATGGAACAACTTTAACCATAAATAATTATTTGACAGCTTTGAGAGAGATTTCTTCTAACCACTCTGTGACATATTCTAGGTATGACGAATCGGAAAATAGCTTTGTTGATCAAGGTACTATAAACCTACAACCTATAGTAATCTCAGAAAACCCGAATTTTCTGGATACAATCTACACTATTGGTGATCATAAAATCGGTTATGTAGTTTATCACTTCTTTGCACCTGGAGTAGCTGGCCAACCTCAAATCTATGACAATCAAATGGATCAAATTTTTGAAAGACTCAAGTCAGAAGGAGTAAATGAATTGATTATAGACTTTAGATACAATGGAGGCGGATTTGTAAGTAGTGCAGTTAATCTAGCAAGTCTTGTTGCGCCTAGTATTAACTCAGAAAGTATCTTTTCCAAAACAAAATATAATAGTTTTCTTTCAAGAGATGATAGGTTTAAAAACGTCCAAACTAAATTCTTAGAAAAAAATCAAAACATTGGAAATCAATTGAAGAGTAATAAAATTTATATTCTTACCTCAGCTAGAACTGCATCTGCTAGTGAATTGATAATTAATGGCCTTAAACCATATTTAGACATTGAAATAATAGGTGCTACTACGATGGGAAAAAATGTTGGTTCTGTAGCTTTAGAAGATGAAAATAATTCAGGAAACAACTATGGTATATTACCAATAATTTCAAAGAGTTTTAACAGTTTAGATCAATCAGATTATAGTTTGGGGTTCCAACCCGATATTACAATAAACGAGCTTAACTTTCTTCCTTTCAAACCATTCGGTGATCTTGATGACCCTTTACTTGATGCAGCAATATCTCGAATTACTGGTGTTCCTTCAGGAAGGCAAAAAAGAATTTATCACCGAGTTGAACTTGAAAGTTCAATTGATATGAAAATAAGAAATGGTAAATTAATTGAAGACAAATCTGTGGGTGATTTGATAAAAGAAAGAATCAAAATGATTCAGTAATTTCAAAAAAGGCCTCAAAAGTAAATTTGAGGCCTTTTTAAATTTCTATGTTTGCCAAAGCACTTTTTAAATTCCCTCTCGCCAAATCTTTGAAATTTCCACTATTAAAATCCAAATACGGTAATAGAATTACTTGATCAAAATCAGGTTCTATTCCCTCTACCTTTGAAGTGATTAATATAGATTTCTTATTGAATTTTTTGGCTAAACGAAGTAGCTCAAAGCATCCTTTTCCGTCTTTAGATTGCCTGTCGTAGATTCCTTCTCCTGTGATTACAGTATCACAATGCTTTATCTTTTCTTCAAGGTTGATGATATTAAAAAACCAACTAGAGCCAGCTTCAATCTCTACTGGATAAAAATAACTCAATCCATAAGCAATGCCGCCAGCAGCACCAAAACCAAAGCTATCGGGGATATCCTTTAATGTTTTTAGCGACAATAAGTCAGTGATTCTCTTAGATTTAGTCTCAAATTCCTCAATTTCACTAATGGGTAAGCCCTTTTGAGGCCCAAATGTTTTTACTGCCCCATTAGCACCAAAAAATGAATTTGACACATCACAGATACAAGTAAATCTAATTTTAGATGCTTGAATAGGTCTTTGGATATGACTAATTTTTGTAAAAAAGGAATCCGTGAATGGGATTAGCGCTCTTCCTTTGTCATCCAAAAATGAAAAACCCAAAGCTTGAAGAATCCCAATACCCAAATCAATACTCGCGCTACCTCCCAAACCCAAATAAACTTGCACCACTCCTCTTGCTATAGCATCTTTGATTAAAAGTCCGGTACCGTAAGTACTTGCTATAAAGGGATTTATTTGATTTTTATTCAAAACCTTAATCCCAGAAACTATACTCACATCAATGAAAGCTAGCTGCTTATATCTATCCCAATAGTAATATCCTAATTTCGATCTCCCGATAGCGTCTAGGGTAATTACTTCCACTTTCTCTAAACCCAAAGCGCTTCCTAATAAATCACAAGTCCCATCACCTCCATCGGCAATGGGACTTATTTCAATATTAAAATAAGGATCTCTTTGCTCCAACTCAGCTTTTATAATTTTTGCAGCTTCAAGCGCATCAAGGGCACCTTTGAAAGCATTTGGAGCGACAAGAATCTTCATAACTATACTTTACCCATTCTATTGAAATATTCTTTTGTGGCTGCTTTTACTTTTGGAGCAAGATATACAGTCGAAATCATCGTTGGAATAGCCATCACAGCATACATACCATCAATAAAACTTACCACAACTTCAAGAGAAACTACGGCACCCGCTACGATAGTCAATAAGTAAAAATAATTGTAATAATCAGCCTTCTTTGGGCCAAATAAATAAATAAAACATTTATGCCCATAATAAGAATAAGTAAACATGGTTGACATAGCAAAGACTAGCACTGCGATCATCAAGAGATACTTTCCAATACCCGGTAAAGCCATCTCAAAAGCAGATAGCGTTAACCTTACGCCATCATTTTCGGTGCTTTCCCATACTCCTGTCAATAAAATCACCAAAGCTGTCAGCGTACATACAACTATTGTATCAATAAATGGTCCTAGCATTGCAATCAAACCTTCCCTGACAGGCTCGTTGTTTTTGGAAGCACCATGTACCATTGGAGCTGTCCCAATACCAGCTTCATTTGAAAAAGCAGCTCTTCTTGCACCTAGAATAATGACCGCTCCTACTGCGCCTCCCATTACTGCCTGACCTGTAAATGCATCCACTATGATTAAATGTAACATCGCTGGCACATTGCCGATATATTGGATCAAAATGATAACTACAGAAATAAAGTAAACCCCCACCATAAATGGTACTAATCGTGAAGCCACCATTGCAATTCTTTTGATCCCTCCAAGAATCACTACTCCTACTATCAACATCATAGAAATCCCTAACACCCATTTAGTACTTTCTCCCCCATCCAAACCATTGGGAATAAAAAGTACAGAACGAAGTACTGCAGTAAGTTGATTGGCTTGAAAAATAGAAAGCAAACCAAGGACTCCGGCAACTGAAAATAAGATAGCCAAGGGCTTCCACTTTTTACCCATACCTTCTTCAATCACATACATCGGCCCCCCTTGCACTTCTCCATTGGAGTCTTTTCCCCGATACATAATTGCCAGGCTACAAGAAAAGTATTTGGTAGCCATTCCCACAAATGCAGACATCCACATCCAAAATATTGCACCTGGACCACCCATATTAATAGCGATAGCAACCCCACTGATATTTCCAAGACCCACTGTCGCCGCAATTGCAGCTGATAAGGCTTGACGAGATGAGATCTGACCAGGAAGGTTATGATCATCATATTTGCCTTGTACTAGCTTGATTGCATGACCTAGCCTTCTAAATGGTAAAAATCCTGAATAAACGAATAAAATAAACCCGCCTCCCATCAGTAAGACAAGCATAGGTGTGTCCCAAATCCAATTACTGAAATTAATAATAAAGTCTCCCATGTTGATTTTAAATGAATAGGCATATTAATGCCAATTTTCTGAAATTACAATTGTATCCACTGCAATCAGCTATATTCTCATGCTAGGTGGTTTTTCAATGTCGTATTGAATAACAACCTCCATCCATGTAAAATTGAAATATTTGAGATAAAAAAAACACCCAAAGACAAGGCAAAAAAATAAAAAACTCTAATTTAGAGATTGATCAAACCAAAAAACTTCTCTATTCAAATGAAAAAAGACAATAAACCCCAAGACCAAAACTCCAGAAGAAGTTTCATTAAAGCTTCTGCTACCGCATTGGCAGGATTCTATTTAGTTCCAAGACATGTGCTTGGAGGACCTGGTTTTATCGCTCCATCAGATAAACTAAGAGTAGCAGGTATCGGTGTAGGTGGGATGGGTTACAATGATGTAAGAGGAACTTTTAATTCCGGTAAAGCTGACTTTATTGCCTTATGCGATGTGGATGATACGAGAGCAAAAAGAGCTGTGGAGGATCATCCTAAAGCTAAATATTACAGAGATTATAGAGAGATGCTTGACAAAGAACATCAAAATATAGATGCCATCACCATCTCTACCCCTGACCACATGCATGCCATTCAAGCCATAGCTGCGATGCAGCTAGGTAAGCATGTGTATGTTCAAAAACCACTTTCGCATGATATTTACGAAGCAAGAGTTCTCACCCAAGCTGCCGACAGGTATAAGGTCGTAACACAAATGGGGAATCAGGGATCCTCTGGAGAAGGAGTCAGGAAAATGATGGAATGGTATAATGCAGGATTGATCGGAGAAGCTACCCGAGTATACTGCTGGACTGACAGGCCAGTATGGCCACAAGGAATACCATGGCCAAAGGAATCAGCTACTCCTCCTGCTGATTTGGACTGGGATCTATGGCTTGGAACAGCACCTCAAAAAAATTACGTAGCCAATTTGATCCCATTTAACTGGAGAGGTTGGTGGGATTATGGTACAGGTGCATTAGGTGATATGGCTTGCCATATCATGGAGCCTCCTTTTAGAGTTTTGGGATTAGGATACCCGGAATCAGCTGAGTGCAGTGTAGGCTCAGTTTACATAGGAGAGTTCCAGAGAGGTTATTTCCCAGATAGCTGTCCTCCTTCTTCTCACATTACTTTGAAATTTAAAAGAGAAGGCAAAGAAGACCTATCTTTCCATTGGATGGATGGGGGAATCCAGCCTGCTAGGCCAGAAGAACTCGGGCCAAATGAGGTGATGGGAGATGGTGGTAATGGAGTCATCATAGAAGGTACCAAAGGGAAAATGATGTGTGGTACCTATGGAAGAAATCCACAACTTCTCCCAACGTCTAAAACTGCCGAAATCAATGTGCCTGAAACACTTTATCGAGTTCCTAATGGTGATGCTGGTCATTATAATAACTGGGTAGAAGCTTGTATCGAAGGCTATGGAAGCAATGCTTACAATAATCTCAGTTCTCCATTTTCAATTGCGGGACCACTTACGGAGTCAGTTCTGATGGGGAATCTAGCTATCAGAAGCTATGATTACAGAATACCACGTACCACTGGTAATGGTTTTGATTATCCAGGCCGAGGAATTAAATTAGTTTGGGACGGGCCAAATATGAAAGTCACTAATTTCGACCCAGCCAATCAATTTGTAAAAAGAGAATACAGAGAAGGTTGGAAGTTGGGGGTTTGATCAGAAATCCTTAGCTGAATTTATTCAGCTAAGGATTTCTTTTACTCATCAAACCCAATCCCTGCAGCATTGAGCATTTTGGCGTAAGCAATCTTTCTTTTTGCCGCCAGATCATTTAGAATTAATCTTCCATCCAGCACAGAAACCTCCCTAGCATTGATCAAGAAAAGAGAGCTCTCTCCTATTTGAAATCGAATCTGCTCACCTTCAAGTAAACTCTCCAAACCCACAATATTTGCATTAAATACGCCTAATTGATCTCCTAGTGTTCTGAAATTATTAATTTCCGCTTCTAACTTTGCTTGAAGCTGTAGAAATTTCAAATCTCTATCATTTTGTTTAAAATCAATTTTTGCTTTGGTCAATCCCAAACCACCTCTTTCCTTTCTTAAGAAAATCGGAGTCATGATGGTGACACCCCACTTGTAATTATTTTCAAAAAAAGGCGCTTCATTAAATTGACCAACTGTCTCTGTCAGGAAATTATAATTCACTTTTACAACAGGCTTCAATTGCTCTGCTTTCCATCGACGCTCAATATCTAAACTAGCCAATTCAAAATCTGTAATCCTTATCACTGGATGATTAGCTACAAGACCTCTCAATGCTGCTTGATCGTAGTCCAATTCTAGAGGAGCTAATACATCCTGTGGAAATATCCCTTCAATCAAATTCAATGGCTGTCCTTCTTCATCCCACAAGAAGGTGCTCAAGCTTTGCGATGCATCTACAAAATCAATTTGTGCAGATTGGAATCTATATATCCTATTCATCACTTGAGTGTACGCCTCCACAGTATCGATAGCAGGCAAATCACCTTGTACAAAACTTTCTTTGACTGCCTCAAACCTAATTTGAGCTAGCTCTACGCTCTCCTCCAAAATCTTCAGATTCTGATAAGATGCTGACCAAAACCAATACGCACTAGTGGCATCTACATATAAATCATTGAGGAAAAGTTGCCTTTCTGACTGGGTCAAATCCTTGTAAATCTCGGCTTGCCTCAATGTAGCTCTTCTTTGATCAATCAATAATCCTTGGCCTAAATTGACGGATGCACCAGCTGCAATTAAACCATTACTTGGAACTGTTCTTTCCGCATTTAAGAAAGTTCCTCTATTTTGTTCAAAAACACCTTTTAACTCCACACCAGCCATAGTAGGAACAGAAATTCCACCTTCTCTCTTATCGTAATATTCAGTTCCATTAAACTGCTTATTATCATAATTCCCAAATAGCTTAGGATCAAATCCACCTCTGGCCATTCTGAGCTCTTGCTCTCCAAAACGTAGATTTATATCAGCTTGCCTCGCTACCGGATGATAAAACCTAACCCATTCTATATATTGATCAAAACTGAGTGTTTCCTGAGCTAAAGTAACTTGAGTTAGCAATAGTAAAAGCCCAAAACATAAACCTTTGAGATACCTCATGCTTGCTTATTTATTATCCTTGTTGGCAAGTTTTTCTTTTCTAGTATAGTAATCAGCAGGGAAACCATTAAGCTGTCGCCATATTTCATACCAAATAGGCACATCGTTAAGTAAGGCGATACCATCTGCACCAGAGCCAATTTTAAGTGCGTAAGGCCATGGGTCTTCTTCAGGATCCTCTACTACCAATACTCTGTATTTATTATTTGGACCAGCAAAATTATCAATTGCTACTACTTTACCTCCAAAAGTACCATTTGATAGCTGAGGCCAGCCCGAAAATACGATTGCTGGCCAACCGTCAAAAATAAATCTAACCTTGTTACCAGGTCTTAAAAGTGGTAAATCTACTGGTTCTACAAACATCTCTACAGCAAGTTGTGCATCAGCAGGTAGAATACTCAAAATCTGTGCACCTTCTTTGATTGTCTCACCGATACCTACTTGAATGGCTTGCGTAATATATCCATCCTGAGGAGCCAATATGTGCCTGAACCCTGTCCTAAACTCATAATTAGTAAATTGATTGGAGAGCTTCGTTGCGGCAGCTTCTGAATCAAATTGGGATGACATTGCGGAGTACATTTCTGATTCTGCTTTAGCAACTCTATCTCTGAAATCGTTATCAATAGCATTCAATTCAATCTGAGCAGCTATCAATTCGTTTCTAGAACTTAATAAATTATTTTCAGAGGCAATCAAATTAGCTTGTACTTCTTGAAACCTCAGTTTTCTTGTTTCAAAATCAGTAAGAGACCTCAAACCTTTTTCTAAAAGTTCCTCCGCTCGTTGCAACTGTTGTTCACCGATACTGAAATTAACTTTAGCCTGCTCAAAGCGGATGCTATCTGAAGTTACTTTCAATTCTGCCATTCGAAGCCGATTAGTCGCTTGTTCTTTTCTTAAAATATTATTTGATCTTAAGGCATCAATTTGCATTTGTTGTGCCTTTACTTTTTGCTCGTAAGACTTGGCTGATAATACTTTTGCATCAACCTGAAGTTGGGTTCTCTCCAAAAGTTGTGGATCAAAGTAGTCATCTTTAATCTCAGAAATCAAAAGTATTGTATCACCTTTGCTCACATAATCCCCTTCTGAAACATACCATTTTTCAATCCTACCTGCGATAATAGAATGTACCGTTTGAGGTCTTTGGTCCGGACGTAAAGCTGTTACATATCCATTCGACCTGACATTTTGGGTCCAAGGTAGAAATATAAACAATACAGTCCCCAACAAAAACCAAAGCATAACCCGCACTCTTTTTTTGCTCTGATCTGAAGGTTCAGACATGACTAAGCTTTTGAAACCTTCAAAAGAAACTTTCTTCTCGACGTTATTTCTTGAAATATTCAACATAGGGCTAGAAGATTAAAGGTTTTTAAATTCAAAATAAGCTTCACTTGGACCGTCAAAGACTACTTTACCATTGCTCAATTCGATTACTCTTGGTGCTTTCTTAAGCAAATCCATATCATCAGATATCATCATGGTTGTCCAAGGGCCTGCTAGGATATAATCTCCAATACTTTTCTTCAACTCAGGATCAAAATAAGTAAATAAGTCTTCTAGAATCAATGCCTTAGGGTTACCTACTAGACATCTAGCCATGATAATCTTGCTAATAATCTTTTTACTTAGGCCTTTTCCTTCAGGCATTAGCATAGTGTTTAGGTCATCGTTTAATGCAAAGACATATTCCTTTAAACCAACCAATTCTATAATTTCCTTCAACTGTTTGGACTCTACATCTTTGCCAAGCGTGATATTTTCATAAATGGAACCATGAAAAATAGATTGATGTGTCAAACTGTCTCCTACAAAGCTTCTAAATTTATCCAAATTCATCATATCAATCGGAAGTCCGTTGACAAAGATCTTACCCTTATATTCAGAGTATAATCCAGCCATAAGATACATCAGCGTACTTTTACCGCTTCCACTTGTCCCAGTGAGAATCACTTTTTCGCCTGTCTTCAAATGAAATGACACATCATCTAATATATTGATCTGAAGATCTCTTGATTGATAGGTTACATTTTGCACTTTGAACTCTAAACCTGTAAATTCACTTGTCAATGATTTATCAGTACCTTCTATTCTTTCAACAGGTAAATCCATGATTTGGCCCATTTTTTCAGTAGCTGTTAGGGTATCATATACAGTTTCCAGTGTCAAAATTAATTTTTCAACTGAACCCACGACTAATACAATAATAATCTCAGCTGCAACAAATTGGCCAATACTGATTTCATTATTAATCAATAGCAAACTACCTGCTACGAGCAAAGAACATACAATTAGAACTTTAAAAGCAATCAATATCTTGTATTGAAAAATCAGCACAGCAAAGTGCTTATTTCTAAATTCCACATAAGTTTGTAAAAGCTTGTCTACTCTCATAAAAGGAAGCTTAGATGTCCCTGCCAACTTAAAAGTAGCCATAGTCCTGCCTATTTCTTCAAGCCAATAAGCAACTTTATACTTAGAGGTAGATTCCTTCAAGGAGGTTTCCATTCCTTTGGGGCTGGTGAAATAGAAAATCAAAATCAATAATAGGATCAGAATAAACCCGAAGATGATGAAGAATGGGTGATAAAGTGCAAGCAATAATAAACCAAAGAAAACCTGTATAGAGGCTGTGGAGAAGTCAATCAAAATCTTTGCAAGCCCCTTTTGTAAATTGACTGCATCAAAAAATCTATTGACAAGATCTGGAGCGTGCTTATCATGCAAAGCATCTAATTTTAGCCTCGGAAGTCTATAAGCAAAACTGAACCCAGACTTGGTAAAGATTCGTTGTTGAAGTTTCTCAGTAAGATACAGCTGACTGATTTGGAGAAAACCACCAAATGAAATCCCAGCTCCTACTACTACAACTAGAATTACCCAAGATGTCGATATTCTTCCTCCTAAGATAAAATTCAATATGGCTTGAATGCCCAAAGGCAAACTTAAGGAGACAATACCATTGAGGATTGCGTAGAAATAAATAGCATAAACATCTCTCTTTTCCTCTTCAAGAAATCTCATAAATCTTTTCAGAGGAGTAAGTGCTACTTCAATTTTCATTTTCTATGGCTTTAAATACAAGTTTTTGGAAAAACTCCACTTTCTTACTATCCATGGGGTGAATATCAGTAAGACTTGGAATATGTTCTGAATAATAAGATTGTAATAGACTTGATTCCATTACTGTAGAAACCAGTGTTTTAGGGAATTCATAGTTTGGGTTTATTTCAAGAATAATATTCGCGATTCGCTCACCTAGCCTATTGTATAGGTTAAAGAAACCATTTTTATAATCAGCATCTACTTCTTTGGTCATATAAGCTTTGGTTGATTCGTCGATAACCAATTTTTTTAAAGAAATAGGATCCACATAATCATTGATTTTATAAATCGGACCTGTGACCAAAATCTTAATGGCAATTTTCAACCTTTCTTTTGGATCACTGAGATTTAAAGTGGATAGAACAAGATTTTGTTCCAAGAAACCCCAATACCACAAAGTCAAAAATAGCATGAGCTTGTGCTTATTTTCGAAATATCGGTAAATGGCGGCTTCTGTACAACCAATCCTTAAGGCTAACTTTTTAAAAGTAAAATTTTCAAGTCCTAACTCAGGAATCAATTCAAGGCTATTATTGACTATTTCCTTACCCAAATCAGAACTAAAAGGATCTTTCATGTAAATTTTCTCATTCACATCGACCCGCATGTTTTTAAGTAATTTTTCCATAATTTTTACCAAAACAAACTCTGTAACGATCAAGGTAATAAAAGAGTTTACAAAAATTCATTTTTTGTTTGTAATACTAACAAGAAATTCAAAAAACGGTCTTATTACTTATTGAAAGGCATATCCAATTCCTAACCCTATCCATAAAGGCCAAAACCCTTTGGTGTTAAAAATAGGGTTCAAATTGGTCCTCCAAGTAAACCCACCTTGCTTTGGAAGGTGTCTATACCCAAAGCTCATCACGCCCATCATATTAGGTGAGCCATCAAATGGCAAAACAAATTGAGTGAAGTCACTTCTAGAGTTTGGCTTAGAACTGCTAAATGCCACGAGAGTTAACCCAGCTCCCATTTCAAAATAACCTGGGCCTGGACCATATAGCTTGTTTACTAAAACAGGAAGTGAGAAAAACTTATCCCCCTCAAAAAACGCATAACCACCCGCGCCAACTCTCATACCCCAAGAATGAATATCTTTTTTGTCAAACCTGAAATCGTAATTGAATGAATATGGAAGTCCAGCACCTCCAAGTTCTACATAAACTGAACGATAAGGAATAAAGTCTTGAGACTTCAGCTGCCCAAAACTCAGGACAATCAATGCTATACCGAGAAATATTATTCTAAGATGCACAAACTTATTTGTTTAAATATGCCTCTCTAACCGCCTTAAACTCTGAACCTGGCTTCCATTGAGGCCAGTTAGAATCGTTGGCTAGCCTCCTTCCTACTTGATATAAAAGCTGCACATCATCTACTGCCCCATCAAGGTTCCAGCGACTTGGGTCATATTCATCAGATGGCTTGTGATAATATTTTGCAGTGTATTCTTCTTGAAGCTGCTTACCATATTCTTTTCCTTTTTCAAAATGATCAATACCAGTTCCGATATAGAGGGCTGGAATTCCAATTTTTGCAAAATTGAAATGGTCAGACCTGAAATAAAAGCCAGCTGATGGAGTTGGGTCAGGGGAAGCATATCTCTCCACTTTTTCCAATTCTTCAATAAGAATATCTTCTAATGTAGATTGACCCATACCAATCAAAGATACATCTTTCATTTTCCCGTAAGGATTGATGCCGTCCATATTGATATTGGCCACTGTCTTTTCCTTTGGGAAGATCGGGTTTTGAGCGTAATAGGCCGAACCCCATAGACCTTGCTCTTCAGCAGTTACTGCAAGAAAAGCCACTGTCCGATCTGTCTGAGCATCATTTTTAAAAGCTTTAGCCATAGCCAATAGAGCGGCCGTCCCACTGGCATTGTCTAATGCACCATTATAAAGGCTATCTCCAAATTCATCCGGCTTTCCGATCCCTAAGTGATCCCAATGGGCCGTATAAATAATCACCTCATCTGGAGCAGTTTTACCAGTAATTTTGGCCATGACGTTTTTGCTAGTATTATAGGAAGCACTTACTTCAATTAAGCTTGTAGCTTTCAAATTCATTGCAATAGGTTCAAAATCAACCTTCCGCGCTTTCGCTAGCATCTCTCTTTCATTCAATCCAGCCATTTCAAAAAGTCTATTCGCAACTGGCAAGGTAATCCAACCTTCAAAAGCAAGTTTGTAAGATTCTTTTCCCCTATCATCTAGGTAAAGTTTAGAAGTATTCCAGCTATTTTGCACCACATTGAATCCATAACCAGCTGGGATGGTATTATGAACGATCAAACATCCCAAAGCTCCCTGCCTGATAGCTTCTTCATATTTATAGGTCCATCTACCATAATAAGTCATGGTATTTCCCTTGAAAAAAGCTTCATCATCAGTCCCAAAACCTGGATCATTCACCAGAACTACTACGATCTTGTCTTTAACATTGAGCCCTTTATAATCATCCCAATCATATTCTGGTGCAACTATTCCAAAACCCGCAAAAACGAGTTCAACATCTTCGAAGCCAACGCTTGGATCAGTCCTTTGTGTCCAAATCACATAATCCTTCAATCCATCCAATCTTATTTTCTCTTTCTCAGAACTGATTGTCATCTGCGCTGCAGGAGTAGCTAGAATAGACACCATTGGTACTTCTTGAAAAAATGAATCTCCATTTCCAGGTTCAAGTCCAAGATTTTTAAATTCATTAACCAAATAGGAAGTAGTCAGCTCCTCCCCCTCTGTAAATGGCATCCGACCAAGAAAGTCATCTGAAGATAAGGTGATGATATGATCTTCTATGTCATTGACTTGAAATTGATAAGTCTCTGTTCCCTGATTTTGACAAGCATTAAAAAGTACCGTAGCTATGCTTAATGTTAATAAATAATGTATTTGAATTTTCATATGAGTTGAATTGAGCGATTACTCAAATGTAAAAAATATAGCGTGAAATATTATAAAAGTAAACAAAATTGAAAAGACTATCTTTGAACTATCAAAACATGAAATAGAAGTAACCCTTTTAATAAGTAACCCTATATTTATGCTTAAACGAATACTCACAATCATCATGGCCATTGCAATGCTACTTGCTATTGTTTATATGCTTGGCCCGAAGGCTGAAATCGAAGACTTGTCTGGGGAGTATCACCAAATCCCCACCGATCCAACACTCTTAGAAAATTACATCAAGGCAATAGAGGATACTGTTACTGGGCTGAAGCCTGGCACAAGTGCTAGAATAGTCTGGGCTGATTCTAGTAAGACTAAAACACCCTACTCCATTGTTTATATTCATGGTTTCGGTGCTAGCGAAAAGGAAGGTTCGCCAGTGCATGAACAGGTTGCAGAATATTTCAATGCAAATCTCTACTTGGCTAGGCTTCCAGAACATGGTATATCAAGACCTGATGCCATGAAACACCTATCAGCAAAGCTTTTACTAGAAGCAGCTAGGGAAGCTTACATGATAGGAAAAAGCATTGGAGACAGTGTGATCGTTATTGGAACTTCCATGGGGGGAGCATTGAGTTTGAATTTGGCTGCAGAAAGACCCGACATGAAAGCTTTGATTCTATACTCACCAGCAGTGGAAGAAGGTGGGAAAGCCTTAGATAGATTTTTTCAACCTTGGAATAAATACCTCGCTGAAAACTTCTTAATCAAAGACGGCATGCGCATCAAT
This sequence comes from Belliella buryatensis, assembly GCF_900188245.1. GTDB lineage: Bacteria > Bacteroidota > Bacteroidia > Cytophagales > Cyclobacteriaceae > Belliella > Belliella buryatensis. The sequence continues at coordinate 101,103 of NZ_FZOK01000006.1, read as the reverse complement.
CAACGAGAAGGTGAAAAGGCTAAATACTGGTCAGAGGAATATCACTTGAATAGTTATGTTAGTTTGGGAGTTCTTTTAAGGAGTACTATGAACGAGCAGACATTCAAAAAAATCAAGCAGCCATTATTCTTGGGATACTATTATAAAAATGATCAAGAACAGGACTTTGTGGTGTCTGTGCCAAAAATGCTTGAAATGTTTGAATCGGTGAGTACTTTATCTGAACAAAAATTAAAATCTCCCTTCCCAGAATCAGGGGACCACGTGATCGCTTCAGAAATCACTTCAAAAGATTGGCAAGCCGTAAGAGATGCAACGATTTCTTTTCTTGAAAATATTGTTGGTATAAAAGCTAAAACTGAAATGGATTTGGCTAGAGTAAATTAACTTTAAACAAACTCACATTAAAAACTTTAAATCATCTAATTCCTTGCTCTGGATATTTGGCAGTTACGGTGCGCCCAAAAGCTTTCATTTCTTCGATTTGTGCATCCATATTACCGTCAGGCATAATGATAGGGCCTAATCCAGCTTCCTTCTTTTTATAGTCTAGATAACCAACCACAACAGGTACCCGAGCACCAAGAGCAATATGATAAAAACCTGATTTCCATTTGGGTGCATAGCTTCTTGTTCCTTCAGGTGTGACCATCATGACTAACTCATCAGTTTCTTTAAGCAAATTAATCATCAGCTCTGTATAAGTCTGCTTCTTTTTACCAGGAGTTCTTTTCCTATCAATGCCAATACCTCCCAAAGACTTGATCAACCAACCTAAAGGTCCTACCATTACTTCTTTTTTTATGGTAAACTTAACTGGTACATCCATCAAATAAAAGGCAGCTCTGGCATAAAGTAAATCCCAATTACTTGTATGAGGAATAGCTATTAAAACAGCTTTTTTCAACTCTCTTGGCCATACAGACACAAATTTCCAGCCCGTTAGCCAAAACACCACATTTGATAGGAACTTCATCATTTGACTTCTACTTTTTGTTCGGATTTCCCTAATGACCTAAACTCAGGGTTAGATTCTATGTATTCACATGTTGCCTTATATCCAGCTTCAAAAATATCTTTAGATTTTTTGATATCAAATACACCGTATTTTGCTAAGCCTTGAGGCTCTATGAAAAAATCACATTTATTTTTTCTACTATAAACATTATAATTCATGGACATGATTACTGTCCTTTCGATTAAATTCTTGATGTTTTTGATGTTATGTTCTTCTGGCAAATGATTACAATTGACTCCTATGATCACATCACAGACTCCATCATGGGGCTCGACTGGCATATTATTCAATACGCCTCCATCAACATAATATCTTCCATCAATTTCAATTGGGTCAAACATTCCAGGGATACAAGAAGACGCCATCACAGGCTTGATCAGTGGACCTTTAGAAAAATACACTACCTTCCCTCTTTTAATATCAGTAGCAGCGACTGTCAAAGGGATTTTAAGTGCAGAAAAATCATCAACAGGGAAATATTTATTAAAAAGCTCAACTACAGTATCCATCTTCAATATACCTGTCCAACTTATAGCTGGACGCATGAATTTGAAGTAATTAGTTTTGATAATAGCTTCGTAAATTTCTTCTGCTGTATACCCATTGCAGTACATGGCTCCAGCTATAGCTCCAGCGCTACTTCCACTCACTTGATCCGCTTTGATGCCATATTCGTCCAATGCCTTAATCACGCCAAGATGAGCAATGCCTCTTATTCCTCCACCGGAGAAAGCAAGGCCAATTTTTGGATTAGATTTCATTGAGTTGGAAAGTTTGATCTAGTCGGACACCCTTTTCTGTCATTTTCACGGTACAACATTCGAATTGTGGGTCGTGTTCCAAGAATATGATATATTGATTGGCTGCTGCCTCTTCCAAAAATCTTTTCTTTTCTTTTAAAGTCAGTAAAGGTCTGGTATCATATCCCATCACATATGGAAGTGGTATATGACCTACCGATGGAAGTAAATCTGCTGCAAAAACGATTGTTTTATCTTTATACCGGATTTTTGGAATCATTTGCTTATCAGTATGGCCGTCTACAGTAAAAAATTCAAATCCCTCAAAAAGCTGTGGTGATTCAATATCAAGAAATGCAAGCTGACCACTCTCTTGCATAGGAAAAATATTCTCTTCTAGGAAAGAGGCTTTCTCTCTTGCATTGGGTACAGTGGCCCAATTCCAATGATCAGCATTCGTCCAATATTTGGCATTTGGAAATGTCATTTGAAAATGATCCGGAACTCCATTTACATAACTCACTCCTCCTCCACAATGATCAAAATGTAGGTGTGTAAGAAAATTATCTGTAATGTCTGCACGGTCTAACCCTAATTGATTCAAAGAACCCTTCAGGGAAACATCTCCATGAAGGTAATAATGTGAAAAAAACTTTGCATCCTGCTTATCCCCAATACCATTGTCAATCAATACGATTCTGCCTTGATTTTCTACTAGAAGACATCTCATAGCCCATGTACAAAGATTATTCTCATCAGCTGGATTGGTTCTAGACCATAGGGTTTTGGGTACGACACCAAACATGGCTCCTCCATCTAGCTTGAAAAATCCAGTATTGACAACATGCAAATTCATAATTCTATTTTATCTAAAAACAAAAATCCCATAATAACTTCACCTCATTTTTCAATCATTCAGTTAAGTTATTATGGGATCAGAATAATTTATTCAACAACTACCCCCATAGAGCAGAATTTATCAATCCTTTGGTCAATTCTTTTTTCTGCTTTGATTTTATCCAGTTCTTTTAAGGCTTCTAGGATTGAAGTCTTAATCGTCCTAGCCATTTTCTTCATATCCTTGTGTGCACCTCCTAGTGGTTCCTCAATAATTCCATCTATTAGGCCATTCTTTTGCATATCAGGAGCGGTGAGTTTAAGAGCTTCTGCTGCTTGCTCTTTATAATCCCATGATCTCCAAAGAATAGAGGAACATGATTCAGGAGAAATTACTGAGTACCAGGTGTTCTCTAACATCAATACTCTATCTCCTATTGCAATTCCAAGAGCACCACCTGAAGCACCCTCTCCTATGATGATACAAATAACAGGCACCTTCAACATGAACATCTCTTTGATATTCCTAGCTATGGCTTCACCTTGTCCTCTTTCTTCAGCTTCCAAACCAGGAAATGCACCAGGCGTATCAATCAAAGTAACAATAGGCTTTCCAAACTTCTCAGCCATTTTCATCAACCGAAGTGCTTTTCTGTAGCCTTCAGGATTCGCCATCCCAAAATTACGCTCTTGCCTTTGTTTGGTATTCCTACCTTTTTGCTGACCGATAAACATTACTGTTCTTCCGTCCAAATCTCCTAAACCACCTATCATGGCTTTATCGTCTTTGACAGATCTGTCTCCATGTAGTTCTATGAAATCATTGGTCATTTCATAAACATAATCTAAGGCATAAGGTCTATCTGCATGTCTAGATAGCTGAACCCGCTGCCATCTAGTCAAATTCTGGAATGTTTCTTTTTTCAAAGCTTGTATTTTTTCTTCCAACGACTGAATATCAGCAGACAAATCAATGTTTCTACCCTTTGCCAAGTCTTTCATTTCTTGCAACTTGGTCTCAAGATCAGCAATTGGTTTTTCAAATTCTAATACCATAATAAGCGTTTTTGACTAAGGCAAAGATAAAAATAATATACCGATTAGAAACTTTTTTATATCGATGGTTCCATTTTAATCCCCCTAGAAAAATCTATTGCGAGAAAAAAAATCAGCATATAATACCTCAATCTACCATCAAATCCCGTCCTTTTAAAACAAAAACAAAACATCAATTAAATTTATCTATTTGAAAGTTAGAATTATACCTAGGTGCCAATCATTTTTTTTGATTGATTTTTTGCAATGAAAAGCCAAAATACTACCTTTGCATCACTTCAAACGAGAAGGTAACAAAAGGAGTGGTAGTTCAGCTGGTTAGAATGCCTGCCTGTCACGCAGGAGGTCGCGGGTTCGAGTCCCGTCCATTCCGCAAGGTTTTTTGTTTTGAGTTGCAAAAAATCTTTATCATTACAACAACTCAAAAATAATGGAGTGGTAGTTCAGCTGGTTAGAATGCCTGCCTGTCACGCAGGAGGTCGCGGGTTCGAGTCCCGTCCATTCCGCAGAGTCTCAAGTTTACACTTGAGACTTTTTTGTTTTTACTCAATCCCAGAAAGCCTTTTTTGCCAATTCCAGGAATCTCTTAATGAATCTTCTAGATTATATTGAGCACTCCAGCCAAGGACTGTATTCACCTTATTAGTATTTGCCCACACTTTCTCTATATCTCCAGCTCGTCTTGGTCCAATTTGATAATTGAGTTTTCTCTCCGATACCTTCTCGAAAGTATTGATCACTTCTAAAACAGTATTCCCTTGCCCAGTTCCCACATTAAAAGTGTCTATGAAGCAATCTGATTGCTTTTCAAGGTATTCTAATGATTTCACATGCGCATCTGCCAAGTCCAATACGTGAATATAATCCCGGACACAAGTCCCATCTTTGGTGTCATAATCATCACCAAATACTGTCAACTTCTCTCGAATTCCTACTGCTGTTTGGGTGACAAAAGGAATTAAATTAGCAGGAACACCCAATGGAAGTTCGCCTATTTCCGAAGAAGGGTGAGCTCCTATAGGGTTAAAATACCTAAGTGAAATTATTCTTGCACTAGCTTTACTTTTGATGTAATCATGAAGAATATCTTCACAAATTTTCTTTGTATTACCATATGGACTTTCTGCTTCTTTTCTCGGAGTACCCTCTAATACTGGTAATTCATCTGGTTGACCATATACAGTACAAGAAGAGGAAAACACAAGGTTTTTCACACCATGTTCTTGCATTACCTCCAATATCACAAGTAAAGAACCAATGTTATTGGCGTAATAAGCCAAGGGTATTTGCGTACTTTCTCCAACTGCCTTACTAGCTGCAAAGTGAATTACACCTGAAATTTGATTTTCAGAAAATATACTTTCCATCAAGGTACGGTCATTACAGTCACCTTCGTAGGTCTTAACCTCTCTTCCTAAAATGTTTTTTAGCCCTTTGAGAACACTTTTTTCTGAATTTGAAAAATTGTCGATAATGATGGGTTCAAAACCTGAGTTAATCAATGCTACGGCGGTATGAGATCCTATATATCCAGCACCACCTGTTATTAAAATGTTCTTCATGTGATTGGTTTAATGGTATGCAAGTATACACAGATTCATCAAAAGACCGAACTGTAAAGCACAAAACTATCTTACCAAAGTGAAATTACCACTCAATTGACCTGATTTAGGCTCACCATTTAAAATATAATTGTAAACCATGGAATATGAGTATGTTCCTATAGGAGCATCGCTTCCTTCAGTAGTCCCATCCCACCCTAAAGAGCCAAAATAGATCAACTCACCCCAACGATTATAGATGTTGATTTCAAAAGTCAAGGTACAATTTGAAACAGCTTGATATAGCCCTTCTTTAGGGTCGAATCCAGTAGGCATCCTTACTATTGGATCGTCTTCAAACATCTCACCTGAACCAAAACTAATACAGCCTCTGCTATCTACCACTGTAACATCATGAACACCTCTCGGCACACCAATTAGTAATGGTTGATCAGATCCATCTAGCGTCCAAGAATAAGAAAATGGCCCATTTCCTCCACTAGGCTCTGCAAATAACTCACCATTTGACTCACCCGGACAAGCTAACTTTTCTATCCTAACATCTACTTCCAAAGGTAGTGGAGACTCCACTGTAAAACTTACAGGAATTAAACATCCGTTAGAATCAGTGATTTCCAACTCATAATCTCTACCTTCTAATTCGAAAAGGCTAATCAAGTCTCCACTTATACTACTTGTCGGTAAATTAATTTGATATGGCGCTACTCCTCCCTGGACACGTATCCTTGCCTCTCCGTCAGCTCTTCCAAAGCAAGTGGTCGGGATAGTTTGAATCTCCCCATTTAATGCTAACAATGGTGGTTCATTGACTTCAATATTATCCAAAAGGATCTCACAGCCAAAACTATCTGTAATCAAAACACTGTAAACTCCAGCTGTAACATCTGGAGCAAGTGGAGCATTGAGGTTAGCATCATGCGACCATTCAAAAGTATACGGAGCAGTGCCACCAGTAACCGTTACACTGATATTGCCAGTCTCTTCGCCAAAACACAAAATATCTGTTGTGCCATCGATGACAGCATTGAAAACATTATTGATTATCACATTCAAAATAGGTGATTCGCCTTCACAATCATCATTGATCAAACTATACTCTCTATACCATAATTGCCCAGTAGTGCCTGGAATACTCCAGTTTACTTCTACAGTATTATTTTCATTTGAGCCAATTATATCCCCACCAATGATAAACCATTCATAGCCTCTCCCATTGACAAACTCTGCTACCGTGTATTCATAAATTGTGGTACCATCAAAACAAATATCTTCATCCCCAAGGGCAATTTTGGGCTGTATTTGGTTATTGATAACTACAGAAAGTTGAATCTCTTCTCCTGGACAACCCTGAAGATTGTAAGGTATTGCATACAGTCTAGCACTAGGATTGGCAGATCCCCATCTGATGGTAACAGTCTCTACCGTTTCATCGATGATTTCACCTCCTTCTACACGCCATTCAATTTTTGAAATTGGTTGATCAGAATCGATTGTGTAAATGATTTCATCAATATCTGGACATACGCTATTTGGCCCAATGATTTCTCTGACATATTCTTCAACTAATACTTCAAATCTAACTTCCTCTTGTTGATCACAACTATCATCACTTATTGATGCAGTCACTACTACTTCATAAGTTCCTGGACTTTCAAATTTGTGCTGAACTAACTTGCCTTCTTTTATTGGAGAACCATCTCCAAAATTCCAGGTGAAAAATTGAAAAATTTCATTCTCAGGATTTATTTCCCATTCAGCAGTTTGATTAAGACAAGCGACAGATTCACCTTCTACTTCAAAATCATATTCAGAAATAACTTCAAAATTCAGATTCTCTAAACTTGCTCCTACTGCGTAACCATAAGATTCGACATTACCAAAACCATAAACATATCCTATGAAGCCATCAGGATTTTCCAACCGATGTACCCCAGAGGAAATTTGAATTCGCGCATAAGAAAAATCAGGTTTATTTAGAAATGAAACAAATTCATTCCCTACATTCTGCCCATCTAAAAGCGTATTTTGAATCGATGCTGTCGCTGTTATAACATTTACATAATGGCTTGTAATAGATGGTAATTGAATAGCATTAAATGTGATTTCTTTAAGTTGTTGTTGATTGGGGCTGTAAGATATCATAAAAGGATCTCCGATATTACTACCAGGCCCTGGAAGATTACAATCCATACTTTTTGAAAAAGTTGTTACAGAAATAGGTTTATTCCCTGTTATAAATGCGGTTTCAGTGAAAGAAAAATCTAAGGTTAAAAATTCACCTCTATTATAGTTACCTCTTGGAACACCGTTTACATTAATTTCAGTATTATTTTCCGACACTAGCACTTTTACTAGTTCTCCAGATGTCCTTCCATTGAAAGGAATGTGTAAAAATTCATTTCCCCAAGTATTTACAGGGTAAGCTTGTTGGAAAAGATGGTCATTTGCCTGACCACAATCACCAACCTGAGTCCATTTATTCCCTCCAAAAACGGCAATGTTTTTACAATCATTTGCATTATCACCAATTACCCTAACTCTAGTCCCTGTGAGATCGTTTCTTGCCTTAAGTTGATAAGATTGTCCGCTATTCAAAGTAATAAGATAGGGCACATTTGCTGGCCTTCCTAAAGCATTTACACTTGGCGTAATTTCAATTTGTGTATTATTCTCTGTACCAACTACCAAAAGTAAACTTTCATTATTAATACTAAATCCATTTGCACTATTGCCCCTCGTAACTATTTCAAAGTGAGAAGTGATAAAATAATCTTTACCTAAAGTGGTTATAGGTAAAACAACAGTACCATCTGCACTACTTTGTCTCTCATTAAAAGCATATACAGATACGTTATTTGAAGAAGAAATTCTAACTCCCTTATTTTCTGTAACATCATTTGTTCTATGTAGAATATCAACATCTTCAATTTTGTATATAAATTCGCCTCCAGCAGGTATATTAAAAGTTATAGTTCTTCCATTATATTCTATTACACCTTGTGTTTGTTCTTGAGAAGTAATTAAAATAACTCCTAAATCTCTTAATTCAGGTAAAAAAGTACCAGGAATATTAGGATTTGGTCTCCTTGGAATATAATAATTCTCCATAAACCCTACCCAAAATTCCTTACCAACGGTAGTTACTTGGGCAAAAAGTTGATCAAAAGATGATAGGAATAATAAAAAGGTAATTATTAAAATATATCCTTTGGAGTAAAGGTTTTTCATCGATAAGTAATTATTTAGAAATCACGATTCAACATAAAGCTATTCTAAAATTTTTTATTGATTCTCAATTATTATTTTCTCAAAAAACTAGATTTTTTTGTTTGAAGGTAGATTGCCTTCTAGCTTTTGAAATATTTTATTAAATTTGATTTAGTAATCTTTTAAAAAATGCTGTCGTGCCATACAAAGAACGTGAAATAGAGAAAAAATACTTTTCAATTGGTGAAGTTGCCACAATGTTCAAGGTCGCTCCGTCTCTTATCCGATATTGGGAAGGTGAGTTTGATATGATCAACCCCAAAAAGGATAAAAAAGGGAACAGGAGATTTACCAAAGAGGATATTGAGAAAATAAGATATATCTATCAATTGGTCAAAGTAAAAGGTTTTACACTTCAAGGGGCACAGGAAGCCATCAGAAAAGACCAAAACAAAGTTTTTGATAAAGTTCATATGATTGATAAACTTCATCAAATGAAGAAATTTTTAACCGAAATCAGAGATTCCATGCATGTCAAGCCCGAATGAAACTACCCTTCATGAATTAGCTCTCAGCTTGGTTCCTAATATTGGGCCAGCCGTATTTAGAAGTATTCTAGCCTATGCAGGCGATGCAAAGGGATTCCTGAATATTTCCAAGGGTAAAGCATCCAAAATCTCAAGAATAAGCAATAAAGTTGTAGAAATCAGAAATCAATTTGAGAAGAACCTACCTATTGCAGAGAAAACACTTAATGACTGTTTAAAGAAAGAAATTCAAGTTAGTACTTTTTCATCTCTTGACTATCCACTAAGATTAAAAGGCATCGATGATTTCCCGCTAGTCATCTATAAAAAGGGTATTTGCGATCTCAATCCTAGCAGAAGCATAGGTATCGTGGGGACAAGAAGCTGTACAGAATACGGTCGCGCTGTGACAAAAAAAATCATCGAAGAACTCGCTCCTTATCAGCCTACCATTATTAGTGGCTTGGCATATGGAATTGATATAGATGCACATCGAGCAGCATTGCAAAATGACTTACCTACCATTGCTTTTATGGGGTCATCTGTTGATAATATTTACCCTGCTATACATAAAAGCACAGCAAAAGAAATGTGCCTTTCCGGAGGACTTGCAAGCGAGTATGCTCCAGGAACAACTATGCATCCAAGTAACTTCCCACAGCGAAATAGACTCATCGCAGGAATGTCCGATGCTTTAATCGTAGTGGAGGCAGCTATTAAAGGTGGCGCTTTGATCACCGCAGAAATAGCTTATGGATACAATAAGGAGGTTTTTGCAGTACCTGGAAACCTCCAATCTCAGCATAGTGAAGGCTGCAATAAACTAATCAGTAAGATGAAAGCGTCCATCTTCACAGGCGTAAGAGACATCGAAGAAGCTTTGTCTTGGTCTAAAGAAAACCCCAGCGAAAGTCAATTTAGCAAAGAAAAAAAATGGTCAATGCTCCCAGTGGAAGACCAGCAAATTCTAAAATTGATCAAAGAAAAGCAAAGTGTTGAAATAGACCAACTTGCCATGCTCACAGATATAAGTCTACCTTTGCTTGCTTCCAAACTCCTCAACCTCGAATTTGAAGGTATGATCAGATCTCTTCCTGGGAAAAGGTATAGTTTGGCCTAAATAAAAAAGGCTATTGCCATGCAATAACCTCTTTTTGAATTTTATTTATGAAATATTTCTTGATCTAATGTATATATTAGAATTAATAAATTATCTCCTTCCCATTTTGGGCATGATGTTGCCCAATGCTTTCTGGGCTCCACCCATTTTATTCATCTGCTTCATCATTTTACGCATATCACCAAATTGTTTCATCAAGTTATTCACTTCAGTGATACTTCTTCCGCTACCGGTTGCAATTCTTTTTCTTCTACTGCCATCGATCACATCTGGATTCTCTCTTTCCATCGGAGTCATACTTCTGATGATTGCTTCTATTGGTTTAAAAGAATCATCATCAATATCTAACCCTTTCATGGCTTTGCCCATTCCCGGTATCATGCCCATCAAATCTTTGATGTTTCCCATCTTCTTGATTTGCTCCAGTTGAGAAAGGAAATCATCAAAATTGAATTGGTTCTTTCGGATTTTGGCATTGATTCTTTTTGCTTCATCTTCATCAAAAGTCTGCTGAGCACGCTCTACCAAAGAGATCACATCCCCCATCCCGAGTATCCTCTGTGCCATCCTATCTGGGTGAAACACATCGAGATTCTCCATCTTTTCTCCTGTGGAGATAAATTTGATTGGCTTGTTGACCACGTGTCTGATAGAAATTGCAGCACCACCACGGGTATCACCATCCAATTTGGTCAAGACGACACCATCAAAATTCAAACGCTCATCAAAAGTCTTAGCTGTATTTACTGCATCTTGCCCCGTCATGGAGTCGACGACGAATAGCGTTTCTGATGGATTCAAAGCCTTTTTGAGTGCTTCGATTTCGTTCATCATCTGCTCGTCTACTGCTAAGCGGCCTGCAGTATCGACAATTACTGTCTTCTTCCCTGTTTTCTTCGCATATGCAATGGCATTATTTGCGATATCTAGGGCATTTTTATTTTCAGGTTCTGCATATACCTCTACACCTATTTGCTCACCTAATACTTTCAACTGGTCTATCGCAGCAGGTCTGTAGATATCACAGGCTACTAACAAAACTTGACGACCTTGCTTTTTGAGATAGCTAGCAAATTTTCCAGAAAAAGTCGTCTTACCAGACCCTTGCAAACCAGAAATCAAGACAACGGCCGGGTCACCTTTAATATTTACATCAACCTTGGTACCTCCCATCAATTTGGTCAATTCCTCTTGGGTAATCTTGACCAATAATTGACCAGGTGATACAGCGATCAAAACATCTCTTCCAAGTGCTTCCTCTTTAATAGTATCAGTGACTTCTTTGGCAACTTTATAGTTCACATCGGCATCGATCAAGGCTCTTCTGATTTCCTTAACCGTAGTTGCTACGTTGATTTCGGTGATTTTTCCAGTACCCTTAAGGGTCTTAAAAGCTTTATCTAATTTTAAACTGAGATTATCAAACATGCCGTCTATTCTATTTTGTGCAAAAATAGGAAATTATTTGTGAAATGGGCAGGGAGCTTCAAGCTTTTGAATTTCAGATCAAACAGAGTTAAGCAATTTACTGTAACTCAGGATATCTTGAATTTTAGCTATTGGAATCTTATTAATTGTTTAATTTGCAATTCAAATCTGACTTGTAAATAGAAAAAAATGCAAATCAACTTAAAAAAAGACCTTTTACCGCACCTCATCAGCATCGCTGTTTTCTATCTGATCACACTTTTTTACTTTTCTCCAGCTGTTTTTGATGGGAAAATTATCTTCCAAAATGACATTCTCCAGTGGGAAGGCGGAGCAAAAGAAATTCTCGATCATAGAGCTCAAACTGGAGAAGAGGCACTTTGGTCCAACAGCATGTTTGGTGGTATGCCAGCCTATTTATTGAGTTTTGAAATATCTGGAGACATTACCAATTACATTACCAAAGTATTTACTTTAGGTCTACCGCATCCAATCAATTCTTTATTCTTTGGCATGGTCGCGATGTATATCTTATTGCTGAGCTTCAAAGTCCGACCTGAGTTCGCTATCATTGGAAGTATCGCATTTTCTTTCAACACCTTTCATATCATCAGTATAGATGCAGGACACAATGCCAAAATCTGGGCAATCTGTTTGATTCCATTGATTCTTGCTGGTATCCATATGGCTTTTCAACAAAGGAAATTACTTGGGCTTGGAGTTTTCACCCTCGGACTTCTCCTCCAGCTTAAGTTTAACCATATTCAGATCACCTACTATACAGTCATCATTGTGTTTATTTACTTGATTACTGTGGTATTTGAGCATGCTAGGTCTAAAAATTTAAAAGAATTCTCAAAAGTAGCTGCCATCCTTTTGCTAGGTGCCTTCATCGCTGTCGGAGGAAATATCAGCAGATTTCTAAGTGTCTACGAGTACGGCCAATATTCCACAAGAGGCCCTTCCAATCTAAACACAAGCACTGATGGTGCAAAAGGCCTTGACAAAGATTATGCTTTCAACTGGTCTCAGGGAAAAGCAGAAACCTTGACACTATTAGTGCCCTATTTCTATGGAGGAGGCAGCAGTGAGGCCTTAGGTAAGGACTCAAAAACTGAGAATGCACTTCGATCCAATGGAGTAGACAATGCTCAAATCAGAGGGTTTATCCAAAGTGCTCCTACTTATTGGGGAGATCAACCAGGAACAGGCGGGCCGATTTATGGTGGTGCTATCATGATTTTTCTTTTTGTGCTAGGCTTGATCTATGCACCAAAAGGATACAGAAATGCATTTCTAGCTATGACCTTGACTTCTATCCTGTTAGCTTGGGGAAAAAACCTTGAGTGGCTCAATTACTTCTTATTTGATTACCTGCCTGGATATAATAAATTCAGGGCAGTATCGATGGCATTATGCATCGCATTGTTCTCAATTCCTGTATTGGGGATCCTAGGTTTAGAGCAGCTTTTTTCACAGCCTTTTGACAAAAAAACATTCAAAAACTTAGGTATAGCTTTGGGAAGTACAGCTGGCTTAGCTTTGATTTTTGCATTGATAGCGGGAATATTTGGCTTCAGAGCTCCAGTAGATACCAACTTGCCAGACTGGTTGATTGGTGCTATTCAAGATGATCGTAAAGCTCTTCTTAGATCGAGCGCATTAAAAAGCTTCGCTTTTATATTACTTTCTGCAGCTTTGATTTGGGCCGCTTTGAAAGATAAAATTTCTGTTCAAATAGCAGGCATATCTATGGCAGCCATCTTGACCTTAGACCTATGGCTGATCAATAAGCGCTACCTAAATGCTGACTCTTTTGAATACAACCCTTCAGAGCAATTCTTTGCAGCAACACCAGCTGACAAAAAAATTCTTCAAGACGAAGATTACTTCAGAGTACTCAATTTAGGAAATCCATTTAACGATGCCCGTACCTCCTATCGCTTTAATAGTATCGGAGGCTATCATGGAGCCAAAATGCGCAGGTACCAAGAGATGATTGAAAATGTCATCAATCCAGAAATCAATCAATTTATCCAAAAAGCACAAGCGGGAGATTTTGACTTTGAAAGTCTTCATGCTTTGAACATGCTCAATACCAAATACGTCATGGCTGGCCAAAATGAAAATGCAGTATTTGAAAATCCACTTGCCAACGGCTATGCCTGGATGCCTGAATTCATCAGACCTGTCAAAACGAATAACGAGGAAATAATGATGATTCCAGAAATCAATACTTTAATGGAGGCGACTGTCAATACTGACGAATTTGAGAATGTTACAGCAGGTGAAGGCATCATTTACCTCCGTCATCAAAGTCCGAACATCATGCGCTATGAAGTAGATGCCAGTAAAGGTGGATTAGTGGTTTTTTCAGAGATCTATTATCCTGCTGGATGGAAGGCTTTTGTAAATGGAGAAGAATCACCTATCATCAGAACCAATTACCTCTTAAGAGGTCTAGTTGTCCCATCTGGTCAGAGCAATATCGAAATGCGCTTTGAACCAGATAGCTATTACAAAACAAAATCCATCAATGTTGCTGCTCAATACATTTGGCTGCTCCTTTTTGTTGTAGGAATATTTGTAGAAATCAAAAACAAAAATTAATGGAGGTCAACAAAGAAAAGGTCGAAGGCTTTTATGATCAGTTTGCTGACCAGCAGATTAAGACAGGCGTCAATTCTAGACACCTAAGCATAATCAACAAATTGATTTCCTCAGGCTTGAAATCCAACCATCAGGTGTTGGAGGTAGGCTGTGGAATAGGCACTGTGAGTCAATTAATCGCCAAGCAGGTAAATGCTGGAGAGGTTTTGGCGGTAGATATCAGTCCAAAAAGTATAGAGAAAGCAAAAGAACTTTGGAAAGCCAAAAGCAATCTCAGTTTTGAAGTTTCTGACATGTCAGACTTTGAGAAAAAAGGGAAGACTTTCGATTACTTCGTATTCCCTGATGTACTCGAGCACATCCCTGTAGAGCAACACTCCACACTTTTTGCCAATATCTCAAAACACGCACATGAAAACTCAGTAGTTTTTGTACATATCCCTTCTCCAAGATTCTTGGAATGGATGATCAAAAATGAACCTGAAAAACTTCAAGTGATAGATCAGCCTTTGGATACATCAAAGTTGATTGGCGTATTGCAACAGTTTGGCTTCTACTTGGAAGAGATGAAAACTTATTCAGTTTATTACGAAGAAAAAGATTATCAATTTTTTATATTCAGAAGAAACTCAGCTATTGAAAAAACTACCATGAGGAAGAAAATAGATGTCTTCTTGGAAAGGTTAGCTTTTAAATTAAAAATTAAATAGAAAATCAGGATGGTGGTATACATTTATCCTGTCGAGACTGCTTTTACCCAGCGAGATGTGGAAATGCTTCAAACAAAGCACAAGGTCATGTGCTTGGCATTTACGCAATCTCCCATCCTGCTGCCCTTTTATTTTTTAATTCAATTTTTTCAGTTATTGCTGCTGCTTCCAAAAACCAAAACGTATCTCTGTTTCTTTGGTGGCTATCATACTGTATTACCTGTTTGGTTTGGGAGCTTATTTGGCATCAAAGTGCTAATCCAAGCTGGAGGTACTGATGCTGTCCATATGCCTAGTATTGGTTATGGTAATTTTAGAAAAAAATGGTTAAAAACAGCCACGATCTATAGCTTCAAAAATTGTACTAAAATCATCCCTGTAGCGGATTCTTTGATAGCTTACGATTACACTTATGACGACCAAATTGAAATAAAACAAGGTTTGAAGAACCTCATTCCTGCGCTCAAAACACCCATTGAAGTAGTCTACAATGGATTTGATGTGGATTTCTGGAAAGACTTCGATAATGATCGCATTCCCAATTCATTTATTACTGTTGCCAAAGGAATTTCAAATCCCACCCGAGCCAAAATCAAAGGTATAGATTTGATCGAAAAACTAGCTCTTGCTTTTCCCGAATTCCATTTTACGATTTTGGGTGACGAAGCTTATACTTCTAGAACAAACAATATCCATATACTACCTGCTTCTCGACCTGAACAATTGAGAGAAACCCTTAATCAGCATATATTTTACTTACAACTTTCTACATCCGAAGGATTTCCCAATGCGTTAGCGGAAGCCATGCTCTGTGGATGTATTCCCATAGGTTCGGCAGTTGGAGATATTCCTTCGATCATTGGAAACACTGGAGGAATCTTGGCCAAGAAAGAGTTTTCAATATTAGAAGCATTAATCTTAAAATTAACCCAGGCAAATGATTTAGAAGCCAAGAGAATCCAAGCCAGAAACCGAATAGCTGATAATTATTCTTATCAAAAAAGAAAAACAGCATTGCTGGATCTTCTTAATTAGAAATATCTTTAATTCACCTGAAGTACAGGTCCAACATCGATGAAACAAATCGCAAAGCAAAGCATATTGACCACCTTATCGTCCTATTTGGGCGTATTGATTGGGTATTTCAATGTGCTTTGGCTTTTGCCTTATGCCTTGCAACCTGAAGAAATCGGGATATTTAGAACCATCCAAGACATGGGCTTACTTTTTGTTCCTTTTGCACAGCTGGGTGTTGGCAATGGAATTACTCGGTTTTATCCTAAAGTGAAGGAATATCAATTTTCCTTCTTTACTTTTAGCTTGATCTTGTCTCTGATAGGCTTTCTGATCGTGATGAGTTTATTTTTTATTTTTAGGGATTTGATTGTGCAGGCATTTGCAAAAAATTCCCCAGAGATCATCGATTTCCTCGGTGTCGTCTTGATGATTACACTTTTCTCCGTATTGAATACCATCTTAGATTCCTTCTGCCGTTCCTTTCTCAAAGTAGCTGTTCCTGCATTTTTTAGAGAAGTAATCCTAAGGCTTTTAAGTGCAATTTTAGTTTTGATCTATCTCGTCAAATGGATTGACTTTCCACAACTCATGTGGGGACTGGCAATGATTTATTTGTTGGCTTTAGTCGGAATGATTGCCTATATGGTTCACATCAAATTATTTAGATTGAAATTTGATTTTTCAATTTTCCCTAAGGGATTTATTAGGGACTTCATGCGCTTCAATTTGATTACTTTGTTGGGTACTACTGGAGCGATGCTGATTATGAAAATAGACAGCCTGATGGTCACTTCCATGATAGGCCTGGATGCCAACGCGATTTATACGATTGGGTTTTCCATTGCTGTAGTTATTGAAATGCCAAGAAGAGCCATTTCTCAAGTCGTCATGCCACTGGTCTCGGAGCATTTTGAAAATAATCGATTAAAAGAAATCAATCGGCTTTACAAGCAAGTTGCAGTACATCAACTTTTAATCTGCTCTTTTATCTTTTTAGCCATTTGGACAAACATTGATAGTCTATATCATTTTGTGCCAAACAATCAGGTCTATGAATTGGGCAAGTGGGTTGTCTTATGGATTGGTCTAGGTAAATTGACCGATGTGCTCTTTTCCATCAATAGTGAAATCATTGTCTTTTCAAAATATTATGTATTCAACATCACCGCAACGATGATCATGAGCGTAGCAGTGATTCTTTTCAATTTGATATTGATCCCGTTGATGGGGATTGAAGGTGCTGCGATTGCTTCCTTTTTAGCTATGTTTCTCTTCAATCTGATCAAATACCTATATGTTAAAAAGAGGCTCAGCTTTGATCCTTTTTCTTGGGACATCTTAAAAATCATCCTATTAGGATGCCTCATTTGGTTGGTTCATTACTTGAGTTCAGAAGTAATAGAAAAAGGAATATACAGCATTATTGTTTCCCTAGCAGGGCTAATACTACTTTATTTGGGAGGGGTATTAGTGTTAAATATTGCTTCGGACAGTCGAAAAAAGATCTTAAGAAAAATAAAAGAAGCCAGGTCTTAGAGTGTTACAAACCTCTTTATAGACAAGATTTGAGCTGCCTGAAGATCGCAAACTTCCACTGTTATCCTGCCTCCGAAGAGACGAGGTCCTAATTGCTCAGGATGAGGCCTGTTTTTGAAAAGGGCTTCACTCGGTAATTTATGTTAATTGTGAAGTTTGAACATGTCGGCGACCCGACTTCCTTGGGCAAATATACGGATAAAATTTAGAGTAGTTTAGCTATCTATTCTGATTGAAAAAACATTGAAGGCTCTTAACAAAACACAATTGATCTTTTTGCCATCCATATAAAATTAGATTTCACCATATTACCAATTACTAAAATTATATAATTTTAAATTGTTCAATTCAAAAATTACAAAACATTAAAAAATATATCATACTTAGTAAAGTTTCACAAATTATTATTTTGACAAATAAAAAAACAGATGAATACATCAATATATTATTTCTTAAATAATCAATAATCAATTTATTTATCAATAATTTTGTAAGATCAAATCCATTATTGAAATGTACCAAATCAAAAAACTCATTGTTTGCTTAGATCAAAGTGAATTGGACGAAACATTAGTTCGATTTGCTTCTTTTGTAGCTCAGGTCAATCAGACCAAAAAGATCTACTTCACCAATGTGATCAGAAATATGAACATTCCTAAGGAGGTGCTTCAAGAGTTTCCCAATCTGATCGAGAACATGGTCGAAGAACGCAAAGGGAAAATGAAAGCATTGGTCCATAAGTTTTTCGATAAAAACAAAGACGCTGAACTCTCTTTCATGGTCAAGGAAGGACAACTCTCCAAGAAAATCCTCAAGCTAGCTCATGAAAAGTCCGCTGATATGATCATCATTGGCCGAAAAGTGAACCTCTCTGGTACAGGGGTACTTTCTCAGCGGCTCGCAAGAAGGGCAAGTTGCAGCTTGCTTATCGTCCCTGAAAATTCTATTCCAAAAATTGATAAACTTTTGGTTCCTAGTGATTTTTCTGACTATTCGAAAGATGCCATGGAAGAGGCCATTATGATCGTGGAAAAGTACGGAGGTAAAGCCAAGATTTTCTGTCAAAATGTATTTTCAATCCCATCAGGTTACCATTTTACGGGCAAGTCTTACGAAGAATTTGCCTCCATCATGGAAATGCATGCTGAGATCAATTACAAAAAATTCATCAGGAAAATAGATACCAAAGGCATAGACATCACACCACTTTATACCAAAGACGAAGATGACGATCCAGTAGAAGATATTCTATCCAAAGCAGAAGAAATCCAAGCTGATGGCATCATCATAGGTGCAAAAGGTAGAACAGCAGCTACAGCACTATTTATTGGTAGCTTAGCCGAACGATTGATTCAAATGAATGACAGGTTACCATTGCTTGTCACCAGACCAAAAGGAAAAAATGCTGGTATTCTCGACTATATTTTGGAAATTTAATAGGCCTGAATTTCAACTTTACCAAAGTTTAATACTTTGGTAAAGTTTATAGTTATGAACAAGTATAACCTCCCTTAATATTAGACACTTACCAAGTTGGTTTTACAGTTATTTTTTTAAAATCTGCTTGAATAAATCTTCCTTTTGAGACGAAATCAGTTTTCTTTTTGAGCAATGCATTTAAACTTATGGTTAATTTAGCTGTCTAAGCCTCAATGATGTCACTCAGCGATTTAGCGATTCTCAATATGATCAAAGATCCCTCCACACGGGAAAGAGGCTATCGGGCTTTGATGGAGACATATCAGAAGCGGGTCTACGGTATCATCAGAAAGATGGTCATCGTACACGAAGATGCAGATGACATCACTCAAAACACCTTTATTAAAGCAATCAAAAATCTAGACAGCTTTCAAAACAATGCTTCATTGTTTACGTGGCTATATAGAATTGCTACAAATGAAAGCCTAAACTTTCTTGAAAAGAAGAAGAGACGGTATTTCTTCCCTGTAGAAGACCATGAAGAGGTGATGAAAAGCTATATTGATGACTCTCCATTGATCGATGGTGACGAAATTCAAAGAAGGCTTCAAAAATCGCTTTTAAGTTTACCAGAAAAGCAAAGGCTGGTCTTTAACTTAAAATATTTCGATGATCTCAGTTATGACGAAATAAGTAAGATTACTGATACTTCTGTAGGTGCTTTGAAAGCCAGTTATCACCATGCTGTAAAAAAAATCGAAAACGAATTGAAGGTTGACTAAACCTCTGAGCATAAATATTGTCTAAAGGATATAATATGGAAAATCTGCCAAAAAAAAACATCTTCAAAGTTCCTGACAATTACTTTGAACAGCTTGCGGAAAATGTTTTAGAGAAAAATGCATCTCGAAAGACCAGATTCCTTTACTATAGAAGTATCGCGGCAGCGGCTGTTGTGATTATCAGTATTTCTCTTTTTATTTTCAAAAGTGAAATTAATAGTGCTGATTACCTAGACAACAGAATTACAGAAGACATCAACCTCTACATTAATGCGGGTTATTGGACTGCAGATGATATGCTTTCACTCTCAGATGATCCTAATTTTATCTTAGATCAGATCATCAATGATGAATGGGGATATTTTGAAGTAAATGATGATTACGAATTCCAAGAAGATATTTGGTATTAAAATATGAATATGAAATCACCTCAATATTTAATCATAGTGCTTTTGTTGATGCTATCAAGTATCACCTATGCCCAAAGGCCTCAGGAACAGCGTTATGATAAAGAAAAGTTTGAAGCAGCTAGAGTTGCCTTCATTACTAATAGGCTAGATTTGAAACCAGAGCAAGCTGAAAAATTCTGGCCCCTCTTCAATAAATACAATGAAGAGCGAGAATCATTGATGAGAAAGATGGCAGACTTCAGCAAAGAATCGGAGGGAAATATATCTGAGAATCAAGCCAAGCAATTGATTGACCAAAGATTTAGTGTTCAAAGTGATATGCTCAAATTGGATCAGAAATTCATGAATGATATCACGAAAGTAATTACTCATAAACAGGCCGTAGCCCTAGGTGGTGCTAACAGGGATTTCATCAGACAAATTTATAGAATGAACCAAAGAGGAAGAGGTGGTAATTAAGTGTTATCTAATTAGATTATTTATAAAAAAGAGGAGCAAAACTGCTCCTCTTTTTTATTGCTTCTTAAGCAAATCTCTGATTTCTTCCAGAAGAACTTCTGTCTTTGGAGGAGCAGGAGGCGCTGCTGGAGCTTCTTCTTTCTTCTTTTTTGTAGAATTGATCCCCTTGATAGCCAAGAAAATCACGAATGCAATGATCAAAAAGTCAACAACATTCTGGATGAAATTTCCATAGCTAAGCACCACGGCTGCCATTTCGACCCCCTCTTCTGAGACATAAGCCTCCTTTAGCGTATATGTCAAATCTTTGAAATCCGCCCCACCCAAAAGTACCCCAATTGGTGGCATGATAATATCATTGACAAAAGAAGAAACAATCTTCCCAAATGCTCCACCAATAATAACAGCAACAGCCAAATCGACTACATTGCCCTTCATAGCAAAGTCTTTAAACTCTTTGAACATTCCCATAGTGTACAGGTTTTTAATTTTTGATTAGATTAAACATATATGAAAAATATGGATTTAAATCTAAAATTCAAGAGCAAATTTTATAAAAATGAAAATTATATTTGATTGTATACTTCTAATAATAACTCTTTGAGTAGGCCCTATAAGCTTCATTTAGTCTAAGAGAAATTAAATGCAACGCCTTTTTGTACTTTGAAGCGATATCAATCAAACATTGAACAGTATCAACCTACATATCTAACAAAAACATTTTATTCAATTTGATATTTATAAAAATTCATAACTTTGAGCCATAACCTATTAAATCAAATATGAGAATTGCATTGATTGCACATGATGGAAAAAAAGCCGACATGGTTCACTTTCTATCAGGATTTAAGAATGAATTACATCAAAAAGACGTCCAACTTTTTGCCACAGGAACTACGGGTTCGCATATTGAAAAAGCTGGTTTTCAAGTGACCAAATTACTTTCAGGACCTTTGGGAGGAGATGCTCAGATTGCAGCAATGGCTGCACAAAAAGAATTGGATTTAGTGATATTTTTCAGGGATCCTTTGGATAAACACCCCCACGAGCCAGATGTACAAATGCTAATGCGAATATGTGATGTTCACAATATCCCTTTGGCCACTAATCCAGCAGCCGCAGATCTAATTTTTAAATTTATCACCATCAAACCGTAAACTAATGGAACCAAAAACTATCAAAAAAATAGGTGTATTAACCTCTGGAGGAGATGCACCAGGCATGAACGCTGCCATCAGGGCCGTAGTCAGAGCAGGCTTTTATTATAACTTGGAAATGTATGGTATCTATCGTGGATATGAAGGAATGATCAACGATGACATCAAAAAATTAGAGAGCAAAAACATCGCCCATGTATTGGAAAGAGGTGGAACTTTTCTAAAATCAGCAAGAAGTGCGGAATTTAGAACTCCTGAAGGCAGACAAAAAGCTTTTGATAATCTCAAAAAACATGGAATAGATGCACTTGTGGTTATTGGTGGAGATGGTTCTTTGACAGGTGCGCATTTATTTTATCAAGAATTTGGTATACCAGCAATTGGACTACCAGGTACCATTGACAACGATCTTTCTGGAACGGATTCAACGATAGGCTTTGACACTGCATGTAATACGGCTATCCAAGCCATAGACAAAATTCGAGATACAGCTACTTCACATGATAGACTATTTTTTGTGGAAGTGATGGGGAGAGATGCTGGATTTATCGCTATCAATGCAGGAATAGGAAGTGCTGCCGCAGCCACGCTAATCCCAGAAAAGAAAATGCCTATCGAAAAACTTGTAGAAAGGTTAAAAGCTCGTAAGAAAGCGATGAAGCAATCTAATATAGTAATCGTTGCAGAAGGTGGTAAAAGTGGTGGAGCAACCGAAATAGCCGAAAAAATCAAAAAGCAACTTCCTTCTTATGACATTAAAGTGACGATTTTAGGTCACTTGCAGAGAGGAGGCTCACCTTCTTCCTTTGATAGAGTGCTTGCGAGCAAACTTGGCGTAGCTGCAGTTGAAGGCTTGATGCAAGGTAAATATGATGTGATGGCAGGAATCATCAATAATAAGATTGTATTTACTCCAATCACTAAAGCCATTGTCGATGACAAAGAAGTAGATGAGGACGATTTTAGAATTGCAAAAATTCTTTCTACATAAAAAAGGAGGTTATAAACCTCCTTTTTTATTTTCCTTATTTTTCAAGTATGATACTTGAGTATGCTGGCAATCTAAGTTGACCTTCTTGAATTTCAGCCATGCCATAGCTATAAATAGGCCATGAATAATCTTCTGGCGCAGCAATTTTAACTTCTTGATCACTTAGGTTGTGTACCACAAACAGCACTTGCTTATCATGAGTTCTATAATAGGCCATCAATTCTTTAGGAATAGATTCCTCATACAACTCTAAATCTCCCAAAGCGAGTGCCCGATTTGTATTTCTTAACCTGATGATTTCTTTGTAATGATTAAAATAACTAGTGCTCATCGATTTTTGAATAGCCAAAGGGGTTACTGTATCATCAATGGAGTATTCAGGTTCTATCCAAGTGGTTCTTCCCTTATCATTTGCTTTGATATCCCATACGAAAGGCTCTCTGATGTTTTCATCTGGTTTTTTACCCAACATTCCGATTTCTTCTCCATAGTACAAATATGGAGCTCCTGGCATGGACATCAAGATATTGATGGCTTGTTTGTATTTCTTTGGATTCTGATCTAGTGAGTTCAGCAATCTTGGCTGGTCGTGATTGGATGAAAAAGTGGCATCAATAAAATCATCCGTGATAGCGTTATAAAAATCCAATATCTCTTTTTGCTTCCTAGCTAACAGCATCCCGTCAACTTTTTCATATGCCTCTAACAAGGTATAATGAAAATCAAAATTGAATAATGCAGGTAGACCAGGCAAATAAGGAGCTACGATCTCTTTCATATCATACACTTCTCCTACTAAATATACATCAGGTTTAACTTTTGACATTTCCTCTCTAAACTCTTTCCAAAATGCGTGGTTGTCCTCTGGTCTATCATCTGGGAATATATGCTTGGCTGCGTCTAGTCTGAATCCATCTACTCCAACTTCTTCCAACCAAAATCTACCTATATCATAAATTTCTTCTCTTACCTTTGGATTATCAAAATTCAAATCTGGCATACCACCATAGAAAAACCCATAGTAAAAGTCTTCTCCTTGCCCAGGATCATGCCATTGTCTAATATTATCAGAATCTAGGGTAATCGTTTTTTTATTCAAAAAATCTGCAATCGTATCCTTTTGTGCCCAAACATAATAATCTCTATAAGGATTATCCCTACTTTTTTGTGACTCTTGAAACCATGGGTGCTCAGTGCTGGTGTGATTGATAATCATATCGATCACAATTTTGATATCATTCTTATGTGCTTCTTTGATAAGATTTTTGAAATCATCCATGGTTCCATAATCTGGATGAATCTCCTTATAATCTGTCACATCATACTTGTGATAACTGGGAGAAGGCATGATTGGCATAAACCAAATTGCATCTGCACCCAATTCTTTGACATGGTAAAGCTTCTTAGTAACTCCATTGATGTCTCCTATACCATCCCCGTCGGAGTCATAAAATGATTGAATAAAAATTTCGTAGGTGACCCCAGCCTGAGGCCAATGATTTTCCACTTCGGTTCCAAGATTGCTGTCACAAGATGAAAATAGAATCAAAACCGAAAGGATTAAGAGCAATAAATTTTTTTTCATGGTTCAATTTAATAAAAAAAGAAAAAGTCACTAAAAAGTGACCTTTTCCTGACTGATTTGCTTAATTCTTAATTTCTATTCACTGCATTGAGCATATCGAAGGCCACTTCAAGTCTTTTGACAAAGTTTTCTTCTCCTTTTCTCAACCAGACTCTCGGATCGTAGAATTTTTTATTAGGACTATCAGATCCAGTCGGATTACCAAGCTGACTTTGAAGATAGCCTTCATTTGTTTTATAGAAATTCAAAATCCCTTCCCAAAAAGCCCATTGCATGTCTGTATCAATGTTCATTTTGATAGAACCATAGCTATTAGCTTCTCTGATTTCTTCCACTGAAGAACCAGAACCACCATGGAATACAAAAAACAATGGTTTACCTGTTGTTCCAAACTTCTGATTGATATAGTCTTGAGAATTTTTAAGAATTTCAGGTCTCAAGGAAACATTCCCTGGCTTGTAAACACCATGAACATTACCAAAGGCCGCAGCAATTGTAAATAAATCACTTACCTGCTTCAATTTCTCATAGGCATAGGCAACTTCCTCCGGCTGGGTATAAAGTTTAGAGCTATCTACATCCGAGTTATCTACACCATCTTCTTCACCTCCAGTTACACCCAACTCGATTTCGATTGCCATTTGAAGTTTATTGAATTCTTCAAGGTACTTTACTGAGGTCTCAATATTCTCTTCCAAAGACTCTTCAGAAAGATCCAACATATGTGAACTGTATAAAGGTCTCTTGAATGCCTCGTAGTAAGCTTGGCCTTCTGCCAACATACCATCAATCCAAGGAAGAAGTTTTTTGGCTGCATGATCAGTGTGTAAAATAACTGGTACACCATAAGCTTCTGCCATTTTGTGCACGTGGATAGCACCAGAAATCGCTCCCGCTACACTTGCTTGTTGCTTATCGTTTGGAAGACCTTTGCCTGCAAAAAACTGAGCGCCTCCATTAGAGAATTGAATAATTACTGGTGAATTTACCTTTTTAGCTGTCTCCAAGACACCATTAATGGTACTTGTATTAATTACATTGACAGCTGGTAAAGCAAATTCATTTTCCTTAGCATAGGATAAAAGGTCTTTAAGCTCTTCCCCATACTTTACTCCTGGTTTGAATTTCATCTTTTCGATTTAATGGTTTGTTTATTTTTTAATAAACCGCTTTCGCAATACTTGGCGGTTATCATTGAGGTCAAAGATATAAAGACCTGCTTTAAAATCCCTTATTTCAAGCTCTAAAATATCAGAAACCGCAGTACTCCCACCTTCCACGAGTACTTTTCCTGTTACATCTAGAATTTTATATTGAAATTGATTGAAACCTCTTGGTAAAGAAACATTGATCTTATCATCAGATGGATTAGGATAAATTTTAAAAGCGCCTGAATCAATTCTTTCATTATCAATCGACGTAATGACTTCTTCTAAAATTTCACCTTCAGGTAATGAAAGCTTTTCATTGGTAAATAACAAAAATTGGCTAGGCCTCAACCTAGCTGTAATTTCGCTTCCACTTACTGTGATTTCATCACCTGTAAAATAATTGTACCAAGTACCGTTAGATGGGAAAGTAATCGTGGCATTGTTGATGGTTGTATTTCCAAAATTTCCGTATAAAACCATTTCTAAGTTTCCATCTTTTGAGACTATAGACTTGAGTGCATTGTTAAATGAAAGTGCAGCATCATCGGGGTCATTGAACAAATTATACTCGTTTTTCAATTTGATCATAGCCCTGTAAAGGTTATAGAGTCTTACCCTATCTTCATTATCTAGGTAATTCCATCTTGTAGGCTTGATTCCTAACCTGTCATTGTTCAATTCCAAATCATAACCAAATTCTTCAAATTGCCAGAGCATTTTAGGACCTGGAATTGCAAAGAAAAACGTAGCCAGCAGTTGATTTCTATTGACTGCGTTTTTCAATTGTCTAATATTTACAGGAGAAGTCTGTCCGAAGGTAAGGGACTCCCACATCGTCCTTTCTTCATCATGACTCTCCATGTAAGTCACTAAATTACTTTGATTCCAACCCCTTCTTTTATAATAGCCCCAATCGAAATTTCTATTTTCACCTTTGGCCATAGCTCGGAAATCACCATTCATATTGCCCCAAAACATCAATCCATAATTAGCCAGCTCAGTTTCCTCTGAATTGTCTGCAAAATGCTCTAAAATCAAATAGGCATCGGGGAAATCCTTTTTGATATTGTCATAGATGTTCTTCCAGATGGCAATTCTAGATTCATCTCGCTGACTCCAAAAACTCACATTATCTCCTGAGTTGACCTGTGTGAAACCTTTACTCAAATCAAATCGATAGCCATCAAATTTATATTCAGACAACCAGTAGTGATTCACTGTATCTACAAAAGCCTTGGTATATTCACTTTCATGGTTGAAATCATAGCCCACGTTAAATGGGTGTCTAGCTACTCTATTGAACCAAGGGTTATCCTCAGTCGGAGCTCCATAATCTCCATCATTGTATAATCTCACCATAGGATTTTGACCAAAAGCATGGTTGAGTACCATGTCAAGGATCACAACCATGTCTCTTTTATGAGCCTCATCGATTAGTTCTTTAAGGTCATTTTTTGGACCATAGAATTTATCTGCGGCAAAGAAAAATGATGGATTATAACCCCAAGATAAGTTTCCTTCAAATTCCTTGATCGGCATCAATTCAATTGCATTGATTCCTAAATCTTTCAAATAATCGAGGCGCTCTGTTACTGCCTTGTAAGTCCTCTTATCATCAAAATCTCTCACCAAAAGTTCATAAACGACTAACTCCTCTGGTTTGGGTTTATTGTAATCTAAGTATTTCCATTCATAAGGTTGCTGTGCTGTTTGTAGATAGGAAGCTTGAAATTCTGTCTTTCCTTGTGGATAAGGTAACAAACCAGGATATCTATTCTGATCTATGATTTCTTGATCGTGAAATGGATCCGAAACTTTTTCAGCATAAGGATCCCCAATTCGAATACTTCCGTCTACTAGATATTGAAAAATATACTCCTTCCCAACTTCTAAATTTGTCAGTCTCAACCAGAATTTTTCCTTATCTGGTGTTTGAAACATTTGATATTCTGGTCTTATTTGCCAATCATTAAAATCTCCAATGACAAAGACATTTTTCTTGAATGGCGCCTCTAAAACCAGTATAACTTCAGTATCAGAAATGTAATTAATTCCTTTGATCGCTCCCGATGGAATTGGAGCCTGTGGGCTCTGATCTACTACATTGATTGTCAGTTCTGCAGTTGACTCTTCTTCACCTGCAGTGGCTTTTGCCAAAATATTAAAGGTACCTTCTTCTGTAGCTAAAAAAGTATATTCAAGTTCATCCACTGATGTAGCTGAAGCAACAATACTTTCATTGACCGATATACTAAGTTCCGAGCTTTCAGATGCAACGATTTTAATTTCTTGAGACTCTCCTATTTCTAATAATATGGAAGATGTCTGTGGATTTGTAAAACTGACCTCAAAACCTTGACTAAGGTTGACAAAAAAATCACCATTGGTAGCAGTTTTACCCTCTCTATTCCCTGTAGCATACCCTAAAGACCATCCCTAAACGGAAGACAGTCTGATCTCCAGAAATTTCAAAAAGTTCATTGGGCGTCAATTCCCATTCCCATACATCAGACTCACCTTCTACTTTGGTCATTCTAGCATCAGGATTGGCAGTACCCCATTCGAAGGGAACAATTGACCAAGTTGTAGAAGTTGGTCCTTGAGTGACTGCGCCTATATGAATATAGACAGGGTCCTCTCCAACCAAACCTGAGGCACCTTGAGTTGCATCATAGATAATCTTTACTTTTTGATCCGCTCTAGGAAAACTTGGTTGAGTAGTAACTTGTGCAATTGCAGAACTAGAAAAAATAAAAATGCTAGTAAATAAATGGATATGGTAATTCTGGATTTCATTTTGATAGGAGATAATGTATGTGTCAGGACTTTACTAACCTGATTTAATTAAAAGAAGAAAAGTACCGGCTAAACCGATACTTTTCTTAAAAATTAATATGTATTAGTTTTTAGTAACTGAATATCTTACTTCTCCAGGAAGTTTGAAGTCTAAAATAATCGTATAATTTCCAGCCTCAGCAATCTGAATATTTCCTCCATCGAAACCAGCTACACCATCTTCGCCTGAAACACCATAGTTCATTGCCCAAGTCTGAGTTCTAAACTTCATTTCACCTGCATTTAAATCCGTAGTGATTTTCAAGATATTTTCGGCGGCGTCAAATATCATAGGTGTTTCATTATCCCAACCACCAGCGGTAGCATCTCCTATGATTCCCCAGATACCTATTCTCTCTTTTTCATAAGTAAATGTTTCTTTATTAACTGTTACTTTATAAGTACCAAAACCGTCCTCAATTTTCAGGTTTCCTCCTCCTTCAGAAAGCGTACCCGCTGTTGCACCCACACCAAAGTCAGGAAAATCTCCCCAAGCTGGACCCGTGATAAATTTAAATTCACCAGAACCAGATAAAATATGAACAAAACCTTCATATACATCGTCAGAATTTTCAGAATAGATGATGGTGTTGTCATTACCTGGGTTCCAGCCTTGATAATCTCCAGGAACTCTCAAGAAAGGAAGCTCTACCTCAGTTGAGTAAGGCGTAATAGAAATGGTCACAGCATCGCCGTTGACAGTTGGTAAGCCTGCTCTTGTGGTAGAAGCACTCACTCTGAACTCAATATTACCAGCAACTTCAGCTTCAAGACCTTTTGCCACAGCTCTTCTATTCAACTCGTCGATGTTTACTTCGACAGTAGTTGTAGGCGAAGAACCAACAGCAACTGGTGCTGCAAAATTATTTCCAGCGGCATCTATTTGAATGGTGTAAGTTACCTCAGATACACTTACTCCGAAGTCAGCTGAACTCACATTAAAAACAATAAAATCATCTGCTTCTTCTCTTGTAAGAACCAAATTACTAGGAGCGTCTGTGATCATCGCTCAAGTTTGTGTGATAAGCCTTGGCTCATCCAAAGTCTCACATGACCATACTAACGGTAATGCAAATACAATAAATAGAAGTTTACTAAATACTCTCATAATTTGATTGATTTTTGGTATAAATTGTTAATTCGATAGGGTTAAATAATTTATGTTTTTACTTAATTTTATTATAATTAATCTAATTGATTTTTTGAATTGTTTTATTAGATCACAAATCCAACTTATCTATATTAGTAAAAGCAATTTTTAACAGCAAGGATTCTAGTAAAAAATAATTTAAATAAATGTATGCAAAGGTCACCGCAATCGTTTGCATGAACCACAAATTTCTTCCACCAAAAAACTTAGAACCACAAAACCCAACAGATGAGACGAATATTAAAATTATCTCGGATAGCTATATTTCTCAAAATTACCCTATATTTAAATTCTTAGAATAATATAATTTTCATGAAACTAGGCCAAGCTACCATCAAAGACATTGCTAGAGAGCTCAATGTCTCTTCATCTACTGTTTCCAGAGCTTTGAAAGACTATCCTGGAATCAGCGACGAAACCAAAAGAAAAGTCAAGGAACTTGCCGAAAAACTAAACTACAGGCCAAATGCAGTTGCGCTTAGTTTGAGAAAAAGTAAATCCTTCACAATAGGCGTGATTATTCCTGAAGTTGTACATTTCTTTTTTTCTACGGTCATCAGCGGAATTGAAGAGGTAGCCTATGCCAATGGGTACAATGTGATTTTGTGCCAGACCAATGAAAAACTCCAAAGAGAGCTCTCTAGTATAGATACGATGCTCGCGAATCAAATCGATGGATTATTGGTCAGCTACTCAAAAGAAACTGAAGAATTTAGTCATTTTTCTAAACTTATGGCTCAAAATTTCCCTATAGTTTTCTTTGACCGCGTACCAGAAATTGAAAATACAGTCAATGTCACAGTGAATGACTATCAAGGAGCATATGATGCCACCAAACACTTGATCAGTCAAGGGTATACCTCCATAGCTCACTTAGCAGGCCCGAAAAATCTAACTATCAGCAAAAAACGAATGGATGGCTATCAAGCTGCGCTGAGGGACCATGGCTTAGAAATTAATCCAGATTGGATTTTACCCTGTCCTATGGGCACGCAAGAAGAAAGTATGAAAATCACCGAACAACTATTTGAGGAAGGTGGAGATTTTCCAAATGGATTTTTTGCAAGCAATGACATTGCCGCCGCAGGTGCCATGATGGCTTTAAAGAAACTAGGATATAAAGTACCAAAACAAGTAGGTGTGGTTGGCTTTTCTAATTGGCAATTTTGTTCCATGATAGACCCTCCTCTTTCTACAGTTGCTCAACCTGGATTCAAAATGGGTGAGAAAGCAACTCAATTGCTTCTAGAAATGATAGACAATAAAGATAGAAGTTATGATGCCACTAAAACCTTGGTTTTAGAGACTGAATTGCTCATAAGAAAGTCTTCGGTGAAATAATTATGAATTATTTTGAGATTTTTTGCACTTTTTTATGCAAACGTTTGAATAAGGCTGTTCTATTTAATTTCAAGGTTTAGGAATATAAAATCCTTCCAAATATGTTTAACTCACAGCTTTAGGCAATTTTTTACTTTAGTTTTCCTTTTTAAATTAGCCTTGGACAATTAGTCTTTAAAACCTAAAAAACCGAGCACATTACCCTTTTCAAGATGATCACTTCTACTCAAATCAAACAAAATACTCAAAATCAGCAGGCTGGAAATATTCAAGTTTGGAATCGGAAACCATGGGGCATCTTGGGTAGTACAGATACGGCAATTTTCAAAATCACCGTCTATGAGGCTGATACGATACGTGTTCAAATAACAAAAGATGAAAATTTCTCTCCCAACCCATATAGTGTGGTGATAAATCCAAGCCAAACCTCTTTTGCAATTGAGGAAGGATCTGATAATATCAAAATCAAAACGGATAAAATTGAAGCCATCATTAATAAATATCCCTTTCATATCAAATTTTTCGATAGCAATGGAAACTTGCTGAATGAAGATGATGAAGCCTTTTCAGTTTCTTGGCTAGGTACTGAAGTTAGTAATTATAAAAAACTACAGCCCAACGAGAAGTTTATAGGTCTGGGTGAGAAAACAGGAAATTTGAATCGAGCAGGTAATGCTTACACTAATTGGAATACCGATTACTTTGCTTATGGTGTAGGTGATGACCCACTTTACATGTCCATTCCATTCTACATTGGTGTTTTAGATCGATCTGCATACGGGATCTACTTTGATAATACATACAAGACTATTTTCAATTTTGGTGCATCCAATAGACGGTTCATGTATTATTCTGCCGATGATGGCGATATGGATTACTATTTCATGCACGACGATTCTGTAGGAAAAATCATCAGCACCTACACTCGACTGACAGGGAAAATGGAAATGCCACCAATGTGGGCATTAGGTTATCAACAATGTCGCTATTCTTATTATCCAGAATCTGAGGTCTTAACTCTCGCACAGACTTTCAGGGAAAAAGATATGCCTGCTGATGTAATCTATCTTGATATACATCACATGGAAAAATATAAGGTTTTCACCTTTGATGGCGAAAAATTCCCCGATCCTCAATCCATGATCAAAAAACTCAAAGAGCAGGGATTCAAGGTAGTCGTAATCATGGATCCAGGGATCAAAACAGAATTGGGCTATGAACCATATGAAGATGGAAAGCACAAAGACCTTTTTGTGAAATTTCCAGATGGAGAGATTTATGAAGGACAAGTTTGGCCTGGCTGGTGTGCATTCCCTGATTTCACCAAAGAAAAAACAAGAAATTGGTGGGGAGAAAAGATGAAATTCTATAAGGATGCTGGTATCGATGGTTATTGGACTGATATGAATGAACCTGCTTCTTGGGGGCAATTCACACCCAACCTGATCAATTTTGATTATGAAGGAGAGCAGGTCAGTCACCGTAAGGCGAGAAATATATACGGCATGCAGATGGCTCGTGCAGCGAAGGAAGGAAGTGAAATGCAAGCCCCAGAACAAAGGGCTTTTGTATTGACCAGATCAGGATTCTCAGGGATACAGCGCTTTGCAGCTGCATGGACAGGTGACAATGTCTCTTCTGACGAGCACATGCTTGCAGGAGTGAGACTAGTTAATAGTCTTGGCTTAAGTGGAGTCGCCTTTTCAGGTTATGATGTAGGAGGATTTGCAGGAGAGGCGAGCAAGGCATTATTTGCTCGATGGATGAGTATTGCAGCATTTGCACCATTTTATAGGGCACATTCCATGATCAATACTTGTGATTCTGAACCTTGGTCTTTTGGTGAAGAAGTGGAAGAGATTTCTCGTAATTACATGAAGTTAAGGTATCAATTGCTTCCTACGCTTTATTCGGCTTTTTACAAAAGCACCTTAGATGGACTTCCTATTGCCAAAAGCTTAGCTGTCGATTATCCATTTGATTCCAAAATTTACGATGGGGCATACCAAAACCAATACCTTTTCTGTGATACATTTTTAGTAGCACCGTTAGAAAGCACCAAAATGATCAATAAGGTCTATTTACCTGAAGGAAACTGGTATTACATGTACAACGATCATCAATCACAAGGTAATCAGGAAATCTATGTGGATACTCCATTGAGTTACCTTCCTGTATACGTCAAGGCTGGAGCCGTATTCTCTATGCAATCAATAGTACCATATACAGATGCTAAGCATGATGGAGTCCTCCACCTTCATATCTACAATGGAAGCGGAGAGCAAACTTATATACACTACGAAGATGACGGCAAGAGCCAAGCGCATAAAAGTGGACATTTTTATAAAAGATCCATCAGGTGGAAAGCTAATCAGAAAACTTTAACCTTCAGTTCACCAGAAGGTGCATATAAATCTGAATTTAAATCCATTAAGCTTTATATACACGGTCTGAATTCTCAAGAAATCGAAGTCTTAAATAAGCATATCAAAGCTGAAAAAGAGAACTTCGCTTTTCTAGGAAGACTGACAGAATTTGACCCATTACCTGATCATTACCACCCTTATTTCGAAGTAAAAGGTTTGATTCATTTCACATTTCCTCATCATCAGCAGAAATTTGTTATTCAATTTTGATTACCTTTTGAAGTTACAATAAACCCATACCATGCATCTAGAAGGAAATAAGCCAAGATTGAGCTTTTGGCAAATTTGGAATATGAGTTTTGGATTCTTAGGAATTCAGTTTGCCTTTGCATTGCAAGGCGGATTTATGTCTAGAATATTTCAGACCCTTGGTGCTGAAAAAGATGATATTCCAATACTTTGGCTAGCTGCTCCACTTACTGGATTGATCGTACAACCCATCGTAGGCTACTTAAGTGATAGAACATGGCATCCAATTTTAGGCAGAAGAAGACCATTTTTCTTCATTGGTGCTGTATTTAGTACCATTGCATTGTTTTTCGCTCCCTACTCTAGCGCATTGTGGATGGCTGCTTCCTCCTTATGGATTTTGGATGCTTCTATCAATATTAGCATGGAGCCATTCCGGGCATTGGTTGCAGACAAACTTCCAGATAGTCAGCGCTCTTATGGATTCGTAGTCCAGACTTTGATCATTGGAATTGGGACATGGATTGCAAGTAATCTGCCGTGGTTCATGACGCAAATTGGAATACCAAACACTGCGGAACCGGGAGTCATTCCTGATTCGGTAAAATTTGCATTTGGTATTGGCGCCGTGGTGCTTTTTTTATCCATACTCTATACTATTCTGACAACAAAAGAATATCCACCAGAAGATCTTGAGAAGTTTCAAAGAGAAAAGGAAGCTAGCAAGGGCTTTTTCAATGGCTTCAAAGAGATTTTTGAAAATATCCAAGGCATGCCTTCAGTGATGAAAAAACTGGGTATAGTTCAGTTTTTCTCTTGGTTCGCCTTTTTCACCATGTGGACTTATGCTACGCCTGCCATAACAGAGCATGTATTCAAGGCTACAGATACAGCATCCTTGGCCTACAATGATGCAGCTGATAGCGTAGGTAATTATCTGGGTACTTATGGATTGGTATCTATGTTTATGGCATTAATCTTAGCCTTCGTAACCAGCAAGATTAAAATCAACCGAAAGCTGGTACATATGGTCAGCCTTATCTCTGGGGGGGTTGGTTTCATATCTATTTTCCTAATTACGGAGCCTTGGATGCTTCATATCTGTTTTGCCTTGGTCGGAATAGCTTGGGCTAGCATTCTATCCATGCCTTATGCCATGCTTTCTAGTTCAGTTGATCCTAATAAAATGGGGATATATATGGGGATTTTCAATATGTTCATCGTCATACCACAAATCATCGCATCAGTTGGAGGAATCACATTTACTTACAAGTTACTCTTTGGTGAAGAAGTGGTTTATACTATGGTTTTGGCTGGTTGCTCCTTGATAATAGCTGGATTTGCTAACCTACTGATCACTGATAGAAATGCCACCCATGATGGCTAAAAACTGAATGAAGGTTGATTATCCTTACATGAAAACTATCGTTGAGTTTAATTCCGGCATTATAACAACAGCAGCAGTCATACATATATTGAATCTGATTTTATTGTTTATTGACAAAGCTCAGTATACACAAAATATTAAAATTTAGGTTTGAGATTGGAAAAACCCAGTGAGCTTTGTTTACTGGGTTTTTATATTTTTCTCAGAAATTACTGATAATTTTGGGTATGCAAATAATCAGAATCACAGGAGTACCTGAGCATTTTAATTTCCCATGGGTTAAGGTAATCGAGCAGCAACCATTTTTGAAAGAAGGAATCGAACTTGAATGGATAGAAGAGTCAAGAGGTTCTGGTGCCATGAATAAAGCTTTGAGAGAAGGATGTACTGATATAGCCTTAGTACTTACAGAAAGCTTTATCAAAGATCGCATAGAAGGGAATCCTTCTAGAATCATCGGATTTCATATAGCCTCTCCTTTGATATGGGGAATTCATATTTCAGCTAAATCTCCTCAAAACACTTTGGCTGAACTTGCAAACACACCATTTTTGATCAGTCGTTATGGATCTGGATCACATTTGATGGCATTCTTATTGGCGCAGCGAGAAGGCTGGGATTTTGATAAATTGAATTTTGAAGTTATCGATAACCTTGAAGGCGCAAAAAAAGCATTCGAAAAACCTGAACCAAAAATGTTTCTTTGGGAAAAATACACTACCAAGCCACTCGTAGATTCAGGCCAATTCAAGCGTGTAGGTGAGATTCCGACTCCTTGGCCTTGTTTCGTAATAGTCGCAACAGAAAATGTGCTAGCTGAACATAGAAGTGTGGTCGAAAAGCTTCGTGATCAAGTCTATACTTATGCAGAAGAAATGGTCAAACACACCGATTTTATTAAAATCATAGCAGAAAATTATGCTCTAGAAGAAACTGATGTAAAGGAGTGGTTACATCAAACCCAATGGGCCAATGATAGCGAAGTTCCCAAGTCTGTTTTGGTTGAAACCATAAATACCTTGCACCGGCTCAATCTTATCAACGATCCTGTGAGCCTAGAAAAAATTAAATTCGGTTTGTAGCCTTAACTCAAAAGAAATTCGGCTACAATATTAGATTTTCAATAATTTTAGGATAGGAATAGATAAAATATAACTAAATACTTTTTAATCTCCATTGAATCATTTACATTAGTTGGAACTAAACTAATAAGCATGAAAACAAAATATTTTTCTCCATTCCTTCTTTTTGTAGGACTATCCTATCAGCATGTAGTAGCTCAAGAAAGTACTCCAGATACAATTGAGATTAAGTTAGAAAAACAACAAGGTGTAGGTCCATTCAATGCTGGGATGACAATGGCTGGGAGCAGGTCTGATGAAAGTCATCCATATTTCAAAGCACAGCCAGAACCTATTGAGCTGCCAGAAGACATGGCTAATTATAAGCAGTATTACATTATACCAAACTTTATTCAATTTGTCTATCAATCCGCCAATGAAGGTTTGATCGAAGAGTCTTATTGGAAAGGTCTGGAATCAAGATATGATGGTGAGGAAATTATCTCCCAATTGTCAAAAAATCCAATCAGAACCTTCATCAGACTGGCTAGCGCGAGTGATGCTGATGGAAATATCAATATTTGGGTAGACATGAATGCCAATGATCAAGTCGATCCAGGAGAGATTCATCATTATTCTACTTCTTTGAAAGGCTCTCCTAGTCTATATAGTGGAGAAAACTCCTTTGAAGTTACTTATGAAAAATTTGTAAATGGAAAAGTTGTCGATGCT
This sequence comes from Belliella buryatensis, assembly GCF_900188245.1. GTDB lineage: Bacteria > Bacteroidota > Bacteroidia > Cytophagales > Cyclobacteriaceae > Belliella > Belliella buryatensis. The sequence continues at coordinate 64,660 of NZ_FZOK01000006.1, read as the reverse complement.
CACATCCAGCTGAACCTCAATCCATTTGGCTATCAAGACAATATACTTTACAATTTCAGTGAATATAAAAAAGGTGAAATAATAACTGATACCGGATCATTTGACATCTACTTGAGCAATGGAGGTACATCAGACTATTTTGTCAAAGAACAGATCAATGTATTTTATCACGATGACCCCAGGGCATTTCAAGATATTCCTTATGAAGAAAAAGAATACCTTCAATACCAAGAAGTGTTATTTATCAACGGAATCAAATACAAAATAGGAAACACAAGCATAGATGGAACTACTTTAACCTTAATTAAATATCCAGAAGACCAAGAGTGGATAGGCACTCAAATCGGCTCAAAAGCAGTTCCGATTAGTTCCGTCACACTTGATAGTATTCCCTATAACCTATACAATGGAAAGATTACCATGCTTGACTTTTGGGGTTCATGGTGTGGACCATGTGTAGCTGAGATTCCTTTTCTCAAGGATGCTGCGGGATTTTTTGAAGGCGATCAGTTTGAACTTGTTGGAATCATCTTTGACACAAGAAAGACCGTAGAGGCTTTCATTGAAAAAAACAATGTCTTTTGGAAGCAAGTCATGCATCAATATGATAAATCTGACTCAGTAGATATCTCTAAGGCATATGGCATCTCAGGCTATCCTACGACTTATCTTATAGATCAAAACAATCAAGTAGTTATCAAAAACAAAGGGCTTAGAAGCTATCAGCTTTACAAAACACTATCCAAATACCTCAATAGAGATGAAAGGGATTTCCTAAAGTACATTACCCAAGGTGACTTTATCATTTCTATAGATCATTCAGATAAAAAGATCAGCTCTCCTTATGCTACTATCGGGGAATCTAGCGAGAAGTACTATGCCTACCCTGTTGATGGACTATATCAACGAGGTTTCAATTTTGAGGATAATCAAGAAGAAATCGATTTAGTATTGAATTATTCAGATGAAAATAGACAGCTTATCAAAAAAGAAGTGAAGATCAAGAAAACTGATCTAGTTGGAGGTAAGTTCACTGTTAAGTTATAACAATTCAAAAAATCAGGAATCTGGTGTCTCTCGATTGCAGATTCCTGACTTATTTGAAGATTTTGAATTTTTCAAAACATTTGAAAGAAAGTAGCCTTTGAATTCACAACATTGAGGTTTTGATTCACCTCCTAAAAGCAATCGGATCAGCCTTTCCTACCCAATTAACAGAATATCCATCTGTATCGATATCTCCGAGTACCCTCAAGCCAGACACATGGGGGGCTGACATGGAAGTTCCTGTCTGATTACTATAACCTCCTCCTCTCCAAGTTGATACCACGTTAACGCCCGGAGCTGCATATTTGATAGGTTCACCATAGTGAGAAAACCACGCTCTCCTGTCTCTAGAATCTATTGCAGATACTGTAATGGTATAGTTACCAACCACACGAGCTGGACTAAACGCTGTGGCAGGCAAGGCAGAATTACCAGAAGCTATAACCATCCAAATTCTTCGTTTCTCAGACACATTCAGCAAGGCATCATCTAGAACTCTACTCTCATCGAAACCCCCAAAACTCAGATTTGCGACATCCCCAGGAATACCTCGAACACCTAAGTGCTCGATACCAGCTACCATTCCTGAATAAGTGTAAGCTGCCCATGGACCAAAAAATATCTTAATAGGTACTACTGGCACACCTGCTGCTACTCCTACTACACCAAAATGATTATCTAATGCTCCTACTGTACCTGCTACATGGGTACCATGTCCATGCTCGTCATCGAAGTTCCAATCTTTTCTAAATCTAGTGTAAGCATCAAATCCTTTTTGCGTATCAATATTCAAATCAGGATGGTTCAAGTCAATCCCTGTATCTAAAATAAATACACTATTTCTACCTGAATATGGGAATGGTCCTCCTACTCTCTTGATGCCCCAAGGAATAGATTGTGTATTGACTACAGGCTCTTCTGGTTGATTTCTTGGATGATCAATGGGTCTTCCTAGCATGCCCATCCTATCCTGCTCTACATACTTTACCCTCGGGTCTGCACTAATTTCATGAATTTTTTCCTTGGATATTCTAGCTGTAAAACCAGTCAATGCCATGGTATAAATTCGATCGAGATCCTCTTCGCTCAACTTATAATGAGCTAAAAATGAAATGGCTTCTTTGCGCATGGCTGCTTGTGCACCTTCGTAATCATCTGGATCAATTCTGAAATTGATTTGGTTATCATGCAAAATCACAAAGAATTGTCCATCGATAAGCGTGGTACTGTAATTAGGGAAAGTCATATTTTCCTGAGCATCTGTTATTTCTACAGCTTCATGATTATCCTCAGCACAAGAGGCCATGCCAACCAATACGATTGCAGCAAAAGCTATACATCTATAAAAGTTAATTTTCATAAATCTCTATTTTCCATCAAATATATAAACAAAAATGCATTTCATAACAATTTTACTTTTAAGAAAGGATGCATCTTTTGATTAATAATATCTACAAAAACGAAATAAGCCTACCAAAAAGATGTTTGGTAGGCTTCTCTGTGATTTTATCAAATTCAAAATTATAAATTATCCCAATCCCAGTCTTCATTCATTTGATTGATAGCATAATGAGCTGTCAAATCATACTGACAAGGAACAATAGACACATAGTTGTTGGCAATTGCCCATTCGTCATTATCTTCTCCTTTATCGAAATTCACAAAATTGCCAGCCATCCAGAAATATTTACGTCCATTAGGATCATATCTTTCCGAGAACTCTTCTTGCCATTTGGCATGCGCTTGTCTACATACTTTGACACCTTTGATGGGTTCATTCCTCTTTGGCGGGAAATTCACATTCAAAGCGACACCCTTGGACATACCATGGTCAAGCACTTGCTTTGCTATTTTGTAGACGTATTCTTCCACATGCGAAAAGTCTGCTTTGGAAGAATAATCACAGAGACTAAAACCAATGGAAGGATAGCCTTCTAATGCCCCTTCGATAGCCGCTGACATCGTGCCTGAATACAAAACGGAGATGGAGGTATTGCTGCCATGATTGATCCCACTGACAACTAGGTCGACTTTGCGATCTTTCAAAACATAGTGTTTGGCTAATTTGACACAATCTGCGGGAGTACCACTTGACTTAAAAGCTTCTACATATTCAAAAATATCTTCCTCGGATAATCGAAGCGTCTCACCTATTGTAATAGCATGTCCCATTCCTGATTGGGGGCTATCTGGAGCGACTACTACTACTTCCCCGAGTTTTTTCATCACATTGACAAGTACCCTGATTCCCTTTGAAGTGATCCCATCATCATTAGAAACCAGAATCAATGGCTTTTTCTTTGACATAAAATTCTATTTGATTTGATTGTAATATGCAGTAATTCTAAGAAGATCTCCACGCTTATCATGGGCGAGTCTATTTTTTCTCATGTAAAGTTTGACCTCATCTTCTCTATCATCAAAGAAATCCATTAAATCTCTTTTTTTCAAGGAATACCTTCTGATTTTACCATCTTTAAAAAAGTAATAGTTGAATGCTAACCTAAAGCCATTATTCATCATCATAGGTCCTCCCCACATGGGGTTCATCATCATAGGGTTATTCATTCCCCTTGTGTCAGTTGCTACATATTCTCTACACAATAAGGCCATTTCATTCCCTTGAGTCAAAATTTCAAAAAAAACTGGAGTCTCATAATCTGTAGCTAATGCATATGGCAAAGAATAAAATGTACGAATTCCACCATATATCTCGTCAAAAATCTCAAACTGTGAAACATTGGAAGCTCCAAAAGTTTCCACACTTTGTCTTTGAACCTGAACTATATTGTTGTCTAAATCATACATCACTAACCCAGCAACAACTTGTCCATCAGTGGTGACAACTTGTCCTTTATGCCATATTTGTGATGGAAACTTATTTTGCGCCTCTGCTAAGGTGAAATTTATATAAATAAGAAAAAGAAGAATCAATAATCTTTTCATCTCTGTAGCCATATTTGAGTTTGTCCAATTAAAATAACGAATAATTTATAGAATTGGTTGAAGCCTACAAGTTTTTCTTATGATTTGATCAATAAAATAAACATACTAAATCAAAAAAATCCTCCTGATGTTCAGGAGGATTTCAATACTATTTTTTCATTATGGTATGACCCATTTTATCTCTTTTTGTTTGCAGGTATTTTTCATTGTGCGGATTAGAGCTAATCTCTATAGGAAGCTGCTCCACGATTTCTAAACCATAACCCAGTAGTCCAACTCTCTTGGTGGGATTATTTGTGATCAACCTGATTTTGCTAATCCCCAAATCTCTCAATATTTGGGCTCCTACACCATAATCTCTTTTATCCATTGGAAAACCTAATGCAAGGTTGGCTTGAACGGTATCCATACCCTGCTCTTGAAGCTTATAGGCTTTCAATTTATTAATCAGTCCTATACCTCTACCCTCTTGATTCATATATAATACAACGCCTTTACCTTCTTTTTCGACCATTTCCAATGCGGTATGTAATTGTGGGCCACAATCACATCTACAGGAGCCGAAAATATCCCCTGTTATACAAGAAGAGTGAACACGGACCATTACTGGTTCGTCTTCGGACCATTCACCTTTGATCAAAGCCATGTGAATATCATCTGTATTGGTTTGTCTAAATGCGATCAAATCAAAATCTCCATAGGTTGTTGGCATTTCTACACCTATTTCTCTTTTGATCAAAGATTCATTTTTCAGTCTGTAAGCAATCAAATCCTTGATCGAAACAAGTTTAAGGTTAAATCGCTTGGCTACTTTTACCAAATCAGGTAGGCGAGCCATAGTTCCGTCTTCATTCATGATCTCTACCAAAACTCCTGCAGGCTGAAGTCCAGCCAACCTTGAAAAATCTATAGCGGCCTCTGTATGACCCGCCCTTCTGAGCACACCACCTCTTTTTGCTTTGAGTGGAAATATATGACCTGGTTTCCCTAATTCATCAGGATGAATAGAATCATCAACTAATGCCTGAATGGTCTTTGCTCTGTCGCTAGCAGAAATCCCTGTAGTACATCCATGACCTACAAGATCAACTGAGACCGTAAATGGTGTTTCAAAAGCAGCCGTATTGCTCCCGACCATCAATTCGAGACCAAGTTTTTCGCACCTATCTTCTATCAGGGGTGCACAAATAAGACCTCGGCCATGTGTGGCCATGAAGTTGATGATTTCTGGGGTAACCTTTTCGGCTGCACATACAAAGTCACCTTCATTCTCTCTATCTTCATCATCTACTACAATGATAACTTCTCCGTTTTTGATGGCTTCAATGGCTTCCTCAATGGAATCTAATTGGTAGGGTAAGGACATAATATTATTTTGAATGCTATAGATTTGGGTTGGCAAAATTAAAGGTTTTCAGTCAGTATAACTGCTAAAAACCAATTTAAGTTTGGTCAATTGCTGATGACAATTCCGAGCTGTTTGTCAATTTCAGTTTGGAATTTCTTCAATTCCATGTAAACTCTCAATTTTTCATCCATCTCCTCAGAGGACTCTCCAGCTTCTTGGGCATGTTTAATTTTGTGCCTGGATTCTTCTAGCATCTTTTTGATTACTTTTTGCTTCAATCTCAGTATATTATCATAAACAGACTTAGCAAGATCATCGGCTTCTGTCGTGGTAAAAATCTGAAATCTTTCTTGCCAAAGTCTGGATATTTCATGCTTGCGAGTAATCATATTGATCACTTCTTTTTTCACTTCTGAATCTTGAGACTCCATGAAATAGGTAGGCTGGGGCAAAATCCCTTTACTTAAAGCTTGTTTATATAGATTTAGGATTTTGTTGAAAACGGGTGTTTCAAATGTCAAATCATGTGTTTCTTGCAACAAATACTCGCAAACACTTAACTCCTCAGAAACCATCTCAAAACCATAATTGACCAACATCCGCATCATTTCCCGCTCTTGTGCCTCCAGCTGAGAACTGTAGGGAAGGGGTTCTTCTTTGGAAGGTAATAAATCTTCAAATGGTGTCTCGGTAGTCTCTTGCTCTCTCTGATCTCTAAAGTATTGATCTTTTTGAACCTTTAGAAGGATCTTATTCAATTCTATCTGAATGATCTCTTCTTCTATTTCCAACAGCTTAGCAGATTGCCTTACATAAACTGATCTGATAATCGGATCTGGAATTTTAGCAAGGCTTTGTACTACTTGTTTGATCAATTCAGCTCTTTTGACAGGATCATTCGCTACTTCATCAGCGTAGAGACTGATTTTGAATGCTATAAAATCTTGGGCATTACCAGCAAGGTAATCGGTGAAAGCCTGAGAACCTACCTTTCTAGAATAGCTATCAGGATCATCTCCATCAGGAAAAACTACAGCTTTGACATTCAGCCCGCCCTCCAATAGCATATCAATACCTCGCAAAGAAGCCTTGATACCTGCTGCATCACCATCAAATAGCACAGTAACATTGTCAGTAAATCTCTTGATTAGCTTAATCTGATTCTCTGTCAGTGAAGTTCCTGATGATGCCACTACATTCTCTATTCCCGCCAAATGCATGGATATGACATCTGTATAACCCTCTACTAGATAACAGTTGTCATTCTCGCGGATAGACTTTTTGGCCTGAAACATCCCATAAAGCACATCACTTTTGTGATACACTTCTGTCTCAGGTGAATTGATGTATTTTGGTTGTTTTTTATCCTGAGTGAGTATTCTCGCACCAAAACCGATTGGTTTTCCGCCTAGATTGTGAATTGTAAATGTGACCCGACCTCTAAACCTATCATAAACCCTATTTGGATCTCCTTCTTTTTGTAAAACAAGTCCAGCTTTGAGTAGAATCTCTTCTGAATGACCAGCTTCCTTAGCTGCCTTGAGTAAATGGTCCCAACCGTCTAAAGTATAGCCAAGATCAAATTTCTCAATGATGTTTTGATTGAATCCTCTCTCTTTGAAATAACTCAGACCTATTGCTCGACCTTCTTCTGTGTGCAGGTTTTTGACAAAAAAATCTTTAGCAAAATTCAATGCAATGTAAAGACTCTCACGTTCATTGTATGCTTGGATTTCTTCAGGTGTGTTCGCTTTGTCTTCCTCTACTTCAATCCCGTATTTCTTTGCCAGATGACGAATAGCTTCATTGAAGCCTACGCCTTCAATATCCATGACAAACTGAATGGGATCTCCCGCCTTGCCACAACCAAAGCATTTGTAGATCTGTTTGGCTGGTGATACAGAAAAAGAAGGGGATTTTTCGTTGTGAAACGGACAACATGCCCATAGATTCTGACCTTTTTTCTTAAGCGGAACATAGTCATTGACTACATCTTCTATATCTGCTCGCTCTCGGACTTTCTCGGTTGTTGCTCTACTGATTGCCATTTAAAATTCACTTCAATTGTCAAAGATAAAAAGTATTCTACCAAAACATAGGTGCCTTTTGAGAAACTATTTTTTGAATTGAAAAGTTAAGATTAGGATTGATTCTAAATCAGATTACTTCTCATTTCAAGAGATTCCTTGAATGATGTTATATTGATGTCTCAAAACCATTCAGTATTTTATTTAGAACAATTATAGTCTAACTTGCGACAAATTTGAAAACCGTATCCATGACAATTAGTAAAGAACAAATCCTACAAGCATTGTCCACCGTCGAAGATCCAGATCTCAAAAAAGATTTGGTTACGTTGGGAATGATTCAGGATATTGCAATAGAAGAAAACAAAGTCAGTTTTAAGGTGGTTTTAACCACTCCAGCATGCCCACTTAAAGAAGTAATCAAAAACAACTGTATCGAAGCGCTAGAAAGTAGTTTAGGTACAGAGGTGGAGTTGGATATTTTTATGACATCCAATGTTACCACTACAAGAGATAATACCCCTCTTCTTCCAAAGGTAAAAAATATCATCGCCATAGCATCAGGTAAAGGTGGGGTTGGGAAATCCACAACCGCTTCAAATTTAGCCGTAGCATTGGCCAAGTCAGGAGCAAAAGTTGGCTTGATTGATGCAGATATTTCTGGTCCTTCCGTACCGACCATGTTCAATGTAGAATCAGAGCAGCCAGCAGTAAAACAGGAAAATGGTAAAAATGTAATCATACCTATTGAACAGTACGGTGTAAAATTAATGTCCATTGGATTTTTGACACCAGCAGATTCAGCTGTGGTTTGGAGAGGCCCAATGGCAAGTTCTGCTCTGAAGCAGTTCATTGGTGATGTAGAATGGGGTGAATTAGACTATTTATTAATCGACCTTCCACCCGGAACTTCTGATATTCATTTGACCATGGTGCAAACCATACCGGTAACTGGCGCCGTAATTGTAACTACACCACAGAAAGTAGCCTTAGCTGATGCGACCAAAGGTCTATCTATGTTTAGACAGCCTCAAATTAACGTACCTATCTTAGGTGTTATTGAAAATATGGCTTATTTTACACCCGAAGAATTACCAAATAACAAATATTACTTATTTGGCAAAGAAGGTGGAAGAAAGTTAGCTGAGAAATTTGAAGTACCGTTCTTAGGAGAAATACCTATTGTACAGAGCATCAGAGAAAGTGGGGATACAGGCTATCCGGCTGTATTGAAAGAAGGTATTACGCAAAAAGCATTCTCCGACTTAGCAGAAAGTGTAGCAAGACAAATCGCTATCAGAAACGCTAGCAAAGCAAAAACAGCCGTTGTACAAATTGGGGCTTGATATTAAAGAGTTTGAAAATGGAAATGAAAGAAAAAATAGAACAAGCATTAGACAGCATAAGACCATACTTAGAGGCTGATGGTGGTAATGTGAAAGTAGTAGAATTAACTGATGACATGGTATTGAGGATAGAGCTTACAGGTGCTTGTAGTTCCTGCCCTATGTCTACAATGACCCTAAAAGCCGGTGTAGAAGAAGCTGTCAAGAAAGCCATACCTGAGATCATTAAAGTAGAGGCTGTAAATATCGCGGTTGCGTAATTGTGTATTGAATTATATGGTTAGGATATTTCATCATTTGAGGGTAAGCTTGAGCTTTACCCTTTTCCTGTTTTTACTGAGTTTTTCGGTTTATTCACAAAACTTTTTTGGGCAGCCCTATCAACACATGCATGATGAAAAGTGTGGCCATACCATCATTGAAAAAATGCAAGAGGAAGCGCTCGGAATTTATGGTTCCAGAGAATTTTTTGAATCTTGGGTCAATGATAAAATGGAAGAAATATCCAAATCACCACGAATCCAAGCCAGAGTTCAAAATGAAAGAAGAGTCATCCCTGTTGTGGTTCATGTCATTCACAATGGTACAGCGGTAGGTCAAGGTGCTAATATTCCTTTATCGCAAATTGAAGCTCAAATCAGAACTCTTAATGAAGACTTCAGAAGATTAAATCCAGACAGAAATCAAACTCCAGCAGAATTCCAAAATGTGGCAGCCGATGCAAATATTGAATTTGTGTTAGCCAAAGTAGATCCAAGAGGTATACCTACCAATGGCATTGTCAGGGTTCAAGGAACTAAAAGCGTCTATGATATCAATGATGCTGCCCTTATCTCAGAAATCTCTAGCTGGCCACCTGAAGATTACCTCAACATGTGGGTTGTCACGCTTCAACAACCTTTTATTGGTTATGCTACTTTCCCTGTTTCAAATTTACCTGGTCTAAATTTTTCTCCAACCCCAAGAGAGTTAGATGGAGTAACGATGGATTACAGATATTTTGGTGAAGGTGGAAATGCAGTTTCGGGATCTAGAGGCAGAACTACCACGCATGAAATCGGCCATTTTCTTGGCCTAAGGCACGTTTGGGGAGATGCACAGTCATCAGCCAATGGCTGTGAAGTAGATGACTTTGTAGAAGACACTCCTAACCAACAAAGTCCAAACAATGCTTGTAGAATTAACAATCCGCTTTTTAGTTGTGGGAGTAGGGATATGACTGAAAACTACATGGATTACACTCCTGACGCTTGTATGAATCTTTTCACCCAAGGTCAAGTAGCGAGAATGAACGTAGTACTAGAATTCAGTCCAAGAAGGGGCTCTTTGATCAATAACTTTGCAACACAAGACCCTAACTTACCTACAATAGATCTTTCAATCGAAAGAATTATTGATCCACAAGACCTTATTTGTTCCAACGATGTGACTCCAACTATTGAATTACTCAATAGAGGGCTAAACAATATAACCTCAGCAACAATAGAAATCAGGCTAAATGGAAATTTGATTCAAGCCAGAAACTTCTCCTTTAACTTAGCTACCGGCGAAGAAGCAATTGTAGATTTCAATTCTATCAATTTGAGCGGCAATGGCCAAGATTTATTTGAAGTAAAGATTACACAAGTGAATGGTCAAGCTTCTGATGGAAACCCTGATAACAACTCTCGTACTAGTAGACCTATTATCCAACCAGAAATCAATATCCCTTATGCGCTTGATCTTTCTACAAATATTGGTGATTGGATCATTAGAAATCCTGACAACGCTTTGACTTGGGAAAGAATTTCTCTCCCAATATCAGGCAGTATCCAGAATTTGATCAGAATTCAAAATTATGAATATGAAGCGCCTGGTGAACTGGATTTCATCATCTCCCCATCGATTAATTTAGCCAATTTCCCTAATGCGCAACTTACTTTCAACATGGCGCATGCGCCTTATAATGCAGCAGGATTTTCTGATGTTTTGTATGTAGCTGTCTCAACTGACTGTGGTAATACATTTAATATTATAGATTCACCTTATGATAAGGATTCCAATCTTTTACAAACAGCCCCTGCAATCCTTGATGAATTTATACCAAATTCAAATGCGCAGTTCAGACGAGAAATCGTAAACCTTGCCCAATTCAATGATTTTGATAATGTTAGAGTAGCTTTTATATCTAGAACTGGTTATGGCAATAACATTTACATCAAAGATATTGAAGTATTGGCTACAGAGCAGTTTAGATATAAAATTGACTTAAACAGACTAGTAAGTCCAGGACCAATCAACGACGGCTCACAAACAAATGAATTAGTCCAAATCACTAATACAGGCAACTTACCAATTACAAGTTTTGTGCTTAATAGAAGAACAAATAATGCAGCGCCTCAAAGTTTTGTAGCTCGAGGAGCTTCTCTGAATGCAGGGCAATCACTCAATGTGGAGATTCCAAATTCACTTACTGCTTCAGGCGTTTCAAGAGTTCAATATGATTTGGTATTTCCGAACTTTGACCAGAACCCTGGGAATGAATCTCAGCTAGTACAATTCAATGTCAGAAACACCAATACGATCACTGCACCGTGGAGACAAAATTTCAATGCAACAATAAATCTTCAACCTTGGTCTAGTGTCAACACACTTAGTAATCAGAATTCCTGGGATGTCATTCCGCTTCAAAATGAAGCTCAAAGTAATCTAATAAGATTAGAAGGTACCAATTCCAACGAACCTCAATGGGTTGGTTCTCCAAAATTCAACCTGTCTTTAAGCAGTCAAGCTAGTATTTTCTACAGCATCGCTGCAAGCAATCAGGCTCCTTCTACTGTTTTCAAAGTAATGGGGAGTATTGATGGAGGTGTTACCTATACCGAATTACTTAGAAAAACTGGTACTGAAATAAACACAATTAGTTCAGGGTCTGTCAATCCAAATAATAGAGCAGATTTTAACAGGGAGTTTGTAGATCTTTCTGAATTAGCAGGATCTGGAAGAACCAATGTTAGGTTAGCATTTGTCATTGAAAATGGAAGTCCGGGTAATGAACCTGTTTACATAGATGATGTAGAGTTATTCCTCTCTGCCAATCCTGAGCCTGTGGATCCAGGGTTGGGCAATACCATCATTTATCCTAACCCTGCTAGAGATGTATTTAGCATTGCTTTCAATCTGCAAACTTACGAAACGGTAAATATTCAGGTAATTTCTTCAAGTGGTACTGTTGTCCAAGATATCGATTATCCTAATACACTCAACCAGACATATAACTTTAGCACTCAGCTATTTTCAAAAGGTTTGTTTGTCGTAAAAATTACCAGCAACTCTTTGACGGAAACAAGAAGACTGATCGTGCATTAGTATTTAACCCTAAGAAAAAGTATTAGTCCAAATATCAAAAGGGCACATTTATTGGTGAAAATTAAATATAATTTTACCTTTATACGTTAGCTTAAAAAATCTATCTGCATGAGCAAACTCAAAGATTCCTTAAAGAAAGTAGGGATTCATCTTCTTTTGATTCTGGGTGCAACTACTCTAATCGCATTCTTATTTCTAAAATTCTTTTTACCATCTTATACCAATCACGGACAAACTGTTTCTATCCCAGACTTGGAAGGATTTAGCTATGAAGAGTTAGATAGCTATCTAGGTGCAAGAAATTTAAATTATGAAATTGAACTAGATAGTGGTTTCAATGCAGACCTGCCTCCTCTAACCGTTCTCAAGCAGCTTCCTAGAGCAGGTAGTCAAGTGAAGTCTGGTAGGAAAATCTACATTACGCTCAATTCCAAAAATGCTCCAATGATCAAGATGCCCAACTTGGTCAATAGCCAATTAAAGAATGTGCAAGAGATCTTAGCCAACATTGGTTTAGTTCGTGGAGAAATTAAATATGTTCCAGATATTGGTATCAATGTAGTCCTAGAGCAAAAATATAGAGGTAGAAATATCCCAGAAGGTTTTGAACTACCTAAAGGCTCACAAATTGATCTGGTTGTCGGTGACGGATTAGGTAATCAAATCCTTGATGTTCCTAATCTGATAGGTATGGATGAAATAGATGCTGAGTTTTTAATCATTGGCTCCGGATTGAGGATGGGTAGACTTAGCTATGTCACTACAGATACCGTTCCTCAAGGAACAATCGTAAGGCAAATCCCTCCTGCTGGCGCAGAAGTCAAAACAGGAGAGCCAATTGATCTTTGGATTTCAGAAATAGCAAAACAAAGAGATTTTTAATGAAAAATAATTGTGCAATAGGCTTACTCCTCGCCAGCATATTTATGCTGTGCGTCAGTGAGTCTTTTGCTCAATTCCAACAACTTCCTACCCCTGTTAGTCAAACTTCAAACAGATTTTTTCAAGGAAGAATACTAGAAGATCAAATTTTATCACTGCCGTTTTGGGATGATTTTAGCACTAATGGAATCAGGTCAGATCTTTGGATCAATGATGGTGTTACGCATTCTTACACAGTTGCTAATGGAGCACCCAGCCTTGGAGTTGCTTTATTCGATGGCATTGCGTCCAATGGCAGACAATATGACAACAACCCATTGGCACAAGGCTTTGCAGATCAGTTGACCTCAAGGCCAATCGACCTCAGTACTTTAAGTGATAGCGAAAAAGAAACCGTATTTCTAAGTTTCTATTGGCAACCTGCTGGAAAAGCAGAAATGCCAGATATCAATGACCAAATCACCTTGCAGTTTTTGAATCAAGCTGGAGAGTGGGTTGAAATCTGGAATCAATTTGGGGAATTGGAAGCACAGAGACTTTTTTTTACGCAAGAAATCTTCCAAGTGACAGAAGAATTTCAGCATGAAAGCTTTCAATTTCGATTTCAAGCAAGAGGGAGGCTTTCAGGGCCATTTGACACTTGGTTGATTGATTATGTCTACTTGAATAAAAACAGAAGCATACTAGACAGGAATGCAATAGATCGAACCTTGACAGAAACAAATTCCCCTATTTTTGAAAAATATGCATCAGTACCTCTTTTTGAGTTGACAGCTGAACCAGAGCAGTATCTAACCAACACAGGAAATGAATTTAAAAATCTGGAAAATAGGTTTCGTGCGATGGAATACACCATTGAGTTACGTGATTTGGAAACTCAAAACTCCCTTCTCAAAATCAACGATAATACACCTTTTAACCCAGTACCTCTAGCCTTAGAGAGAAGAGGTTTCAGTTCAAACCCCATCTCTTCGATACCATTGCCTGAATCAGAAGGTGATTTGGAACTGGTGACATACTTGAGTTCTGGCGATGGGATTTTATTCCAGATCGTTGAGGGAGATAGCATTTTTTATCCTGAAGTAGATCTTAGAATCAATGATACAGTCAGGACGATTGTTTCTGTTAGAGACTATTTTGCCTATGATGATGGAAAAGTCGATTATTCTGCTGGGATCAATCAGAGATCTGGCATGCTTGCCGTCAGATATGAGAAAACACAAAATGCCTTTCTCAAAGGAATCAGTATCAACTTTACTAATTTTCTGCAATTCGACAGGGGCATAGATATCATGGTCTGGGGAAATCTTGACTCAGAACCACTCTATGTCAAAGAGAGTTTGATTCCAAGAAAAGAAAGCATAGAAGAATTCTCCTTCTTTGAAATTGATGAAAATATCCTGCTACCTGATGTGTTTTATGTGGGTTTTACGCAGTTCACTAATGACTTCATCCACGTAGGATTAGATAAAACCAGAGACAATGGAGAAGAAATCTTTTACAATGTGGCTGGAAGCTGGCAGCAAAATGAATTTGTAAGTGGCTCGCTGATGATTAGACCACATCTCAGTCAGTCGCCACCAGTAGAAGAGTCTGAGGCCATTACTACCGAAAAATTAAGATTATATCCTAATCCAATCATCGATCAATTAAGAATTGAAGGACAATTTGAATTGATTCAGGTCTTAGATCCATACGGGAGGAGAATAAATATACAGTACGAAGAGTTAGAAAAGGGTAAAATCCTTAATTTTGCCGGACAAATGCGGGGCATGTACTTGATCAATGTGTTAGAACAAGGAAAACCGCAATCATATAGAGTATTAGTCAAATAAATCATATGGAAGATATTAACGTAGAAGAGCTTAAACAACGCTTAGATAATAAGGAAGAATTTGTATTCATCGACGTAAGAGAAGAATGGGAATACGAAGAAGATAACTTAGGAGCATTGAATATACCTCTCGGAACGCTCCCGCATCAATTGGAGGAAATTGAAAGTTATAAAAACCAAGAAATCATCATTCATTGTCGTTCAGGTGCAAGAAGTGGTAACGCCAAGAAGTTTTTAGAAACCAAAGGTTATTCCAAGGTAAGAAATGTACTTGGTGGAATTATGGCTTTCAGGGCATTAGAAGATTAAAAAATCCTGATGCTGATATATCAAATCAAAACAGCCATTCAAGAATTTTGGATGGCTGTTTTGATTTTTTTAAAACGGTGCTGGATCATCACTTCCAAAACCTCCTGGAAATCCTCCCCCTTCATCTCCTCCATTGGCCTTGGATTGAAGTCTGATTGTATTGCCACTTTCGAAGCCCTGACCGCTAGCACTGCTTGGGAATTTGGATCCGTAGAGGGCATCCTGCGGCTTGTAAGGTACATTTAATTCCAAGTCTGTAAATCTGGTATACTTACCAATAAACCTCAACTTAACTGTCTCCAAAGAACCATTCCTATGCTTGGCAATAATCACCTCACCTACTCCCATGGTTGAGTTCCCTTCCTCGTCTTCGTTGATCCCGTAGTATTCAGGTCTGTATAGGAACATTACCATATCTGCATCTTGCTCTATAGCACCAGACTCCCTCAAATCCGATAGCTGCGGTCGCTTATCTCCTCCTCTAGTCTCAACAGCCCTAGATAACTGAGAAAGTGCGATCACCGGTACCTCCAATTCCTTTGCGATCATTTTCAATGACCTTGAAATACTAGCGATCTCCTGTTCCCTATTCCCTCCACCACCGGACTTTGAATCGCCTGACATCAGCTGTAAGTAATCAATTACAATCATCTGAATATCATGCTGGGCCTTGAGCTTCCTACATTTTGCTCTGAGCTCTAGAATGGATAGAGCAGGTGTATCATCTACAAAAAGCGGTGCTTTGGAAAGCTTAGCAGTTTTGTGAACTAACTGTTCCCATTCATAATCAGCTAGATTCCCTTTTTTGATTTTCTCAGAATCCAGTTCTGCCTCTGACGAAATCAATCTATTCACCAACTGCACAGATGACATCTCCAACGAGAAAATTGCAACAGGTCTATTGTGGTCTACAGCTGCATTCCTCAAAACTGAAAGTACAAAGGCTGTCTTACCCATCGCAGGTCGCGCAGCGATGATCACCAAGTCAGATTTTTGCCAGCCAGAAGTAACTCTATCCAGAGCAGTAAAACCACTAGGCACACCTGTCAAACCATCTTTTTGGCCTTTTTTGGCTTCTAACTCCATGATGGCTGTTTTCATGATCGAGCGCATATCGGAATAATTCTTTCTGATATTTTTCTCTGATATTTCAAAAAGAGAAGACTCCATCTTATCTAAAAGCTCAAATACATCTGTGGTATCTTCGAAAGCCTCTTTCTGAATTTCTGATGCTATGCTAATCAAATCACGCTTCATTGCCTGTTCGGTGATGATTCTGGCGTGATATTCAATATTGGCGGCAGAAGAGATCTTAGAGGTAAGCTCAGTAATAAAAAATGCCCCTCCAGCAATTTCCAACTTACCATTTTTCCTCAATTGATTGGTAACAGTCAACATGTCTATGGGTTGACTGTCACTGAACAAATCTAAAATGGCCGAATAGATTACTTTATGTGACTCTTTGTAAAAACTCTCAGGACGCAAAATATCCACAACCTGCGTCAGTGCATCTTTCTCAAGCATCAATGCGCCCAATACAGCTTCTTCTAACTCTATTGCTTGAGGAGGAAGCTTCCCAACTCCAGATATTCCAGCCAAATCAGGCTTTTTTCTACCTAATATTCTATCTTTTCCTTGTGGATTACTCTCTGCCATAGAAACAAATGTAAGCTGTTTATGCAAAAGGTTTTGAACAATTTATGCACGAGTTATCAACATCCTGATTAATCAACGGATAATCAAAGCCCTAGCGTATGGCATGCAACAATTCTATCAAAAAAAGGAAATAAAAATCATTTCAGTCTAATATTTGCTAAGAAGATTCTAATTTTAATCTTCAGAAAAATTATGAAAAAGCAATATCATTTTATAGCCATCGGCGGAGCAGTGATGCACAATCTAGCCCTTTCTATGGTGGCCAAAGGCTACAAAGTCAGTGGTTCTGATGATGAAATTTACGAACCCTCAAAAAGTAGACTTTCTCAAGCAGGTATATTACCTGAAGAAAAGGGATGGTATCCAGAAAAAATTCATGCAGAATTAGACGGAATCATCTTGGGGATGCATGCTAGAATTGACAACCCAGAATTGATCAAAGCAAAAGCATTAGGTATTCCTGTTTACTCTTTTCCTGAATTCATCTACAATCAAAGTAAAGATAAAACTAGGATAGTCATCTCAGGAAGTCATGGAAAGACGAGTATCACTTCGATGATTTTACATGTGCTCAAAAGCGAAGGTTTAGATTTTGATTACTTAGTAGGTGCGCAGATAGAGGGATTTGACTTAATGGTCAAGCTATCGAATGCTCATATCATCATCATCGAAGGAGACGAATATTTGACTTCACCATTAGATAGAAGACCCAAGTTTTTCCATTACCACCATGACATACTTTTGATGAGTGGTGTAGCTTGGGATCATTTCAATGTATTTCCAACTTTTGAAAACTATGTTGAGCAATTTGAAAAACTAGCTGAAATGACTCCTAAAGGTGGGACTTTCATCTACTGCGAAAAAGATCCCATTGTCAAAAAAATTGGTGAATCCTGTAAAGAAGCAGCGATGAAGCTAATTCCTTACGAAGCCCATCCAAGTAAGATTGTCGATGGGAAAACCATCTTATTGGCTGATCAGATGGAACTTCCCATCCACATATTCGGAGACCACAACCTTCAAAACCTTCAAGGTGCTATTCATGTCTGTGAAAGTCTAGGTGTGAAGAGAGCAGATTTTTACAAACATATTCAAACATTCAAAGGTGCTGCCAAAAGACAAGAAATACTCGCAGAATCAAGTGATGCTGTATTGTATAGGGATTTTGCTCACGCGCCTTCCAAACTTAAAGCGACGGTAAATGCCGTAAAAAATCAATTCCCAAAAAGAAAGCTAATAGCTGTTCAAGAATTGCACACCTATAGCTCTCTCAATAAGGAATTTATCCATAATTATGCACATACTTTTGATCAAGCTGATATAGCCATTATCTATTTGAATCCAAAAGCAGTATCTTTGAAAAAGCTGGAGCTGATGGATGAAAACACATTGAAAGCAGGTTTTCAGAGAAATGATTTACTTGTATTCACACAGATAGAAGAACTCAGAGCTTTACTAGAGCAACAAGATTATCAAGAGACTAATTTGCTCTTGATGAGTTCGGGCAATTATGACGACATGGATCTATCCATACTTAAAAACAAAATCAACAAAAACCGTTAAGATGAATTTAAATATCAAAACCCCAATTGCCTTTTTTGACCTTGAAGCTACGGGGACAAACATATCTACTGACAGAATTGTAGAAATCTCCATAGTCAAAGTACAGCCTGATGGTACGGAGGAAATCAAAACCATGAAAATCAATCCCACCATCCCTATCCCTTTGGAATCATCGCTGATCCATGGCATCTATGATGCTGACATCAAAGACGCCCCTACTTTTAAGGATGCATCTAAAGAACTTCATCAGTTCTTCGCAGGTGCGGACTTAGCAGGTTTCAATGTTTTGAAATATGATATCCCTTTGTTGGTTGAGGAGTTTTTGAGAGCGGGGATTGATTTTGATATTGAAAAAAGAAACTTACTTGATGCACAGAAGATTTTTCACTTGATGGAAAAAAGAAACCTTTCAGCAGCTTATAAATTCTACTGTGGCAAAACCTTAGAAAATGCACACAGCGCTGAAGCGGATACCATAGCCACCTATGAAGTATTCAAAGCCCAAATAGAAAGGTACGAGGGGGAAGAAGCGGAAGACTTATTAGGTAATAAGCTG
This sequence comes from Belliella buryatensis, assembly GCF_900188245.1. GTDB lineage: Bacteria > Bacteroidota > Bacteroidia > Cytophagales > Cyclobacteriaceae > Belliella > Belliella buryatensis. Next base: position 45,798 of record NZ_FZOK01000006.1, on the reverse strand, counting down.
GGAGTTTTTCAAAATGACATGAAAAAAATCCACCAATTACTCAATGAAAAAATGGTTGACCTTGCTGGTCGATTTATTTTCAATGAAAGTGGTGAGGAATGTTTCAACTTTGGAAAACACAAAGGAAAAACCATCGTCCAAGTACTCAAAGAAGAGCCTTCTTACTATGATTGGATGATGAAAGGTGACTTCCCGCTAGATACCAAAAGGAAATTCACCCAAGTAAAGCTGAGAAGCTTCAACATGGGTTGATCTAAACCAAGATGATATAAAAAAACCAGACGCTGAGTCTGGTTTTTTTATGCTATTGCTTATTGCTCTTTTCGTAATACTCCATTGATTTGGGCATCTGCTTGTTGAGCTCATCGATTCTTCTGTTTGGCCCAGGGTGCGTAGACAAGAAATCTGGTGGTCTATTTCCACTAGACCCAGCATTCATTCTTTCCCAAAATGCAGGAGCTACTCTTGGGTCATAACCCGCCAAAGCCATGAAATCCAGCCCTAACTGGTCTGCTTCCAATTCATGTCTTCTCGAAAAACTCAACATTCCTAGTTGACCTCCATATCCTACTGCCTGCAAGAAGATATTCTGTGTTAAAGTTGGATTTTGGCCCATTGCCACTTGAACACCTCCTATTAGACCATTGAGGACTAATCCATTAGACATTCTCTCTCTGGCATGACTGGCTACTGCGTGAGCTACTTCATGTCCCATCACTACTGCTACTCCTGCCTCGTCTTGACAGATAGGCATGATCCCAGTGTAAAAAGCTACCTTTCCGCCAGGCATACACCAAGCATTAACCTGCTCACTTTCGATTAGATTAAACTCCCACGCAAATCCTTCTAAAGCCTTTTCATATCCACGTTCAGCCATATATTTAGAAACTGCATCAGCAATCCTCCTACCAACTTTGACTACCATTTGACCTTCTGCAGTATTGGTCACCAATTTACTTTCACTCAGTACCTGTGCATATTGATCGTAGGACATTGGTAGGATTTCAGCATTGCTGACTAAGCTAAGCTGATTTCTCCCGCTTAGTGGCACCTTGGCACAGGAATAGGTAACTATTCCAATGAGAAACAATATTGATATTTTCTTTAACATAACAGTTTGAATATTTTCACGAAAATGCCCAAAAAAGATGCCATATCAAAAAGCTTTTCATATTTTTCAAGTAAATTGAAGATATCGTAAATTTCATACTTATGACTCCTGAAGCTAAATCCTATCTCAGTAAAATGACAAACCCCTTTATTTTTTGGTGGGCTATGCTTTTCAAGCTCCCTTCAGCAGTATTTTGGAGACTTAAGGTCAAAAATCTCACACCTGATCAATGTCAAATCAGCATTCCATTTTTCTGGAGATCTCAGAATCCCTTCAAGTCAATTTACTTTGCTGCATTGGCTGGTGCAGCTGAGCTAAGCACAGGAGCACTATGCCAATTATCCATGGCTGGAAAAGGAAAATTCAGCATGCTAGTGGTAGATTTCAGGGCTGAATATTATAAAAAAGCTAATCAGAAAATAATTTTCACTTGTGATCAGGGAAAAGAACTTACTGCTATCATTGATCAGCTTGAAATCGAAGAAACAGGAAAATTAACGATGATTTCAACTGGAATGAACCCCAGTGAAGAAGTTGTAGCCAGATTTTATGTGACATGGTCCTTTAAGAGAAAAGCCTGATCAATACTTTCTCCCAGTCTTTCTATCAAAGAAATCTAATAAGCGCTGTTCCACCATTTTGGAATTCATGTCTTTAAACTGATGGGAAATGTTCTGAAGATTGAACTCAATGATCAAATCATCCAAATCCTTGTCTGTGAGATTGTATTCTGTTTTTAGCGCAATCATCACTGAATCAGATTGAATCAAGTCTAGGTAGTCCTGCTGTCTTGCTATTTCAGCTAACCTTCTTGCATATTGCCTTTTTTGCCGCTCACTTTTCATGAAGTAGGATATCGGCCCATCAATGGTCAAGGCAGGCATAAGCCCTGGATTATCAGACATACCCGAATAGATTTTCCCTGGTCCAGCAGGTCTATCAGTTAAGCCTCGCATACCTGTTGGGCTTGCACTTCCATCCATAGAGAAGGGTATTCTATATTCTTTAGCATATACATCAAATCTCGGTAAAAGCCGGGCATTCAAATAAATCTCCATTACAAAATGGGTTTGCTCTCCTACCCTCTTGCCAGCAGGGATGTAATGCTGTCTTTTGAAAACTAAGGAGTCTCCAGAGCTACCTTTGATACGGAAATATCCACGCATATTGGTTTCTGCGCTATCTAGATTGGTTAAATTGACTACCCAAACTTGATCCAAATAACCTTTATCCAAGCCATCAATCACATTGCCTGTGACTGTTTGGGCTTGAGATATGAAGCCAAAGCTTACAAAAAAGGATAAGATAAGTAGGACTTTTTTCACAGCACGAAGTTACACCCTATGCGTCTGCAACAAAAATATAGGCTGTTAAAAAACATTAAGCAGCATAATGACTAATTTAGGGTTCAGAGAAAACACTGATGATTACGGTGACTTTAGACAAACATCATTTAACACGGTATGCGCCTACTCCAAGTGGGTTTTTACATCTTGGAAATGTCTTTTCTTTTTTGAATACTTATCACTTGGCCAAAGCATCAGAGGCAAAAATCCTCCTTCGAATTGATGACTATGATCAAGAGAGAGTAAAGAAAAAATATATTCAAGATATTTTTGATACACTCGATTTTCTAGAAATACCATTTGATTCAGGCCCCAAAACCTTAAAAGAATTTGAAAGTAAGTATAGCTCTAAACACAGAAAAGTAAATTACACCAAAGCTCTTGAAATCTTGAAATCCAAAAACATGCTCTTTGCATGTGATTGCAGTAGAAAGAAAGTTGAACGTATGCATCCCAAAGGCTTTTATACTGGTTATTGCCAAAAAAGAAATCTTGATTTCAACTTACCTGAAATCAATTGGAGAACAAAATTACCATTTCATCATCCTGTTCAAATCAAAACAACTGATGGTTGGGAATCTGGGAAAACTCCTGGAATACTCAATGATATAATTGTGAAAAAAAAAGATGGGCTACCTTCCTATCAATTAGCATCTGTAGTGGATGACCTAACTTTTGGAATAGACTTGATTGTTCGAGGCAAAGATTTATGGGGATCATCTTTGGCTCAGATTCATATCGCTAGGCATCTGGGTATAAATGATTTTGGTCAAAGTACTTTTCATCATCATCAACTGATTAAGAATACCCAAAACCGTAAATTATCTAAATCAGCAGGAGACACTTCTATTCAGTTCTTGAGAAAATCAGGCAAAAAGAAAACAGACGTCTTTAGATTACTAGCAGATCAATTAGGAATAAAACAACCCATTGAAAGTATCGAAGATTTTTCCAATTATTGCTTACAAAAATAAAACCAGTTCCTGCGGAACTGGTTTTATTAATATCAATTAATTCTATTCTAAGGAATAAGCATGAATCTCTCAGTCTATAGTTTTCAATAAGTATCCACGAGTATCGAATATCAATAAATATCAAAGTCAGACTTCTCAAGGAATTTTTTGTTGGCAAATTCGATTTGAGATTTTTTAACTTTTAATACTTCGCAGGTTGATCTTTAGCAGGAATGGTTTTCATGATAAACTCCCTGATATCATCATTTGAAGTCTTCAAGTCTTCAGCTCTCAGATACATCATGTGGCCAGATCTGTAGCCTTTGAAAGACATTCTGTCTTGCAATTTACCATTGGGATCCATTTGCCACATATTGTATTTGGCATTGAAATAATCTGTACCACCATCGAAATAACCTGACTGAGTCATCACGTGTAGATATGGGTTCTGACGCATCGCATTGGCCAATTGCTCACCAGTGTTGTCATTGCTTCTATCCCAAGGGTTGACTGGACCAAAAAGATTGTAAGTTAAATCTGTCTCGTACTTCAAGACATTTTTAGCATAAAGGTTGAAAGCAGGTGCAAAAGCATGATTCCATGATGTCAAGGCTGGGTCAAAGTCATAGCGGTCACCTGCATCAGACTTATCAATCCCTCTATATCGGCTATCAAGTCTACCAATCGTTAACCCCTGATCACGCAACAATTCTTTCCAGAAAAAGCTGGTCGGAACAGCTAAGTTGTGCTCAAGGATAACTCTTTCGCTCAATCCTGAGTAATAGGCCATTTTGGAGGCGATTTCCTTTCTCTTGGCTGCATCCAATGAACCTCCACGCGCAATAGCAGGGAGTACTTCATCTAATGTGTATTTTTCAACTTCAGGAAGAATTTGATCTAAATCTTTGGACTGAAGATCAGCTGGCAAAACTCCATGATACCATGCTGTAGCAGCATAATATGGTAAGTAATTAGCCGCAGCCACTGGTCCGTTCCTGTCCAATCCCAGCCCTGTAGGAGAAACTAGAATCACGCCATTGAAATACATCCAATGTGAATTTTGTAATTGAGAAACCAATCCAGCAACTCGAGTAGTACCATAGCTTTCCCCAATCAGGTATTTTGGAGAGGACCACCTATTTTGTCTGCTCACAAAGGTATTGATCCAGTCTGCTAAGTACCTGATATCTGCATTGACTCCAAAGAAAGTAGATCTAGAAACCTCTTTATTCACAATTCTTGAATAACCAGTATTCACAGGATCAACAAAAACAATATCGGCAACATCTAGGATAGAATGAGGATTTTTGCTGTAGCCATAAGGCTGAAGCGGATAGCCTTCATCATCAATATTAAGCTTATATGGACCCGTATAAGCCAAATGCATCCAAATAGAAGCTGATCCAGGGCCACCATTAAATGAAATCACCAAAGGTCTACTTGTCTTGTCAGAGACATCTGTTCTTTCATAGTAGGTATAGAACAAAGAAGCCATCGGTTTGCCATCTTCATCCCAAACAGGCATGGTTCCAGCTGTAGCCTTATAAGGAACTCTTTTGCCATTGATAGTCACTTCATTATTTGTCACCGAAGCTGATTCTACAGCTATCTGCCTGGTTTCCTGCGCCCACGCAAAAGCCATGGAACCAACCAATAACGCTGCACTTAAAAGGTATCTTTTGATCATAATATTTGGATTTAATTTTCACTAAAATATTAAACTATTTCAAAACCACTTCATCATAATACCTTAAAGGCATAAAAAATTAGATAGAAGGCATTTGCTCAAATATTCTCCTTTGAAGCATATGAGACTAACTTTGAGATAACAACTGCTGGATAAAGTATGCCTAAAGCCGAAAGAAAAGTTGATAACATTTTTGCTGAGAAATTTACTGGGAAAATATCTCCAAAGCCAAGCGTACTGATACATGTGAGGCTGTAATAAATATATTCCCCAAAATCCACATCCATACCTTCAAGACTTACATCCTCCCCAATTATTGATTCGCCTGTTGATAGATGGATAATTTCAAATCCAAATGCTCCAATCATGGCAAATAATAGATAAACATTAATGCTTCCAATGATTCTATAAAAATTCACTTCATTATTTCTAAAAAGTAAAAGAATATTTACTACGATCAGGGCTATTAAATTCAAGATGGCTACTATCCTTTCTAAAAGGTAAAAATCAAAGGGGTTATCACCGAACCTAATCAACCTCAAACTGATATGCGTTACTAGTAAAACACTTGTTAAAATGATATATGCTTTTTCTTTAGCTGAAAATATGCCAATAAAAAAAAGTAGAATTAGCATGAAATTCAGAAAAAAGGTAGCGTCATTTTGATATTCTATGATCACAGGTAAGATAAATACTGTAAAAATCAACATCACCAACAACGCTGGAAAACTGGTATCTGACACCCAGAAACCTTTAACTTTTTTTAAATATTCTTTCATTTCTCAGTGTTTTGGGAATCGGAATTAAGAATTGGGCTTAGGTGAGCGTTATAAAAGTTTTGAGCTGCCATCTCAAAGGGCAACAAAACTTTTACATTGAGCAAATGATCAAAATACTTACTTTCAAACTCATGCATTGCTGTCAAAAAAATTTGACCTTTAAAGTTAGACTTATCCAAAGAATTGACTAGCTTAATGCTATGATGATAGTCAGGAACTGTACAAATCACACACTTGGTATGATCCAGAGAAAGATGTTCCAACAGGTCTGGATCTTCAAGGTCTCCATACATAATTTTTTTCCTAGACTCTTGCCAAGATTTTACCACTTGTGGATCAAAGTCTACTCCTAAATAATCAGTATGCCCTTTTGCTTGTATTTGATCGGCTACTTTTTGTCCAAATCTACCTAACCCTAAAATCAAAACTTCAAAATGACTTGACTCTAATTGTTTCATTTTTCTCTCTCGGTAAGGGTCTGATTTTTCAAAAACCTTTAAAACAGGCGCCAAAAACTGATAAAGCTTGCCTGAATACAAGATCATGTAAGTGGATAGAGCGATGGTAATCAGTCCAACCAAAGTAATCAGTCCTACAACCTCCTCTGTCAAATGCCCGACGGTATAACCCAGTCCTGCAAAAATCAATGAAAACTCTGAAATTTGAGCCACTGTCAATCCAGCTAGAAAGGATGTTCGTTTTCTATAACCCATAGAGCCCATGATCACCAATACTATAATGGGATTACCTATCAATACAAAAATAGAAAATACAAACGCCGCAGGCACTTGGGTGCCTATGACACCTAAATTCAATCCTGCACCTAAGTTTACAAAGAAGAACAACAACAAAAAATCCCTCAAGCTAGTCATTCTACCACTGATGACTTCCTTGAAAGGAGAAGATGCCAAACTAACCCCAGCTAGAAAAGCACCTACTTCTGCACTAAAACCAATCAATTCACTGATCATGGCTAATAAAACAGCCCATGCGATGGCAAAGAGCGTGAGCATTTCTACGGACTTTGCCAGAAAAAAACTCAGCTTAGGAATGATGTACCTCATTACTAAAACTGTAGCACCCACCAAAATAAATGAATATAATAGTGTCTTACCGATTTCTAAAAACAACATGGTATCCTCTCCTCCTCTCCCGATAGTCGAGAGCACAATCATTACAAGAATCACAACAATATCCTGTACGATCAAAAATCCAATTGCAATCTGTCCGTGAAGCGCATCGATTTCTTTTTTATCAGAAAGTAACTTGACAATGATGATGGTACTAGAAAAGGTTAATGCAACAGCGATGTAAAAACTATGTAGAGTGGAAAAACCTAAACCAATCCCTATAAAGTATCCAATCACGGAAGTAAATATCACCTGACCAAGTCCAGTCATCAAGGCAATCTTACCTGTAGACTTGATCAATCGTAGGTCCAATTTTAAGCCCACGATAAAAAGTAAAATAGCAATCCCTACCTCAGCCAGCAAATGAATATTCTCCTTACTTTGTGCTACATTCAAAACAGATGGTCCTACCACTATCCCTAGGGCAATAAACATCACAATCAATGGCTGTTTCAAAATTTGCCCTAAAGCTCCCAATAGTGCTGCCAAAGAGAGGATAATCGCAAATTCATAAAAAGGATTCTGTGATAATTCTGCTAACCAAGTCATGAGGGCAAAACAATTAAAGGAATGGAAGCATCGTAAACAAGATCATTAATTATGAATTTACGAAAAACCCTGTCTGCAAGAGATCTTGAGCCCTTTTGCAAAACCAAAAACATCCCCTCCTGATGTAACATATAACTCTTTAACTCAGCCATCGCATCGTTTCCATTAAATGAATTTACTTGGCAAGAAATTAGTGAATCAAATGTCTTCTTTAGATTAAGTAAATATGCTTCTGAATCATATTTCTCTTCTACTTTGCTGATAATTGTAATAAACTCTACTACTTCTAGCTTGCTACTGATACTTTTAATCAATTGCTTCAGTAATTTTTCTCCTATAGAAGTCTTATAATGTACGGCTACAACCAATTTACTTGGAACATTAACCTTGACGTGTAAAGGCAGCGCTATGGTTAATCGATTAACTTCCTCTATAACTCGAGTCACGGTACTCCCAATGAAAATCTGCTTCAAAATCCCTGTACCTTTGATGCCAGCCAGAATAATATCTTCTTCCTCAATTTTAGCTTCTTCTTTTAGAAATTTGATCAAGGGTAATGCCGTAACTTCTATATTCACAAAGATTGTTTCATCCACGTATTGCGCACGAAGTTTTTCAATTTCCTGAAAAACCACTCTTTTTTGATCATATTCAAATTTCAGCCTAATGTCAGGACTTCCAAGAGATGGAATCATCAAGTCAAGTTGATGGACCAAAATCATTTTACACCCAAAAGACAAACACCATTGATTGGCAAGCTGAACTTGCGAATTAGAATAATCAGAAAAATCAATCAAAACATAAATTTTCATAGTAACCTGTCTTGTTTAGCTAAAATTAGAAAAATATTTGATTACCCCATAGAGATGCATGAATTAACCAATTGGTGTAACTTTCAATTTTCTAATTGACTTATTTCATTTGAAACTGTAACATTTCATTATCCTTTCCGCTATACATTTAAATTAAACTTTATATTGTGTTAATTTGAAATTTCAAGAAAACTTGATTTGAACATTATTTAAGCAACCGACCAAATGAGTCTCACTATAGAAAACATTCTTCTCATAGGATCCGTCTTACTTTTCCTGAGCATACTAGCTGGAAAAACCTCCTATAAGTTTGGCGTCCCAACTTTGATTTTATTTCTATTGGTTGGTATGTTAGCAGGATCCGATGGACTCGGTATTCAGTTCAATAATCCCGAAATTGCTCAGTTCATCGGAATTGTATCATTGAATTTCATCCTTTTTTCAGGGGGGCTTGATACCAGTTGGAAATCTATAAAGCCTGTATTAGGCAAAGGGATTGCACTATCTACAGTTGGAGTGCTTCTGACAGCTTCCTCAGTTGGAGTATTTGTTTGGTTATTGACAGATTTTACTATTTTAGAGGGCTTACTTCTCGGTGCAATTGTGTCTTCCACAGATGCCGCAGCCGTATTTTCAATTCTAAGATCAAAAAGCCTTGCACTCAAATACCGTTTGAGATCTACTTTGGAGCTAGAAAGCGGTAGTAATGATCCAATGGCTTACGTGCTGACAATTGCCTTTTTAGGGCTTGTTCTTAATCCAAATCAAGGAATCCTATCCATTTTCTTATTATTCTTTCAGCAAATGATCATTGGCGGGGCATTAGGTTTACTTTTCGGTTGGTTGAGTAAGCAAGCTATCAATAGAATCAATCTAGGCTTCGAAGGTTTGTACCCTGTTCTAGTTATTTCCTTGATGTTTGTTACATTTTCCTTTACAGATTTATTAGGTGGAAATGGCTTCTTGGCAGTTTACCTTTGTGCGGTTTACCTTGGTCAGCAGGAGCTCATTCACAAAAACTCAATCCTGAAAATGTTTGATGGTTTGGCTTGGTTGATGCAAATAGTACTCTTTCTCACTCTTGGACTTTTGGTCAATCCTTCTGAAATCATTCCATTGATCGGTTTAGGAGTAGCTGTTTCTGCTTTCTTGATTTTTGTATCCAGACCATTAGGCGTGTTTCTGACACTACTGCCTTTTAAAATGAAAAATAGAAGTCGTTGGTATATCTCATGGGTTGGCCTGAGGGGAGCAGTACCTATTGTGTTTGCAACTTACCCTTTGATCGCTGGTATTGACAAAGCCCATATGATCTTTAATTTGGTCTTTTTCATTTCCTTGACCTCGGTATTGATTCAAGGCACTACATTATCTGTTGTAGCCAATTGGTTCAAAGTATCTTTACCAGAGAAAGCAAAACCAAAATCTCCTATCGATTACATCATGAATGAAGCACCAAAAACAGAGATGTCAGAAGTCGTCATTCCTGATGGAAATGAAATTATCGGTAGGAAAATTTTAGAAATTGGCTTTCCAAAGAACGCAATCATAGCCATGCTGAGAAGAAATGGCGAATATATCACTCCAAAGGGAAGTACCGAAATCCAAGCATGGGATCAACTCTTGGTCTTGTCAGAAAATAAAGATTGTCTCAAAAAAGTCTATGAAGTGCTTCATGTTCCAATTGAAGTTGAAATTGAAGAGGATGAAGACTAAAACTAAAAAAACCCGGCCTTAAGCCGGGTTTTGAATTATGCCGCATTTCTTGCCGCATTGATGATTCCAAACATGGTTCGGAGAATCAATTTCTGCAAGACAGGATCATCCTCCCCACGCTCCAACATACTCTGAATAGCATACTGCTGTATGGTGATCAAAGGAAGTACGATTTTTTCCCTGATCTCAATGGACTCTTTTGAGGTCAAATTATCTTGAAGTAAAACATCCATACCGGAGACTTCTAGAATTAGCTTCAAAGTCCTTTGATATTCCCCAAACATCAAATTCCAAAGATCAGCGTATTTTGGATCATTTTGAAGGTAAGCTGTAGACTTATAAAATGATTTGGCCAGTGACTGCATACTATTTCCTAAAAGCGATCTGAAAAACAGGGAGTCTTGGTACAGTGCTTGAGCTGCTTCAAATCTCCCCTCCTCTTTCAATGCTTCTAAAGCTGCTCCCACGCCAAAGAAACCAGGAATATTCTGCTTCATTTGCGCCCAAGACCCAACAAATGGAATCGCTCTCAAATCATCGAATTTCAACCCACTATCCTTTCCTCTTTTCAAAGGTCTAGAACCAATATTTACCTTGCCAAAATATTTTAAAGGGGTCACATGCTCCAAATATGGCAGAAACTGTGGGTGATTTTTAAAATCTTTATAAAACTGATAAGAGACATCTGCCATCCGATTGATCAAGGCTCTTTGCTCGTCAGTAAGAGATTTTTCGGAAGATGGATAAAGTTCATTTTCTATTCCTGCACAGAGTAGTTGTTCTAGATTATAGGTACAGGACACAGGTTTGCCATAATTCGCAGAGATTGTTTGTCCCTGTATGGTGATCTGTATTTCCTTATTTTCTACTTGTGGACCTAGTGAAGCATAGAAATTATGCATATTTCCTCCACCTCTCGCGGGGGGGCCTCCTCTCCCATCAAAGAATACCACACTGACATCATAAAGTCTAGAAACTTTTGTCAACTCCTCTTTTGCTTGTAAAATAGACCAATTGGCCCTGATGTAGCCTCCATCCTTGGTGCCATCAGAAAAACCCAACATGATGGTTTGTTTGGCACCTCTGCTTTGAAGGTGAGCAGCATAGGCTTCATTTTTATACAATTGCTCCATGATTTGAGGAGCTTTAGCCAAGTCATCGATAGTTTCAAAAAGAGGAACAATATCTAATGGTAATTGACCAGATTGGTGTTTGATGTTCAACTGCGCCAATTTAAAAACCTCTAAAACATGTAAGGCCGATTGGCAATTGGAAATAATATACCGATGCAAGCCATCTTCTCCATTCTCTTTTTGAACAGTCTGTATGGCATCAAAACTCTTCAACATTTCCTTGTGAAAATCATCTTGAATTTTGTCGAAATCTGGTAATTGATCAAAATCAAATAGATAGCTGATCTTTTCTACTTCAGACAGTTCATGATACTTTTCTAACTCTTTGGAACCTAATTTCAATGCTATCAATTCATCCCAAAGCCCATCGTGCTTCCTACTATCCTGTCTTACATCCATATTGGCAAAGTGGAAGCCGAATATTTTGACCTTCAAGATAAATTCATCCAGCTGATCTAGGAAAAGTCCATCATGGTATTCTACCAAACATTTCCTTGCTTCCATCAAGTCCGACAATAGCGCATCCTTGCTTGTATAAAAACTCTGATCCTCGAAAAGGGAATTGAATAGACCTGATTCAACTTTTGCCATGATTGGCTCCACGTGCTTGAAGGTCAACCTTCGCTTGATCAAACGCACATCTCTGTAGTAGCACCTCAAAATCCACTTTTGTAGTCTCTCGGCTACTTTTACCGTGATATCATGTGTCACAAAAGGATTTCCATCCCTGTCACCTCCTGGCCAAAAACCAACTTTCAATAAGCCGGGATTATCCCAATCATGTAGGGGAATGTCCAAACTATTGAGTAAGCGTGTCAAGATATCAGGTATACTTTTATAAAACACATTGGTCAAAAACCAAATCAAACTCACAGCTTCATCAAGAGGAGTAGGCTTTTCTTTATTGATAAAACCTGTTTTACCAAGCTGTTGTAAAAGCAGGTTGATATTACCAAGATCATTGTTTTTGATTGCTGTCTCTAAGTCGGTGATAATTCCTAAAACATTACCTGGATAAAATTGCGTAGGGTGAGCAGTTAGTGTAAGTCTCACAGAAAAATTATTGAGCTTTTCGATTAAAGCCTCCTTTTTGCGGTCATTTTCTACTCTAGCTAGAAGTGCCTGAACGCTCCCTTTTCCTCTCAAATCATGAATTTTGTCAAAGGCAGCATCTTCGATTGAATCAAACAAAACTACTTGCCTTTCTACATATTGAACCATCTTGAAAAGTAAATCATGTCTTTGCTCTTCAGAATGCTTAGACATTAATTCTTGAAAAAAACCTTGAATGATCTCTTTTGGGCTTTTATCCTTATCATAGCCTTCTTCACATTTACTTGCCAAAATGGGAAGTAATGTCCCTGTTCTATTAATATCGCTAAATGGAAGATCTAAAAATAGACTGTTGTAAATCGTGAAGCGCTTGGCTACTTCGTTTTGGTATTTGTTATTTGACATTTTATGGTTTTATGGTTTGATAAAAGTAAAAATACTCAATTTTTATTTTTTTTCAGAAAATTAGGCCTATCAATATGATTTTAATATCAAATTCAGTTTATTTTTGAATATTCTATCGGTAAAACAAACAAAAACTGAATGAATCACCACCAGACTAATTACCTTCTATCAAAAGACTAGGCAAGACCTAGACCTTTTTTTGTAATTTAGAATTTTTAAATCGCTAAAGAAATATCCAGAGATACATGATCATAGCCATATTATCAGGATTTATAGTTGCGGCCTTGATTCCGCTTTTGAGCAAGTTTATAAAAAGTAAAGGCTCTATACTGCTTCCTTTTCTCCCTATGAGCTTGTTTGTGTATTTCGCGAGCTATCTTCCGAGAATTGGCAAAGGCGAAAAACTAAGTTTTGTATACGAATGGGTCCCAAGCTTTGGTATCAACCTATCCTTTCACTTGGATGGACTATCTATGCTCTTTGCCTTGCTGATCACTGGAATTGGAACCTTGGTATTTTTCTATACTTTCAGTTATCTCAAAGGCCATATATATTTAGATAGGTTTTACGGCTACCTAAGTATGTTTATGGCATCTATGCTAGGCTTAGTGTTATCGGATAATATCATCACGTTATTTATATTTTGGGAACTTACCAGTATCAGTTCCTTCTTCTTGATCGGATTCAATAATGATGATCCCAAATCAAGAAAATCTGCCTTACTAGCATTAAGCATAACTGGAATGGGTGGTTTATTCCTATTAGCGGGGATGTTGCTCCTTGGTACTGCTGGAGGATCTTACTCTTTTCAGGAATTATTATCCAATGGAAATTTGATTCAAGCACATGACAATTATGGATGGATCATTCTCTTGGTGTTTCTTGGTGCCTTCACCAAATCTGCACAGTTCCCTTTTCACTTTTGGTTACCAGGAGCGATGAAAGCGCCAACACCTGTGAGCACTTACTTGCACTCTGCGACGATGGTAAAAGCTGGTATTTATATCCTAGCCAGATTTACACCCCTTCTTGGCGGTACTGCTGAATGGAACACCACATTGATCATCGTCGGAGCAGTGACGATGGTCTATGCAGCTATTCACGCTATCTTCAGAATGGATATGAAAAGCATCTTGGCCTATTCTACCATCTCAGCTTTAGGGATTTTGGTTTTTCTAATTGGATTAGGAACCGAAGAGTCCTTGTTAGCCGCTTGTGTGTTTATTCTAGTTCATGCTTTATACAAAGCCACGCTTTTCTTGATTACTGGTATTGTAGATCATGAAACTGGCACTCGAGATGTGACAGTATTAGGTGGATTAAGAAAAGTCATGATGCCTGTGGCAATTGCCGCAGGATTGGCCGCTCTTTCTAATGCTGGAGCACCACCTTTCTTTGGTTTTATTGGCAAAGACTTGATCTATGAAGCCACTTTGCACTTTGGAGATTGGGCTTATCTCTTGACGGGCGCAGCCATCCTCACGAATATTTGTTTGCTCTTTGCAGGACTTTTGGCTGGCTATAAACCATTTGCAGGAAATCTACCTGCTGAGTTCTCCAAAGTTCATCTTCCACACCCAACCATGTGGGTTCCTCCACTGATCCTTGCTGTTTTAGGCTTAGTTTTTGGGCTTTTCCCTGTATTGATTGAGAAAAATTTGATTCAGCCAGTATTCAGCAGCCTGACCAATAATGATACGCTCATACATCTGAAGCTATGGCATGGGTTCAATGTAGTACTAGGCCTAAGTATGCTAACCTTGACGCTAGGTGTTCTTTTGTATTGGAAATTGAAGCCATCAGAAGCCCTTTTTGGCAAAACTCTCAAGTTCGAGTTGTTCTCTCCTCAGACTATCGCTATGTTATTTGGGAGGTTATTTTCAGAATTTGCAAAACTCTGGACTGGATTTTTCCAAAATGGATACTTGAGAAACTATGTAATTACTATACTTGGTTTTTTGACCATATTGCTAGGTTATAGACTTTATCAAGGTGTAAACTTTTACGTGGATACTGCTAAGCTTACCGAATTGACCATCTATGAAGTGATTGTAGTCCTGATCATGATCATCTCGATCATTTTCACTGTTTTCTCAAAGTCACGACTTGTAGCTGTTGCATCACTGGGAGTGATAGGCTATTCAATTTGTTTGATTTTCTTATTCTATTCGGCCCCAGATCTAGCAATGACTCAGTTTTCTATTGATACATTGACCGTTATTCTATTTGTTTTGGTAATCTATAACTTACCGAAATATAAGACTTTCTCTAAAAGGAGAGTCAGGGTAAGAGATGGGATTCTATCAGTATTTTTTGGAACTCTGATCGCTATCCTAACGCTTGAAGTACTTTCAGAGCCATTGAATAGGGAAACCTCCATCTTCTATGCTGAAAGCGCATACATCCTTGCCAAGGGAAAAAATGTGGTCAATGTCATTCTGGTGGATTTTAGAGGATTGGATACCATTGTAGAAATTACCGTTTTGGTCATTGCTGCCATTGGGGTATTTAGTTTATTGAAATTGAGACTGAAAAGTATAGAGAAGGAATAACATGAAGACTATCATATTCAAAACAGCATCAACCTATCTTTTACCATTATTGATTCTCTTTTCTGTATTTATCCTATTGAGAGGTCATTATTTGCCCGGAGGAGGTTTTGTAGGAGGACTGATCGCCTCTATAGCATTCGTCATTCACTCTTTTGCCAATGGCCTAGAGCAGACCAAGAGCTTGATTAAGTTTCATCCAGGTTTTTTGATGCCTATTGGCCTATGCATTGCCCTACTGAGTGGTGCTGCTCCTTTATTGGTAGGACAAAGCTTCATGACTGGATTATGGTTTGAAGACCCGCTGCCTGTGATTGGCATGGTGGGTTCAGCTTTATTTTTTGACACTGGTGTATACCTTGTTGTAATAGGTGTGACACTTACGATCATTTTCACAATTTCGGAAACACTTTAATATGGAATTATTACTCGTCATTTTGATCGGATTACTTTATGCTTCGGGTATCTTCATGATGCTTAGAAGAAGTATGGTTAAGCTGATCATTGGTTTGATTTTATTGGGAAATGGAGCAAATATGCTGATTTTCCTATTGGGACGTATTGTCAAAGGAAAACCACCAATTATAGAATCATCCGCCAAAATGCTCACTGAAATCTATGCAGACCCTGTGCCCCAAGCTTTGATACTCACAGCGATTGTAATCAGTTTTGGTTTACAGTCTTTTGCCATCATTCTTGTCAAAAGAGCTTATAAAATCACCGACACGGATGATTTGGATGAATTGAATACTACCGACGAAATTTATGAATAATCCATACATAATTTTACCAGTAATCTTCCAATTATTCACAGCTGTCTTGCTGCTGTTTTTTTGGTTCAGGGTCAATGCACAGCGTTTGATTACGATTATTTGTAGCTTGATTTCATTGGGAATTGCCATTTGGCTCCTAAAGGAAGTTTATCAAAACGGTATCCTCACCATGCAAGCAGGTGGCTGGAAAGCACCTTTTGGGATTACTTTTGTGGCTGATGTCTTCAGTGCTACGATGGTTCTATTGACTGCTATTTCTGGAATGGCTGTTGCCATATTCTCAACAGGGAGTATTAGAAATGCAAGATTGAAGTTTGGTTATTTTCCAATTTTAAATTTCCTGTTGATGGGACTCAATGGGGCCTTTTTGACAGGAGATATCTTCAATCTTTATGTTTGGTTTGAGATTATCATCATCGCTTCATTTGTACTGATCACTATTGGTGGAGAAAAAGCACAGATAGAAGGAGCCATCAAATATGTCACTATGAATTTATTGGCTTCTGCTATTTTCTTGACTGCAATTGCGATTCTTTATGGAATGGCCGGTAGTCTGAATATGGCAGACCTTTCCGAACAGGTCGCTCAAATTGAAAACAGGGGTTTGGTTAATGTGGTTGCGATTTTATTCTTGGTGGGTTTTGGAATCAAATCAGCCATTTTCCCACTGTATTTTTGGCTACCTGCTTCTTATCACACCCCTCCTCCTGCTATCTCGGCTATCTTTGGAGGCTTATTGACTAAAGTTGGTGTTTATGCCTTATTGAGAATTTTCACCTTAATCTTTATACCAGATGCTTTCTTGAGCAATTTATTGATCGTATTGGCTGCAATGACCATTTTATCTGGTGGACTTGGTGCGATCTTACAGGTCAATATGCGAAAAATCTTTTCCTATCTGATCGTCTGTCATATTGGATTTATGATTGCTGGTTTGGGGATTTATACTGAGTTGGCTCTTGTGGGTGCCATCTTCTACTTGATCCATGATATCATTGTCAAAACGAATCTGTTTTTGGTTTCAGGTCTGATTTTCAAATTGAAAGGAACCTTGAATATTGAAAAACTAGGAGGTATCTATAAAAAATACCCCAAATTTTCTCTTTTGATGGCAATTCCACTATTTTCTTTAGTAGGCATACCTCCCCTTTCTGGATTTTGGGCCAAGCTATTCTTGATACAAGGAAGTTATTTGGAAGGTCAGTATACTTTGATAGGTTTTATTCTACTAGGGAGCTTTCTTACTTTATGGGTAATTGCTAAAGTTTGGTCTGAAGTATTCTGGAAAGATGCTGTGAACCTTCCTAAAAAAATCAATGTCAAATATTTCAGAGAGCTCAAACCTTTGAAACAATGGGCTATGGTGATTCCGATTGTTTTATTAGCTGCTACTTCTCTGTATATTGGTTTAGCCGCTGAGCATATTATCCTTTTAAGCAAGCAAATAGCGGCTGAACTGATCGACCCTTCAGCCTATATAGAAGCAGTTTTGGGATCTAAAACAACAATGCCATGATCAAAACCAAATTCTTAAGCAATCTTTTACTATCCTTGATTTGGGTAGCTATCACAGGAGCCTTCACCGTTGAGAACTTTGTGTTTGGATTTGCTCTCAGCTTTTTCCTACTGTGGATCACAGCCACCGATAGAAGAGAAAACAAATACTTTAACAGAATTCCAAAACTTATAGGGTTTGTCTTTTTCTTCTTATATGAATTGATCAAAGCTAATATAGAAGTGGCTTATGATGTCATCACACCGAAGCACTATATGGAGCCTGGTATTGTGAAAATACCTCTTGATGCCAAATCTGACCTGGAGATAACCTTATTAGCAAATTTAATTACGCTGACACCTGGTACTTTAAGTCTAGACGTATCAGATGATCGCAAGGTATTGTATGTACACGCTATGTATGTCAAGGATAGAGCCGAGTTTGTGGCGGGTATCAAAAATGGATTCGAACGTAGACTATTAGAAATAACAAGATGAGTGTTTACGACTATTTATATTACATCATACTTCCGATTTTGGCTGTATCGATCTTGATTATTTTCATCAGGTTTCTAATCGGACCCAAGCTATCCGACAGAGTTGTGGCTTTGGATTTACTACTGACCACAGGCATAGGTATCATTGCAGTATATAGCATTATCACCAATCAGCCAGCATTTCTAGATATTGCTATGATTTTGGCCTTGATTGCATTCTTGGGCACGGTAGCATTTGCTTATTACCTTGAAAAAAGAGAAAAAAATGACTGAAATAATCGTAATCATTCTCAGCTCACTTGGAGCACTATTCATTTTACTAGCAGCGGTCGGGGTAGTTAAAATGCCAGATCTGTATTTGAGGATTTCTGTGACTACCAAGGCTGCTACACTTGGCATAGGTTTAATCTTGTTAGGTGCTGGGATTTATTTCTCAGATGCAGCAATATTGGCAAGAGTTATTGCTATTATCGTTTTTATGCTGCTCACTGCTCCTGTTGGTGCTCATATGATTGGGAGAGCCTCTTATTTCACTGGTGTCAAAATGTGGAAAAATTCGAAAATTGATGAATTAGAGGGCAAGTATGATACGAAGTCACATAAATTGAGAAGTGAGGATTGAGGGATTTAGGTTATTGAGTTATTGGGGAATTAGGGATTGGGGAATTAGTTATTAGGAATTTGAAGATTGAAAGATTGGGGATTGGGTTATTGAGTTATTAGGGAAATTGGGAATGGGAGATTTGACTTTAAAGCATTTTATTGACTTCTGTAGTCCGTGGTCTGTCGACTGTCTACTATCAATGTGACTTACTCAACAAACCATCTATCCAATGTCTAGCATCTTGTTGCTTTTCAAATATTTGATAAGGTACAGGTTGCTTTTGAAGTGCAAATATAAATTTGAGCACTGTTCTTACTGCCATATTGGGAATGACATAAGCCGTTGCAATACAATACTGCTGCATCAAAGGTTCGTTCTCCTTGAGCCAATTGGCTTGCATTTTTTGATGCTTGATTGAAGGAACTCCTGCAAAAGTCGCGTCAAAAATAATCGCTAATTTCCTTTCATGTCTGTAAACTGCTTTCGTTGATGCCAAATAGGCTTGAAAGTTTTCGTCTGTACTTTTATTTCCCGTAAAAGAAATCATGACTAAGGGGAATTCTGAATTGTCAACTAATGCATATGCTTCCATATCCTCAAAACTCAATTATGATGAAAGTGTTTTTTTACCGAAGTACTTTATTACCAAAGATTTGATAAAAATCAATCGAATTATCTAAGATGTTTTGATGTATATTTTGGTAAAATATAAACTTTACAAAAAAATATTTTACAAATAAGTTTTTAATGTGGAAAGTATGCGTACCTTTGAATCATTAATTAATTCAATAATATTATCATGAACACAGGAAAAGTAAAATTTTTTAATGAGTCCAAAGGATTCGGTTTTATCATCGAAGATGAATCTTCTAAAGAGTATTTTGTACACATCTCAGGATTGGTTGACGAAATCAGAGAAGATGATTCAGTGACTTTCGACCTTAAAGAAGGAAGAAAAGGCCTTAACGCAGTGAATGTAAAGTTAGCTTAATACATATTCATTGACAACCTCAAAAGCGGTTCAAACTTTGGTTTGAACCGCTTTTTGTTTTTAATCTTCTTTTGAATTCCTTGATCCTCAATTAGTCCAAAATGGTTATCCGTTTTCACACCAGTAATAATAAGAAGTAATCCTTATGAACCTCACTGGTGGTTGACAAGTGATGGTAGTCAATTGCATGGCGACGATTTGCGCAATAATTGAGTGTCAATCAAATTAAATTGTTAGCTCAATTGTGAATATTCATATCCCCCAATCAAGCTGTCTATCATAAATAAGTGTACCTGAATCTATTTTCAATGGAGATTCAATATTATTGTGATAGAGTTGACCAGTTCCTAGCCCCTGAGGCATATATGGTTCAAAAGTAGCTGTGTATTGAGCAATGGCATTTAGTCCAATATTACTTTCCAAGGCAGAGGTTATCCACCAGCCAATATTCATTTTCTCTGCTAAAGCAATCCAATCATCACAAGAACGAAGTCCTCCCACCAATGTAGGTTTTAAAATAATAAATTGTGGCTTGACCTTTTCTAGAAGCAACCTCTTCTCTTCAAAATCAACCACTCCTATCAGTTCTTCATCCAGAGCAATGGGAAGCGGAGTTACTTCGCAAAGCCGTCTCATGGCTTCAATTTGACCTTGTTTGATGGGTTGCTCGATGCTGTGTAAATCATAAGTAGCAAGGCGATTTAACTTTTCTAATGCATCACTAGGACTAAAAGCACCATTGGCGTCTACGCGCAAGGTAATTTGAGATGCATCATATTCCTTTCTGATATATCCTAGTAGTTCGCATTCCTGATCAAAATCTATAGCTCCAATTTTCATTTTGATACAGCTGAAACCATCATTGAGTTTATGATCTATCTGCTCCAGCATAAATTCTCTATCCCCCATCCAAATCAATCCATTGATAGGAATGGACTTATTCTTGATAGTGAAATCAGAAGGAAAGATTAACCGCTGACCTCCATTTCTCAAATCCAACAAGGCAGTTTCTATGGCAAATCGAATACTTGGATAGTGAGCAGGAACATGTAAGCTCACAAAGTCATCTAAAGCAATATGCTCCAATGATAAATCTTGATCATTAAACTGGCTAATCAACTCGGCAAGTCTTTGCTCAAAATCAGGAAAATCATCCAGACTTAATTTTGGCAAAGGTCCAGCTTCGCCGTAGCCAATGGTATCTGGAAAGGATTTTTCACATACTGAAATATAAAATGTCTCCTTTTGCTTCAAGACACCTCTGGAAGTACCAGCATCAAATTTGAAGTCTAAAATATGTTTCTTATATCCAAAAACTAGATTTCTTAAGGCTTTCATGGTTGCTTATTAATTTTTCTTCTACTTCTCTTAGGATCATGGCAGATGAGCATAATCGATTATCTTTGCACTCTAATATAGCAGTATATCATTTCCTATGTCATCAAACACACTTGATCAGCTAAAGTTATCAGATTACGAATATACCCTACCAGAGGAAAAAATCGCCAAGTTTCCACTCGAAAAAAGAGACGCTTCGAAATTGCTTCAATACAAGAACGGCTTAATTAATCATTTAGCCTTTAGTCAACTTCCTGATTTGATTCCTTCGGGTAGCTTGATGGTATTTAATAATACAAAAGTGATCCCAGCTAGGTTGATTTTTCAAAGAGAGACTGGAGCGAAAGTTGAAATATTTTTGCTAAAACCGCTACTACCCACCACAGTCATCAATGAAGTCATGATCAATACCGTGTCTGTCACATGGGAGACGATGATTGGAAATCAGAAAAAATGGAAAGATGGGGAGGTCTTGAGTGGAGAAGTGATCTATCAGGGCACTCGAATTCAGCTGAAAGCACACCTTGAAGACCGAGCGCGTAGAATCGTGAAATTCACTTGGACGGGAAATGCTCCCTTTGTATCCATTG
Organism: Belliella buryatensis; assembly: GCF_900188245.1. Taxonomy (GTDB): domain Bacteria; phylum Bacteroidota; class Bacteroidia; order Cytophagales; family Cyclobacteriaceae; genus Belliella; species Belliella buryatensis. The sequence goes on along the minus strand of NZ_FZOK01000006.1, from coordinate 24,288 downwards.
TGGAAGCATCTGGAGAAGTTCCACTTCCTCCTTATCTTAACAGAAAGGCTACAGAAGTAGACAAGCCAAGATATCAGACAGTCTACTCAAAAAAAGAAGGTGCAGTCGCCGCTCCTACTGCCGGATTACACTTTACAGAAGAAGTATTGGGGAAACTTTCTAGAAATGAAGTAAAAGAAGCATTCCTAACCCTACATGTAGGTGCTGGCACTTTTCAGCCAATCAAAGCAGAAAAAATCACAGACCATGCCATGCATAGCGAGCAAGTTGTTGTTTCGAAGTCCACCATTACATCCCTAGCCAATCACAATGATAAACTGATCGCAGTAGGCACTACCTCCATGCGCTCTCTTGAAAGCTTATATTGGTATGGTGTGAAATTGATCAACGAAGGACATGTACCATTCTTGATTCCCAAACTTTACCCTTATGAATTTCACATGCCACTACCAAGCAGGCAGGAAAGCTTTGCGGCAATTTTGAAAATGATGATTTTGGAGAATTTAGATGAAATAACAGGAAGTACAGAAATATTTATCATGCCAGGCTACGATTTTAAAGTTTGTGATGGATTAGTAACTAATTTTCACCAACCTGGTTCCACATTAATATTACTGGTGGCAGCCTTTACCAATGGAAATTGGAAAGAAATATACAAGCAAGCGCTCGAGATGGAATATAGATTCTTAAGTTATGGAGATAGCAGCTTACTTTGGAAAAGTTAGAAAAATCAAAAAGGGAGATTCAATCTGATCCCCCTGAGCTCAATTTATTGATTCCATTAATTAGATTTTGGTAATATGTCCTTCCTACCGGCACACTATCCTTGCCTACCATTATCTCTCGTGGATTAATAGCAACGATCTCTTCTAAACGTACAATGTAACTTTTATGAATTCTCATAAAATCCGACTCTGGTAAAACAGATTCAAAATCCTTCAAAATATTTCTTAAAGAATATACTGAATCCCTGGTCACAAGAGTGGTGTAATTTCCATCGCCTTTCATCCAAAGGATGTTTTCAAACTTTACTTTAACAAGATTTCCTTTATTTCTAACGAAAATGGCACCTTTGATTAAGAGCTCTGAATCAGCACTTTGCTCATTTGAATCAGTATGACCGTTTCCATTAGAATTATAATTTTTCAATACGTCTTTCATTTTATCATACCTTGATGTGAAATGACCAATCTGTGTAGCACTTCCCACAAGGAAGCACAGACTTTGGTAATTTGTAAACAGAATGTTTGCTATTTAGTTTTTGAAATGCTTTAAAAATCCTCCCTAGCATGCAACATAATGGCAAAAAAAAACCAGATAGAAAGCTCTATCTGGGTTTTTAGTCAAGATAACATTATGAAAAACTGTCTTAATCAAACTCGTTGACCTTGCGGGCGTTTTCTCGAATCACCATGTCAAGCTCCTGTGCCAACGGTTTCAAATATGAGAAGTACTTTGTATTTTCTGCATCAAGCTGCTTCTTGTCTATCAAGTCTAACAAACCCAGCATGGAAGATAAAGGAGATCGAAGCATATGTGACTGAATATAGGCCACCTCTCTCAAAACCTTATTTTTTTCCTCTACTCGTTTGTACTCTTGTTTTTTCTCTACAATATTTTTATTTGAATAGACAAATCCAATCACCTTTTTGTCCGCATTGAAAAGTGGGGAAAACTTATGCTCAAACCATAATTCCTCACCTGTTCTGGAATGTTTAATTTCTTTTTCATAAGAGATAGATTTTCCTGCAAAAACATTTTCTAGGTCTTTGAGAAACTGCTCTTCCATTCCATTCATGAGATAAGGTAAGAAATCATCTCCTTGTTTAAGATTCTTTTTGAAATGGCACTTTACCAATTTTTTAGCATTCTCGTTGAAGCCTATTACGTTTAATTCTAAGTCAATTAAAAAATGACTCTCTTCAGCTTGATCCAAAATTTGTTGTAAGGTAATATTTGCTTGTTCGGATTCTAAGCGTTTTAAATGTTCGTCAGTAATATCTTGAAGTAAAGCATGCAATTCTTCTTCGTGATTGATCAAGAAGACCTTATACCAGCGATTGATATCCCCTCTATATTCCTCAAAACTGATGATATCTTGACCTTCCCTTGCCTTCTTAAATTCCAGTGCAAACTGATGGATTTTTTTGCTAGGGTATACTTGCCAAATAGTCTTATTAAGTAAGGAGTTACTGCATTTGTTAAAATATCGCTGGGCAGGATCGTTGATGGCTGTCAATTCCCAGTTTGAGTTAAGCTTGATATAAACGTCCTCGGTAGTATTGATTTTGATACCAGCTTGACCAAAGAAGCGCTCTACGCTATCATGAGACTCCTTGGAAACAACTACCTCTTGACCTATGCCAAGAATTCCTTCAATATCTCCTTCGTCTGACTTGAGGATAGAAAACTCCCAATTGATCTTTTTCTGATTGGAAAAACTTAAAAACACCTGTTTACTTTTGTTCGGTGTCTCTAGTAAATCGGACAGTAAAAATTCAAATAACCCCTCTTCTGAAGGATCCAAAAACGAAATGAAAGGCTTGTTGATGTACTCTTTTTTGAAGAGCATAAATTCCTCTTCAAATTTCAACCCCGTCGTACTGATCCATCCCTCAATATCCAAACCCACCACAAAGAGTTGGGTTGATTTGATGAGGTAATCAGGGATCATATGTTTCGTAATAGGGCTCACAATCGAATGCTAAATTGTACTTTTTGATTAAAGGCAAGATTTATAACATAGCCATATTTCCTGCTGATGCATGCAAGATAGTTTAAAAGTTTTAAAAAATAAAAATTTGTAAATCATTAATTATCAAAATTTTATAACTTTTTTCACAGTAAAAATTTAAGAATTTTTGGTATTTAGAAAAATACTTTTCAAATCAGAAAAAATGAATTTCAGAGCTTGAAAAGAAAACAGTATTAGTTTTGTTCTATTTTTCATGAAATAAAAAAATTCAATCAAATTCCTGTCTTATATGCTTATGCCTTCCTCACAAACTCTGATTTCAATGCCATAGCACCAAAACCATCAATTTTACAATCAATGTTATGGTCACCTTCTACTAGTCTAATATTCTTTACTTTCGTACCAGCTTTGATTGGTTTAGGAGCACCTTTGACAGGGAGATCTTTGATGACTACTACCGTATCACCAGCTGTCAATACCGTTCCATTGGCATCTTTAATTAGAATTTCTGATTCTTCTGTAGATTCGTGGATCCATTCAAAAGCACATTCAGGGCAGGAGAATCCATTATCTGTCTCGTAAGCATATGGGGAATTACAAGCGGGGCAAGCTGGGATATTTTGCATGAGACAAAGATATCAATTCCCTAGCTAATGATCCCATTTGTAAATAGAAACTAATTTATAAGCATTACCTTTGTGTAATAACCCGCTAAATCATGACTCTGACTACAAGTTATACCAAAGCACTTCAAGAAATCACGGAAGAGGTCAAGAACACTTTTGGGGAATTATCTCAGGAAGTCTTATTCCAAAAGCCGAATGCTAAAACTTGGAGCATCGCTGAGAACTTAGAACATTTGATCATGCTGAACAACAGCTATTTCCCTATTTTCGATAAACTCAAAAAAGGCGAATTGCAATTGGCGTTTATTTCTAAAATCGCCTTCTTCCCAAAAATGCTTGGAGACATGATTATGAAATCAGTGGTAGTTTCCAATACTAAAAAAGTCAAGACTTTTCCACTTTGGGAACCTCATGTATCCTCTGGAGAACAATACGATATTATCCGAAAATTTGAAAAGCATCAACAAGCATTGATTGCAAAAATCAAAGAACTCGATTCCCATATCCAAAAATGCAGCATCATCCACTCTCCTGCCAATAGACTAATCGTCTATAGATTAGATCAAGCCATAGCAATCATCATTGAACACGAAAGACGTCACTTGCTTCAAGCGAGAAACTTATTGGATTGAGTGTAAATAAATAGGCCTCGAAATGATGTTCTTTTCGAGGCCTATTAAAGGACATTTGACTGAGATTTGTCAAGGAAATTATTTCAGGTCATTTAGCCCATCTTTGGCTAACTTGAAGTCAGGTTCTAAAGCTAAAGCCTCTTGGTAAGCTTTTCTAGCATCTTCTGTACTGCCTTGTTCTACATAGACTAGTGCCTTCAAGTTCAAAGCTGCTGCTCTCATACTTACCTCTTGGTTTTCTGTGTCTGAGATTGGGAAACCCAATTTCTCTTCTGCTGATTTCGCGTTTTTCACCAACATATTGATGGAATTCATGGCTTCATCAAATTTCTTCAAACTGAACTGCAGGTAAGCAGACTTATACAAAGCAAAAATATCATCGGTCAATAAATATAAGCGCTCAAATTGAGTCAAGGATCTATCCAATGCCCCAATCTGCTCCAGAGAATAAGCTGCAATCTCTAAAGCTTCAATACTCCTATCGTTAACCTGAAGTACGTCCAATGCTGTCAGAGCAGCCGCACTAAATTGGTTAGTCTCAAAGTACAATGTCGCCAGTAATTCCCCATATCTAGCATTTGTGGGGTTTCTTTCAATCAGTTCCATGAGTTTTGTTCGAGCTACAGCCATGTCATTATAGCGGATAGCCAATTGATAGACTCGCTGGTCAGTTTCGTTTCTTTTTCTGATTGATTCGGGTGTCTCGGCGTTGGCGGGTGTTTCCTGAGCCATCGCAGGTACTACAGCAAGTAGCATTAGCACTACAAGTAATCTCATTCTGTTCATCATCTGAATTTATTCTGTTTTACGTTTCAGTCCTCTTTGTTCAGCTAAATGGTACAATAACTGCAAAGCTTCTTCTTTATTGTTTTGGATGATACCTTCCAAGATGGCTTCTTTGATTTCTTCTTTGAGATCTCCGATGATTCGGGAAGGATCGAGGCCAAAAATAGACATAATTTCTTCTCCCGAAACAGGTGGCTGAAAATTTCTCACTTGATCTTTCTCTTCCACCTCTAAGATCTTCTGTTCTACCTTGTCAAAATTAGCCAAATAGCGCTGAACTTTATTGTTATTCTTGGATGTCACATCCGCACGACAGAGCTTCATCAGGTCATCAATGGCATCTCCAGCATCAAACAGCAATCTTCTCACTGCTGAATCTGTCACCTTATCACTGACCAAAGCAATCGGTCGTAAGTGTAGTTTCACCAGCAATTGCACATATTTCATCCGCTCGTCCATTGGAAGCTTGAGCCTTCTAAATATTCCCGGGGTCATCCTAGCTCCCTTATCCTCATGTCCATGAAAAGTCCAGCCTACTTTGGCATTGAATCGCTTGGTAGCAGGTTTGGCGATATCATGCATGATAGCCGCCCAACGAAGCCATAAGTTATCTGTCATCGTACAGATATTATCGAGTACTTGAAGCGTATGATAGAAATTATCCTTGTGTGATTTGTCTCCCACTGAGTCCACACCCTGCAATTCTACCATTTCTGGAAAAAACTCATGAAGAAGCTTACTAGCAAAGAGCAACTTGAAGCCATAGGATGGCTTATCCACCATGATCATCTTATTCAACTCGTCAATGATCCGCTCACCAGAAATGATACTTAAGCGGTGGGCATTATTTACCAAGCCTTCAAAAGTATCGGCATTTATATCAAATTGCAATTGGGAAGCAAACCTCACCGCCCGCATCATGCGCAAAGGATCATCTGAAAAAGTAACATTGGGGTCAGTAGGTGTTTTGATGATTTTTCGTTTGATATCTTTCAATCCATCGAAAGGGTCAATTAATTCACCAAAACGATCTTGATTGACACAGATGGCCATGGCATTGATGGTGAAGTCCCTCCTTTCCTGATCTTCTTGCAGTGTTCCATCCTCTACGATTGGCTTTCTGGAGTCAGATTTATAGGATTCCCGTCTCGCTCCGACAAACTCTACTTCATAATCATCCAACTTGATCATGGCTGTTCCGAAGTTTTTGAAAACAGAAAGTGGCACATGGCTTGGAAAGCTTTCCGCAACAGCAGTAGCTAGGGATATACCCGGCCCTACACAGACAAAATCTATATCCTTACAAGGTCTGCCCATGATCAAATCACGCACATACCCTCCTACTACGTAGGTTTCTAAGCCCATTTCATCGGCTATCTTACCTACCCTACTGAATATTTCTAATGCTTCTAATTCTTTGCTGAAATTCATCCTTTCAAAATCTTCACATCCCCTTCTGGGCTCAGATACAATTCTTTTACATCAGGGCCATACAATGGAAATCGTTCCTTGGATTCAAAATCTACATCTTGCTCTGTGACTTCTTGAAAAACTACAGGCTGAGAAAAAGCAAATAAGAGCTTATTCCAGAATTCATTCCTAATTAGCGAAAACTTCACTTTGCCATCCACTATCGGCCCACTTTGTAGAACCCTGTTCACTGGACTATGATAAATAGTAGCTTTGGTTGCAAAATCCACCACATCTAAGGACACCTCAGAGAACTGCTCTGTCAAGGATCTGATTTGAAAAAGATCAAAAATTAAAAAAATACCTTGAGAACTGTCGCTTTCCGTCCAAGAAGCTGGCTGAATGATTTCCATCAATCTCCCATTTCCTTCTTTGATAACTACCCGACCTTTTGATTTGAGTTGTTTGGCTACTGCTGTATTTTCCACTGATCAATATTTTTTGACAAAAATACAGCAGATTATTGGGAAAGCGGGTGTGAAAGTCTAAAAAGTATTGATGCTTTGTGAGGAGGTTCGCATTTGTGTCATTCAAATACACCATAAGTTATAGTATTTTGTTTTGTGCTTTTTCTTGAAAGTAGTTTTACATTACTGCTGGCTAGTGACACTAACCAATTCAATTATTTCTCCATGTCGCTATTCAAGTAACTCGTCACACCTTACCCAAAATAAAATCAGCGGCCATTTGGGCATGAAGTTGAGTTGTGGTGATCAGGGGGAAAGCAGTCTCCTCTTGCTTGATCAGAAGGGGCAATTCTGTACAACCCATAATCATTCCTTCCGCACCTCTTTGTGCCAATAAGGACATTTGGTTTTTATAAAAATCCTTTGCCTCTTTTGTGAATTTCCCTAGTGTCAATTCTTTGGAAACATAATCATGGGATTGATCCAAATATGCTGATGCGGGTATGATGGTTTCGATGCCAAAATGCTCTTTCAGGAATCCTGGAATAAAATCTCCCGTCATGGTGGGTTTATTCCCAAGCAACCCAAGAGTACTTAGCCCATGCTTTTGAGCCTCTTTACCAATGGCTGCTGCGATGTGCAAAATCGGGATGTTGATTAGTGGCTGCACAGCTTCATAGACCATATGCGGCGTATTCGCACAAATAATGATGGCCTCCGCCCCTGCTTGCTCGAGTTTTTGTGCTATATCAAGGTATTTGGCTATGATTTTTTCTTTGTTTTGCTCCCGCATCAGCTGTATATTAATGCTATAAAGAATCAAAGGAGGATTCTGATCCGCACCAATCACCTCACCCACGAGTTCATTGATCAGTTTATAATATTCTATGGTAGAATGCCAAGAGGTTCCACCGATCATACCGAGTGTCTTCATAGAGGTGAAGGTAGCGATAATAGGAGGAGATCTTGGTGACTTTTGGTACGATCAAATCAAAACGAATTTACAAAACAAAAAAATTTCAATTTTTACAAAAATCAAAAAATAACTTATACATTAGGAGGCAAGACGAAATACATCAATTTACGAATTTCAAAATTAACACATGACAAAAATCTACTTTATCCCTGTTCTTCTACTATTGTTTTTTTTTCATCATGTGGAGAAAAAAATGATCTTAATCCAAGTCTAAAATTAAAGTATGAAATCAGCACCAATAGTTTTTTCCTTATACCTGCTGGGAATACTCCATCTATTACTGTTTCTTACACTAATGAAAAAGGCGAAACAATTTTCGAGCAAATACATTCTAATTCAAATACTTGGAGCAAAATTGTAAACGTAAGCTCCTCCGATCGCCCCTTTGAATTTTCCTTTACAGCAAACGGAACAACAAGAACAGTTAATGGTATAGTAGTACTCAAGGTATCTGCGAACGATATCACCAAAAGTGAATCACAAGTAAACATTTTTGATACACAAATCGGAATGGGTGGTTTTCAAGCTCAGACATCAGGTTTGATAATCGATTGACCTTAAATCCAATTCAACTTCATTTTATCTTTTTTGGACGATAGCCCAATTTTCTTCTCCAATTTTTCATCACTTCCGCACCTTAACGGAATATTTTCCTACCTTTGTATCCCATAGGAATCAAAATAAAATCACATCCGCACTATTCTTATGGCATCATCCACCAAGTACATCTTTATCACTGGAGGCGTGACCTCTTCACTCGGAAAGGGCATCATCGCAGCTTCTCTGGCCAAATTACTTCAAGCTAGAGGCTTCAATGTCACCATCCAAAAGTTTGACCCATACCTGAACATTGATCCTGGGACGCTCAATCCTTATGAACATGGCGAATGCTATGTCACTGAAGATGGTGCTGAGACTGACCTTGATCTGGGGCACTACGAGCGATTCCTAGATACACCTACATCCCAAGCCAACAACGTCACTACTGGGCGTATCTATAATAATGTCATTACCAAAGAGAGAAAAGGTGAATACTTGGGCAAAACCGTACAAGTAATCCCACATATCACTGACGAGATCAAAAGGAATTTTTTGAAATTGGGAGAAGATGGCAAATTTGATGTCATCATCACTGAGATCGGTGGCTGTGTAGGTGATATTGAATCCTTGCCTTTTATAGAAGCCGTCAGACAGGTCAAGTGGGACATCGGTCAAAACAACTTTTTGGTCATCCACCTCACCTTGATACCTTTCCTAGCTGCTGCCAAAGAACTCAAAACCAAACCTACTCAACACTCCGTCAAACAATTGCTCGAAGCAGGTATTCAGCCTGATATATTGGTCTGCCGTACTGAGCATCACCTGCCTATGGAGGTGAAAAAGAAACTTGCTCTGTTCTGCAATGTGCAGTTGAATTGTGTCATCGAAGCTATGGATGCAGAGACTATCTATGATGTGCCTTTGTTGATGAAAAAAGAAAAGCTTGACGAGCGTGTGATGAGCAAGTTGAAGCTCACTTCCAAAACCAACACTGACCTTGAGCAATGGAAGGATTTCTTAGGAAGGCTTAAGAATCCAACACAAGAAGTAAATATTGGGTTAGTAGGCAAATATGTCTCACTACCAGATTCTTATAAATCCATTATTGAAGCTTTTGTTCATGCTGGTGCAGCATCTGAGTGTAAGGTAAACTTGAAACTGATTTCCTCGGAAGAACTCTATGCTGATGCTATTCCAAAGAAACTTGAAGAACTCGATGGTGTGGTTGTCGCACCTGGCTTCGGTGAGCGTGGCTTGGAAGGGAAAATAGAAGCAGTGCGTTACGTCAGAGAGAATAATATTCCATTCTTTGGGATTTGTCTTGGTATGCAGGTAGCGGTCATTGAGTTTGCCAGAAATGTAGTAGGACTTCCCAAAGCCAACAGTACTGAGATGGATCCTAATACACCTGATCCAGTGATTGGATTGATGGAAGATCAGAAAAATATTGAGCAGATGGGTGGAACTATGAGATTGGGATCTTATCCATGTGAATTGAAAAAAGGTAGCAAGGCATATCAAGCCTATGGAAAAGCCAAGATCAACGAGCGCCATAGACATAGATATGAATTCAACAATGCCTATATCAAGCAGTTTGAGGCAAATGGCATGATACCTTCGGGCATTAACCCTGAGACAGGTTTGGTAGAAATTATGGAGATCAAAAACCACCCTTGGTTCCTAGGCGCGCAGTTTCACCCTGAGTACAAAAGTACCGTGCTCACCCCTCACCCATTGTTCGTCAGATTCATCAAAGCGACGATCGAAAACAAAAAGACCAAATAATACTTCTATATTTGCCACAAATTTGAACGGTAATACAAAGGAAGCTTCTCAAAAGCCTTTTGTGTTACCTTTGATTTTGAATAGACAGTTTAAAATAAAATTATGGATAGAAATCAAGCGACAGGTTTGATCCTTTTCGCCGCAGTCATTCTGGTGTATTCGATTTTCTTCGCCAGTACTCCTGAGCCGCAAGTACAAGAACCTACCGGCGAGGTAGTTTCCAATGTTCAAGAACCACAAAGCAGTGAAAGCTTAGACCTTGTTTTGGAAGAACCTGATAGCCTTCAAGACTTAAGAGCTCAAGTTCAATTTGGCGTTTTTGCTCCTTTGACAAGAGGGAAAGCTTCAGAAGTTACTTTAGAAAATGACAAGATGATTGTCACTTTCTCCACCAAAGGTGCTGAAATCACTCAGGTGATATTAAAGGAGTTTGATTCTTGGGACAAAACAGCGCTGGTTCTTTTGGACGAAAATAGTTCGGATATTTCTTATGAAATCAATACGACGAAAGGTCCATTGAGCCTGAATGAATTCTTTTTCAATGCCAATACAGGTACGAGAGCAACTGAAGCTGGAGAGGTTTCATTTGTAGAATTTACCGCTCAAACTGGCTCAGCTACGATCAAAAGAACATACACCTTGGCAGCTGGAAGTTATTTGGTAGACAAAAACTTGGAGCTTTCAGGTTTTGGTAGCCAATTGGTAGATTCAAATGTGAATATCCTTTGGGATGATCGTCTGAAAAAGCATGAAGAAGACATAGAAGAATCAAGAAGAAAAACTAATATTAACTTTTACAAATCTACTGGAAAGCACGATTACCTCAGCTTGACCAAGGAAATGGCAAGTGAGCAAGTATCAGAGCCATTGAAGTGGATAGGTTTTAGTCAGCGATTTTTCACTTCAGGAATCATTGCTGCCAATCAATTTAATTCAGCCAACCTAGAGCAGGTTACTCCTAAAGACACCCTTTCAGTCAAAAACTTAAAAGCCAGCATCTCCCTGCCATTGGAAAATGGTCAAGCAGGTTTGAGTTATTACTTCGGACCAAATAACTTCAAAGTCCTAAAAAGCATTACAGCTGGTTTTGAAGAAAATGTAGACATGGGCTATGTCTTCGTAAGCTGGGTAAATAAGTACATCATTGTAAACCTTTTCCAGTTCTTAGAAAAATACTTCAGCAACTACGGCATCATCATCATTTTGGTGGTATTGATCATCAAAGGTTTCCTATTCCCACTTACTTACAAATCCTATGTAGGGATGGCCAAGATGCGGGTAATCAAGCCAGAGATTGATGAGCTTAAAGAAAAATACAAAGACGACCCTACCAAGCAGCAGCAAGAACAGATGAAGCTTTTTGGTCAATTAGGCGTCAGCCCTATTTCAGGCTGTCTACCTATGTTGCTTCAGATGCCATTCTTATTTGCGATGTTCTTTTTCTTCCCGAATTCCATCGAGATGAGACAAGAATCCTTCCTTTGGGCTCATGATTTATCGACTTATGATGCATTTATCAAATTACCATTTACGATACCATTCTATGGAGCGCATATCTCTTTATTCACGCTTTTGATGACAGTGTCGCAGATCGCTTACACACACTTCAATAATCAATTGACAGCAGCTCAAGGACCTATGAAGAACTTGGGATACATTATGCCTATTGGCTTTATGTTTATTCTAAACTCCTACCCTGCTGCATTGAGTTTCTATTACTTTGTATCTAACATGGTGACATTTGGTCAGCAGGCATTGATCAAGCTATTTGTAGATGATAAAAAAATCAGAGAAAAAATCGAAGCTAGCAAAATCAAGAATGCGAATAAAAAGAAATCTAAGTTCCAACAGAAACTTGAAGATGCAATGAAAGCAGCAGAGGCTAATAAGAAGAAGAAATAATAACTTTCAAATTGGACTCCTACGTTTAGGTATTGCTGAAATCGAAGTTAATAAACCATGCTTTTGAAAAAGTTTAATATTGATTGATACTAGATATTAATAGGTGTTACGCTATATCAAGGTTGTATATTACGGTTTATAATTTTCGCGAAAAAGTAAAAGTTGGTAAAGACTAATTTTAAAAGGGAAGTTGTTTTCAGCTTCCTTTTTTATTTGCTTAATCTTGAATCTATTAGGATTTCGACTTTTGGTACAAATGGCCAAAGAATTTGGTAGATATTTCATTATCAAAACGTTATCACTATCCACAATTTGATGTGGAAAACAAAATATTCAGCGTAAAAATATAAATGATATATTTGTAGGAAGCCGATAACACAAAAACAAATACGATGATCGAAATTACATACTTTGGACATTCGTCTTTTTTGGTCAAAATCAAAGATCAAAACGTGCTATTTGATCCCTTTATCAGCCCAAATCCAGAAGCTTCCTCAATAGATGTAGATGCTTTGAGAGCTGATTTTGTACTTTTGAGTCATGGCCATGAAGACCATGTGGCCGATGCTGAAAAGATCACCAAAAACTCTAATGCCTTGTTGATTTCCAACTTTGAAGTAGCGAGTTGGTTTGCAAAAAAAGGGGTAGATAAATTTCACCCGATGAATCATGGTGGATCTAAGGCTTTGGATTTTGGGAAAATCAAGTATGTCAATGCTGTACATAGCAGTACTTTACCTGACGGAAGCTCTGGTGGACAGCCGGGAGGATTTGTAGTCAGCCACGAAGGAGGGTGCTTTTATTATGCTGGGGATACTGCCTTGACTTATGATATGAAATTGATTGGAGAGGAATTTAAGGTGGATTTTGCCTTTCTTCCTATTGGTGACAACTTCACCATGGGAATAGCAGATGCAATCAAAGCTGCTGACTTTGTGGGTACTAACAAAATCATCGGCATGCATTATGACACCTTTCCTTACATTCAGATAGACCTTGAAGCTGCAAAAAAATCTGCATTTGAAGCCGGAAAAGAGTTGATTTTGCTTAATATTGGAGAATCTATTACCCTTTGAACCTAAATAATGGGAAAAGTAATTGCTATAGCAAACCAAAAGGGTGGAGTCGGTAAAACTACCACCGCAATGAACCTCGCTGCCAGTTTGGCGGTCTTGGAATTTAAAACATTGGTGATTGATGCCGATCCACAGGCAAACACCACTTCAGGTTTGGGACAGGATCCAAAAGAGATCGAAACAAGTATCTATGAATGTATGGTAGATGGGATTGATATCGCTTCTATCATTATCAAAACTGATCTAGAACACCTAGACTTAGTGCCTTCTCATATTGACCTTGTAGGTGCTGAAGTAGAGATGATCAATCTTGAAAATAGAGAAGAAAAGATGAAGTCTGTCATCGCCAAAGTAAAGGATAACTATGACTTCATCATCATTGATTGTTCTCCATCCCTTGGCCTGATCACAATCAATGCCCTCACTGCAGCAAATTCTGTCATCATTCCTGTGCAATGTGAATACTTTGCTTTGGAAGGTCTCGGTAAATTATTGAATACCATTAAAATCATTCAGACCAGACTTAATCCGGATCTGGAAATAGAAGGTATTTTACTGACCATGTATGATGTCAGATTAAGGCTTTCCAACCAGGTAGTTGACGAGGTTCGCATGCATTTCAAAGGTTTGGTATTTGAAACTATCATACCAAGAAACGTAAGATTGAGCGAATCACCGAGCTTTGGCTTACCAGTGATTGCATTTGATGCAGAGGGTAAAGGAGCCATGGCTTACCTTAACCTAGCCAGTGAGATTGCTGCGAAAAACGGAATGGAAAAAGTAAATTGATAAAGCAATATGGCTGATAAAAAACCACAGAAGAAGAATGCATTGGGAAGAGGTTTGGGAGCTTTATTGCAAGACTCACCCCAAAAAAACCAAAAACAAGATCTGATTCCTGCTCAGAGTACAGCTGGGATCTATGAAATTCCAATCACTGAAATACAGGTCAACCCATATCAGCCAAGAACATATTTTGACAAAGACGCCCTTCAAGAATTATCTGATTCCATTATTGTACAAGGAATTATTCAACCTATTACAGTTAGAAAACTGGCAGATAATGAATATCAGCTAATATCTGGAGAAAGGAGATTTCAAGCCTCAAAACTTGCTGGTTTAGATAAAATCCCTGCCTATGTGCGCACAGCCAATGACCAGCAAATGCTGGAAATGGCTTTGATTGAAAATATTCAGAGAGAAAACTTGAATGCACTCGAAATCGCACATTCCTATCAGCGCTTGTTGGCAGAGTGTGATTTGAAACAAGAAGAGCTTGGAGATAGAGTTGGCAAAAACAGAACTACAGTCAACAATTACCTCAGGTTGCTGAAATTACCTCCAGACATTCAAGCTGGCATCAGGGATCAAGTGATCAGTATGGGGCATGCGAGAGCTTTGATCAACATTGAAGATATTGACAAGCAATTGGCCATTTTCAAGAAGACTGTAGCCGAAGAGTTGAGCGTGAGAAAAGTTGAGGCATTGGTCAAGGCACTTAATAATCAAGAAGAAGCTTCTGAGTCCAAGAAAGAAACTTCCTTAGATCCAGTAAGGAAATATGAAATTGGCAAGATCCAGCAAAGATTAGCCAATCACTTTGGATCCAAAGTACAACTCAAGGCCAATGATAAAAACAAAGGTGAAATTAAAATCCCTTTTCATTCGGCTTCTGACCTCAATAGAATCCTAGAAATATTGGAGATTATCTAATCAGGTGAAACCAATTCAATATACCCCCAGGGAAAAGACCAAAAGCTTGGCAATGGTGCTCTTGAGAACCATTGCTGTTTTTGTTTTATTGGCCTGTTCAAATATTACTGCTTTTGGTCAATCTGAAAGGGATACAGTCAATATTGAACTCAATGAAAAACTTCCAAAGGATCCCAAACTAGCCACCATACTTTCTGCTGTGCTTCCAGGAGCAGGTCAGGTTTACAATGAAAAAGTTTGGAAGCTTCCGATCATTTATGGAGGATTTGTGACCAATCTCTATTTCATAGAATTCAATAACAGAAGATACCAACTTTTCAGAAATGAACTCCGGTTCTTTGATCAAAATGGGCAAAGTGAAAGCTTCCCCAATCTCAATCGAGATGCATTAGTCCGAAATGTAGACTTCTGGAGAAGAAATAGAGACCTGAACTTTATCGTATTTGCAGCCATCTATGTTCTCAATATAGTAGATGCTCAAGTAGATGCCCACTTATCAGGATTTGACATTAGTGATGATATCAGTATGAAATTTGAACCCTCTTACCAAACTCTTTTCGCAGGAAGGAATGTGGTAGGATTATCATTGAAGCTTAATTTCTAAATAATGAATATAATTATCCTTGGCTATGGCAAAATGGGCAAAATCATCAGCGAAATCGCTGAATCCCTAGGCCACTCCATAGTTGCAAAAATCAATATTGACAACCGGCACGAGTTGGATCAACTTAATCCAGCTGAAATTGATGTAGCCATTGAATTTTCTCAACCAGAAGCCGCTGTAGAGAACATCAAGTGGGCGATAAGCAAAGAAATTCCGATCGTATCCGGCACCACAGGCTGGCTAGCACAGAAACCTGAATTGGATGAAATGACACTAAAATATGGCGGAGCCTTTTTCTATGCATCCAATTATTCTATTGGGGTGAATGTATTCTTTAAAGTCAATCAATATCTTGCCAAACTGATGGGAGATCAAAATGACTATAAAGTCAGCATGGAAGAAGTACATCATACCGAGAAAAAAGATGCGCCAAGTGGAACTGCTATTACCCTGGCGGAAGGAATATTGGAGAATATCACACATTTAAAAACCTGGAAACTGTCCGAAGAAGTGAACGCTGACGAACAGGTGCTTCCTATCACAGCCAAGCGAATTGATCCTGCTCCAGGTACACATATCATTCGCTATCAGTCTGCTATCGATGATATTGAGATCAGCCATACTGCCCATAGCCGCCAGGGCTTTGCACTTGGCGCGGTCTTGGTAGCCGAGTGGATTAAAGACAAAAAAGGTGTGCTATCTATGGATGATTTCCTATCTTTCTAATATTTTTGAAACCTATGACTAGAGAAAAAAAGAAAAAATCAGCAGCCAGAGAGTGGGTTGATGCATTGGTGTTTGCAGTCATTGCAGCGAGTTTGATCCGATGGCTGTTACTTGAGCCATTTACAATTCCTACGGGATCCATGGAAAAATCCCTTTTGATAGGTGACTTCCTTTTTGTAAGTAAAATGCACTATGGAACGAGAATTCCAAAGACACCTCTGCAAATGCCCCTCACCCACCAAAAAATCTGGGGAACAGAAATCAAGTCATACCTAGACTGGATAGAACTTCCTTACTATCGACTACCTGGCTTCACTTCTGTCAAAAGAAATGATGTGGTTGTATTCAACTATCCTGCTGAATATGAATACCCTGTAGACCTCAAGACCAATTACATAAAAAGAGCCGTAGCTGTCCCTGGTGATATCTTGGAAATCAAAAGTGGACAAGTCTACATCAACGGTCAGGAGACTGAAAACCCTCCAAAGATGCAGTTTTCATATGATGTTTTGACAGAAAGAAATCTCTCACCTGATTTCTTTGAAGATTATGGTATCAGTAGAGATAACTATATGCCTTTTTCTAATGGTGTTGGATATATGGTGAAGGCTACTGAAGAAGACGCCAAAAAACTAGAAAACTCACCTGCTATTGGCTCAGTAAACCCTAGATTTGAAAGAGCAGATATGGGTGAATCTATGGTTTTCCCTGATGGTGCTTACTTTGGATGGAACAGAGACCATTGGGGTCCCCTAGAAATCCCAGGTGAAGGTTTTACAATTTCTATGGATGAAGAGAATATGGCCAAATATGCATTCACAATTGAAAAGTATGAAGGTCACAAAAACCTAGAAATCAAAAACAACAAACTCTATATTGACGGTCAAGAAGTCACTGAATATACATTCAAACAGAACTATTACTTCATGATGGGTGACAATAGACACGATTCCCTTGACTCTAGGTATTGGGGTTTTGTACCTGAAGATCATATAGTAGGAAAAGCATGGTTCCTATGGCTATCACTTGATAAACACAAATCAATGTTCAGCAAAATCCGCTGGGAGAGATTCTTCAATGGTATTAAATAAATACTTTCATCATTAATTAAAGCCAGTCGAAAATTGAATTCGACTGGCTTTATTTTTTGGCTTACTCCTTGTGCCTTAATTTTAGTACTTTTATATGATGAATATTCGCTTTCAAATATGTAACCTGATGCCGTTTCTAGCTATGCATAAGCTTTTGTTCTTCTTATTACTCTTTCCCAATTTGCTAATAGCTCAAACCATCTGCACGCTTGAAAGCAGGCAGAAACTAGATGGATATTTAGAGAAAGCTTCACTATTAGAAAAAGAAAAACACAGTCCTATTGAACTGAACATCATCATAGGAAGCTGGATGCTAGGTACTCCTTATGTAGAAAAAACACTGGAAATACCTGGTGATGAAAAATTGGTGATTAACCTAGTTGGACTTGATTGTACTACATATTTAGAAACTGTGATTGGTCTTTCAAGCATTGTCAAGAAAGGTCAAATCACTTTTGAAAGCTATGAAAAAGAATTAGAGAAAATCAGGTATCGAAATGGTATACTCGGAGAATACCCATCTAGATTACATTATTTCTCAGATTGGCTTTATGAAAACGAACAAAAAGGGATCATCAAAGATATCACTGCTGAAATTGGTGGACAAACTTATACCAATCAGCCCAGCTTCATGTCAGAAAACCCACAATATTATCCGCAACTGAGTTCTCCCATTTTTGTCAATGACATCAAATCTATAGAAACCCAAATTGCAAATAGAACCTATCATTACATCCCAAAATCTGACATCAAGAAACATGAATCCAACATCAAATCTGGAGATCTGATAGCTATTACTTCCTCTTTAAACAATCTTGATATTGTCCATGTGGGCTTTGCAATAGAAAAGGCAGGCAGAATTCACTTGCTGCATGCCAGCACACGCAGCATGCAGGTAGAAATCACAGCTGTGCCACTCGCAGATTACATTCAAAACAACAAATCCCAGACAGGTATCATGGTGGCTAGGATGCTTGATTGAAAGCTTTACCATTTGATCGTTGATAAACCATTTTCTTCCAAGTATGTATTTGCTTTGGAAAAGTGTCCGCAACCTAAAAACCCTCTATGGGCGGAAAGAGGACTAGGATGTGGTGCATGCAGTTTGAGATGCTTACTTTCATCAATAAAAGCGGCCTTTTTTTGGGCATAGGCTCCCCAAAGCATAAATACCACATTTGATTTTTTTTCTACCAACTTCCTAATCACAGCATCTGTGAAAGTTTCCCATCCTTGCTTTTGATGAGAACCCGCCTGATGAGCCCTAACTGTAAGTGTTGCATTCAGGAGCAAGACTCCTTGATCTGCCCAACGAGTCAAATCTCCATTGGATGGAATAGGTTGATCTAAGTCTTTGTTGATCTCTTTGAAAATGTTCAGCAAACTTGGAGGAAATGGCACCCCAGGTCTGACAGAAAAGGACAAACCATGCGCCTGACCTGGCCCATGATAGGGATCTTGCCCCAGTATCACTACCTTCACTTGGTCAAAAGGACAATGATCAAATGCAATGAAAATCTCTTTTCCCTTTGGGAAAATTTGTTGAGAGGCATACTCAGATCTGACAAATTCTGAAAGTTTGATGAAATAAGGTTTGCCAAATTCTTCACTCAAAACTGATTTCCAACTTGCTTCAATTTTTACATCCATTATGGTGATTTTTTCGTTGCGTTTTAATTAGAATACTATAGATTTGTTTTCCGTAGGTTATCAAACCAAATCAATTATGGTCAGTGCCATCACAGAAGGAGTCAAAGTCACCGTAGAAGCTACTTATCAGCCAGAGTTCTCCAGTCCACATCAGCAACACTTCGTATTTACCTACAAGGTAAATATAGAAAACAACAGTGCCCATACCATACAATTGTTGAGAAGAAAGTGGGAAATTTTTGATGCTGGCGATGCGATCAAGATTGTAGAGGGCGATGGTGTAGTAGGTCAGCAACCTATATTAGAGCCTGGTCAAACTCACGAGTATATCTCAGGTTGTAACCTTAAGTCTGGGCTAGGAAAGATGCGTGGTGCCTACATAATGGAAAAAATAATGGATGGTAAACTATTTGAGGTGATGATACCAGAATTCCAATTAATCTCCCAAATCTTCGACAATTGATTTGAAGCAGCATATCTATCCTTTTTTTTCTTACATCAAATATTGGCTGTATCATGAGGATCAGTACTCATTACAGTCTCCTGCTATCTATAAAATCTACACTGAGCTGCTCTCTTTTATCAAGGAGCGCAAAGCTTTTGATTTAGATTTGGAAGAAATCAGAAAAACACTTCTCAAAGATCAGGACATCTTATCCATTGCGGATTTTGGCGCTGGCTCCAAGAAGCTGAAATCAAATGAAAGGAAAACAGGAGAAGTCACCAAACATAGCACAAGTGGGAGAAAATTCTCTCAGCTTTATCAATATTTCATCCAATTGACCCCTGCTAATCAAGTCTTGGAACTAGGCACCTGTACAGGTATCAATGCGAGATATCTCAGTAGAGCTACTAAAGGAGATTTTCATACTTTCGAAGGGTCTGAAGCCTTGTGGAGAAAAGCCCAAGAATTGCCCACGGATAGCAATAGCAATTACACCTTAGGAAAGATTGAGGAAACTTTGCCAGAAGTTTTGGATAAAATCAAATCAGTTGATTTTGCTTTGATAGACGCCACACACACATCCGCAGGCACTATGACTTATTTCAATTTGCTCCTTCCTTATCTTCACGAAAAAAGTATCCTTGCCATAGCTGATATACATTGGTCAAAAGGCATGTATCAAGCTTGGCAAGAACTCAGAAAACATTCTACTGTAAGTATGGATTTGGACTTCTTCGAAACGGGCATTTTATTTTTCGACAACAAACTACCTAAAAGCAGCTATATTCTAAAATACTAACCTATTTCTTCCTAAATCTAATAAATATCTCAGAACCAGCTCTTGGAGGAATAGAATTATAACAAGGTGCTATGGTCAGTATGTCGAAATAATCTTCGAAATAGGACTTATATTCATCTACCGTTCCTCCAAATGGAGGTCCATCATGTTCAAATATCCTATTGAACATCACTCCTACTAACAATCCACCTTGCTTAAGCGAGTCATGCATCTTTATCGCATATTCTTGGCGTATATCCACAGGTAAAGCACAAAAGAATGTTTGCTCCAATATTAAATCATATTGATACTCGTGCTGAAAGAAATCTTGATGATGAATTTGGTCATTAGGAAAATCTGGATGTTGCTTTTGGAAATTTTCTAGTGGAAAGATAGAAAAATCCAAAACATGAATGTTTTGGAAACCGTTTTCCCAAGCATAAATAGCTTCATATGCATTTCCTGCACCAGGAAAGAGAATTCGAATAGACTTGTCTTCAACTTGGTCTAAATATTGCTTAATCGGAGTAGTGGCTTGTCCCACATCCCAACCTATTTGATTTTGCTTATACCGAGAAGTCCAATAGCTTTGATCAAGTGATAGATTCATGATAAATTATTAATTTGGCGAAAATACTACGATATATACAATGAATACCAATTTTGAAAAGGAAAACCCTAGAAAATCTGAGAACGGAAAAAACATTCTCATCATTGTTTTGATTATCCTCGTAATCATCAGTGGCATCAAACTTTATTACGATGCAGTAGATCGAAATAAGAAAACTGAGGAGATTTTACTGCTGTCTGAGGACAACAACGAGATCAACAGAAGGTTAGATTCCATCACCTACCAATTGGATCTAAGGATCCAAGAAATCGAAAAACTAGGGGGAGATGTAGCAGCTTTGGAAGAAATGCGGGAACAACTGATCACCGAGCGGAACTCTGAGAAAAAACGCTCAGCAGAAGAAATTGAAGCTTTGAATAGAAGAATCAATAGCTTCACGGCAGTGTTGCAGGAAAAAGATCAAGAAATTGTCAAACTCAGAGAAGTCAATCAACAACTTTTTAGCGAGAACCAAGACTTAAAAACTAGCCAGGCTGAAATCGAAGAAAAAGTAGTACAGCTTAATTTACAAAAGGAGGAACTTGAAGAAAAAGTCAGCATCGCTGCAAGACTTAAAGCTGAAAATATTGTAGTGGCAGCAGTCAATTCGAGGGGTAGAGAGCGTGAAGATGGTTTTAGAAATAGGCAAATAGACCGCTTGAAAATCACTTTCAACCTAGCAGATAATAAAGTAGCTCAAAAAGGACCAAGAGACATCTATGTACAAATCATCGCTCCAAACAATCAACCAATTTTTGACATTGCCCGCGGTTCGGGTACTTTTATGATCGACGGAAGAGAGGAATTTTACACCACACATCAGGACATTCTCTTTGACAACAGCAAGCAATCCTTGACTTACTTTTATGAAAAAGGTAGCAATTACACTTCAGGAAAGTATGAAGTAAGAATCTATGCAGACAATTATCAAATTGGAACTGGGAGTTTTGAAGTCAAATAATTTGGATAAAAAGGATTAAAACTCTACTTTTGCGGACTGTTTAAATAAACATTAATTAAACAAATTAATCATGTTCCAGAAAAATTATGAAACGGTATTCATTTTAACTCCCGTTTTGTCTGATGTTCAGATGAAGGATACCGTAGACAAGTTTGTAAACTTGTTAAAAGAAGAGGGGGCAGAAATCGTTAATGTGGAAAATTGGGGTCTTAAGAAGATGGCCTATCCAATTCAGAAAAAAAGCACCGGTTTCTACGTTCTGATTGAATTCAAGTCAGAGCCAACTTTGATCAGGAAGTTTGAGCTTGAAATCAGAAGAGACGAGAAAGTAATGCGTTTCTTGACTACAGTACTTGACAAGCACAGCTTGGCTTATGCTGAGAAAAGAAGAAAAGGTGAATTTAACAAAAAAGCTGAAGCTAAGGAGGAGCAAGCCTAATGACACTAAGAAACGAACCAATCAATAGAGTAGAGAATAGAAAGAAATACTGCCGATTCAAAAAGAACGGTATCAAGTATATTGACTACAAAGATCCTAACTTCCTTTTGAAGTTTGTGAATGAGCAAGGTAAAATCCTTCCTAGAAGATTGACCGGTAACTCTGCGAAGTTTCAAAGAAAAGTGGCTAACGCTATTAAAAAAGCAAGGCACTTGGCTTTATTGCCATTCGTAGCAGATGGATTGAAATAATCTATCACTGATCGATTTATTACAAATTTTAAAAAATTATCAAAATGGAAGTTATTCTTAAAACAGACATAAAAGGTTTAGGCTACAAGAATGACCTTGTAGATGTAAAGCCTGGATACGGTAGAAACTACCTGATTCCTCAAGGTTTCGCTGTTTTGGCTACTGGCTCTAACAAAAGAGTATTAGCTGAAAACATTAAGCAAGCTGCTCACAAAGCTGAAAAAATCAAAACAGAAGCTGAAAACCTTGCTACTAAATTAGAAGGTACTACTTTGGAAATCAAAGCTAAAATCGGTGAATCTGGAAAGATTTTCGGTAAAGTAACCACGCTTCAAATTTCTGATGCCCTAGCTGCTCAAGGTATTGAGATTGATAGAAAGAAAATATCTATCAATGTACCTGTTCAAGCTGCTGGAGAATTTGAAGCTGAAGTTGATCTTCACAGAGAAGTAAAAAGTAACGTGAAATTTGTAGTTGTTGGCGAGTAATTAGTCTACAATTATTACAGAAAAGGCTTTCTCTTTCGAGAAAGCCTTTTTTTATCCCTCAATTCAAGACAAGCTTTTCCAAATCTTCGATAAGTTTCTTCGAAACAGCCCTCGCATGCTCTTCTCTCTTGGATTTGAGCAATTCTAATGCTTTGCTACTTTTCTCAATCACTCCAACAGGATTCTGATCATATTCATAGCTTCCCAAACACCAAGTAAGCTCCTCTTGAAGCTGTTGATCCAATTTCAATTTTCCCAATTTTTCCAATGTGCTCTGCACAGTTTTTACTAGGTTTTTTTCTGTCATGTTACTAACAATTATAGGGTTAAGAGATGTTATTTTCATTAAATCTGCATATTTATTTTTATTTTATCAATATTTCTAAATAAAATTAACAAAAACACAATTTTCAAACGATTTCGTGACTGACATCATCTGAAAATTCCATTGATTATCTTTACCAAAAACATAAACATGACAAGAAAGCAAACATTACAGGAAGAATTTGCCAATAGCATTACGCATGGTATCGGTGTATTATTCAGTGTGGTAGCCATTTCATTATTGGTCACTTTCTCTGTAATAGAAGGATCCGCCATTCATATCGTAAGTTGTAGCTTATTTGGTGGTTCTATTTTGCTGCTCTACACTTTTTCTACACTCTACCATGCTGTACAAGAAGAGAAGGTCAAGGCTTGGCTTAGAACTCTTGACCATATTGGAATCTACTTTCTTATAGCAGGTACGTACACTCCATTTTTACTATTGACAGTTGGAGGTACTTTGGGCTGGGTGTTTTTTGGAATTATTTGGGGCCTGACTGCCTTTGGGATTATTTTCAAGGTCTACTTTACTCACAGATTTAAAAAAGCTTCTCTAATCCTCTATTTGGGCATGGGCTGGATGGCAATATTTCTAATCAATCCACTATTAAAAAACCTAAGTACTACAATCCTTTCACTAATCGCGGCTGGCGGTTTAAGTTATACATTGGGCACCATTTTCTATACTAGGCCACAGATGGCCTTTGCTCATACCATATGGCATATATTTGTTTTGGCTGGAACTATTCTACATTTTATAGGCATTATGTTATTGATTCAAGGGGCTTGAAAATTTCACTTTTATTTTTCTTTCTGAAATCTAGGGAATTAAGAAAAACAGGCAAAAAACTTTGTATTGGTACTTGCATAAAAAAGAAAGTCACCCTACATTTGTGACACCTTAAGGTAGAGTAATTAACCAAAAGGAAAATTGGCCGATGGTGTAACTGGCAACACGTCTGGTTTTGGTCCAGAAGAGTCTAGGTTCGAGCCCTAGTCGGCCAACAAAATCCGAAGCTTAAATGCTTCGGATTTTTTTATGTATGTTCCCGAGCTTTTGCTTTTAACTAATTTTTTATTTATTTTCAAAAAAAATCATTCAGTTATCCTGGATCAGGGATCAGTCTTAAAATGGATCAGTCTTAAAATCTGGGGAGGTTCAAAATTTAGCCATAGATATTAGCTAGTCTAAATAGGAAGAACTCTACATTTGAAACGGGATCAGTCTTAAAATCTGGGGAGGTTCAAAATTTAGCCATAGATATTAGCTAGTCTAAATAGGAAGAACTCTACATTTGAAACGCCTCTAAACT
>NZ_FZOK01000004.1 GCF_900188245.1 Belliella buryatensis | reverse complement strand
CAGCTTGTAATATTCGTCGTTGCTAATCTTTTTCATGACGCAAGATTACAACCCAAACAGTAATCAGAAAATATGGGGTTTATCGGACGGATACTTATCAACATTATTATCATTTTGGAATTGTAAAGTAGAAAGTACTGCCTTTAGACAAAGTAGAATTGACTGAGATTTTCCCTCCAAGGAATTCAACGATTTTCTTACAAATGGCTAGTCCTATACCAGTTCCAGAATATTGTGATTTGTCGTGTAGCCTTTGGAATATTACAAAAACTTTCTCTTGATACTCAGGAGCGATTCCTATGCCATTGTCTTGTACACTAAATTGCCAAAAATCCCCTATATCTTTAGCTTCAATATTTATTTTCGGAATATTTCCCTCAGGCTGATATTTGATCGCATTGGAGATAAGGTTTTGTACCAATTGGATGAAAGCAAATCTTCTCGTTTGGATTTTTTGAGGAACATTTATTTTGATCAACGCTTTAGTTTCCTGAATCTGTTGTGATAAAAGCTTGAGTGCCTCCTCTATGGCTTCTTTGGTTTCAAATTTGGAAGTTTCTAAATCTCCTGCTCTTCCAACTCTTGAAAACTCAAGCAAATCCAAGATAATACTTCGCATCCTATCAGCTCCATCTTTAGCATAATGGATATAGGTATTTGCTTTATCGTCTAACTGATTTTTGTATTTTTTTTCTAAAAGAGAGAGAAAACTACTGATCATTCTTAAGGGCTCTTGTAAGTCATGTGAAGCAACATAAGCGAATTGCTCCAATTCAGAATTGGAATTTGCTAAATTATTGTTCGTTGTCTTAAGCTGTTCGTTGACTTGCTGAAGAGAAGTCTCATATTCTTGTTTTTCAATGGCTGAACCAAAATTATTAACTATAGTTTGTAAAAAAGAGATATCCTCTTCTGTCCATACACGTGCTATAGTGCAATCATCAAAGCCTAAAAAACCCAAAAAAGTATTTTTTGTAAAAATAGGAATTTGAAGAATCGATTTGATGTCTTGTTCTTCAAGGATTGCTTTTGTGATAGGGTCCTTTATTTGATTCGTAATCACTTGATAAGGGACTCTGTCCAAGGCCATCTGTAAATACTCTGGAAAATCTTCTAATGGAATACATTGGTATTTTGGATTTTCCAATTCTGCACTGATTCCCTCTTTTACCCATTCATAGACTTGTTTGAGGTATTGTTTTCCTGTTTTTTGATCAGAATAAATCTGAAGGTAATATGCCCTATCTACACTAGCTGCTTGACCTATTAATTTTAAATTTCTAGCCAAGACACTTTCCCAATTTTCAAAAGTCAATAAGGATTCTACAATAGTTGAAATAACTTCCAGGTATTTTGTTTTTTGAATAAGAGATTGCTCTGCTTGTTTCTTCTCAGTAATATCCTGTAAAGCACCGATCATTCTAATAGGTTTTCCTCGATCGTTTCTCAAAATAACTGTATGCTCAGAGACAAAAGCAAATTCTCCGTTTTGCTTTTGAAATCTATATTCACCTTGCCACCTATCTGTACGAGGATTGTTTCTCGCATGCTTTATACTACTGATAATACGAGGATAGTCTTCAGGATGAACTTTGGTCTCCCAAAGATTTTCGGAGACATATTGAACGCCTGCATCATAGCCGAAAAGTGTATTATAACCAGAACCCCAAAAAACTGTATGAGCCTCCATGTCCCAATCCCAAATGGCATCTGAAATTGCTAGTGTGGCGTAGTGAAATCTTTCATTGCTCAGTTTCAATGCACGTTCTGCGTTGACTTTATTTGTTTCATCAATGACAGTAGAAATCATGATGTTTTGCTCATAAAGAGGGATGTTTTTTGCAGACACAATGCGTTTTTCGCCCTTTTGCGTTGTAATTTCTATTTCAGACCAGGCCATGCGATTTGGATCTTTACTTTCGATATCTGCTAAAATCCTAGAGGTAATTTCTTTTCTATACGCTGGATCTGGGTATACTTTATTGAAAAATTCGGATATATCAGTAAGTGTTTCTTCTGGCCAGCCATAGATTTTAGAAAATTGTTTGTTCATTAGTGTAGCATATCCAGAGTCTACTTCATTGACAGCAATTCCAATCGGAAGGTTGTTGAGCGTGATTTCAATGAATTTTGACTTCTTATCCGATTCTATTTTTTGCCCGATATCTTGTGTAGTAACAATAACACGAGATAAGTCACGCTCAAATTGAGGGACAACTTTCCAAGAGAAGGAAATTTCTTTGATTTTACCAGTAAGAGATCTTGTATAAGAATCAGATTCAAAAGATTGTATACCTTGGCAAATACAAATGAATTGCTCCACTAAAGTATTTATAGATTTATCAATGAAAATAGAATTGATGTTATTAAGTAGTTCCTCCTTGGATTTAGCCTCGTGTAAATCTAGACAAGCTTGATTGAAATTGATTATCTTGATTTTTTCGACACATTGATAAATCTTGTCTGGATTATTAGAAAAATAAGATTTTATATAGTCTGAAGATTGGTTAATGAGATTTAATTCCTTTAAATAAGCTTTCACTTTCGAAAAATCCTCTTCCCATATCGGGATGGGTACAATCTCAAAGATGGATTTGTATGCTTGTGTTTCTTTTTTCATGAAATGATTGTAGAGACAAAAGAATTGATTGAAATCCGAAATAATACTTATTCTAAGTGTTTTTCAGATTTCAATCAATATCAAAAATATTAGGCGATGAAAAAAATAAAATTAAAAAATTTGTAATGTTGAACTATGATTTTACCAAATCACAAGTGAATTTTCATTGGATTTTCCAAATTTTCTCCAAAATGCAAAAGTCACAATAAACTCATGTGTTGCATAGGGTAGGAGGTAGCCTTTTTGAGAGGGTAGTTCGTGAGTGTATCCAAATTTGATTTGCTGATGGACAAAGCCAAAGGTGAAATTATTTGCATAATTCACTCGATGTCCCGCACCCACCCAAATTCTGTCCAGCAAAATGGCTTTTACATTTGCTTCAAAATGGTTAGGTAAATCTATTTGAGACCTATACATGAAGTGCGAAGCAATGCTTACACTTGGAGAGACTGTGTGTCTGAATCCTGATTGAAAGATACTAACACTTGGTTTTCTGTCCACAAATACCTCCCCAAAGTTGATTGCTCCTCTATTTGCGTTTTGAAGTGAGTAACCAATGTAATAATTTTCATGGGTCAATGCCAAACCAACGTTGAAGTCAATAGTACTCATATTACCGAAGCTATTAAGGTATTGAGCTACTGTAGGGTCATTAGCTTGTTCTGTGGTCAAGTTATTTCCGTCTAATCTGGAGTGCATGTAATTGATAGAAGCTCCCAATCTTAGATTTGTACCTCTTGATAATCGAACCCTCGCTGCATAAGCAGCTTGTATTTCTGTATCAACAAAGGCGCCATAACTTTCATTTAGGAATGTAACACCTGTAGTATTTTTACCTACTAATGAAGGATCCTTCATCCCTTTCATTTCAGAAAAATCCAATTCAGTAGACATGTAGAATAACTGCGGAGAGCCATCAAATCCTGCCCATTGGTTTCGTACAAATCCTTTTAAATTAGAACCTTCATAGCCTGTCATGGCTGGGTTAAAGTAGTTCTGAAATTGATTGAACTGACTCATATACCTTCTCATCTGCCCAAAACCATCTAGGTTAAGCGTCATGCTGAGGAATAAAAAGATAAATATTTTTTTCATAATCTAATTTCTTGAATGATGTTATGGAATGTTTTTCTCAAGCCTTCAGAAATTCCTACAGAAGACTTTTTTCGCTTATTTTTTCCTTAAAAGGTTGATCGCTCCTTTTCTTGTCTGCTTAATATCGTCGACTTCTATTACATAATAATAGACGCCGATTGGAAGCGGATTTCCAAAATAAGTTCCATCCCAGCGATCCATAGGATTGCTAGACCTGAATATCAATTCACCACCTTTTTCATAGATAGTCAATCGAATTCCTGTATACATTCTCAATGAATTGATTCCCCAAGTATCATTGATTCCATCCCCATCTGGAGTAAAAGTATTTGGAATAGCTACTTCCTCGAGGCTTGGAATTCTTCTAGTGATGACAAATTCCTTGGTAAAAGTATTTCCATCTCTATCTGTCACGATTACTACAATGATAAAAGTAGTTTCTCCTGGTCTCAATTCTGAATTGTTCCAATAGAGTTGACCGTCGATGATGACAAATAGATCATTGTCTCCTTCTCCAGGTACGAGTTCGATCAAATGCTGATCATCAATAGGATCAATTACTATGAAATCACCGATGTAAATTGGCTCTTCGTATTCATTTTGAAGGAAACTGTCTTCTGTTAGAATTAAGTCTTCAGGGGCTGGCTTTTGATTCACAATTACAGTGATGCTTACAGGCCTATCTATACCATCTATCCAACTATTAGGGAAGGTAATGGTACCTATCAGTACATAAACACCACTAGTATTTCCATCATAACCTTCCTGAGACCAAGTGATGGGTAGAAGAACTCTTTCTCCATTTTCTAAAATGACCCAGATGTGCGTAGGAAGTCCAAGATCGTCAAATTCGGTTCCCCAGTCTACAATGATGACATCTTCATCTACATAGTCTATCACAAGAGTCTCTTCTAACTCGTTGATTGCGCAGCCAAACTCGTCTACTTCCGCACCCTCAGGTGTATTTGGACATAGATCAATATCATCTGTTACGCCATCACCATCAGAGTCTTTCTGAGAGAGTGAGCAACCGTTTTCATCCACTTCTTCTCCTTCTGGAGTATCGGGGCAAAGGTCAATATCATCTGTTACGCCATCACCATCAGAGTCTTTCTGAGAGAGTGAGCAACCGTTTTCATCCACTTCTTCTCCTTCTGGAGTATCAGGGCAAAGGTCAATATCATCAGTTACTCCATCACCATCAGAGTCTTTCTGAGAGAGTGAGCAACCGTTTTCATCCACTTCTTCTCCCTCTGGAGTATCAGGGCAAAGGTCAATATCATCAGTTACTCCATCACCATCAGAGTCTTTCTGAGAGAGTGAGCAACCGTTTTCATCTACTTCTTCTCCCTCTGGAGTATCAGGACAAAGATCAAGATCATCTGTTACGCCATCACCATCAGAGTCTTTTTGAGAAAGTGAACAACCGTTTTCATCTACTTCTTCTCCTTCTGGAGTATCAGGGCAAAGGTCAATATCATCTGTTACCCCATCACCATCAGAGTCTTTCTGAGAGAGTGAGCAACCGTTTTCATCCACTTCTTCTCCCTCTGGAGTATCAGGACAAAGGTCAAGATCATCTGTTACGCCATCACCATCAGAGTCTTTTTGAGAGAGTGAGCAACCGTTTTCATCCACTTCTTCTCCTTCTGGAGTATCAGGACAAAGATCAAGATCATCTGTTACCCCATCACCATCGGAGTCTTTCTGAGAGAGTGAGCAACCGTTTTCATCCACTTCTTCTCCTTCTGGAGTATCAGGACAAAGATCAAGATCATCTGTTACGCCATCACCATCAGAGTCTTTCTGCGATAGTGAGCAACCGTTTTCATCTACTTCTTCTCCTTCTGGAGTATCAGGACAAAGATCAATATCATCTGTTACGCCATCACCATCAGAGTCTTTTTGAGAGAGTGAGCAACCATCTTCGTCAACTTCTTCTCCTTCCGGAGTATCAGGACAAAGATCAAGGTCATCTGTTACCCCATCACCATCGGAGTCTTTCTGAGAGAGTGAGCAACCATTTTCGTCAACTTCTTCTCCTTCTGGAGTATCAGGACAAAGATCAAGGTCATCAGTTACCCCATCACCATCAGAGTCTTTCTGCGAATCTGCACAACCATTTTCGTCTACTTCCGCACCAGCAGGAGTATCAGGGCAGAGGTCTATATCATCAGTTACGCCATCACCGTCAGAATCTTTCTGCGAATCAGCACAGCCGTTCTCATCTACGTCTGCTCCAGCAGGAGTGTCAGGACATAAGTCTAAATAATCAGGCACTCCATCTCCATCAGAGTCTATTTGATCGAGAGAACAACCATTCTCATCTACCGCTTCACCGGCTGGCGTATCCGGGCAAAGATCCAAATCATCAGTCACCCCATCCCCATCAGAATCTTTTTGAGAATCAGCACAACCGTTTTCATCTACTTCAGCACCTTCTGGCGTATCAGGACATAAGTCTAGATAATCAGGTACTCCATCTCCATCTGAGTCTATCTGATCAAGTGAACAACCATTTTCATCTACTTCGGCACCTTCAGGAGTATTGGGGCAAAGATCAAGATCATCAGTTACGCCATCCCCATCAGAATCTTTCTGAAAGTCTGCACAGCCATTTTCATCTACTTCAGCCCCCGCAGGAGTGTCAGGACAAAGATCTAAGTCGTCAGTTACTCCGTCACCATCGGAATCTTTTTGAGAATCTGCACAGCCATTTTCATCCACCTCAGCACCTTCTGGCGTATCAGGACATAAGTCTAAATAATCAGGTACTCCATCTCCATCAGAGTCTATTTGATCAAGCGAACAACCATTTTCGTCAACTTCTTCTCCCTCAGGTGTATCAGGACAAAGATCCAGGTCATCAGTTACCCCATCTCCATCAGAATCTTTTTGAGAATCAGCACAACCATTTTCATCTACTTCTGCACCTGCTGGCGTATCCGGACATAAGTCCAAATAATCAGGCACTCCATCTCCATCAGAGTCAATTTGATCAAGTGAACATCCATTCTCATCTACAGCTTCCCCTTCAGGTGTGTCAGGACAAAGGTCAAGGTCATCTGTAACCCCATCGCCGTCAGAATCTCTTTGAGAAGCAGAACAGCCATTTTCGTCTACTTCTTCCCCTTCAGGAGTATCTGGACAAAGGTCAAGGTCATCTGTAACCCCATCTCCATCAGAATCTTTTTGTGAAAGAGAGCACCCATTTTCATCTACTTCTTCTCCTCCTGGAGTATCAGGACATAGATCTAAGTCATCAGTTACGCCATCCCCGTCAGAATCTCTTTGAGAAGCTGAACAACCATTTTCATCTACTTCTTCGCCAGCGGGAGTATCAGGACAAAGATCGAGATCATCAGTTACGCCATCTCCATCAGAATCTTTTTGTGAAAGAGAGCACCCATTTTCGTCCACTTCTTCTCCCGCTGGTGTATTTGGACATAGATCAAGATCATCAGTTACGCCATCTCCATCAGAATCTTTCTGAGAGTCAGCACAACCATTTTCATCTACAGGTTCACCTAATGGAGTGTCAGGACATTGATCTAAATGGTCAGGCACTCCATCCCCATCAGAATCATATTGATTGAGCGAACAACCAAATCGATCTACAGCCTCCCCTGGAGGTGTATTTGGGCAAAGATCAATGATATCTGGTACACCATCTCCATCAGAGTCTTTGGTACATTCTTCATCTGTATTTCTATTAGGATCTTCGAAACATTCTCTTGGAAACCTTCTCCATTCGTCTATTTCGGCAGTTGTTGGCTCCGGTCTCAATACCCTTATGTAGTATTCATGGATAATTTGGCCATTATTAAAAATGAAGACTGGAATAAGGGTGGTGCCAAAGTTTAAAGAAACCCTTGCATCATTGACTAATGCACGAGGGTTATTCCCATTAACTTGGATAAGGTTTTCAGAACCTAATGCTTCAGCACGGACAGTGATTTCGCTATCTAAAAAAGAGACCATTACATCATATATCTTGATGTCTGGGTTAAAAGCAGGACTTAGCGTGCCTTTATTCACTGTAAGTCTTGTAAGCTTGCCGTCATTGAAAGACTCTTTTGCAGCTAGAATAAAAATTGAGCTGAAAAAAATCATCAGTGCTAATGCAAGACTATTTTTTTGTTTGGTAAAGATTCGATTCATAGGGTGAACCTCATTTTGATTGATACTTTATTTAGGGATTCCCATTTAGCGGGATCTAAATTTGAGTAAAAAAAATGAATAAATAAAAAATAAAATTCTTGCAAAATGCTTAAAATCAGTATTTTATTCTATGATTAATATTTTTTTGAGGATGAAATACAATAATATATATGCACAAATTTTTGGTATTTTTTGTTAATAATCGGTAAAAAGGATCATTGGAGTTAAAATCTTGCAATAGAATGGAAATAAAATGCAGGTTAATTAGCTAAATCTAATAGTTTTTCCCTTTCTGACAGCCGCATCACATGCAAATGCAATTTTGAGGCTATTGATGGCGTCAGTCAAATGCTCACTCAAATCTAAATTCTCTCTTATTGATTTCAGAAAGTAAAGTTGCTCCCGCTTACATAATTCGTTATGATCAGGTTCTTCTTGAAGATTGATCCAATTATCTTTTTTGAGAAAAGTATTGTCTGCATTTAATTCGGCAAAATGAATTTTTATGTTTTCCGTTTTGGTATGTCCTTCAATATTGTCTGAGAGAGAGGCTTCAGTATTTTTCGACACAATAGAAACAGCCCCTTTTGGTCCGATTACATCTTTGATGAAGAATGCAGTATCAGAAATCATAGGACCCCAACCTGCTTCATACCAGCCCACAGAACCATCTTCAAATCGAATCTGCAATTGCCCGTAATTGTAATTATCCTGTGGTATATCTTCAGAAAGTCTTACACCAATAGCACTCACAGAGATAGGTTTACTTTGAGTCATTTGACACATGATATCAATATAATGTACCCCACAATCGACTATCGGACTCAAACTTTTCATGAGGTTTTTGTGAACTTCCCACATGTATCCTTGAGACTGCTGATTGAGGTTCATGCGCATGACTAACGGTTTACCGAGCTTCTTAGCCTCGTTTATAAACAGCATCCAAGATGGATGGTGTCTTAATATATAGCCAACCACCACTTTCTTGTTTACTTCTTTTGCTGCTTCTATAATTCTTTCTGATCCTGAAATAGTATCCGCCAGAGGCTTTTCCACAAAAACATGACAATGATGCTTCAAAGCTTCTAAAGCGATGCCTTCATGAGTGTCTGGATAAGTTGAGATACACACAGCATCTGGTTTACAGATGTGTAAAGCTTCCTCATAATTATCAAAAAGTTGATATAGGCCACCGAGTTGCTGGTTTAAAGCCTCTTTACTTTTACCTCTACTCACAAGTCCACAAATTTCAAAATCTGGGATTTCATGGTAGGCTTGGGCATGTGCAGCTCCCATATTTCCACAACCTATGACAAGTATTTTGATTGGATTCATAATCTTCAAGTACATAAAATTTACACTTATCTCAAAGGGTGTCAATTAAAATTGTTTGAATTAAGAAATCAAAAGCGCTTCTTTGTTGTTTATCTTAAAAATTTAATGTCTTTATGTCATTTTTGAATCGGTTTTTTCCATTGTTTTTCTTAATGCTCATTATTTTTCCTATGCCAGTCAAAGCGCAGGAAGGTGTAGTTTTGCAAGGTGTAGTAATGGATTTTGCAACTAATCAGAGTATCCCAGGAGCAAATGTCTATTGGGAAACAGACCCTTCAAGTGGAGTGACTACAGATTTGGAGGGGGTATTTTTGCTTCCTATTAAAGAACTTCCTTCAAAGCTCGTCATTTCTTTTGTAGGGTTTGAGCAAGTTCAAAGACAGATTCAAGAAAGAGACTTGAGTAAACCGATCAGAATATTTTTAAGAGTTGAAGAAATGGACTTACAAGAAGTCACGGTAAGCAGTACTCGTCCTGATGAAAATGTCAAAAGCCTAGATTTGGGAAAATCCGTTGTACCCATTGAAACCATCAAAAATATTCCTGCGCTTTTTGGAGAAGTCGATTTGTTACGGAGTTTACAATTACTACCAGGCGTCCAAACAGCAGGAGAAGGGACTACGGGACTTTTTGTGCGTGGTGGTTCTGCTGATCAGAACCTACTACAAATCGATGGTGCACCCGTGTACAATCCTTCTCACTTTTTTGGCTTTTTTTCTGTTTTCAATCCTGATGCTTTGAATAGTGTTGATTTTTATAAAGGAAATATTCCCGCTAACTACGGCGGAAGGGTGTCTAGTTTGATTGATATTTCATTGAAAGAGGGAAATTATGATAAGTTACATGGGGAAGGGGGGATTGGGACCATCAGCTCAAGATTGACTGTGGATGGGCCTCTTTTGTCCGAGAATTCAAGTTTTGTACTATCTGCAAGAAGGACTTATGCTGATGTGTTTTTAAGGCTTTCCTCAGATCCTAACATCAATAGCAATGACCTTTATTTCTATGATTTGAGTGGTAAAATGACCTTCAAATTAGGTGAAAAGGATAAACTTTCTTTCTCTAGCTATTACGGTTCTGATTTTCTTGGCCTCTCGGGGCAGTTTGGTTTTGGTTGGTCTAATTGGGTAAATTCTGCTACTTGGAATAGGAATATTTCCGATAGAGCATTTTTTGATTTGAATGTTTATCACAGCAGGTATAATTATAAAGTTGGTTTTGATGATCCTGATAGTGGTTTTGAATGGGGTAATACAATTGGAGAAACCGGAATCAAATCAGAATGGACTAATCTACTTTCTGATAAAACTATCTTGAAATGGGGTTCTATGCTTCAGTTTTATCATTTCGCATCTATTGATCTCGACCCTTCACCCAATAGTGCCATTCAACCCATCGCTACCAATCCTAGAAATGGCATGCAATTCAATCCTTTTTTGACAGTGAGTCAGGAATTGACTGAAAATTTGAGTCTAGAGGCAGGTTTGCGGTGGTCTCTTTATCAGCAACATGGCTTAGGCGTAGATTACAGATATGAAAATGATATTCCTAATCCAACTAATGAAATCACTGATTCTATTGCCTTTAATCGTTTTGAACGAATCAAAGCCTATCAAGGGTTAGAGCCAAGACTAGCTTTTAGGTACTTACTTAGAGATGACTTTTCTATCAAAATAGCTGCAAATAGAGGGTTTCAGTACCTGCAAGTTGCTTCAAATAGCTCAGCAGGATTACCTATCGATAGGTGGATTTTAGCTGGAACCTATATCCCGCCAGTTAGAGGGGATCAATTTTCTATTGGATTTTTCAAAAATCTCAAAGAAAATGTATGGGAGTTTTCTCTAGAGGGATATTATAAGGATATGAAAAATGTCATTGATCTACGACAAGGAGCAACGGTCTTATTTACTGACAATGTAGAAACAGAAATTCTTTCAGGGGATGGATATGCTTACGGAGTGGAATTTTTGGTCAAAAAAAATGTAGGGAAAACAACAGGTTGGTTAAGTTATGCTTACTCGAGAACATGGAGAAGAATCGAGGGAATCAGTTTTGATAATTGGTACAATCCTAGATTTGATAGACCCCATGATTTGAATTTGGTGCTCAATCATCAGTTTAATAAAAGATGGTCTGCAAATCTCACTTTTGTTTACACAACAGGACAGGCGGTTACATTTCCAGCAGGGAGCTATGTGGTAGATAGTCAGCGCTTACCTTTGTTTACAGGAGAGAGGAATGCGGACAGGTTTCCTGATTATCATAGGATGGATGCATCAGTGACTTGGAAAAATGCAGATCAAGGAAAAAAATGGCGAGGAAGTTGGAACTTCAGTATCTACAATCTGTACGGTAGAAAAAATCCATTTTCATATCAGTTCGGAGAGATATTCAATGATAATATTAATTTCTCTCCAGCTCCAAACGATCCAATTACATCAAGAAGACCAGGAACAGTAATGACCTATTTGTTTACTTTCCTTCCCTCGATCACTTATAATTTTAATTTCTGATGAAAAGAATATCAATGATAATAATAGCTGCTTTGATTGCTTCTTCTTGTCAGGAAGAAGTAATCTTAGATTTGCAGACATTAGAACCTACACCAGTCATTGAGGCGATTTGGACCAATACGCCTAATTTTAACCAGGTATTTGTTTCCTTCTCAAAGGATTTTTATTCAGATGAACCTAATGAATCGGTTACAAACGCACAGGTTTTTGTGAGAAATATTGGGACGGGAAGAATCGCCACTTTTCGATACAACGAACAGGTAGACCGATATGTCCCGACTCAAAATCAAATCGGTCAAATCGGTCAAACCTACGAGCTTAATGTGATCATAGATGGGAAAGCCTATATTTCTACAGGTACACTTTTGCCTCCACCTAGCTTAGATTCAATCACCTACGAGTTCAAAGATCAGCGCGTATTTAGAGAGGAAGGATACTATTTGACTTTATATGGTGATATTCCTTTTACTCAAGATAATAATTACAGGATTAGAATTATTAGAAATGATACTCTGCTCAATAGGAGGACAGACTATTTGCTTTTCGATGACACCTTTGGTACGCAAATTTTAAATCGGGGTTTTGAGTTAGGGGGATTTCCCTTTAGGGAAGGTGATCGGGTTCGACTGGAGCTATTTAGACTCAACAGAGATGCCTATGATTATTTGAATCAATTGGTTAGCTTACTCTTCAATGATGGAGGCTTGTTTAGTCCACCGCCTCAAAACCCAGTGTCAAATATTCGCCCTGTAGATGGTCAGGGTAATGTATTGGGGTATTTTATGGTTAGCCCATATCTGGGCGCGACAGTCAATATCAATCCTGATCGCTCTGATGAATGATTTTGAGATGAGTTCTCAATCAGAATACTTACTTTTGCCCCATGTTAGATTTCCATCAAAAAGGCAAAGTAGTCGTTACTTTTAAAGATCGTTTTGCTCCATATGTAGAGCAGGAGCTCAGAGAACTGGGTTTTAAACCTAAAAACATCAATAGAACTTACATAGAGTTGTATGCTTCTATGAATGAATGTATGACCCTCAACCTTCATTTGAGGGTGGCCAGTCATGTACTTTTCGAAATCAAGTCTTTTTATCTGCACCATGCTGATGATATTTATCGAAGAGTGAAAGCCTTGTCGTGGGAGCAGTACATCACCGAGACTACCTATTTTTCAGTCAATTCACATGTGGAAAATGACAGCGTGGACAATCCACTCTTTGTGAATGTAAGGGTGAAGGATGCCATAGTCGATAGATTTAGAGAAAATACAGGTATCAGACCCGATACTGGATCTAATTATGATGGAGCTGTATTTCAGCTTTTTTGGAAAGAAACACAAGCCACATTATATATCAATACTTCAGGTGAGACTTTGGCCAAACACGGATACAGGAAGATTCCTGGTAAAGCGCCTATGCTAGAAGCCCTAGCAGCAGCAACTATTTATGCTTCTGATTGGGACAGGAAATCTCCCTTTATCAATCCAATGTGTGGGTCAGGAACTTTAGCCATAGAAGCGGCTTTGATGGCTACCAATAGATACCCAGGGCTTTACAGAGAT
Organism: Belliella buryatensis; assembly: GCF_900188245.1. Lineage (GTDB taxonomy): Bacteria > Bacteroidota > Bacteroidia > Cytophagales > Cyclobacteriaceae > Belliella > Belliella buryatensis. The sequence continues at coordinate 251,412 of NZ_FZOK01000004.1, read as the reverse complement.
CATTATTCCTTTCAGCACTTTATTGGCTATGAAGAGGAGGTATTCCAAGAGATGAAGCAGCAATTGGAAAGGAAAATCATGCAGCCTGAAAACTTGGAAATAATTGCTTCTGATATATCTGAGCAAGCAGTACTATTTACAAGAGAAAATGCTGGAACCGCCGGAGTGGAGGAGCTCATCAGTTACGAGACATGTGATTTTGAGGCTTGTACGATACCTGAATCTGACTCTGGAGTCATCATGTTCAATCCTGAATATGGTGAAAGGCTTGGTGAAGAAGATGAGCTAGCAGATACCTACAAGCGATTAGGAGATTTTATGAAGCAGCGTTGTGCAGGTTACACCGGCTACATTTTCACTGGTAATCTAGGGCTTGGAAAACGAGTTGGCTTAAGACCATCGCGCAGAATAGAATTCTACAATGGAACCATTGATTGTAGGCTATTAAAATTCGAATTGTACAAAGGCAAGAAATCCGAATAAAATTATTCCTGATTTAAATCAGGGTTTAAGCTGAGCATTGTGAGGTTTGTTAGGAAAGGGTAGCGGTATTTTTGAGCTTTATTCATTGACCAACCGCGTATGATTATTCAAAACATCAAACCTCACAGTTTTCACATTCCAGTGATGGGATTGGGTTATACCCTAGAAACACCCCTCAAAGTTACTCAATTTGGAATTTCTTCTGTAGTGTCTATCATGGATGATGCTCTTTTGGAAGATATGCGTCGCGTGAAATCGCGACTGCTTGGCGTGCCCTATTTACCTATAGAATCAAAAGTAGCAGATAGTAGAGCTAAAAGAATCACTGCTTATCTAGATTTCCTCCATGATCAAGTCAATTTACAGCTGGACAAAATCAAAAAGCAAGTTTTTGAAAAAGGGCAAGAAATAGATACCTATTTTGAATTGTTAGATGAACTGCATCCGGTCAAAAAGCTGTACAACCTGATGCTTACTTTAGGTGGTAGTGCACGAGTATTGATAGAAAGTCAGTTGAGAAGCTATATCCAAGCTGGAAAAATCGATGTCAACATCATGACCAAAGTGGATAAGCTCAATTATGATGAAAAGGGGAATGAATTACCAAGAGAATTTTCTGATGCATTATCCGCTTTGAGAGGTTTTGCTCAGAGTAAATTGAATGCGTCAGTGGTATTCTCAGCTGGAATGAATCCAGCCCTTTATGGCTATGCAGAGCAATTTGATGCTTTTTTTCCAGATCAGACAGGAAACCTTGAAAAAAGAATAATTTTAAAAGTCAGCGATTATAGGTCGGCTTTGATTCAGGGCAAGTTTCTGGCTAAGAAAGGGCTTTGGGTATCTGAATTCCGCATAGAATCAGGACTCAATTGTGGGGGACATGCCTTTGCAACTGATGGCATTCTGCTTGGGCCAATATTGGAAGAATTCAAACAAAACAGGAAAACACTTCAACAAACCTTGCTAGAGGCATGCAACCAAGCGCTTTTGGCAAAGGGTAAACCACTTTTACTTTCAGATGAAAAGCTTTTGATCACTGTGCAGGGAGGGATAGGAACGGCGCAGGAAGATAAGTTTCTGAGGCAACATTACCAGTTAGACGGCACAGGCTGGGGGAGTCCATTCTTGATGGTTCCAGAAGCCACCAATGTAGACGAAGACACCCTACAAAAATTGATTCAGGCTAAGAAATCAGATTACTATTTAAGTCATGCCTCCCCACTGGGAGTCAGATTTAATAATCTGAGAACGAGTAGCTCTGAAAATCAGAGAAAAAAGCGCATAGAGAAAGATAGAGCGGGCAGTCCTTGCTACAAGAAGTTTCTTTCTTTCAATACAGAATTCACCGAAAAACCCATATGTACAGCATCAAGGCAGTATTTGAATTTGAAAATCAAGGCTATGAAAGACCGATTTTCAGATCCACAGGAATTTGATAAACAGGCTGAGAATGTATTGGCTAAAGATTGTCTTTGTGAAGGTTTGGGTGCGCCAGCTTTAATGACCAATGGGGTCACTCCTGCGAGAAACCTGACAGCGACGACCATTTGCCCAGGGCCTAATTTGGCATATTTCTCAGGAGTTTTTAGCTTGAAAGAAATGATTGGTCATATCTATGGTAAACTTACCATCATGCATGACTCACATCGCCCGCATATGTTTGTCAAGGAATTGCAACTTTACATAGATTACCTCAAAGAAGAATTAGAAAATTCACTGCTTGAAAAGCCTACCAAATTTGAAAATTATGTCAGCAAGTTTAAGGAAAACCTAAGACAAGGAATTGGCTACTATATAAATCAATTGGAAGAGATATCATTAGATGCGGATGAAATGGTCTCGAAGATGCATAGCCAGTTTCAAAAGGCGCTCCGAGAGTTGGAAGAATTGGCAGTTCCAGCTTACTCTTGATTGATCGAAATTCTTATCTAGGGCAGAAATTAAAAATATTGAAAAGCATGAATTTGACAATAAAAGACCTGGCAGGTTTCGAAAACCTGCCAGGTCTTTTTTTTTAAACCATCAATTTTTTCAATTGGGTTTGATCCATTTTTTGATAGCGCCATATCGCAATGGTGGAAATGAATAAAAGCAAAGCCACAGCCCAATACACCCAGATAGGTATAGGGACAGGATCACCTGCAGCATAGGAGTGAAGTCCAGAGAGGTAATAATTCACCCCAAAGGAGGTCATGATAATCGAACTGAAGGCCCATAGGCTGGCTAGATTATAAATTAAGCTCTTCTTCATGGAAGGTATTAACCTCAAGTGGAGGACTATGGCATAGACAATCACTGAGATCAAGGCCCAAGTTTCCTTGGGGTCCCAAGCCCAGTAGCGACCCCAACTTTCATTTGCCCAGACCCCACCTAAGAAAGTTCCCACGGTGAGGAGAAACAAGCCTATAGTGATGGACATTTCATTCACAATGTTCAATTCTTGAAGGCTCAACCACCATTTTGCTTTGGGGTTTGCTGGCTTGAAGATGATCAAAAGTAAGCTAAGCAAGGCAATGATAGCTGACAAAGCAAGTGGCGCTTAGCCACTGACAATGATCGCGACGTGTATTTTGAGCCAATAAGAGTGGAGAACAGGCATCAAGTTGGTAATCTCAGGATTCAGCCAATCAAGAAAACCTACAAAAAGCAATGTACCTGAAAAAAGTAGTGAAAGGGGGATGGTGAATTGAGATTTGCTCGAGAATATCATCCCAAATAGGAGAACTCCCCATGCGACGAAAACCATCATTTCGAATCCATCAGACCATGGTGGGTGTTTGGCTATATACCAGCGAAGGGCTAGATGGAAGGTGAATAATAAAAAGCCAATCCAAGTCAATACTTTACCCAAATTCCAAAGTCTATCAATCCATTGACTGGATTTGAAGAGCATCAGAATACCTAAAACTAGCATCAATATACCCAGAAGCCAAAAGGGACCAAAGAGTTTCGTGCCTAGATTTAGCTTATTGTAAAGTAATTCTCCTTTGATTTCATTTTTGTTTGGATAGACCTCGCTTCCTGCTTTTTGCTGGTAGAGGTGAATGTAAGAGAGTGTTTCATTAGCATCTTCCCAATTGCCCGTTTGGATACCCTTTTCCAATGCCGCTAAGTAGAGTGTAGTGATATTTTTGACAAATACAGCATCATCTTCATCGAAGCCCTGGGTCCATTGTTGACTTGTAAACCACGTGTTGTTTCGGTCTAGTTTATTTGGGAATAATCTCAGAAAATCTCCCGTCAATAATGCATAGAAAATATTGAATCTTTCGTCTGTTTTGAGAAGTTCCTTGTCCGCTTCATTTCTTTCCGCAGGCTTCAATCTATTGCTAGCTTCTACCAATTCTTGGAGTAAGTAGTTACCATCTTCATCTAAAAACTCTCTGAAGCTCAACTGATCGGTAGGTTCTATCCCAAGTGCTTGAAAAGCTAATTTTGATTTTTTCTGATCAATTTTGATTAAAGGCAGATGACTAAAAGTCACTGGATCTAATTGAATGGCTAATACAAACTGCTCAGAAGAAAAGTTAATTGCTCCGTCAGGGCTTGGAACTTCAATTTTTGATTTACCACTGAGTTTACGGATGATTTCATTTGCTAGGGTGTTGAGAGGCTTCATCCTTCCATCTAGGTCTTGGACAATCAGCTTCCCATAGTCATCAGCAATTTCCTTAGGAACCAAAGATTGCCTAGGATCTAGCATAGGCACTTCCTGCGCAAATAATCCCGATAAAAACAACAAAAAGACGGTAGCTGTAGCTGCAGCTTTCCTACGTAAGCTACCTAATTTTTTGTTCAAAAGCTGAAATCTACTGCCTTTGGCAAAAAGTGTTAAAAGCATACCTATACTCAATAAAGTATAGCCTAAGTAGGTGATGTATGTTCCAGGGCGATCTTGATTGACCGAAAGGATAGTACCCCTTTCATCATTGTCATAGGAGGATTGATAGAATCTGAAGCCTTTGTGATCTAGTACATTGTTCATAAATATCCTATAGGGGAACTCCTCACCATCAGACCTGACCATGACTTCACTAGCGTAAGAAGCAGGGCTTTGGCTACCGGGGTACCTTTCCAGCTCAAAAGCATTCAAATAGAGTTCGAAGGGGAGCTTGATATTCTTTGGACCAAAAGTAAGCGTGTAATTTTGTCCATTATGTGTAAATGGGTGCCATTTAGGGTTAAAACTGACATTTCTGATATAAGCTTGCGAGACCAATTTTCCTGCTTCATCAAGAATCTCAATATTGACGACATCTAGCATGTTTTTGGCGAGTTTTTCGTCAGTTTCTGGTTGATAGACAATTGCAGCATCTTCGATGATAGATTTGACCATAAAAGCTCCACCATTCCATTGGTAAAGAGACCTAAGCTGTAATTGACTACTTTCGCCCTCGTGCATGACCCCGATTTTTTGGGTGCTCATTTCCATAATTTGTAAATGCACATCTGAAAGAATCATCCAGAGACTATCCTCTTTGAAGATGCGTATAGGACTTGATGAATTTTTAGAAGTTCCCAAAACTAGCTCTCCTAATGCTACTTCATTGCCTTCACTCAAAATAAAATCCTCTCTGCCTGCACCCATGGCAACAGCTATGTCGATGAATGTCTCTGTTCCATCTACATAAGACTCTACACCAGCTTTGATGTACTCTTTGATATTGATCTGAAAGCGGTCTTGACCAAAATCTACCCAATGGGTTTCTGGCTTGAATTGATGTGGGATGATACTGACAGGTTTTTCAAATTTGAGCCCCTGATTGGTTTGGGTTTGCCGAACTTGTAAATAGTCTGTGCTAGTATAAAATGAATATTCGGATGCACCTTGTCTGATATGCATCACTCCATCTACACTCAAATACCTAGTCACTCCAGCCCCTAGCAAAATGATCACAAAAGCTAGGTGAAACAGCCCTACAGGCCACCGATTGGCATGTAATAGTTTGTATTTTCCAATGTGGGCTATAAAATTGAAAGCTAACCATATCATAATGACCTCAAACCACCAAGCATCATAGACCAACTTCCAAGCAACAGGAATCCCATGGTCATTTTCTATGAATGTAGCCACAGCCATGGAAATGGCAAAAGCTAATAAGAGAATTAAACTAATTTTGGTTGAAAAGAGAATTTTCAAAAATTTCATATATTTAGAGTAAAATTCCAATAAATCGATTTTTCATTGTTGGCCTAAAAATCAACATCAAATAAGCCCAGTTTTGAGTGTCTTTCAAATTGCCCCTGTTTTGTAAGCTTGCAAAAGTATCGCTGTAAAATAACTGTGAATATCCTCCCTGAAGCGAAATTGCTGAATTGAAGATATAACCAAAAGAGAAATCAAGTTCGGTTCCTAAGTTCTGATCTAAAGTATTCAATCCATCTTGATCAAATACTTCAGCTTGCGATAAGAATTGATGTACATCAGCTTGGATAAAGAATTTGGGATTGAAATCATACCTTCCTTTAAGGTAATAATCCTGTAAGCCAACATTATTTTCATGTGCTCCTCCCACATAGAACAAATCCATGTATCCATTAAAAAGGTGATTGGTGCCATAGAGTGGGGAGAAGGAACTATTTTCTGTATTGACATTATTGGGCGTGCCACTGAGTATTTCAAAGCCAGCTACCAGTCGTAGTTTTTTGCCAGCAACCTGATCAATATTTATTTGTTGGGTGATTTGTGCAGACAGGTCAAAAGCATTGACATTTCTTCCAAAATTATCTATACCTATTTGGTGATAATAAAAACCGTTGACTGTTGTATTGCCTGTTTGATACTTGATTGTTGGAAGACCTATTGTTTGTCTGTAATTGATACCTTCGCTGATGATCGTACCAGCAGAATTTCTCACAACAAATTGACGTCCGTCATTCCAGAAGAGCAATGAAAAATTAAATTGACCTAATTTATTTTCATAGCGGATCATCTGGGCTGCTTTGTAATTGTTGTTCATGTCGTAGAATACGCCAGCCAATCTTTGCTCACTCTGATTATAGCCACCCCCAAAATGTAATTTCATGTCATTTTTCTCGTGTTTGACAAGTGCAAAATCGTGCGCTCTAGCCTGAAGTGCCCAGTCAAGGTTACCAAGAAATCTGAAATTATCGTAGTTCAGTTCTTGCCTACCTAGTTTGATCAGCCAGTTTTCGGCAATCCTTGTTTCTAACCAAGCTTCGTGAACTGACAAGAAATTATCAGTTGCTTTGATTTGAGGTGTATTTCCCCATGTTCTGATGTCTTGAATAGACATATAAAAGGAAATATTCTCCATTTTATAGCTGGCTTGAAGCCTAGCTCGGTGTGCTATAAATTTGGCTGGAACTTCAGATTCAAGTATAGGCCTATTGAACCCATTCCTGAATTCGGCTCTTTGTAGCAGCTGTCCATCTAGGTTGAATTGTGCATGTACCGGTTTAAAAGAAAGGGCCACAAAAATGGCCCATCCAAAAATCAACAACTTGTTCATAATGCTGGGAATTGAGCTTTTATCTGCTACTGATAATGTTTACTTCTTTTTTTGATTCTCTGGCTTTTCCATCCTTGATCCATTGAGGTACTACTTGGTCAAGAAATGTTTCTTTTGCGGCTTTTTCTGCTGGGATATCTAAACCTATGTAGGTTTGAAGTGTCTTTTTGTCGAAAGCAGGCATATCGACAGGTTTGTTGTGACCAAGGTCTGCTAGTAATCTAGCGAGCTTTATTCTAGTCTCTTGAGCAATACCAGTAGCAGAGGTGACGATTCTGCTAGTTTCTAGTGGTGCATGGAATGCAGCGCCATGTGATGCTACTGCATAATCCCAACGCCATTGCGAATGGCGTATTCCCATTAAAATATCTTTCATTTGTGCTTCTGTAGCCCCTAATTCCCAAGCTTTTGCTGTTTCTATATGTGCCATTGCCAGCAGTTTCTGGAGTTTAGAAGTACCTTCTTTGATCTTTCTCTGTCTGTCATAGACATCAGTCAACAAATCTGATTCTTTTTCTCTGTGACATACAAAACAGGAGTTTTCAACATTGCTCAAAGGAGAGCCAATGTGGTGGTCTGTAAATTTCTGTCCACCTTCTGTTTTGTACGGCATATGACAGTCAGCACATGATACTCCTCTCTTTGCGTGAACACCAAGTGTAAAAAGTTCATAATCTGGATGCTGTGCTTTGAGCATTCTGGCTTTGGAGAGCGGGTGTATCCAATCGGCAAAATCAATATTATCAAAGTAAGCCTCAACAGATTCTACATCCATGCCATCTTTCCATGGAAAAGTCAGGTATTGTGCATTCTCTTTTCCAGCCTTTGTTTTGTCAAAATAATATTCCACATGACACTGCGCACAGACCAGGGAGCGCATTTCTTGATGAGAAGCTTGGTTGATGTCTTTGCCCATCGCTTCGAATGCTTCTATCAAGGCGGGTCTAGTAATGGTTAGGTTCATTGTTTCAGGATTGTGGCAATCCGCACAGCCTATGGGGTTGATTACTTCTGATCCAAAATCGGATAGCTTCTGACTGTAGTACTCAGTGACGCCAAGCTCACTCATCAATCTTGGTACATCGGGACTCTTACAAGTCCAGCAAGTACTAGGCATTACACCATCACCTGCTTGCATGGGAGACCCAATTCTTAGTGTATTTTGAACATCAGTGACAGCGTAAGCATGTCCTCGAGGTTGATTGTAATCCTTACTAAAAGCGTATCCAGCCCATAAGATCACCAGTTCAGGCTGATCATCCAAGACACTTCTCAATGCCGAAGTATTATACAAGCTACTGAATGTGGTGTCTTGCGTTTTCATGTAGGATTGGTATTGCCTAGGATAATTGAGTCCCCAGATGGAATCTCTCGGCTCAATACCTTCCAAACTCACCTTAGTTTGATAAGCAAATCTCGCTTCGGTTTTCCTATCCATAATGGTATAAGCCAACATGGCTAATAAAAATACGGCGATGGCTGTGAGGCCAAAAAGGATCCAGTTTTTCATAAGTTTAGTATTTATTATTTCACTTTTTATCTTCTTTGGCGTCCATTGATTCTTTCAACCATTTTGGAACGATGCTGAGGTCAGTAGGAGCGTGTGCTTTAATGGGTTCTATTTGATGGCCAACGGCAGAGAGGCTTTTGGTTCGACCATGTGGTACCTCTCGATGGCATTCCCAGCATATCCTGTCTGTGCGCTTTGCATAATGATCTTCTACAAAGGAGGCCATTTTAGCATCTGTCACTTGTGGTTCATGGCATCTGATGCAATTGCTTTGTATGACTGCGATCGATGGGGCTAATGCCTTAATTACTTCAGGTTCTGCTCTAATTGTAAATATGGATGCATGATATAAACCATCTTTAGCCTTAAAAAAGTATTTATTAAAGACATTGTCATGAGGCACATGGCAATCATTGCAATGGGCAACTTCTCTGTGGGAGCTATGTGTCCACGTGATATATTGTGGCGTCATGATATGGCAATTGACACATGCCTGAGGGTCATCTGATAAGTAAGAAACTGCATTGCTTAGCTTAAAAACATAAATACCAAGACCGAAAAAAGTAGCTACAAGAACAATTGCATATGGTCTCCATTTTTTAGGAGGGACTAAGCTATACTTAAAAAGAAACCTTTTGAAACTTTGAAATTTCGACATAGTGTTGGCTGAGTTTGTTGTTCAAAGTTATATGGACATTCCTAATTAAAATATGATGAAAATCAGGAATGTGACTAAAGTTACAAAAAATAAAATAAATGAAGAAAGTTCTGAATAGTTAGAATTTAGTTTGGGTAATTTCAAAAAAAATAGAGAAAAGAGTTGTAAGTTGTTGTTGAATTAAAATAAAAACCAACACATATGAATCAGGTATTAAAAAAATTCTACAGTTTACCGGGGGTGAAAAAAAGCTATGCATTGAAGTTTTTTGTGATCACATTTTTGGGCATTCATATACCATTGATCGGCTTATCCATATTTCTTTTGGTCTTACCAAATCAACTTGACAACTTGACTATATTTTGGATAGTATTAGGCTTCACATTAATTGGTACCGTTGTTACTCTTTTCATTTTGAATTACTTGATCAAACCCATTCAGCAGGCAGATCGAGCATTGTTACAATATATCCAAGACCGAGAAGTGCCCAAAATAAGCATAGAAGGAGATGATGAGCTAGTCAGATTATTAAATAGCATGGAAAAGACAATTCAAAAAACAGAGGAATTGATAGAGCAAAAAGATGATTTGATTTATCTTTTATCCCATGACTTTAGAGCACCTTTGATCAAAGCCAAAGGTGTTTTTGAACTTATGAGGGAGCAGTCTGGTCACGAAATTGCAATAGAATTAGCAGCTAAACTTGCATTGGAAATGGAGGATCAACTAGGCTTGATGGAAAGCCTTTTGGTCTTGCTGCAAGAGCGCTCTCCAGAGTTACCTCCTAAATTAAATTCAACTGATATGGAAGGATTGATTAAAGGGATCATTAGTGATCTGCAAGAAAAATCTGTTGAGAAGTCTTTGCAAATTAAACTTGATATCCAAGAGGGAAGTTTAGTTCCAATAGAGAGAGATTTAATCAGACAGTTGATCTTCAATCTTCTTTCTAATGCCGTCAAATTTAGCAGAAAGGATGGAGTCATCAGTATTAAGGGAGTGGTGAAAAATGATAGTTTTTCATTACAGGTAAAAGATGATGGAATAGGTTTTGATCCTAAGTTTAAGGATCAATTTTTCCAAAAATTCACCACATATCGTCAAGCGGGTACTCAAGGTGAAAAATCCACTGGTCTTGGACTCTACATCAGTCGAAAAATTGCAGAACGTCATCGAGCTAAAATAAAAGCGCATAGTGATGGTAAGGATCAAGGAGCCCTATTTGAAGTTGAATTTCCTTTGAATTAGGATCTGGCTGGAATCAGAAGTAGGAAAAGGAAGTACCTTCTATTTTACTTTACCAAAGTAAAAAGGCGTTGAAAAAATCAACGCCTTTTTATATCAAAATTTCTCTATCAAAATATCAACCTTCTTTTTCAAATCGTTGATAGCTTCAGCATAACGATCGTCCCATTCTTGTAACCTTGTTGTAGATTTAAGCTCGATTTCGTATTGTATGCCTGGTAGAATCCAAGATGCATAGCCACTAAAAGGATCATTTGAAGCGTAAAGTGACCTGTACCAATTTCCAAAATACATGCCCTTTGGGTCGATAAAAGATTTTTCCAATGATAATAGATCTTGATTGATAGCTTTAGCTTTTTTTGAATCGAATGTTCCACTTTCTAGTTTCTCCGCCAGCTGCTTGTCAAAATTTTCAGCACTTTCTTTTAGGCTGCTGATTGCTTCAAGGGATTTCATAAATCCCCCAAAATCTTTTTCAAATCTTCTGATTTGATTGACAGCCCCACTGAAATGTCCCTCAAGGTCTTTTGCATAGCGACTGACTTGATATGGAATAATGTCAGCATTGGCCAATCGCAGACTGATTATACCCACAAGCTGTTCTACTGCTCCACCCATTTTGAAGCTTGGATCTGCAAATTTTTCGTAAAAATGCAGGTTGTCATAATTGGTATGATAAAGTGTAGGACCACTTGCACCACCACTCATCGAAGGAATACCAGCATGCATATAGAAAGCGATATGGTCAGAGCCTCCACCTAGATTACCTATGCTAGGCTCTGATTGGTTTCTGGCCCAAACTTCAAAGACTGTTTTGGAAGAATCAGGGAAACTAACTGCCTTAGCCGATTCCATGATGATCTTTTTTAAAGTAGGGGATGAGGAAGCACCGAAGTTTCGGCCTGACACTGCTGCGTCTAAGTTGATGTAAGCGACTGCTTTTGCTCCAAGTTCTTCTCTGAATTGCTCCACCCATTCTGTAGATCCAATGACTCCATGCTCTTCCGCATCCCAATGTGCAATCAAAATGGATCTTTCAGGCCGTTGACCTTCTTTGGCTAATTTACCCAATGTTTCACTCAATGCCAGTAGCATGGACGTACCACTGTTTGGATCGGTAGAGCCAAAAGACCAAGCATCATAATGACAACCCAAGATGACCCATTCGTCAGGCTTACTACTTCCTTTAAGTGTACCTACTACATTATTAGCACGGACAAACTCTCGTTTTTGATCAACCTTAACGCGGACTTTTAGCTCCTTTCCACCTTCTAGCCTATAAGTGAATGGAAGGCCTCCTTGCCAGCCAGTAGGCACGGCTTGACCTTTCATTAGAGACATGATTTCCTTGGCCGAACCATAAGGAATAGGGGTCACTGGAATGGTATGTAAGCCTACTTCCTCTGGGTTGAGTCTTTTGATTTTCTCCTTGCTATCCAAAGGCAATGCTGGTTCAAATGGTGTCAAGGCATCTCCTGTCCAATCGACGGTGAGTAAAGACCCTCTTTGAATGGAGGTCTCATTGTAAAAAATGCCATCAGGATAGGTCAATCCACGCATATAGCCTGAATCTCCTGGGTCTGTATAGATCAAAAGTCCAGCAGCACCTGCCGCTTCTGCGAATTTGGCCTTGAAACCTCTGAAGTTTCCTCCATATCTTGCAAGGACTATTTTTCCCTTTACATCAATACCCAATTCATTGAGTTTGTCAAAATCAGCTTTGGTGCCGTAGTTGGCGTAGACGATTTCTGCGGTGACATCCCCACTGCCAGAGAAAGCGTTCCAACCTTTCCATAGCGCTGGATGATCAGCATATGGATCCTCTGCAACAAAATTTTCCTGTTGATTGAGAGGCATTCTAAATGGCCTTACGATTTCTACGAGTGATTCCCCTGGTTCTTTAGAAAGATAAACATCATAGGGGTGAACCTTAACCTCCCAGCCTCCTTGCTGCATGATTTTGACCAAATAGTCTTTGACTCTTTCGTTTGCCTCAGAACCTGCTGGATGAGGCTCTGATGTGATCGCTGTCAAATGCGTCTTGAACCTTCCAAAATCAACTTTATCCAAGAAAGTTTTTTCTAATTCTAATTGCTTATTGATTGCATTAGATTGGAAACCATCTAGCCGCTGAGCGACTGTGGTTTGGTATAGAAATAGGCCAAGAATTGGGATGATTAATCGATGAATCTTCATAAAATTTTAATTGATCGTCTGAAAACAAATATATCCAAGCTATCTTTATATTAAAGCAATTATTCTTTAATCGGAGAAATTAAATTTTGGGGAAATGAAAAAATTACTTGTTTGCACTGGAGGAGGAGATTGTCCGGGGCTTAATGCTGTCATCAGAGGAATCTTCAAAGCTGCAAAAAAAACTAAAGAATGGGAAGTATATGGAAGTATTGAGGCATTTAATGGTGTGATGGCCGAACCACCTTTTATAATCAAGTTAAAGAAATCCAATGTTGGAGGTATTCATGTAAAAGGTGGAACTATTCTAAAGACAACCAATAAGGGAAACCCATTGCAATTCCCGGTTCAAGATGAAAATGGGGATATAGTATTTGAAGACCGTACCGAGGCCCTTGCTGAAAAAATCAAATCATTAGGCTTTGATGCAGTGATCAATATTGGTGGAGATGGCTCTCAAAAAATCTCGAATGCACTTTTTAAACTTGGTGTACCAATCATTGGCTTACCAAAGACCATAGATAATGATCTCTCGGCGACAGATACGACTTTTGGTTTTCAGACAGCCGTTCAGATCGCTACAGATAGTTTTGATAAGTTGGTCACCACCGCAGAAAGTCATCATCGCGTGATGATCATGGAGGTGATGGGCAGAGATGCTGGCTGGATTGCGTTACATACTGCTATAGCAGGAGGTGCTGAAGTTTGCCTAATACCTGAGATCCCTTATGATATCAACAAGGTCAAAGCTAAAATAGACAGTCGATATGAAAAGGGGAGAGGTTTTGTCAATATTGTCATTGCAGAAGGAGCCAAGTCTAGAGGAGGTGAAGTAGTAGGCTCTGCACGAGAAACTGTTTCCGAGCATTTGAGGCTAGGAGGAGTAGCATTTCAGCTTTCACATGAACTCAAGGCAGCAGGTTGCAAGCCTGAAATTAGAGAGACAGTTTTGGGACATATTCAAAGAGGAGGGACACCGATGGCTTATGATCGAGTATTGGCTACGATGTTTGGAGTGAAGGCTTTTGAATTAGTTCAAGAGCAGAGGTTTGGACAGATGGTTTCATTTAAAAACAATGACTATACAGCTGTCAGCTTAGAGGAAGCGGTAAAGGATTATAATTTTGTAGACCCAAATGGCTTCTTGGTCAAAGCAGCTAAAGCCATGGGGATGTCTTTTGGGGATTGAGTGGTGTGTTGGAAATAAGTTTTGAGATACTAGACTTTAGGCAAAAGGTCCTAGAGTCAAGACAAAAGATGAAAGAAATGAATATTGAGGCATAATCATTGACATAAGTTTTTCAAATAAATTAATTTTGTAGATCAAAGCTTTAAAGCTACTATCAATGAAGAATAAAAGATTACTGTATATATCCCTGTTTTTATTAATTCCTATTTTAATTTTCGCGAGTTCTATTTGGGTAGTTTACAGCAAACAAAAAGAACTAACTCAAAGTGCAATAGCAAAAATTAACGAGGAGTTTGTGGGGGTATTGACAATTGAAGACTCTCATATTTCTCCATTTGCCAATTTTCCTTATATCTCTATTGATTTGCAAGGAGTCAAGTTTTTCGAAACCAAAGCAATGGATACAAAGCCTATTTATGAGGCCAATGATTTTTATTTGGGGTTCAGCCTTTGGGATATTTTGAATGGCAGGTATTCGGTCAAGAAGCTCAAGATATCAAATGGCCACCTTGATGTAGTTCAGTATGAAGATGGACAAATCAACTTATTGTTGGCCAAGGGAATCGGTAATGAAGAAAAGGAAACTGAGGAAGATGAAAGCTTTGCTTTTGAATTGGCTGGCGTTGAACTGATAAACTTCGATATCAAGTTTTCAAATTTGAGTAATGGTCAGGATTTGGTTTTTAACATTGCTAATCTCAATACATCACTTAAGATAGATGATGATCATATCTTACTAAATTTGATTTCAGATTTGGTATTTGATTTGGATCAAGATGGTGAGAACACATTTTTTGTCAATAAGCACCTGGCACTAGACTTGAACTTAGATTATTTGAAAAATCAGCAAAACCTGAAAATATCCCCATCTAAAGTTAAACTTGAAGAGGCGCTTCTAGCTGTCTCAGGTGATGTTTTAATATTGGAAGAGGGTTTGGATATGGATATCAAGTTCAATGGAGAAAAACCAGACTTCAATATTTTCGCAGCTTTTTTACCTAGTGAAGCAGGAGATGCATTGAAGCGATACAAAAATGAAGGAGAAGTATTCTTCATTGGTTCTATTAAAGGAATAGCAGGAGCAGGAGAAACCCCAGCTATTGCAGTGGAATTTGGAGCTGACAATGCTTATTTTTTGAATCCAACTATTCAGAAAAAAGTGGATGAATTGAGATTTTCTGGATTTTTCACCAATGGACCGGAAAGGAGTTTAAAAACTTCAGAAATACAATTACAACATTTTCACGCAAGGCCTGACGAGGGTATTTTTCAAGGGAGGATGACTATTAAGAATTTTGAAGATCCTTATATAAAAATCAACCTTAATGCAGATTTGGATCTTGAGTTTTTGGGAGACTTTTTTGAAATTGAGGGGCTGAGAGGGATACAAGGCCAAGTGGTATTAGATATGGATTTTGATGAATTGATAGACTTGGACTTGCCACCAACTTCTATTTCAGGAGTTGAAAGTACTTTGCAAAGTGAGCTATTCTTAAAAAACCTATCTTTAGATATCCCTGGTTATGATTTACCAGTCAAGAACGCGAATGCTTATGCCTATATGCGTAAAGGCAAAGTTGTTTTGGATAATTTATCCTTTAAGATAGGGAATTCTGATTTCTTTTTTGCTGGAGACTTGAATGATATAAGTACGGTTCTTCATCAGACAAATTCACCTTTAAAAGTCAATTTTGAATCCAAATCAAAAAAAATCTTTTTAGCAGAATTGATTCCTACACCAAGTGATAGTTTAACAAAGCAGGAAGAAATATCTGATTTTCAGGTAAAAATGGCTTTTGAAACAACGGGCAAAGAGCTGATGAATTTTGAATACCTTCCTAAAGGAGAATTTTTTGTGGATGATTTTTATGCCAGGCTAAAACACTACCCGCATAGTTTTCATGATTTTCACGCGGATATCTTCATCCATGAAAATCACCTAGAAATTATTGATTTTAAAGGTGAAATAGATGACTCAGATTTCTTATTTACTGGGAAAGTCCAGAACTACAGAAAATGGTTTGAAGAAGTCAAACATGGAGACTCAAGCTTTGAATTTGATTTTGTATCAAGACAATTGCAATTAAATGACCTCTTAACTTATCAAGGAGTGAACTATCTTCCAGAGGACTACAGTAGAGAGGTGATTACTGACCTGAATCTGAAAGGTAAATTGGATTTGCATTATCAGGATGTGTTTCAGTCAGCAGATTTTTATTTAGAAGATTTGGATGGAAAAATGAAAATCCACCCACTGAAACTCCAGGATTTCAAGGGGAGGATACATTATGAAAATAACTTTCTGACCATGGATAATTTTGGTGGTAAAATGGGGATTTCCGATTTTGCTATTGATCTTGGTTATTTTACCGGAATAAAGGATTCTTTAACTGTTCAAAATAAAAAAAGGAATTATTTCAGACTCAGAAGTAAAGTCTTGGACTTGGATGCATTGATGGGGTTTGAGGGCTTAGACAAAGAGACCAATCATCAGGATTCTTTTAATATTTTCCAATTGCCATTTTCGGAAATGGACTTTAGCGCAGATTTAGGGAGGGTCAATTACCATACTTTCTGGCTCGAAGATGTGAAAGCAAATGCTAGAACAACCGAAAACCATTTATTGTATGTAGATACGCTTGGCTTGAGAGCTGCAAATGGAACCTTGGGCATTCAAGGATACTTCAATGGTTCTAATCCAGAGAAGATTTACTTCCATAGCGAGATGAAAGCAGATAAGTTAGACTTGGATAAGCTTTTATTTAAGTTTGAAAATTTTGGACAAGATTATTTGATCAATGAAAATCTTCATGGACTAGTGAGTGGCACTATAAAAAGTAAATTTCTTGTCTATCCAGATTTGACTCCGATAATTGATAAATCTGAGGCATTGATGGATTTGACTGTTTACCAAGGTAGTCTGGTGAATTTCGCTCCATTGGATGCCATGGCTAGTTATTTTGGTGACAGAAATCTCAGGAATGTCCGTTTTGATACCCTAAGCAATACCTTTGAACTAAAAGGAGGTGTACTCAATATTCCAAAAATGAATATCAATTCTAGTCTTGGTTTTATAGAATTGTCAGGTAAGCAAAGTTTAGATTTGAACATGGACTATTTTATTCGCGTGCCTTTAGCGATGGTAACGCAGGTAGGTTTTAGGGCTTTGTTTGGAGGGAAAAACAAAAATGAAGTTGATCCTGATCAAGAGGATGCCATCGTCTACAGAGATCAGGACCGTAGAGTACGATTTGTCAATATCAATATGAAAGGAACTCCTGATGATTATAAAATTGCGCTTAGGAGGGATAGATAAAAGATAAAGATCAGAGAATCAGATCTTTCTTTTTCGCTTGATTTTCTATAAGATAACCAACACCAAACCCTAACACCATCCCTATTGGTATCCATAATGCGAGATTATCAGTTGCAGTACCTATGGAAACACCAATAGAAACCATAAATACAGGCATAAAGATCGATACCCATTGACCTTTTCGCTGTAGTTTATATTTTTTATTGAGGTCTCTGAGCAATTGGTTTTTAGCCTTCACGAAAGGAGCTCCATTTTTACTCGGTTCTGGAAGTTCTTTGACTACTTCTTCAAACTTACCCATCCAGTAATCCTGCTCGTGAGATTGTATTATATTACCAAATTTATCAGGAAGTCTTTTAAGTATTCCCAATTCATATTGACGAAGTTGATTCTCCCGATATCTTTTTTCCTTTTCTTCAATAAGCTGTCTATAGCTTAAGATTCGTTGTTCAAATTCTGCTGTATCCATCTTTAAAACTTTGTTTTTATTCAAAAAATGTAGACTTTATCGATTGGTTTTATATTGTCACCTAAATTAATCAAAATATGCAAGAAAGTATTTTAACTGCTGTATTTCTTCCATTAGCCTTGGCATTCATTATGTTAGGGATGGGGCTATCTCTTTCAGTGAAGGATTTCAGGAATATCTTAATCTATCCAAAGGCTGTATTTTTAGGTTTGTTAAATCAGATGATCCTTTTGCCCTTGATTGCATTTGGTTTGATTTCCGCTTTTGGCCTATCAGGAACCATGGCTGTGGGCATAATGATATTGGCTGCTTGTCCAGGGGGAGCTACTTCTAATTTGATCACTCACCTCTCTAGAGGTGATACAGCTCTTTCTATTAGTTTGACAGCAGTGACATCATTTCTGACAGTAGCTACCATTCCTTTGATTGTAAATTTTGCCATTGCTTATTTTGGGGAGGAAGGAAGTGTGACTTTACCTTTGGGAGAGACGATTATTCAGATTATGGGTGTGACGATCATTCCAGTTTCGATAGGAATGATTTTGAAAAAAAGGTTTCCAGTATTATCTATAAAAGCAGATCGGCCAGTTAGAATCGCTTCAGCGGTCTTTTTTGTTTTGATAATTTTAGCTGCAATTTTAAAGGAAAGAGCTTCTTTGGTAGAATTTTTCATTGCAGCGGGACCAGTTACCTTGATTTTGAATCTAGGAACTTTGCTATTGGGGTATATATTGGCTAGAATAAGCTTACTTCCAAAAAATCAACAAATGACCATTGCCATAGAATCAGGAATTCAAAATGGAACTTTGGGTATCATGATCGCAGCTACCCTATTGAGGAATTCTGAGATGACTGTTCCCATCGCGATTTATAGTTTGATCATGTTTTTTACTGCTGGCTTTATTATTTTCATGGCCAATAAAAAGCAAAAAGCAGATGCCTGAGCTGTGGTTTATTCCTAAGCTAAAAAGGTCTTTTTTTAAGTTAAAATTCTTTGTGCCTTAGTGTCTTCGTGGGGTTCAATAAATTGTCAATACCACAAAGGCGCCAAGGCACAAAGTTTAATCTAATACCTTCGAAATTTAGAAAGAAATCATCAGGCTTTGCTTAATTGCCATATAAAATCTTTGCAGCTTCTTCATATTTGTCACCAGCTTTCCATTGAGGACGTGCAGGATTGTTAGCAATCTTTTCTGCTGTAAGTATATATGACTTCCAATACTTGACTGCATAATCCAAATCAAAGTTGTCTACTTGATCACCAGGCTGATGGTAGTATTTATTGATCTCGTCATCGAATGCTCTGAAACCTAAAGAAAAAGTAGGAGAGGGGATGCCTTTTCTGGCAAAGTTGACATTGTCAGATCGATCGTAGAGTCCTTGTTCTGGTGAAGGGTCAGCAATTGTTTCTAGTCCAAACTGAGCTGTGGCTTCCGCAATCAGCGGATCAACAGAAGTTCTTCCAAATCCTATCACAGTGATGATGGAAGTATCATTGTATCCTCCATTGTCTATATTGAGATTATATATGATTTGATCTAATGGTATCAATGGATTGTCTGCGAAATACCTACTTCCCAATAAACCTTTTTCTTCTGCTGTCCATGCACATAGTAAAATAGATCTTTTGGGAGGGTTTTCTGCAAAATATCTCGCAGCATTGATAACTGCCACAGTTCCTACAGCATTGTCTCTAGCGCCATTGTAGATAGAGTCTCCATTGGCATCTGGTCTACCTACACCTATGTGATCGTAGTGAGCAGAGAGCATGATGTATTCATTTTTGAGTTTTGGGTCTGTACCTTCGATTACTGCTACGACGTTTTTACCCACAATGTCTCGATTGATTTTACCAATGACTTCTACATTGGCACTTTTGATTTCACCTTTCCCTATGGCATTGATGGATTCATTTTTTGTATCACTCAGCCAGATGTATGGTATACTAGCTTTTCCTCCAGTATTGTCTACCGTAAGCTGAGTCCTATTTAGTGTTCGTGCTGCAAAATTCCATGGCGAAGGAATATTATACATTTCTATCAATGCCACAGCTCCTTTGGATTGCGCTAAGCTCAATTTTTCTCGGCCTGCTGCAAAAAGATCACTTGGAGTCAATCTGTCAGGTGCTCCTACATTGGTCACTACGATTTTACCTTTGACGTCCTTTCCTACATAATCTGCTTCTAGTCCATATCCCATTACGATCAATTCATATTCTCCATTAATCGAAGGGCCATCTAAGACTAATAAGTTGTCTCCTTGGGAAAACATATTGCTACCCAACCTAACTTCGCCTTTGGTAGGAGGGGCAGAAAGCCTGAATGGGATATGTTGATAATAGCCATTGGCTCCTGATATTTCTTGGGCGCCATATTTCCAAAATTGTTCGGCTATGTATCTGGCAGCAGCGTCAATTTCTGGTCTGATAGGATCTCTTCCCATCAATTCATCAGATGCTAGGTATCGAAAATGTGATATGGATTCCCTTTCGTGGAAATTTGCCTCTATGGCAGTTTTTCCTCCTTGGGCAAATAAGCTGCTTGATGATAATATCAAGCCTAAGCTAAGCGCTAAATATGTTCTCTTCATAAGTATTGTTGTTTCTGCTATGAAGATAGAAATTTAGCCTAGGGACACCAAGAACTTTTACCTGATCTACTAAAATTGTACGAATTCGGATAAATTATTATTGATAACTTTAAAGAAAAAATAAATTTAATGTTCAAGTTATATCCACTTTTGTTTTTCTTATTGGTTTTAAGTTCATGCCTTTCTTCAAAACAGTCGATCAAGTTTGAATTGGAAGATGGTTTCTATCAATCAAAAATTTCGGGAGAAAAAGAGACCATTTATTTAGATAATGAATTAGACTATTTATATGTGTTTCCATTAAAGAAAGTGGGGGATCTATATGAAGTAGATACTTTAGAGAGAGAATCATATATATTTCCGCAAAAGCTTTCAAATTATCCTTTAGAATCGGTAGCCTTTACCACCCATGGATTTGATGTTGATGTGATTACAATTCCATTTAAGTACAGATTCCCAGTGTTTGCACAGCCACAGCAGCTTTCGACCAACCTCAATGCCTCTCTCTATGTTGGCTACAGGACTGATTTTTATGGTCTTAAATACAAAAGGAATAAGCTTGGGCAATACATTAGACAATCTAAACATTATGGACTTTCTTTTGGGGCATTTTCAGGTTTTGGATCTTCACCTGTGACGCCCTGGTTTACAAATGATCAAATTACCGAGGAGTATGACGGATTGGTCTGGTCAAATGGTTTAGCTGTAAGTTTGGGCATAGATTACCTCAACCTTGGCCTTGCTGTAGGATGGGATAGACTACTTGATAAAAATTCTAGTGTTTGGATTTACCAAAGAAAACCTTGGCTAGGTTTAGTGATTGGGATCAATATCAATTAAAATAATCTAACTTCAGATATTCAATAATTTTCTTAAAATGTTCTGGCAATTCTGCTTTGATAGAAACCACCTCGTTTGTTATAGGGTGATCAAACTCTAAACTCGCTGCATGGAGCAGGAGATTGTATGACCCGAAAGTTTCTCTAAAAAATCTGTTCTGCTTATTTTCCCCATGCGTGCTGTCTCCAATGATGTAGTGTCTAGCATGTGCTAGGTGTCGCCTGATCTGATGCATCCGACCAGTATGTGGGTAGGCTTTGAGCAGAGCATAGCGACTTGTAGGATAGCGTGGCGTAGAAGCAAATGGGATTTCAGTTTCTGACAATTTCCAAAACTCAGTCTTACACTCCTGCAATTCACCATCCAATTCCTTTTTTAATGGATGATCAATTAGAAAATGATCTTCTTTAGGAATACCACGTACTATGGTCAGGTATGCCTTCCTGATTTCAGTTGTAGCGAATTTGGGTTGTAAAAGTGCCGCTGCTTCAGGTGATTTGGAAAAAAGTAAGACCCCTGAAGTGGGTCTATCTATTCTATGTAATGGATAGACCCACTGACCAATCTGATCACGCAAAAGCTGCATGGCAAAAATTGGTTCTTCATCTTTTGCTAGTTTGGTTTTATGGACCAAGAGACCTGCAGGCTTATTGATAGCTATGTAGTCAGCATCTTCAAAGATTATTTCTAATAGCATATCAGAAAATTGTTCCTGAGCCTATGCTTTCATTTCCATCATACCAGGCTACAAATTGACCTGATGCAATGCCTTTTTGAGGAGTATCAAAGATTACATAGAGTCCATGTGCTTTCATGATCAAAGTAGCAGGACTCAACGCTTGTCGGTACCTGATTCTAGCTAAATACCTGGCGGACTTTCCCATATTCAGTCTGAGATCTTCTCGAATCCAATGAATATCCTTTTTAGGAACGAAAAGCCCATTTCTCAATAATCCTGGATGAGTCTCCCCCAATCCGGTATAAATAATGTTTTCCTTTGTGTCTGTTGCAATGACAAAAAGCGGTTTGCCTGTGCCACCAACCTGTAAACCTTTTCTTTGTCCCACTGTAAAATAATGGGCGCCATTGTGCTCGCCTAGTTTTTGTCCTTGAGTAGCAATATACTGCTCAGGTAAACAAATTCCATCCAAAACGTCTTCTTCTAAATCTTCCAAAGGTATTCCTGCTGGAATTTTCTTTTTATCATAAATTGCCAAATCATCAGGAATTACTAGAATATCTCCTTTTTTGGGTTTTAGCTGTTGCTGGAGGAAATCAGGCAGTCGTACTTTACCTATGAAACAAAGTCCTTGGCTATCTTTTTTGTCTGCGGTGATCAGATCCTGTTCTTTGGCTATTTTTCTTACTTCTGGCTTTTGAAGGTGCCCGATCGGGAACAAGGCTTTTGATAACTGATCCTGATTCAACTGACATAGAAAGTAACTTTGATCTTTGTTTGGATCAGCCCCTGCTAATAGTTGGTAAACTGGCTTGCCATCGATTTCAACCTCAGCCTTCTGACAATAATGTCCAGTTGCTACATAATCTGCTTTTAGCTTCTGAGCTGCTTTAAGAAATATGTCAAACTTAATTTCTCTATTGCAAAGAATATCTGGATTTGGTGTTCTTCCAGCTTCATATTCTGCAAACATGTAGTCTACAATTCGTTCTCTATATTCTTCACTTAAGTCAATAGCTTGAAAAGGGATGCCCAATTTTTCTGCAACCAGCATGGCATCGGTACTGTCTTCCATCCAGGGGCACTCGTTGGAGATGGTTACAGATTCATCATGCCAGTTTTTCATGAACATGCCGATCACTTCGTAACCTTGTTCTTTAAGTAAATAAGCCGCTACTGAGCTATCTACTCCGCCGGATAGACCGACTACTACTCTTTTTCTTTGGTTCATTTTTCTAAATTTTCATGGGTTCAAGGTCCATGAGGATTTATTTGCATGCACAACATTACCCATGTTGCGAATGGTTCAGCAAAGTTAAGGGATTTTAGAAGGAAAGATTCTTTTGATGTATTAAAGCTTTGAGATTGTGTTTGATGATTTTTTTTCTTTCCCCATAAATCCAATCCCTTTTTCTACTTCGTATATGCTGCCATTAAACCAACTTATATCGTATCATGAACAAAAACAGTTTTACCTATGGGTTACGTACCCTGATGATTTTGACAGCAGCCTTGTTTGTATTTAGCTGTAATGATGAAGAACAATTGCCAGGTGTAGATTTACCAGGCCTTGCCCCTGAGGTTTCCTTTACTGCTTTGATTGAAGGAAATAGGATTGCACAATTTGAAGCTAGAGAATTGAACGCGGGAATGGACATCAAAGAAATTACGGGGCTTGTTTCTGGTGATAATTTGATCAGTATAGACTACAGACCAGCAACAGGTCAATTGTATGCCTTGGGTACTAGCAGTAGGCTTTACATCATCAATGAAAATACAGGAGAAGCTACAGCACTTGGCGAAGCATCTTTCTCGCCAGCAATTTCAGGTGCCAATGCTTCTATAGATTTCAACCCTACAGTGGATAGAATCAGATTGGTCACAGAATCAGGACAGAACTTGAGGTTACATCCTGAATTAGGAACAGTGGTGGCAACTGATGGAAATATATCTGGAGGTATGAATCCTAGAATTGGTGCTGTAGCCTATACCAATAGTAGGGCTGGAGCCAGTTCTACAGAGCTTTTTGATATTGATTTTGAAGCAAATAAACTGTTTGTGCAAGATCCGCCAAATGATGGAGGATTGAGAGAAATAGGTGACTTAGGTGTGGATTTTAGGGGTATGGGTAATTTCGACATTACACCAGACAATAGTATTGCATTGGCGGTGACCAGAAGCGAAAATGAATCTAGACTTTTCACGATAAACCTTTCTAACGGACGTGCCCAATGGGTGGGCACTTTCAACTTACCAGTGATTGGCATTTCTTTCAAGACAGAGGCAGTTGCTTATGCTGCATCAGAGGATAATATGCTATACAGATTCAATCCTATGAACCCCGAAATGAATGGCGTTGCATTCCAAGGTTTGTTAGCTACAGAGACTGTAGTTGGTTTGGATTTTAGACCTGCTAATGGTCAGCTGTATGCTATTACAAACTTGAGTAGAATTATGACAGTAAATACTGCAAATGGTCAATTGACAGTGGTAGGTTCTCCTTTGAATCCCCTTTTGCTTGGCGGTAGTTTTGGTTTTGATTTTAATCCTACTGTGGATAGAATTAGGCTGGTAAGTAATTTAGGTCAAAATCTAAGGCTTCATCCAGATCTTGGAACAGTAGTGGCAGTAGATGGTGAATTGAACCCAGGTACTCCTTTCATCAATGGAGCTGCCTATACTAACAATACCGCAACAGCCACGAGTACTGTGCTTTTTGTAATAGATAGCGAAACAAACATGCTTTACAGACAGGATCCGCCAAATGATGGAGGTCTGGTATCGATCGGAAGTTTAGGAGTGGATTTCACTTCTGATAATGGCTTTGATATTGGAGGAAAATCCAATATGGCATTTGCACTACTAGAAGTAGCAGGAATGACTGGTGTGTATAGTATCAATCTTGAGAGTGGTGCTGCCACCAAAGTTGCAGATTTTAATATTAATGCTACTGCAATGGCAGTTGGGTTAGGGTTCTAATATTTCTTGGGATTAATTTTTGAAAAGACCAGTCAATTTTGGCTGGTCTTTTTTTTATAAAAAAGCTCTTTCAAGAAAGAAGAAACTCTAAAATTGAAGTGTGATGATGTGAAACGCACTATTCAAAAAGTGGTCTAAAACCTTTTAATTCTATCTCGCGGGCTACAAAACAAAAAGAGCTCATTCAGTAAAGAAGAAGCTCTAAAGTCGGGGTGGCAGTATTATAACTACCCCTCAAATTTCGTGTTTTAAAGGGTTTTTGAGATTTTTTGGGGACTAAATCCTGAATTTGGGGACTGTTAGTCCCCAAAGGTTTTACCCTTTAATCAAACATCCTTTGATGATTTGGAAGTGCAAATTTAGTCAAATTTATTTTACAGACAAAAGTTGTTAGAAATTTTAATCGTATTGAAAATTTCTAAACTGATAATCAATGAGATAAATTTTAACACCTCAATATTCACCTATTTTTTTATCGTTTTCCCTCATTACACCATACTTATATCCAAAGAGAATCCGATTTGATGTAAGAAATGAAAAATCCTTCATTCGGTATAGTGAGAACTATTATAGGGTATGAATCGGAGAGTTTATGAAAATTATAGGAATGGGGAGAGGTTGATTCACCCCATAATACCTATCTATTATCTACACCTATGGAAAAGATTGGAATAATGATTAGAAAATGGGATTACACAGAGAATGGAAAACACATCAACCCATCAAAGAAGAATCTGAAAAGACAGATACTGACACTTCACAGAAAACTGAAAAAGAAAGATAAGATATGGACAGAATACTCAATTGAAAAAGACAGAGACGGAAACAAAAACCACATCCATCTTCTACTTCACTACACAGATAAAGAGAACCTATACCAACACCTATCCCGATTCATTGGAAACGGAGAATGGAAGAAAAGGGAAATGGGATTGAATGTATTTGATGAATGTAATGGTAAATACGGTCTCATTCATACAGAACCCATAGAAGATGAATGGAAATACAGAGGATACATCAATAAAAAGGAACAATCCACTACACTGATTTGAAGATATGTAAAATCAGAAAGGAGGTAGAAAACAACCCCATAATAAAGAGAAAATACAGAAACCATACAATTACATCAGATGAATAGAAAATCACTCCAAATGAAGAAAAGAGAGTTTAATAAATTGATTAAAGATAATCCGGAAAAATTCATTAGAAGTTTAACCGATGAACTACTGGAATTGGATTACCAAATCAATAGAAGAAAAGATGAATTGGATTCACTACCCACCAAAGAAGATAGAATAATAAAGGTGATGGAAATACTGAACCAGATAAGGATTAAAAATCAAAAAGGAGGGGTAAAATAACCCCATAGAGAAGAGACCTTTTGTTGGGAATACAAATCCATACCCAATAAATAGAACTCCTTAAAAACGATTAAAATAAGAAATTGACTAAGACTATAATTTATGAAAGAAGTAGATGAAAGAATACCAAAAAAAGAAATACTGAAAATGTATGGAATTGATAGAACAACTTTTGAACTATGGGTAAAAGAAAGGGGATTACCCGTGATAGAAATATCCACCCATTCCAAATATGTAAGAAAGAGTGATTTGATTGATTGGGAGGAAGGATTGATTCATCAAAGAATATTCAGAGAGTTAGGGGTATAAAAAACCAAAGTATATCAAATATACTTTTCAGAACACATATTGATAGGTTATACTTATACCCATTGTTTGAAGAATAGATTGACTATCAATATAGTATAAACTAATTACTTCTGCTATCCCACCATCATTCCAAAATTCTCCGTAAATTAGGAGTATATGAATAAGGAAAATAAAACTCTCAAAAAATCATTGGGGGGAATCACCCTCAAAGAGTTGGAGGAAAAGGGTTTGGTTGAACCCAACCTCCATTTGGGGGATTACCACCTCATCGGTGGTCTCACTTCCCCAGAATCAAATGGATATTGGAAATCCCTACCCTCTGTAAAAATCAAACAGTAAGGGAGAGGGATTTTTTCACTTTTATTACGGTGGTGGGGGAGACTTCCAACCTACCACAAATATCCCTCACCGATTTACCCTTTTCCAAAAGGGATTGGATTTGTTTAACTTTCGGTTTTTGAAGGAAGGTTTGGAGGTTCTCATTACTCCCAACTTTTCTACCCAATTTACCCCCATTGATTACATACATCCTTCTTCCACTTTCAGTCCGTTCCAAAATCTGTTCCCGTTCGAGTTGGTAAATACTACTCATCACAGAAGTAATCAAATTCCAAATTGGATTCTTTTTTCCATCAATATGGGATTGAAGATTACCCATACCTCTCACAACCACATTCACTCCCTTTTCTTCCAACCATTGGAGAGTGGTGAGAACATCAACGGTATTCCTACCCAAACGGGATAATTCTTCCACTACCAAAGTTTCTACTTCACCTTTTTGGATGAGTTCCACCAATACCTTCCCCTTCTCTCTTTCCTTAAATGGAATTTTACCACTCACCCCTTTATCAAAAAGTGTTAAATCATAAACCTCTTTATCCAACTTATATCTTTCACCAGTTTGGTTGATGGTGGAGGTTCTGTTATACTTTATTTTCATACCCATAGTGTTTCTGTTTTTCTTTCAGATTAAAAATAGAATAAATCTATGGTATTTCCAACTATATTCTCAGGTTAGCTGTAATGATTTAATTTGTAAATTAAATGATAACAAAAAATATGTGTCAATATGTATCATTCCGATAATACACGATAAACACGATTCTTATTTCAACTATTTCAAAAATAATTGACTTTTGGATATAGATAATTTTATCTATCTCACGGGATTTTTGAAAGAAGGAAAAGTGGGTGATTTTTCCTTCTTCCCTTTTTTGGTTTTTTGTAATTGAAAGAATCTGAATTTAGGATATTTGAGAGGGGGTGGTTTTTATACCGGAGATAAATTTTACCCCAACAGGAAGTTTTATTTTACAAAAGAACGAATCAGAGAAAAGACCAAACTTTTTTTATCATCCTCCAAAGATTCAAAGAGTTTAATAAGTTCTTCATTCTCATCACCCCCTTCGGATTGAAGTTTTTTGTAGAGTTTCCTTCCTTTATCCAAATCGTGAGGAGAAACGGAAACATACTTTTGGAACTCTCTGATAGTTTTGTGTCCAGTCATTGACATTATCGTCATATAATCCATACTCCCCAAATCTATCATATTTTTGATGAAGGTTTTTCTACCACTATGGGAGGAAATCATCTCCCAAAGAAACTTATTATCTTCATCAACCACCTTCGAACCAATTTTTTTGGGTTTGGAAACCAACCTATTAAACTTCAAATCCTTCAAAAGGAGTTTGAGGGATTTATTGAATTTTTGATTGGAGAGTTTTGGAAATAGGTTTTGGGAGAGAGATTTACCCCGAGAATACTTCTTATATATCTCACTACTGATGGGATTGATGGGAACACTTACCCTTTTATCCGTTTTTTGTTGAACCCAACTGAATGTTCCCTTATCTCCTCCAAAATCAAAATGATTGACCTTAAACTCCAATATATCACTATACCTACACCCAATGGAACACTGAAAGAGGAAAACATCTTTCACCAACTCCCAATTGGTTATTTTCCTTACCTCTCCATACTTCTCACCCTTCGTCCCCAACAACTCATCCTCAATAAAATAGATATGTGGATTTTTTGAATAATCCTTACCCTCCACATAATCCCATAGTTTGGATTGGGAAAGTTTCAATACCTCATCTTCATACAGATAGATTTTCTCCAAATTCTCTACCGTATCATTCTTCTTAAAGGAAGGTTTTTTGGAGATATAATTAGAATTGAAACAAAAGAATAAGTAGTTGGAAAGGTTCTCAAAAAGTTTATTGATATAACCATTGGAGAGTTTCTTTTCTTCCCATAAGAAGTTTTGGAATTGATTTTGAAATTGAAATGAATTTCCAACCACATAATCAAAACTCAACTTTATCCTTTTATACTTTTCAAAATCCTCCAAACGGTTTTTGAGGGAGATAAAAGTTTTGGTATAACCTCTGGATTTATGTTTTTTTGTTTCAAAAAACTCTTTATATCCTCCCCAAAAGGTGATTGATTTAGGAGAACTCATTTCCTTCACCTTTTTCATATCGGTATATCTCTCCTTCACCACTTTTGGATAAGGGATTAGACCATCACTATAAAGTTCAGAAATGATTTTCTCAACATCGGATATGATTGAATCCAGTTTTATTCTTTTGGAGGAATAGTTTGGAGTTTTAACGATTATATCTCCATTCTTAAAATGTTGAGGTAGGACATCAACTCCGGAAAAGATAGAAGATTCCGTAGTTCTTCCATTGGAATCCGAATATCTCATACGGAGATAAATTGGAGATTCCCCTTTACTATTTTTATCCTGTGTTTTGAGTTTGAAAGAAAGATTCATACCCCAATATAAAATGAAAACCTGAAAAAATAGATAGGTTGAATCTTTAAATTTGGGGACTTATATGGGGACTAAAAAGAAAACCAACATATAAAATGTTGGTTTTCAGATACTTAATAGGCATAAAAGTCGGGGTGGCAGGATTCGAACCTACGACCTCCACATCCCAAATGTGGCGCGATACCGGGCTACGCTACACCCCGAACAATTTTTGCAGAGAGTGGGGGATTCGAACCCCCGGTACGGAATTACCCGTACGACAGTTTAGCAAACTGCTGGTTTAAGCCACTCACCCAACTCTCTAAAAGCAATAGAAATCTTTATTCCTAAAGCGATGCAAATATAAAAGAATAATCTCCATATAAGCAAAATCAAAGAGCGATTAAAACAGTTTGAAAATATAAATTTTAATAGTTGAGAAGTAATTCACTGTTTATCAAAGGAAAAAAATTTTGATCATTTTTTAATTTTCTGAATTTGTTATGAACATGCCTCTCTCTGTGATGAGCTACAATTTTCTAAATTTATCCTTCTCAATTATCAAAATTATGGGCTATAAAAACCATAAAATAGTATTAATTACTGATGAAATATTTTTTTAATGAGCTGGTTTTTAATAAGATGTTTTTATATTTGATTCCTTTTGAGTCATTACGATAGGTAGTTTTTAGGGATTTGGTTTCTAAAAAATACCCTGAACAGGGTATTTTTTATAGAGGATATGGTTCCTACTTTTACCAGAAGTAATGCAGGTAATAGGGTGCACATGGGAGTTGCCAGTTGTCATAGGTCGTTCCCAAGTGATTGAAAGCATATGAAATTGAAAATTAAAAACTAGGGAATCTGACTGGAACAACTTTACACTTATGGTAATTACTTCTCTGCACGGTATTTTTTCTATCGTGATCAATGAAAAAGACCAAGACCAACTTTTGGTTAGGGCAAAGAAAAAAGAAGAACTCATGCGAATTTTCGATGAAAAGAGAATTCTTAAAAGTAGCGCAGATGGGTTTGAGTATCATGTGAAAATGTGTAAACAAGAGTTTGCACACACCATGATTATGCTTATCAAGGAAATTAATTATGCGGATTTTGATAAGTATCTCTCAGAAATAGATTTATCTTCAGATAGAATCTTCGCTTAAGCGCTATCCTCATATTTTAATTCAAAAGACCATGGTTCTATTCATGGTCTTTTTTTATTTTTAATCTCCAAATATTTAGCATCTTCACACTTCAATCATATTTTCTATTATGGATTTTATAGCTGATATCTTAAAGATCATCCTACCTGCTGGTTTAGTCATTTACGGAATGTACTTGACAATTGTCTCCTTTCTCAATAAGGAAAGGGAAAAATTGCTTGTGGAAATTAAAACACAAAATAATCAAACCATTCTACCAATCAGATTACAGGCTGGAGAGCGGCTTTGTCTTCTTCTAGAGAGAATCACTCCAAACAACCTTGTTAGAAGAGTCAATCAACCTGAGTTTTCCGCCAAAGACCTACATGCTCAACTTTTACATGAGGTGAGGGAAGAATTCAATCATAACCTATCTCAGCAAGTTTATTTTTCTGATGAAACTTGGGAGGCTATTAAAAGAGCTGTGGAATCGGTAGTTACAATGATCAACTCTGCGCTCCAAGACATGAATGAAGAAGCTAGAGGAATTGACCTAGCTAAACGAATCTTCCAAAAATCTTTAGATCAAAAGAACGATAGTATACAGAATGCGTTAACTCAAGTAAAGTCTGAAATCAGAATTTATTTCTAAACTATGGGAGTACTCCGCGATAGGTCACAGTTTTATTATGAGAGAGCCAAACAGCTTTACTTTGAAAAGGCCAATGCCATTGCAGGTGATAAAGGGAGAATTAAAAATCTACTTCAAAAAGCAAATCAGAGGATTCAGACTTTCAAGACACATCCTAGAGTAAAACAAGCGGTCGAACCCATTATGATTTTCAAAAGAATGATCTATGCACATAAGTCAGGTGCACATAAATTATCAATGAAAACACTTGGTTTGTTAGTCTTAGGAATTCTTTACTTTGTTACTCCTCTTGATATTATCCCTGATTTTCTTCCATTGATAGGATATGCGGATGATGTTTCTGTTGTGATTGCTATCTTCAATACACTAAAGACAGAAATTGAAGAGTTTTTGGAGTGGGAGAGCTCGCAAAAGAGAGGAATTTGAATTTCAAGATAAATGAAAAAAATAGCCATTATTTCAGGAACATCAGGCTTGATCGGGATGCAACTTCTGCATCAATTGATTAAAGGAGATCAATACGATTACATTATTTCAGTAGCGAGACGAAAGTTGGCATTGAAACATGAAAAATTGGTTCAGATTTCTGGAGATTTAGCAGGTTTGAAAAACTGGGTCATTGAGGACAAATTAAGGGAGGAGGATATTGGAGGTATTTATTTCCCTCTAGTAGCAGCAATCAATGAAAGAGTCGTAGAGATTCATGCTTTTTGCTCCCTAGGCACAACTATTAAGGCTGCCGGCTCTAAAGAGAAATTTTATCAAGTTGACCATGATTTAGTTATTAGTTTTGCTAACTGGGTAAAAAAGCTAGGAGCAACTAAATTGATTTATGTCAGTTCTTTGGGAGCAGATCCTATGTCAAATGTTTTCTATAGCAAAGTCAAAGGTGAGACAGAGGAAGATTTAAAGGTATTTTCGTTTGATTATTTAGGGATTATTCAACCTTCCATTTTGCTTGGAACAAGGTCGGAATTTAGGTTTGGAGAGGAAGTTGCTAAAATACTAATGAAGCCATTGGTTTGGTTCAAGTTACTCAAGAAGTATCGACCTATACGTGACTATCAGGTAGCAAAAGCAATGATTCATCATGCTAATGAACCAAAGCAAGTTAAAGTTCAAGTTGTCCCATCTTCAGAAATACAAGACTTTTAAAGCTATATTATGATTGCAGTTATTCAGAGAGTTTCAGAATCATCAGTTAAGATAAATGGTAAGATAAAAAGTGAAATTGGACAAGGCCTTATGGTTTTGCTGGGTATAGAAGATGCAGATGGCCAAGAAGATATCGAATGGTTAAGTCATAAGATTGTCAATCTCAGAATATTTCCAGATGAAGATGGAGTAATGAATAAAAGTCTGCTAGATTGTGAGGGAGATATTTTATTGATTTCTCAATTTACCCTCCATGCCAGTACTAAAAAAGGAAATAGACCTTCTTATATCAAAGCTGCTAAGCCTGATATCGCTATTCCACTTTATGAAAAGGTTATTGCAGCTTTAACATCTCTGCTTGGCAAACCCATTCAAACAGGTGAGTTTGGAGCGGATATGAAAGTATCGCTGATCAATGATGGGCCAGTGACGATACAAATAGATACTAAGAACAGAGTATGATGGAAAATCAAATTACTATTGCAGAGGCACAAGAAGCAGTGGATCAGTGGATCAAGACTGTTGGTGTGAGGTATTTTAATGAATTGACCAATACGGCCATATTGATGGAAGAGGTAGGAGAGTTAGCTAGAATCATGGCTAGAAAATATGGGGAACAATCATTTAAAGACTCTGATGAAGGGAAGGATTTGGCAGATGAGATGGCTGATGTCCTATGGGTTTTGATCTGCTTAGCCAATCAAACAGGAATTGATTTGACAAAGGCTTTGGAAAAAAACTTTGAGAAAAAGAACATTAGAGATAAAGATCGACACAAAAATAACGAGAAGCTTAAGTAAATATAATAGTCCGTATTTATACTTATACGTGAATATCTTTAGTATTACTAGGCGGATGATCGTTAACAGTAATCACAGCACAGATGATTAAAATAAACTTTATATAGTATTTTTTATAGTACTTGTGTGAAACTAGATAACCATATAGAATAAATTCATAAAACTCTTTTTTATTTACATAGTTGAAATTACATGAAAAAGAGTCATTTACCTACAAAAACCTGCCCAGTGTGTCAGCGTCCTTTTACATGGAGGAAAAAGTGGGAAAAAAATTGGGATGAGGTGAAGTACTGCTCAAAACGCTGTCAAGGAAACAGATCAAAAATTAGTTGACATGTTCTATTGATGAAGTCAGATAGAGGTTTTTTTTAGTCATTTTCTGACAAAGTGGAATAAGAAGGAGAACAGCTTTTTAACTTATGGTATTAAATCTTAACTTTGCGCATCAATAAACTTTTGAAGATGAGTAATCAGAATCATAAACCCATGACTACCTGGGTTCAAGTACCCAAAAATTCAGATTTTACAATTTACAACCTTCCTTTTGGAGTTTTTGAAACCAAGAGAATCTCAGCTAGAGCAGGTATTGCTATTGGTGATAAGATCGTTGATCTTTCAGTTTTACATGATGAAGGATTTTTCTCTGACATCACACAATTACCTAATGATATCTTTCTTAGGAACTCTCTTAATGATTTCATTGCTTTGGGAAAACCAGTCACAAGAAAGGTTAGAGAAAGAGTTCAAGAGTTGTTGCTAGAAGAAAAAGAAGATCTCCGAGAGCATCAATGTAGAGGAAAAGCTATGGTAAGCAGAAAAGAAGCCACAATGCTTCTTCCTGTGAAAATTGGAGATTATACAGATTTTTATAGTAGCATGGAGCATGCGACCAACGTGGGAACCATGTTTAGAGATCCTAACAATGCACTTCTCCCAAATTGGAAGCATTTGCCAGTTGGCTATCATGGAAGGGCATCTTCAATCATTCCCTCAGGTATCCCTATTACAAGACCTAAAGGTCAATTCAAAGATCCAGATATGGAAAGCCCAGCATTTGGCCCCACAAGAAGACTAGACTTTGAATTGGAGTTGGCCTTCATCACAGGAAAGCCAACCAAGATGGGAGAAAATATCAATACCGAAGAAGCGGAAGATTATATTTTTGGTTTTGTTTTATTCAATGATTGGTCAGCTCGTGATATCCAGGCATGGGAATATGTTCCTTTGGGACCATTTTTGGGTAAAAACTTTGCTTCAAGCATTTCTCCGTGGATAGTGACATTAGAGGCATTAGACTTTGTGAGATTGGCTGGTCCCAAACAAGATCCCGAAGTACTTCCTTATTTGAAATGTGAAAAGGAACATGCTTTTGATATCAACTTGGAAGTATATATACAGCCAGAAGAAAAAGAGGCTACGAAGGTATGTACTTCCAATTACAAACACATGTATTGGAATATTGCTCAGCAATTGGCACATCATACAGTGAATGGATGTAATATCAATGTAGGGGATATGTATGCTTCTGGAACTATCTCAGGTCCTACAGAAGATAGCTATGGCTCTATGTTGGAACTTGCCTGGAAAGGTACCAAACCTGTTCAGCTTGCAGGAGGAGAGGAGCGGAAGTTTATTGAAGATGGAGATACTGTCATCATGAAGGGCTACAGTGAGAAAGATGGTATTCGTGTAGGTTTTGGCGAAGTCAGTGCAAAAGTATTGCCAGCAAATTGAACGTGATAATTTTCAATCTTAGCCTGTGAATATTAGGATATCAATGAATAACTTGCCCCGGTTTATTGGGATTGGCTTGAAAACATAGGTTTTAAACCACACTGAATGTTCCACTGGTATGAAAGTGGATAACAATCATATTATAATAAAAGCTAGATGAAAAATCATCTAGCTTTTATTATTTTACTTGAACGATTAAGACTTTGCCCTAGAGACTATTCAGGACATTTTCTAACCTCTGTCTAACCTCTGAAGCCAATGGTTCGATGGCTGCATTTTCAACAGCTACCATAGCAGCAGCAGGGTCCATGGCTGATACTTCGAATTTTTGGGCACCTACTTCCCGAATGATTACATTACAGGGTAATAAAACCCCAATGTGTGGCTCAGCTTGTAGCACCTTATCTGCAAAAACTGGATTGCATGCACCAAGAATCAAATATGGAGGGTAAGCTTTATCTAGCTTTTTCTTCATGGTGGCTTGAATGTCAATTTCAGTAAGAATACCGAAACCTTCCTCTTTTAAAGCAGACTCTACTTGGGTTCTAACTTCTATAATATTGGATGCATTGACTGATTTTGAATTATAGTATTTCATGGTTTCATGGTTTATTTTAATAGTGGTAATTTAAATAATCATCAGTCAATAGCCTGTGAGAAAGGTTACATAGAGGCATACTAATTTGCCACTGCTATCCGAACCTTAACTTTTTTGAGCTTTTCTTGGCTTACTTTAGAAAGTAATGATTTGATGCATGGTCTTTTGACGGCCACATAGGAGGCTTTGTCTAGCACGAATATTTGGCCGATATCATCACCTTTGATTTTTCCTTTTTTGGTCAAGAGCCCTACGATATCCCCCTTGCTGATTTTCTCTCTTTTTCCTGCACTGATAAAAAGGCATTCATAAACAGGCTGAACCGGAGGCAAAGCTTCAAGTGGTGGAATGACCTCTTCTACCTTTTCTGAGATGTATTTTGGTAGATATTCATCATCTGTCATCATGAGGTAACTTACTCCAGAAGCATTCATTCGAGCAGTTCTGCCATTTCGATGAATATAGGCATCCTCTTGCTGTGGCAATTGATAATGGATGACATGTTTGATCTCAGGAATGTCTAAGCCTCGTGAAGCGAGGTCTGTGGCTAGAAGAATATTAGCAGAACCTGTTCTGAATTTGATCAGATTGATTTCTCTGTCGATTTGATCTATGCCACCATGAAGGATAGCATGTGGAAAATCAAAATCCTTGAAAAAGATACTCAGCCTATTGACAGCCTCACGGTGATTGCAAAAAACAATACAAGGCTCTCCTTCAAATGTAGACACCAAGCTTAACAGTGTCTCTGTTTTTTCTTTAGTGGTTGTTTTGACCACCTTTTGTTTCAGAAGGTTCTTTTCAGTTTCGCCTATATAATTCAATGATACTGGCTGCTCAAAAGGGAGGAAGTCAGGAAGTCTGTCCAAGTTGGTGGCAGAGGTCAAGATATGTCTTTGATGCTTGGATAAGGCATAGAAGATTTTTCTGATCTGATCTTCAAAACCTAGTTCTAGAGATTTGTCAAACTCGTCGAGGATGACCAACTCACAACCTTTCAAATCCATATTTCCTTGTGCGATATGATCTATCAATCTTCCGGGTGTTCCGATCACCAAGCTAGGCGTAGTTTTGAGGGAGTTGCGTTCTATGCGCATTTCATGTCCTCCGTAGCAAGTAGTTACTTTGAATGGGCTCTTAAGGGATTTGAACACCTGCTCGATTTGCAAAGCGAGTTCTCTAGTCGGGACAATGATAAGGCCTTGTATACCTTCTTTTTGTGTGTCTATTATTTGAAGAAAAGGGATCAAAAATGCGAGTGTTTTCCCTGAGCCTGTTGGTGCGAGTAGCAGGAGGTCTTTGTGATTTTGAAAAGTACTGATGGTTTGCGTCTGGATTTCCTTGAGTGCATCGAAGCCCAATTGCTCTAAAACAGTTTTGATGATTTTTTTGCTATCGTTCATTTTACAAAGTTAAAGGATTCTTTCAGCTTTATTTTTTGTATTTGATTTTCACATCTGTGACTCCTGCATCCATCATATTTATCCTCTTTGCGGCCTTCTTAGATAGGTCGATGATTCTTCCTCCCGCGAATGGGCCTCGATCATTGATTCTAACCTTTACCCTTTTTCCATTAGTTTGATTGATCACTTTTACTTTGGTGCCAAATGGTAGTGTTCTATGTGCTGCTGTCAGTTTGCCTTTTCTGTAAATTTCCCCATTTGCTGTAGTCCTGCCATGAAATTTGTCATGGTAGTAGGAGGCTTTGCCAGTCTGGGTGACTTTTGGGCTACAGCTTACTACAAAAATTATTAATGAAAATAGAGTTGAAATGAAAAATTTCTGCATGGTAGTTTTTTAGATGATTTATTCAAAGACAGTGCCGATTGAGTGATTGTGGTTTTTATAGAGATTAAGAGTTGATTAGATTTTTCAATAATTTTAGTTTTAATAATTTCGATTTCTTTTTAAAATATTAAAAATAATTTCATTTCGTTTCATAATAGTGATGAGGTTTTTTATATTGCTATCTAATTTTAGTAGAATATTAATTATGAAGAGAGAAATAATAACA
This sequence comes from Belliella buryatensis, assembly GCF_900188245.1. GTDB lineage: Bacteria > Bacteroidota > Bacteroidia > Cytophagales > Cyclobacteriaceae > Belliella > Belliella buryatensis. The sequence goes on along the minus strand of NZ_FZOK01000004.1, from coordinate 214,260 downwards.
ATTCATTTCACATTTATCTTTTTTGTTTTGGTTCTAGTATTTCAAGAACCCAAAGTCTATGGACAGAATGAAAAGCCTAATATTATCCTGATTATGGCTGATGATCTGGGAATTGGTGATATAGGGCCGTATGGTCAGGCCATTATTCAAACTCCAAACTTGTCTAATCTAGCTAAGCAAGGCATGGTATTTAATGATTTTTATGCCGGTAGTACAGTTTGTGCTCCTTCAAGAGCTAGCTTAATGACAGGTCAACACACTGGAAATACTAGGGTTAGAGGAAATGGTGAGTTTCCTTTAGAATCTGACTTGAAGATTCTTCCTGAAATGCTTAAAGAAAATGGATATAGGAATTTAATGTTTGGGAAGTGGGGTTTAGGCTTGAAAGGAACAGAAGGTAGTCCAGAAAAAAGAGGCTGGGATTATTTTTTAGGTCATTTGCATCATATTTCTGCTCATTTTCAAAAGCCCGATTCTCTTGACCTCTTTTTAAATAATACTTTGGATAGGGTGAAAGTTCCTGAAGGTATTTATGCAAATGATTGGTTTACAGAAGGAGCAATCAATTACATTGAAACATCAAGTAATGAAGAGCCATTTTTTATTTATTTGTCTTATACAATTCCGCATGCAGAGCTTTTGGTTCCTGATCGTTATTTTAAAGATTTTGTGAATGAAAATGGTCAAAGTGTTTTCCCAAATGAAATAGCCTGGCCTGATGGTAAACATTATGGTCAGCAAGAATACCCCAAAGCTGCATATGCAGCTTTGGTTAAAAGTCTAGATGATTATGTAGGTCAAGTTATGGGGGCACTAGAAAGTAAAGGAATAGCTGATAACACTATTTTGATATTCACTTCTGATAACGGAACACATATAGAAGGTGGAAGAAGAATGGAGGATGTGGATTATTTTCAGAGTAGTGGTCAATATCGGGGGGTGAAACGCGATCTTTATGATGGAGGAATCAAAGTCCCCTTAATCATGAGATGGCCTAATAAAATAGAGCAAAATAGTACTACGGATCATAGAGCTTCATTTTGGGATGTTTATAATACGCTAGGAGATGTGGTTGGAAATAAAGATGATACAAGAGATGGTATTTCTTTCTTGCCAACTTTGCTTGGGAAAAGTAAGCAAAGGAAACATAAATATTTGTATTGGGAGTTTCATGAATTTGGTGGCAAACAAGCTTTATTAAAAGGTGACTGGAAGGTCGTAAGATTAGAAGTTGGTAAAAACCCTACTAATAAAGTCGAATTATACAATGTGAAAAATGACCCTTCTGAGCAAATTGATCTAGCTGATAAATTCACAAAAAAAGCGGCAGGTTTAACTAGATTGATGGATAAAGTAAGAACTTCTAGTAGCTTATTCAATTTTGGTAATAAATAAAATGTATATCCGAAGTGAAAACAGTATGCATATTTAGCACATATATTCTTGCGGATAGTCACTATTTGTTATTAGTCGAGTAGTTATCCGTGCTATTATTGATTCAAACAACAGTATTTTGATTGGCTATCAGTATCAAAGTGGATATATGAAAAAAGAAGTATGTTTTCATTATTACGGATGATCTTACCCCTTTTTATGGACTATAAACTACCTTATTCATTGTTTATTTGGGGAAGTTTACAAAAAAATTGGGCTAAGGGATAATTGATTTATAAATTAAGCTCAAATTATAAATCTCCAATCAGAGAAAATATGAAAATATTAAATAAATATAAGATTGCATTAACAATACTTGTTCTTTTTTTGATCGTTCAGATTGATTCAAAAACTCAAAATCAATCCTTTGAACCTTATCAACAAGAAATACCACATACAAGCTTGTCTTTTGAAATGGTACCAATTCCTGCTGGAGAGTTTTTGATGGGGACATCAGCTGATGAATCTGGTCACGTGGAAGATGAATCTCCACAAAGAAGGGTTTCAATAGATGCTTTTTGGATGGGTGCGCATGAAGTAACTTGGGATCTTTTTGAGCTTTTTTTAGATAAGGATTATGAAAAAGCTGTCAGTACCAAAGCAATAGCCCAACAAGTAGATGGACTCAGTAGACCAAGTATGCCTTATTTGGACATGACATTCGGGATGGGAAAAGAAAATAAGCCTGCTTTAGCCATGACCCAATATGGAGCGATTCAGTTTTGTAAGTGGCTATATCTGAAAACAGGAATTTTCTACAGACTACCTACTGAAGCAGAGTGGGAATATGCGGCACGTGCTGGCTCGCAGAGTGCTTACTTTTTCGGAAATGACCCAGAAGAGCTTACCGAGTATGCAGTGTATGAATCAAATAGCCAAGAAGAAACAAAGCCAGTTGGCTCAAAAAAACCAAACCCATGGGGGCTTTATGACATGCTCGGTAATGTCATGGAGTGGACATATGATCATTATGCCCCCTATAAGGAATCTCAAAGAATATTAAAAAATCCAGTTGAAAGGTCGCAGGAACTATACCCACAAGTATTGAGGGGTGGTCATTATGAAAGTGATGCCAGTGAACTGAGATCAGGAAAGCGCTTTGCTTCAGATCCTGTATGGAAGCAATTAGATCCTCAAATTCCTAAAAGTCAATGGTGGTTTCCAGAAGCTCCATTCGTAGGGATGCGAGTAGTAAGACCACTAATACCTCCCACTGAAGAAGAAATACATACCTATTACAACCAAGAGCCAATCGCAGATTATTAAAAAATATTTATAAGCCAATAATACACTAATAATGAACCATAGAAGAAACTTTATCAAGACCTCTGCATTGATTGCAGGAGGCGCCATGATTAGTCCTTTTTCCTTACCAAAAGCTTTTGCATCAGGAGATGATGCGATTAAAATAGCATTGATAGGTTGCGGGGGCAGGGGAACAGGAGCTGTTTTTCAAGCATTCGAGACTGGCTACAATATCAAATTAGTAGCAATGGCAGATGCTTTTCGTGACAGGTTGGAAGGAAGCTACAAACCTATATTTGATAAATATGGGAAGGATAAAGTTGAAGTTCCTGAGGATAAAAAATTCGTAGGCTTCGATGCCTACAAAGATGCCATTAAAGAAGCAGATGTGGTCATCTTGGCAGCGCCTCCTGGCTTTAGACCTGATCATTTTCAGGAAGCTATTCGGCAAAATAAACAAGTATTTATGGAAAAGCCTGTAGCCACGGATGCAGTGGGAATCAGGAAAGTCCTAGATGCAGCAAAAGAAGCAAGTGAGAAAAAGCTAAATGTAGTCGTAGGGCTCCAAAGAAGATATCAAGATAGCTATGTAGAAACCATCAAGCGAATTCACGATGGAGCCATTGGTGATATCGTTTCAGGGCAAGTTTATTGGAATGATGCGGGTGTTTGGGTCAAGCAAAGAGAAGCTGGGATGACAGAAATGGAGTACCAAATGAGAAATTGGTACTATTTCAATTGGCTTTGTGGAGATCATATTGTAGAGCAGCATGTCCATAATTTAGATGTGGTCAACTGGATAAAAGGTGCTTATCCCATTAAAGCTGAAGGTACTGGAGGTCGATTTATTAGGAATGGGAAGGAGCACGGAGAAATATTTGATCACCATTCAGTGACTTATACTTACGAGGACGGAACAGTTATTTTGGGTGAGTGTAGACATTTTCCAGGTGCCCACAATAGAGTAGACGAAACTTTTCAAGGAACTAATGGTAGGGCTTATTTAAATGCTGGAAATAAGGGTCAGCTATGGGATAGAAATGGAAATGTGCTTTACAATCATGACGGGAAAGGTAATAAAAATCCTTACCAAAAAGAGCATGATATGTTATTCAAAGCCATTGTGGATGGGGAGTTTAAATACCAAGATGCAGAACATGCAGCTAAGAGTACTATGACAGCAATATTGGGGAGGAATGCTACATATTCTGGTAAGGTAGTACAATGGGATGAGGCTTTGCAGTCAGAGATAAGCCTTATGCCAGCAAGGCTTGATTGGAAATCCAATCCTCAAGTTCTGCCAGATGATGCAGGATATTATCCATTTGCTTTACCAGGGAAAACCAAAGTGATATAAACTATGGAAAGAAGAAAGTTTATTGAAAGGGCGAGTTTAGCGACTGCTCTCACAGCCATATATCCTTTTGGAAGCAATGTGTATGGAGCTAATTCAGAGCATAAATTTAATCATATTTATGCGCCACATTTTGGGATGTTCCGTCATACTGCGGGCGGTGATCTGATAGCTCAGATTGATTTCATGGCTGAGCATGGTTTCAGGGCTCTAGAAGATAATGGCATGATGGGAAGATCAATAGAAGATCAAAACAAAATTGCCAAAGCCTTAGAGCGACGAGATATGAAGATGGGGGTTTTTGTGATCGATGGAGGGGACAATTGGAAGAAATCATTGACAACAGGGAAGCAGGAGTTTTCGGATAATTTTTTAGCTACTTGTAAAAAAGCTGTAGAGGTTGCCAAAAGAACTGGAGCTAAATGGATGACGGTGGTTCCTGGGTTTTACGAAAGGAATCTTCCAATCGGTATTCAAACTGCTCATGTGATTGAAGTTCTCAAAAAGGCTTCTGATATATTTGAACCCCATGGTCTTACTATGGTATTAGAGCCATTGAGTGATACTCCAGAATTATTTTTAAGATATTCGGATCAGACTTATTCGATATGTAAGGCAGTGGGAAGTCCTGCTTGTAAAATCCTGTACGATGCGTACCACATGCAAAGAAATGAAGGTGATTTATTAGCAAACATAGACAAATGCTGGACTGAAATTGCTTATATACAAGTAGGGGATAACCCGGGTAGAAAAGAGCCAGGCACTGGAGAAATCAATTACCTAAATTTATTCAAACATCTATATAGCAAAGGCTACCGTGGAATTATCGGTATGGAGCATGGGCTTTCGGTAGATGGAGAAGCAGGAGAAAAAAAGCTTATTCAAGCTTATAAGGACTCAGATAAATTTAATTAATAATCCCAAAAAACTATGAATCTAATAAATTTTAAAAAACTTTGCTTCCTTACCTTTGGTCTCATTTTCAGTCAATTGATAAATGCTCAAAGTAAGCATGAATTGGCTTTAGTTCCTTATCCTTCGGAGGTGACAATTGGAGAAGGGACATTTGTATTAAAAGACAAAACTCAATTGTATGCTGAAAATGATGCTCAGAGAGGTTCAGCGATGCTATTCAACACTTATATCAATAAAAGGTTTGGGGTAAGTACGAGTATATCTTCTCAAGCACAGGTTCACACCAAAATCAAAGTGAGTCATGATTCAAACATGGAGAATGAAGCTTACAGCCTCTTAGTTAAAGCTAATGAGATTGAGGTTAAAGGAGGTGATGCGGGTATTTTTTATGCATTTCAAACGCTCATTCAATTGATTGAACAAAGAGGCAATGAATTACATATTCCATTAGTCCAGATCAAGGATCAGCCTGAGTATGGTTATAGGGGATTGATGATCGATGTGAGTCGTCATTTTAGAACCTTAGATGAGATGAAACAAATTGTGGATTTGATGTCCCATTTTAAATTGAATAGGCTGCATTGGCACTTGACTGATGATCAAGGCTGGAGGTTGGAAATCAAAAAATACCCCAAGCTAACACAAATAGCGGCTTGGAGAGACTCAACGATTATTGGGCAATACGGCAATTTCAAGCCATTTATATATGATGGGGTAAGACATGGTGGCTTTTATACCCAAGATGAAGCAAGAGAATTGGTACGCTATGCTACTGAAAGAAAAATAACTGTTATTCCTGAGATCGAACTTCCAGGACATAGTTCTGCTGTACTTGCTGCTTACCCTGAATTTGGAAGTTTTGATGTGGTCAATGGTGTAGTTTCAAAAGGAAATATTGCTGCTAAGCGAGAGAATGGTCAGTCTTATAACAATGAAATTTTACCCTATGTACCAGGATATTGGGGGATTCATTATAATATTTTCGGTCCAAAAGAAGAGACCTTTAAGTTCCTAGAAGATGTCTTGACAGAGGTGATGGCTATTTTTCCAAGTAAATATATTCATATAGGAGGTGATGAGGTGCCTAAGGATCACTGGAAAACTTCTGAGATTGCTCAAAAGGTTATCAAAAAAAATAAGCTCAAAGATGAACATGAACTTCAAAGTTATTTTATCAAGAGAATTGAAAAGTTTCTAAATAAAAACGGTAGAAACTTGATTGGTTGGGATGAAATCCTCGAAGGAGGCTTGGCTCCCAATGCAACAGTGATGAGTTGGAGGGGTGAGGCCGGGGGAATTGCAGCTGCCAAGATGGGGCATGATGTCATCATGACACCTAATAGTCATATGTATATAGATCATGGTCAAGGCAAGCAGGCTGATGAGCCACTCTTTATTTGTTGCTACTTGCCGTTGGAGAAGGTCTACAGCTATCATCCAAGGCCAGAAGATCTTACTTCTGAGCAACAAAAGCATATCCTAGGAGTACAGGCTAACATGTGGACGGAATATGTTCCGTCGTTTGAAAAGATGCAATATATGGTTTTCCCAAGATTGCTAGCGCTGTCAGAAGTGGCTTGGATGGCGAAAGATAAAAAGGATTATAACTCCTTTGCAAAGGTTCGAATGCCTAAACACTTGGCTGAACTTGATTATCAAAAAGTTAATTTCAGAATACCTGAAGCGGTAGTAGCTGTTAGTCAAAAAGATGGTAAAAAGGAAGTGATATTGACAAGTAGTGTAGCCGGTAGCAAAATATATTATTCGTTTGATGGTCACAAGGCAGATAGAACAGCTCATCTATATAGAGGTCCTTTCTTGATGCCTGTTCATGGGGAAGGGCAAGAGCCATTGAAATTGAAATATATCATTGTAACTCCATCTAACAGAGAAAGTGGTATATACACCGTAGAGATTGAATAGCATGAATATGTATTGACTATGAATACCATGGAAAACCAATGTTTTTCATGGTATTTTTTTATCTGGTAACTCGAAAGATAACATTTTGATTTCATTTGAAATGTGAAAATAAAATGAAAATTAATTTATTTTCGTTTTATATAATAATGAAAGTTTTTATATTTCGAAATATTCCGATAGCTTATTAATTATAGGTTGGGATTAAGGTGATTTAAGATAGTGATTAAGAAGTCAAGAAAACGAAAAATTAGATTTTAATGATTTATCAATTGAGTTTGAGAAATTATGAACAAAGTATTTGAAGTAAAATTTTCTATATAGCATGCTGTTACAAGGGATTGACTGGATCATACTTATTGGCTTTTTTGCAGTATCACTAGGGATAGGGTTATATACAGCTAAAAAGGCATCTAAGAGTCAAGAAGAATATTTTAATGCTGGAGGTAACATGTCCTGGTGGTTACTTGGGATATCCATGGTTGCTACGACTTTCTCTACAGATACCCCCAACTTAGTAACAGATATAGTCAGGACAAATGGAGTGGCTGGTAATTGGGTATGGTGGAGTTTTTTACTTACTGGTATGCTAACAGTCTTTTTCTTTGCTAAGCTTTGGAAGCGATCGGGAGTTTTGACTGATATAGAATTCTATGAATTGAGGTATAGTGGTAAGCTTGCAGCATTTTTGAGAGGATTTAGAGCCATTTATTTGGGGATATTTTTTAATGTGGTGATTATTGCCTCTGTCTCACTTGCAGCTATCAAAATTGGAGGAATTTTGCTAGGAATTAGTCCGTTGCAGACATTGTTGATAGCTGGCATCGTCACCGTGATTTATAGTTCCCTTGGAGGCTTGCGGGGTGTGGTCTTGACAGATTTCTTACAGTTTGGGCTCTCCTTAGGCGGAGCAATAGCTGCTGCTTACATTGCAGTTTCTCATCCAGCGGTAGGTGGTATGGATAATTTGATCAATCACCCTGATGTAAGTAGTAAGCTTCATATACTTCCTGATTTTGGAAATATGGAAATAGCGGTTGTGATATTTTTTATCCCGCTTTTTGTCCAATGGTGGTCTGTATGGTACCCTGGTGCAGAGCCGGGAGGAGGGGGGTATGTTGTCCAAAGGATGCTAGCCGCCAAAAATGAAAAGCATGCCTTTTCATCAGTTTTGCTTTTCAATATTGTTCATTATGCCATTAGACCTTGGCCATGGATCATTGTGGCATTAGCTTCCATCATCGTTTTCCCTTCTTTGGACGATATTCAGACGGCATTTCCAAACGCTTCTGCTCAGATCATCAAAGACGACATCGCTTATCCAGCTATGTTATCTTTTTTACCTGTGGGTTTGATGGGCTTGGTGGTTACCTCATTGGTAGCGGCATATATGTCTACACTTTCTACGCATCTGAACTGGGGAGCTTCCTATGTGGTAAATGATTTCTATAAAAGATTTATCAACCCTAAAAGTTCTCAAAAGACATTGGTCAATGTTGGAAGAATTGCAACAGTTCTGATCATGTTACTCGGTGGGTATATGGCTCTGCAGTTGGAGAATGCACTTCAAAGCTTCAGTATTCTCTTACAGATCGGAGCAGGTACAGGATTGCTTTATATCCTCAGATGGTATTGGTGGAGAATCAATGCAGCTAGTGAGCTGACAGCCATGGTAGTGTCATTTATGGTAGCTTTATATTTTGCATTTGTTCATCAGTATTATTTTGAGTCTGTAGAAACCCATATTGAGTTGATAGTTGGGGTTGCAATTACTACATTTTCATGGGTAATGGTGGCTTACTTGAGTTCTCCTACAAGTAAATCAGTATTGATTAATTTTTTGAAAATCACTAAAGTGCCTGGAAGGGGATGGGCGAAGATTAGGTCTCAAATGACTTCACAAGAAGCCGCTGATGCAGATCCAACCTTGTTTGGATTTCAAAAAGCCTTGTTCTCTTTTGCCATCGGAGTGATTGCTATTTATGCATTACTTATAGCTATTGGGAAAGTAGTATTGAAAAGTTATACGTCTGGCGCAGGGCTATTTATGCTAGCTATTGTTGCGTTTGCGCTTGTATATAGATTGATAGATAAAAAAGAATAAGAAAATATGATATCAACAACCTATTTGAACCTAGAGAAGCAGTCTGCTGTCAAAATCGGCGCAGAGCATACCGCAAGAGAAATCATGCAGCAACCTCAGTTGTGGCTGGATGTGTTGGCACTGATTGCTTCTCAAAAAATCGAATTAGAATCGTTTTTGAGCCCACTTTATAGTCTTCCTAATTTAAGAATCATACTTACAGGTGCCGGTTCTTCTGCTTTTATTGGAGAGGCAGCGGCTGGTTTGGTTCAATCCAATACAGGAGTGATTACTCAAGCTATACCGACTACAGATATTGTTACGCATCCTGAATTAGCTTTTAACAAGGAAATACCGACACTTTTGGTTTCTTTTGCTCGGTCTGGCAATAGTCCAGAAAGTGTTGAAACGGTTCATTTGGCAGATGAATATGTAGATCATATCTATCACCTAGTTATCACCTGCAATCGTGAGGGGGAGTTGGCTGAGTATGTCAAAAATCATAAAGGCAATAGTTATTGTCTATTACTTCCTGAGGAGGCTAATGACAAAAGTTTAGCGATGACAGGTAGCTTTACATCTATGTTGCTGTCAATCTTGGTGATTGCACAATTAAAAAATCTAGGCAATGTCGGTGAAAAAGTGATAGCTGTATCAGAGCATGCGGATGAAATATTTGCAGAACATTTAGGGGATTTTATGGAAATCGCTAGTAGTCAATTTGATAGAGTGGTTTTTTTAGGGTCTGGCCCCATGTTGGGAGTGGCAAGAGAGTGTCATTTGAAACTTCAAGAATTGACGGACGGTCAGGTAGTTTGTAAGCATGATTCATTCCTTGGATTTAGACATGGTCCTAGGGCTGTTGTCAATGAAAAATCCTTGCTTGTTTTTCTTTTTTCAAATGATCCACATGTTTATCAATATGAAAGAGACCTGGCGGCTAGTTTAGCTCAAGACTCAAGAAGCCTACCAATCATCACCTATGGTGCTTGGTATTCAGATGACTTCAAGTCAATCATAAATTTAGCGCCAAGAAGTAGTAGCTGCACAGCAGGGGATTTTAGAATTCTATCAGCTACACTCATTGGACAGTTGTTAGGGTTTTATAAGTGTCTCAATTTGGGATTGAAACCTGACAATCCTTCAATAAGTGGTGCAATATCTAGGGTTGTACAAGGTGTAAATATTTATCGCAAAGAAAAATGATACTTGTAGTCTGTCCCAACCCTTCTATTGATACTTACGCTCAGTTGGAATGCTTGAAATTTGGTGAGCCCAATAGACTTACCAATATCCAAGAGTTTCCTGGTGGAAAGGGAGTTCATGTGGCATTGGCCCTACAAGAGATGGGTTCTAAAGTGTCCTTATTAGGCTTTTGGGCTGGACCAAATGGGGAGTGGGTCAAATCTCAGTGTAGGGATCATGGGATTGATGTTGGAGGAATTAGCTTATCAGGAAATACTAGGAAATGCTATACTATTCAATCTGCTGATAAGCGATTGGATCATACTGAACTCTTAGAGCCAGGTCCACAGATGGATATTCAAAGTTTTGAGTCCTTTAAGAAGCTATTTGCTAAAAGGGTTAAGCAGGCACAGCTTGTGATCATCTCTGGTTCTTGGCCTATGGATAGTGCAGAGATTTCTTGCCAAGAGTTGGTCAAGCTTTGTAATCAAAATCAAGTTGATGTAATCTTGGATTGTACGGGAGTTCAGCTTCAGAATGCTTTACAAGAGAACATTACAGCATTGCATCTCAATGAAATTGAATATAAAGAGACTAATAATATGATGCCTAATGAACTGAAGTCAGTGTCCATGCTAGCCTTGACCAAGGGAAAAGATGGCTTGAATTTGATTTCCAATGAAGGTATAATTGAGGGTAAAGTTGTGCTAAGCAAAGTAATCAGTACAGTGGGCAGTGGGGACTGTCTGACAGCAGGGTTAGGTTTTAGTTTAATCCATAATAAAGCATTGCAAGATCATGCAAGATATGCTGTTGCTTTTGGAGCAGCAAATTGTCTTAGAGCAGAGCTTGGGATGCTTTACAGGGAGGATGTAGAAAGATTGTTGCCTATTATTGAAATAAAGGAGAAGAAGTATGCACAATAAAAAATTGCTAGTAGTTGGTGAGTTGAATGTAGATTTGATTCTTAATGACATCAAAGGTTTCCCCAAAGTAGGTACTGAAATCATAGCGTCTCAGATGAATCTTACTTTAGGAAGTAGTTCTGCGATCTTTGCTTCTAATATAGCTGCATTGGGAGTGCCAACTAGTTTCTGTGGCAAAATTGGGAAGGATGATTTTGGTGATTTCGTTAAGGAAAAGTTTAAAGAGAAGGGTGTGCATACTGATTATTTGATCCAAGATGAAATTTACCAAACTGGGTTGACCATTGTGCTTAATTACGATCAAGACAGAGCAAATGTGACCTATTGCGGTGCGATGGAACATCTCGGAATAGATGATATCCCATGGGGCAATATAAGTCAGTTTGATCATCTGCATTTTTCAAACCTTTTTCTTCAACCAAAAATCAGAAAAGAGATTAAGCAACTATTTCAAAAGGCCAAAGCTGCAGGTTTGACGACTTCTTTAGATTTGCAGACTGACCCTGACGGTGATTTTGACTTTGATTATCGAGCCTGCCTGCCTTATGTAGATGTTTTTTTGCCCAATGAAGCAGAAATTAAAGGGCTTACAGGAAAGAGCAGTGTGGAGGATGCGCTAGAGGAATTGAGTCCTTTTGCCAATGTAGTCGCAGTAAAGATGGGGCAAAAAGGAAGTATGCTATTCCATCAAGGAACAATAATTCATGAAGAAGGATTTGTTCATGACCATTTTGTAGATGCTATTGGTGCTGGTGATAGTTTCAATGCAGGTTTTATTCACCATTTCCTTGCAGGCAAACCTTGGAGCACTTGTTTACGATTTGCAAACCTTACAGGTGCTGTCAATACTACAGCAGCTGGAGGGACGACAGCATTTGAAAGTCTAGCGGCTTTTCAGGAAACAACAAAAAAGCTATTCAATGTAAATACAGCCAACTTATGAAGTTAAAAGAAAAATTAAGCAGCCTTACAGATAAGAAAATCGGATTATTGGCTACGAACTACTATAACTTAGAAACTCTACATGGTGTGCTTGGCGCAGCGCAGCATTCGGGAGATCCAATAATTTTGCAATTGACACAAAGCTCAATCGACTATATGGGGTTGGATTCTGCTGTGGCATTGGGTAGGGAAGGTCTCAAGCAATTTGGTGTGGAAGGATGGATACATTTAGATCATGGAAGTTCGGTAGAATTAGCACAGCGCTGTTTAGATGCAGGTTTTGATTCTGTGATGATAGATGGCTCTGAGTTACCATTTGGAGAGAATATGAAACTCACTCAAGAAGTAGTCAAAAGGGCAGCATCTTATGGAGCGCATGTAGAGGCAGAGCTAGGTTTTGTTGCAAAATTGGGTCAATCTCACGCACATAGTGGATTTACCCAGCCACATGAAGCTAGACAGTTTGTAGAGGAGACAGGTGTAGATGCATTGGCTATATCCATAGGCACAGCTCATGGGTTTTATAAAGAAGAACCAAAATTACAGATAGATTTACTTCAAGCGATTGTAGCAGAGGTACAGGATGCCACATTTGTACTGCATGGCAGTTCGGGTGTGCCTGAATCTCAGCTTCGGGCTGCAATTCAAAATGGAATCTGCAAAGTCAATTTGGCTACGGAGATTAAGAATATCTTTATGAAGACCCTTCAGGATATATTGACCCAAAACGAGGAGATAGATTTGAGAAAAGTATTTCCTAAAGCAACAAATGCAGTCACTGAGCTAGTCAAAGGAAAGTTAGATATTGTAAACAATAGATAAAATGAATTTGATCGATGCTCATTGCCATTTGAATACCCGTTCCAAAGCAAAGATGAAACTTGCTTTGGAGCGTGGTGCTTCATTTTTGTCTATCAATACAGATATTCCATTTTTTGATCCTATTGGAGAACAAGAGGCTGTAGTCCTAGACTTGAAGCGGGATTTCCCAGAACAGGTAAGGTATATGGGAACATTTTCATCAGCAGGTTTTGGAAACAGCTCTTGGTTACCCAACACTATTGATCAAATCAAAAAGACAGTAGATAATGGTGCATCGGGGATCAAGATTTGGAAAAACTTCGGAATGGAATTAAGAGATAAGTCGGGACAATTTGTAATGGTCAGTGACGATAGGTTGGACCCTGTATTTGACTTTCTTTCTATGAACAAAATTCCTTTGATCGCTCATATTGGTGAACCTAGGAATTGTTGGCTTCCATTGGAGCAAATGACAGTAGATTCAGATAGAAACTACTTTGCCAAGCATCCAGAATATCACATGTATTTGCATAAGGAGTTCCCAGATTATTTGGCTCAAATAGCAGCAAGGGACAAAGTGCTTGAGAAGCATCCGGATTTAGTATTTATTGGGGCGCATTTTGGGAGTATGGAATGGGATCTTACAGAAATAGGAAAGCGACTTGACCTTTATCCAAACTTCCATGTAGATATGGCAGAGAGAATCTGTCATGTTCAATTGCAGGGAATTGAGCATAGGGAATTGGTTAGAGACTTTTTTATTAGATATCAAGATCGGATCATATATGGCTCTGATGTGATCGATTCATTCTTTGATCATGAGGATCAAGCAGCGGCTAGGTTTGATGCATTATGGACCTATCATTGGCAGTATTTTTCTTCAGAAGATTTTATGGAAGCTGAGGAGTTTGAAGGAGAGTTTCAAGGTCTAGGACTACCAACTGAAGTATTAGAAAAGCTATTTGTGATTAATGCAGCAAAGATTTACGGATTTAAAAATTAATAATTAACATAATAACCATGAGCAACAAAAGAAGAGAGTTTCTAAAGATTTCGGGTCTGGCAGGACTTGGACTATTTGGTACAGGTATGAGTAATTTCAGTTCTGCTGAAGAGATGGAACGCATACCTGAATTGATTAAGAGAAAAAGACTTCAACATTTTAACATGTCTGGTTTTGCTGCACCCAAGCTAGATAAGGTTAGAGTTGGTTTTATAGGATTGGGTATGAGGGGGCCAGGAGCTGTGAGTAGAATGAGTAAAATAGAAGGGGTGGAGATTGTGGCAATTTGTGACCTTGTATCGGAGAAAGTAGATAAAGTCACTAAATCTCTGGAAAAGACAAAGCATAAACCTTCAAAATACTCTGGCAATGCTTATGCTTGGAAGAAGATGGTGGATAGAGATGATATAGACTTGATCTATATTGCAACACCTTGGGATTGGCATGTCCCAATGGCTGTCTATGCCATGGAAGCAGGAAAACATGCAGCAGTAGAGGTGCCAGCTGCGAAGACCCTTGAAGAGTGCTGGCAATTGGTAGAGACCTCTGAACGCACTCAGAAGCATTGCATGATGCTTGAGAACTGTTGTTATGACTTTTTTGAATTGATGACCCTCAATATGGCAAGAGATGGGTTTTTTGGAGATATTCTACATGCCGAAGGGGCTTATATTCATGATCTTTTGGATTTGAACTTTGCCAAAAATGCCTATGAAGATATGTGGAGGCTGAAAGAAAACTACAGAGATGGCAACCTCTATGCTACACATGGATTAGGGCCTATTGCACAGTTGATGGATATCAATAGAGGAGATCAAATGGATTACTTGACCTCTTTATCTTCTGCAGATTTCCATATGGCGAACAAGGCTAGAGAATTGGCAGAGCAGGATAATTTCTACGCATCATTTGTAGAAAAGCAGTATGGAGGTAATATGAACACAACGATTATCAGGACTAAGCGTGGCAAGTCGATGATGGTTCAGCATGACGTGACATCTCCAAGACCGTATTCTAGGCTACATGCCCTAAGTGGTACCAAAGCATTTGCTCAAAAATACCCAGTGCAGCGTGTATCTAGTGGTCATGGATGGATCAAGGATGATGAAATGAAAGTTCTTCAGGAAAAATATACGCCAGAAATCGTGAAAAAAGTAGGTGAGTTGGCCAAGACTATTGGAGGTCATGGAGGAATGGATTTTATGATGGAGTGGAGATTGGTAGATTGTTTGAGAAACGGTCTTCCATTGGATCAAGACGTCTATGATGCGGCACTCTGGTCAGCCATTTCACCACTGAGTGAATGGTCGGTGGCTCATAGGTCTAATTCTATTGATGTGCCTGACTTTACAGGTGGCTCTTGGAAAACCAATAAGCCAGTAGACATTACCTTAAATGGTGGAGGGAATACAAAGGTTGTTATTTAACAGAAAATTTATTTATAGGGTTAATTAGTTTAGTTGATAAAGGCACCGAAGGTATCTTCGGTGTTTTTATATAGTTTTTGCCTCTCTTTTGAAGAATCTTTCAATTAGAAATGCTTCCCCTTCCTGCTATTCATTTTTTAAATATCTCAGATAACTATCTATTAATTTCTCAGAACTTGAATGATGTGTTTGAACAATAATGATCAAAACAAATGAATACAAAAAAGGTACCCACTCTATTGATTTTTCTTTTTTTGCTTAACTCCTGCACTTTGCAGGATGATGTTTCCAATGAATATTTGGAAATTGTTGAGCCGAAATTTTCAGGAATTCATTTTCAAAACACTATAATAGAAAATGATAGTTTGAATATTCTTTCATATGAGTACTTATATAATGGAGGTGGAGTTGCAGCAGGTGACCTCAATAATAATGGTTTACCAGATTTGATTTTCATAGGGAACTTGGTAGAAAATAAGGTTTACCTTAATAAAGGGGATTTCAAGTTTGAGGACATAACAAATCAATCTGGACTTCAAGGCAGAAGAGATTTTGCTACAGGTGTGAGTTTGGTAGATATAAATGGAGATGGGTTTTTGGACATTTATCTGTGTTATTCAGGTCCAGGAGATGAATATTCCAGAAGAAATGAGCTTTATATCAATAATGGAGACTTGACTTTTACCGAGAGCGCTAAGGAATACGGACTTGATGCTATAGGAACATATAGCACTATGGCTGCATTTTTTGATTATGACGGAGACGGGGATCTTGATATGTTTTTGTTAAATCATGGTAAGACTTTTTACAATCCATTAAGTCAAACATCAAAACTCAGAGCTTTTAGACACCCATATTATGGGAATCAATTATTCAGAAATGATAATGGAAAGTTTGTTGATGTCAGTGAAGAAGCGGGGATTATTGGCAATGGGTTAAATTTCGGGCTTGCTGTTTTGGTTTCTGATATCAATAATGATGGCTGGCCTGACATTTTTGTTACCAATGATTACAATGAACAAGATTTTTTATACCTCAATAATGCAGATGGTACATTTAAGGAAGTTTCAAAAACAGCTATGACTCATCAATCCAAGTTTTCTATGGGTGGAGATCTAGCAGATTTCAATAATGATGGCCTAATAGACCTATTTACTCTAGACATGCTTCCTGAAGATAACAGAAGGCAAAAATTGCTAAAAGGAGGAGATGAATTTGATTTTTATCAAGCACTAGTTGATAGTGGTTACCATCACCAATACATGAGGAATATGCTTCAGTTGAATAGAGGACTTGATCAAAACGGAGATTTGGTATTCCAAGAAATAGGTCAGCTATCAGGCGTTTCCAATACTGACTGGAGTTGGTCTGGACTGTTTGTAGATATGGATAATGATGGTTTAAAGGATTTGGTCATCACCAATGGCTTTTTAAGAGACTTTACCAACAAGGATTTTTTGAATTATACCTATGCGGATGCAGCAAAAGAAGCTAGATTAAAAGGTCAGGAACCCGATTTATTAGCGTTAGTGAAGAGAATTCCTAGTACTAAAGTTGGGAATTATCTTTTTATGAATAAAGGTGATTTGACATTTTCAAACGAGTCCAAGAAGTTTGGTTTCGATACTCCAAGAATTTCTAATGGGATGGTTTATGCCGATTTAGATGGGGATGGGAGTATGGATTTAGTGATCAATAACATCAATGAGCCTGCAACAGTTTTCCGTAATAAAGCAAAGGAAAAAACTGGAAATAACTTTGTAATGTTTAAACTTTCAGGAGTAGGTTTAAATAGCCAAGCAATTGGAACTAAGATCAAAATAACTTTATCTGATAAATCTATTCAAGTGAAGGAGTTGTATCCCGTAAGAGGTTATCAATCTTCAGTAGATCCAGTACTTCATTTTGGGATTGGAAAAAATAAAGAAGTAATAAAAGCCGAAATCATTTGGCCTGATCGACAGACAACAGAGATTTTCAATATTCACATTAATCAGACTCACGTTTTAGATCAGTCGGATTCTGATAAAGATTTCTTGATAGAAAGTAAGATTCAAAATCAAGATTTTAATTTTAAAGACTATACCACTTCTTTAGGTGTGTCTTTTTATCATCAGGAAAATAGTTTTACAGATTTTAAAGTCAACCCTTTATCATTTTTCCAACATTCCAAAGTCAGCCCTGCAGCTGCTGTTGGTGATGTAAATGGAGATGGGAATGATGATTTTTTTATCGGGGGTGCCATAGGACAATCAGGAGCTTTATATTTAAGTAATACTGATGGGAGATTTGATGAAATCAAGCATGGGCCATGGACTTTAGATGCTGATTTTAAGGATGCTGGAGCTGTATTTTTCGATGCTAATGGGAATGGACTTCTTGATTTATATGTAAGCAGTGGAGGAACAGAGTTTAGCTTGTATTTTCCTACCCTTCAGGATAGGCTATATATTAACAAAGGGAATGGAAATTTTGAAAAAGCTGAAAATGTTTTACCTGATTTGACAGGGAATAATGGGTTGGTATTGGCACATGATTTCGATGGAGATGGGAAAGTTGATTTATTCATTGCAGGGAGGTCTGTTCCAGATCAATACGGAGTAAGTCCCTGGAGTTTTTTATTGAGAAACGAGAGTACTCAAAATGATTTAATATTTAGGGATGTAACCCCCAGTAAACTTAGAAATGCAGGAATGATTACATCAGGGGAGTGGCATGACATGGATGGTGATGGTCGCAAAGAACTGGTTTTGACTGGAGAGTTTATGGGGGTACAGGTATGGAAGATTAGTCTTGATCAGTCAAGGGAAATCAGTAATGACCTGGGTTTAAACGTAAAAAAAGGTTTTTGGCAAAGTTTGATGATTTCAGATATCAATCAAGACGGTAAGCCTGATTTATTATTGGGGAATCTTGGGGAAAATAGTCAACTAAAAGCTGACGTGGATAAGCCTATAAAGTTATTTATTGGTGACTTTAATAATTCAGGCAATATACTTTCCTTGATGACAAATAATATTCAAGGAGAGCTATTTCCAATTTACTCTAGAGATATAATGCTTAGTCAAATTAATAATTTAAAGAAAAAATTCGTCAAATATGTGGATTATGCAGAAGCCGGAATATGCGATATTTTGGGGCCTCAAATAGATCATGCGGAATTTAAAATCCTAGAATCATTGAAGTCTACTTCTTTGATAAGCTCTGTCCAAGGTTATCAAGAAATAATATTGCCGCTTGAAGCTCAAATTGCGCCAATTACAGGGGGACTACAAATTGGAACTGATAATCCTGAGTTTTTGCTTGTAGGGAATTTGTATCCTTTTATGGTGGATTTGGGCGCGATGAATAGTGGTACTGGATTGCTTTTAAGACAAGAAAAGGGAAAATTGTCACATGTGCCTACACCTATTTGTAACCTTGATATACGTGGTGATGTAAGAGATATCAAAAGGTTGAAAAGAAAGGATGGAAACGAAATGTTTCTAATTATCCAGAACAATGGTCCCCTTAAGATCTTGGGTATTGAAAAATAAACAAGGCTGTCAAAATTAACTTGACGGCCTTGTTTTATAGCAATTAGGTAAAATTAATATACACCTATCTCTGCAAGAGCGCCAAATTGCTGTCCATCATGTGCATTTAAACCTTCAAATTTGAAGTATCTAAAAGTTGTTTTTTCAGTCAGTACTATATTTTGTTTGGAAGCATTATTTTGAAGATTTCCCTCTTTTAAAACAGTCCAATCTTCATTGTCTTGGCTTACATAGATTTTGAAATCTTTGATTTTCCTGGATCCATTTCTTTGAGAGATCAAAAATCCTTCAACTTCCCTGCTTTCTGACATATCCACTGTAAAATGATGCGGATATGATGCTACATCAGATGACCACCTGCTATGCCAATAGGTATTTACATCACCGTCAATCACATCTTTTGCACGTCCAGTAGCTCCCTCACCAGAAGTCTCTTCTGAACTGAAAGATATGATTTCCCATTCGGATTTATCCATTTCTTGAACTTGTTCAGGAGTAGTGATTGCTACTCCTAATGTTTCCAAAAATTCAAAATCAATCTGTGGTGTCTGATTGTTTGAAGACCTGCTGTGCATACTGTTCAATGTAGTATTTTGGTCAAAGAACCCACAGTTTTGAAGGTAGAATTTTCCATTATCAAAACCACCGGCATAGTCCATTCTAAAGCCAAGGGTAGCAATGGCGTCCCCAGTGAATCTAGCTTCGGTGAGCTCAGTCCAATTTCCAGAAGTAGATCTAATCCATTGATTATCATAATGCACTTTTCTCCCTTGATGACCATAGTTTGGATTGAAATTCTCTAAAAACGAATGTGGTCTTTTGTACCAAGTATTGGTTTTTGGTCTCTTGAAGCTTGCAATGATTTGCCATTCTCCAACTTCAGGAGCAAAGAAATATCCTGTATAAATGGTATTACCGTTTCCATCAGGCTCTACGGAGTTGATGAATTTGTAAGTATTTCCAGCTACCCAATTGAATCTGAGGTAACTTTGTCCACCAGAGCCTTCATTACCAAATTCACCTGTATACACGTCTTGACCTTTTTTGAGCACTATAATCCTTTCGTCTTCGGGTATTTCATTAGGATTATCTGTAACAAACGGACTCCACACCGAAAAGAGTACTCTTCTTTCGTTGGGTGAGTTGACTTGGATTCCAAAGTAACCTTCTGCAAATCCATTGGCCATGAAATATGAACCAATTGGATCTTGTCCTTCTGGGATAGTCATTTCATTATAAAACCATTTGTAATTGATGCCATCAGGAACCTGATACCCTAAATGAACTGATGGTCCACGTCTTCCCCAATAAAAATTATTGTCTTGATTATCTTTTACAAAGGAAGGGGAGAGGTCGTTATTATGCTCAATTTTGATTGCTTTAATTTTGGAGAAGTTACTTCCTCCTTTTGAAATACCTTGGATCTCAATTTTAGTATATCCAGCTTCCAACTTGAAATCACCGACTTTAACTATACCTGATTTGCCATTTTGTAGTGTTATTTTTTTTGAAGTATCATTGATTTTAATTTCAATTTCCGATTCACCCTCCTGAGATTCTATGTCAATATTGAGCCTTACTTCAGGGGAACCAGATGATTTAAAGAACACACCAAATACAGTAGCAGGGGAGGTCCAAGACCTGATTCCATCTTGAGTTATTTCTGTATTCTCTTCACCAGCTATTTGATAAGTGTTTCCGCCCAGTGGAATTATGAAAGCTTCAGCATAAGATGTTTGATCATTATCAAGAGGTGTCTCAGGTTCAGCGCACCCAATAAAGGATAGTAATCCTAAAATCAATAGTTTTATCATTTGTTTCATTTGATGAAGTATTTAAAGATAAAAAAACAATGCCTGATATAATCAGGCATTGTTAACTGTTAAATTACTCAGGATTTTGCGTCAATCCTTCATGAACAAGGAGTTGAGCTTCTGGTATAAACTCTATGATAGCATTCTCATTCGCAAGAATTGTTTGTCTTGGGTTGTTTCCAGCCAAATGGGTTCCAGGATAGCGTCTATCCATCATTCTACCATTTCTGAAAACATCCATTTTTCTATGGCCTTCCCAAGAAAGCTCTAGTTGTCTTTCTTCCAATACGACGTCAAGAACAGTTTTCCCACCTAGATTTCCTAGGTTGTAAAGTCCATTTTGAGGAATACCTGCTCTAGATCTAATCACATTAACAAGTTCTAGAGCTTCAGCATTTTGTCCTTGTTTTGCAAGTGCTTCTGCTTTATTGAGGTACATTTCTGCTAGTCTCGATACCACAGGAGACCATAAGTGAGCTTGATCTTCTTGGCCAGAACATTTCAAGATGAAGTATTTAGGGAAGTTATTTCTCAGGTCAAGTCTCTTGTCGATTAAGATTTGCTTTTTACCCTCATCTGTGTCAATATGGTAGCTTATGCCGCCTCTTTCATTAAATTCCTTTTCCACCAATTTGGTGGTTCCACCGTGAGTATATGCAAAGTCTTCTCCTTGAGGGGTCAATACAGTCCAACCATAAGTTAGGTTGTTTCTTACAAATAATCCCCAAGTCACATTTTGGTCTACAACTACTGGTTGAATGAATTTATTTCTCTGATCTTCGGGGAACTCTCTTACTAGTTCCAGATACGGTCTTGAGGCATACATTTCTCCCCAACCTGAGCCTTGTACATTTGCATATAATGATCCAATGGTAAACCAACCATTTGATTCATAATCTACATCTTTTACAAATTTAATAGCAAAAATAGTCTCAGAATTACTTTCAGGAGCCAATTTAGGATAATCAGCAAGTCTGTTTGTCTGTAAAAGTGAGAATCTTCCTGAATTGATCACAAGGTCAGCATATTCAGCTGATTTTTGATTATCTTCTTTGTATAAGTAGAGTCTCGAAAGCAATGCCCAAGCAGCTTCTTTAGAAGCATATACATTCGTCTTATTTTCAGAAAACAATGAAACGGCCTTTAATAAATCTGCTTCAACTTGACCGTATACATCTCCTACAGAAGATCTGATTGGATGGTTGAGGGGCTCTGCATCGAGTTTGAGTGGAATACCAGGATTATTAACACCTTGATTGTAAGGCTTGCCAAAAATGTTAACAAGACTGAAGTGCATCAATGCTCTAATGTAGTAGTTTTCCGCTAAGATTTGGTTGTTACTAGGAGAACTTCCTTCTGGAACATTTCCAATCACCTGATTGGTAGCTACTACAATTTGGTAACTACTTCTCCAGAACCCTGCTGTTCTACTTGAATTTGGAATTCGATTGAAATTGTAAGTGAAGAATAAAGGGTCAGAAGTAGTGCCACTTAAAGCGACATTATCACCTGGATATTCAAATAACCTATGCCAATTTTCAGTCCAAGCACGCATTCTGCTATATGTCCCAAGTGTCACATTGAAAGCACTCGTTTCGGAATTTGCTAAATCCTCTGATGTAATGGAATCAAAAGGAGTCCTGTCTATATCACAGGAGAAGAATGTCATAACTCCCAATGATAATGTAATTATAAATGATAATTTTTTCATGATAAAGTCAGATTAGAAGTTCACATTTAGGCCAAAGCTAATTCTCTTAGGAAGTGGATATTGCGATCCGGTATCTCCGAAAATAGCAGCTTCAGGATCAAGTCCAGAAAATGAAGTGAAAGTGATCAAATTATCTGCTGATACGAAAACGTCAAGGCCAGTTAGCTTTAGTTTTTGTATAAAACTCACTGGTAGCCTGTATCCAGCTGTAATGTTCCTTACTCTTAAGAAACTCACATCTTCAAGGAATCTAGAGGAAGGTCTATGTGCATCATTATTACCACCAAAGAAAGGTTGAGGATGTGTTGCATTAGGGTTTTCTGGACTCCATCTAGACCATTCAGGTCTCAATCTCATGTAGTTATAAGTAGGATAAGCGCCATCACTATCAAAAGTTTCTCTTGCGCTATGGTAGACCAAAGCACCTTTAGAAAATGCCATATTTGCATTTAAGTAAAACCCTTTGAAATCAAAGGAAGAAGTAAGACCTCCAAAGAACTGAGGTGTAGAAGTGCCAACTTTTTGTAAAGATGCTTGAGCATAACTTCCCGTTAGTGTTATTTCACCTGTATTTGGGTCTACTCTTTCCCAGAGGGGAGTTCCATCTTCAGGATTTACACCAGCCCATTTACGCATAAACCAAGTATCAATATCTTCACCTACTTCAACAATTCTGTTCCCAGAGATTTGTCTTCTATTTTCGTATAGCTCAGTGATTTCATTTCTGTTTAATCCAATATTAAAGTCCAATCTCCAGTTTAAGTCATTGGCTTTTAACACATCTAAACCTAAAGTTACTTCTACCCCTTTGTTCAATACACTTCCTATATTATCAAAATATCCATCAAAACCAGAGATATTTGGTAATGGAACAAAATGAAGTAAGTCTGTCGTATTTTTTATATAATACTCAGCGGCTAAGTCAATTCTATTGAAAAGGCCGATTTCTATTCCAAAGTTGCTTGCAGCTGTTTTTTCCCAAGTAAGGTTAGGGTTGCCTAGAGAGGCTGCGACCGCGGCAGGATTACCATCGTATTGTGCATTTAGTGAGAACAATTCAAGATGTGGATATAAGCTTGAAGGTGTATTTCCTACTTGTCCATAGGCCACTTTTGTTCTTAAGTAATCAATAGAGGATACGTTAAAGAAAGATTCATTGTGAATGTTCCAAGCACCACTTAGAGAGAAGAAGTTTCCATACTTATTGTTTGCACCGAATCTTGATGCACCATCTCTTCTAAAAGAAGCTTGTGCACTATATCTGTTTTCATAGCTGTAGTTTGCATTCAACAAGTAAGATTGAAATGCATAGTCATTTTTAGTACCACCAATAGCTTGGGGCTCGGAGGCATTGCTTATGACTTGAGCTCCTGCAGGGATACCTTTTCCTTGTGCAGATACATTACTAAATACATAATCATTGAATTCATAGCCAGCTAAGATATTGACAAAATGCTTGTCAAATGTTCTTGTATAAGATAGCATTTGATTAGTAAATCTTGTAATTCGCTTGTTTTGTCCTGCAGAGATTCTCCCATTGTCGGCTAAGCCAGAATTAGATCTTGGATCAGTATAGTTAAATGAATCCCCAGTATAGAATGTTAAGCTATTTGTGGATATAAAAGATAAATACTCGTTAAAGTCATATTGGAAATCAATATTACTTAATACATTGAATACAGATGAATTACCAAAATTCCACTGTAAATCGTATAAGTAGTTTCTATTGTCACGACCTCTCCAATTTGCCCCAGGTGTAAGGGTGTTTATTGGTGATCCATCAGCAGCAAATGGATTGTCCCAAGGAAGGTTTCTATACATATCGTATATGCTGTGTCTTGCATTTTCATTAGATGTGTATGTTGCAGCTAATTTTGGTTTGAAAGTCAACTTAGAGTTAATGTCATAGTCATAATTGATTCTAGCAGAAAGTCTTTCAAAAGAATCACCTCTAACAGTTCCTGTTTCATTAAAATAGTTGAACGCAGTGAATACCCTAGCTCTTTCTGAAGTTCCTGTATATGATAAGTTGTAATCTCTTACTTGTCCTGTTTGGGTTCCTATATCTAGCCAATCTGTGTCTCTTTGCTTCAAAGATTCATCAAACCACCCAGGAATGCTGTTTGCATTTGGAAATTGAGTCCAAAGATCATGTAATTCTTCTGAATTCATTACCTGGAAATCCCTTCGATTAAACACGCTGACACCAGTTTTTACATTTAGCGAAAGCTTATTTACTCCTGCTTTTGCTCCCTTAGTCGTCACGACAATAACACCATTAGCACCTCTTGATCCATAAAGGGCTGCTGCAGCAGCATCTTTAAGAACTGAGATTGACTCTACATCATTAGGATTCAATATTGGGGTATCATGCCATATTACTCCATCTACCACCCAAATTGGTGTTACAGAAGATCTAATGGAGCTTCTTCCTCTAATTCTTATGGTAGGCATAGCACCAGGTGCACCCGTAGAAGCGATTACATCCACACCAGCTACTTTACCTTGTAGCATATTTCCGATATTTGGTGAAGTGATATCAGTCAATTTATCTCCACTAACTGTAGCAATTGATCCTGTTAGATTCTCTCTTTTTTGCGTTCCATATCCAGTAACAATTACTTCTTGAAGGTCTTTTGTATCGGCATTCAAGGAAACCTCAAGTGAAGATTGTCCTGTATACACAATTTCTTGTGTAGTGAATCCAATAAAGGAAAATACTAATGTATTGCCTCTTTCAACAGGAATTGTAAACTCACCATCAAAATCTGTAATGGTACCATTTCGTGTTCCCTTTACAAGAACATTGACTCCTGGGATTGTTTCAGATGTTTTCGAATCTTTTACAATTCCTTTCAAATCTTGTGTTTGTGCCATTACTCCCCAAGGAATACTTGAAAGAACAAAAGCCATTAAACATAATAAACATTTTCTCATAGTTATTAAGGTTTTGGTTTTAAATTGACTTTTCTATATATCTAAGATATATAAGGAAGTGGAAATAATTTTTTAAATATATTAATTAGAATTACAAAACAAAAATAAAATAAAAAGTATATGAAAGTTTTGTGGAAATTTTTCTGAAGATAAAATATTATTTTGCTGTAAATTATATTTTACATGAATTTAATCTATTTAAAAAAGAATAATACGAAACATTAAATGTGAGTAAATGTATTTTTAAAAACTGTAATCGGTCAATAAAAAAACCGAGAGGAATAATTCCAATCGGTTTTTCGAATCAATAACCCAATAATCAAAATTTGAGGCTGCATAATTTTATGCAAAACAAACTTAATGAAATATTTATATAATAGAAAAATAATGAAATGAAATAATTTTATTGATATCAATCTTTAAATTTTTCTTAAATGTCGCTATTGAATGAAATAAGAATGTATAGAAATATAAAAAACTGCCAAGATAATATTTATATCTCCTTTCGATTATTACTGATTTGAAAGATTTATTCTTATATTCAAGCCTAAAATCACACAAATGTACCTTCAAAAGTAAATTCATCTTCAGATATGAAAAAAACAGCCTTAAGACGTTCTAGGATACTGGAAGCTCTTGATAATTTTGGACAAGTTAATGTTAGTGAATTAAGTAAAGAGTTTGATGTTAGTGAAGTAACAATAAGAAATGATCTAGCCAACTTAGAAAAAAACAAGCTTCTAATCAGAGCGCATGGTGGTGCATTCAAAACAAATACGCATGCAATTCCAGTCACAGAAAAGAAGAAGATTAATTTGGATGCAAAGAAAGCTATTGGGAAAGCTGCAGCGAAAATGATCCAAGAGAATGATTCTATTATTTTAGATTCTGGTACCACAACTTTCGAAATCTCCAATAATCTTGGGAAATTCGAAAGACTTTCTGTTATCAGTAATGCCTTAGATATCATTAATAATTTGGCAAACTTCGATAATCTTGATGTCATGGTTCCTGGTGGGTTTTTGAAGGAATTTTCAATGTCACTTGTAGGTCCTATGGCGGAAAGAAACTTCAAACAATTGCATTGCAACAAACTTTTTTTAGGAGTGGATGGTTTTAAGTCAGATGTGGGAGTGTATACCTACCACATGGAGGAAGCCTATCTTAACCAATTGATGATTGACATTGCAGAAGAGGTAATTGTAGTAGCAGATTCTTCAAAGTTCAAAAAAATCGGTTTTGCTTTTATAGCTGGTTTTAATAAAATTCATAAAGTAATTACCGATAATGATATTGAACAAGAATATGTCAAAATGCTTGAAAGAAACAATGTTGAAGTAATTATTGCAAATTGATAGGTGCCTTTAATTCTTTTCAATTTTAAATCTAAATCATGCAAAACTTAACCAACAAAACAGCATTAATCACAGGGGGAAGTAAGGGGATAGGCTATGGGATAGCAGCCGCTTTGCTTGCTGAAGGAATGAAGGTGGCAATCACTAGTCGATCTCAAAAAGCGGCGGATGAAGCTGCCTCTGAACTGGCCAAAATAGGAAAAGGAGAAATTATAGGTATTGCAGCAGACGTGAGGAACTTTGACTCTCAGCAAAATGCAGTAAACCAAGTGCTTGATAAGTGGGGTCAATTGGATCTACTGGTGGCAAATGCTGGAATTGGCCACTTTGCTTCTGTGGAAGACATGACCATGGAGCAGTGGCATGAGACTATTGATACCAATCTTACTGGGGTGTTTTATAGTATCAAGGCTGGATTGGATGGGTTGAAGCAATCTAAGGGTTACTTTATTACAATTTCAAGCTTAGCAGGTACCAACTTCTTTGCTAACGGATCTGCGTATAATGCCAGCAAGTTTGGGGTGACAGGTTTCTCTCAAGCCGCTATGCTGGATCTGAGAAAGCATAATATTCGAGTGACCACGGTCATGCCTGGGTCTGTGGCTACCTATTTCAACAACCATCAGCCTAATGATGCGGATGCTTGGAAAATCCAGATCGAAGATCTAGGGCAGATGGTGGTAGATCTGATGCAAATGCATCCTCGTACACTTCCAAGTAAAATTGAAGTTAGACCGACAATGCCTCCTGGTGCTTAAGCGTAAAAATCAAAAGCCTGATCTTCAAAATGATCAGGCTTTTGATTTTAACTATCAGCTGGTTTTTTTACCCTATTTCTATGACAACCAACCGAAGGATTGTAAAAATTGATCGGCTTCTTTTATTGTCTTTTGGTAACTTTCTGTATATTTTTAGTTTAACATGAGTCCAACTGAATACATCAAGAAACATGTGGATCACGAAGAAATTATAGATCAGGATTAAAATATGGAAGGAGTTTATATCGCTTTATTATTTCTTGGCCTCGGTGCATTGGTAAGGAAATTCCCGAATTTGCTAGCGGGCTACGGTAGTTTGTCTCAGCGTGAAAAGGAAAAGGCTGTTAAAAATGGTGCGCCCGTTTATATTAGCTGGATGTTTATTTTGATGGGTGTATTGACCATATTAGGACATCTTGCAGGAGTCTTGCTTGATATGCCTAATTTGGGGCAAGGGGTTGGTCTATTGGTTACGATGTTTGGAGCAGTGCTGATTATAATTCTCGGCAATAGGCTAATTCATAAAGATTAAGCATTAATTACTCAAACATGATTCATCAGGTTTGTATTTATAGGTTTTGCATCACAAAAAGGAAGTATCTTCCATAGCTTCCTCTGTCATCCTTTCTGCCACTTCTTTGCCTAGGTAATTATCAATCAAATGATGTCCCAGATAGAGTAGGGGTGTCAAAAGAATCGCTACGGAAAATTTGTATATATAATTAATGATTCCCACAGATACCACTTGTTCCCAACTCCAATTGCCAAAAATGTAGAAGGCAATACCTAGCACAACGAACGAATCGATAAACTGAGAAACCAAAGTGGATCCTGTGGCCCGAAGCCAGATCATTTTGGCTCCTGTGATGGCCCGTAGCTTCTGAAAAACAAATACATCTATCAACTGGCCTAATAAAAAAGCCACCAATGATCCAATGATAATTCCTAGACCTTGCCTAAATATTGTATTGAAAGCATAATGGATATTAAAGGAATTACCATCTGGGTCTGGGGTATTTACATCTAGCCAAAAAGGTGCAGGTTCCAGTTGGGTTACTATAGATATGATGATGAAAATGTAGGCAATGAAAAAAGCGGTGATGAAGCTGATTTTACGAACACCTTTTTTGCCGTAATATTCATTGATAATATCAGTAGTGATGAAGACAATGGGCCAGATCACAGCCCCAGCCGTCAAATTGAAATCCAATACGTAATCTCCAAAGAATGTCCATCCTACTGGTTCAAAACCCAAGGTCAATTCTCCAGAAAAGATTTTTACCCCGATGATTTCAGCTAAGATAGCATTGGTCAAAAATATTCCAGAGAGGATGATAAACAAATTGGTCTTCTTTGACTGAAAAGCCTTGTCCTTGGTGGAGATTTCCATATAATAATCGCTTGGGAAAGAGAGCTATTCTATAAGGTAATTGACGCCTTCTTCGCTGGCATAACTGTTTTCAAAGGTAATTTTAGCTTGTTCCAAAAGTGGTGTTGTATCCAGATATCTTGTGGAATAATGCCCGATGATTAATTTTTTTGCTCCAATCTTGGAGGCAATATCTCCCGCTTGTCGGGCAGTACTGTGGAAAGTTTCAGTCGCTCTATTTTCTTCGTCATCTCCAAATGTTGATTCGTGATAGATCGTGGTAGTGCCTTGAATATTTGGGACTAAATCGATAGGATCGTAGATCGTATCTGAGCAGAAAGCGTAGGATCTCAATGGCTTTGGAGCTAAGGTGAAATCTTCAACTTTTAGTAAGTTGCCTGTTTCATCTAGAAAGTCTTTGCCTGATCGTAGCACATTGATTGCTTCTACACTGATTTTATTTTCCAAAAGCCTGGCTTTATTCATATTGAGTAGCCCCTGTTTTTCTTGAATCAGAAAACCAGTGCAAGGCAATCTATGTTTCAAAGGAAAGCTATAAACCTTATATTTTTTTTCTTCTAGGATCAATTCTTTTTCATCTGGATTAGTTTTAATAAACCTGATGGGAAAGTTTAATCTAGTATTGGAGTACTTGAGTTGAGTTGTGATGATTTCATCAAGACCATTTGGTCCAAAGATGGTAAGCACCTTTATTCTTTTTTGAAGATGAAAAGTGGCGATCATTCCCATCAATCCAAAGTAATGATCTCCGTGAAGGTGAGAAATAAAAATATAGTCGATTCTTCCGTATTTGAGTTTGAATTTGCGCAGCTGAATCTGTGTACCTTCCCCACAATCCAATAGGATGGAAGAAAGACCAATATTGACCAGCTGCGCAGTTTGATTTCTGCCATGTGCAGGAATCGCAGAGTTGGAACCTAAGATGGTGACGCTGAATTCCAAAATTTAACCTTCTTCCTCTTCTGTATCTCCTGTTTTGATGGTATGCATGAAAACTGCCTCAGCAGCTTCTTCCAAATTTTCTACGATATTGAAGACTTTGTCTAACATGGATATTTTGATCAATTTCATCACATGCTCTTGAAGACCAGATATAACAAATATCCCACCTTCTCTATTGAATTCTCTATTCCCTACTAAAAGGGCACTCAATCCACTGGAATCAGCATATTTTACATGACTCATGTCTAGGATCAGGTTATGATAACCTTCCGCATGAACAGTCAAAAGCTCTGATTTTAATTTTGGAGAAAGTGCAGAATCTAATTTTTCCTCTTGTGGTGTAAAAACCACGTATTGTTCTTTTTTATCTACTGAGTATTTCATATTTCTATTTTAATATTAGTTACTGGTTATCCGTTATTGGGAAATTGAAAGATTGAGGTTAGTTATCAGGGATTGGTTATTGGTTATCAGTCATAAGAAATTTGGCTACTTTTTATCTTCATTACTTGTTGATGAGAAGGAGTTTTGACTTGTTAAGTGTATAAATTTAACTCCTACGGAGTTATATGGAAATTTCTGTTTATTCAATAACCTCCGCATTTTATGCTGGGCTATTTGAGGATTAACCCTTTTGGGACTATTAATTTATGATCAAACGCTCCTTATTCTTTTTTCCTTTGACCTTTCCCTTTTCTCCTCCTACCTAATTCCCCCTTCATACTTTCTCCTAGCGGCCTTTGCAGCTCTGCTGCCCTAAGCGAGCCTCCTTTTCCCTTTGACCTTTCCCCTTTTTCCTTCTTCATCCTTTCCCTCTATCTCTTTAATTCTTTTAAAACAGCCTCTTCGATTCTTTGTTCTAGGTTTTGGGTATTTGCTTTGATGAATTTTTCGCCGGTGATTTTTTCATAAAGTTCAATATACCTATCCGAAATCTCTTCTACAAACGAAAAAGGCATATCTGGAATTTCTTGTCCTGTTTTTCCTTGGAAACCATGACTGATTAACCATTGTCTTACAAATTCCTTTGAAAGTTGTTTCTGTGGCAATCCTGCTTTTTGATTGGCCTCGTATCCTTCTGCATAGAAGTACCTAGAAGAATCCGGTGTATGGATTTCGTCTATCAAATAGATTTCTCCCTCATATTTCCCAAATTCATACTTGGTATCTACTAGAATAAGGCCCTTTGCAGCAGCCATTTGTGAACCCCTTTCAAAGAGTGCGTGCGTGTATTTTTCTAAAACCAAATAATCTTCCTCTGCAACGATGCCTTTTCTTAGAATATCTTCCCTTGAAATATCTTCGTCATGTCCTTCATCTGCTTTGGTCGTAGGGGTAATGATGGGTTTTGGTAATTTATCATTTTCTTTCAATCCATCTGGAAGTGGAACCCCACAGATGATCCTTTTTCCAGCGGCATATTCTCTTGCTGCATGGCCTGCCAGATAGCCCCTGATGACCATTTCCACTTTGAAGGGGTCACATTTCTTCCCGATTGTGACATTTGGATCGGGATTGGAAGAAACCCAATTAGGAACTATGTCCGAAGTAGCGTGAAGAAATTTTGCTGCGATTTGATTTAAAACTTGCCCTTTGAAAGGAATTGGCTTGGGAAGCACTACATCAAAAGCAGAGATCCTATCGGTGGCTACTACAGCGATTTTTTTGTCAAACATGTAGACGTCTCTTACTTTTCCTTTATAAAAGCCGACTTGTCCTGGGAATTGAAAATGGGTTTCTTTTATAGCACCTGTCATCTTGAAAATCTTTGAACAAAAATAGAAAAAGCTATTCGGATTGAAACTTGTTTTTTAGAATTAATTACAAGTTATTAGGTCAATTTCTCTATTGCTCCTTTTTGCGCAGATCTGTTTGGCGAGTCAACTTTCCTTCTTCAAAAAACCGTTCTGCTACCAATTCGCCTGATTCTGTATATATTTTTTGAATACCATGGATTTTTCCTCTTCGATAGGGGAGTTCTTCTCGTACATTCCCGTTTTCATGATAGACTATGGTCATACCATGCTGTCTTCCTCCTTCAAAATTAACTACTTTCATCACCTGACCAGTTTCATAATAACTGATGATTTGTGATAGCTGGTTGTATCGGTCGTGGTAGGTTTTTTCCCTATTGGCTCCGTTTTCATAATAAGAAGTGAATGTTCCTACTGGAAAACCTTTTTTATACTTTGACACTTCATCTAATTGACCATTTGGATGATAGCTTTTAAACTCTCCATCAGGATCTCCGTTTTTATATTTTCCTTTCTTTGATAAGCTACCATCAGAGTGAAATTGTAAAAATTCTCCATGCTGATAACCTTTTTTGAAATTCGCCTTTGAACGGATACTTCCATCTTCATGAAAGCTAATTTGTTCTCCGTGGATTTGTCCTTTCTTAAAATTTGATTTAGCACTTACAGTTCCATCATCATAAAAAGATAATTGCTCTCCTTCTAATACTCCATTGCTATAGTTTTTTTCTTCCAGTACTTGTCCTGATTCCCTATAAATCAACGTAGTACCATTAGGTCTGTCTGCATTGAATGAAGCTCTCTGCCTGACTTCACCCGATTCAAAAAAACTGATTAATTCACCTTGAATTTGGTTTTCCACATAAGAGACCTTTTGCGAAATATTTCCATTTTCAAAATAGGAAACTGAAGGTCCTTCCTTTTTACCATTCCTGAAAGTGCTTACTCTTAAGGTATCACCTGTTTCTGGGTAATAATCTACAAATACACCTTCTCGTTTTCCGTTAATATATTGCCCAAGTGCCGCCAAACTTCCGCTTTCGTAATATAAGGTATATACCCCATTTTTAACTCCATTTGCTTGTTGAAAGACTTCTTTGACTTTTGATTTTTGATCGTCATAAAAAGTTTTAATCTCCTGATTTTGAGCTATTAAATGGGTTTTACCTAAGGTGAAAATTAGAGTTAATATCAATAGATTCAGGCGTATCATCTTGTTCATTGTCAATAGACTGTAATAATAAAAAAAAAGACAAAGAGTTTAAAATTATGGCTCTTTGTCTTTTTACATTTTTATAGAATTAAATTTTCAGATCAGAGTTTTTCAATGACAATGGCAGAAGCTCCACCGCCACCATTACAGATTCCTGCCACTCCGATTTTGCCTTTTTTCTGTCCTAAAACAGAATTTAAAGTAGCGATGATTCTTGCTCCTGATGCACCAAGCGGGTGACCAAGTGATACCGCTCCACCGAATACATTGAGCTTATCAACATCCAAGTTGAGTTGCTTTTGGTTAGCGATTGCTACTGCTGAGAAAGCCTCATTGATTTCATAAAAATCCACATCATTTTCTGTTAATCCAGCATTTTTTATGGCTTTAGGAATTGCTAGGGCAGGAGCTGTAGTAAACCAAATTGGATCTTGGGCTGCATCAGCGAATCCACGGATTTTGGCAATTGGAGTTACACCAAGTTCTTGTACTTTTTCCTTAGACATCAAGATTAAGGCAGATGCGCCATCATTCATGGTAGAAGCATTGGCTGCTGTGACTGTTCCTTCTTTATCAAAAACAGGTCTCAAAGAAGGGATTTTGTCAAACATGACGTTTTTGAATTCTTCATCCTCGTCGATGATGATTTTCTCTCCTTTTCTACCTGTTAATTCCACAGGGATTACCTCGTCTTTGAAAGCGCCACTTTTCCATGCTTCTGCTGATCTGGTGTAAGATTGAATAGCATAATTATCCTGATCTTCTCTGGTGATGTTCATTTCCTTTGCAGTATTATCCGCGCAATTACCCATCGGGAACTTGTAATAGACCTCAAAAAGGCCGTCTTTAGCAAGTCCATCTACAAACTCTGCATTCCCATATTTGTATCCAAATCTAGCTTTAGGGACATAATATGGTACATTTGACATGCTTTCCATTCCTCCTGCTACGACTACATCATTTTGACCAGTCATGATAGATTGGGCTGCAAACATAACTGCTTTCATACCCGATGAACAAACTTTGTTAATAGTAGTACATGGCACATTGTAGCCTATCCCTGCTCCGATAGCTGCCTGTCTAGCTGGTGCTTGACCTAGATTTGCTGATAGGACATTACCCATCATTACTTCTTCTACTTCTTTTGGATCTACTCCAGCTTTATTTAAAGCGCCTTTGATGGCGATGCTACCTAATTCCGTCGCTGACAGTCCTGATAACTTACCTCCAAAACTCCCCAGCGGTGTTCTCACTGCTGCTATGATAAATACTTCTTTCATTGGGTTTATATTTTATGTATTAAAATTAGAAGATTCCAAATTATAAAATTAAGGTTTGAAGGTTTGAACTTTGTAAGGTTGGAGTGTTGATTGTATTTTTTGATTTATCAAATCAAGTGAATACTTGTTGTTTTTGAGGTATTTAAGAAGTTTCAGAAGATAGAATAATGCTAATAAATCTTTTGTCTTAAATCTCAAGTCTCAAATCTTACATCTCCAATCTCAATACTCAATAGCCTACCAATCTGGCAAACCTCTTTCCGGTCTTTTGGTTGGTTTTTTGCGATTTTGTTGAATATAGCGGAGTTCTGCAGCATTCATGGCCTCTAGTATTTGAGCTGCTTGTTCAGGTGTCAAGTTCATTTCTTTGAGCCTTTCTTTGAGTTGCTCCATTGCCTTTTCCCGATCACTGAGGTCACTTTCTAGTTCACTTTCTTTGTTTTCAGACTCTTCTTGAGATTTCTGCCCATCCTTGTCTTCTTTTTGCTCAGATTTGGAAGCTTCATCGTCATCTGTCTGCTCGTCACCCTCGCCATCTTTTTTATTTTCGTCTTTTTTATCTTGTTCTTGCTGCTCTTGGTCTTGATCTTCTTGATCATCCTTGTTTTCATCATCTTCTCCTTCTTGGTTTTGATCCTGTTGGTCAGGATTTTCTTCCATCCATCGGGCTAAAAGTTCATAATTGTATCTAGCAGCTTCGTTTTTTGAGTCATTGATTAAGGCATATTTGAATGCATTCAATGCTTCTTCATAATCCTGATCTTGAGCGAGCAGGATTCCATTATGATTATAGGCAAAAGAGACCAATTGTTTATTCTCTGAGGTGATCAAAGACATAAAAGCTCTCTGTGCCTCTTCTTTTTGATCATTGTATTGATAGCTCAACCCCAAATTATAGGTTAAACCCGGGTCATTGATATCGAAATCAGATGTAAGGAGTAAATGGTCTGCCACTGATTTTTCATAGTTAGCAGTAGCGTAACTTTCTGCTGCTTCTTTGATCGCTTTGTTCTTTTTAGAAATAAGCAACCAAGAGCTTGGAATGAAAAGCAGTATAAGAAATATGGTTCTGATGGATGTGAGCATATTGTTATCTTAACGTCAGCTTACAAATTAATAGTTCGCAATGGTAAAATCATATCAATCATGGCCAGTCCTAGAGCGACTAGTAAGAAGTAGAAATACTTGTTGGCTGAAGCTTCTACCATCCTGCTGCCCGTGACAGCTCCTTCTTGTCTTTCGATCGCAGCAATCAAGTCTGGGATTTCTTGATTTTCATCACTGAGTTCAAAATACCCTCCTTCTGTCTGTGCTGCTAAGTATTTGAGATTTGAAGCCTCTAGTCTAGTAATCGCAGGCTGGTTGGTTTTAGGGTCTATAATCAGACTGTTTCCTCTTGGAATGGTACTGCCCTGTGTAGTGCCGATTCCTAAACTGAAAATTTTGATCCCTTTGTCATTGAGTTCTCCTATGATGCTTCTGAAATTTTCCCCGAAATCTTCTCCATCCGAAATCAAAATAATGGATTTACTATTTATCTCAGGCCTTTCGTCTGAAGTAAATTTGTCTTTAGCGAGTTGTAATGGTGCCAGCAAATCAGTTCCTTGATTTGGGACCAAACTTGTATTGAGGCCGTCTATATGCAGGTTGATGACATTTTGGTCAAAAGTCAAAGGACATTGAATAAAGGCTTCAGAACTGAAAATAATCAAGCCTAATCGATCTCCAGCGAATTGCTTGGCCATGTTTTTCAATTCAAACTTAACCCTCTGTAACCTAGTAGGACCGATGTCTGTTGCATTCATGGATTGACTGAGGTCTACTACAAAAAAAATGTCCTTTCCTTCCTCCTTAACTTCTTTCAAGGAAGTACCCACAGATGGCCCTGAAAGTGCAATCAGAAATAAAATAAAGTAGCTGATTCTAAGTGTCATCTTGAGGAAAAGTCGTGTCTTCTTGACTTTCAGTCTCTTGTTGATCAGATAAAATCGGTATAAGTATACGGCATAGAGCAATGCAAAAATGATTGCTAGCCAAAAGATTAATTTTCCGTCAGGATATGCCCAAATCATGCCATGAAATTATAAAATATAAACGAATTTACCCTCCGATTAATTTTTTGATTTCAGAATTAGTCAAATAAACAATACTTACATCCATGGTGACAGGTTGTAGTGGTTCGTCTTTTTCGTCTCGTTTTTTGAATACGATACGATCTACTACGTCCATACCCTTGATCACTTGTCCAAAAACTGTGTAGTTGTTGTCCAGTCTATGCAATCCTGACTGATTATGAACAATATAAAACTGACATGTAGCTGAGCGCTTCTCAGGGTTATCATCTCTACCAGCACCCACTGCTCCATATACATGTGTGATGCCCTTGACAAACTCTGGATCAAGCAGGTATTCAGGGTCATTGAAGCCTTCAGCTGTATCAGGACAGCCTGCTTGAGCGACAAAGTTAGGAATGACTCGATTGAAAGTGAAAGCATCCCAATAATTAGCTTCTGCCAACTGAATAAAGCTTTTACGGTAATTGGGAGTTTCTTCGAAAAGTTGGATATAGATTTCTCCCTCCGAAGTTTTGATCAGACCAATAGGTTCTTTTTTCTGAGCCAAAAGAGAAAACGAAATTATCCAACAGGCCAGGGTGATTGCTAGTTTGAATTTCATGGCGATAAATATAGTAAAAGAAGGAACTTTATGAGAATTATTAATTGAAGTAATCTCTATTTTCTGTCAGATATTCATTGGTACTAGTTACTAGTAGATATTCATTAGAAATAAAATTTATATTGAAAATCAGTGATTAGGATAAATAAACGTTATGTATATCCGCTTTCACACCAGTAACCATATTTTATTAGACTCATACCTAAAACTCAGCTGTTGTCGACGGTCGACCGTCATCAGTCGACGATTATCCGCTTGATTCTTTCGTTTTATTGAATTACTGGTGTCATTGCGGATAATCATAATAAACGTATTGTAATTTCTGCCTAGAGTCAGAGAATAGGCGAAAAATAACTTTTTGAAAATTAAATGAGACAAGTGGTGTCAAATCATCTAAATTTTTAAGATTGGGTTTTATTACCTAAAGAATATTGGTATTTTGAACCGACAATAAAAAAGACGACCCCGAAAGATCAAATCTATCGGGGCCCTACTTAAATGTTTTCACAACGGAATAATCCTTATTGTGAATTGCTTCAAATTGATAATGCTAATATAGATTTTAAACTTTAAACTTTTATAAAAATATGAAAAAGATTTTGGGATTGGATTTGGGGACTAACTCAATAGGTTGGGCTTTGGTAGAACAAGGTTTTGAAGAAAAGAAAGGTAGAATTCTGGGGATGGGAT
This sequence comes from Belliella buryatensis, assembly GCF_900188245.1. Taxonomy (GTDB): domain Bacteria; phylum Bacteroidota; class Bacteroidia; order Cytophagales; family Cyclobacteriaceae; genus Belliella; species Belliella buryatensis. The sequence continues at coordinate 176,969 of NZ_FZOK01000004.1, read as the reverse complement.
CTAGAATTATCCCGATGAGCCAAGATATTTTAGGTGAATTTGAAAAAGGAAATTCTATTTCACAAACTGCTGAAAGGACACGGTTAAGAGGAGTCAGAAGGCTAAGAGAAAGACATTTGCTTAGAAGGGAAAGGTTGTTAAGGGTTTTAAATGTTTTAAACTTTCTGCCTAAACATTTTTCAGATCAAATTGATTTCGAGAAGAATTTGGGGAAATTTATTGAAGACGCAGAACCCAAAATTGCCTATAATAATGAAGGATTTATTTTTAAGAATTCCTTCGAAGAAATGCTTAATGAATTTAAGTCAAGTCATCCAGAGTTAGTTGAGGGTGGAAGAAAAATTCCTTATGATTGGACGATATATTTTTTAAGGAAAAAGGCTCTTACAGAAAAAATTGAAAAAGATGAATTGGCTTGGTTAATTCTGAACTTTAATCAAAAGAGAGGATATTATCAATTGAGAGGTGAGGAAGATGATGAGAAGGCAAATAAACTCGAAGAATTTTATTCTTTGAAAGTAATTGAAATTACAGCAGACGAAAATCCTAATAAAAAAGGAGAAACTTGGTATTCTTTGAAATTAGAAAATGGATGGGTTTATCGAAGGTCAAGCAAAGTCCCAATGGATGATTGGCTTGGTAAAACAAAAGATTTCATTGTAACTACGGATATTGATGAAGAAGGAAACATCAAACTTGATAAAGAAGGAAATGAAAAAAGGAGTTTTAGAGCTCCTAGCGAAGATGACTGGGGGCTAAGAAAGAAAAAAACCGAAAGGGAAATAAAAGACTCAAACATGACGGTTGGAGAGTTTATCTATGATAACCTTCTTTCAAATCCCTCACAGAAAATTAAAGGATACTTAATCAGGACAATTGAAAGGAAGTTTTACAAAGAAGAATTAAAGTCGATATTAATTTCTCAGAAACGATTTCATTCTGATCTGAATGATGAGGGGATTTTGTCAGATTGTATCAGGGAATTGTATAAAAACAATTATTCCCATCAAAGCCTTCTTCAAAACCAGGATTTGATTCATCTCTTAGTTGAGGATATTATATTTTACCAAAGACCCTTAAGAAGCCAAAAATCTACGATTTCTAACTGTCCATTGGAGAAAAGAATTTTTAAAGAGGATGGAATAGAAAATGTTTCACCAATAAAAGTTGTTTCGAAGTCCCATCCATTATACCAAGAGTTTAGGTTGTTACAATGGGTTAATAATCTTAGGATTATTAGAATTAAAGATGAAAAATATGTGACCGAAAAATTTCTTGGAAATATAGACCAGTCTCAGGAACTCTTTGATTTTTTAATGAATCAGAAAGAAATTGATTGCAAAAATTTAATGAAGTTCTTTCTTTCTAAGGAAGGGCTGAAAGGAAAAGAGCTAAATTCAGAAATCCAAAATTACAAATGGAACTATGTTTATGATGTAGAGAAAGGCGAGTCAAAAGTATACCCTTGTAACCCGACAAGGTACGAGATTTTGAAGAGGCTTGAGAAAGTTGAAGGTTTTGATTTCAAGAACTTTACAAACGAATTTGAAGAAGCTTTATGGCATATAATTTATTCTGTAACTGATAAAGTTGAATTTGAGAAAGCATTAAAATCATTTGCCAGAAAGAAGGATCTTGATGTTCAATCTTTTCTTGATTCGTTTAAAAAAATCCCCCCTTACAAGAGTGATTATGGTGCCTACTCTCTCAAAGCAATTAAAAGGTTGATTCCATTGATGAGGTTTGGTTCTAATTGGAGCGCAGATAAAATTGAGCTATCTACATTAGAAAGAATTGATAAAATACTCAGTGGAGAGTATGATCCAGAAATCAAAGACAAAGTCAGAGAGCTTTCAAAAGAATTCACTTCTGTTGAAGATTTTCAGGGATTACCTGTCTGGCTTGTAAATTATTTAGTTTATGGTAGACATTCTGAGGCTTCGGAAATCACCAAATGGAATTCAAGTAAGGATATGGAGTTTTTTATCAATGAATTCAAACAACATTCATTAAGAAATCCTATAGTAGAGCAAGTAATTGTTGAAACCCTAAGAGTGGTAAAAGATATATGGGTTCAGTATGGGAATGGAAATAAAGACTTTTTTGATGAAATCCATGTAGAATTAGGTAGGGATATGAAAAACCCAGCTGCTGAAAGGGAGAGACTTTCAAAAGTCATTTCAGAAAATGAAAGCACAAACCTTAGAATAAAAGCATTGTTAGTTGAGCTTTTAGAAGATCCTGATGTTGACAATGTTAGGCCTTTTTCACCCATGCAGCAGGAAATTCTTAAAATCTACGAGGAAGGGGTTTTAAAATCAAGTATTGATGTTCCAGATGAAATTTTGAAAATCAGTAAAACTGCCCAACCATCAAGATCGGATTTGCAGAGATATAAATTATGGCTGGAACAAAAATACATGTCACCTTACACAGGTAAAGTAATCCCTTTAAATAAACTTTTTACCTCAGCTTATGAAATTGAGCATGTGATTCCACAATCACGGTTTTTTGATGACAGCCTAAGCAATAAAGTAATTTGCGAAGCCGCTGTGAACAAATTGAAAGACAAAATGATGGGTTTAGAATTCATTAAAAATTTTCATGGACAACGGGTTTCTTTGGGAATGGGTGAAGTAGTTGAGATTTTTTCAGAAAGTGCTTTTAAGTCATTTGTTCAAGACAATTATTCAAAAAATCCAGCTAAAAAACGAAAGCTATTGATGGATGAATTACCAGAGAAAATGGTAGAAAGACAAATGAATGATACTAAGTATATAAGCAAGTATGTTATCTCCATTTTGTCAAATATTGTGAGGTCAAATCAAGATGATTCTGGATTCAATTCAAAAAATGTAATTCCTGGTAATGGAAAAATTACTAACGAATTAAAAAATGATTGGGGACTTAATGATATATGGAACGAATTAATACTTCCAAGATTTGAAAGAATGAATCAGATCACAGCGAGTAATAGTTTTACATCATGGAATAAGAATCATCAGAAATTTTTACCTACTGTTCCAATAGAGTATTCTAAAGGTTTTCAAAAGAAGAGAATAGACCACAGGCATCATGCCTTGGATGCTTTAGTCATTGCCTGTGCTACTAGAGATCACGTGAATTATTTAAACAATGAACATGCTTTAGGTAAGAAGTATAAAGGGAAGGAGGAAAAACAACAAAGAAGATTTGACCTAAAACACAAGCTTTGCTACAAAAAGACTAATTCCAACAATGCCAAGGATTTTGATTGGGTTTTTCATAAACCTTGGGAATCATTTACGCTCGAAGCAAAAGAAAATTTGGAAAAAATTATTGTGAGCTTCAAACAAAATTTAAGAGTTATCAACAGGGCTACAAATAAATATCAGAGCTATTATGACGAGGTAGGGAATATTAGAAAAGATAAAAGTGGAAATCCGATAAAAGGACTAAACGCCCAGATAAAAGGTGATGCATGGGCTATTAGAAAGGCAATACATAAGGATACTGTTTCGGGTCTGGTAGAATTAAGAAAGGTGAAAACAGTCCCATTGAGGTTAGCTTTAGATCTTCATTCGGATTTATTAGACAAAAAGCTCAAGAAGAAAATCGTAGAGCTAAAAAATCTAAACTATGATAATAAATTGCTTTTAAAGTACTTTAAAGACAGAGGGTTTAAGTTTGAAGAAAGAGATATTTCAAAGGTGAATGTTTATTATTTCGAAAAAGATTTAGCGGCATCTAGAGTTAGCATAGATACTTCATTCTCAGAGAAAAAGATTCATTCAGTTACCGATACAGGGATTCAGAAAATTCTACTTAATCATTTAGAGAATTATAAAGGGATTAAGAATGATAAAGGACAGGCAATAGATCCCGAAACATTGGCATTTACTCCCGAAGGAATTGAGGAAATGAATAAAAATATAATAAGCCTTAATAGTGGAAAATTCCACAAACCAATTTATAAAGTACGGACTTATGAACCAAAAGGGAATAAATTTCCAGTAGGGTATAAGGGCAACAAAAAGTCAAAATTTGTAGAAGCTGCTAAAGGCACCAACCTTTTCTTTGGGATTTATGTGAATGATGAAGGGAAAAGAAGTTATGAAACAATTCCTTTCAATATTGTAATGGAAAGGCTTAAGCAGGGAGAGGAACCAGTTCCTCCAGTGAATCAAAAAGAAGATAGACTTCTGTTTTATTTGTCACCAAATGAATTGGTATATGTTCCTGATTTTGAAGAAAGTATAGATAACGTAGATATTAATAATCTTACTAAAAATCAGGTTGAAAAAATTTATAAAATGGTGAGTTCATCAGGAACTCAGTGTTTTTTTATTCGACAAGATGTTTCCTCTAGTATTGTAAATAAAGCTGAGTTCTCCACTTTAAATAAGTCAGAGAGAGCTATTGATGGAACAATGATAAAAGATACCTGCATAAAAATTAAAGTAAATAGATTAGGAAAGATAAGTAAATAGGAAAAACATAAATGGAACCAACCCAATACTGAGACAACTATAATGACGCTATTGGTACGGAGAATGGTTTTCAGGAAGAGGAGATTTATAGATTCTTTATTCAACTCTTCCAAAGTTCTGAAACTTTGGAAGAGTTAACCTATTAGCTAGTCGTTCTAAAATTAAACTTATGGAACCAGGCCAATCCTACCATATCTACAACCACGCCAACGGAATGGAGAATATCTTTCGTGAAGAAGAGAATTATAGGTTCTTTTTGCAACAGTATGCGAAGTATTTGGCTGGCATGGTAGATACTTATGCCTATTGCCTGATGCCGAATCATTTCCATTTATTGGTGGGGGTGAAGCAGACTTCAGACCTGTCAGGTTTTCAAAACCTGACAGGTCTTTCTTCTACTCAGCTAGGCCACGCCTCCAAAAATCCGGTGACAAAAGCCTTCAGTAATTTCTTTAATTCATATTCTAAGTCCTTTAATAAGAGGTTTGAAAGAAGAGGAAGCCTCTTTGTTGAACATTTCAAAAGAACCCCTATCCTAGACGAACGCCAATGGCAAGAAACTTTCCTATATATCCACCTCAACCCCGTGAAGCATGGCTTTGTCAATGATCATCAAGTCTGGAAGTGGTCAAGTTGGTATGCATATCAAAATCTCAACAAGCCTTCAGATTTAAACAGAGACTATTTTACCAATTTCTTTGACGGTTGGGAGCATGTGAGAAATATGATGGAAGTGAAAAAAGAATGGTTGATGAATAAAAAATTGGAATAAAACCAAGCTTAAGACCTGGCAGGTTTCAAAAACCTGCCAGGTCTTTAAACTAAAGACAATATGATCAAAAGAACCCTCTTTTTCGGCAACCCTGCCTACCTCAGTACCAAAAACGAGCAGTTGCATATCAGTTTTCCTGAAGCGGATAAGGCGGATAGGACAGTTCCTATTGAAGACTTGGGAATGGTCGTCTTGGAAAATCAACAAATTACAATCACGAATGGCTTATTGGCCAAACTGACCGATAGAAAAGTAGCAGTTGTCTCTTGCAATGCCCAACACCTGCCTGAAGGACTATTGCTACCAATGCAGGGGCATTCAGAACAAACGGAGCGGGTTCGTTATCAATTAGAGGCTTCTCAACCTTTGAAAAAGAACCTTTGGCAACAGACCGTATCCGCAAAAATCAAAAACCAATATGCGCTTTTACAGGAAAAAGGGAAGGAGTCCAAAAGAATGGAATACCTGTACAAAAATGTAAGTTCTGGAGATACTGCCAATCATGAAGCTCAGGCGGCGGCAATTTATTGGCAGAAATTGTTTGAAATTCCTGATTTTAATAGGGGACAGCTGGGTATTCCCCCCAATAATTTATTGAATTATGGCTATGCCATCTTAAGGGCGGTGATTGCAAGGGCCTTGGTTTCTTCCGGGATGCTTCCTGGAGTGGGGATTTGGCACCGAAACAAATACAATGCTTACTGCTTGGCAGATGACATCATGGAGCCATATAGGCCTTATGTGGATTTGGTGGTATCCCATATCGTAGAGACCCAGGATGATTATTCAGAGTTGACTACTGAATTGAAGAAGGAATTGTTAAGTATCCCTGCTTTGGATGTTAAGATAGATGGTCAAAAAAGTCCGCTGATGGTAGCAGCTTCCCGGACGACTTCCTCCTTGTTTGAGTGTTTTGCCGGAATCAGTCGAAAAATCATTTACCCTGAATATGGATGAAAAATATTTTTCAAGACTTAATCAATATAGGAGTTTGTGGGTGCTAGTCTTTTTTGACCTGCCCACGGAAACCCGCAAGGATAGAAAAGTAGCCACTTCTTTCCGTAAAAAGCTGCTGGATGATGGTTTTGCCATGTTTCAGTTTTCCATCTATATGCGTTTTTGTGCTAGCAGGGAAAACGCAGATGTTCATATTAAGCGTACCAAAAAGAACCTTCCTCCTAAGGGGAAAGTTGGAATCATGTCGATAACAGATAAGCAGTTTGGGATGATGGAGGTGTTTTTTGGAACCAGTAAGCAAGAGACTGAGCCACCTTCCCAGCAGTTGGAGTTGTTTTGATAGAAGACCTGCCAGGTTTTTAAAACCTGGCAGGTCTAACCTACACGAGCTTTTAAAGAGCAATATTTTTATTTTCTAATTTAAATCATAAAAAACAGCATACCAGCCACTTAACGTGGGGTATGCTGTGATTCCCTTGGGAAGATATCAATTTGAAAGCAATTCACAACACATGCCCCGACTCGGCCACGCCCCCCAAGGCTGTGATTCCCTTGGGAAGATATCAATTTGAAAGCAATTCACAACGCATTATTTCTTGTTGCTTCTAATTGTGATGCTGTGATTCCCTTGGGAAGATATCAATTTGAAAGCAATTCACAACGAGTTATAGGTAATAGCCTTCAATATCTGTGCTGTGATTCCCTTGGGAAGATATCAATTTGAAAGCAATTCACAACAGATAATATATATCCATTATCAGGTAGAAAGCTGTGATTCCCTTGGGAAGATATCAATTTGAAAGCAATTCACAACCTCCCAATAAAGGCGAGTAGTTTGATATTCGCTGTGATTCCCTTGGGAAGATATCAATTTGAAAGCAATTCACAACAGTAAGAGCTTTATTTATTAAATTATCATAGCTGTGATTCCCTTGGGAAGATATCAATTTGAAAGCAATTCACAACCTAGCTTGGGAAATAATCATTTCATTTTGGCTGTGATTCCCTTGGGAAGATATCAATTTGAAAGCAATTCACAACAGGCTGCTATTGTCGATGTACTAAAAAAAGGCTGTGATTCCCTTGGGAAGATATCAATTTGAAAGCAATTCACAACGGCTCGTTGTGTGTGACTGCTGGAGATACCGCTGTGATTCCCTTGGGAAGATATCAATTTGAAAGCAATTCACAACAGAGAGATCATTCAATGGTATCAAAACAAGCTGTGATTCCCTTGGGAAGATATCAATTTGAAAGCAATTCACAACAAAGAGCAATCAATGACAATTACAATCTAAGCTGTGATTCCCTTGGGAAGATATCAATTTGAAAGCAATTCACAACCGTATCTCTAAACTCTACCCAACCAAATGGCTGTGATTCCCTTGGGAAGATATCAATTTGAAAGCAATTCACAACGTAAAGTATGCAACCTTGATAAGCTAGATTGCTGTGATTCCCTTGGGAAGATATCAATTTGAAAGCAATTCACAACAGAATGGACGATGTCAGAGATCGCGAAGAAGCTGTGATTCCCTTGGGAAGATATCAATTTGAAAGCAATTCACAACTAACGACACAACTTTCACTTTAGGACGACAGCTGTGATTCCCTTGGGAAGATATCAATTTGAAAGCAATTCACAACTAAGAATTCATGTGCATCTGTAACAATAACGCTGTGATTCCCTTGGGAAGATATCAATTTATTCACAATTTGTTTTTTTTCAATGGAGTTCATGAATCTCCCTATGGTCGATTTGGAAAGCAATTCACAACGAGTATTGCTGTTATGAGTAAGCATATAGGGCTGTGATTCCCTTGGGAAGATATCAATTTATTCACAATTTGTTTTTTTCAATGGAGTTCATGAATCTCCCTATCGTCGATTTGAAGCAATACAAAGCTTGAATAGAGACCTGTCAGGTTTTTGAAACCTGACAGGTCTTGGCGATAACTACAATCACTATTGAACCTATTTTGCAGATATCAATCTATTCACTTTATTGCTTGATTTTCAATGGTGTTTATAGATCTCGAATGAGTAGATTTGAAGTGATTCATAACTTTTATTCAGATTATCAAGGTTTTTGAAATTTGACAGGTCTTGGCGATAACTACAATCACTATTGAACCTGTTTTGTAGATGTCAATCTATTCACTCTGATAATTAATTTTCAATGGTGTTCATGAACCTCAATTTGGATTATTTGAAACAATATATATTAACTAGACCTACTTGGTTTCAAAAACCTGGTAGGTCTTCCCGCTATTTTAGAAAAGCTTCTATTTTGACACTTTTAGAAAGATTTTTATTTCTTCTCTTTATTAATGGCTTTCAGTGAGATCATAAATCTCCCTTTGATCTATCTGAAGCAATTTTCAGTTTTGAATTAGACCTGTCAGGTTTTCAAAACCTGACAGGTCTTTTACTATCAATCCCATCAAATTGATATTTTGAGACAACTACTGTCTATTGGTGTTTATTACTCAAAAATACCCTGAACATGGTATTTCATGAGGCTTGTCAATTGCCTAACTTGCAGTATTATTTAAAGAAAAACTTATGCAATTTTTGATAAAATTAGAAAGAGTGAGTAAGGCAAATCAGTTTGCACTTAACTATCAGTATGAATTATCTGCTGGTATTGAAGGAATTTTTGAGCAAGCTGATTTTTCTATTTTACATAGTTTTTTAGGTGATGAATCTCTTGGTGTTAGGTATATCCCTTTTACTTTTTCTCAACTTCAATTTGATTTGGTAGAATCTCGAGATGAGACAGGGTCTTTTTTGCATTTAGGTAATGAAGCTCTGCTTGATTTGAGAATATTGGTTGACCAAAGTGACGTTGATTATCTTCAGAAATTGATTCTTGGACAAAGGATTAATTTTATATATGCTCAAGAAGCTGTTGAATATAGGATCCTGGGTGTAGAAGTGGTTCCACCTCCTGTTTTCAAAGGGGTGATGACCTATAGTGCTGTCACGCCTGTTTTTTTGATAGATAATCTTAGCACAGGAGGCTCGGAATTTATAGAGCCAGCTGATGCTAGGTATTGTGAATTGTTTAAAAACGATTTGTTAAAAAGGTTTTCAAAAGTTATTCCTGAGTTAAAGGAATTGAAAAATTTAGATAAATTTTGTCCTGAGATTGAGTTCCATCCCATTTCTAAGGTTGAGGAAGAAGAAATTGTATTCAATATGTATCAGTTAGAATTGGTACACCTCAAAGGCTACAAATATGATTTCAAACTTAAAGCTTCTCCACTTTTACAGGAATTTGGTTATTATGCAGGATTTGGCGCTCAAAACTCCCTAGGATTTGGTTGTGTGAATGTTAAGAACTTAAATTAGGGTTGAATTTTTTGATGACCTCACAAATATAGTTCACTTCATTTTCTGTAAGCCATGGATTCAGTGGCAAAGAAAGTATTTCATTGCATATCCTTTCTGCATTTGGATAGGTTATACTATCAAAGTAAGGTTTCATTTTTGGAATAGGAGTGGGATAATGGATTATAGATTGAATTCCTGCATTGTTAAGAAAATCTTTGAGTTGATTTCTAAATGCTGTTTGAATAGTGAAAAGATGAAAATTATAGGTTCCATTCAAAGTCTTGCGTGGCAAGTTAAGCCATGCCATATCTTTTAAACTTTCCCAGTAAACCTCAGCCAAATAGCTTCTATTTTGTTGCCATTCCTCAAAACACTCGAAAAGAACATTCAGAAAACTTGCCTGTAAACTGTCCATTCTAGCATTTTTTCCTACTAGGAAATGCTCATCTCTAAGCAATTGCCCATGATTGATATAAGCTCTTAATTCTGTTTCGAATGTAGGATTTTGACTAATTAGGGCTCCTGCTTCCCCTAAAGCACCAAGATTTTTACTGGGGTAGAAACTCAAGCACCCAATATCCCCCCATGTTCCGGCTGGTCTTCCTTTAAGATGAGAACCAAAAGCTTGTGCAGCGTCTTCAATCACCTTGATGGGTTTATTTTTGACAAACTGCATTATGCTTGGCATATCTACCATTTGACCATATAAGTGAACAGGGATAATAGCTTTTGTTCGAGAAGTAATGACTAAATCTAATTTTGAGATGTCCATCAGTCCTGAAAGATCTACATCAATAAAAATAGGTTTGGCTCCAACTAGGCACACAGCCTCAGCAGTGGAGACCCAGCTGATAGCTGGAACAATAACTTCATCACCTTGTCCGATTTTCAATACTCTCAATGCAATTTCAAGTGCATCAGTACCATTGGCGCAAGCAACTGCAAAAGGTGTTTTTTGATATAAAGCAAGCTTATTTTCAAATTTGAATACTTCATTCCCACCTGAAAACAAACCCTTATCCAGCATTTCTGAGAATTTTTCCCGAAGTGAGTTTTTGAGTTCTTCTGGAAATCTAGCTAAATCAAGAAAGGGGATTTTGAATTTCATCTAAGATTTGAGCGAGTTTTTGAGTGAGTGATTTACGAGAATATTCATTCAGATTTTGATGCTGAACAGTATCTATGCTTACTTTAAAGTTTTGTAAGAAAGATGTGATGCTCCTATGATCTTCATGTTTGAATACATATCCCGCCATAGCTTTTTGAATAATTTGGGCAGAATCTCCTCGAGGATCACCAAGGGCAATGATGCTTCTTCCAGTAGCCATATACTCGAATAACTTCCCAGGTATATTACCTTGAGCGTTTTTGGTATCTGTCAAGATCAGTAGAAGCAAATGAGCTTTTTCATAAAATGAAAATACTTTTGAATGGTTGACGTAACCTTCTAGTATGACGTGTTCCTTCAGCCAAGTATTGGAGCCAAGGTATGATCTGACATTTTCAGAAACCTTTCCAACGAATCTTAATTTCACCTCTCTTGAATCATGTTCAAAAGCTTCTTGAAATGCGCTCAAGAAAGGAATTGGGTTTCTGATTGCATCGATCACTCCTGTATAGAGTATTTCCAAGTGATTCTGATCACTACCCACATTCTTGTATTCTTTAGGCAAGTCATCAGGGTCAAATCCATTGGTCAACAGATGAATGGGTTTACCTGCTAACTTTTCCAAATCTTGCTGAAAAGTTGGGCTGATGGTCGCTACAGCATCAGCCTCGTTTAGTACCTCATTCTCTAACCTTTGATGCCTTCTTCTGACCAAATCAGTCATAGGTAAAGTATCCAGAAACTCCCATTGTGACCAAGGGTCTCTGAAGTCCGCAAACCAAGCAATTCCTGTTTTTTTCTTCAAGGATTTCCCAATCAAATGCAGGCTATGTGGTGGTCCAGTCGTGATGATGGCATCAATCTGATTGCGATGAAGGAAACTTTCAAGGTATTCAACAGATGGTTTTACCCAATATACTCTTGGGTCGGGAATAATCAGATTGGCTCTGATCCAAATTCCCAATTTGTCAAGTAGTGATTTTTTTGATTTCTCCAAAACTTTGGAAGTATCCTTTAGTGGCTCATTTTTGAGCTTTCTGAATAGGGCATAAGGTTCCCAAATGGGAAACTTTATGACTTCGAGGCTAGGATTGATTTCCTTCTGCAAACCCTCGTCCTTCAATTCAAAGTCTGGATTTTCAGGTGTGAATATCACTGGTTCCCATCCAAATTCAGGTAAGTATTTGGCAAATTTCAACCATCTTTGAACCCCAGAACCTGCGCTCGGAGGCCAATAGTAAGTAATGATCAGTACTTTTTTGAGGGGATTGTCAGGCATAGGGTATGTTGGTAGCCATTACCATTGATGATGGACGTATTGTCTAATGTACTGGTCATAGATCCTTTTGACTTCATTCATTTTTTCTGGGGTGATTGCTGGCAGGCTTGAAGCATTTACATTACCAAGTACTTGTGATACTTTTGATGCTCCTGGAATAATGGTACTAACTTCTGGAAACATCAATATCCATCTCAAAGCCCAAGCTGCAAGGTTTTCAGAGCCGTCAAATACTTTTTTTAATAATTCCACTGCTTCCAATCCTAACTCAAACGGAACACCTGAAAAGGTTTCCCCCTTGTCAAATGCCGCACCATCCCGATTAAAAGTTCTGTGGTCTTCTGGATCGAAGCTTGAGTCTTTCGTGAGTTTACCAGCTAGCAGTCCACTAGCGAGGGGGACCCTTACAATAATTCCAATATTCTTTTCAGCAGCTGCTTTGAAAAACGACTCAGAAGGCTTTAACCTGAACATATTAAATATCAACTGTACAGTAGTGACGTTGTCATAATCCATAGCTGCTAAAGCTTCCGAGATTTGCTCTACACTCACACCGAGGTTTTGGATTTTCCCCTCTTCCTTGAGTCGATCAAACAATTCAAATATCTCGTCTCTCCTATAAACCTCAGTAGGAGGGCAGTGCAATTGAATCAAATCTAAGGTCTCTAGTCCCATATTTTTCAATGAAGCTTCCACATATTTTCTTAGTGCTTCGGGATGGTAGTTTTCATTTATATGGGGATTGATGTGTTTGCCGCATTTGGTTGCGACGTAGATGCGTTCGCTTCTTTTTTTTATGGCTTTACCTACAGCAGCTTCGCTGAGTCCATTGTCATAGACATCTGCCGTATCGATGAAGTTGATGCCTTGATCTAGTGCTGTATGAATAATTTGACTAGCTGTAGCATGATCAAAAGTACCTCCCCAGCCACCGCCGACTTGCCAAGTTCCTAAGCTAATTTCAGAAACTTCAAAATTGGTTTTCCCTAGTTTTCTATATTTCATCTCTTCTATTTTTTATTTAATAGGTTCGTTTAGAAGAGCAATTTAAATTTTTATATTTAGAACTCTCAAAAGATCAGAAATGAAATCAAGAAGAAATTTTATAAAGAAGGTGGCTTTTGCTGGGGCGACCGCCACGCTATCAGGGACTTTGATGGCTCAATCAAAAATGAATCAGCAACTTTATCATCAGGTCTTTTTCTGGCTTAAGCCAGAAGTAGATGTTAAGGAGTTTATTGTAGCGTCAAAAATGCTTGCCAAGTGTAAATCTGTTTTAGATTTTAAAGTAGGAACACCAGCAGATACTACAAAGAGACCAGTCATTGACGATAGCTATTCGGTTGCCTGTTTGGTGATTTTTGATTCTATTGAAGCTCATGACAGCTATCAAATAGATCCTATTCATTTACAATTCATAGAAGATCATAGTGCTAAATGGACTGATGTCAAGATTTATGACTTCTACGTATGAACCAAAACACATAACAAGCTCGTTTATAAGTACAATAATATAATTACCCTATGAGATTTACCCAATATTTAAAAATCCCCTTCTTAATTTTAGTGATCTTTGTAGGATTTGCCTGTAATCCTGAGGATGAAAATCCAGATCCAGCAAGAGTAGAGAATGCAGTGAAAAATGCCATCGTGGAAACTATGAATCGCTGGTACTTTTGGAATGATAGATTACCTACAAATGTGGACGTGAGTAGATATAGTACTAATCAGGAATTGCTAAATGCACTACTTTACAAAGATTTAGATAGATGGTCTTATATTACCACGCAAGAGGCATTCACTGCTGCTTTTCAGGGAACAGTTACTGGAGCACATGGATTCGGTTTTTCACTTGTTGACGACAGGATGTTCATTTCTTTTGTATATGATGCCGCACCAGCAGGGCAGGATGGATGGCAGCGAGGCTGGGAAGTACTTGAAATTAATGGAAGGCCTATTGCTGAATACCGAACCGCGACGGGTTATAATTTTCAATTGGGACCAAATGAAGTAGGGATCAATAACACTTTCAAACACAGATTACCTGATGGATCTGAAAGAACTACTACCATCACCAAATCTTCATTTCAATCCAATTCTGTTTTGCATAGAAATGTCATCGAAGATCAAGGTAAAAAAGTAGGATACTGGGTGTATCAAAGTTTTCGTCAAACACCAGGACTTTCAAACCCAACAAGAAGCCAAGAGGTAGAGGATTCCTTCAATTACTTTATGGACCAAGGAATTGATGAATTGATTATTGACCTGAGATACAATGGCGGAGGTTCTGTGGCTGTGACAGCTCAATTATTGAATTATTTGGTTCCATCTGCTGGGTCTGGAAGAGTGATGTACACCAATAGACATAACCAACCAAGATCAAACAATAACAGATCAGTCAACTTTAGTAAAACGGGGAATTTGGAGCTCTCTAGAGTTATTTTTATTACTTCTAGAGGATCGGCCTCCGCTTCAGAATTGGTGATCAATTGTTTAGATCCATACATGGAGGTTGTTTTGATTGGTGATAATACCTATGGTAAACCTGTAGGTTCATTTCCACTTTCATTCGATAGTAGGACACTGGTAGAGAATAATGTCGAGGTAGTTCCGATTACATTTGCCATAGATAATGCCAATGGGAGAGCTGATTATTTTGATGGATTCCCTGCTAATTTTACAGTTCAGGATGATCCTGCTAGAAATTGGGGAGATCCCAATGAGGCTAGATTTAGAGCAGCTATGGAATATATCAGAACAGGAAATGTAGGTGCGAGATTAGCCATAACATCTCAAAAAGACCAATGGAACATGATTGATGATTTCCATGGACTGTGGAAGGAATTTCCAGTGTATTAATATTAAAATTGAATAGAAAATCAGAGGGATTTTCTATTCAATTTTAGAGTTTTTTTTATTTTTTAAGTAATGACTCGTTGCTTCAATGAGTGTATTGTGCCCACATGGTAACTCAATGCTTATCAAGTGAGGAATCTTTGAACTGAATTTACTTAGGTTATTTGAGGTAACCATCATATCAAATTCGCCAGTCACCAATGTGATTGGCGTTTTTTGTTCCCTAGCAAATTGGATGATTTTACCAAGGTTAGGTTTTATTGGTTTGAATACGATCCAAGTAAAGTAAACTTGAGCCCGCATTGTCCTAGTTTTCATTTGGGACTCTACAAATTTCATGATGCTTTTTTCTAATAATCCTAATTTGTTGAGCAAATCCATTGTTTTAAAAAAGCGCTCAGGGTGGAAGACTACATGTTTGAAAATATTGTTGAGACCACCAGGGAAAGTGGCCATATTATACCAAAATCCAGTTTTGATTCCATCAGGAGCCATCAATAATAAGGATAGAATTCGAGTAGGAAATAGCTCGTAGGTCACTAAAGAAAATTTTCCTCCCATACTATAGCCAACAAGATGAAAGGTGGCAACCTGCTCTTGATCTAAAAATTGATTGATGATTTCTTCCCATTTGACTTTGGTAAGTGTGTTCTTACTACTTACCCAGCTACATTGTCCATGGTAATAAATATCTATCAAATAAAAGGTATGTTTTTGTTTTCTAATTTTTAAAAATTCCTTGAAGGCTTTTCTATTTTGACCAAATCCATGGAAAAGTAAATAGACCTCAGGTCCACCTCCATGCTTTTCATAAGCTAGATTACCAAAGGAGGTTTCAAGTACTTTTTCTATCATGATGCTGCGCTCTATTTTGCTTCTAAAATAGAAAAGTGGATTTATATTAAGTTCATAATTTATTTTTTTTGCAAAACATCCTTTTTAATCTTTTTAAATATTCTGTTTTATAAAAATAAAAATGTAATTTTTATAAAATAATCTTCTTTTATGATTTGATTTAAATCAATTTTCCAAACATAATTTCAAATAAAAACGTTGGAAACTTTGAACTTTCCGAAAGTTTCTAGAGTTTTGCATCAAAATTAAATCAGTTTGGACACGAAAGAAAAAATTATCGTCACAGCGATAGAGCAATTTATGCAATATGGGATTAGAGCTGTGACCATGGATGACATCGCGCGGCTAGCTGGGATATCTAAAAAAACCATTTACCAAGAGTTTGCAGACAAAAACCAATTGGTGTTGGAAACATTTCAGACCGCCTTGGAACAGGATGAATGCAAGATGAAATCACTTCCGAGTTTAAAGGATGGAGTGATAGAGCATCTATTAGGTTTATCTGCTTATGTGAGAAAGAGGTTTGCTGAAATGAATCCCTTCGTGATGAATGAACTTCAGCGCTACTATCCTCAGTGCTGGCAGATATTTGAAGAATTTAAGCAAAAGCATGTACATCAAGAGATTATTGATGTGATTAAAAAGGGGATTGAAGAAGGGTATTTCAGATCTGAAATCAATCCCGAAATTATTGCATCGATGAGAGTCGAACAAATGACAAGTTTATTCGATCCTATCAAGTTTCCCCCATCTAAGTTCAATCTTGGGGAGTTGCATGTGGAAGTTTTTGAACACTTCCTACATGGGATTTTTACAGAAAAAGGAAAAGAAGCTTACCAAAAAAAGAAAACTAACTAACAATGAAAAGGATGAAAAGAAAAATCCATATTGGATTTTATACCTTGGCATTGATGTTATTCATCCCAGCACTAACTCAAGCGCAGCAACAAGTGATTCCGCTCACTTTGGAGGAAAGCATCAAGTTCGCATTGGAGAACAACGTGGAAGCCAAGAATGCAAAACTAGAAGTCATGGCTTCGCAGGCTACGATTAACGAAAATTTAGCAAGAGGTCTTCCTCAGATCAATGGTACTTTTGATTTTACACATAACTTTGCTATTCCATTAGTTTTTCTTCCTAATGAAGGACCATTTGCAAATCCTGAGTCAGAATCAGATGTAATTGCAGCCAGGTTTGGTGTTGATTTTCAGTCTTCATTAGGTGTAAGAATGGATCAGATGATTTTTGATGGGTCTTATTTCGTTGGACTCAAGGCGGCAAAAACACTCAAAAGGTTGACCGACTTTGATCTTGAGAAAGCGGAGATTGATGTCATTGAAAATATCAAAAAAGCATATTTTACAGTATTGGTCAACGACGAGAGACTTCAAATTGTAGAAGCAAACTTGAGTAGAATTGATCAATTATGGAAAGAAACTCAAATATTGTACGAGGAAGGTTTTGCTGAAAAATTGGAAGTTTCTAGAATAAGAGTTCAAAGAAATAATCTTCAATCTGAGTATGATAAGGTAGTAACAGCTACAGCAATCAGCGTAGAGCTTTTGAAGTTACAAATGGGGATACCTTTTGAATTCGAGGTCAGACTGACAGAGTCATTGAAGGATCATAATAATCCTGTACTTATAGAAGAACTATTGTCTAACAATGGCTATAGAAGAGTAGAAATGGATCAGATTAAAACCAATATTGAGTTGGCTAATTTGGACTTGAAAAATAATCAAGTACAATATATGCCAACGATCAATGGGTTTCTAACCTATCAAAGATCAGGTGCTGCATTAGATTTTTCTAATACATTCAACAGTAGCAATTGGTTTACAGCAGCTTTTGTCGGTGTCAATATGGCGATTCCTATTTTTGATGGATTTTCCAAAAGATCAAAAATTCAAAAAAATAGAGTTCAAATTAAGCAACTTGAAAATCAAGCATATTATTTTGATCAAAGTATCGATGTTGAGATTTTTCAAGCTAAGAAAAATCTAAAAAATAGTTTGTATGCTCTAGAGGTACAATCAGAGAATAGGATTTTGGCTTTAGAAGTCTTTGAGATGACTAAAATCAAGTACCAAGAAGGGGTAGGCTCAAACTTAGAAGTCATAGATGCAGATTCTGCTTTGAAGGAAGCCGAAGCCAATTACTTCTCTGCATTATATGATGCCTTGATTGCAAAAGTGGATTTAGAAAAGGCACTTGGGATATTATAAATATTTAAGAAATACTACGAAGAAAAAACTATATGAAATTAGTATCAAAACTTTTGATTTTGCCCCTAATCATGCTTGTATTGGCTTGCGGAGGCAATGACGAATTGGCCAATAAAAAAGCCGATCTTGAAAAAAAACGAAAGGAGTTATCAGCCTTGAACAGTGCCATTGAAGCTTTGGAAAAGGAGATATCACAAATAGACCCTGACTTTGGTAAGACGCTAAGAAAGTCAGTATTGATTACAACTACGGCTCCTGAAAAAGGAAACTTCAAACATTTTTTGGAAGTAACAGGTGCTGTTCTGTCCAAAAAGAATGTCAGTATTTCTGGGGAGGTAGCGGGTAGAATTCAAGAGGTCAAAGCCATCGAAGGAATGCGCGTTAACAAAGGTGATGTGCTTGCCATTATTGATTCTGAATCAATTGTTCGCAATATGGATGAGCTTGAAAAGCAACTTGAACTCGCAACCACTATTTATGAAAAGCAGGAGCGATTATGGAATCAGGAGATAGGAACAGAAATTCAGTTTCTGGAAGCTAAAAATAGGAAAGAATCATTGGAGAAAAGTCTTGCTGGGCTGAAAACTCAATTAGATAGATCTCAGGTAAGAGCTCCATTTACAGGAACAGTGGAAACAGTGAATGTTAGACTAGGAGAATTAGTGCAGCCAGGTACGCCGATGTTTCAGTTTGTGGGAGAGAGTGATCTTTTTATAGAAGCTGATATTTCTGAAAGATATGTTGGGATCGTCAGTAAGGGGGATTCGGTAGAGATTGCTTTTCCTTCTATCAATCAAAGTATGAAGACTAAGGTATCTGCTGTAGGTGCAATAATCAATCCCAATAACAGGACTTTCAAGGTAGAAGTGTTTTTACCAAAAATGGATCATGTGAAGCCTAATATGATTTCGATAGTGAAAATCAATGATTATGAAAGCACAGATGCTATCACTGTTCCTAATTATCTCGTTCTTCAAGATAGTAAAGGTGATTATGTATTCGTAGTTGAAAATGATACTGCAAAGAAAAGATACATCAAAAGAGGAATGACCTACAAGGAAATTACCGAAATAAAAGAAGGCCTTGATGGTTCGGAAGTTTTGGTAGATAAAGGTTTCAGAGAGGTTGGAGATAATTTCAGTGTAAACATTACTCAATAATTTTTCTCATGTCTAATCAAGAAGAAAAGAAAAAAGGAGTCATACGACAGTTTGGTTTGAGTTCACATTCTGTGGACAATCAGACCTCTGTGGTCATATTGGTATTTATCATCACCGTATTAGGGATCATGGCTTATAAAACCATGCCCAAGGAGAGTTTCCCTGAGATTGTTATTCCCACTGTCTATGTGGGTACTGCATATCCTGGTAACTCACCTGTAGATATGGAAAATCTGATCACTAGGCCAATTGAAAAGGAATTAAAAGGTTTGAATAATGTCAAAGACATTAAGTCCACTTCTGTGCAGGATTTTTCATCTATTGTAATCGAATTCAATCCTGGTGTAGAGATTTCCAAAGCGATACAGGATGTCAAAGATGCGGTTGATAAATCTAAAAGTGAATTGCCAAACGATTTGGATCAAGATCCAGATGTGATTGAGATCAATACCTCAGATTTCCCGATTATGAATGTGAATATTTCGGGAAATTATACAGAAGAGGAATTGAAAAAATTCGGGGAATACCTAGAAGATGAAATCGAAAAACTTCCCGAAATATCCAAAGCTGAATTAAGGGGTACTATAGAAAGAGAAATCAGAATTGATGCTGATATTTTCAAAATGGAAGCACTTGGTGTTGCTTTCTCTGATATTTCCGAAGCAGTGGGTCAAGAGAATTTAACTATCTCTGGGGGCAACTTACTTGCTGGTGATTTTAGAAGAGCATTGAGGATAGCTGGAGAATTCAAAGATCCTATGGAACTCCTAGATATCATTGTCAAAACTGAAAATAATAGCATTGTCTATCTTCGTGATGTCGCAGAAGTAAGCGATACATACAAAGAAAGGACCTCTTATGCTCGAAGCAATAAGCTTCCAGTAGTGACTGTCAATGTGATCAAAAGAAGTGGAGAGAACTTACTGGATGCTTCTGATAAGATTAAAGAAATCATTGATCGAGCCCAAACAAATCGCTTCCCTGAAGATTTGGAAATCAGTATTACTAATGATCAATCCAAGCAGACACGTTCTCAAGTCAATGATCTTGAGAATAGCATCATCTTCGGTGTGATCTTGGTGATTTTGGTTTTGATGTTTTTTCTAGGTTTCAGAAATGCCCTTTTTGTAGGGATTGCGATTCCACTTTCCATGTTTATTTCATTCTTGATATTAAATGCTTTTGGAATTACGCTGAACCTAATGGTGCTTTTTGCACTGATTCTAGCCTTGGGGATGTTGGTAGATAATGGTATCGTAGTGGTGGAAAATATCTACCGCTTGATGCAAGAGGGTAAGCCAGCCATCCAAGCGGCAAAAGAAGGAGTAGGTGAAGTTGCTTGGCCAATTATTACATCTACGGCTACCACATTAGCAGCTTTCTTACCTTTGGCATTTTGGGATGATTTGATTGGGGAGTTTATGAAATACCTCCCAATTACCTTGATTATAGTTTTGTCCTCATCTCTCTTCGTAGCTTTGGTAGTTAACCCTGTATTGACATCATTGCTGATGAAAGTACAAGATGTGGATTTGATTAAGCCAAAGAAAAAACCACTTGTTGTTGCATTGGTGCTTTCAATATTAGGAATCATATTTTATATCTTTGGTTGGATAGCAATGGGTAATCTAGCGATGATAGGTGCATTGCTTACAGTTTTCAATGTATTGCTACTTAGAAGAGCGATCAGGTGGTTTCAAAATGTGTTTTTAGTAAAATTAGAGAACATTTATGAAGCAACTTTGTCTTTTGCACTTGAAGGTAAAAAACCTTACTTATTCTTTGCAGGGATCAATTTGCTTTTGGTTTTATCTCTTGCTTTGCTAGTAGTAAGATCTCCAAAGGTTTTGTTTTTCCCTGACAATGAACCTGCACTCGTTAATGTTTTCATAGAAAAACCAATAGGTACGGATACAGAAGCAACAAATAATTTTGTGCTTTCTATGGAGGATGAGTTGATGGAAGTGCTTGCTCCTTATTCAGATATCATTGAGTCAGTGATCACACAAGTTGGGGAAGGTACTGGAGATCAGTCAGAAGGGCCAAGTATCGCAAATACGCCACATAAAGCAAAAATCACAATCAGCTTCGTAGAAACTCAATTTAGAAAAGGAGTAAATACCAACCTAGTGATGGAGGATATTCGTGATTTGGTTGAGAAATACCCTGGTGTCTTGTTTACTGTGGATAAACAGAGAGATGGCCCACCAGTTGGGAAAGCAATCAATATAGAAGTAGCAGGGGAGAATTTTGAAGAATTAATCGCATATGTTGGTGATTTTAGGGAATTTTTGGTTTCTGCAAATATCCCAGGGATTGAAGAACTCAAAACAGATTTAGAGCTTGGAAGTCCTGAGGTGGTCTTAAATATTGACAGAGAAAATGCTAGAAGATTTGGCTTGTCGACTTCTACGATTGCCAATGAATTGAGAACAGCTCTTTTCGGACTCGAAGTATCAAAATTTAAAGATGGAGAAGATGACTATCCAATTCAATTGAGATTGAAGGATGAATACAGGTATGACTTGAATTCATTGATCAATAAGAAGATTACCTTTAGGGACAAATTTGGAAATCAAAAAGAGGTTCCAATTTCCGCCGTAGCAACTTTAGAATATGGCTCAACTTATGGTTCAGTTAAAAGGAAGGATTTGGAAAAAGTGATTTCTATATTTTCTAACGTGACTGATGGATATAATCCAACAGAAATCAACGATCAATTAAAGGATTTGGCTGCACGCCATGTCCGCCCAGAAGGTATTACAGTTAAGTTTACAGGAGAACAAGAAGAACAGGCGAAGTCTCAAGCTTTCTTAATGCGTGCTTTGTTTATTGCTGTTTCAGTGATTTTTTTAATCATTGTAGCCCAGTTTAATTCCGTAACCACGCCATTTATTATCATGGCATCTGTGATTTTGAGTACTATTGGGGTATTTCTAGGTTTGGTAATCTTCAATATGGATTTTGTGGTCATCATGACAGGTATTGGAATTATCTCACTTGCAGGGGTTGTGGTAAACAATGCCATTGTATTGATCGATTATACAAACCTGGTAAGGTCAAGGAGAAGAGAAGAGTTAGGTCTGAAAGATGGAGAATATCTTCCATATGATGAATTACTGAATAGTATAATTCAAGGGGGTAAAACTAGATTAAGACCAGTATTATTGACAGCTATTACTACAGTTTTAGGCTTGATTCCATTAGCTATAGGAATGAACATCAATTTTGCTACCATGCTATCTCAATTTGATCCTCAATTTTATATTGGTGGTGATAATGCGAGTTTTTGGGGACCCATGGCTTGGACAGTGATTTTTGGGTTAACCTTTGCTACCTTTTTGACGTTAGTAATCGTACCTGTCATGTACTTACTGGCAGATAAGTTAAACATGTTGATTCGTAGATTCAAATAGCATGATTTAATAAAGGTTGGTGGTTTTAAATGATTAAACCCTTGGGATATTATCTCAAGGGTTTTTAATTTTGCTTTTGATAAATTTTTAAAAAGAAACAAATGGATTTAAACTGGTTTGTACTTTATACAACCTCAAGAGCAGAGAAGAAAGTAGCTCAAAGATTACAGGATCAAGGTTTAGAAGTCTTTTTACCCATTGTTGAGGAGTTGAGACAATGGAGTGATCGAAAAAAGAAAGTACAAAAGGCACTTTTCAATGGATACCTTTTTGTGAAAACCTCCAAACCAAACCTATGGCAATGTCTTCAGACTCCTGGAGCGGTGAAATTTGTCCATTTTAATGGCGAACATGCCACTGTGAGAGAGGAAGAGATCAAGATGATCAAGCGTATTTTAGAGACTGGTGTTGCAGTTGAAACTGACAATTCTGAGATTGAGCCCGGAGAAAAAGTTAAAATCATCGGTGGAGCACTAGAAGGCATGTCTGGAGAATGTATTAACAAAGGAAATAAAGACTATTTTATTATCCGGATTCCAGGTATCAATCAAAACCTCGTGGTCAATATTCCAAGGAAGTTTTTGGAGGTAATTTAATTCAATATAATTATCCGCAATGACACCAGTAATTCAATAAAATGAAAGGATCAAGCGGATAATCGTCTACGGACTACAGTTGACAACAGCTGAATTTAAGGTGTGTACGTAATAAAATATGGTTACTGTTGCGATAGCGGTTATACATATAATTCAATATTGAGACTTTGTTATTCTTCAAAAGCCTTATTGATCTCTTCCTCAGTCATTCTGAGTTTGTTTTTACATTGCTTGACAAGGTTAGCAGCTTCTTTGACAAGTTCTGAAAGTTGGTCAATACCTTCTTCGCCAGATTCTAAAATGCCGACAATCTCTTCGATGCGCTTGACAGCTTTATCATAGCTTATTTGCTTATTCTCCATGGGATGATATCTGATTAATGGTACTTTTGATTTGTTGCTTATGGGTATAGGTGATCATTTCATCACCTATTTGAATTTCTTGTTGGTGAACAGGTCTACCACGCACTTCTGAGCGAGTATAGCCCTTTTTGAAATATGTTGCAGGGTCTAAGTTATTGATACTTCGCTCTAGGTTATCTACGTTTTTGAGTTGAGTATTGATTACACTGTTGCTTTCTTTTTTTATATTCAATGCAAGTTTTTCTAATTGATAGCTATTGAAGTTCAGTTGATTGGATCCTGTACTTTTGATTTGAGAAATTTTCACTGATAGCATTTCACTTGTTCTAAGTAACTGCTGCCTACTGAGATTTTTCAACTTGGATTCTAATTCAATAAGTTTTCTATCTTCCCATTGAAGAGCTTGTTTGGTATAGCGCTCAATTTGCTTAATTGAGGAAACTAATTGCTCTTCAAAGTCCAAAAAACCTGATAGAACGAATTCAGCGGCTGCAGTAGGTGTCTTCACTTTAGTATGCGCAACCAAATCAGCGATAGTTTCATCTCTTTCATGTCCTATGCCAGTGATGATTGGAATTGGAAATTTGGCAATAGCCACGGCTAAATCGTAATCATCAAAGCAGTCTAAGTCCATTTGCGCTCCACCACCACGTATGATCACAACCAAATCGAAGCCGTACTCCTGACTGATCTCTTCAATTTGATCCAGAGCATAAATGATTGTCTTAGCGGCGCCTTCTCCTTGAAGTGTAGCCTGAAAGAGTCGATGATGCACGCTGTAACCATACCTGTTGGTTTGTAGCTGCTGTATAAAATCTCCATACCCTGCTGCTGTCTGGCTACTAATGACCGCTATTTTTTGAGGGACTATTGGCAATTCAAAGCGCTTATTTATTTCCATCATGCCTTGATGCGTCAGTCTTTCGATGATCTCTTGCCTTATTCTAGCCCTCTCTCCTAAAGTGAAGTTAGGGTCAATGTCTTTAATATTGAGGCTCAAGCCATAAAGCTCGTGAAAAGTAACAGTCGCCAAAGCGAGTATTTTCATGCCAGCTTTGAGCTGTTGTCCTGTTGTAGTTTGGAATCTTCCTGCAATTGTTCTAAAAGAATATTGCCAAATATTTGCCCTTACTTTTGCACGTACCTGATTGCCACTTTTCTCTACCAATTCCAAGTAAGCATGCCCTTGAGCCGCCATTTTGAGCTCACCAATCTCTGCTACGACCCAGTAGTTAGGAGCTAATTGCTGCTCTAATGTATCCTTGATGATTTGATTGAGTTCTAAAAGTGAAATGGCTTGTTGCATGATGTTAAATTAGCTAAAAAAAGAAAAACTCCATCAATGAAATGGAGTTTAACTTTAAAATTTGCCTTCATTTATGAAAGGTTTAGCCTTGCTTTTTTTCTTAATTAAATTTAAATCATGGCCTTTTTAATCCTTGATTGGAGTGATTCTGTAGCTTTTACCAAGGGTAATCTTACTTTGTCTCCACAAATACCAAGTTCTTTCATCAAAAATTTTAGACCTACGGGATTGCTTTCTTCATACATCAAAGGGTTGATATCTAATAAGCTGAAAGTAGCTCTTTTTGCGGACTCAAGATCACCGTGACAAATGGTCTTGAAAGTAGCTGGATATGCATTGGCTAGCACAGAAATCACTCCAGCACCTCCAATAGCTCGCAAGGCTACTGTCAACATATCATCTCCTGAGATCAATAAAAAATCACTTGGCTTCGCTGATGCAATAGTCATACATTGCTCTAAGTTGCCACTAGCTTCCTTCATGGCAATGATATTGGGATGCTTCGCCAACTCTAACGTAGTGGAAGCAGTCATATTTGTAACTGTTCTGCCTGGTACATTGTAAAGAATCACTGGTACAGGACATGCATCTGCAATCGCATGATAATGCGCAATAATACCTCTTTGAGAGGGTTTGTTGTAATAAGGACAAACAGATAAGATAGCATCTATACCATCAAAATCTGTCATCTTAATTTCTTCTAATACAGCAGCCGTATTATTGCCTCCTAAACCATATACAACGGGAAGTCTTCCAGCATTGATTTTCAAGGATGAAGCTAGAATTTTTCTTTTTTCATCCTTTGTCATGGTGGCTGATTCCCCTGTAGTTCCTTGAACTACTAAGTAATCTGCTCCACCTTCGATCACATGATTGATCAATGTTTCTAATCCGTCAAAATCGATGGAGTTATCTTCATTCAATGGCGTAATCAACGCCACACCTGTACCTACTAGGTTTAACATGCTGCTTTAATTTTAATAAAGTATTCTAGTAATTTCTGACTATTGGCTTCTATGTTCTTGTCATCTTTGCTCAGCATCAAATCCAACAAATCTTTATTTTCGGGTGAAAAAAAGCCGATTTTGAATTTGGCTGAAGCATGAAGGAGCAAATAAAGTAAATAAGGGTCAAGGTTTAAAGAGGGAGTCAAAATAAAATCAAGATTTTTGGATAAAAATCCGTTGATTTTATCATTTGGCTTTCCAAATAAGCTAAAGTCCTTTTCAGAAATTCCGTTTTCAACTTCTGATTTGCTATAAAATAGACTGTAAATTTCTATTTGTTTGCCAAAAATATTTTTGACCTGCTCTTTAATAATTTCTACATCATCTAAGTTTTCCGCAAGGATTCCGATAGAAGCTACCTTTTTAGGAAAAGGCTTATCGGTTACTGTATCCCTCAGTTTAGCTTTGTTCTGCCTCTGGATAAAATATTTTTTTATAAAATTCATTTACATTTTAGCTTTCTACCATATTGAGAAAATCAGCTTCTGAAATAAGCTTGACTCCTAGCTTTTCTGCTTTTTCCTTTTTACTTGGCCCCATGTCTTCCCCTTCAATGATAAAATCGAGAGATTTGGACACAGATTTGACATACTGACCACCGTGACTTTCTATGAAGTCTATAATCTCGTCTCTCTTGAAATGGTTCAATTTGCCAGAAGCAAGTATTTTCTTACCAGCTAGGGCATTGCCCAATACGGTTTTTTCTGCTTCTTCAATTTCAAATTTTAGTCCTTGTACTTTGAGACGTTCAATGACTTCAAGATTTTGTTTTTCTGAGAAATAATCTTGAATACTCAAGGCCAAGGTTTCGCCCACACCGTTGATTTCTAATAAGGAATCCACACTAGCAGTTTGTAGTGCATAGAGGCTTTTGAATGCTCTTGCAAGAATTTGCGCGGTGTTTTCACCAATATTTCTGATTCCCAAGGCGAAAAGTACCCTTTCAAATGGCTGTGCTTTTGAAGCCTTAATTCCTTCCATCATATTGCTGATGACGCCTTCTTGGAATGTGTTGGCTTTGAGTTTCTTGATACGATCATCTTGATCTGGGCTAAGTGATATGCCTGATTCCAAAATGATTCCATGGATAGTATTCTCTGTACTCGCCAGTTCCTTGAGTCTGCTTATCCCAACTTGCTTGCCTACTATTAAGTTGAGTACAATGGGTACAGGGAGAAAGTCCTCTAGCTTAGGAAATGGATAGGCTTCAAGAAGGCTTTCAAGCATTTGGATTGTGACTATATTTTGAGCTATTTTCTTTTTGCTCTCTCGTATGAAATGCTGGAAATTTTTGAGGGTTTGTGCTAGGGAATTTTCTATTTCAGTATCCAAAAATTGATTGATAGCACTCAAAGAAATTCCTTCTGTTAATGCAAAAAGGCATTTGTTCAAAGAGATGTAAAGCATCCCCTCGTCTGTCTTTTGGTATTGATCTTGGTTCATTTCTAGACCCAGCAGCTGCTCTGCCTTCTGCTCCAAATCATAGATATCTGCAAAATCAGTGATATAGCCCTGATCAATCAATGCCCTGATACGCTCAGTCCCCATTGAATCAATATCCATGGCTCTCTTGTGGACAAAATGTTCAATCCTGCCAAGTAATTGTGGTGGGCAGCTTTGTGTATTGGGACAATAGTGCTTAGCTTCTGATTCTTTTCTCACCAATGCTGTGCCGCACTCTGGACAGTGGGTGATATATTGAATGGGCTTCGTATTTGTTTTTCTTTTCTCAATTGCTACCGCCGTGATTTTGGGGATGATTTCTCCACCTTTTTCTACGTGTACAAGATCTCCTTCATACAGACCAAGTCTTTCTATTTCATTGGCATTATGCAAAGAGGCTCTTTTGACAGTCGTGCCAGCTAGTTGAACAGGGGAAAGGTTGGCTACTGGTGTGATAGCACCTGTTCTTCCAACTTGATACGTGATAGATAGCAGTTCACTTTCTGCGCTTTCTGCTTGATATTTGTATGCAATGGCCCATCTTGGGATTTTTGCAGTAAAACCTAACTCTTCTCTTTGGTCATAGTCATTGACTTTGAGTACCACCCCATCTGTATCCAAGGGTAGCTCGTGTCTTTTATCTCTCCAAGATTCAATAAAGGCCAAGGCTTCCTTGATCCCTTTACATTTTTGATAGGTGGGAGAGACATTAAATCCCCAATTTTCAAGTAAAAGCATGGCCTGATCGTGTTGCATGATATCTCCTTCATCAGTTATCAGTTGATAGAAGTAGCAGTTCAATCTCCTCTTGGCTACGATGCTGCTATCTTGCATTTTCACAGTACCCGAAGCAGCATTCCTTGGATTGGCTAGTAGTGCTTCACCTTGTGCTTCACGCTCTGCATTGATTTTATCAAATTCCTTTCTTGGAAGAAATATTTCGCCCCTTACTTCAAACTTCTCAGGCACGTGATCACCTTTGATCACAATAGGAATATTTCTAATCGTCTTGATATTCTCAGTTACCACGTCTCCTCTTGTACCATCTCCTCTAGTGACTGCCCGATTGAGTTTGCCATTTTCATAGACTAAGCTGATCGCAACCCCATCAAACTTCAATTCACAGAAATATTCAAAATCCCTATGACCAAGCCCTTTAGCTACTCTCTCATCAAAAGCCAAAAGTTCTGCCTCAGAATAGGTGTTCCCCAATGACAGCATGCGCGATTCGTGAACTGCTGTTTCGAATTCTTTGGTGATCGTACCGCCAACACGCTGAGATGGACTATCTTCTTTTAAAAAT
Organism: Belliella buryatensis; assembly: GCF_900188245.1. Lineage (GTDB taxonomy): Bacteria > Bacteroidota > Bacteroidia > Cytophagales > Cyclobacteriaceae > Belliella > Belliella buryatensis. The sequence goes on along the minus strand of NZ_FZOK01000004.1, from coordinate 148,519 downwards.
TGAGGGAACTCCGTTTCCAACTGAATCAGTTCTGCTAATAGTTGATCAAATTCAAAATCAGAGATTTCGGTTCGGTCTTCTTGATAATAAAGCTGATTATGATAATTAATCTCTTGGGAGAGAGTTTGAATTCTTGCCTTAGCCTGGTCTGGCGTCATATGTCAAATACTTAGGGTCTGTACTTTTCTCGAGAATCAAAATTAAGCTTTGCCCCTGAAAGCACAAAGCTTTTGTAAAGTATCAATAGCAATCCTTAGGTAAAGTAATTTGATTTGATTGCCTATATTTGTCTTCAATTCTAAGATAATGAGTAAAAAAACTGAAATAGAAGCGAAGATTTTGGATGTAGCCTACAAGCTTTTTATCAAGCAAGGCTATAAAAATACAACCATGGATGATATTGCTCAGGAATTGGGAATGAGCAAGAAGACACTTTATAAATATTTCCCCGGTAAGTTAGAGTTACTCGCTGCTGCTTTTGAGTTATTAAAAAATAGATTGACCACAAAGGTCGAAACGCTTTTGGAGAATCAGTACATTTCTTTCACAGCAAAACTGAAGTCATTTCTTACCGTAGTAGCCAACGATCTTGCACCGATTAACCCCGAACTTTTAGAAGATCTAAGAGAACATGCGCCAGAAATTTGGGGAGAGCTTCAGGATTATGTGAGAGATTCAGCTTATCTGAGGTTTCAGAAATTGATACAGGAAGGCATCGATAAAGGATTTGTCATTTCAGGGATGAACAAGACCCTGATTGTATTGGTATATGCATCAGCTATTCAGAACTTGATTGATCCCAAATTTTTAGCTCAGTTTCCAAGAGAAATGCATGAAAATATGAACTTGAAGACATCAGAGCTTTTTGATCAAGCCATTCAGATTATCTATCAAGGGATCTTGACAGATGAAGCCAGGGTAGAGTTCCAAAAAGCTTAATTACACCATTCAGAGCCCTTATTGCTCGTTAAATATGCTATCTTTGCACGCTATGAACAAGAAAGATTTCAAAAGATATACCGTCACTTCAGCACTTCCATATGCCAATGGTCCATTACACATTGGGCATTTGGCGGGTTGTTACATCCCATCAGATATTTATGTCAGATACTTGCGTTCCAAAGGTCGGGATGTAGCTTATGTATGTGGTTCGGATGAACATGGGGTAGCTATCACCATCAAAGCACAGAAGGAAGGAATCAGCCCGCAAGAGGTAGTAGATCGCTATCATGAAATGATGAAAAGTAGCTTTCAAGAATTCGGAATCAGTTTTGACCATTATTCAAGAACATCTGCAAAAATTCACCATGAAACAGCCTCAGGTTTTTTTAAGGACCTTTACGAGAAGGGAGAGTTTCTAGAACAATCTACTGAACAATATTTTGACGAAGAAGCGGGGCAGTTTTTGGCAGATCGCTATATAGAAGGAACATGTCCTAAATGTGGACATGATGGTGCATATGGTGATCAGTGTGAAAAGTGTGGAAGCTCTCTTAGCCCAACCGACCTCATCAACCCTAAATCTAAATTAAGCGGAAATACGCCTGTGCTAAAAGAAACTAAGCATTGGTTTTTGGATTTGGCTAGATATACTGAATTTTTAAAAAAATGGATTCTCGAAGAGCATCAGGATGATTGGAAAAATAATGTTCTTGGTCAATGTAGATCATGGCTAGAAGCTGGTGATGGATTACAAGCAAGATCTATGACTAGAGATTTGGAGTGGGGAATTCCAGTGCCTGTAGAAGGTGGAGAGGGCAAGGTACTTTATGTATGGTTTGACGCGCCAATTGGGTACATATCATCCACTAAAGAATGGGCAGCTGAAAAGGGAAAAGATTGGGAGCCTTATTGGAAGGACGAGGACACCAAGTTGGTTCATTTTATTGGCAAAGATAATATCGTATTTCACTGCATCATTTTCCCTGCTATTCTGAAGACACATGGGGGATATGTGCTACCGGACAATGTACCTGCCAATGAATTCTTGAATTTGGAAGGAGATAAGATTTCTACTTCAAGAAATTGGGCGGTATGGTTACATGAATATCTGGAAGAGTTTCCAGGCAAGCAGGATGTATTGCGCTATGTGTTGACAGCCAATGCTCCTGAGACCAAAGACAATGATTTCACTTGGAAGGATTTTCAATCTAGAAATAACTCTGAACTCGTTGCCGTATTTGGTAATTTTGTGAATCGTGCAGTTGTACTGACTCATAAGTTTTTTGATGGGGTTGTTCCTAGTAAAGCTGAGTTGAATGTTTATGATAAGGAAGTCTTGGATGCATTGAAGGAGTTCCCAGAGAAAATATCCGCATCTATCGAGCGATATAGGTTTAGGGAAGCACTTTCTTTTGTGATGGATTTTGCTCGATTGGGGAATAAATACCTTGCAGACACAGAGCCTTGGAAAACAATCAAGGAGGATAAGATACGTACAGGTACTATTTTGAATATTGCATTAAATATTGCTGCAAATCTTGCGGTTGTGGCTGAGCCATTTTTACCTTTTACAGCTGATAAGATTTTCAAAATGTTCAATTTGGATGGATTGAAATGGTCAGATGCAGGAGACATTGATACGCTCAAGGCTGGAGATTCCATCAATGCCGCTGCTTTGCTTTTTGATAAAATTGAAGATCAAGTAGTAGAAGCACAGGTAAATAAACTACTAGAAGCCAAGAAGAAAAACGAATTGGCTAATGCGGTAGCAACTCCCATGAAGGATATTATTACTTATGATGATTTTGCCAAGCTAGATATGCGCGTGGTAACTGTTCTTACCGCCGAGCCTATGCCCAAATCTAAGAAACTATTAAAACTAACTGTCGATACTGGACTTGGTAAAAAGACTGTTCTCAGCGGTGTAGCGGAATATTTTAAGCCAGAGGATTTGATTGGCAAGCAGGTTACTATGCTGATTAATCTTGCCCCAAGAAAGATGATGGGAATAGATTCAGAAGGGATGATATTGATGGCTGAAGATATGGATGGAAGCTTAAGACTGCTACATCCGGGCAACTCAACCGCTGCCGGTAGTACAATTAGTTGATGGAATAAGGACACTTAGTCTATATTCAATACTTTATAAAAATAAAGCCTGACCAAAAAATCAGGCTTTATTTTTTTGTTCTGAGAGAACTATTTTGAGCTTCTTGTAGTATATCATGGAGAATTTAAATCAATTTAAAAATGAATCAATTAGGAGGAATCATTTTTCTCGCAGCAGTTTTCTTATTTTCCACTTTTCTAAATTGGTATGTATATCAAGCATTCAGAACAATTCTTTCTAGTTTGGAGTCAGAAAAAATCAGGCAATTTAGCTTTCTAGGATATTGGATAGTTTTCGGTGGGATTACACTTTGGGTGATTTTCACTTTTGTAAGAATTTTTCAAGCAGGAGAAATTTCCTCAGAACATCAGCAAGTGTTGAATGTGTTTTTGACTGTAGCCGTGACCCAATTGGTATGTACGATATTTCTGTTTGGAGAAGATATTATTAGAAATATACAAGCAGGTATTTCCTTGGTTTTCAATGGGAAATCTGCCACTGAATTTCCGACTAGGGTCAAATGGCTAAGTGTATTGTCATTGACAGTTTCGATGATACCTTTCGGCAGTTTTGTTTATGGCATTGCTAAAGGCAAATATAATTTTACTGTTCATCGTGAAGTCATTTATTTTGAAGATTTGCCAGAGGCTTTTGATGGATTTACGATAACACAGCTATCAGATATTCACGCAGGTAGTTTCAAGGATTTTAAAGCAGTGCAGAAAGGTGTCGACTTGGCCAAGGCACAAGGTTCTGATTTATTTGTTTTTACAGGTGATTTGGTCAATCACCATGCGGAAGAAATTGAGCCCATGATTCCAATTTTTGCTCAGATTAGGGCTCCTTATGGGCAATTTTCTATCATTGGAAACCATGACTATGGAGATTATGTGAGCTGGGAATCAGCAACTGCCAAGCAGGATAATTTCGAGAAGTTCAAGGAGCAGCACGAGCGTCTAGGTTATCAATTACTGATAGACGAGCATGTGAAAATTGTAAGAGACGGACAATCCATCACTCTGGTAGGGGTTCAGAATTGGGGTGTGGGCTTCCAATCTAAAGGAGATTTGGATAAGGCTCTGGAGAATACTGAATCGGAAGATTTTAAAATATTGCTTTCCCATGATCCATCGCATTGGGATCAAGAAGTAAAAAAGAATCCCAACACTATCCATCTGACGCTTTCAGGTCATACGCATGGCATGCAATTCGGAATAGAAACGCCATTGATTAGGTGGAGTCCAGTGCAGTATCGATATCCCAATTGGGCAGGATTGACTTCATTTGAAGATAAGTACCTTTATGTGAATAGAGGTTTTGGTTTTCATGCATTCTCAGGTAGGGTAGGGATATGGCCCGAAATTACGGTTATTGAATTAAGGAAGAAATAAAGATAGAAACCATTTATTACTATTCTTGGTTTTTTACTTATGATATCTTTTATGTTCGTTTTTTCTATGCTATTTAATTTTTCACAAGATTCCATCCAATCTCTAGAAGAGTTGAAATGGAAGAAAAGAATCGTGCTTGGTTTTCAGAATACCGAGAATGTTTATCAACTAGAAGATGATTCACTACAAAGTATGATTCAAGAAAGAAAGGTTGCGTATTTCTTGATTGATGGACAAAAAGTAATATCCAACTTGGAGACAAATTTCTCAGATAGCTATATCAGTCAATTGTATTCAAGGTATAAGATGGGGTCCAAAAATGATTGTTGGGTCTTAATAGGGTTAGATGGAGGTATTAAAATAAGAAAAGACACTATTTTAGATTGGACTTTAATTTTTAAGACTATCGACTCTATGCCAATGCGAAGATCAGAAGGTAGAAAAATAGATGACTTTTAAATATTAATATTTACATAATAAATTGAATTATGTAATAATTTTATGAAAAAATACCTACTAGTAGGTATTTTTTAGTAGTTAAGTTATCTATACTTTTGGTAGCAATTTAAACTTTATGGAATGAAATTCTTTTACCTCAGTACCAAGAGTAATGACGATGGCTTTTATCTTGTTCATGAAAGAGCTTGTGAATATATTTCTGATCCGGTAGATAGGGACTATTTAGGCCCTTTTAACAATGGTGATGAAGCTTTAAGAAAGGCACTTACTATGAATCCTAAATCCATAAAATGTAAGTCATGTTGCCAAATACGAATAGGTGCATATGCAAGTACTAAAAAGGAACCATAAATATTATGGCAACTTCAGTACTGTTTTAGGATATAATTTATAATGTCAGTGGTAGTCACTATGCCAACTAGCTTTTCGTCCTTAATTACTGGCAGTGCATGAAATTCCTCAATTGCAAATATGGTTGCCACTTCTCTGATGGACATTTCGTCCGAGACAGATTTAAGATTAGCAGACATTACCTGAGGAATGCTGAGAATTTCTAAGATGGCTTCATCAGCATTATCCTGATTTTCAAATAAAGCACCAAAAGTAAGCCGATTAATATCAGTTCTGCTTATCATTCCAATAACTTTTTTGTCATTCAGTACAGGTAAATGCCTGATTTTGTGTTTTCGAAACATATTGATGACTTCACCCAAATGTGCATTATGCTGAATAGTGTGAACATGGGTAGTCATAATTGTGGATACTTTCTCCTTCTTTTTCATCTCTTTAGCGATTTGTTTTACCAATAGCTAAGCTAAGTATTCCCAAATCTAAAAATTATGATCAAAGTCAGTCACCAATATGAAATTACATACTTTCTTATGAGTTTTTTATTTTTCTAGTATAGCTTCTGTTACTTGTGCCTTAGGAAGTGAAAAATAAAATGTACTTCCAACACCATCTTCACTTTCTACCCATATGCTACCTCCATTGACTTCAGTGTAATATTTACATAGACTCAAACCAAGTCCAGTTCCCTTTTCCCCAGTCGTCCCAGTTTTACTTTCAACCAATGTGTTTTGGAATAGCTTTTTTACTAACTCGGGTTTCATTCCAGTACCACAATCCCGTACACTGATAATCACTTCTTCTTGAGTTGAGGTTGTCTTAATCAAGATTTCACCTCCTTCTACAGAGTATTTTATCGCATTTCCGATTAGATTTCTCAAAATGACTTGTACTTGGTCGTTGTCTGCCAATACTTCTGAGTCATTTCCGATCTCAGCTTTGATAACTATCCCTTTTTGCTCCGTAAGTGTAGAAAAGAAATCTTTTAGAGTATTGATGCTTTTGGTAAGCGAAATTTTCTTTGGATTGGTTTGCATCATTTTCATTTCTACCAAGGACCATTTCAAAAGGTTATCTAAAACAAGCATGATTCCTCCTACATTTTTATAGAGTTGAGGGAGAACTTCTCTAAACTCATCCTCGTCCATTAGATCATTTTGATAAAGTTCCAGCAATTGATGTAAGCTATTGATAGGACTTCTTAAATCATGCCCGATGATACTAAAAATCTTTGCTTTTATTTGGTTAGCTTTTTCGAGTTCTAAAGACCGTTTTTCAGACCTCTCTTTTTCTCTTCTTTGTTTTTGATAATTTTTGTAAAGGATAAAAGCGACGAAAAGGATGAACATAGTATACACTAAAAGAATGTTTCTTTGAAACTTTTGAGCCTGAAGTTCTTTTTCATTTTCTAGATCTATTGCCTTTTGTTCTGCTTTGATTATGGCAAGTTGCTTGTCATATTCATATTCTGCTTGTAATTGGGCAGTTTTGTTCTCTAGATTTAAAAGGTCTAAGCTGTCACGGTATGCAGTAAATGTTTGATAGTTTTGTAATGCACTTTGAAATTTCCCTTCTTTCTCGTCGATTTTACTAAGTGTAAAATAGGAATCTTTCAAATCTTCTTTGGTCCCTAATTCTTTACCTAGTATAATGGCTGCCTCGCTCATACTTCTAGCTAGTTGAAGATTTCCTTGGTTGAAATAAAATTGGCCAAGGTTGTTTTTACTCCTTAGAATACCTCTTTTGTCATTGAGTTCCTCGTCAATTTTAAGTGAAGCAAGAAAATTTTCTTCTGCATTTTTGTAATCACCTATGCTTTGATATATCATTCCCAAACTATTAAGTGTGGACGATATACCTTCCTTATCTTCTATTTTTCTTGAAATATCTAAAGACCTTTCTAACACCAACAATGCGGAGTCAAAAGCTGACCTCACTTCGTAAATTTTACCAATATTATGTAAGGTGACTGCAATTCCTCTGAGGTCATTCATGGCTTCTTTGATGCTCAAAGATTTATGATAAAATTCTAAGGCTTCAGTATATTTCTCTTGCTTCTCGTAGATCAAAGCCATATTGTTATATACAAAAGCAACTCCTAGGGAATCTTGTATAGCTTCTGATATTTTGAGAGCTTTCAGGTTTGTCTCTAAGGCATTGATATAGTTAGATTGAAAGTAATAGATGGTGGCAATATTTTTCAAACTTGAGGTAATTCCTTTTTGATCATTGAGCTGCTCCTTGATTTCAATGGATTGGTTATAATAATCAATTGCTTGAGAATAGTTGCCTAACCTGCTATAAACATTAGCGATGTTATTGTAACCAGAGGCCATACCTTTTTCATCATTAAGAACTTTCCTGATTTCCAAGGCTTGGGAGTAATAGTCTATAGCAGATAAATACTCCCCAAGAAAAAATCTAAGATTGCCAACATTATGGAGACATTCAGATAGCATTTTAGGTTGGTCTTGATTTTTTAAAATTGCAATCGCTTTTAAATAATTAGAAAGTGCGTCATTGTATTCGTTATTTTGATAATAATCAAAAGCTAAATCCTTATATTGAATTGCTAGCTCGTAATCGTTTGTTTTCCCACTATCAATTAATTTTGATATGGCCAGTTGGATATCTTCAGTTTTAGAATTTTGAGCATAAGCGCTCTCAAAATTGAATGATGCGATCAGAAGTAGTGAGAAGTAAACGAAAATAGAATTAGTCATCTGAATGTCAATGTTTAGGCAAAAATATTCAAATAAGTATAAATTTAAATCTATTTAAAGGTAGTTCTGTAAAATCTCTCAGATAAATATGAAACGATTGTTAAGTGTTTTAATGATAGGCATTTTGGCTACTGTCACATATGGACAAGAGATTAAGAGTGATTTTTTTGATTTGGTCCCTTATGTAACAACTCCTAAAGATGTGGTGGATGCAATAATGAAACTTGGTGATGTAAGTCAAAATGATGTAGTTTATGACCTAGGTTCGGGTGATGGAAGGATACCAATTGAAGCGGCAAGGAGATTTGGAACAAAAGGTTTTGGGATTGAAATAGATGCTGAGCTGGTTGCTGAATCAAAAGCACTTGCCAAAGAGGCTGGTGTATCGCATTTGGTTTCCTTTATTCAAGGTGATTTATTTGAGTTGGAACTAAGTGAAGCTACAGTGCTAGTAATCTATCTTTTTCCAGATATCAATTTAAAATTGAGGCCGAAACTTCAAAAACTTTCTCCAGGTACCAAAATCATAACGCATAATTATGATATGGGAGATTGGAAGCCAGATCAGCACCTTGAGGTTATGGGAGATGATGGTAAGGTGCACAAGCTTTTCCTATGGGTAATTCCAGAAACAAAATAGAAGTTTTTTTAGTCCTTCAAAAAACCTATCTTCAAAATCATATGATCAATAAAGACAGCGTCCAAAACACCTCTATAATCAACAATCTAACCAAATATGTGACTTTTTCTGATGAAGAGTTGGATAATTTTTTTGAATTGGGTGAATTAGCTACTTTCAAGAAGAATCAAACGTTGGTTCATAAAGGAAAAGAGAGCAGCCCTTTTATTTTGATCAAGCAAGGTTGTTTGATGACTTCCTACATTGATGAAGGAGATTTCAGACATGTGATCCAATTTGGCATAGATAATTGGTGGACTGGTGATTTGAATAGCTTTATGAATAATGAACCATCCATATATTCAATTAAAGCAATGACTGATGTGGAAGTATTGACTTGGAACAAGGAGAATTTTGATCTGCTATGTGCATTTAGTCCCAATTTTGAGCGGTATTTTAGAATCCTTTTTCAAAACTCTCTGATCAGCCATCAGAAAAGAATCATAAGGAATATTTCTTTTTCAGCTGAACAAAAGTACCTAACCTTTCTGAAAAATTATCCAAAGCTAGAATTGATAGTTCCTCAAAAATGCATTGCTTCTTATCTTGGAATTACGCCAGTATTTTTGAGTAACCTAAGAAAAAAGCTATCAGGAAAGTGATGAATTGTTAATCTAGATTAATAAAAGCAGATTAACCTCAATAAATCATCTGGAATTTGAAACATTGAAAAAATTTGGAGGGTTTCTGTGTTAAGTATTTTAGTTAATAACAAAACCCATAAATCCATGAATAATCCTGCTGATTACATTACAGGGCTGCACCACTTGACTGTGAGTGTGGGCTCTGCCCAAGAAGATATTGACTTTGTGACCCAAGTATTGGGCATGCGCATGATCAAGCAAACGGTACTGTTTGACGGAGCAGCCAGTATTTATCACTTGTACTATGCCAATGCAGATGCCGAAGTTGGTTCTGTATGGACTACTTTTCCGTTCAAAAAAGCCGGTGTCTACGGCAGAAAAGGTTCTGGCCAAATCGAGACATCTTCCTTCTCTGTACCCACTGCTTCACTAGAGTTCTGGGTAAAGCACCTCAATAAGCACAATGTCCCTCACTCTGGAATCATCGAAAGATTCGGAGATAAAATGATCACTTTTGAAGATAGATCAGGGATTGGGATGGCTGTGGTAGGTTGCGATAATGACAATAGAAATGCATGGGAAACTGAGGAGATTTCTAAAGAGAATGGCATTAGAGGGCTATTTGGCGCGACCATCCGCTCAAGAGATATCATCGAAATGGACTTTTATCTAACCAAAGTGCTCAACTTTAGCAAAGTAGGTCAAGACGGGGACTTCCATAGATACCACATCAAAGATGGTGGTGCTCAGAGAACTATAGAATTGCATCATGTGCCTGATATGGAGCAAGGCTCTTGGACCTTTGCTGTTGGAATTCCACATCACATTGCTTTCGCTACAGCCAAAGACGAGCACAACCTTGAGTTGAAAGCTTATATTGAGGGATTTGGCTACACAGATGTGACTGAGCTTAAGGATAGAAATTATTTCCACTCAATTTACAATAGGACTCCTTCCGGAGCTTTGTTTGAGTTTGCTACTTCAGATATTGGATTTGCCATAGATGAAGAAGAGAACTTGCTTGGACACCAATTGCTACTACCTCCTGTATTTGAACACAGAAGAGAGGAGATTGTGAAGCCTTTAGAAGAAATTGTTCTTCCTAAGTATTTACAGGTTTGATGTCCTCCTCATCATCATTCTAGAAAATTCTTTTACATGAAGAATTTTCTAGAATGAATTTAGTTAATCACCAAAACCAAATCTATGAATCCATTTAGTTATAAGACACATGCAGTTAAAGTCGTCTTTGGTAAGCGCACCTTGGAAGCAATTCAGGATAATTTTCCAGAGGGGAAGTCTATTAAACTAGGCGTAATTGCCAGCAAGAGAAATGCCGAATTGGTAAATGAAATAGCCAAACTGGATAGGGTTGAGGCCGTTTTTCATTTCGATAAGGTTGCTCAGCATGTACCGATGTCTTTGGTAGATGAGGCAAAAAGCTTTTTCGTAGATAAAAAACCTGATATCATTTTTTGCTTGGGTGGTGGATCAGCGATTGGATTAGGAAAGGCATTGGTTTTAGAAATAGAGACGGAGCTATGGGCTGCTCCAAGTACATATTCTGGATCAGAGATGACTAATATCTATGGAATCAGTCATGATGGTGTTAAGACAGTCAAAAGAGACGATCGGGTGCACCCCAAGTTCGTCATATTTGATCCATATCTTTCTCTAGGGATGCCTTTGGAATTGGCTATCCCTTCTGCCTTCAATGCCATGGCGCACTTGGTGGAAGCCGTATATTCAATAGAAGGTAATCCTATTACTGACAACTTGACGTCTCTTGGATTATCCAAACTTTATAGTGGCTTGAAAGAGTTGAAAAAGAAAGGAGTTCTGACACCAGAGATCAATCAAGAATTGTTGTTTGGAGCTTACATTGGAGGTAAGGTGCTTTGTGAAGTAAGTATGGGATTACATCATAAAGCGGCGCATGTATTGGGAGGGAATTTTGGATTAGAACATTCACATATTCACACCTTGCTATTACCTTATGTGCTTGAATACCAATGGGAATACTTAGATGACTTGCAGCAGAACCTGTATAATGAAGCATTTGGTTTCGGACATCCACCATCCATAATTAGGGATTTGCAAGAGAACCTTGGAGTAGCATATGACCTACAAGGTCTTGGATTAAAGCAAGAAGACATTACAAAAGCTGTAGATTATCTGATGGCTATGACTTATCCCAATCCAGCTCCGATGGATAGGGATAAATTAATTCAGATGCTTACAAAAGCTTTTTAAAACTTTAGATTAAAATTTACTATTGGATTAGAAAGTAAAGCGTAATTGCTAAATATTGTTGCACCTGCTTGTAGTTTTTGATTTAGGATATAGTTTTCTGGACGAAAATTAAGTGAATAATTAATACCTTTTTCTTTGTTTGTCCTAGATAGTTCTAGGTTCATGTTCTCGTTTTTATATTTAGCAAAAAGTATTTCTTGTGTAGCTAAAGCAAAACCCGATGCTAAACCAAAAATTACAGCTGGAGATTCTGTTTGGAAAATTGCTGAAATCCCTAAGCCTAATAAAGCAGCACCCCCCGATGCATAATTAATGGTGCTACCTTGCCTGTTGGTCAGATTTACACCTTGCGTATTTCTTTGACCGACTATCGTACCTATAATTCCGAGTCCAGCAGGTATGAGGAATAATCCTGCTTCTGCATCATTGTTCATTGCTATTTGGCTAGAAATCGCGAATCCAATTCCAATTCCAACACTACTCATATTCGTCGCATACCTGCCATCACCTCTTGTGTATGCATAATTTCTTGAGGCGATGTTTCCAATTGCTAAGCCTGCACCACTACCTAATAATGCTCCAATACCATAAGGTCTTCCTGTTTCTGCTTGAGCAGCAGCTATGATAGAAATACCAGTATAAGCTCCCAGTACACCATGATGCCTCATGATTTCAATGTGGCCATCGGAATAATTTCTTTTTTTCTGCATTTGGAAGGCAACTTCTCCTAGCGTAATACTTCCAACGGATGACATGATAAAAGCTGCTTTTCCTTCATTTGAAGAATTACTACCTCCGGCAGCTATTAGACCCAATGATCCACCATATATCAGACCTAGAAATTTCCCTGCATTACTTGCTCTAACTACCGATCTATCAATGTTCTCGTACTTCTTGGGATTGATGATTGGCCCCATGGCCCATAGTCCTCCCATAACCAATGGAATACCGACTACACCTGCGTTATCAATTTCCAAAAGGGACACCATACTTGCCCCGTAATAAAGTCCATATCCTATATTCAATGCCCTGTCTACACCTCTCCATTCAAAATCATCTGATTGAGACTTGACTTCTTTTTTTTGCTCAGAAATTTCTCTATCCCACTGAAATCGCATTCTTTCGTATTTAGCCCTTTCATCTGAGGACATTTTTTCATAATAGTTAGCTAAAAATACTTCAAAATCGTTGAGATAGGTTTCTTCATCTGCTGTCAAGGCATCTCCTACCACCTGCTTTAGCTTGATTTGTTTGTAGGTACTTTTATTTGACTCTTCCCAGTACCCCCTTGCAGTGTAGACACCTTGAGCCGATACAGGACTATTGAATAGCATTATAAATAATAGCGAAATAGAAAGAATTTTAAAACTTAAAAGAGATTTCATAAATCTTAGGACTGTTAGATTGCTTGATTAAAGTTACGACTAAGAATATTCAAAAATATCAAGATTGGAAGAATAAATTTGAACATTTGGAGCATCTAACATAATATCATTTAGTTATAATCACTAATTAATCGATTGGAAGTTTTTTATTTTTTCTCAAAACAGTTTTGAATGCAGGTTTATGCTATTATTTATCTTAAGATTTTTAATTTAAGTGTTCAATCAATAATCGTCCTATGAAAAACACTTACTTAAAATTACCTTTTCTTGTGATTTTATTATGCTTTGCAAGCATTACACTAGCACAGAAATCCAACTTCACAGTATCAGATGCAATCAATGTTAAATCAATTAGTAATACTACATTATCGGATGACGGAAGATATCTCGCTGGCATCATTGCAGATGGAAGATCAAGATTTGGTGTAGATCACTTTAGATTTCAAGACCCATCATACATCAATGTTTTCCCGGGAGACTTTGTCATCATGGATGTCAATTCGGGAACGATGATGTATTCTTATCGAGCTCAATCTCAGGTAACATCTTTTGCATGGTCTCCTGATTCAAAAGAATTGGCTTTTTTAGAGCAAAAGGGAGAGAAACTTCATTTGATGATTTATGAAGTGGCTAAAAAGCGAATCAAAGAAGTGAAAATTGGTGGGAATCCATTGCTTGCCAATTCTAATTTGACTTGGACTCCCGACGGTAAAGCCTTGATGGTCCATGCTCGCGCAAGTGATTGGCTAGATAGAGCCATGGAACTATACAATGAAGCTACCAAAGGCCCGGTAGTAGTTTATGATAGCAATAAACCTTTTCTGAAATGGGATGAAATTAGAAATACCAATTCCCTAACTAGAGTATTGCGTGTTGATTTAGTAACGGGAATTCCACAAGAGTTACTTCCAGAATCCAATTATGGAGGAGTTTATCTTTCTGATGATAATCAGTTTTTAATTTTTAATGAGACTTTTCCCTTGAAAACTTCCTATGTAAGAAATGAAGGCACAGAATATCAGGTGGCGTATAAGCAATTGAGTGACCTGGACTCTACGCTTATCCTATATAAGAAGAACAAGCAAAGAAGAAATTTCAACTGGTCTGATAGCAAAGCAAAATTTGCTTGGGTGGATTCAGGCTATGTATATGTTCAGACGCTTGGTCAAGATGATGCAAAGAATCTTACCAAAGGCAAAGCTTATACAGATGAGGAAAAGAAAAAGGAAGTGAAGTTTTCGGTTAATTCTTGGTCACCTTCTGAAGGGAAATTGCTACTAAGTTCGGATAAAGGATACTGGTTGGTAGATGCTCAGGGCGAAAATTTAGAATTGGTCTATGAATTTCCTGAGGATAAGGAAAAGGCTCCTAGTTTAAGTTTAGCCAATTGGTCGGATGATGAGAGGTATCTCTATTTTTCATATAGCGAAAAGGATGTGTGGAGAAGAGGGTTTGTACGCTACGACTTACGAGAAAAGAAAATGGAGGATTTGATTATTGACCATAGACTGTATAGCGGACTCCAAAGGCCTAAAAAATCAGATAAAATCATTCTCAATCTGTCCGATGGAGACATGCCAGGTGATTTGGTTGTGACAGATTGGACATTTAAAGAAATGAAACCCCTGACCAATCTCAATCCATGGCTTGCTGATAAAAAGATGACTCGATCAGAATTGATCTCTTACAGAAATGTAGATGGTAAAGAAATGAAAGGGATCTTATATTACCCTGTAGATTATGAAGAAGGGATAAAATATCCGCTTGTATGTGAGGTTTATGAAACGTTCTTTGCTAATGGCTACAATAGAAATATGAATCTTTTCGCAAACCAAGGATACTTTGCACTTCGTCCTTCTGTGGATTTGGAAATGGGTTATCCAGGGGAGGCTTGGGTAAAAGGGATCACGGCTGCGATCAATAAACTTGTGGATGAAGGCAAGGTAGATAATGACAAAGTGGGTGTACAAGGGGGAAGTTATGGTGGGTATGCAACATCATTACTGATCACACAGACGGATAGGTTTGCAGCAGCTATCAATATTTCTGGAAAAGTCAATATCATCAGCTTTTTAGGTGACAGTCCGAAGATCGGAACGAGAAACTATACGGCTGCTGAATATGGACAAGATAGGATAGGAGGTACCCTCTGGGATGAACCTTTGAAGTACCT
The DNA here is from genome assembly GCF_900188245.1 of Belliella buryatensis. Lineage (GTDB taxonomy): Bacteria > Bacteroidota > Bacteroidia > Cytophagales > Cyclobacteriaceae > Belliella > Belliella buryatensis. Next base: position 133,472 of record NZ_FZOK01000004.1, on the reverse strand, counting down.
TGCTACTACAGCAGTGCTTTATGCTGATAGGATCAAAACCCCTCACATGATCATGACTGGTGAAGGTGATTGGAATGTACCTGGCACCAATTCTCGTGAGTTATACTATGCCATGCGAAGACTTGGTAAAGATGTAGTTTGGGTTAATTATCTCAATGGTGGTCATGGTGCTGGTGCTGCTTCAGATGAAAGCGATTTTCACGATCATTGGAATAGGATTTTTGAGTTTTATGAAAGGCATTTCAATAAAAAAGATAGTGAAAAGGCTGAAAAAGATTAGGTAAGCTGTTGAAAACAAATTGAATAGGAGGATTTTTATTTCTTTCATATGTGGATTATTGAAATATTTGATATAAATTTCTACGCTATGAAAAAAATATTAATCCTCCTATTTTCCACATTCTTTTTAGTAGGATGTAGTAATCAACCTATCAAAATAAAGGTAGAAGAAATTAAAGATGATATTGTTAGAATCATTATTAAAAATGAAACTGAAATTGATTATGAGAAAATTGCAATTATAATTGATTATCTGGGTGATAAAAAAGAAATAATAAAAGTTGACACTGTTAGTTACAAAATGGATACCCTCTCTGACTGTGGATCTTGTGTATTCTTAAAATCCAATGAATCAACTTTTATTGTTCAAAAAGTCCCATCAGGTACTAAATTTATAAAAGCAAGATATTATTCTTCTGAATGATTATCTTCTCGCAATTGGTGCTGCAATACAGCTTTCTGGGATATCAAAGGCATCGGTAAGCGCTAAGGCATTTTTTCTGATTTCCCAACATAGCTGGTTGACTTCTTTTCTTATTGCTTTTGTTTTCACACCTTCCATATAACCTTGCTCGAGATACCATCCTCTATTTTTCTCTATGGTATGAAGAGCAAATAATTGACAAAGTTGTTCCAAAGCTTCTTGTGTGCCTTGATCTTTTGTTTCCATGACTACTTTTTGAAATTCTTCCAAGATTACCCTTTCAATATAGGCTTGACCTACATTGATCAAATGATGCTGAACTACATTGAAGGCATCAAATGAATCCATGCCTTGGTCTATATGTCTTTTGATTCGCTGTGCTGCACTTGAAAGTATGGCTCTTTCCCTGTATTTAAAGGCGCTTAAGTGGAAATCCATGTCCAGTAAGTGAGTTTGATCAGTACTTCTGACAATCAGTGGGTTTTTTTCAGTAATGGTCGTTTTTGCTTGATTGGCGACGTAATTGAAAATTGTGAACATATTCATATCCCCAAATTCTTGTCTGAATTCTGTAAGCCTGTTTTTTGCGACTAGTTGCATCAAGACTACATTGTCACCTTCAAAAGTGGTGTACACATCAGTATCATTTTTTAATGCATCAATCCTATTTTCTGACAAGTACCCTTTACCACCACAAGCTTCCCTGCATTCTTGCAAAGTAGCCGTCGTAAACCATGTGCTGTATGCTTTCAGACCTGCTGCTAATGCTTCGATTTCCTGAGCATCGTCTTCACTTCGATCTAAAAACCGTTTTGTTAAATACCTAAGTGCAAAATGAAGTGCATAGCTTGTGGCCAAAGGTGGCATCAATCGACGTTGATGCATCCTGTAGTTCAAAATTGGAACTTCCTCACCACCTTCTGGCCCAAATTGTTTTCTTTTCTCTGCATGACGGATTGCAATTGTTAAACCAACCTTAGTGGCAGATAGGGCAGATCTTGGTATCCCAATTCTACCACCAACCAAAGTGCCTAGCATGGTAAAAAACCTCCTATTATCAGAACTGATTGGACTTTCAAATTCACCAGCTTCATTGACAGTGGAGAATTTATCCAGCATGTTTTCTTTTGGGATGACCACTTGATTGAAATAGATTACACCGTTATCGACTCCATTTAAGCCCATCTTTCTGCCACAATCTTCAATTTTCACTCCTTCAATCATATCACCATTAACTGTTCTCAAAGGAACAATAAAAGCATTAACACCAAAATCTTCACCATTGATGATCAGTTTGGCGAATACAGTGGCTTTTTGTCCATGAAGTGCGGCATTACCAATGTATTCTTTCCTTGCATCTGGATTGGGTGTATGGATGGTAAAGGTTTTATTTTGATGATCGTAAGTTGCAGTTGTTTCTAAGCCTCTGACATTTGAACCATGACCAGTCTCTGTCATCGCAAAACAACCAGGAAGCTTTAGACTTCCGATGTCCTTCAGGTACTTTTGATGATGCTTGTCTGTTCCCAAAAAATAAACACTCATACCCCAAAGCCCAAATTGGACTCCAAATTTGATGACCATACTCAAATCGTGGTAGGAAAGCGTTTCCATTATGGTGAAATATCCTTCCATATCATCCTTTCCATTAGCAAATTTGGGGAAAGCCCATGCGCCAAACCCCTGTTTCGCCAATTCCTGACACCACAATAAAGTTTGCTCTCGTTGCGCTGTCAAACTTTCAAATTCTTGGAAAGCAAATGAAGGATCCGAAATGACAGTCTTGACCCTTTTGATTAAATCTACCTGTCTTCCATCCAAAATCTTGGTCATTTCCTTGACCTCAAAATTTTGCTCTGCATGATGTGAAGTGGTGATAGTTTGATGGCCAGCTTGGAAACTGTACCTGGCTTCTTTACCCAAGAGACCTAGTAACTCTTCCGTTTTCTCAAAACTTTGAATTGTCTTCGGGATGAAGGAGATATCACTAGCATATTTTGTTGCTAAAGATACCCCAATTTCTGTTAAACTTGTTTCAGAATTGAGCTTAAGAGATTTGATTTCTTTTCTCCATGCTTTCAGTTCTTTAGGCTTTGGAGGATTCTGTGGATCTAATTGCTGAAGCAACCAAGTCTTCTCTTTTTTCTTTAGCCAATTTTGCTTGTTGACTAAGGTTTCCATTTCTTTGATCTCAGTCGGTGTAAGTACACTATCAGCCCATAAGGTGTAGTATATTGGGAGGAAAATTAAAAGTTTTGGGTTTTCCTGAAGAAAATCTGAATGTAGCATAGGAATGTAGTTGGTTCTATTAAATATACTGAAAAATACGTTCAAAGTTGTCTAGGGGTTAAGTCATTCTTTTTATAAACAATTAGCTGACATTTGCCTGAGAACCTATAATTTTGAGCCAAGATCAACTTAATCAGCATCGTGCCAGATAAATTTATAGCTTTTCAACATGCCATCGAGAGTTACGAAATTCCGGAGATTTTTAACTTCCCGTTTTATTATGAACCCTCACCTATAGCCAAAATAGCAGCGTTTCAACTGCAAGATTATCTGACGCATCAACAAGACTGGAAACATAATTTTGGATTTGATCCAGATGACGAAAGCTTAGCAATTGGTAAGATGTTTGGCGTATTGGTGGTCAAAAAGCCAAATGAGGAAATTGGTTTTCTAGCTGCGTTTTCAGGAAAGTTAGCAGATAGCAATCACCATCAATATTTTGTTCCTCCCGTTTTCGATATGTTAGCAGAAGACGGCTTTTTCAAACAAGAGGAAGCAGTCTTGAATGCTCTTAATACAAAAATTAAGGAAATTGAGCTTGACAATGACTTTTTAGATGCTCTGGATGAATTGAAGCAGCTGAAAATGCAGGCAAATGATGAAATCTTCGCTGGTAGAGATCAAGTGAAGCAGGCACAAAAGAGAAGAAAGGCCATCCGTACAGAAGCTTCAAAAATTCTATTATCCGAAGAATACGAAACCTTGATGGAAGGACAGCGAGAAGAAAGTCTACGTATGCAGTATTTTCAAAGGGTTTTGGAAAAAGAATGGTTGGACAAGATCACTGTTAAGGAAAAGGAACTAGAACCTCGTCAAGAATTGATCGCAAGATTGAAATCAGAGAGGAAAGAAAGGTCACAGCAATTACAAGATCAGCTTTTTGATCAGTATAAGTTTTTGAATGCGAATCAAAAATGGAAAAGCTTGAAGCAAATATTTAAAGAAGAATTAAAGCTTCCTATACCTGCCGCGGCAGGTGAATGTGCTGCACCTAAGTTGCTCCATTATGCTTTCAAATATGGTTTGCATCCGATAGCCTTGGCTGAATTTTGGTGGGGGAGACCGCCTAAGTCAGAGGTTAGAAGACATGGTGAATTTTACCCTGCTTGTAGGTCTAAGTGTGAGCCTATTTTGGGGCATATGCTGCAAGGCTTGCAAGTAGAAGAAAACCCCATGCTTAAAAATCCTGCTGAAGGTAAGCAATTGGACATCATCTATGAAGATGATGCTTTGATGGTCATCAATAAGCCGGCGGAATTTCTATCTGTACCAGGTAAGCATATCAGTGACTCTGTTCAAAAAAGAATTACTGCGCTTCATCCAGATGCTGTACTGGTGCATAGGCTGGATCAGAGTACTTCTGGGATTATTTTGGTAGCTAAAACAAAAGTAGCTCATACACAACTCCAAGCACAATTTATCAAAAGGACAGTCACAAAACGTTACATCGCTTTGCTGAATGGCATTGTTTCATCTAAGCAGGGATTGATTGATTTACCAATTAGGGTAGATTTAGACAATAGACCCAGACAAATGGTTTGTTATCAATATGGAAAACCAGCAAAAACAAAATTTGAAGTAATAGAGATTATAAACGGTCAAACAAGGATTTCCTTTTTTCCAATCACAGGTCGGACGCACCAGCTCCGAGTCCACGCAGCACATCCAAGTGGATTGGGAACACCGATCGTTGGTGATGATTTGTATGGGCAAAAAAGCAATAGGCTTCATCTTCATGCAGCTTACCTAGAGTTCACGCACCCCAATTCCAAAGAGCGAGTGAGTTTCCAAGTGGAATCTCCTTTCTGAATTTATCTTCTTTTGTCCATTAATGTAAAAATCCCTTTTGAATGGGCTTTTATTCTTTATTTTTAAAACCTAATCTTAAACGTTAACTATGAAATTCATAAAAATTTATTTGAGTTTGCTCTTGAGCGGAATCATGGGGATTGCATCTGCACAAGATGCACCTAATTGGCTGAGGTATTCGGCAATTTCTCCTGATGGTTCCAAGATTGCCTTTACTTACAAAGGAGATCTTTATACTGTTCCAACCATTGGGGGGAAAGCCATACAATTGACTTTCCACGAAGCACATGACTTTATGCCAGTTTGGAGTAAGGATAGTCAAAAGATTGCATTTGCATCAGACCGATATGGCAATTTTGATGTTTTCATCATGGATGCAGAAGGAGGAGCTGCAAGTAGGTTGACTTATCATTCTAATGACGAGATGCCTTACACTTTTTCAGCAGATGGCAATCATGTGATTTTTGGGGGAGTTAGACAAGATTTAGCTGAGCATAGACAATATCCAACGGGCTCGCAGCCTGAATTGTACCAAGTACCCACCAAAGGTGGTCGGGTAGATCAAGTTTGGACGCTACCAGCAGAATATGTTAAAGTAAGTGCTGATGGTAAAAAGATGATCTATCAAGACAAGAAAGGTGGAGAAAATGAATGGAGAAAAAAACATCAGTCTGCAATTACAAGAGATATCTGGGTTTATGATAGTGAAAGCAATACCCATAAAATGTTGACAAGTTTTGGTGGTGAAGACAGAAATCCAGTTTTTGCTCCAGGAGATAAGGATATTTATTACCTCTCTGAGGAAAAAGGAAGTTTCAATGTTTTCAAAATGAACTTGGAGAATCCAACTCAGAAAAAGGCGTTGACTGAATTAAAGGATTTTCCAGTGAGATTTTTATCAATTGCAGACAATGGATTGCTATCATTCTCCTATGATGGAGAATTATACACGATGAAGGAGGGTGAAAGTCCTAAAAAAGTTGATGTAGCGATCAAAACACAACCAATCAGTAATTCAGACAGCTTTATCTCCATCAATGGGGGTGTAAGAGAGATGTCTATTTCTCCAGATGGAAAGGAAATTGCCTTTATTGCTCGAGGTGAAGTTTTTGTAACCTCAGTAGATGGTGCATTGACCAAGCGAATTACAAGTACACCAGAGCAGGAACAATTTGTACAGTTTGCTCCAGATGGTAAGTCATTGGTTTATGCAAGCGAGCGTGATGGGAAGTGGACGATTTATCAAGCTAAGAAAGTTAGAGAAAAAGAAGAGCCATTTTTCTTTGCTAGTACATTGATAAAAGAAGAAGTGCTAGTTTCAAATGAATATGATAATTATCAGCCTCAGATATCCCCTGATGGGAAAAAGTTGGCTTATATCGAAGGAAGAAGAAGCTTGAAAGTAATGGATTTGGGAGATAAATCTACTGTAACCTTGATGGGACCTGAGCATTTAATGCACATGAGAGATGGTGATCAGTATTTCAATTGGAGTCCAGATAGTAAGTGGTTGCTAGCATCTTATAGACCAACCATGGCCAATGGAGAGATCGTGTTGTTAGATGCCACAGGTAAGAAACCAATGGAAAACCTGACCAAGAGTGGATATGGAGATAGAAGTGCCAAATGGGTAAATGGTGGCAAGCAAATGCTTTGGTTTTCCAATAGAGATGGTTTGAAAGGTTTCGCTACAAGTGGAGGTGCACAAAATGATGTTTATACCTTGTTTTTCACCAAAGATGCATTTGAGAAGTTCAGCCTGAGCAAAGAAGATTATGACCTGATGAAGGAAGTGGAGAAAGCCAATAAAAAAGGTGATGATAAAAAAGATGAAAAGAAAGACGACAAGAAAGTTGAGGATCTGAAATTCGATTGGGAAGACCTCGTAGACCGTAAGGCTAGACTTACCATACATTCATCTTCATTAGGAGATGCAGTTTTGGATAAAGATGGTGAGAAGTTATATTATTTGGCGAGGTTTGAAAAAGGCATGAACCTATGGAGTACAGACCTGCGTACCAAGGAGACAAAAATGGAATTGAAGCTTGATGCAGGAGGAGGAAGTTTGGAATGGGATAAGGAGATGAAAAACCTTTATTTACTTAGTGGAGGAACCATAGCTAAAATCACCAGCAATGGTACCAAAAGAGAGGCGATCAGAATTGCAGGTGAAATGAGCATGGACACGGAAGCAGAAAGAGCACATCTTTTTGAACATATTAAGATCAGAACCAAAGGTGTGTTCTATACTCCTGATATGCATGGAGTAGACTGGGACGCGCTAGCAGCATCATATGAAAAATACCTTCCTCACATTGGAAATGGCTATGAGTTTGCAGAGATGCTTTCAGAACTGATAGGAGAGTTGAACGTATCCCATGCTGGTGCGAGATACAATAGAAGTGTTCCTCAATCTGATGCCACTGCTTCATTGGGGATATTCATGGATTATTCCCACCAAGGTGACGGAATTAAGATAACTGAAATCATCAAAGGCTCACCACTTGATAAATCAGACCTAAATATCAAGGCTGGCATGGTCATCGAAAAAATTGATGGAGAAACCATATCTTCTGATAAGGATGTAGCCCAATATTTCAATAGAAAGGCTAATAAGTTTACTTTACTAGAAATAGTAGATCCAAGTAATAATAGTCGCCAGCAAATAACTGTGAAGCCTATTTCTTTGGGTGAAGAAAATAGGTTGCTCTACACCCGCTGGGTTAAGAAGAATCAAGAAGAGGTAGAGAAGCTTTCAGAAGGTAAGTTAGGCTATGTGCATATTCCTGGTATGTCTGATGGACCTTATAGAAATACTTATGAAGAAATGATGGGTAAATTCCATGACAAAGAAGGTGTCATCGTAGATACCAGATTCAATGGTGGTGGTGATTTGGTTGCTGATTTAGCCATGTTTTTTACAGGAGAAAAATTCATCACTTATGCTACAGAAGATAGAGATGTAGGTTATGAGCCTACTTTCAGATGGACCAAACCAACTTTGGCTATGTTCAATGAGGCTAACTATTCAGACGGACATTGTTTTGCTTGTGGTTATACTGATTTGAATATTGGGAAAACGGTTGGCATGCCGACTCCGGGTACTTGTTCTTTTGCTGGTTGGGAATCTTTGCCCGATGGAACTAGATGGGGTGTGGTTCCAATTTCAGCAAAAAACAAAGCTGGGGAGTGGATGGAAAACAATGAAACTGCTCCTCAATTCCAAGTAAAAAATATGCCGGGTAAAATAGATAAAGGTGTTGATCAACAATTGGAGAAAGCAGTTGTAGAGCTATTAAAAGATGTAAATTAAAGTATTTGTAATCAATTTATTATGTGTACTTTGTTCAATAATTAAATTAACAATAAAAAAAGCCTGATCGTTAGACCAGGCTTTTTTTATTGTTTCTTAAAAGTGAAAAAGAAGTGCCTCAAGAAGTTTTCTCAAGTCTATATTTAGAAGCCAATTCTCCCTCAATTCTATTACCATCTAGGTCAAGATGAAAGAGTACATTTTCACCAACGAAGTACATATTTGGGGCATCCTCTTCATTAAGCGTAATAGTATTACCGTCATCATTCCAAGTAAAGGTGCCACCGCTTTCTATAACTTTTTGATCTCCTTTTCCGAGATATATAACTTTTTTAACATAAGAATTTCCACTTCCCAATTCGATAATTGTTTCAATACCTTCACAATCTGCACATGGGAGCACGCCTTTGTAAATGCCCATATAATCTAATGAAGTCATAGCAGTATGATGATCGATAAAATCATCAGGAATCTCACCTGTTTCAAACATTTCGTCATCTATCACTAGATTTTCAGTCTCTTTAGACTTTTGGCAAGAGATCATCATTGAAGCCATTGCCAAGACAAAACCGAAATTTAAGAGTTGCTTTTTCATAGTTTTTTTGCTGCGTAAAAAGGTTGTTTGTTATAGTCGGTAATTTAATCAATTTTCTTTGGAAAATGTAAATGCTCAATTTCGCTGTTTTTGATCAGTTTGTTATTATTAATCGGATTTTTAAACCTTTCAGCATTTGTTTTAAACCAATAACATAAAGGTAAAGTAAGTGGACTTTCTATTTGACTAATGGTTTGAGTTAGGATGGTGGAAAATCTAATTTTGTAATTGATTCAAACCTAATTCAAAACCTAGAGTTTATCATTCATTCAATTAACAAAATGCTTAAAAATACTTTTCTTCTTCTTGGATTTCTTCTGATTCTCTCGTCAAATAGTATTGCTCAATCTATCAGTGGTAGAGTAGTGGATAAAAACACCAAAGAGACCCTTCCGGGTGCTTATGTGTTTATCAAATCCGAGTTTAACGAGACGATCGCATCTACATTCACGGATGGAAATGGTGTATTTTCTTTCAAGAAGCCCACAATCAATACTTTCAACATAGAAGTGACTTTTGTTGGTTATACTAAATTCACAAAAAAGATAGAAAGGTTAGAAAATAATAACCTTGGTGATATTGAAATATCTGAAGATGGGGAATTGTTAGAAACTTTTGAAATCAAGGCACAGATTCTGACTGGTGAAGTCAAAGGTGATACGGTGGCTTTCAATGCCAATGCATTCAAAACTCGTCCACAAGCCAATGCTGATGAATTAATTAGAAAAATGCCCGGCGTAGTGATGCGGGGAGGTACTATTGAGGTTCAAGGTGAGGTAGTTGGAAGGGTATTGGTAGATGGAGAGCCTTTCTTCGGAGATAATCCAGCTATGGCTATGGCTAACTTACCTGTGGAAATTATCGATAAAATCGAATTTTTGGATCAAAGAAGTGACCAAGCCGTTTTGACTGGTTTTGATGATGGGAATACGATAAAAACTATCAATATCATCACCAAAAAGGAAGTGAAGTCGGGCATGTTTGGTAGGCTTTCGGGAGGATATGGTACTGATAATAATTACATTGGCAGTGGCGCGTTGAATTTCTTCAATGGGACAAGGCGAACAACAGTTTTGGGCTTGACAAATAATATCAATCAGCAAAACTTCTCTTCTGACGATCTTTCGGGTGCCTTTGGCGAAGAAGGTGGTCAAGCTGGCGGAGGAGGAAGAGGTGGCAATCCTCTTCAAACTTGGGAGAGGCCAGGTATCACAGTTACCAATGCTTTAGGGGTGAATTTCTCTGATAAATTTGACGAGGGCAAGGCCAAATTTACTGGTTCTTATTTCTTTAATGATAATAGAAATACATTAAATAGAATATCTTCTAGAACGTACATACTACCTAGCGATAGTTTACAACTGTATGACCAGGAGACGAATAATATCAGTAATAGTAGACGTCATAGATTAGATATGAGGTTAGATTATGACATTACAGATAGACATGCGATCATTTGGCGACCAAGATTTAATTATCAAGAAAGAGATTATATCAATACTACTGTAGCGCAGAACTTATTTGATAGACAAAATCCAATCAACGAAATTGTAAATACGACTTCAGGTTCTAGCAATTGGTTCAGTTTTGACAATGATTTCACTTACAGATATAAGTTTGCCAAACCAGGAAGAGTGCTTTCCACCAGTGCAACTACTAGACTGAATAGCAGTGACAGAGAAAGTAGACTAACCTCTGTCAATAGAGATTTCAGTACCAATCAGATTGACAGCTTGATTCAAAACACCATTTTTAATTCCAATAATTTCAATTACAGGGTAAGGTTTGATTATAATGAACCAATATCTGAAAAGTCTCAGTTGAGATTACAATACAGTATTGGCAATGATATCGGTCGAACAGAACAAGATGTGAGACAAAGAGAAGCCGAGTCTATGAACTTCCAACTAGACTCCACATTATCAAACACCTTTGAAAACACCTATTTGCAGCAGCGAAGTGGAATTGGATACAGGTTCAACAATGAAAAGTTCAGGATCTTCACTTCTGTAGATTATGAAGTTTCAAATTTGGATAGTGATAGGATTTTCCCAGGTTTTGAAAATACACAGAGGACTTTCAAAAATATCATACCAAGAGCTGTGATCAATTTCAATGCCTCTGAAAAAACGAATATCAGACTAGATTACAGAACAAGAACGGATGCCCCTTCCATAAGACAGTTGCAAGAAGTAATTGATAATAGAAATCCAATTCAAATCTTTTCAGGAAATGCAGATCTAGTTCAAGAGTATGAGCACAGATTATTCGCGAGGTTAAGAAAAATAGACACTGAGTCTTCAAGGTCATTCTTTATGTTTGTATCAGGCTCAACGAGGAATAATTATCTCGGCAACTCCACGCTTGTAGCTGCTAGGGATACTTTAATAGATGGAGAAGTACTTTTGAGGCAAGGTGGACAATTCAATAAACCCGTCAATTTAGATGGATATTGGGATGCAAGAACTTACATGTCATTTGGTTTTCCATTGTCTGCATTAAAAAGTAACATTAATATTAGCACAAGAGTAAATTACTCCAATAGGCCCGGTTTGATCAATGATCAGTTAAATATTAATAAAAATTTCGCTGTAGGTCCAGGTGTTGGAATTAGTAGTAACATCAGTGAAAGGGTAGATTTCAACCTATCGACGGAAGGTAGCTTCAATACAATTCGAAGCAGTATTCAGACATCTTTGAATAATAATTTTTATACACAAAATACCAGATTAGATTTGTATTGGCAATTTTTAGGAGGCTTATTCATCAGTTCAAATATGAATCATATGGTGTTTCAAGGGCTAGGAGATGGCTTTGATAGAACAATCATGCTGATGAATGCTGATATCGGTTATAGGTTTGGAGCAAAAGAGCAACTTGAAGCCAAATTGACTATATTTGATCTACTCAATCAAAACACAGCGATCTCAAGAGACGTGACAGATGTATTTATCCAAGATCAGAGAACTAATGTGCTAACCAGATTCGTCATGTTGAGTGTAACCTACAACTTGAGGAGTTTTGGAGGTAAAAATAGAGCAGAGTAGCTATAATTAGCTAATTTGGATATGTCGATACACAAAATTTTTCCAGTAGCTACATAAAAAAATCCAATTAGCTTAACCTTGGTACTGATAGATAATAGAGACTAATTGATATTGACAAATAGTAACCAATTAGCCCTATGCATTGATTTACAGGAGGTTAAGTGTATAATCAGATTCGAATATAAAAAATAAATACAAAGCCATTTCCTACCTCACAGGAAATGGCTTTGTGATTTTTTCCCTAATCACTTCCTTTAGTGATTCTCCACAGAGCACCACACAAGCGATAGCAAGCAGTAAATCTTTAATTACTCTTAAGAGTATCATTTGCATAGAAAAACCATCTCTGATTTCCATAAATGCTAATATGGCTACTACAATTAAAAAAAAGACAGCTGCTATACCAGCTCCAATCGCACTTAGCTTTGGTTGTTTGAAGTGGGACAAAATCAGTCCACCAATACACAAACCTAGTAGCATGACAATGCCTCCCGTTAGTATATTCCCGTTTGAACTTAATGCTCCCCACAGGTTTATAATACCGAAATAAATGAAATAGAAGGCTATTCCATATCTTAAAATCAATTTAGCTTTTCTTTCAATACTGAGAATATTATCTATCATAGCTTTTGGGGTTTACCAGTCATTTTCTCTTTTGATATGATTCCATTCTGACTTCAGAATACTATAGTAAATGGTGTCCCTCCTTCTTTCCTTAGTCATCAATGTATGACTTCTGAGTACGCCCTCTTCAATCGCTCCAATGTTTCTAAGAGCTTTTCTTGCTTGCGTATTGAGCACGTCAGTTTTGAATTCTACCCTTTCCATGTAAAGTTTTTCAAATGCATAAGTTAGCATGATCTGTTTGACTTGTGCATTGATTCCACTTCCCTGATGTGGTTTAGCCAACCATGTCCACCCGATCTCAATTCTTCTATCTCTCAGAGCGTAGTTTCCAAAAGCAGTAGAACCCAAAATGATATTCTCGGCTTTATCTATAATCACAAATTGCAACCTGTCTTTTTTCAAAGCAGGTCTAGCCCAATCAATTAATCCATCTTTATTAGAAAGGTCATGAGTATAAAACTTCCACATTTCTGATTCTTGTGTAAATTCAAAAAGCTGAGCCAAGTCACTCTCCAAAAGTGGCCTTAATAACAACTTCTCACTTTCAAGTTTCAAATTAAAGTCAATTTGCATGTTGTTTTATTAGGTATAAAGTGCCGTGATTGCTTGATTAAAAACAGATACTTCTTCCATAGTTCCTGTGCTGATTCTACACCATTCATTGAATGGGGGGAAAGGTCTGCCAATTATTACACCTTTTTCTCGCATTTTCTCTGCAAGTTGTACTACATCTTGTTTGGCATCAAAAAACACAAAATTTGCTTGCGAATGTAAATACTGTAGTCCTAAACGATCAAGTGTCATTTCAATTGACTTTCTAGCTTCAATATTTTTTTGCAAGCTGAACTGATAAAACTCGTCATCACTTAGTGCTGCTTTAGCTGCCTCTATGGCCATTATATTGAGATTGGCTACAACTCGTCCAGATAAATCCGCAGCAATTTCAGGCTTGGCAATTAGGTATCCAATTCTGATTCCAGCAAGACCATAAATTTTAGATAAGGTTTTTGATACAATGACATTTTTCCCCTTTTTGACCAATTCTACCATTGAAGGATAATTAGTGTCTTCTATGTAGTCATAGTATGCTTCATCGCTGAACACCATGGTCTTGTTACTCACAGATTCGCAAAAATCCATGACTTGCTGAGCAGGAAGCAGTTTGCCAGTTGGATTATTGGGATTGCATAGAAAGACTAATTTGGTATTGCTACTGATTCGATTTTCCATTTCAGGAAGGTCAAAGTTCATCTCTTGATCCAGAGGTACCCAATTGACTCTGCCTCCCCAAATCTCCGCATATGTCATCAGTGATAGAAATGTAGGAAGACCAGAAATGATCTCACCTCCATTATTAGCATAGGTAAGTCCGGCGATTTTCAATCCTTCTGTAGATCCAGCCGTAAGTACGATATGATCAGATGGCACCCCCTCTTTGGCAGCAATCATATCAATCAAAGGTTGATTATATGCCCAAGGATATCTGCATGAAAGATCAAAACCTTTTTGCATTGCCTCTCGCATCGATTGAGATGGGCCATAAGGGTTCTCGTTTGAACCTAGACGGATGAGAGGTTCTAAGGGTCTTGGGTTGAACTTGGTTTCCTCCTCAGCTGTCAAAGAATTGTATGTGCCAAATCCCCCCAAAAATGCTAGACCTGCGGTCAAGGAGGATTTTTTTAACCAATCTCTTCTAGATACATTCATAAGTTGTGACTTTAATTCAATGCTAAAAGGTACTAATATCGGAAACTTATTCCTAATACACTTTTTATACTTTTCATATTAAAGTAAATTAAACTTATGATCAGGAATATTTTACTATAGTCTTGTTCAATAGACAAAAAAGTTGGTGTAAATTATTAAAAGCAAAATAAAATTCCTAAATTTTAAAGAAAGAACAATGAATTAGAAATCTAACCCCTTAAGCAATGAAAAGATCAATCTTAATGCTCTTGCTTTTGGCCCTATTGTCTGGATCAATATGGGCTCAAGAAACCAGATATTTAGTCTTTGAATTTTTCAAAGTAGAATCTTCGGAAATGTATGATTTCATAGAACATAAAGACTTTATGGAAAAAGTATATCAATCTGCAATCAATGACAAAAAAATCTCTGGCTGGGACTTTTGGTCATTACAGTCAGGAGCAGATTCAGGTGAATTTCAATACATTACTATTACTTATTATGATAACCCAGTTGCCATGATGAGTGGCTTAAATGAAGAAGATTTGGTAAAGTACGCCATGATTGCATACCCACATTTAAATGCTAAAGCGGTTAAGGATAAGTTTTTACTTGCTAACCGGGCGTTTGATCTTAAGCAAAGGTCTTACATGCAACAAATAGCCAATAGCAAAGATAGTTTTAAAATGAAACGGGGTGTTTTAGCATCTTTTGATTTGATGAAAGCTGCGGAAGGTCAATTTCAAGAATATGAAAGGGCCGAAAAAGAGGTTTTTCTACCTATTCACCAAAGTAGGATTGAAAAAGGATTGATGGGAAGTTGGGTCCTGCTTAGAACAGCCTTACCTTTTGGAAGTGAAGCCAAATCAACTCACCTTACAATGAATATGTATAAAGATTATGTTCAATTTTTCAATGCTCAAGAATATGAAGATATGGATTCTACAGCAGATCAACGAGTCAAAATTGAACAAGGCTTGAAATCAAGAGATCAAAAATGGGTTTATTTAGCTACACTAGAAGGGACTGTGAGATGATCTGGAATGATATATTAATAAAAAATGGGGTTGTTTTTAAATGCAACCCCATTTTTTAAGCTTCTTTTTTATTATTGATTAGTTTGGTAACTATTTCATTGATTTGTTCTGGATTGTCCTTGACATATTTGATTGCTGCATTTTTTAAAGCTTTTAAGTTTTTTGGGCTGGCATCATCCATATCTGGACTAGCTTCATGGAGGTCTGGCTCTACCCTAATAAACCCATCCTGATTATTCCCGGCATCAAAGAGCCATTTTAACTGATGAGAAACTGTTTCAGAATTTCCAGACATCATAATATCTATCAGGGGCTTGATCCATTGAACAAGACCAAATCTTCTCGCTCTTTCGTATGGAAATGGTTCTTTTACAGACCCTGTGCCGAAAGAAATCATCAGCATATCCTTAGAAGTAGGATTCTCGATATTTTCAAATGTACATTTCCTTGCCTCAGCATAGGCACACATGGCAGGGTTATTGGCAAAAACTCCTCCGTCTATCAATGGGTAAGCGGAGCCAAACCTAGACTTGATCAGTGCAGCTTCAAAATAGGTGGGGGCAGCAGCAGTAGCTTGTGCTATATCTTTTACAAAAAAATCATGGGATTCGTCTTTGCAAGCATAGCCATGTTTGAAAAATTTGGCACTTCTACTCTCAATATCATAGGAAGCAAAAAGACAAGGCTTCATCAATTCACTTAAATAAATGTTGCCAAAATATTTTTCTAAAGCTTGGATTAAAGCCTTATTGGGATATTTAGCTTCCTTAATCCCAAAAACTGTCCTTAATTTATGTCCAAATGGTTTTTTAAATATCTCGCCTCCATTTTCCATGTAGAGATTGACTACCTCTTCCATACGGAATTTTGGTCTTGTAGGATCTATATGATCAGGCATCAACATACCACACCCCAAGATGCCTCCAGTGCTTGTACCTGCTACAAAATCAAAATAATCAACAAGTCTAGCTTGAGGATTTTGAGTTTTTTCTTGAATTTTTTCCTCAATTAATTGAAGGATTGTTCCTGGGATTACTCCTCTGATCCCACCACCATCAATAGAAAGTATTGCTACTTGTTTCATTTATTAAAAATTTAAAGATTAGAAAATTGGACTCAAATCATTCTAAAGTTAAGGAAATCAGAGATAAATCCGAAACATAAGTCCTGCTATAAAAAGTAGATCCCTAAAACAACCGATATGGATGCAATGATAAAAATAATCAAAATTGGCTTCCAAGCATACTGAATCCATTCTTTATAGGAAATTCTTGCGGCTGCTAATATGGCCATTAGCCCTCCATTGCTTGGTGTGACCATGTCCATGATGCCAGCGCCGTACTGGTAGGCTAAAACGACAACCTGTCGCGACATACCAATTAAATCTGCAAGTGGAGTGAGTAGCGGCATTGTCAAAACAGCCTGCCCAGAAGTGCTAGGAACTGGTATGTGTAAAATTGCTTGAGCGAGCATCATCCCAAAAGCCGCCAAACCTAAAGGAAGTCCTTCGAGGGGAGTGAATAAGGCATAAATAATGGTATCAATGATCTGACCCTCTTGAAGAACTAGGTAAATACTTCTAGCCAACCCAACGATAATTCCAGCGAAAACAAGTTCAGCGAAGCCTTCGGAATATGCTTTTGCTGTACCATTGATGCCAAGCTTCCCAATAATTCCTACCGCTAAGCCCATGGCAAAGAAAATAGCTGACATTTCATTATAATCCCATTCCCAATTCGTCAGACCATAAATCATCACTGCAAATGTAAGAGCCACCAAAAGCAAAATGGTAATATGAGTATTTGATATTTTGGCAGGTTTATCACCTTTGATAGGCTCCATATTTTCTTGATCCTTGCCAGTTTTAATCACATAAATGATCCAAAATCCTAATGCCATTACTAAGAAAATCATCCTATATAAACCTCCTGAGAACATAGGGACCTCTGCAATGTTTTGAGCGATGATCACAGAAAAAGGGTTTGTAGGACCAAAAGATCCACCAATTAAGGCGGCTCCAAGACTAATCGCTACCCCAGCTATCTTGGTATAACCTATCCTTTGTGTTAAAATCATCAAAACCGGTACCATGGCTATAATTTCTTCTTGAAGGCCATTAAGAGCGCCCGCAGTTGCAAAAAGAACCCCTACCAGTGTCAAGAGCCAAGCTTTAGCCTTGTCGAATTTAAAAATCAACGTCTCAAGACCTGACTGAAAAGCACCTGTCTTATCTACAACATAAAATGCACCACCTATTATTAATATCAAGACGACGACTTCAGCTCCTTCTATGATTCCCTCTGGTACGCTTAAAAATGTCTTTCCCAAATTGACAGGTGTATTTTCCTTTTGTTGATAGCTGCCCTCCACTACGACTTCTCTTTGAGTTTGCTCGTCTAAAACTCGATCATAGGAACCAGCTGGGATCAAATAGGTCAGTAATGCTGCTAGGGCTACAAAAGCCAGCATGATGATCATGGGGTGTGGAAAAGAAAGCTTCATAGGGTAAGGGGGGATTCAGTTTTTTGAATTTATATGAACTTATAAACTATTTTAAAGTCAAAATTTCCTTAGCCATGATTTGTGTGCCTTCTGTAGCACTAGCACTTATTGATTTAAGGTTTGGTATAAAGCTGGTCATGGGAATTTTTACATCGATGATATATTTGACTGCGTTTTCAGGAGCATATTGAATGAGACTTGCCGCTGGATATACTTGTAGGGAAGTACCAATCACAGCAAAAATATCAGCTTGTAATGCGAGCTCTATAGCGGGCTCCATCATGGGTACCATTTCTCCAAACCATACAATAAAAGGTCTAAGTTGACTTCCTTTTTCACACTTATCACCGACGTTGATTTCAGTGCCCTTCATTTCATAAACAAGTGCGGGATCTAGCGTACTTTGACTCTTAAATAACTCACCATGGAGGTGAATAATTTTGGACGAACCAGCACGCTCGTGTAGGTTATCTACATTCTGAGTGATGATTGTAACATCAAAATCCTGCTCAAGCTTTGCTAAGGTTAGATGCGCCTTGTTAGGATTGACTGTTTTTGCTTGTCTTCTGCGTTGATTGTAAAAGTCAAGAACCAAAGCTTTGTTTCTACGCCAACCCTCAGGGGATGCCACTTCCATCACATCATGTCCTTCCCATAAGCCATTGCTGTCTCTAAAAGTAGCAATACCACTTTCAGCTGATATACCAGCTCCTGTAAGGACAACGAGTTTCTTTTTTTGCATCTGGCTAAATTAATTAAATGCATAAAAAAAGCAGGAATTTCTTCCTGCCATTTCATTACTTTTTCTTGGTGAATCTACCTTTTTTCTTTTCAGGTTGATTTTCAATGATTTCTATTGTTTCAGCATAGGACAGATCCGCAGCTTCTTTTTCTTTTGGGATTTTAAAGTTGTTTTTGCCGAATTTGATATATGGGCCCCATCTTCCATTAAGAATTTGGATATCTTCATTTTCTTCAAAGGTTTTGATATGCTTTTCAGCATCTGCTTTACGCTTTGCTTTAATCAACTCAATGGCCTCTTCTTCTGTAATGCTAAGTGGGTCATGTTCTTTTCCTAAAGATACAAACTTACTGTCATGACGTAGATATGGACCGAATCTGCCAATAGCTGCAACAATTTTCTTATCCTCAAATTGCCCCACATCTCTAGGAAGTTTGAAAAGCTCCAAAGCATCCTCAAGTGTAATATTTTCAATAAACTGACCTCTCTTAAGGCTAGCAAATTGTTTTTCCTCGTCTTCTTGTTCACCAATTTGAGCAAGAGGACCAAATTTACCTAGTCTTACAATAACTTTTTTTCCAGTTTTTGGGTCTACCCCAAGTTCACGTGCACTATTTACATCTGCTCTTGCAACATTTGCTGTTTCCTCTACTCTAGTGTGGAAAGCTCCATAGAAATTTTGGATCATATCTTCCCAGTTTTGGCCTCCCTGTGCAATGTCATCAAATTCCTTTTCTACCCTTGCCGTAAAGGTGAAGTCTATGACATTAGGGAAATGTTCTACTAGAAAGTCATTCACTACCATTGCGATATTGGTAGGGAAAAGCTTGTTCTTATCTGCTCCAGCAATTTCTGTTTTATTTTCTTTTTTAAAAGCACCTTGGGAGATTTTCATTTCTGTATATTTCCGCTCAGTTCCATCGCGAGACTCTTTGATTACATAATTTCGCTTTTGAATTGTCGATATTGTGGGTGCGTAAGTAGAAGGCCTTCCTATACCCATTTCTTCTAACTTCTTCACCAAAGAGGCCTCGGTATATCTCGGTACTGGTCTGCTAAAGGTTTCTCTTCCTTTCATTTCAATTAGGTCTAATACTTGACCAATTTTCAAAGGAGGAAGCAAACCTTTTTCGGTAGCTTCTTCATCTTCAGGTTCCTCGTCTGTACTTTCTAGATAAACTTTAAGAAAACCCTCAAATTTGATCACTTCACCTGTGGCTGTAAGTGTCTGTGGAAGTGTGGAAATACCTATCGTTACATTGGTTTTTTCTAGCTCAGCATCGGCCATTTGAGAGGCGATGGCTCTTTTCCAGATGAGTTCGTAAAGTCTTTGTTCGTTTCTGTCACCGCTGGTATCATGCTTTGAAAAGTCCGTTGGTCTGATAGCTTCGTGAGCTTCCTGGGCACCTTCACTTTTGGTAGTGTATTTTCTCGCTTTATGGTACTCAGGACCATATGCTGAAGAGATTTCATTTTTTGCAGCAGCCATGGCATCTTCTGAGAGATTTGTACTATCTGTTCTCATGTAGGTGATTTTCCCAGCTTCATACAATTTCTGGGCTACAGACATTGTTTGTGCTACTGAAAAGCTGAGCTTCCTACTTGCCTCTTGTTGTAGCGTGGAAGTTGTAAATGGAGCTGCTGGTGTTTTTTTTCCAGGTTTTTTTTCCAGGTTTTGAATATTGAACTCAGCGCCTAAGCATTGTTTTAGAAATTCTTCAGCTTCCTGCTGAGTATCAAATTTTTTAGGTAGTTCAGCAGATAAAGATTTCCCTTCTACATCAAAAATTGCTGTGATTTTATAAGCAGACTTAGATTTGAATTTCTCTATTTCACGCTCGCGTTCTACAATTAATCTGACGGCTACGGATTGAACTCTTCCAGCGGATAGTCCTGCCTTTATTTTTTTCCAAAGAATTGGTGATAATTCAAATCCAACCAGACGATCTAAAATGCGTCTTGCCTGTTGGGCATTGACAAGGTCATAGTCGATAGTTCTTGGATTATCTATGGCTTTGGTAATGGCGTTTTTGGTGATTTCTCTAAAGACTATTCTTTTGGTATTTTCATCTTTGAGATTCAAGACTTCCTTCAAGTGCCAGCTGATCGCTTCTCCTTCACGGTCATCATCACTTGCTAAATATACTGTTTCAGCATTTTTGACTAGACTTTTGAGTTGCTTGATGACTTCTTTCTTATCAGGAGTGACTTCGTATGTAGGTTTGAATCTATTTTGAATGTCTATTGCTTTGTCTCCTTTAGGCAAATCCCGCACATGACCATAGCTTGAAGCTACTTTGAAATCTTTTCCTAAGTACCCCTCAATGGTTTTTGCCTTGGCAGGTGACTCTACAATAACTAGATTTTTTGACATAATTTCTTTTGCATTAAAACAATGGATTCTATATTTCTAGAATCATTTAAAACCTAAAAATAGATTTGATTATCATGTATTCCAAATTATCCAAGATATCATCTTATTTTTGGCATGATTATTTCAGATTTATAAATGTCCTATTAATACAATATAAGAATGCAAAGCAATAAAATTTTGGCGGTGTTGAGACATGGGGAGGCAGATTTTAATTTTTCTAATGACTTTGAAAGGCAACTTAACTCCAATGGAAAATCTCAACTTATAAAATTGAGAGAGCTATTAAAAAGGTCTAACCTTAGACCTGAAAAAATTCTCTCAAGCGCTGCAGTGCGAACAACACAAACGGCTGAAATTATAGCAGAGATTTTTGATGATGTGACTGTTGAGTTTGATCGAACAATTTATGAAGCTGAGCCAGGAGTGATACTAAACTCCATTGCAGATACAGACCCCTTGGTGAATACCTTGCTTTTAGTAGGGCATAATCCCGGTGTGAGTGCGCTGGTTTCTTCCATTGCTGATCAAGGTTATCTCAGTATGCAACCTGGCATGTTGGTCATACTTGAAGTACATGTAAATGATTGGAAGCATTTAGGAATGGGTACAGGTATTGTTCGCGAAGTGCTTCAATAGCAGTTATTTAAAGAGTTAGCTTTTGGTGGGAAATTATTCTATTTAATTTTCTGTTTATCTATCGTCAGGATTTTGTTTTTTTACGTAACAAATCCATATCACCACAAATTATTTTATAAACTAAAATTGATAATACATGTCATTAAAACATCAGATTATTGAAAAATTTGATCCTAATGGGATCAGTACAAATGAGAGTCTTTTTGGATTACCTTTTGATGAAAGTACTGCAGATCTGATTATCATTCCTGTACCATGGGAAGTTACTGTTTCTTATTCTCCAGGCACTGCAATAGGGCCAAAGGCTATTATGAATGCCTCTTTACAAGTAGATTTATTTCAAGATGATATCAAGGACGCTTGGAAAATGGGAATACACATGCTTCCAATTCCAGAAGAAATTAAGGAGAAAAGTGATAATTTTAGAATTTTAGCAGCTAACTATATCGATTGGCTTAGTCAAGGGTCTCCAAATGTAGAGTTAGAACGATTTGCAGCTGTTCCTGGACTTATTAATAAAGCTTGTGAAGAAATGAATGAATGGGTCTATGAACAAGCAAAAAAATACAGAGAGCAAGGAAAATTAGTAGCTCTGCTAGGAGGTGACCACAGTACCCCGCTAGGTCTGATCAAAGCATTGGCTGATGAGCATGACAACTTTGGTATTCTTCAGATAGATGCGCACGCGGACTTAAGGGTCTCTTATGAAAACTTTGATTATTCACATGCCTCTATAGCCTACAATGCTTTGAAGCTTCCACAAGTCAGTAAGTTAGTTCAGGTAGGGATTAGAGATTACTGTGAAGCTGAAGCAATCATGGCAAAAGAAAATAACAGAATTACCACTTTTTATGATAAGGATATCAAAAAAGAAGGCTACGAAGGGAAGGCATGGAAAATCATCTGTGACGAAATCGTAGACCAATTACCACAAGAAGTCTACGTGACTATTGATATAGATGGGTTTGACCCTAAGTTATGTCCAAATACTGGCACACCTGTCGCAGGTGGGTTTGAATTGGAACAGATCATGTATTTGATGAAAGAGGTTGTGAAGTCAGGAAGAAAGCTGATCGGCTTTGACTTGGTAGAAGTAGCCCCAGGTGCTGAAGGTGACGAGTGGGATGGCAATGTAGGAGCTAGAGTTCTTTACAGAATGGCTAACCTCTATGGCGCCTCGCAAGGTAGACTTAACCTCAAATAATTTTGAATCGTCTCTTATTATAGACCTATAAATACTTTAAAATTGAATTTATTATAGATTAAAAAAGCACCAATCTTATTAGATAGGTGCTTTTTTGGTTTATAGCTATTGGCTATTGATTATTTTTTTTCTTTGGTATAGATGTATATAACTTTGTCAGCGCTTCGACCAGATTTAGATATTTCTTCGGGACTTGGTTTTCCTACAACAAATTTATCAATGTCTTTTACACCTATTTCATTGATGGATGAATAATTGGTGATCTCACCATTTAAAACTAAGATTGGTTTATCATTTGTTTGAGTGATCAGCTTTGCTTTAGTGAGTTCAGTAGTATATTCGAAAGTTTTTTCCTTACTGGCATTTCCAGAGTAACCAACTACCACTACTTCATGTGGAAGGTTGTGAGTAGGAGGGTTTTTGACATTATCTATTCTGAAAGTAATTGGAAGTAAGACATCATATTCTCCTGCTACATAAACATTCCAATTGGGTGCTTTTTCAAGAACCCTAAGAACTTCCTCGTTCAATTCTTTGGAAATTCCTTTAGAAATGGCTGATTTGATGATATTTCCATCTTTATCCAAAGTAAGTCTGGCAATCACCGAACCCGATTCATTATTTCCTCGAGCTTCAGTTGGATATTTGATATTTTTTCTCAAATATTCATTGAACTGAGCGGTTGGCTTTGGGACAATATCATTGGTGCTTTTTTCTAAATCAAAACGAATCGGCAATCTCAATCTGCTTTCAACTGCTTCACCATCTTTTTTACCAGGCTTCCATTTTGGTGAATTTTCTACGAGTCTAAGTGCCTCTTCATCACAAAATGCTCCTATGCCTCTAAGAATTTCCGGCTCTTTGATGTCACCATCCTTGTCTACAATAAATGTAAGGTAAACAACACCTTCAACCCCTCTGATTTTTGCCTCTTGGGGATATTTGAGGTTATTTTTGATATAGGTATTCCAAGCATCCATACCACCTTGAGGTTCTGCTTGTTGATCTACCATATCGGCAGGGATTGTACTTGGTTTGTTATCGTTACTGGAATTTTGCTTGAATCTGATTGGCAAGCGCATTCTCACATTGACCTCTCTTCCTCTCTGTTTACCCGGTGTCCAGTCAGGGCCGTTGGCAACTACTCTCAAAGCTTCTTGGTCTATACTAGGAGATACACCTCTAATTATCTCTGGTTGTTCGATTTTCCCATCTTTGGTAATAACAAATACCACATAAGCAGTACCTTCTATACCAGCCCTTTTTGCATCTTCTGGATATTCGAGATTAGTTCTCAGGTATTCATTCCATCCTTCCATTCCTCCTGGAGGGACAGGTGCATTTTCTACTACATCAAAGATTTCATCTCCATTGTAAGTTCTTGCACTTTGTCCAATTGGAACTTCTATGACCTGAGGGAAATAGTGAAGCGATTCTTGAATTTGATTATCTGCTGAATACGTAATCGCAAAACTAGCAGAATGCACAAGATCTACTTTTTTACCGTCGATTTCTCCTGCTATCCATTTTGGTGCGTTTTCAGATTGAATAGCTTCTAGTAATTTTTCATCAACACCTCCACCAAAACTTTGCTTGATGACAGGATTGGTGATTTTACCATCTTTTGAAAGGATAAATTCCAATTGAATTGATGACCTAATATTCAGTTCCCTATCCTTTTCAGACATTTCTTTGCTGATGACATCTAGAACGAATTTGGACCAAGAAGTAGCATCTTCTGGCGCTGGCCGTTTTTTCGCAACGTATGAATAGGGGATTTCACCGTAGCTTTTGCTGATAGAAGAGTTCCTTCTCAAGGTATTGATGAGACTTCTGACTTTTAGATACTCTTCATCTGAGGAAATATCAGCAAAGTCATATACCAACTCACCTAGCTGAGCAGTGAGTTGATCACCCTTGAGTGAACCTATCAGCTCGTAATGTTTTGGATTGTTGATTTTTTTAACCTTGATTGCTATTTCAATAGAATCTTGAGAAGCAATCAATTGCTCTTTGATGAATTCGATCTTTTCAGTATTGCTACTGAGAAGGAATCCCACACCTAATTTTGTCTTCATGGATATCAATGCCATCAACATTATAGTCAACGGTATTACCATGGTCAATTTAAACCAATTTGGTTTTGCTGTTTTCTTAATCATTAGAATTCTTTTAAGGGTTGTCGATCTGATGAAATAGTTACCAATAGGAAGATCCATTCCCTTAAATGCAATTTTCGCGATTAACTTCGGATAGCTTTCTTTATTTTCAGTTTGTTTGAGGACATTTTCGTCAGCAAGGTATTCATGCACATCCACCAATGCTGATCGCATCAAGTGAATAGCTGGATTAAACCAGAATATAATACTCAATACTTGATAATATAGCACATCCCAAGAGTGATGCTGCCTGATGTGTTCAATTTCGTGTTTGATAATCTGATCTTTTTCGTCGTGACTCAGATTCTGTGTTTCATCCCAAAAAAGCTTGTTGAAATAAGAAAAAATGGGAGCAAGGCCGAAAGTAGGGATAAGGAAATAGTTGCCTTTCAATTTAAAGCTTGTTTGATACCAACCTTTTTCTTGTAGAAGTCTCAATTGAATCATTTGCCAAAAAAGCCTGATTGCTAAAAGTGAGATAATGATTAAGTAACCGATTAAAAAGTAATCTTTCAATTCAAGTAATACAGGAAGTTTGGTGCTCTGAACCGTGAATTCAGGTAATCCATAAGTCCCTGCAACTTCCTCAGGCATTGACTCTATAGTCAATGCCCGAAATAGTTGTGATTGTTCTAATGATATATCAGGCTTGTAAAACTCTACCGGTATTTGCATCAATGGAAAGAGCAACGCCAGGATTGGAGTGATTAAAATATAAACTCTTGTGAAGACGAATGCTTTTTCGTTTCTAAGGAATACCCAATAGATACCAAAGAAGAAAAACAGGCAGAATGTACTTTGCCAGATATAATCAATTAGAACAGCCATAGGAGGTCATTATTTCACCTCGTCTTTCACTTCGTTCAAGATTTTTTCAACCTCTTTTACATCTAGGTTTTCATCTTTTGCAAAGAATGAAGCTAGTTTTGTAAATGATCCATTGAAATAACCTGATAGTAGGTTTTTGATAGAATGGCTTCTGTAGGCATCTTTGGATACGATAGGGTAGTATTCGTGTGATTTCCCATAAGCTTTGTGCTGTACAAAACCTTTTCTTTCAAGAATTCTGATAATTGTAGAAACTGTGTTGTAAGCCGGCTTTGGCTCTTCCATCTTTTCCAAAAGGTCTTTTACAAAGCCTTTTTCTGCTTCCCATAGGATTTGCATTACTTGCTCTTCTGCTCTCGTTAAATTTCTCATAATTGTGTTAAGTTTTAAATGATGCCTCAAATTATTCAGTTAGTTTTAAAAAAACAAATAATCGGAACGAATCTTTTCTATTGCTGTCTATAAAGTTAGTAATTAAAATTTAGTTCTAAAAGAAATATTTAGTTTTTTTTTAAAAAAAAAGAACTCCAAGTACGGAGTTCTCAAAGTTTTGAAACCAAAAGAGTACTTATACAGCTCTTAATTTAATGATTCCTGTGGCGTGAAGCAATTTCACAATAGGGTAGGTTGGGTCAAATTCATACCATTTGACGGCGAAATTTGGTCTATTTGGAAGTTTGTGATGATTATTTTGGAACAATTCACCCAACATTAAGACATCTAAAAGAAGGCTATTCTTCGATTTGTCATTATTATCAAAATTAGCATAGCCATACTTATGACCACTCCAATTGACAATAGCGCCGTGAACTGGCCCCATCAAGAAATGAATTGGGAGTAAAAAATACATCCACCAATGTGTCCCAGCTAACTCAAATACAGAAATTGACAAGATGTAGATAGCTGCATAAAACAATCCCCAACCTAGTCTAGCCATCATTGAGTCTGCAAACAAATCAAATTTATTCCAATCTGGCACATCTTTAGAGAAGCGTTCTTCTGGCTTAAGTTTAAAGCTGAAATAATCATTATAAATGTTTTTCGTCTTCCACATCATGGTAAATAGATTTTCTGTATGATGTGGGCTATGTGGATCCTTGGGCGTATCGCTGTATGCATGGTGCATTCTGTGCAATATAGCGTAGGCTCTCGGGGATAAGTAACTACTACCTTGAGTTATCCATGTAAAGATGTAGAAAAATCTTTCCCAGAATTTAGACATGTAGAACATTTGATGAGCTGCATAACGATGCAAGAAGAAGCTTTGGCAGAATAAAGAGAAGTACCAATGCAAAAGGAAGAATACAATTAAAATCACTCTAGTTACTTAATTTGATAATATCACAAAGATAATAGCTATCCCTCGGAAATGGTTTAAACTTTATTTTTTTTTGATGAATGAATGATAAAAATCAATTTTTCTTAAATTGTCACTAAAATGTTTTTAGCAATAACTTAATCCCAAAACTATGAGCAAAGCAAAAGACACATGGGGCATCATTGTCCAATTGATTTTAGGTGGTATCGCTGTATTGATTACAAGTTACCTACTTCCGGGTGTAAGCGTTGAAGATTTCTTAACTGGAGTGGTAATAGCAGCTTTGATTGCACTACTCAATATTACAATCAAACCCATCCTGATTTTATTAACGATTCCTATTACTGTTGTGACATTAGGATTGTTTTTGATAGTCATCAATGCACTCTTAATTCTATTAGCAGCTTACATTGTACATGGTTTTTCAGTAGATGGTTTTTGGTGGGCAGTTTTATTTGGTCTGATCTTAGGTTTGATCAATTCACTTCTCGGTGTTTCTCTCGGTGGAAATTCTCCTTCGAATTGATAATTATAATTCGATTTCAGGTAAGCTTTCATCTTTATCTCTGATATAAGCAATAAGTTTACCTGATTTTTCTTTCAAATAATGTTTGATCTGAGTTTTAGGGATTTTTATTAAAACGATATAAATTTCTTCCTCCAATTGCTCCTCTTCAAGATAATCAATTTCATAGACTTCAATCGTAAAATGTATTTGGGGGTGACAAAACTCTTTTGAAGCTTTTTCTATCATAAAAATTTCCTCCTCAGGATCTACACCTATTATTTTTTTATGATCACTAATACCAATAGCTATTGTACCACCTGTAGTATTAGCAAAAGCAATTAATGTCTTAGCAATTTTGTAAGAATCAGAAATAGTTTTTTTGAAATCTAGTGTTTGGCCCTCCTTCTTTTTTAAAAGATCTTTGATAAAGTCATCGTTTTTTATAGGTAGAAACATTTTTTTCAGTCTAAAATATTGTATATTAATTACTTAATTTTATATTAGTCCAATGATATGAAAATATTGCTTTTATATTAACGAGTTCCGTATTAAGTTGTCCACTGAAACCTAAAATTTTTAAATATGAAATACCGTAATGAAGGATTTGACCCAGAAATCATCGAAGCACTAAAAAAAGAATTGGCGTCTTCAGGCAAGTCGTTTAAAGTAATCGAAGGAGATGAAGAAAACTCTGACGAGTTTGTAAATTTCCTATTCATTGGCATGTATGAAGGTAAAGAAGTCATTTATGATGCAGCTCTATATACTTTGAGGTTACATCATTCGTCTGAAGTCTATGAACTTGCAGAGCATGAAGCAGCCAAGAAATTTCCTAATTTTAATGGGATTAAGTACGAAGAAGATGAAAATGGTAATTTAAAACCGCTCAGTAGTGAAGATGAAGAGATTGGTTGGTTTATCACCGAGATCATTATGGAAATAGAAGAAGAGGAGACTGTCAAAGTTCAAGAGTTCATAGATATTGATACCCATCATGATTATGGAATTGGACTTGATGCTTCTTTGAATGTAGAATTCATTGACGATAAGGTCATTGAAAAATTCATCAAAGAATTCAATGAAGATACCATTAAGTTAGATGAAACATTTTATGCTTTTCAATCCGAAGAGGAAGAGGACCTTGAAGAATAATTCCCAAACATCAACCAACAAATAATCAAATTCGCTTGTTAAATAACAAGCGTTTTTTTGTGATGTTAAAAATAGCCTACTCTCCTATATATACCCATCCACTTCCTGAGGGGCATAGATTCCCTATGGAAAAGTATGACCTATTACCGGAGCAATTGCTTTATGAAGGAACTGTTGATACTGAAAATTTCTTTGAACCAAATGTTCTGGATGATAAGTGGATTGTAAATACCCATGATTCAAAATATTTTGAAAAACTACGAAACCTTGAGCTCAGTAGATCCGAAATTAGAAAAACAGGCTTCCCACTAAGTCAACAACTTATAAATCGAGAGATTCACATCATGCATGGCTCAGTTCAAGCAAGTCTTTTTGCTTTAAAATTCGGTGTAGCCATGAATATTGCCGGTGGTACACACCATGCTTTTACTGATAGGGGAGAGGGGTTTTGTTTGTTGAATGATATAGCCATTTCTGCAAATTATCTTTTGGATAATAAGTTAGCTGAGAGAATTCTGGTTGTGGATTTGGATGTTCATCAAGGAAATGGAACTGCACAGATCTTTGAAAATCAATCCAATGTATTTACATTTAGTATGCATGGAGCATCAAACTATCCCATGCATAAAGAGCAATCTGACCTTGATATTGGGTTGCCAGACAAAATTGGCGATAAAGCCTATCTCCAAATATTGATTAAAAACCTTGAACCGTTGATTGATAATGAACAACCTGATTTTATTATTTATCAGTGTGGAGTGGATGTTTTAGATTCAGATAAATTAGGGAGATTGGGAATGAGCATCCTTGGTTGCAAAGAAAGAGATCGAATCGTACTAGAATCCGCTAAGCGTCACCAAATACCCATTATGTGTTGTATGGGAGGGGGCTATTCCCCAAAAATTTCCGATATCATAGAAGCTCATGCCAATACCTACCGATTAGCACAAGAAATATATTTCTAGAAAATGGCAAAGAAAAAAGAACTTAAAAAAAAATGGATCTATTATGCTGTATTTGGTATATTACTGATGGGCTTTGGGCTGAGTTTACTTGGAGACTCAATAATTTTGAAGGCAGCAAATGATAATTGGTTACCATGGTTTTTGATGGGTACATTCGCTCTAATTTGTTTTTTTGCAGGCCTTTCAATATTTGGTCAAGCTTCAGTATACAAAAGCAAACTTTCTTTAAAAGGTAAAAAGAAAAGCAAAAGAAGTAAGAAGTAGTTTTAACTGAAATTAACAAACTCAATTTGGAGATTGATTTGAACAAAGAATTCTTTGTTTATATTTGCGCCAATCTAAAACAACAAATAATCAACGTGAAGAAATTATCAAAAGTATTAGGCGTATTGGGATTTGCTACAATTGTATTTTCCGCCTGTAACAATTCAGGTACCACCACTCCAAGTAGTTCTGAGGCCGATGCCACATCAGAAGTTAGTATTTCAGATCTTAAGATTGCTTATATTCTAACAGATAGTGTGATAGCTAATTTTGATCTATTCAAGGAAAAGTCAGGTGAAATCACTGAAAAAGGAAGAAAATTTGAGTCTGAGTTAGGTAGCAGAGCAAGAGGTTTTGAACAAGAGGTTCAAAATTTTGAACAAACCGCAGGTACCATGACTCCAAACCAAGCTAGAGCCAAGCAAGAAGACTTGATGAAGAAAGAAAGAAACTTGGTGACCTACAGAGATAATTTGATGCAGGAATTACAATCTGACGAATCTCAACTTTACAGTGATGTGATCGACAGAATTCAAGAGTATTTGACTGAATATGCAGAAGAGAATGATCTAGAAATGATCCTTTCTTACACCAGAGGAGGTGCTGTTTGGTATTCTAAAAAATCATTAGATATAACTGATAAAGTAACTGCCGGCTTGAATGCAAAATATGCTGCTACAAAATCAGCTGGAAATAAATAAGCGCTGAAAGCTTGCTAGATTTAAAAAAGCCCAGTTGATGCTGGGCTTTTTTCATGTTATATAAATTGATACTTTTGTACTCCTTTAATATAAAACAAGCAATAAATGAAAATTACTGAATTTTTAAAACATAACTACAGACATTTCAATGCAGCAGCACTCATAGATGCAGCAGAAGGTTACAAAGCACATATTGACAAAGGTGGTAAAATGATGGTAACGCTTGCAGGCGCTATGTCTACTGCTGAGCTTGGAATTTCTCTTGCAGAAATGATTCGTCAGGATAAAGTACAAATTATTACTTGTACAGGTGCAAACCTTGAGGAAGATGTCTTCAACTTAGTTGCTCACGATTATTATGAGCGAATTCCCAATTATAGAGACCTTTCGCCGGAGCAAGAGAATGACTTGCTTGAGCGCCATATGAATAGGGTGACAGATACCTGTATTCCAGAAATGGAAGCAATGAGAAGGATTGAAAATGTGATCTTAGAAGAGTGGATGAAAGCAGACCAAGCAGGTGAAGCTTATTTCCCATATGAATTTTTCTATAAAATATTACTTTCTGGAAAATTGGATAAGTCATTCCAAATTGACCCAAAAAACAGCTGGCTGCTTGAAGCCGCTAAGAAAAATCTCCCAATCATTGTTCCTGGATGGGAAGATTCTACTTTGGGAAATATGTATGCTGGTCATGTCATCTCAGGTGATATCAAAGATGTTCATACAGTCAAAGGAGGAATTCAATACATGATGTTCTTGGCTGATTGGTATCAAAAAAATGCTACAGAGCAAAGTACCGTAGGTTTCTTTCAAATTGGAGGTGGTATTGCAGGTGATTTCCCTATTTGTGTGGTTCCTATGCTTCATCAAGATTTGCAAAAAGATAATGTGCCATTGTGGGGATATTTTTGCCAGATTTCTGATTCTACCACTTCTTATGGATCTTACTCAGGTGCAGTTCCTAATGAAAAAATTACCTGGGGTAAGCTAGGGATTGATACGCCAAAATATATCATAGAATCAGATGCAACAATCGTTGCGCCATTGGTTTTTGCTATTGTTTTGGATCAATAATTGATGTTGATCAATTATGATTATAATGAGGAATAAATACATTTTTGGAGCAAGCAGTTTTTTACTGCTTGCTTTTTCATTTAGTACTACCTTGATAGCACAAGAAATTTCTTCTTTGGTAGCAATCAATACACCTTATGACGAGCAACACCCAGTAATTTCTCCAAATGGAGAACTGTTCTATTCAGTTGGCTTCCATCCCGAGAATTTGGGGGGCGCTACAGACTTTGGAGATATATGGATGACTAAGCAAGGCACTTCGGGAGAGTGGGAAAATCCGATGCACGTCAAAAGCTTATCTACTTCGGGTAATGATGTGCTTGTGGGATTTCCAGATGCATTGACCGCTTATGTTTACCATAGTGGAGATGGGGTTAAGATTAGACAAGGCATCCATCAATATGCTAGATTCGGTTCTGAATGGAATTATGTACGACCTTTAGAAATGGGGAATTTTAGAAATCAAGGTACTCATTTCAGTGGTAGACTGAGCCAAGACAAAAAAGTGATCATCATGGCCATGAATTCATTTGGTTCATATGGCAATGAAGACATTTATATTTCCGAAGAAATTAGAGAGGGCGTTTGGTCTTCTCCGGTCAATTTAGGTACGGATGTCAATACATTTTCCCAAGAATTGACACCTTCCATTTCCTCAGATTTGAAGAGGATCTATTTTGCTTCTAACTCGAATGTCTCAGGTAGGGGTAGGGATATTTACACTTCACAAAGACTGGATTTAGATTCATGGACTTCTTGGTCTGAACCCGAACCTTTAGAACAAATCAATACCGAAGGTGCAGAATTGAGTTATGTGCTATTTGACCAAGATAAAAGCCTGGCTTTTTATACAAGTACTCAAAATTCAGAAGGTTTTGGAGATATCCTCATGATTACCCATCAGCAAGAACAGTGGGAATCTGTAGCTGAAGTATTAGATCAAGTAGATAAAAAAGAGGATTTGAAAATCAATCAACTGGCAATTAAACAAGACACTGTTTCCAATAAAGAAGGACTCTCAAAGGCAAGTACAGTTGTAGTTGGAAATACACAAGCGTTAATTGTAGAGGACAGCATCAAAACTCTGATCGTAGAAGAAGAAAGGATAAAAATTAATAGAAGCCTTAGAGTAATTGATCAGCAAACCAAAGATGCTTTACCTTACATCCTAGTTTACACCAATGCACAAGGATTCAAAAAAACTGCTGCTAATCAAGAAGAGTTTTGGTTAGCTTTAGACGCTGATCAAATCAAATCTTTCACTATAAGTAGTGAAAGTTATATACCAGTCTTTGTAGCAGAGACTAAAAAAGTTGCCAATGAAATCGTTATTGCACTTCAACCAATTTCTACAGGTGCTACCATCATTTTAGATAATATTCAATTTAATAGAGGAACTTCCGATTTTGCTGACGCTAATTCAATTAACCAACTTGATCAATTAGTAGAATTTCTGAGAGCAAATGCAAATGTCAGAATCAGACTGGAGGGACATACAGACAATGTAGGTGACCCTCAATTGAATAAAGAACTTTCTATGCAAAGGGCTTCTAAGATTAGAGGCTACCTTACTTTAAAAGGAATAGACTTCGAACGGATTCGAATAGCTGGCTGGGGTGGGAGTAGACCGTTAGCTGATAATGCATCAGATGATGGTAAAGCCAAAAATAGAAGAGTAGAGATGATTATAGATAGATTAAACTAGAAAGAAATGTTTGAGTATAATCCAGAAAAGCATTACCCAAAAGAAACAGAAAGTAGGGTAGTAATCCGCTTTCAAGATTGTGATCCTTTGCAGCATTTGAATAATGCGAAGTATTTTGATTATTTCTTCAATGCCAGAGAAGATCAAGTTCCAAAATTGTATGGAGTTGAAATGATAGATTTTATCCAAAAATACAAAGCAGCTTGGGTAGTTTACAATCATAACATCTCCTATGTAAGACCGGCAAAAGTAGGTGAATGGGTAAGAATTAGAAGCCGTATCCTTTGGCACAATCACAATACTGTAGTGGTAGAGTATTACATGACAGATGATACTCAAAAGGAGTTGAAGACTTTATTGTGGACTACCATGCGCTACGTGACAGTCAAAGAAGGGAAATCTACCGACCATAGTGGTGCAGTCTTAGAATTCCTCAAAGCTACCTCCGAGAATTTTGACATTGCTAATTTGAGTATTTCTGAAAGAGTAAAGCAACTGAAAATCAGATTACAAGGTGTGTAAAGTTTATTCGGAATTGATCATTTTGAGAAAAAACCTGTTCAATTATGGACAGGTTTTTTTCATGTTAGATTTAGGTCATAGCAAATAAAATTTTTTTAAATAATTATTTTCAAATTTTTAAACTTTTGAATGCAACCTTTTAAAAAGTTAAAAATTAAGCTTGGTTGTGATTTTTTGTATCAAATGTGTACAGTTGGACAACAAATTGACTAGAAAATGAAACAGTTTTATGGTTATTTGATAGCTCGGAATTTTATTTTTGAATCCAATTTTTTATTGCTTGCTTACTCGAATCCTCCCTTCATTGCAATGTTTGAAAATTTATTGGTACAGAACATGGCTATGCTTTACCGACAAACAAAACCAATAAATGATAACTATTATGAAAACACTATTCACACTCGCACTAGCCCTTAGTTTAGTAACAAGTGGCTTTGCAAAAGAAGGTACCATGAATGTAAAAGCTGCTTCACATGTAAAAGTTACTGAGAAATCAATTATGGTTTCACTTGACGAGTCTCTTGGGAAAGTTCGCTTAGTCATTGAAGATGAAAAAGGCAAAAGACTTCATGCTCAGACACTCTTCCTGAAAACTTCCACTCGAGTTCCCTTCGACCTTTCTAACTTGCCTGCTGGTAATTACACAGTTGAAGTTGCAAGTTTGGAAAAGAAAAGTGTTGTTGGAAAGGCTGTCTACAAAGTCGCAACCAAAGAAGCAGATCAGCCTATTGCCTTACCATTGATGGCATCAGGTAAAATGGTAGAAGGAAATAGGGTGAAATTGACCGTATTCGGATTAGAAGAGCCAGGAGTTGATGTGAAAATAAAGAATCAATTTGGAAGGACGCTATTCCAAGAGAGAATCAATGAAAACGAAGGTTTTCAAAAGGTTTATCACCTCAAAGACATCAACCCTAAGGCTATCGTAATGGAAGTTACTGACATCAAGGGAAGACAAAAGAATCTGTATTTTTAACTGCCACCCAAAATAAGGTCTTGGAGTCATCCGAGACCTTTTTTGTTTAATTTTTTTACACTGACGGTTATTTTGATGGTGATTTTTTTTACATTTTTGAAATTCAATTATTCAAAAACAATCCCAGTATAAATCAAAAATTAATCAGCAATGAGGCTAAAACACCAATTTTCATTACTTGTATTAGCATTATTTGTATGGTCATCTACTTCTATAGCACAGGAGCAAATAGACCTAGAAATGATGTACAAAATCAAAAATGAAGGTTTGAGAAATTCTCAAATTCAAGACCTTTCTTTTCATCTTACTGACTTAATGGGCCCTAGACTTTCTGGCTCAACTAACCTAAGAAGAGCACGTCAGTGGACAGCAGACAAATTTAAAGAGTGGGGATTAGAAAATGTACGCATTGACTCTTACGGAGATTTTGGTAGAGGATGGGACGTGAAGAAATCTTACATAGCCATGAAAGACCCTTACTATGCATCTATCATTGGCCATCCAAAGGCTTGGACAGACGGAACAAATGGGCTGGTATCTTCAGAAGTAGTTTTGGTAGATATTCAGTCGGAAGCTGATCTTGAAAAATACAAAGGTAAGCTAGCAGGTAAAGTGATCATTGTACCAACTACATTATCTACTTCCCCAGCTTTTGAAGCAGAAGCGAGAAGGCTTACTGATGAAGAACTTGAAGCTAGAAAAGTAATTTCTATTGGTGGTGGCGGTGGAGCAAGATGGACTCCACAGCAATTGGAGCAAATGAGAGTAGCAAGAGCCTTGGATGCAAAAGTAAATGAGTTTTTGATGGAAGAAGGAATTGCCCTTAGACTTACGGGTACTAGAGGTAACTTCGGAACTGTATTCCATACTAGAGCAGGTTCTTACAGTACAGACAAGAGAAAAACGATGCCAGAAATGGAGATCGCATTGGAGCATTTTGGAAGAATTGAGAGATTGATCAAGAATGGTCATAAAGTTACCATCGATGCTGAAATTGAAGTGGAATGGCTAGATGATGATTACAAAGGTTATAATGTATTGGCCGAAATCCCAGGTACCGATAAAACGCTTAAGCCTGAATTAGTGATGCTTGGTGCACATTTGGATAGCTGGCACGCAGGGACTGGTGCTAATGATAACGCTGCTGGTGTAGCTGTGATGATGGAAGCTATCAGAATATTAAAAACTCTTGGCGTGCAGCCAAAAAGAACTATTAGAATTGCGCTTTGGGGTGAGGAAGAGCAAGGGCTTTATGGTTCTAGAGGATATGTACAGAAGTACGTAGCAGATAGACAGACCAAAGATAAAAAAGGTGAGTGGGATAAAATTTCTGCTTATTACAATGTAGATAATGGTTCTGGAAAAATCAGAGGCATTTATTTGGAAGGAAATGATCAATTGGTTCCCGTATTTGAAAAATGGTTTGAGCCCTTTCATGAAATGGGAGCAAAAACCATTACTAGAAGAAATACCGGCTCTACAGATCACGTAGCATTTGATGCTGTGGGGGTACCTGGCTTTCAGTTTATACAAGATCCAATCGACTATGGTAGAGGATACCATACCAATATGGATCTATATGAAAGAATGCAACAAGGTGATATGACTCAGGCTGCAATTATAGTAGCAGCAATGGTCTACAATACAGCACAAAGAGACCAAAAATTACCAAGGAAGCCTTGGAATTAAAAAACAAAAGCGGGAGGTTGAAAAATCTCCCGCTTTTGTATTTGTAGGGTTTTTCAAAACTCAATTTTTTTCAAATTCCATAATTGCAAATTCAAATTTCACTTCATGTTAATTAGGAGAAATCTTTTGCAATGGTTGAAAATTTGGTTTGGAGTTATTTTTATTGATGAAACAAAATATTCTAAAAGTGATTACTATTTGTAGGAGCTTAGAATATTGGTATATTCGAACTCGCTTTTGAATTGAATCAGAATTAACCCAATAATAACATGCAAGGATTGCCAAGAACGATATTTACTGAAGAACATGAAATGTTCAGACAGTCTGTAAGAGATTACATAGCCAAAGAAATCACTCCCCGTAATGCAGAGTGGGAAAAAAATAAAATGGTATCCAAAGAGTCTTGGAAAGGATTAGGTGAAAACGGTTTTTTATGTCTCTCTGCTCCAGAAGAGTTTGGAGGTATGGGTATTGAAGATTTCAGGTATGCTGCCTTATTTATTGAAGAACTTGGATTAAGTGGATGTTCTGGGCCTGCGATCGGTTATCCTTTGCATAGCGAGATTGTATTCCCGTACGTTCATCACTATGGAACAGAGACTGCTAAAAGCAAATACATTCCTGAGATGATTTCTGGAGAGATAATCTCGGCTGTCGCCATGACCGAGCCTGGTGCCGGAAGTGATTTACAAAATATCAAGGCCACTGCACAAGATATGGGAGATCATTACTTGATCAATGGTTCCAAAACTTTTATCACCAACGGCTATCTTTGTGATTTGGTCGTGGTTGCAGCCAAGACAGACTCGAGCTTAGGTGCAAAAGGTATCAGTTTGTTTTTGGTAGATACTACCATGGAGGGATTCAGTAAGGGGGTTCCTTTCGAAAAAGTTGGTTTGCATGCTCAAGATACCTGTGAATTGTTTTTCGAAGATGTGAAAGTCCCTAAGGAAAATCTTCTTGGTAAAGTTGGAGAGGGTTTCAAATACTTGATGACAGAACTTGCGCAAGAACGGTTGGTGGTAGCCCTTGCAGCCTTGGCATTGGCAGAGAGTACCTATCAAGCGACGATTGATTATGTGAAGCAAAGACCTGCATTCGGTAAGACGGTTGCGGACTTTCAAAATACCAGATTCAAATTGGCAGAAATGTCTGCCAAATTAGAAATGGCCAGGATCTACATGGATCAATTGGTGCTCTTGCACAATGATAAAAAAGTAGATTCTGCAATGGCCTCTGCTGCCAAATACACAATGACAGAATTACAATGTGAAGTAGCGGACGAATGTGTACAACTGCATGGTGGGTATGGGTATATGTGGGAATATCCAGTAGCTAGGGCTTACGCTGATGCTCGTGTGCAGCGTATCTATGCTGGCACCAATGAAATTATGAAAGAATTAATCGCTAGAAAGATCTTGAGTTGATCAATATAGATTTAGCTATGAAAAAGCCACTTTGTTTGTTGCAAAGTGGCTTTAATTTTTTCTGAGAAGCATAATTCTTTTATATTTAGTAGTTAAACCCAAAATATGCATTTGAGTTTCTATTTCGAACCCTGATGCATAATCTAGGTTGAAATGTTTTAATCATTCATTGACCCAAAATATAAGATAACTTATGCAAGATTTTCCTTGGTACAAATTTTATCCTTCAGCAGTTGATAAGGATATTGATGTCAAAGCCTATTCCTCAGTTGTAGATCTCTTTGAAGAAAGTGTCAAAAAATATGGTAATTCAATTGCTTATGAATGCATGGGCAAGACCATTACATTCAATGAAGTTGACCAACTTTCAAAAACCTTTGCAGCTTATCTTCAGAACAATCTGAAGATGAAAAAAGGTGATCGCGTGGCCATTCAAATGCCAAATTGTCTACAATATCCTGTAGCCATGTTTGGTATATTGAGAGCGGGTATGGTGGTGGTGAATACCAATCCACTGTATACAGCCAGCGAAATGAAGCATCAGTTCAATGATGCTGGCGCTGATGCAATTGTGATACTGGCCAATTTTGCTTTTAATTTAGAAAAAATTCAAAAGGACATCTCTGCAAAACATGTCATAGTTACAGAACTAGGAGATATGCTTGGAGGCTTAAAAGGTGGTATTGTGAATTTTGTAGTAAAGTACATCAAAAAAATGGTGCCTGCCTTTAACTTGCCAAAAGCAATCAAATGGAAGCAAGTCATGTCAGCAGCCAATCCTGCAAGTTTCAAAAGAGAAGAAATGACCTTGGGAGATGCAGCTTATTTACAGTATACAGGTGGTACCACAGGCGTATCCAAAGGTGCAGAATTGACTCACGGTAATATCGTAGCCAATATGCAACAGATCTCGGCATGGATGAAACCTAAGCTAA
Source organism: Belliella buryatensis (assembly GCF_900188245.1). Taxonomy (GTDB): domain Bacteria; phylum Bacteroidota; class Bacteroidia; order Cytophagales; family Cyclobacteriaceae; genus Belliella; species Belliella buryatensis. The sequence continues at coordinate 94,682 of NZ_FZOK01000004.1, read as the reverse complement.
AAGAAAGAGAGGAAATAGTCATCACAGCTCTGCCACTGTATCATATTTTTGCTTTGACTGTAAATTGTCTTGCAATGATGAAGATTGGCGCTCACAATGTATTGATCACCAATCCAAGAGATATGCCTGGATTCATCAAAGAATTGTCCAAGCATAAATTCACTGTATTCACTGGCGTAAATACACTTTTCAATGGATTATTAAATCAAGATGCATTCACTAAGCTTGATTTTTCTTCTCTGAAGATCGCTGTAGGAGGAGGAATGGCTGTACAAAAAGCTACAGCAGAAAAATGGCAAAAAGTGACTGGCACTCCACTTGCAGAGGGTTATGGGTTAACGGAGACCTCTCCTGTAGCGACTTGCAATGCGATAGATGGTACAGAGAGAATTGGAACCATTGGTGTTCCTCTTCCACACACCAATGTCAAGGTCATAGATGATGATGGAAAAGTCTTGGGAGTTGGTGAAAAGGGGGAATTGTGTATTCAAGGACCTCAAGTCATGAAGGGCTATTGGAATAGACCTGACGAGACCGAGAAAGTCATGGATGGAGATTGGTTCAAGACTGGTGATATTGCAGTTATTGACGAAGATGGATTTGTGAAAATCGTAGATCGGAAGAAGGAAATGATCCTTGTCTCTGGATTCAATGTCTATCCGAATGAAGTAGAAAATGTAATCGCTTCGCATCCAAAAGTATTGGAAGTAGGAGTAATAGGCATGCCAGATGATAAGTCTACAGAAAAAGTGGTGGCCTATGTGGTACCTAAAGATAAATCCATCACAGAAGAAGAAATCATCACTTATACCAAGGAAAACCTGACCAATTATAAAGTACCTCGTGAAGTCTATTTTGCTGACGAGCTACCCAAGACCAATGTAGGGAAGATATTAAGAAGAAAGATCAAAGAAAATCACGAGAAGACTTTGATGTAAGCTGCCAACAGTCAACGGTCAACGGTCAACAGCAACACTTAAACTAAGTTTAAGGGGATATCAGTATAAAAGTTGTTATACATATTAATATTATTGTTCGATTGGACATCGGATATGCGTATTCTTGAAAATAAAAAAGCCCAGTTGGAAATATCCACTGGGCTTTTTGCAAATTTATTCAAGTTTACTCTTCGGAACTTTCAGGAAAAGGAAATAATACCTTGTCAATGAAGTGAGTCACACTTTTTGTTGCTTTGAAATCTGTTCTGATGATGTTAGCAGTTTGACCAAAAGAATCTTTCAGGATATATTTACCTTCACCTCCTTCTAATACGAAGAGTTTTGTATCTAAATAAATCGGATTAAGATCTTCTGGATTAATTGGGATCATTGAAAGTAAATTTGCTTCACCTTGAATTTCGAGTAATTGATTACCCGAAAATTTCTTTCCAGAGATCACTTGATTACCAATGGCGGCCATTACCAAATCAAGGTTTTGGTTTACATTTCTTGGGGTTATCTCTAAAGATTTATAGGCCTCATCAGTTGCTATAAATACCGTTGCTCTGTCTTTTACGGCGGGAACCCAATTATCAGTCGCTCTTAGAGCTGCCAATGTCACCTGCAAGGAAGGCATAGCATTTCCGGCCCTGGCATTTGGATCAGTTGGGAATTGGAGGTTTTCTAGTTCTTCCAAAAATGCCTTCTTAAAAAGTGCATTTTCATCTAGTGTAGGTTGTTCTTCAACTGATGTACAGGAGAACGTGACCGCAATCACAGCGGCAAAGACCAAAGCCATCCCGGCTCTGAGTCTTTTGGTTAGGGTGTTGTGCATTATTCAAATGGATTTGATAGTAATAAAACTGATGAAAGATAATACAAAAATGCATTTCAAAAAATATTTCATCAAAATATTTTGTGAAAACACCAAATTATCCTTTGTTTTTAGGGAGATTTACTTAAAAAAGTAAATAATTTGATAACTTCAATGTGTTTCAGTCACAAGATTATCCTTAATCCGCTCAATCTTTGGAAACGCTAATCAGAATCAATACCTTCGTATTTTAATTGGAAAACAAGAATTATCAATGGATTTAAAGAAATTAGACCAAGACCTCACCGCCATAGTGGAGAAAAGAATTGAGTTGAGTAAAATCACTTATGCAGATGAGCGCTACGATGATATTGAAGAAGAACTTCATGATTTGGAAGACGATTTCAATGAAGAGTATGGAGATGAATTAGAAGCCGAATTAGAGAAAATATACAAATTGCTTCAGTCTGACAATGATGTGTTGTTACCATCTGCTTATTTGGCTAACGCTTACGTGCCTATGTTACCAGATGCAAATGGTGTGATCTCTTACGAGGTAAAGGGTCCTCAAGGAGTTCCCGTAGAGTCCGATCAATTTGAAAACCAAGATGTAAGAATCGTAATCATTCCTAACCCTACGAGATTTGTTATGCAGATCAATGGTGTTTCTCTTAAAGATCTTTGGAGAGCTAGATAGGTTTAGTTATTAGGTTATTTGGATAACAGTAATTGAGTTAATTTGTGATTAGTGAAGGGTCATTCAATAGTTAATCAATTGTAAACCTTCACCAAATAAATAATGCCTGAAGCGATTTACTTCAGGCATTATTGATTAGAAACCTAATTTCTCCCTAATTTGCCTTAAGATTTTTTGGGCTTCAGTTCTAGCCTTAGCTTCACCTGCTGCCAATTTCGCTTCCAATTCTTTTGGATTGGACATGTAATAATCGAAAGCTTCTCTTTCTTTTTGATATTTGCTGAGGATTAGGTCTAGAAACTCCTTCTTAGCATGACCATAACCAAAATTACCAGCAAGGTATTTTTCTCTTAATGCCAAAGTAGCCTTTTCATCTGTTATCAAGCTATACAACTTATAGACATTACATGTATCAGGGTCTTTTGGCTCCTCTAGAGGTGTGCTGTCTGTGACGATGCTATTGATATTTTTCTTCAATTGCTTTTCTGGAAGAAAGATATCTATGTAATTATTATAAGACTTGCTCATCTTTTGGCCATCGGTCCCAGGAATGATCATCACAGATTCACTAATTCTAGCTTCTGGAATGGTAAATATTTCTGCTTCTAATTGCCTATTTACCGTGCTCGCAATGTCTCTGGTAATTTCCAAATGTTGCAATTGATCTTTTCCGACAGGGACCAAATTGGCACTGTAGAGCAAAATATCCGCAGCCATCAATACTGGATAAGTAAAAAGTCCAGCATTTACATCCGCTAGCCTATCAGACTTATCTTTGAAGCTATGAGCATTAGCCAACATAGGAAAAGGAGTGAAGCAGCTCAAATACCAGGTCAACTCAGCAACTTCGGGAATTTGTGACTGTCTATAAAAAACTGTTTTGGAAATATCCAAGCCAAAAGCTAACCAAGCTGCTGCTACTGCCAAGGTGTTTTCCTTTCTCAGCGCTCCATCTTTGATGGTAGTGAGAGAATGAAAATCAGCAATAAATATAAAAGACTCTCCTTTTTCTTTTTTTGTGAGTTCGATAGCAGGGACGATTGCCCCGAGTATATTGCCTAGGTGAGGCCTGCCCGAACTTTGTATACCTGTCAATACTCTAGCCATTTCTAAGAATTTTGGCGCAAATTAAATAAATATGGGTACAATTCGTGTGAATTTTGCCGTTATTTGCCTCCATGAATACACATAAGTTTTATCTGCTTTTCGCTTTCTTCTTACTGATCAATGGATTGCCCATTGAAGCACAGGTGATTGAGCGTCAGCTTTTGTTTTGGGAAAATAGAACAATAGATATAGGAACAGTTTTCGAGGAAAATGGGAAAATCGAAGTGGAGTTTTTGGGGTTGAATCAAACAGATTCACTGATCCTGATTTCTGATGTGATCACAGATTGTGGTTGTGCCACAGTGGAGTTTTCTCAGGATACTATTCTTCAGAGTAAAGTAGGAAGTATAAAGATCAGTTATGAGCCTGACCATAGGGGAGGTCCCTTTACGAAGTTGATTGTGGTCAGAGCTAACCAAGACATCTATGGAGATACGCTTTACCTTCAAGGGAATAATATTCCCTTTCCAGATGATTTGATAGCTGCTTATGCACACCAAGTAAACAATGTTGGCTTTAGACTCCCAGCTATCAATATGGGGAATGTTTACACCAATGAACCAAAGAAAAAATTGGTGGAGATTTATAATTTCGGAGTCGATAGTCTCAGACTGGTATCAAATGCTGAAAACAGTGATTTTACTGATTTGAGCTTATTCCCAGAAGTAATAGGCCCAGATCAAAGAGGCTTAATTGAAATTTTTTATGATGGAGCTGTTAGGGCTGATTTTGGTTTTGTATCAGATGACTTGATTTTGAATTTTGAAGGGAAGGATGAACCAATTTCAATTAAATTGCTGGCAAATATTTTTGAGTATTTTGAACCCATTCCAAAGAGTATGGTGCAAGTAGTTCCGCGATTGGGGATTCAAGAAGTAGACATTGATCTCAAGGATATCCGAGCCAATCAAATCATCAAAAGGAAGATCAAACTAACCAATCAAGGAGCCGAACCATTACAAATCAGGAAGGTAGTGGGTAATTGTGATTGTGTATTGATCAATTTGGAGTCTTTACTTATTCAACCCAATGAATCAACAGACTTAGAATTTACTTTCGATCCTAATGGTAGGAGAGGGATAGATCATAAGCATATTACGATTTTTTCCAATGACCCCGTCAACCCTGTGAGAACTATCGTAGTGAAAAGTACCATCAAATAAAGAAATGCTAGACAAGGAACTTTGTGGCATAGTTTTCGTTTGTTTTAATATGGTCATTTAGCAGGAAAAAGATCTTGCAGACCGCTTTTAATTTTCTTTTCACTCAAAACAAATAATGATATGAGTTCTACAAAATTTCTTTTAGGAGCACTACTTGGTGCTGCAGTCGGTGTACAGGTTGGTATTTTGATTGCTCCTGATAAGGGTGTCAATACAAGAAAAAAATTAGGCAAGAAAGGAAGTGCTTATCTTGATGATGTGAATGGTAAAGTCAATGAGTTTATCGATAGTCTTAATAGCAAAGTATCAGAAGCTGGTAAGGAAGTTGATAAGTTGGCTAAGAAGGCGAAAGCCGAAGCTGAGAAATTGACAAAGTAAAATCGAATTAAAAAGTTTTTATGGAGGTGTCTTTTAAAAAAGACACCTTTTTTTGTATGTATTTCTCTTAAACTATAAAGACCTTTGAGGTTTCAAAAACCTCAAAGGTAAATAAGATTCTTCTTATTAAGATTCTTTTTATTATTTGCAAAGACTCTGTCTTAAATCTTACGTCTTATGTCTAACGTCTTTTATCTTAAGTTGTCTCCTACTTAAAAGCCGCTATCCCCGTAATCGCATGCCCGAGAATCAGTAAGTGAATATCATGCGTGCCTTCATAAGTAACAACAGACTCCAAGTTCATCATGTGACGCATCATTGGATACTCTCCAGTGATACCCATGCCACCATGAATTTGCCTTGCTTCTCGAGCGATGTCCAAAGCCATGGCCACATTGTTGCGCTTAGCCAATGAAATCTGGGCAGTTGTAGCCTTTCCTTCATTCATCATTTTGCCCAATTTCCAATTAAGTAATTGTGCTTTGGTGATTTCAGAAAGCATTTCTGCCAATTTTTTTTGTATTAATTGAAAAGAACCTATTGGTTTATCAAACTGTATCCTTTCCAGAGCATATCTTCTAGCTGAATCATAACAATCCATTGCTGCACCCACGGCTCCCCATGCGATGCCATATCTAGCAGAATCTAAACACATCATCGGTGCACCCAGGCCAGATTTACCAGGAAGCAGATTTTCCTTTGGAACTTTCACATTGTCAAATACCAGTTCTCCGGTACAAGATGCCCTAAGGGACCATTTGTTGTGTGTCTCAGGGGTTGAGAAACCCTCCATACCTCTTTCTACGATCAATCCGTGAATTCTTCCTTCTTCATTTTTTGCCCAAACGACTGCAATATCAGCTTTGGGTGAGTTGGAAATCCACATCTTGGCACCATTCAATAGATAATGATCTCCCATATCCTTGAAGTTGGTAGTCATCCCACTTGGATTTGAACCGTGGTCAGGTTCTGTTAGCCCAAAGCAACCCAACATTTCACCAGAGGCTAATTTTGGTAGGTATTTTTGTTTCTGCGCTTCTGAGCCAAATTTATAGATTGGGTACATCACCAAAGAACCCTGAACAGAGGCTGTGCTTCGCATGCCAGAATCACCTCTTTCGATCTCTTGCATGATCAAGCCATAAGCAATGTAATCCAATCCACCTCCTCCATACTCGGAGGGAATCTGTGGACCAAAGGCTCCAACATCACCAAATTTCTTAACTATTTCGTATGGAAAATGTGCATTTTGTGCCCAATCTTCAATGAATGGGCTGATTTCTTTTTTTACGAAATCTCTAATAGATGTGCGAATCAGTAGATGCTCCTCTGACAGAAGGTCATCTACTCCGTAAAAATCTACTCCTTCAAACATGTCTTGTTTACCGGATTTAATACTCGTTTGATTTGGATTCATATCTGTTTTGGTTTATTGCCAATTAAAGTGGAATTTTGTTGTACTATGATGATCAATTCCTGCCTTGAAATAAATAAGAAGCAGGTTAAAAAACTACCTTATTCGATAAAATTTTAGCACATGAACCCAGCCTCAAGCCAAAAAGACATTTTAGAGAAAATAGAGCTACTTCAAGAGAAATTCAAAGCATCAGGCCAAGATTTGTCTTCTTATTTGGAAGGATTACTTTACTCAGATTATTTGACTTATTGGGATTATATCAATTTGGATGTCTTACTCTCTTTGCAACAACCCAAGACTTCATTTAAGGACGAAAAGATTTTTATCATTTACCATCAAATCACAGAATTATATTTCAAATTGATCATCTGGGAACTTGAACAAATCGCAGATCAGGAAAAGATCTCAGCCGAATTTTTTAAAGAAAGGTTAGAAAGGGTGATCATGTATTTTGATCATTTGATCTCCTCTTTTGCAGTGATGTGGAAGGGAATGGAAAGAGAGCAATTTCTCAGATTTAGAATGTCTTTACTGCCTTCATCAGGTTTCCAAAGTGCGCAATACCGTGTTATTGAAATCATGTCTGCTGATGTGGTCAATCTCCTCCATGTAGAAAAGAGGGCTACTACCAGTTCAAACGCAGATGTTGAAGTTTTATTTGATCATTTGTATTGGCAACAAGGTGCCATTGAGTTGGCTACTGGTGAGAAAACACTTACCCTCAAGACTTTTGAGTCCAAATATGGGAAAGAGTTGAAGGAATTGATTCATAATTATAAGCAAAAAAATATTTGGCAGAAGTATCAGCAATGTGAAGGAAAAGATAAGGCTTTGTTAGAATTAATGAAAAGTCTAGACCTCAAAGCTAATGTCTTCTGGCCATTGGCACATTACAAATCTGCAGTGAGGTATTTGCAAAGAGATCCTGTAGATATTGCAGCTACTGGAGGCACCAACTGGCAAAAGTATTTACCCCCACGATTTCAAAAAGTAATCTTCTATCCCGAACTTTGGACAGATCAAGAAAAAGAAGAATGGGGTAAAGGCTGGGTTGTGAAAGAGATCTTTGGAGAAGAGGGAAGAGGTTAAAGGAAAAAGAGGAAAGGAGGAAGAATCAGCCTTTACCTTAACAATTAACCCAACAATTCCATAAAAAGCCCACAATCTTCCAATCTTATAATCCACCTTGAGAGGCCTCGGAGAACTCAATCAACCTATAACCAATTCACCTTTTAAGGATAAATACCTTACAATGAAAAAAGAATTAAACTTACAACTCAGCCCGAAGGAGGCTTATGACGAGCAGGTCTTTCAGGAGGTAGTTGCCAAAAGACTCGGAATTAAAACCGAGCAACATCAATTTAAAGCTAGGCAAGTCAAGCGATCGATAGATGCACGTGGCAGGCAAGTTAAAGTAAATGTGACCGCAGAGGCATTTATTGACGAGCCTTCGACTCCGCTTTTGTCTACTCCAAAAGCTTACCAAAATGTCAAAAACGCTGATCAAATCATAATCGTAGGTGCAGGTCCTGCTGGATTATTTGCAGCATTAAGAGCTATTGAACTTGGCGTAAAACCAATCCTAATAGAAAGAGGTAAAGATGTTAGAGCAAGGAGAAGAGATCTTGCTGCAATCAATAAAGACCATATTGTCAATCCGGAATCCAACTATTGTTTTGGTGAAGGAGGTGCGGGAACCTATTCAGATGGAAAGCTCTATACCCGCTCCAAGAAAAGAGGAGATATCAGGAGAATCATGGAGATTTTTGTCTCTCATGGTGCTACAGAAGAGATCTTGGTGGATGCACACCCGCACATTGGTACCAATAAACTTCCTAAAATTGTCACCGAACTCCGAGAATCTATCATCCAAGCAGGAGGGGAAGTCCTTTTCAATACCAAAGTAGTTGACTTTATCCTGAAGGACAATGAAATGGTTGGTGTAATTACGCAGGATGGAGAGCAAATCAAAGGACTGGGTGTTATTTTAGCTACAGGTCATTCAGCTAGAGATATTTTTCACCTTTTGCATGCTAAAAATATACTGATAGAAGCCAAACCTTTTGCCCTTGGTGTAAGGATAGAACACAGCCAAAACCTGATTGATCAGATTCAATATCATTGTGAGCTGGATCGAGGACCTTATCTTCCAGCTTCTAGCTATGCCTTAGTACAGCAAACTTATTATAAAGGAAAGCAAAGAGGGGTTTTCTCTTTTTGCATGTGCCCTGGAGGTTTTATCGTACCTGCCGCTACCTCACCGGGTGAATTGGTAGTCAATGGTATGAGTCCAAGCAGAAGAGATAGTAAATTCGCTAATTCGGGAATTGTGGCTGCTGTAGAACTAGAAGACTTACCTCAATATGTTAAATATGGCCCATTGGCAGCTATGATGTTCCAAGCTGACGTGGAAAAGAAGGCTTGGGAAATAGGCGGTAAAACACAAGTAGCTCCAGCACAACGCATGTTGGACTTTGTCAATAGAAAATCTAGCAGTTCGCTTTTGGATACTTCTTACCAGCCAGGTCTGCTGTCAGCGGATATGCATGAAGTGCTTCCAGACTTCATTTCTAATCGCTTAGTAGATGCATTTCAGGCTTTTGGAAAAAAAATGAAAGGTTATTGCACCAATGAATCTCAGTTGATAGGGGTAGAAAGTAGAACTTCTTCTCCAGTGAGAATTCCAAGAATCAAGGAGACTTTTGAGCATCCTATCATCAAAAGGCTCTATCCATGCGCAGAAGGGGCTGGATATGCAGGAGGAATTGTATCGGCGGCTATGGATGGAGAAAGATGTGCAGAACATCTGATTGAAATGTATGTAAGGAATAATTTACATTGATATGTATTTATGATCAATAAAATAAATAAATGTAAATAATACACTTAATATTAAAAATCTCTGATTATCTTTAGAATTCATTCAGGGAATAAGACATCAATAAAGTAAACTATACCCATGAAGATCATTGCAATTGGCAGAAATTATGCAGAGCATATTGAAGAGCTCAAAAACGAAAGACCAACAGCTCCCGTCGTATTTTTGAAGCCTGACACGGCGTTATTGAAAAATAACATGCCTTTTTTCCACCCTGACTTTTCGGAAAATATCCACCATGAAGTGGAATTGGTTTTGAAAATCAATAAGGAAGGCAAATACATCAAAAGGGAGTTTGCTCATAGGTATTTTGAAGAAATCGGTATCGGTATCGATTTCACCGCAAGAGACCTACAGGATCAATGCAAGGCCAAAGGACTACCTTGGGAAATCGCCAAAGCATTTAATGGTTCTGCTCCCGTTGGAGAATTTTTATCCACTTCTGAAATCAAAGACTTCAATGATCTCAATTTCCACCTGCTGATCAATGGAGAGCTGCGTCAAAAAGGTAATACTTCCATGATGCTATTTGACTTCGCAGTAATTATAGAATATGTCTCGCAGTTTTTTACACTGAAAAAAGGAGATCTGATCTTCACAGGTACACCCGCAGGAGTAGGGAAAGTCAATATTGGAGATCGATTAGAAGCATTTATAGAAGGACAAAAACTACTGGACTTTGAAGTTAAATAAGCTATTTCTTCTTCTTTTTTGTCTTCTCAGCGGTTCTTTATTCGCTCAGGGTTATCTCTTTCCGGTCAAACCTGGACAAAGAAACTTCCTTTCGGGTAATTTTAGCGAAATCAGGCCCAATCATTTTCACAGTGGTATAGATATTAAGATTGGTGGAGTAGATGGAGAACCTATTTTATCCATTGCAGACGGTTATGTTTACAGAGTAAAGATTTCTTCTTTCGGATATGGGAATGTGCTGTATGTGAAGCATCCAAATGGGCAGTCTTCTGTCTATGCACATTTGCAAAAATTCTCTCCCAAAATCATGGAGCGCATGAAGCAGGAAATGTATGCTGTGCAGAAAAATGAGCTTGAGGTATATCTTGATGAAAATACCTTGAGTGTAAAAAGAGGTGAAGTTATAGGATATGGTGGTAACACAGGAAGTTCGGGAGGTCCACATCTACACTTTGAAATTCGCGATAGTTTGGATAGAGCCATTGAACCCTTGAAGTTCGGATTTAACAAAGAGGTGCTGGATAATACACCTCCTATCTTATACCGTATAGCGCTTCGCCCAATGGATTTTGAATCGCGGGTCAATGGCAAATTTGAGCGTCAGGAATTTACGCCCATATTGGAAGGAGGACGCTATGTGCTGCCCAATGAGATTAAAATCACAGGGAAAGTAGGTCTAGAGGTCTATGCGATAGATAGGCAAGATGGTGTGAGTAATATTTTTGGTATACCAATCTATGAATTGCTAGAAGAGGATAAACCTATTTTCAGAATCGATGTAGATCATATTGACTTCAATAAAGGTAGGTTCTTTTTGACCCATACGCATCAAAATCGCTTTGTCAGACTTTATCCATACCCGAACAATCCAATGCAACTCTATGAAGTAGATACCGTCAGCAAAGGCCTAATCAGCGCTATGGATGGACAGGCTAAAAAGTTGCAAGTCAACATGAAGGATTTCTTTGGTAACACCCGAATTTTAACTTTAAATGTTGTTGGTGAAGTAAAAGATAATCAGTATTATACAGCTACTTCAAACAATGCGTCCACTAAGATTACTTATCAAAGAGAAGTGATGGTGATTGATACCAAATTGTCCCAAGTGGGTAGTTTGGCCAAGGTATATGCAGGTGAGCGCATTATGGAAATCGCCCCAGCTTATGAAGAGAATGGAAGAAGGATATACCTCTGGAATATGGATTTTGCCATTCCCGATTCAATAGATCTGTGTACAGAGCTAGTCAATCCTGAGATAATCAGCAAGATTCCCTTTGCCGAGGAGTTGATTTTCACAGATGGCGATGTTACTTTAGGTTTTTCGGACGATACCCTGTTGGATGACTTGTTTTTGAGGTACAAGTTGCAGCGAAGGGAAAATGATTTCTCACTAAGTATCAACCCCTCAGGAGATTATCTTCAGCAAAATTTGGACATTAAAATCCATCAGGCAGCATCCAAGCCAGACAAGAGTCGACTTCATGTCTATGCTGTTGCGGGTAATGGAAGGAAAAATTTTGTGGGTGGTACTTGGGAAGGCGATGATATTCAGTTTAAAACCAGAAATTTTGGTACTTTTGTCCTGGATAGCGATGAAATACCTCCAAGAATCCTCCCCATACGTGTGAATGCCAGCGAAATCAGATTTCGAATCAGTGATGAAAAGTCAGGAATTCGGGATTTTGAGGCATTTATCAATGGAGATTGGGTGATGATGCGCTACGAACACAAGCAGGCTGTCATCTGGTCTGAAAAATTAGATAAACAACCTTTCAAAGGAGAGGTTTTATTGAGGGTAAGGGACATGGCAGGCAATGAAGCCACCTGGACCGGTATAATCCAATAAACTTAACCTTAAAAAACAAAAACTATGTCACTAGAAGTAGGAAATGTAGCTCCAGATTTTGAATCTATCGACCAAAATGGCAACCCTATTAAACTTTCTGATTTCAAAGGGAAAAAGGTTGTCCTGTATTTTTATCCCAAAGATAATACGCCAGGCTGTACTGCACAAGCCTGCAACTTGAGAGATAATTACGAAGCCTTACAAAAAGCAGGTTTTGTCATTTTGGGCATCAGCTCAGATTCTGCGAAGTCTCACCAGAAATTTATTGAAAAACAAGAATTGCCATTTTCCCTGATCGCGGATGAAGACAAATCTGTCCATGAAGCCTATGGCACCTGGGTAGAGAAATCCATGTATGGTAAAAAGTACATGGGAACAGCACGTACTACCTTCATCATTGACGAACAAGGTAAAATCGCTGAAATCATCGACAAAGTGAAAACCAAAGAACACACGAATCAAATTCTCAAATAACAATATTCCAAACCAATGGAAAAACAACCTTTAGCACAACTTACAAAAATCTCAAGCCAAGTCAGACGTGACATCCTCCGTATGGTGCATGCGGTGCAGTCAGGTCACCCGGGAGCCTCTTTAGGCTGTACGGAGTTCTTTGTTGCACTTTATTTCAATCAGATGAAGCATGACAGCAGCTTCAACATGGATGGAATAGGAGAGGATCTATTCTTCCTTTCCAATGGACACATTTCACCAGTATGGTATTCCGTATTGGCGAGAAGTGGCTATTTCTCTGTTGAAGAATTGAAGACTTTCAGGAAACTGAATAGCCGTCTTCAAGGTCACCCTGCGACGGAAGAGCATCTTCCAGGCGTCAGAATCGCATCAGGATCACTAGGACAAGGCTTATCTGCTGCCCTTGGTGCTGCACAAGTCAAAAAACTCAATCAAGACGACAGCTTTGTCTATGTATTGATGGGGGATGGAGAGCAGCAAGAAGGTCAGGTATGGGAAGCAGCCATGTATGGCGCTCACTACGGTGTAGACAATTTGATCGCAACCATTGACTTCAATAGACAGCAGATCGATGGACCTACCAAAGATGTGATGGATCTCAAAGACCTCAAAGCCAAGTGGGAAGCATTTGGCTGGGAAGTGATCGAGACAGTCGAAGGCAATGACATGGAAGCGGTGTTAGCAGGTTTGGAAAAAGCAAAATCGCTTGCCGGAAAAGGTAAGCCAGTCTTGAATCTATTGCATACCGAGATGGGCTATGGTGTGGACTTTATGGTCGGTACGCACAAGTGGCATGGTATCGCCCCGAGTGACGAGCAGTTAGCCAATGCTTTGGGTCAATTAGAAGAAACTTTAGGGGACTATTAATCGAGGAATACAATGGACAAGACATTAGATTTAAAATATACATATACAGAGAAAAAAGATACACGTTCAGGTTTTGGTGATGGTCTCCTAGAGGCAGGAAGAAAAAACCCAAACGTAGTAGGTCTTTGCGCAGATTTGATTGGTTCCCTGAAGATGGGTGCATTCCAAAAGGAATTTCCTGATAGATTCTTTCAAGTAGGAATAGCAGAAGCCAATATGATTGGTTTAGCAGCAGGGATGACGATTGGTGGTAAGATTCCTTTTACGGGTACTTTTGCCAATTTCTCCACGGGACGTGTGTATGACCAAATCAGACAATCAGTAGCTTATTCTGACAAAAATGTTAAGATATGTGCTTCTCACGCAGGTTTAACTTTGGGAGAAGATGGGGCAACGCATCAGATCCTAGAAGATGTAGGAATGATGAAAATGCTCCCACACATGACGGTGATCAACCCTTGTGATTATAATCAGACCAAAGCAGCCACTATGGCGATAGCGGAGCATGAAGGACCAGTTTACTTGAGATTTGGTCGACCTTCTTGGCCGATCTTCACACCTGCTGATCAGAAATTCGAAATCGGTAAGGCTTGGCACATGATCGATGGAACAGACGTGACGATATTCGCCACTGGGCATTTGGTATGGGAAGCTGTAGTCGCTGAAGCCATGCTAAGAGCTGAAGGCATCTCTGCAGAGGTGATCAATATCCATACTATCAAGCCACTAGACGAAGCAGCGATCATCGCCTCCGTAAAGAAGACAGGCTGTGCGGTGTCTGCTGAAGAGCATCAGTTGAATGGTGGACTTGGTGATAGCATCGCACAAACATTGATCAGAAACAATCCAGCTCCTTTGGAGTATGTGGGTGTTAATGATAGCTTTGGTGAGTCAGGTACTCCTACTGAATTGCTAGAAAAATATGGTTTGAATGCTGAGAATATAGTAAAGGCAGCGAAAAAGGCTATAGCTAGAAAATAGATTTAAGATTATAAAATTGATTGGTCCTCCAGAAGCGTGACTCGTTTCTGGAGGATTTTTTTTGATAGTTCAATAATTCTATTTTATGTATATCCGCTTTCACACCAGTAACCATATTTTATTAGACTCATACCTAAAACTCAGCTGTTGTCGACGGTCGACCGTCATCAGTCGACGATTATCCGCTTGATTCTTTCGTTTTATTGAATTTCTGGTGTCATTGCGGATAATCATATTCTATTTTTCCATTAAAGGTTTTTCTGAACCAAATCATATCCTTATTTTTAAAATAGACTTAAAAACAAAATACATATGATCAAAAAATACATGCCCTTGCTCTTGCTTATTCTGTTATCAGAGTTAGCAATAGCTCAAGGAACTAGGCTACTTAGGGAGCCTACTATCAGCAAAGATTATATCGTCTTTGTCTATGCCAATGATCTTTGGAGAGTTGGTAAATCTGGTGGTGATGCCGTCAGGCTGACGAGCAATGAAGGGGCTGAAAACAGACCTCATTTTTCCCCTGATGGAAAATATATTGCGTTTACAGCCCAATATGATGGTAATACCGATGTCTATGTGATGCCTGTTGAAGGTGGGGAACCAAAAAGATTGACCTGGCATCCAGGCCCTGATATTGCAGCAGGTTGGACTCCAGATGGTAAAGAAGTGCTCTTCAATTCATCAAGAGCCAATGTACCAACAATGGAATCTAAATTCTATACGATACCTTTTGAAGGTGGTATGGAGAAGGAACTGCCTATCCCACGTGCTGTCAATGGCAGACTTTCCTCAGATGCTAAGCATATTGCTTATCAGCAAATAGCATTTTGGGATCCTGAATGGAGAAATTATCGTGGAGGCCAAGCTAAGCCCATCTGGATAGTCAACATGGAGGATTATTCCTTGGAGATGACTCCGCAAACAGATAATGAAAGGCATACTATGCCTGTTTGGCATGGTAATAAAGTTTTTTTCTTGTCTGAACTAGACTATGCCAATAACATCTGGTCTTATGACCCTAAGTCAAAGGAACTAAAGCAAGAAACTTATCATGCAGATTTTGACATTAAAAACCTAGATTCCAATGGATCAGAGGTGGTTTACGAACAAGGTGGATATTTGCACATTCTCACTCCATCCAATGGTCAAACCAAACAGTTGGAGGTCAATGTCAGAGGAGATTTCCACTGGGCGAGAGAGCGCTGGGAGTCTGTCTCAGCTGCTAGATTAAGTAATCCTGCAATTTCGCCTTCTGGTCAGCGTGCATTATTTGAGTATAGAGGTGAAATCATCACCGTACCAAAAGAAAAAGGAGATGCAAGAAATCTAACTCAAAGTTCTCGAATAGCGGAGCGCTCACCAGTTTGGTCACCAGATGGTCAGCAGATCGCTTGGTTTTCTGATCAGTCAGGAGAGTATCATTTGATGATTGGTGATCAGGAAGGTTTGGCCCAACCAAAGAAAATCGAACTACCTACCAAGACCTTTTATTTCAAACCAGAATGGTCCCCAGATGGTAAGCACATCGCATATACGGATACAGATTACAATCTTTGGTTTGTCAATGTAGCAAGTGGGGTTGCTAAGATTGCGGATACAGATAGATTTGCACATCCAAATAGGTCTTTGAATCCAGTATGGTCTCCTGATAGCAAATGGGTGGCTTATGCAAGATTACTTGACAGTCAATTCAAGGCAATTTTTGTCTATAATATAGAAACTGGCAAGAAAATTCAAGTTACAGATGGAATGGCAGATGCAATTTCTCCTATTTGGGATGCTAATGGCGAGTATCTATATTATTTGGCCAGTACCAATTTTGGATTGAATACTGGCTGGTTAGACATGAGTTCTTACGATAGGCCTACGACAAGAGGCTTGTATGTGACTGTCTTAAGTAAAAATGGCCTCACTCCATTTCTACCAGAGAGTGATGAAGAGAAACCAAAATCTGAAGCTAAAACTGAAGAGAAAAAGAACGGAACAAAAACAGTGATCATAGATGAAGAGGGACTTTGGGATAGAATCGTTGCCGTGGATATTCCAATTAGAGATTATCCTGCACTGGTGATGGGTCCAGAACAAACTGTTTTCTACATGGAAAATATTCCCAATCAAAGAGGTCTAACTTTGCATAAATACAATTTCAAGGATAAAAAGTCTGATGTATTTATGTCTGGTGTAAGCAATGCAGTGGTTTCATTGAATAGAAAGTCTATGCTTTATCAGGCCAATGGAAATTGGGGCATTGTAGACACCAATGGTAATGGCAAGAAGCCAGGAGACGGGGCTCTGAAAGCACTTGCGCCTTTACAGGTTAAGATCAACCCAAGAGAAGAATGGGAGCAAATCTATCGTGAAGGTTGGAGATATCAAAGGGACTTTCTTTATGTTGATAATGTGCATGGAGCTCCTTGGGATGAAATCTACGAATGGTACAAGCCATGGGTGGATCATGTAAGGCACAGATCTGATATGAATTATGTGATCGATATCCTTGGAGGTGAAGTTGCAGTGGGACATAGCTACACCTCAGGAGGTGATTTTCCTTCAGTAAAAAGTGTCTCTATTGGTCTGCTAGGAGCTGATTATGAAATTCATCAGGGAAAGGTCAGGATCAAAAAGATTTATACTGGTGAAAATTGGAACCCTAATCTAACTGCTCCATTGGCACATCCTGGTTTGAAAATTTCGGAAGGAGATTATATTCTTGAAGTAAATGGAGTTACTATTGATCCAAAAGTTAACTTCTACAGCTATTTTGAAGGATTGGCCAATAAGCAAGTAAAACTTAAAGTAAATGATAAGCCAAATACTGAAGGTGCTCGATCAATCATCGTGGTAGCCATTGCGAATGAAAGTGGACTTAGAAATATAGACTGGGTAGAGGGTAATAGAAGAAAGGTGGACGAGCTGTCCAATGGGCAATTGGCCTATGTCTATGTTCCAAATACTGGTCAACCAGGCTACACCTCCTTCAACAGGTATTACTTTGCCCAACAAGATAAGAAGGGTGCTGTGATCGACGAACGAAATAATGGTGGTGGATCTGCAGCTGATTACATGGTGGACATCATGGCCAGACAGCTTCATGGCTATTTCAATAGCCGAGCCAATGATAGAAAACCTTTTACAACACCAATGGCAGGTATCTGGGGGCCTAAGGTCATGTTGATCAATGAAAGAGCAGGATCAGGTGGCGATTTGTTACCTTATCTTTTTAGTAAAATGGAAATTGGTCCACTGATAGGTACTCAAACTTGGGGTGGATTAGTAGGAACTTGGGATACTCCTCCATTTATTGATGGTGGCCGTATGGTTGCTCCAAGAGGAGGATTCTTCGACGTGGATGGAGAGTGGGCGGTGGAAGCTGTAGGTGTAGCGCCAGATATCCAAGTCGAACAGACACCAAAGGATGTAATCGAAGGTCGTGATCCGCAATTAGAAAGAGCTGTTCAAGAAGCTTTGAAGCTGATGGAGACCGAATCTATAGAGCTCAAACCTGAGCCAAAAGCTCCAGTTAGGTACTTTAGACCCGAAAAAAAGAATTAAAATATCTAGTCTTTTAAATTAAAAAAATCCAGTCAATTTATAGGCTGGATTTTTTTAATTCTATGCATAATTATGTAGAAAAATATCCGTAAATTTCTATGAATCAGATCAATAGAACTATGGATAGCCTTCACTTAAAAAATGTATTGACCTTGTGTCTTTTACTATTCTTGAACTCCTGCTTTACTTATGTCAAAATTCCAGAAAGTAAACTAGAGCCAGAAGAAAGAAACTATCGGTCAGATTTGTTTGAAATAGACAAGAAGTACCTTATTCGAACCGATAGAGATATAGAACTGAAATTAAAGGTAACAACATTAGATGAAGCAAGAATTGGTGGTCATTTGTTTCAACAAGGTTCAGGTCTAAAGGACCCCAATCGGCCTCCTTTTTTTATACCATATGAAAACATGTTTATGGTCAAAAAGTATAAATTTAGACCTTTGATCACAATAGGAGTAGGGGCTGTGGTTCTTACAGGGATTGGAATTTATCAAGTCAATAATATGAATATTAATTTGGGTTGGTGATTTTATATAACCTTAATAATGCGTTCAAGAGAAAAAGATATCAATCTAACTGATGGTCAACAGAATAGCCCAATCAACCAAAATTCAATCAACTAATCAGTGACTCTATCCATCACTATGATTATCTTCCTGAGCTTTTTGGAATAGGCTAACCTACTGATGTTTTTATAGCCATCTATGCTTAAATCACCTAATTTACTCCACTGATTTTCATTATACTTCCTAACATAGAGGCTATAACCATCAGAGCTCAAAAGATGATTTTTGTCTAGCCAAATGAAATCTTCTATGGTAGCTTTGGTTGGACCCAGATCAATCATTTTTCTTTTTTCAATATCAAAGCCTTTAATAGAATACGATTGCTCTCCATCATTTTCAATTACTGTATTTTTGTCTATGAAGCTAATGATACTTGTTTTGGGTTGTCGACGCACTGTTCTTCCGATGTTTTGACTGATGGTGAGCTTATCTTCCTTGCTATAAGGATAGATCAAGGAATTAGGCCTTCCAAGAACAAACATCGCGGCCTTATTATCATACCAATCATAATAGCCAACAGGTTCGATATCATCATAGAGCAACTCAGGTTCTCCAAAGTTAGTTGGGTATAGCCAGAGTCTTTGCTTACCGCTTTCCTCAACCGTAACTGCAGAAACATAAAGTCCGCAGTCAGTCAATCGCGGTGAATATTCATTTTGATCCTTGGTTTTGGTAAGGTTAGTGAATTTTTCTGTCTCAAAATTATAGATGATAATATCAAAATTTCCTTCTTGATCCGAAGATGAAAAAGCAAGTTGCTTATCATTGATGAAGCTTGGTTGATTATCATAGCCATCCCTATTGGTCAGTTTCGTGATATGGCCAAGTGAAATTTTTTTTCCTGATTTCTTGACATCAATAGCAATCAGATCCGTATTCCCTTGCCCAAAACAGAGTAGTGAGGAAATAAAGAAGATTAAGAAAGAAGAAAATAATTGTTTATTCATAATAGATACTGTTTCAGAAACTAAAATACAAAACGAAGGTTATAAAGATGTGGACAAAATCAAACTATATACAGAAGAAAATCTTGGTAAACTTAGACTAGGTGGGGATGAGCTTGCTGATGCTGCTGTAATATCTATATTGGAAAACCCAGGATTTTCTGCTACAATCAACAATTGGGTATCTTTTCCTAAAATTGAGCAATTAGAAGGTTTTCCCAAGCCTTTAAAAAGCTATTTTGAATTTTTCCTAACTCCTATTGACTGGATAGATCAAGTAGAAGTTCTCAAAGTACATGATTTCTTTGCGAAAGAAGGTAATTTTTATTTAAGCATGCTTGGATTTTATTCCTTGCCTTATTGTTACGCATTTGCAGACGGTGCACAAGTTTTGATAAGGTCCATGAGAATTACTGAAGAAATTGGAATGAGATTGGCTGAAACCACCTTGTTTGTGATGGACTTATTCAGTCCAGATAATTTTCACTTGCATCAAGATGCTCAGCTGTCTATTGCTAAAGTAAGATTGATCCATGCGTTTAGTAGGTGTTTTGTCAAATTACATTCAAAAGACTGGAATACAGCTTGGGGTTTACCAATCAATCAAGAGGACATGATTGGGACGAATCTTGCATTCAGCTTAATGGTCATCAGAGGATTAGAGAAGATCAATAAGTTTCCAGGAAAAGACACCTTAGAGGCAGTCTTACATTATTGGAAGATTGTAGGATATTTTATGGGAATCAATATTGACTATTGGCCAAATACCTCAAAGGAGGCCTTCGAACTAGAAAAATTAATTAGAAAAAGACATTTGAGATCCTCTGAAGCAGGGCAAAACCTCGTCAAGGCTTTAATTCAATTCTATGAAGACACGATTCCT
The DNA here is from genome assembly GCF_900188245.1 of Belliella buryatensis. Classification (GTDB taxonomy): domain Bacteria; phylum Bacteroidota; class Bacteroidia; order Cytophagales; family Cyclobacteriaceae; genus Belliella; species Belliella buryatensis. Next base: position 74,478 of record NZ_FZOK01000004.1, on the reverse strand, counting down.
GATCAAAACATTTCAACATTATCAGAGACCTTGATTTCATATTTTATTGGAAAAGAAGCCTCAGATGCTCTAGCAATAAGGGAGAGAGTCGCTATTCCTAAATCATTCTATGGATTGATGTTGGAATTAAGTTTCTTAAAGCAATCAGGAAGAAGACCTTCCTATGCACAATTGCGTTCTCAATTTCTTTCTCAAACAGAAGCAAATCTTGGAAAAAAAGTAAAGCTGTCCATTCCTGATCTAAATCGTTCATAAACGAACACCTTTTGTCCGCTATTGTGATCAGCTAATCTTAAAAACTGTTAAAATAGCTCTTTTAGGACTTTTTTATCTCTTGGCATTCTTTTCGTACTTTTCTGGTCAAATGAAAAAGGCAATCACATATTTTCGAAAGTTACCGCTAGAACTGATCTTTTGGATTGGTGCATTGATCGGGATTTTGAGAATTGATCCTTATAGTCCCCATCATTTCAGTCTGTGCCCATTGGATAACCTAGGATTTACTTGGTGTCCAGGTTGTGGTTTGGGAAGAGCGATGAGCTTATTGACAAGAGGAGATTTTCAAGAGTCTTGGTCTATGCATCCACTAGCTATGTTTGCGTTCGCTGTGATCATCTTTCGCATTTTTGAACTGATTAGAAACCTTAAAACAACAAAACACTATGGCTAATGTATTGAAACACCTACCTGAATTAGAAGGAATGGAATTGGGTTATATCCAAGGAATTCTCAAAAATATGGATGACGAGCAAGCAAACCTTTTTGCCCAAGTCTATAGAGCAAGAAGAAAAGATAATCAGATGATTTTGATTCTGTGTTTACTTGGATTCTTCGGATTTGCTGGATTACATAGATTTATTATCGGTCAAATTGGACTTGGTATCTTATACCTATTGACTGCAGGTCTATGTTTCATTGGTACTATTGTCGATTTGATCAATTACAAAAGTCTTGCTTATGAGTATAATATGAAAATAGCTCACGAGACTCTTTCTATGATGTCAAATGGTAATTTTCCTACTGCTCAAAATGGTAATGGAAATGAAAACTCGTAAACGAACTATTCAAGCTTTGCCAATCTTAGGATTGGCAATCTTGCTCTTTGCCTGCGAAGTAAAAGAACCTTCTTCAGTGAGGTCTTACGAAGAGCAATTTGATGACATCAAGGAAATAGAAGTTAATGGTCGCTTTCTGGAAGTTTCTTATGAAGGAAACAATAGTACAAAAGAGGTATTTCTCAATGGATACCTAGAAGTTCCTGAAAGAAGTAGCTTGGACATCAAGTATCGAAAATCAGGCTCCAAATTGATCGTGGAAGTGACAGGGGAGACTACAGCTGTCAATTTTTTCAATTTTGGAGGATCTAATTCAGGATTCATCAGCCTTACAGGTCCGGAAGATATTAAATTGAACCTAAGTAATAGCTCAGGATCTGTCGATGTCAAATACGTGAAGCATGATATAATTGACTTGAAAGTCAATTCTGGTTCTATCAAAGCATTGGCAATTGATGTGAATCAAATTAATCTTAGAGCATCCTCTGGAAGTATACGAGGTGAAGGATTGGTAGGAAACGTAGATGCTCAGGTCAATTCAGGTAGTATCCGATTGCAAGAAGTAAAGGGTGATGTTACAGGGAAAGCATCATCAGGGAGTTTTAGGGCAGAGGATGTAGATGGTACGGTACATGCTAAAGTCAACTCTGGATCTATCAAACTAGAGCAAGTAAAATACTTAGGTGAGCTATCGGTAAGTTCTGGCGGAATCACAGCCAATCAATCTGGGTTGAGTGAATTCACCAAACTTCAATCTAACTCTGGTAGTATCAAGATTCAGACAAATACTGATCTGACAGTATTCAATTATGAATTGTCCGCAAATAGTGGTTCAGTAACCGTAGGAGAGGAGAAGTCTACTAAGAAATTAGAGATAGATAACGGAAGTGCTCATACCATCAGAGGCAAATCTAGTAGTGGAAGTATAAAGATCACAAATTGATTTAGGGCTATTTCTCTTTTTTGAAATCCATTGACACGGAATTGATACAGTATCGTATTCCACCCCTGTCTTTTGGGCCATCGGGGAAGCGGTGACCGAGATGACCTCCGCATTTTGCACAGAGGATTTCTTCCCTGATCATAAAATGAGAATAGTCCATCTTTACTTCTATGGCATCTGCTGATACTGGCTCAGTGAATGCCGGCCAGCCACATCCTGAATCGTATTTTGCCTTAGAGTGGAAGATTGGATTGCCACAACCTTTACATTCATAGATTCCAGTATCCTTGTTAAGATAGTATTGACCTGAGTTGGGTCTTTCAGTGCCTTTTTCTCGGAGCACATGGTAGCTGATCTCATCGAGTTCAGCTTTCCATTCTTCTTCGCTTTTCTGTAGTGGATAGTACTTTTTCATATATGATATTAAAAGATCAATTGACATTTATTTGTTTCAAAACAAGCTTTCTTTTTGAAGAATTTCTGATCATACTTTCATTCATCAATTGAGGCCTATATTGCCCTAGGGCAAACATTTCTGTTTGATCTGAATAAAAAGGACTGAATAAATTGCCACTCTGCCCAGTAGGTAAAACGGATTCAGAGGCTTCTACATTGGCAAAATCAATAATGATACGCATAGCTGGGCCAGATTTCACGTGATAAACTCCAGAGCCATTAAGGTCAAAAGCTAACTTGTTGACTGATTCTTCATTGGCCTTTACCGCAGGAGCTTTTACATTGAATATCTTATCCAAAGGTTTTTTGGCTCCAAGTGGATGGGGATGTTCTAAAATCACTACTTTTTCCCAATGCCACTTACTACTATTACTTCCCAATTGAGCTTTCAACTCGTTCAGACTCTTTTTGAGCGCTTCTTCAATTATTTCTGTTCTAGTTTCTATGGTTTCAGTACCTTGATTATCCCACCATGGAGAATCAGTTGACCTGATCAAGTTAGGTACACTTCGGATATACAAAAATGTGCGAAGAAAATTTTCAAAATCCTCTTGTCCTATCTCGTCAACCATCATTCCGTGGAGTGTATGGTAAAGCCATTTATAATAGAGGGTAGGGGCGATGCTTTCCAAATCATGGCTTCCATCCCAAGATTTCAAAGCACCATATATCGCCTCAAACCCCTCAAAAAGTAAAGGGTCTACTACATCAATCATGGATTTTGCATTGATAGGATGATTCTCATTGATGGCTTCTAATTGGAGTGATTTGATGTTCTCTAGATTCCAGTCAGTTCGGGAGCTGATTGTTTTAGCTATTCTATCCCAGCGATCTCCTGGGTAATAGTAACCTGGAAAAAACACCCCATTAGCTAATGTATCGGGTTGATTATTGGCAGATGCAACAAAGCCTGAAGGAGGATTGATGGACATGGGATTTTCCTCAAAAGGCATCCAACCTTTTGGCTCATCTCTAGATGACCTACCATCCAAAAACACTTTACTATTGACATGTTCGGGTCTGATAGGAAGCTTAGCTGCTGCCCACCAAGCTATATTTCCAGATTTATCTCCATACATGACATTTAAGCCTGGTGCGTGGATCAATTTGACAGCCTCTTCTACTTCTTGAATTGAGCTAGAGTGAGACAGTTTGTAGGTAGCTTCAAGAGCTTTTGTCGGCTCAAGTATATAAACCCACCAACTAGCCACAGGATTGCTTGTTAGCCTTCCTATTTCTGGAATGACCTCATTCATGATAGGTCCATGAATACTTTCTCTGATTTTGAAGGAGATAGGTTCTGAACCCTTTACAGGTATTTGTTCAGTTCTGCTATTGATTTCTGCATACCCTTCATTATAGATAGTTTGATTTGTATTAGTTGGGTTCAGATGCTCTTCGAAAAAATCCTGATCGTCATTTTCAAACATGGTCAAGCCCACACTATGGGTCCTAGTATGTCCAACCAATCCGAAAGGAACACCTGCTAAATGATTTCCATAGAAACTGAATCCGGGGTATTCAATATGTGCTTCATACCAAACTGAAGGCTGTGCAAATCCAATATGCGTATCATTTAAAAATAAAACTTCACCAGATGCAGTTCTACTTGGCGCAACTACCCAAGAGTTGCTTCCTTCCAATAATGGTACCGGAAGCTTCTCCAATAGAGCTGTAAGTGTCTCTTTAATATTTAATTCATTAGTTTCGGAATTTCTATCAGGATAATGATTTGGAATGACATGATGTTCAGGCAAGGTATGAATAGACAAGACTTCCAAATAAGCAGGATCTAGCGTTCTGTGCATTTTTGTGATCAATGGGTCCGTTTTCATCGCCATTGCAAATGTAAATGACATATAGCCAATGATACTGTGTACATCTTGAATTGTAAATTCTCTCGGTTTAGTGCCTAATAGCGTATATTCTATCGGTAGTTTTCCTTCATGGATAAATTGATTCACACCTGCGATATAGGCATTGGCAGCGTCTTTCCAAGGTGAATCTCCTTCGTTTAGCCAAAGTTCAGTACTCCAAGCAGCATGTTTTGGGATGCCAAGTGTTCTGAAAAACTTATCTACATCCAATAAATCCTCTCCTAACAACTCTGCTAAGGTTCCAGAACCTACCCGTCGCATCATTTCCATCTGGAAAAGTCTATCTTGAGCATGCACGAACCCTAAGGCTAGATAGGCATCAGTTGGATTTGCAGCATAAATATGAGGAATACCGAAATCATCAAAATAAACTTCTACTTCACTTTCTAGTCCCGATATATTCACAGTTCCATGATAAATAGGAGCATACTGGTGTCTAATTATTTGATAGCTAGCAATAATTAAAAAAAATAGTGCTAATAAGACAAAGAGGATTTTCTTCATGGGTTTGGTTGTTATGTATATTGATCTAAAGTTAGAAAGTTTTTATAATTCAAACTCTTTGTTTTTGGTATTGAATTTTAATTGTTTGTTGTAATAGGACTGATCATTTTTTTGTATCTTAAAAACAAATAGGGAATACATAAGATCGATAGATTTTATCAATCGAAATAATAATTATATAAAATTAATTATGGATATATTAGCAAAGTAATCTTTTAATCATTTTATAAACCCTTAACAACATATTTAACTATGGCAGATATTAAAAGTGATGTAAGCTACAATGTCAATGGCAGTGGTGGCAAATGTCCAGTAATGCATGGTGCTAACACCAAAATGGGTGGCACGGGAACTATGAATAAAGATTGGTGGCCAAACCAACTGAATCTCAGTATTCTTCACCAACATGCACCTAAATCTAATCCGCTAGGTGAAGATTTTAATTATGCAGAAGAATTTAACAAACTTGATTTGGCTGCTGTAAAAAAGGATCTAGTCGAGGTTTTGACAACCTCTGTTGATTGGTGGCCTGCTGATTATGGACATTACGGTCCATTGATGATCAGAATGGCTTGGCATAGTGCTGGTACCTATAGAACTGGTGACGGAAGAGGGGGGGCGGCTACAGGTAATCAACGTTTTGCCCCAATCAATAGCTGGCCTGATAATGGAAACTTGGATAAGGCTAGACGATTATTATGGCCTATCAAGCAGAAATATGGGAACAAAATTTCTTGGGCTGATTTGTTTATCCTAGCTGGCAATGTGTCCATGGAATCTATGGGCTTTAAGACTTTTGGATTTGCAGGTGGTAGAGAAGATATTTTTGCTCCTGAGGAAGATATTTACTGGGGAGCAGAGGATACTTGGCTGGGAAATAAGCGATACAAAGGAGAAAGAGATTTAGAAAATCCTCTGGCAGCAGTTCAGATGGGTTTGATTTATGTAAATCCTGAAGGGCCTGATGGTAACCCTGATCCATTAGCTTCAGCCAAAGATATCAGAGAAACCTTTGCTAGAATGGCAATGAATGATTATGAAACCGTTGCCCTTACGGCTGGTGGACATACTTTTGGTAAAGCGCACGGTGCTGGAGACGCTGCTCTAGTAGGCCCTGAACCAGAAGGTGCTCCGATTGAAGAGATGGGTTTTGGTTGGAAAAGTAGCTTCAAAAGTGGAAAAGGCAGAGATACCATTACGTCTGGATTAGAAGGTGCTTGGACTCCTACGCCTACGACATGGGACATGTCTTATTTTGATGTTTTGTTTGGTTATGATTGGGAATTGAGTAAAAGTCCAGCAGGAGCCTACATTTGGGTAGCTAAAAATTTGAAAGAAAATGATCATGCTCCAGATGCCGAAGATTCCAATATGAAAGTTGGCATCATGATGACTACCGCAGATATGGCCATGCGTGAGGACCCTGCTTACAGAAAAATATCTGAACACTTCCATAAGAATCCAGAAGAATTTGCAGATGCTTTTGCAAGAGCTTGGTTCAAATTGACTCATAGAGATATGGGTCCAAAATCAAGATATTTAGGACCTGAAGTACCCACAGAAGATTTAATTTGGCAGGATCCAATTCCAGCTGTTGAATATGAGGTAATCAATGATGATGATGTGGCCAAACTTAAAGAGCAAATACTTGCTGCTGGATTAACTGTGTCTGAATTAGTTTATACAGCTTGGTCATCTGCTTCTACTTTTAGAGGTTCTGATCTCAGAGGTGGAGCTAATGGAGCAAGAATTAGATTGGCTCCACAGAAAGACTGGGAAGTCAATCATCCTGAGCAATTATCAAGAGTCTTAGGGAAATTAGAAGGGATCCAAAATTCATTTGGCAAAAAAGTTTCATTAGCTGACTTAATCGTACTTGGCGGTTGTGCTGCTGTAGAAAAAGCAGCCAAAGATGCTGGATTTGATGTCAAGGTGCCTTTTTCTCCTGGTAGAGCAGATACAACTCAGGAGTTGACTGATATTGATTCTTTCGAACCACTCAAGCCAGAAGCTGATGGTTTTAGAAATTACAGAAGAACAGCCTTTACTGTATCCGACGAAGAAATGTTGGTTGACAAGGCGCAATTATTGACTTTGAGTGCGCCTGAGCTTACTGTGCTAGTTGGAGGTTTGAGAGTTTTAGATGCAAACTACAAAGGATCTAAGCATGGAGTTTTAACCAAAACTCCTGGAAAACTCACCAATGATTTCTTTGTCAATATTACTGATATGAGCGTGGGATGGGCACCATCGAGAGAAGAAGTTGATATCTTTAAAGCTCATGATAGAAAGACTGGAGAAGTAAGATGGTCTGCATCTAGAGTAGATTTAATCTTTGGTTCTAATTCACAACTTAGAGCTATTTCTGAAGTATATGCACAAGATGATGCAAAAGAAAAATTTGTCAAGGACTTTGTCAAAGCTTGGGACAAAGTCATGAACCTTGACAGGTTTGATCTCAGATAATTGTGTAATCTGATTTAAATGTAAAAGGTGGGTCAATTTATTGAACCACCTTTTTTTATTAATTGCATAGAAGTCAAAGTCCTACTAAATTCTACAATGTTTTTTAATATTACATCCTATTCTATACCAAAAACTAATGTTTCGGGATTACATATTGATTTGCACTAATATCTCTTAGTATATAATATCGATCACTATCTTTATAAACCTGAACACGTATTTGATTATAATGCGTATACCTAAAATCTACTTTTCAATCTTGTTATCCTAATACAATACTCTAAATCTAATTGTTCCAGTAATCTCTTTCATGGCATCTATGACTTCAGGAGAATATGCTTTATCAATATCTGTAATCACATAACCAATTTTCTCATTAGTTTTGAGGTACTGACCCACGATATTGATTTCGTAATCTGCCAATACTCTGTTGATTTTTGCAAGGACGCCTGGTTCATTTTGATGGATGTGAATCAATCTATGTGCATCCTTGAGGAAAGGAAGCTGGATATTTGGAAAATTGACAGAGTTATAAGTGTTCCCAGTATTGATGTATTCCATAATTTTCCCAGGAACAAACCTGGCTATATTTACTTGAGCTTCAGATGTAGAACCTCCAATATGTGGGGTTAGAATTACATTTTTACAACCAATCAATTCAGAAGTAAATGGTTCATCATTGTTTTTTGGCTCTTCAGGAAATACATCAACAGCAGCTCCAGCAAGATGTCCTGCATCAAGGGCGGCTTTCAAAGCTTGGATATCTACTACATGACCTCTGCTCAAGTTTACCAAATAAGAGCCCTTTTTCATTTTTGAGATCTTGTCTTGATCTATGATATCTTTATTATCTTTTCTACCATCTACATGAAGTGAGATTACGTCACAATGTGCAAGTAGCTCGTCTAATGAATCAAGTTTGGTGGCATTTCCTAATGCAAGCTTTTCGATGACATCATAATAGTATACATCCATTCCCATATTTTCAGCTAAAACTGAAAGCTGTGCGCCAATATTTCCATAGCCTATGATCCCAAGTTTTTTACCCCGGATCTCGTAACTTCCTGTGGCAGACTTATCCCAGATGCCTTGATGCATTCCAAGAGACTTGTCATGGAAATTTCTCATCAAAAAAATAATCTCCGCTATTGCCATCTCGACTACGGAACGTGTATTGCTAAATGGAGCATTGAATACAGCAATTCCCTTTTTTGTACAGGTATCCAGATCAATCTGATTGGTTCCTATACAAAATGCACCTATTGAGATCAATCTATTCGCATTTTCTAAAACTTTTTTGGTTACATTAGTTTTAGATCTGATGCCTAGTATGCTTACATTTTTGATTTTTTCAGCTAGTTCTTCCTCTGATAGGGCAGAAGAGATCACTTCTATATTGTAACCTTCCTGTTGCATCAGTTCCACTCCGATAGGATGGACATTTTCTAGTAAGAGTACATTAATTCGGCTCTTTGGGTATGAGAATTTTTTATTCATTTTATTTACATAAAGGATTTCATCCAAACTAGGTGCAATATGGTCTGCTTTCGAAGTGACTTTTGGGCGGGTTACATTTTCTGTAAAAGCATAGAATTTGTTAGCCATACCTGATGCTTTGATTTCGTAATCAGTGTATCCATCTCCAATTACATAAATATCTCCCTCCAAATTGAGATTTTTAATAGTTTCTGGTTTACCTCCATTTTTGGAAAGAATATTGTCCCTATTGAAATCAATGATCTTACCTGATTCATCATAGATAAATTCATTGGCAAAAACATTTTCTGATTTGATTCCATACTCACCTACGATAGGTGTGATAAAATCTTTGAAGCCATTTGAGATGATAATGATATTTGCTGCATGCTCTTCTAGAAATTCTTTATTTCTTTGAAAAGATTTGGATACTCTTTGTTTCAATGCCTCAATCAACAAAGCAATTTGTGATCGATTGGCTTCTAGGATTTCCAATCTTTTTTCAAGACTTTCACGAAAATTGAGCAAACCTTCCATACCAAGGTCTGTGATGTCTTTGATCGCTTTGAGTTTTTCAACTTTTTTTGGGTCATCTTTTAGGGAAATTTCACCAAGGACATCCAAGGCTTCTACTTGAGTAAAAGTACTATCAAAATCAATGATGAATTTTGTATTTTCGGGCATTTTATGATGGTTTTTTAATGAACACCTTTCAAAATTAGGGTATTATTAAAAAAGAAACACTTTTATTAAAAAAAATACTTTTTCAATTTCCCAAACAAAATTTTCGAAATCGATTGTACTTGAAATTGAACAAGAATTTTGCTGCAAAAATTATCCGATTAATTTTTCTTCTGTTAATTCATTGATTAGCCATTGTATCTCCATATTATTATTATACTCGGCATTGAGAATAAATTTCTTGTTTTCTTTGATATACTTGTATATAAACCAATCTGTTTGAGATGTTGGGATTTCAAGCAAGCTATCTACATGTATCCATTCCAACAAACCTTCTTCGCTCTTTTTTGTGATGTGTCTATCTATATCTGCCAAATAAACATAACTAATCCAATTATATTTTTTTGGTGAAGTTTCTGTTAGGATTCCTTTGAACTCCATATGCTGAACCTTGATACCAGACTCTTCCCAAGTTTCTCTTATTGCTGCATTGAGTGGAGTTTCAAAAGGATCCAACTTGCCACCTAAAGGAGTATAAAAGTTTTTGTTTGGTTCTTTAATTCTTTTGATTAGGAGAAAGTAATCCCCACTTCTCAAGATGCAAATTGTAGCTACTTTTTTGAATCCCTCAGTTACAGGAGGCTGATAATAGGTGTCTAACATGGTTAAGCATTAGGTGATTAGAACTTGAAGATAAATAAAAGAGCTTGAGAATAATCCCAAGCTCTACAATTTTATTTAATTGACTTGATGAGACGCTCGTTTAGACCTACATAATCTGGGTTTTTTGCTTCTCTAGCCATTTCCATGGAAGCTCTGGCACTTTCTATGGCTTCTTTCTTCATACCAAGTGCCAGTTCAATTTTTGCTTTCAAATGTACTGTCCAGTACTTTGGGTCTGATTCTACTGATTTATTGATCCATTCAAGAGCCAGATTCATATCCTTATTGTTGGTGAAATAGTAATTGGCTGCCTGATAATAAAGCCCAGGATTAGTTGGCTGTTGGTCTATCACTAATTGCTTGATTTGAGCCATTACAATTGGATCCACTTCGGTTTCTATTCTAAATCTTACTCGCGTTTGTTCCCATTTGATTGACACTGTAGCACCTGTATCAGTCATGTCTACAAAACCAATTTCCATGGTTTCATATTTTTGACCTGGTTTTCCAGGCTTGACTTTGAATCTTATCACATCATCTTCTTGATTATAGCCGACTGCTCCCCAAAGTTTAGTATTGTTTGAAAGTATGATGGTCCAATCATTCCTGTCAGGGATACTGTAAAGAGCATAGCTCCCTGCTTGTACTTTATTTCCCTCGATATTTACTTCTGTAGAAAAAGTAATGATCGTAGCAGCATTTGCACCTGTTCTCCACACTTGTCCAAAAGGCACCAACTCACCAAATATCTTTCTTCCTTTTGTACTTGGTCTGCTATATTCGATTTTAACATCGGTTAATCCAATTTTTTGAGCAATTGTCGCTGCGGGACTTGCTTGTGGCATCTCAATTTGTTGAGCATGAGTGTTTAATGTTAAAAACACACCTAATGCTAACATCAATAATTTACTTGTAAAATTCATTTTTATATTGGTTTTATGTGATCATTCTATTGTCCTTCATCTTATCTTCATCTTTGTGCCTTTAAATTGGAATATTATTACTATTAGAAGGAAAAAAACAATAATAATAAAACAGTACAAAGATAGAGTTATGTATGATTGTAGCTAATTTGATTAAACTTTATCATACCTACAAACGAATGTTTTTAAAAAATCAGCATTTAGAAAAATTTAATTTTAGAAAATAAAATCAAAATGGGATTAGCGATTATTTCACCTGGAAGAGATCCAGAGGTTTGGATTGAAAATATCAAGATGCTTGATGCTGATATTGATATTCAAGTCTATCCCAATATAGATCGAAAAGATGATGTGGAAGCTGTGATGCTATGGAATCATCCTAAGGGAATATTGAATGAATTTCCAAATCTAAAGTTAATCTGTTCTATGGGGGCTGGTGTGGATCATATTTTGTCAGATGATTCTATTCCTTCTCATTTGCCAATTACAAGAATAATTGATGATAAGTTGACTATTTCCATGACAAATTATGTAGTCATGGGAGTCCTCAACTATCATAGACAGTTCATTCGCTATCAAAATCAAAAAGTCAAAAAAATATGGGACATGTCAAGTCCGGAAATTGAAATAAATGTAGGAGTACTTGGTGTTGGAGAATTAGGTGGTGATGTAATAGATAAATTAAGATTGATGAAATTCAATGTGGCTGGCTATGGAAATTCACCAAAAAGGGATCTCAAATATCCATATTTTCATGGGGATCAATTGGATGATTTTCTCAAACAAGTCAACATGATCATTTGTCTTTTGCCACTAACTCCACAAACTGAGAATTTCTTGAATAAAGACTTCTTCAATAAATGTAAGCCAGGCACTTACATCATCAATGTAGCGAGAGGAAAGCATTTGGTGGAGTCTGACCTATTGGAAGCGATTGAAGAAGATCAAATATCAGGAGCAATGCTTGATGTATTTCTTGAAGAACCATTACCAATTGAACACCCTTTCTGGGGAAATGATAGGATTATGGTTACTCCACATATTGCAAGTGTCACAAATCCAAGTGCAGCAGCACCTCAAATTGTCAACAATTATCATCGTTTGCTTAATCAAAAACCTCTAATCAATGTAATTGATAGAAATAGAGGCTACTAAACCCAAACTAAAATGAAGACGAATTTTAAAATCATTTGCCCAACTGATTTTTCTGAATGTTCTTTGAATGCAATTGAATACGCAGCCAAACTAGGAGAGAAGTATGGTGCTGATTTGTGTTTGCTCCACATTCCAGATAAAGATGATTATCAGAAGTTATCTGCTAAAGACTTTCATTCAGGTGATCAATATTCATTCATCAAAAAGAAATTAGCCAATCTTCAAACAGCTGTCAAAGAAGAAAGCTTAAGCAACGGGCTTAAATCATGTACAACTGAGATCATAGAAGGTAAAACGGTAGATACAATCGTGAATTTCGCTCAAGAACAAAATGCTGACTTGATTGTCATGGGGACTGAGGGAGTCAATGACTTCAAAAAGAATTTCATTGGAACACGATCATCCAAAGTTGTGGAAAAATCTTCTACTGATGTGCTCTTAATTCCTAGAAAAGTATATTTCAAAGCGCCAAGAAAATTTGTTTATGCCACAGACTATATAGAGGAAGATAAAATTGCAATACAGAAAATCGTGGAATTGGCTGGATTCTTTGATTCTGAAATTGATCTGGTTCATGTCAGTACCAAAGCCAAATCAATTGATAAATCTCTTCATATGACGATGGTTGAGGAAGTAAGACCATTTATTAAATACGAGAAAGCTAATTACGTATTGAAATCGTATAGAGACGAACCTGGTTTGGGACTAGAAAATTACCTGATTACAGCAAAAGGGGACGTACTTGTTACCTTAAGTAAAAAGAAGAGCTGGTTTGACCAACTCTTCGCTCAAAATCTTTCTAGAAAGATGTCTTATTTTATAAATAAACCTTTGTTTGTGATAAAGAAGGTTTAACCTTTCTTGGATTTCAATCCTGAACTGATAAAATCTATGAATTCATTCCATGTGGATTTATCAGTGAATATTTTCTTGAATGTCTCCATATAGGAGATAATAGAGATTGAATTGGCAGGATTCTCTTGTTTCGGCATTGAGAATGCTGCTTTTTTCTTTGTTGGTTCATTATCTCTTTGTTCTATGTTTTCTTTTGGTTTATACCCTACCAAATCATCAGCTTTTTTGAATGAACGTTGAGCCATTTCTTTGTAGCCTAATTTCTCCTCTACCAAACCTCTGTTATTGTATGCTACAGCGTCTTCAGGATCTAATTCTATAGCTTTGGTATAGTCCTCAATAGCTCCTTTCAAGTCACCAATTCTGTCTTTAAAGTAGGCTCGACTTGAATATCTATAAGGGTTATTTGGTTCTAAGTTCAACGCTCTATCAAACTCAACGGTTGCTTCCTCGTTTCGTTTCATCAAATGCAACACCACGGCTCTGTCACTGATATAACTGGGATTATATGGCTCCAGGGATGTGAGGTAATCAAAATCTTCTAAAGCACGATCAAACTTCCCAAGCCTAGTATATACCCTTGCTCTGAAAAAATAAAATTCCGTATTCTTTTTGTCTAAACTGATACAAGTATCAATACTTACCAATGCTTCTTCGAATTTACCTTCTTTAAAGTATGCTACGCTTTGCTCAAAATTTGCCACAATTTTTTAATTTATGTTCCTTATAAATACAAAAGTAAAGCCTATAAAGTTTAGAAGAAATTAAGTTTTGAAAGATTGAAGCACTTTTTAAAAAGTGAATTCTTTCTATCTTTGAATTGAAAAATTCGAACATGCCAAGTAAACCGGAAGACATCATCAAAGACCTCCATGCTGGGAAGTACGCTCCAGTTTATTTTTTACAAGGGGATGAACCCTATTTCATCGATGTAATTAGCGATTTTGTTGAGAAAAATGCCATTCCTGAGCACGAGAAGGGATTTAATCAAACTATCATGTATGGGAAGGATGCTCCTATGAATGCTATCATGAGTAATGCAAGAAGATTCCCGATGATGGCCGAAAGACAGGTGGTTATTGTTAAGGAGGCTCAAAATATTCCCGGTCTTGGTAAAGAAGAAGTTGATACGCTACTACTCAATTACCTTCAAAATCCCCTTCCAAGTACAATTCTAGTCTTTGCACACAAGTATAAGGTATTAGATGGCAGGAAAGCTTTAGCAAAGGAGCTAGATAAAAAAGCAATCTTGGTCAAATCTGACAAAGTCCCTGACTATAAAATGGCCGAATGGGTGACTCATTATATTCAGGCTAAAGGTCATAAAATTGATAATAGAACAGCTGCTGTTTTAGCCGAAAGTATTGGTAATAATCTGGAGGTCATGACCAATGAAATAGGGAAAATGCTGATCAACTTCACCGAGCCGACTCAAATTGACGCCAACCATATTCACCGATTCATTGGAATTAATAAGGATTACAATAATTTTGAGTTGACCAAAGCCGTTGGTGTCAAAGATGTGATAAAGGCTAAGAAAATCATCCATTATTTTGGACAAAACCCCAAGGGACATCCTTTGATCCCATTGATCGCTCTGCTATTCAGTTTCTTTCAAAAAATAGCCATCACCCATGAACTTAAAGGAGCTTCCGATCAAGATCTTGCAAGAACCATCGGCGTCAATCTTTTTTTTGTAAAAGAGTATCGTATAGCTGCAAAGAATTATAATTTGGGCAAGGTTATTGATTCATTTTCGTATCTAAGAGAAGCAGATCTACGTTCTAAAGGCGTCAATGCAAATGGATTGGACGAGTCCCAAATTCTTAAAGAGTTGATATTTAAAATTATGCATTAATCCAGCATATCACATGATAAAAAAATCACTTGCAATTTTTGGGCTTTTGGCTATCAGCCAATTGGCCAATGCGCAGTCAAGTTTGTATCAAAATAGTTCTCAAAAAATCCTCGATGATCATTTTGAACTTTATGACAAACAACTTTTTAGTGCTTCAAAGTATGAATTTGAAGCCCTGAAAGATATCAAGTTCACCAATGGAGAAGAAGCCTATGTAGACTTTTATCATGCCATATCAGCGCTTAAAATAGAAAACCCAGCAGCATCTGACTTAGTGTATGCGTTTATTAGAAATCATCCTGAACATCCCAAAGTCAATGAAGCAGCCCATATTTTGGGTAATTTTTTCTTTGAAAGAAGAAACTATAGAGAGGCTATCCCAGCTTATCAAAAAGTAGATGTAAATAAGATTTGGCCTGACCAACGAGGAGAGGTGTTGTTCAAAATGGGGTATGCACAGTTCCAGCTAGAAGATTTTACCAATGCTTTAGCCAATTTCAATCTAGTAAAAAGGGAAAGAACAGCATATACACCAGATGCTCAGTATTATGCTGGCTTTATCCATATGGAAAACCGACGTTTTGATCAGGCCATCACAGAATTTAAAGAAGCAGAAAAGTCCAGTTTCTATGCAGGTAAAATCCCCTATATGATAGCAGGGATCTATTATAGACAAGGCCTTTATGATGAATTGATCGCTTATGCTGAGCCTGTGATTGGTGCAAGAAGAAACCTTGACAGGAAAGAAGAAATTCATTTGTACTTAGCAGAAGCATATTTTGAAAAAAGGAATTTTACAAAAGCTGCTCAGAATTATGATGAGTTTATCAATTCCAGAAAGGGGACATTGGAAAGACCTCAAATATACAGAGCGGGCGTCGCGCAATATGAAATTCAAAATTATCAAAGAGCTACAGATTATTTCAAAGTCTCAGCTGTAGAGAATGACAAAATTGGACAAGTCTCCAGCTATTATTTGGGACACGCTTATCTTAAACTTAACAACCCTCAATTTGCAGCCACCAGCTTCAATGCAGCGTATAAAAGCGACGCTGATCCTAATATCAAAGAGGAAGCTTTGATCAACTATGCCAAAGTCAGTTTGGAGCGTGGAAGTTTTCAAGATGCCGTAAATGGTCTGGATACATATTTGGATAATTATCCAAGAGGTAAGTATGCAAAAGAAGCTGAAGATCTCCTTGCTGACGCCTTGATCAATACCAACAATTACCTCAGGGCTATAGAACAAATTGAGCGGATGCCAAATCGCTCTCCCAGAATCAATGCAGCATACCAAAAAGTATCCTTTTTCCAAGGTATTGTCTATTACAGGGATAAAAGATATGATCTGGCCACCACTTATTTTGATAAGGCCATCAATACTCCTGTAGATAAGGACTTGGTCAATCAAGCATATTTTTGGAAAGCGGAGAATTTTGCTGCTAATAACAATATCAATGAGGCCATCAGGTCTTATGAAAGGCTACAAGCCCTTAGACCAAGAGCCAATGATCCATATTTGATCAAATCTCATTATGGACTAGGATATGCTTACTTCAACACACAACAGTATCCAAAAGCAGAAGGACAATTTAAACTGTACGTAGAAAAACTTCAGCGCGCTGAGGACAAGGAATATTATGACGATGCCTTGGTTCGCTTAGGAGATACGTATTATGTGCAGAAGAAATTCTCAGAGGCATTGAATACTTTCCAAAGGGCAGTCAGAGAAGGTAGTGCTTATACTGATTATGCACACTTCAGATCTGGTGTAGTTCATAATTTTCAAAACAATAACCCGGAGGCAATCAATCAGTTGAATAGAGTTATTGATAATTTCACTTCAAGTTTGTATTTGGAAGATGCCATCTATAAAAAAGCGGAGATCAACATGGAAATGACTAGGTATGCTGATGCCAAAAGTGGATTTACAAGACTAATTAGTACAAGACCGAATAGTCAATTTATTCCTTTTGCGCTAGAAGGAAGAGCTATCGCCAATTATTCTTTACAGCAATACAATGAAACAATTGAGGATTATAAGCGAATTTTAGAAAATCATCCAAATGCCTCTAATGCTGAAGCAGCTTTGGTTGGACTGCAAGAAGCACTTGCATTGCAAAATAGGTCAGCTGAATTTTCACAATATCTATCGAGGTATAGAAATGCTAATCCAGATAATCAAAGTCTGCAAAACCTAGAGTTTGAGACAGCAAAAAGCCTATACTTTTCAAACTCTAATCAGCAAGCTATTAAAGCTTTTGAGGATTATTTGAGAAATTACCCTCAGGCTGGCAATAAGGCAGAGGCAATTAATTTCATGGCCGAGTCGCATTATAAAATCAATAATAAAAATGAGGCATTGAAATTCTTCTATCAAATAGATGCGATGAAAGAGTCTCCCCAGCGACTGAGAGCAGTACAGAGAATTGCTTCCATTGAGCTAGAAAATAAAAATTATGCCAAGGCGATGCCATACTTGAGAGAATCGGGCAAAAATGCTAGGAATAAACTTGAAGAATATGAAGCTTTCAAGGGGTTGATTGATGCACACTATTTTAGCAATGCTTTTGACTCAGCAGTATTTTATGCTGATAAGGTTATCAACCTTGGTAATGTAATGGCTGATGCCATACCGGCTGCTATGCTTTTAAAAGCCAAAGCTCACTTCAAAAAAGGAAATTCCAACGCAGCGGAGGAATCTTTGATAGACTTAATCAATGATTACAAAACTGTCCATGGAGCAGAAGGATTATTTCTTTTGGCGGAGAGTTACTCAAAAAGGGGTAATTATAATCAGTCCAATGATGCTATCTTCGATTTCTCAGCTCCTTTCTCTTCACATGCATATTGGTATGGAAAGTGCTTCATCCAACTCGCTGATAATTTCCTTTCCTTAGGAGAAACCTTCCAGGCTAAAGCTACATTGGAATCAGTAGTAGAACAATCCAAGGATGAAGAAATTCGTAGAACTGCCCAGCAAAAATTGAGTCAATTGAAATAATCACCTGAGAAGAATAGACCTATATGAATAAGCAATTGATAATCAAATACACCTTGCTTTTAAGCTTCTCAGGGCTGACCATGCAATCATGGGCGCAGCAGAGGGGAGAGGTTCAAGATCAAGAATTTATCATTCGAAAAGATAGGGTTCTGACCCTACCTACGCAACCAAGGAATTTTGAAAGAATTCCAGTGCTACCCACACCAAAAAGTAATCTGAATTTCAATTATAAAGTTGAACCTTTCTTTCTATCTCTTCCACCTCTAGAAATCAAACCTGAGGCTGCTCAAAAATCTTTTCCAAGAAATCTTGAGGAGCTTTATCCCGGTTTTGCAAAATTAGGTTTTGGGAATTATAAATCACCACTTGTAGAATTGAGATATAATAATTGGGAAGAAGGTGATTATAATTTCGGTGTTAAAGTCAAACATGAAGGCTTCTATACAGGTCCTATAGGAGGAGTTAATTCCGCTGAAAACCATACAAGTGTAGGTCTAAATGGAACGCTCTTTCGAGATTATTTTGAGCTTTATGGAAAAGTGGACTACGCACGGGATGCCTTCAATTTTTACGGATATGATCCTGATAACGAATTATTAACCGATTTCATCACTTCTGAGAATATTTTCAACACTATCAAAGTCAAGGCAGGTATTAGCAACTTGGAAAAAATGTCTGAGTTGAATTATGATGCCAATATTGGTGTAAGGTTGTTCAATGATAGCTTTTCGGCTGTTGAAAATGAATTTTTAATCAATGGGAAAGCTGATTTTTGGTTTTCTGAATATATGAAGACTGAAGTTAATGGAACACTTTCCCTTACCAATCCAGCAGATGAATTGTATAGAGACATTAATAGAAATTATTTCAAAATTCAACCAAATGTGGTTTATAGAAAAGGAGGTTTAAATCTAAGCGCTGGTGCTAATATTATATTTGAAAATGATATCACAGACAATAAAAAAGCTGATTTTCATGTCTATCCAGCTTTCAATGCTTCCTACATGATTCAAGATGGTTTCGGTGTATATGCAGGCTATGAAGGAGATGTTTTGAGGAAAACGTACTATGATTTTGTGATGGAAAATCCATTTTTGGGACCTAGTGAACAATTGCTCAATACAACTCAAAACTTCCTAGCTAAAGCAGGGATCAAAGGTGTAATCAATGGGGAGTTTAGCTACGAAGCTGGAGTAGCAGTCGGACAGTATGCCAATATGCATTTCTTTACCAGCGATCCTACAGATACATTGAAGTTTAATTTAGTATATGATTCTGATACTCGATTGATTAATTACAATGCCAAAGTCAATTGGGAATATCAAGACTGGTATAAACTTACTGGTGCAGTCAACTATTATCAATATACACTTTCAGACCTTCAGGCGGCATTTCATAGACCTGAATGGGAATTGACCTTGGGAAATACTTTTAAACCAACAGGTAAGCTTCTAATCCATGCAAATGCAAATTTAATGGGAGGTATAGTAGCTTTTAATCCTGGTATTGAAGGGACTACGGTATTGCCAGCAATCTTAGATTTGCATATCAAAGCGGATTATAAAATCACTGATCGATTCTCTGTCTTTGCTGTTGGTAATAACTTGCTCAATCAACGCAATCAGAGATTCTTAAACTACCCTGTAAGAGGTATTCAAGGGATTGGTGGATTGACAGTAAAGTTTTAAGATAATAATGCGACAACACAAACTATATAATTTGCGATTTGATGCAATTGTCTTAGTTTCGTAGGTTAATCCAGAAGATATATCAATGGCCAGTAAGGAAAATAAAAAGCTGACAGAAGATCAAGACAAAGACTTTGGTTTCCCTTTTGTGGACGTAGTTCCTTTGGAAGTGCATGCGGTAAATGAAAATATTACTGAAAAAATAGAAGAGACGCAAAAAGCTCCCTTTGTAGAGGAAGTTGAGCCAACTATTGAAGAAGAATTCAAAGCATCTAACTCAAGTAAATCTGATCAACCACAAGAAATTGAGGAAGTTATCACTACAACCAAACCAATTGAAATCAAAAGACAAGATCGGACAATTGCAACTAAAGAAAGAAAGAGCAGTAACAAAACTCCAATTTTCCTATCATTGACCCTTTTGGTTCTGATCTTACTTGGGGCTATGGCTTACTTCTTGTACTACTTGCCTGAATATGGAGAGCCCAAAGAACAGTTAACAGAGGAAAGTTCTCGCTCAGCCATAATTGAAGAATCTGTGACACCTTCTGCTATTGAGCCTGTTGACGACGACGCTGTAGCCTCTGAAGAAATACTAAAAGAGCGCACTACAGAAGTAGCAGCAGCAGAGGTGGTGGAAAATCAAGCTCCAGCATTAACATTGATTCAGAGTAGGGAGGGTAATCCTAGATACTTTATTATCGTTGGTAGCGTTGTGAATGAAAATTTTGCCAGAAGAGAAGCAGAAAAGTATCTCAACGATGGTTATGATACTTGGATTGTGTTTCCTTATGGTGATATCAGGAATTTCAGAGTAGCCATTGGGCAATTTGAGAGCCTGGAAGCGGCCACTCCTGATTGGGAGGCAGCCAAAAAAGTTTATGGAAACGAAATTTGGATTTTGAAATATTAATATGATGTTATTACAAACCCTCTCTACTGACGGTAATATGATGGTAGATAGCTTGGCAATCATGGAGCCAGGCAAAGGAGATATAGGTCTTCTCGATTTGATGATCAAAGGTGGCTATATGATGATTCCGCTCTATGCGCTATTCGTTTTAGCCATTTTTATCTTTGTGGAGCGGATCATCACACTAAGGAAAGCCTCAAAGTCTCCTAAGCATCTTATGGATCAGATAAAAATCCTAGTTCAAGGTGGACATGTAGAAAAAGCAAAAATCCTATGTGCCCAGGAGTCTACACCGGTGGCAAATATGATCTCGAAAGGTTTGGAGAGGATAGGTAGTCCTCTGAAAAATATAGAAGTAGCAATAGAAAATGTGGGTAAAATTGAGATATATAAACTAGAAAAAAATCTCAACTTACTTGCTACCGTATCAGGAGCAGCTCCCATGATTGGTTTCTTAGGAACAGTAGCAGGGATGATTAGAGCATTTATTGGTGTGGCCCAGGAAGAAGGTATGGTTTCGCCTAAGTTGCTATCTACTGGAATTTATGAAGCCATGATTACAACAGCTACTGGACTTGTGGTGGGTATCATAGCTTATTTGGGATACAACTATTTAGTGACTCAGGTATCCAAATTGGTACACAATATGGAGTATACCTCTATAGAGTTTATGGACATTTTACAAGAGAAATAGAATGGCATTACAATCAAAACATAAAGTTGAATCAGCATTCAGTATGTCATCGATGACAGATATAATCTTTCTGTTGTTGATCTTTTTTATGTTGACCTCTTCTTTTATTACTCCTTCTGGACTTCCGGTGAATTTACCTTCCAGTGAGGCCTCTGATATTGTTATGCAAGAAGTTACAGTCACTGTGACTAAGGATCTGCGTTTCTCTGTAAATGACAGGGTGGTAGATAGAGAGGCTATCAAAGGAGAATTAACAGCTCTTTTACAAGATAAAAAAGGACAGGTCGTTTTACATATAGACAAAGAGGTACCTGTTGAATATTTGGTAGAAATCGGTGGAATCGCAGCTGGCTTAGAAGCCAATGTATCCATCGCAACCAAACCGTACAAATAAGCGAATGGAAATCTGGCAAAGCGATAGAGAAGAAGCTGCTAACAAAAGAAAAGCAGGAATTATCACACTGATCATCAATGTGCTGGTGTTGCTTTTTGTCTATTTTATGGTAGTCTGGAAACAACCGATTCCACCATTACCACAGTATGGTTTGGAATTAAACCTAGGTTTTTCAGATTTTGGAAGTGGCAATACCCAGACACTTTCAGCACCCAATGATATCCAATCTGAGGTCACAACACCCGCTGCACCAGGAGAAATTGCTACCAAGCCAACTGAAGCTGCTACTCCAGCAACGCAACCTGCTTCCCAAGCGAGACCTGCTTCAACACCTACCAAATCTAGTTTAGAGGCTGTTTCCAAGGCAGAAAGCACATTGAAAGGAGCAGAGAAAACTACGCCTGTGGTAAAAGAGGCTGTGCCTGAAAAGAAAGCCACTACTCCAGTTACAGAACCAGCAAAAGCAGAAGCAGAAAAAACTACTCCAAAAGTAGAAGAAAAACCAAAAGTGGATCAAAGAGCCCTAATGGGAGCAGGTGGTACTACTGGAACTGGTACTCAAGCAGCAACAGGGAGTGCTCAAGGCTCTTCTACGCAAAAAGGTGATGAAGGAAAACCTACAGGCACAGTGGACGGAAGAGCACTAATGGGTTCAGGAACTGGCCAAGGAGTAGATGGGCCTGGATCTGGATATAACCTTGACTTAGCTGGATGGGACTTTGCTACAAGACCAAATATCAATGATGCATTATCAACGAGAAATGGTTTTATTACTTTTAACATTACTGTAGATGATTCGGGAAGAATAGTTCAAGCGACACCAGATAAGTATAATGTACCAAATAACGTGCTCGCGTACTATAGAACTGTGGTTAATCAAATTACCTTCAAACGAAAAAGTGGTAATATAACAGCAGATTATTCCACTGGCAAAATCACTTTTATCATCAAAGTTGATTGATTCAAATGATGAATTATGAACATACTTTGGACTATTTGTTCAATGCGCTTCCTATGTTTCAGCGGGTGGGGGCTTCAGCATTCAAGAAAGACCTGAGTAATACCATTGCCCTTTGTAATCACCTAAATAATCCCCAACACAAATTTAAATCTATCCATGTAGCTGGTACAAATGGGAAGGGAAGTTCTTCTCATGCAATTTGTTCTGTCTTGATAGAGGCTGGCTATAAGGTAGGCCTTTATACTTCCCCGCATTTAAAAACTTTTACAGAGCGCATCAAAATCAATGGTCAGGAAATTCCTGATGCAGATGTGATCGCTTTTGTAGCAGAAAATAAGAGATTTTTAGATGAAATAAAGCCTAGTTTTTTTGAAATGACTGTCGGCATGGCCTTTTGGTATTTTGCTAAAGAAAAAGTTGATATCGCTGTAATAGAAGTCGGAATGGGAGGTAGATTGGATAGTACCAATGTGATCCAACCAGAAGTTTGTTTAATTACCAATATTGGTTACGATCACATGCAGTTTTTAGGTGATACTTTGGAAGCCATAGCAGGAGAGAAAGCTGGTATAATCAAGGAAAATACCCCAGTTGTAATTAGTCAAAGACAAGCAGCAACCACTCCTGTATTTCAGGCAATAGCTGCTGAGAAGAATGCTCCAATTTATTTTGCCGAAGATTTTATTCAAATTGAAAAAGCTGCAACTCACAATTCGGGAAGTTATCAAATAAGAATTTCTGATAAGCAATTCCAATTAGAATTAGACTTGAAAGGAAATTACCAACAGAAAAATCTTGCTGGTATCATTCAGACAATTCAAGTGCTTCGAGACCTTGGCTATGAAATAACCCAAGAACATTTGAAATGTGGTCTCAATAAAGTAGTGAAAAATACTGGGCTAAAGGGTAGGTGGCAACAATTGGGAGATAATCCTATGATCATTTGCGATACTGGCCATAATCAAGATGGCATCTCACAGATATTGAATCAAATCAATGAATATACTTTCAATAAACTTTGGATGGTTATTGGTATGGTAAATGACAAAGATCTCGATAAAGTCTTGGCCATTTTGCCCAAAGAAGCTGATTACATATTTGTTGAAGCTAAAATCCCAAGAGCATTACCAGCCGAAGAATTGGCTATTCTGGCTAAAAAATATAAGCTGCAAGGTTTAGTTATCTCTGATGTCAACATGGGCTTGGAATATGCTAAGAAAAATGCTGCTCAAGATGACTTAATTTTTATTGGGGGTAGTACCTTTGTGGTCGCCGAAATTAACGACTTATAAGCATGGGAAGGAATAAACTCCAGAGATTTAAAGAAAACGAAGTAAATAGAAATGTAATACAGGCTGGAAAGCCAACTTTTGAAACCATCAAAGGCAACTGGAATAAAGTACAATTCGAAAACAATCAACCCTTCGTTGTTGAATTGGCATGTGGAAGAGGGGAGTTTACAGTAGGACTAGCAAGAGAGTATCCCGAACAGAATTTCATTGGAGTTGATATCAAAGGCTCAAGGATTTGGAAAGGATCCACTATAGCCATTCAAGAAGGTTTAGAAAATGTTGCATTTTTAAGGACCCAAATTCAGCAATTGAGTGATTTCTTTTCAGTTGAGGAAATATCAGAACTTTGGATCACCTTTCCAGATCCATTTCCACGAGATGGGGATGAAAAGAGAAGATTGACAAGTTCTAAGTTTTTGGAGATGTACAAGCCTTTATTGAAGTCAAGTGGGGTAGTCCACTTTAAAACTGACAATACAGGACTCTTTGATTACACGCTTGAACTGCTTCAATCTCGAAATGATATTGAGATTTTAGCTCATACCCATGATTTTTATCAATCAGATTATAAAGATGACCATCATGGTATCCAAACAAGATACGAGAAAATCTTTTCTGATAAAGGCGAAAAAATCAAGTATTTGAAATTTAAGTTTGTATAGGTCTTCTATAAACTCTTGGATCAAAAATAAACGGATCAGAGCTTAAAAGCTTGAGCTGATCAAAATTTTTGGACGCTGGGTTGATTAAACCTCAAAGTACGCCGGAAAGGTCTACTTTTACTAAATAGAAAGCATGTTGGATTTTAGTGTAAAGTTCGTCTTTATCTACAGGTTTGGTCATGTAGTCATCCATACCTACTGCTTTCACTTTAGATTTTGCTTTATCTGTTGCATCGGCAGTCACAGCGATGATAGGGATATTTTGATATTTGGATCCTGCCTCTCCTTTGCGAATGGCCTCGGTCGCTTCGTAACCATCCATTTCAGGCATTTGTAAATCCATCAAAATTAGATCAAAATGGCTAGCTTTCAATTTATCTAAAGCTTCAAGCCCATGGTTGGCAATATCAAAGCTAGTGTTTTTCCATTTCCTCAGGATTGATTTCATTACCATTTGATTGACAGGATTGTCCTCTACGATTAAGATGTGCTTTCCTTCTAAATCATAATCACCGTTCACTAATGGGGAAGAAGGAAGTTTTTGGTCCCTAGAAGGTACTTTGAAATTTAAATCTATTTGAACTTTGGTGCCTTTTCCTTGCTCACTGGATATTTCGATTTTACCTTCGTATAGTTCTACGAGAGCTTTGACTATGCATAGTCCCAGTCCAAAACCTCCAAACTTTCTTTTATCATCAATCTGCTCTTGGATAAAGGACTCGTAAATCCTATCTAACTTTTCTTTGTCAATTCCAACACCAGTATCTTGAACGATGATGTTCAGGTTGACTGTATCATTTTTTTGTAAAACCGAATTGATGCTAAGCTTCACTTCTCCATCTTGCGTGAATTTCACGGCGTTGTTCAGGACATTGAGGATGATCTGTCTTATTCTTGCCTTATCACCAATGATATATTTTGGAAGTTGATTGATTTCCTCATAGATGAATTTGAGCTTTTTATTTTTGACTTGATTATCTGTAATGGTTCTCAATTCTTGAATGACCTTACTTATTTCAAGTTGTCTTTCTTCGAGTTTGAGTTCTTTTTTCTCGATTTTAGAATAGTCGAAAATATCATCTATAGCAGATAAAAGGCCTAGAGAAGAGTACTGAATGACCTCTAAGTCAGATTTTATTTTTTGGTCTTCTGTAGATTCTTGAATGGATTTTGACAGGCCAATTACGGCATTTAGTGGTGTCCGCAATTCATGACTGATATTAGAAAGAAAAAAGGACTTGATCTCATTTGATTCCTGAGACCTTTGAAGCGCGATTCCCTGCATTTTTTCCTTTTCTGATTTCAAAATCCTGATTCTATTAGCCATGGACAAAGAAAGGAAGATAATCTCCAATCCAGTACCGAATTTCGAGGCATTTTCAGTTATAAATGAATTGGGAATCACGCTGAAATTATTCAAGATAAATACTAAGAAACCCGCAAAAAAGAAAAATAAACCTACACTAAAGAATATATCTGGGGCAGCGTTTTTTCTAATGGATACGATCAAGGTTCCAATGATCAAAAACAATAAAAGAATACCAAACAGATTCACTAATGGATAATAAAATTCTACAACACTTCTTATAAAAAAAATAGCTGTGATCAATGCTATCACACATATGTGTAGTGAGTTATAAATTTTATTGAGGACTGGGCTGAAGTTGCTAACTTTCATATAGACCTGTACATAACTTCCGAAAGCCAAAGTAGAAAAAGCCGCGGCTAAGAGTACAGCATTTCTTGAAATCCAGCCTGCATCTGGAGTGAAATACTGAAAGAAATAGCCGTCTAATGATAGATGCAATAGTGCTATAGAGAGCACGTAGGTGAAATAAAGCAAGAAACTCTTCTCTTTGATTCCAAAATAAAAAAACAAATAAATAGTACCTGCTAACAGTAAAATACCATAGAAAAGACCAAAGACTAGTTGTTCTTTATAAGAGGTTAGAATTAATGAATTGGCGCTGTGAAGTTCAAGCGGAAGGTTGATGACTTCTCCATCACTTTGATACTGCACATAAAACTCGTATTCTTGATTGGCTTCGAGTTCTATGGGGAATATCATCTTCCTATGGCTTAATGGCTTTTCACTGAAGGGTAGTAAGTCACCTGTGACCTGACTGATAATTGTACCAGCCTGATCAATCTGATGCAATTCTATGATATCTGTGATGGGTCTACCTGTTTCAAAGAACAAACTCAAAGTTTTATTTGCTGTATTTTGGATTTTGAATTTTAGCCAAAAATTATCTTTTGTAAATCCTAAATTGGTATTTGGGCCTGATATAGCTTTGAAATCGAAAGAATCTTGTTTTTCTAGAAAATCTTCAATTTTTAAATTCTCAGAGCCAACATTAGAGATTTGTGCCTTTTGGTAGATTGACTTTGGATTCAAAAAAGTATCTTGATCGATCAGAAACTGGCTTTTCACTTCAATATTTCCCAAAAGAAAGTAAATAGGAAGTACTATTATGTAAATAAGTTGGCTCTTTTTCATTATTTAGTCTTGTGGTGATAAGTCCAACAACTTACGGAATAGATTTGTTAATTGGATTTATTCAAGAAAACTATTTTTTTGATAAGCGGGATCTGGATAGGTATAAAAGCCCTCACCGGTCTTTTGACCGAGTTTTCCTGAATCGATATATTTTTTCAATAGGGATGCAAAAGCTTGGGATGATGCATCTGGCATTTTGTGGGTGACATGCCAAGCTGTATCTAGCCCAATGCTATCTAAGATACCAAATGGCCCCATTGGCATATGAAAATTAACCATCCATGACTTATCAATATCCTCAATACTTGCCACTTCTTTGGTTAGAAGTTTCCCAGCAGCACCGATAAAAGCCATCAACATGGAATTGAATAGGTAGCCATGATTTTCTTTCTTGACTATCACAGGTACCTGTCTCAACGTTTTTCCAAAAACTTCTAATAAAGGAATTAAATTAGGGTCCGTTCCAGGATGTGGCATGATATCTACGACCTTGCTGTAGAATACATCATGAAAATGCAAGGCACAAAACTTTTCTGGTCTCCCAGAAATATCAGCAAACATAGATGGAAGCAGGTAGGAGGTATTGGTTGTAAATAAGGTTTTTTCAGGCGCCAATTTCCCGAATTGTTCCCATACCTTTTCTTTGATAGCTACCTCTTCAGTTACGCTTTCATTGATCAGGTCTGCATCAGCCACAGCAATAGATGGATCAGAGGTAAACGTCACCCTGTGCATGGCTTCATTTGCTTTTTCCTGACTTAGGCTACCACTTCCAATTAATTGTTTGATAATACCTTGCATCACTATTTTGGAGGAATCAAGGGCTTTATTATGAATGTCATAAACACTAACTTGATAACCTGATAGGGCTGATTGAAGTGCAACTCTACTCCCTAATGTTCCCGCTCCTAAGATGCATATATTTTGGATTTTCATATTTTTCCAGTTTTGATTGCGTTTTTACTTAATAATCCGCAAGCCTTCACTGCATGAATCAATGCAGCAAATCTTGGATCTTGACCAAAACCTTGCTGATAGCGTTGATATATTTGCTGAGCGATAACTCCTACTTTGAATATCCCAAAGGCATAATAAAAAAGTATATCTTCCATATTGCTACCAGTAGCTTTGCTATAATAGTTTATCACATCTTGCCTTGAATAATTACCAGAAGCATGCGTGAGGTTGAAATTCTTGAGGATCTCTGGATCATTGGGCTCAGTCCAATAGGCTAGGGTAGTACCTAAGTCCATTAATGGGTCACCCACTGTAGCCATTTCCCAATCTAAAATCGCCTTGATCTTGGGTTCATCAGTGTTTTTCAAAACGATATTATCATATTTATAATCATTGTGAATGAATCCTACTGAAGATCCACTTGGAAGATTCTCTTTGAGCCAATCAGAAGTTGCTTCCATGGCTAGAATTTCATCTGTTTTGGCTCTTTGATACCGCTCAGTCCACCCGAGAACCTGCCTTTCTACATAGCCATCTGGCTTTCCAAGGACAGAAAGACCAGAGTGCTCTAGCTCTAATTGATGTAATTCAATTAAGGAATCTAAGCAGTTTTTGGAAAGATGGCTAAAAAATTCTTTATCCAATCCAATACCATCAGGAAGACGATTTCTTAGAATTAAGCCTTCAACTTTCTCCATGATAAAAAACGGCACTTCGATGATAGCTTCATCTTCACTACTCAGAATGGCTTTAGGGATTTTTTTATAGCCTGCCTTTTCAAGAGATTTTAAAACTTGAAACTCTCTCGTCATATCATGAGCCTTACTGATCTTTTTACCTAAGGGTGGCCTTCTGAGTACTAACTCACCTTGGTTGGTTTTGAGGAGATAAGTAAGATTAGAATATCCGCCTTTGAATTGTATGATTTCTCTTATTTCAAAATCGCTTCCAAATTGCTCCTTGAGATAAGGTGATAATTTCATTTTCAGGTCTTCAAGATTCATTTTCAAAAATGGATTTGGGTTAGTATGGATATTTTAGTCAAATTTCAAAGTCAATTTGATTTCATTTGCTCTCCTACAATTTTGAGGATTCTTCTGGCTAAAACGGACTTGTGGACTTCATCCGGGCCATCATAGATTCTTGCACCTCTTTCATGTCTATACCAAAATGATAAAACCGTATCATCAGTAATGCCTAAGGCACCATGAACTTGAATGGCTTTGTCCAGTACTTCCATCAATACATTCGAAACAAAAAACTTAATGGTAGAGATGTCTTCTTTGGCTGATTTGGCTCCGAATTCTTGGATTTTTATCGCAGTATCCAAGACCATCAATCGACTAGCTTTAATTGAGGCATAGCTTTCTGCTATCCAATTTTGGATCGTCTGTTGACCAGCTAGCGCTTTACCAGGGTTCAGTTCTCGATAGATAGCTCGCTCACACATCAATTGAAGTGCCCTTTCACAAATTCCAATCCAGCGCATACAGTGATGGATTCTACCTGGTCCAAGTCGCTCTTGAGCCAAAGCAAATCCTTCACCTTCATTTCCTATAAGATTGCTCGCAGGTACTATACAATTATTAAACTTGACTTCTCCATGCGACATATAATCCTCTCCAGCATCACCCATGATCGGGATATTTCTGACCAATTCGAAACCCGGATTATCTAAAGGAACAAGGATCATACTGGCTCTTTGATAGGGGTTTGAGTTGTGTGGATCAGTTACAGCCATGACTATAGTAAAGTGTGCCCCATCAGCAGATGAAGTGAACCATTTGTGTCCATTGATGACAAAGTGGTCACCATTTCTAATGGCAAGAGTTGATAGGTGTACTGGGTTGCTTCCAGGATTTTCTGGTTCAGTCATCGCAAAGCAACTTCTGATTTCTCCTTTTTGAAGTGGGGTCAAGTAGGTAGATTTTAATTCATCACTTGCAAATTGATGCATCAACTCCATGTTTCCAATATCAGGTGCTTGACAATTGAATACATAATGCCCGATAGGGCTTCTACCTAACTCTTCTGAAATAAAGGCAAATTCAAACAAGTTCAAGCCTAGACCTCCTTCTTCTCTCGAAAGGTGTGGTGCAAATAGTCCTTGTTCCTTTGCCAAGTTTCTCAAAGCTTGAAGCTTAGGAAGTGATTTTTTAAAACCATGATTTAAGACTTCCAACTCAATTGGAATGATATGCTGGTCGATGAATTTTTTGTAGGATAATGTTAAATCAGGGTTTGGATTGATAAATGACATAGGATACTTTGGGTTCAAAAGTTTAAGATTAAAAACTCTACTTATATTGTAAAGCCACCATCTGCGGTGATTACAGCTCCCGTTGTATAAGAGGAGCAGCTAGCAGCTAGAAATAACGCAACTGAAGCAATTTCTTCGGAAGTACCCACACGCTTGAGTGCAAGTGCTTTCATCATCATGCCCATGATTTTTTCATTGGACCATAGGGCTTCTGAAAACTTTGTCTTAATCAATCCAGGACAGATGATATTGACTCTAATATGATGGTCTCCCCATTCTTTGGCGAAAACTTTGGACATAGAAATCAATGCTGCCTTACTCACTGAATAAATCCCTAATCCAGGTTCTGGGGAAATACCGCCTACAGAGCTGACATTGATCACTGATGCTCCTGAAGAGTTTCTCAGGTGAGGAAAACATAATTTCATCAATTCAAAAGGCGCTTTAACATTGACATCCATAATTTTGTCAAAAGCTTCTAAACTTGTCTCATGAACAGGTCCAAAAACAGGATTAGAGGCAGCATTATTGACCAAGATGTCGATACCCCCATACTTGCTAACCGTTGCATCAACTAGGTATTTGAGCTCGTCTATCTTTCCAACATTACAGGCGATGCCCGTTACTTCATAACCTCGTTTGCTTAAAAGTGATGCTTCTTCATCCAAAACCTCCTGCTTTCTGCTTGAAATTACAACTTTGGCGCCAGCCGCTGCAAATACTTCTGCAATGCTCAAACCAATTCCTTTGGAAGCACCTGTGATTAAGGCCACTTTACCCTCTAGTGAAAAAACATTTGATAAGTCCATTGATGTGTTTTTATTGTTTATGTAATAACCATGCCTTCATTATCCTATTAAATTAGGGAATTGGCTTTACTTTAGGAAGCAATCCATGAAAAATGTTATGCATACCGAGTATTTTTTGTAATTTGGGTCAATGAATTTTTCTTTAAACCATAAATAATCAAAGAATGAAGCAGGTAGTTTTCCATCAGACTGGTATGCCAGAGGAGGTTTTAATATTAGAAGAGGGAGAGAAGCCCATGAAAAAAGCCCATGAAGCCCTTATTAAAGTCACTGCAAGAAATATCAACCCATCTGATATCATGTTTATCAGAGGAATGTATGGGATCACTCCGAAATTACCAAGTTCAGCTGGTTTTGAAGCAGTAGGGGTAGTTGAAGAAGCAGATGAAAGAGGATTGGTTCAGAAAGGAACCAAGGTAATATTCACAGTAATTGGGACCTGGAAAGAATATGTCAGTGTACCAGCTAACCTTCTGATACCAGTACCAACAAAAATGACTGACGAGGTAGCTTGTCAGGCATTTGTAAATCCGCTGACTGCGTATGGGATGTTGGAGACGAGTGGCTTAGAAGCAGGTGATTGGCTATTGATCACAGCTGGAGCTTCTGCGTTTGGGAAACTCGCGATTCAGCTAGCCAAGCAAAAAGACATCAAGGTGGCTTGTACTGTTCGGAGGGATGAACAGAAAGATATGCTCTCGAATATAGGAGCTGACTTGGTGATCAACACGGAAAAGGAAAAACTTCCAAAAGTCATCATGGAGCAAACTGATGGGGGTGTTCATGTTGTTTTTGATGCGGTGGGTGGTGTATTAGGAGCTAGGGCTTTGTCTTGCTTGAGGACCAATGGTAGGATGATGGTGTTTGGCTTGTTGAGTTTGGAAAATATTCCTCTCAATTCTGGTTTGTTGATATTCAAAAATTTAAAAGTAGAAGGTTTCTGGTTGACCACATGGATAGAAAGCCTCAATCAACAAGAAAGAGAAGAAGCATTCAAAACGATTTTTACGCTGTTATTAACCCAGAAAGTCAAAGTAGATGTTCAGGCTACTTACCCATTGGAGCAATTCAAAGAAGCACTACAAGCCTATGAAAAGGGGGGAAGAAATGGAAAGGTAATTTTAACCAGTTAACTCTTTTCACCATTCACAAATAAAAAAATCCCGACTTCAAGCCGGGATTTTTTTGTTATTTAGTAAGTGCTTTTTCTCGTTGGACCTCCAACATATCAACTGGAGGGGGTGTATTGTCACCTAGAAGATGCTGCACAAAATAGTCTCCCATTTTCCAGAAGAAATACTCAGTCATGTCACCATAGCCATGTCTTTGCCCTGGTAATAAAAGCAAGTCAAATCTTTTATTTGCTTTGATCAATGCATTGGCCATTCTTATGGTTCCAGCAGGATGTACATTGTTATCTACATCTCCTGTGGTGAGCAAGAGTCTACCTTTCAGATTTTTAGCTAAGTCTGGATTTTTCTCAATGCTGTATACGAATGTCGTATCACCTTTTGGAGAAATTTGCTCTTTTACGCCATGGTGTTTTTCTGACCACCATCTATTGTAAATGTTGTTTTCATGATTACCAGCAGAAGATACGGCTACTTTGAATATATCGGGATATACTAACATGGCAGCAGTAGACATAAAGCCACCACCTGAGTGACCATGGATTCCCACTCTGCTTCTATCGATAAATGCGTGTCTATCCGCTAGTTGCTCAATCGCTGCTTTTTTGTCAGCTAATCCATAGTCTCTAAGGTTTCCATAACCATAGTTGTGGTACCACTTTGATCTAGATGGATGACCACCTCTGTTACCAAGTGTTACTACTACGAAGCCAAATTGAGCCAATCTATCTGTTCTATCCATTCCAACTGAGAAGTCCTTGTTCACAGCCTCTGTTTGGGGCCCAGGGTAGACATATTCGATAATTGGGTAGATTTTGGTAGAGTCAAAATCAAATGGTTTATACATAACACCATAAAGATCGGTGATTCCATCATCAGCTTTGAATTTGAATGGCTCTGGGAATTGATATCCAGCTGCAAATAATGAAGACAAATCAGCCTCTTCCAAATCCATGATTTTTCTACCTTGACCATCATGCAATGCAGATGCAGGAACAGTATTTACCCTTGAGTAATTATTGACAAAGAATGTACCTTTATCATTGATAGAAGAAGTATGGTTATAGTCACCTGGGTTTAGCAATGTAATTGCTCCACCGTTGAGACTCACTCTATACATGTGCTCGTAATACGGATCTTCTCCTTTTTCTCTTCCATTAGCTATAAAATAAAGGAATCTGCCTCTTTCATCAATTGTTCCTATTCTATCTGTGTGGAATGGTCCAGAAGTCAATTGCCTTTTTAGATTTCCTGCTCTGTCATATAAGTAAAAGTGTCCCCATCCATCACGCTCAGACCAATGTACGATCTCAGTACCATTATTGATCAATTCTGGCTTGATGATATCGATATAAGTATTGCTTCTCTCTTCGATTACAACTTCCTTTTTACCTTCTTTGATATTCCATCTCACGATATCGATTTTTTTCAAATCTCTAGAAGTGATGGAGAAATAAAAGTTGTCATTATCTCCATGCCATACAGAAGGAGTGAAGTCATCGTCTCTATTCACAACTGGTCTTGTAGCTCCCCAAAGACCTACTGTCTGATCTTTGAAAGTAGCAATATTCAATTTTTCCATCTCCCCCGATTCAAAGGAATAATACATCAAATCCGTAATTGGCTGCTCTTTTTCACCTGGCATGGCATACTTATAAGTCTCCAATGTAGGTCGTGGGTTTCTTGTATTATGAATAACCCAAAGGTCTTTGACTTCTCTGACATCAGATCTTGTGATTATAAACTGCTTTGAATCTTCGGACCAAAGTACACCAGCTCTTTTTCTATTGTCTTTGTTCTTTTCTTCTTCTACATTGTCCTCACCACGACCACCGCCACCATAGCCATAATCCTTTACTCCATCAGTAGTTAGCTGATGCTCCACGATAGTGCTGTCCTTGTCATCTTTTACTGCTTTAAGGAAGTTTTCCTTATCCATCCAGTAAAGATTTTCGTGTTTGACGAAAACTATCCTAGAAGAATCAGGCGCAATGTTCGCCCAACCTAATCTCTTGGCGTCTTCTTCTGGATCAGTGATTTCTGTTAACTGCTGATTTTGTAGATTGTAACGGAAAACAAAAGTTTTCTTTTCTAATGAATCCTTAGCGTTCTTGTTTTTCTCTTTGATCTCAACCCAGTCTTTTTTCACAACATCTTGTGTACTTCGGATTTTAAATTGAATGGTGTTTTCATCCTCCAAAAATTTTAGACTTGTAATAGGCAAGTGTTGTGCATCAAATGGATCACGAACGATTTTTGTGATTTCAGCAGCAAGCTTATCTTTGTCAAAAAAGGCTCGTTTGGTTCTAGCTACTGGATCTACGATGTACCATTCACGGCCATTGGTAGTCTCGTAGGTATACCAGAATCTATCTGAATTTTTTAACCAATGTGGATCTACTCGGGTGGTGAAGACCATTTTTCTGACTTTCTCAGGAGAAAATCTTGAAGCTAGATCATAGTTCCCTTTGGTAGGGGAGTCTTGTGCCTGCAAAAATCCTACTGAAAGGATCATTGCAAACATGAGGTATAGTTTCTTCATAAATTATTTATTTTCAATTGGTGAAAATAAATAATGAAAAATTCCCCTTTGAACCGCTGATGTAAAAAATTGGCCTTGATCTTTAAAATAAGGCCAATTTATGAATGAGTTTTCTAAAATAGACTTCCTTGGACGATTTGAGGCCTACTGGCTTGAATAGTTCCTTTGAGCATATCTTGCATCAATCGGATAAAACCTGGCCTCCAGTTGTCAACATGGATTTTAATTTCTTTGCCTTCATAATTAATTGGTCCTGATAGCCTTTCGTAGCCTATCAACATGCTCCAAATGGTATAAAAAGTCAATTCAGGTTGCAACTCAGGTCTAATACTTCCGTCCTTGATACCTTGAGATACGATTTGGATACCGATTTTACCACAGTCATGATGTACGTCCAATAGTTTCTGGAAATGTACACTTTCCAAGATCAATGGATCGATGGTTTTTCTTAGCTCCTTATCATTGTACAGATTGAGCATTCCCATAAAATTCAAAATGGCTTCGTAAAACATCCGGTTTTTATGAGAAAAATCAACATACTTCTGAACCAAATCTACCAACAACTCCATCCCATTTTTATTCTTGGTACGGTAGACCTCTCTGAACACATCCTTCAAGCCATCAAAAGCCTTTCGGGTAACAGCCATATACAGGTCTTCTTTGTTTTTATAATAGAAGTAGGTCAAACCTTTTGAGATTTTAGCTGACTTAGCTACCTCATCCATTTTGGTAGCTTGATACCCCTTTTCTATAAAAAGCTTGATAGCTGAATCTAGGATTAGTTTTTCTTTCTGTGTTCTCTCTTGCGCTCCCATGTGTTGAAAAGTTTTGAATCTTGTTCAAAGTTATTAAACCAAAGTTAATAAACACAATAAGTTTTATCTATGAAATGATAATGCAATGACATTGAGGCACAAAAAATGGGATGCTTCACTTCGAAGGCATCCCATTTTAAAATTGTTATTATCTAAGTGATTATTTGACTTCGATGATATAATAGTTCTTCTTTCCTTTTTGAACCAATAGGTATTTGTCTTGAAGTAATTTGGCTTCCACCGCTGCGTTGGGATCAGCAAGTTTTTCTTTGTTGATACTCACTCCACCTCCTTGGATCATTTTTCTGGCTTCTCCTTTAGATGGGAATATAGCTGTTCCGGATTTGTCAGCTAGAAGTTCTAAAACAGAAGATGCAGATTCATATTCTGGCTTTTTGATTTGAACTTGAGGGACACCATCGAAAACTTGCAAGAAAGTACGCTCGTCAAGCAGTTCCAGATCTTCTGTAGAAGACTTGCCAAATAGAATAGCAGATGCCTTGAGTGCCATTTCATAATCAGCCTCACTGTGTACCATGATGGTGACTTGCTTGGCGATTTCCTTTTGTAAAGCTCTCAGGTGTGGGGCTTCTTGATGTTCTTTTTCCAAAGTCTCAATTGTAACTTGATCTAGTGTCGTAAATATCCTGATGTACTTTGCAGCATCTTCATCAGATACATTGAGCCAGAATTGATAGAATGCATAAGGAGAAGTCTTTTCAGGATCTAACCATACTGAACCTCCTTCAGTCTTTCCGAATTTGGTTCCATCCGCCTTTGTAATCAGCGGTACAGTCAAAGCATAAGCTGAGCCACCACCCATTCTTCTGATCATTTCAGTTCCAGTGACGATATTTCCCCATTGATCTGAACCACCGAGTTGGATGCTTACATTTTCATTTTTCCAAAGATGGTAGAAGTCATATCCTTGAATCAACTGATAAGTAAACTCAGTAAAGGAAAGCCCGTTGCCATCCTCAAGTCTTCTTTTGACAGAATCTTTGGCCATCATATAGTTGACAGTGATATGCTTACCTACATCTCTGATAAAGTCCAGAAAAGAGAAGTCAGCCATCCAATCATAATTATTGACCAGCTCGGCTTTATTCTCTGCCCCTTGATTGAAGTTGAGGAATTTACCAAGTTGATTTTTTATGCTGGCTACATTGTGATCAAGTGTTGCTTTGTCAAGTAGGTTTCTCTCTGCCGATTTGAAGCTAGGGTCTCCAATCATTCCAGTTGCCCCACCTACCAATGCGAAGGGTTTGTGCCCTGCTCTTTGGAAATGAAGCAAAGTCATCACGCCAACAAGGTGACCTATATGTAAAGAATCCGCGGTAGGGTCAAAACCAAGATATGCAGAAGCCATTCCCTTTTTCAAATGCTCTTCGATTTCTGGTGTCATATCCTGAAGCATTCCTCTCCAGCGCAATTCTTCGATGAAATTATTCATGTGTTTCTACTCTTCGATTTTTGAATCTGCAAATATAGAAGATTGTTTGGGAAGCCCGAAGTGGTAGGCACGCAGATTCCACGGATTTCGCAGATTTAAGAATGATTTTAGATTTTAGAGGAGTATAATTGATACTTTGAAGTCATATCGACTGAAAGGAGATATCTCACGCTGTTCGATATGACAATTACCAAATAACCAATCTTAAAAAAATATTGGGAAACGCCTTCCCTCAAGCGTCTCCCAAACTTTTCAACTTTCAAACATTTAAATCTTAAATACCTCTCCCTACCAGGCAATCCCATAATCCTCCCCGTGATTGCTGGATCCACCCCAGAAGGTACCATGTTTCCAGTCAAACCATATCGCATTCAGAGGGCCTGAAGTTCTAGATTGGAAATCCATTTTGTAGCCTCTTTTTCTGAGGTCATCTCTAATCCATGATGGTACTTCTGAATTCAAGGTAATTGCACCAGGCTTGATTTCGTGTGCTCCGAATGATGATTGCATCTGATAGCTGTGGATATTTGCTGCTTCAGCTGCTTGCTGTACGGTCATGTCAAACTCTACGATATTGAGAAACATCTGCAATAAATCTTGGTCTTGCGTATCACCACCCTGAACAGCAAAAGAAAGGAATGGCTTGCCATCTTTCAGTGCCATACTTGGAGTTAAAGTCACTCTAGGACGTTTATTGGGTTCAAGAACATTGAAAGGGTTGATGTTGCGATCTAAAACAAAGCTCTGCATCCGCTGACTCAGGCCAACACCTGTATTGCCCGCAATCACAGCAGGTATCCATCCACCAGATGGGGTAATAGAAACTACCCAGCCAGCTTCATCTGCCGCTTGAATGGATGTAGTTCCTGCTAAAAAGTGCTCCAAGAAGGGGTCATCTGTCCCAGTTAGAGGAAGCTCAGGTCTATCATAAGCAAGTAGTTCAGTTCTCTTATGGAGTAAATCTTTGAAAGGGTTCACTTGACCTTGAAAAGGATAAGGATCACCAGGGCCTATATTTGGATCATTTTTTTCTTTCATCAATTTAGCCCTTTCTTTTGCATAAGCTTTTGATAAAAGTCCTTTCATTGGACTCTTAGGTTCGAAAGCCGGATCACCATAATAAAAATCTCGGTCAGCAAACGCCAAACTCATGGCTTGGTAAACTGTATTGATATAATTTGCTGAATTATAGCCCATCGACTTTAAATCAAAGTTTTCTAAGATATTTAATGATTGAAGTAATGCCGGACCTTGTGTCCATTCTTGAAGTTTGTAAACATCAATTCCTTTATAATTCACAGATAAAGGCTCCTCGATTTTCACTTTCCAATTGGCTAAATCTTGCAGTGTAAAAAGCCCACCTTGTTCACGGGTTCCCCTGACGATTTCCTCAGCAATGTCTCCCCTGTAAAAACGCTCGTAAGCAGCATAAATCGCTTCTTTTCTGTTTTTTCCAGCGGCTAAAGCTTTTCTTTCCGCTTCTACAAGCTTGGAAAGCGTCTGATATAGATCTTCTTGCACAAACACTTCTCCTGCATGTGGACCTTCACGATCTTCACCTAGGTGAGGTAAAAATACTTTTTTGGAATAGGGCCAATCCTTGATCAAATCTTTTCTGCTTTCTATGCTATTGGCTGTCTGTGCTTCGATTGGATAGCCTTTGGCCATCTGCATCGCAGGAGCAAGAACTTCTTCTAAGCTCATCGTGCCATACTCTGCCAACATGGTCATCAATCCCCCTGGTGTACCTGGAGTAGTTGCTGCCAATGCGCCGAATTCAGGTGGGTAGTTCATGTCTTTTTCTCTGAAAAATTCAGGTGTAGCACCCGTTGGAGCATAGCCTAAAGCATTGATTGCAATAACTTTCCCGGTATTTGGATTGTAAATTAAGGCTTGCGTCTCACCTCCCCAACTGAGCACATCCCACATGGTGCATACGGCACCAAGCATGGCGCATGCTGCATCCACTGCATTACCACCTTTAGCAAAGGTCATTGCGCCAGCAGTAGCCCCTAAGGGCTTTCCCGTGATGGCCATCCAATGCTTTCCGTGTAGCGGAGGCTTTTGTGTCTGTGCAGAGGTATATATTGTGATTACTAAGGTTAAAAAGAGTAAAATTGACTTTTTCATACAGGTAACATTAGAGTTTATTGGGTAATTATTGTGAATCCGAGGGGATTGTAATACATTTAATGTCAAGATAATCATTGATCACCAAAATCCTTAGCAATTCTATATGTATTCATTTTTTCTTTATTTGATGAGTGCTTTTTATGTTTTTGCTGGCATTATGCATTTTATCAAACCAAAGATGTATGAAAGAATTATTCCACCATACATACCAAATCCCAAATTAATGAATTTGTTATCAGGTGCTTTTGAAATCATTTTTGGTGTTGCTTTGTTAATTGAGTCATTAAGATCCTATGCGGCTTTTGGAATTATTATGCTTTTGATAGCAGTTTTTCCTGCTAATCTATATATGTATCAAAAAGGAGCCAAAGGAATCCCCAATTGGGCACTTTTGCTCAGACTTCCCTTGCAATTTATATTGATCGCTTGGGCCTATTATTACACTTAAACATTATTTAAATTGAATTTCGATAGTTTTAAATTTGAAGCATCGCTTCAAGAAGGCTTAGACGCCATGGGTTTTGATAAACCAACTCCTGTTCAGGAGAAAGCCATTCCGATTATACTTGAAGGTAAAGATATCATCGCATGTGCCCAGACAGGTACAGGAAAAACAGCCGCATTTATTTTGCCTGTTTTGAATAAAATCGCCAAATCAGGTGGAAATACTCTTAATACTTTGGTATTGGCTCCCACACGCGAATTGGCCATTCAAATTGATCAACAGATTCAAGGATTTGCTTATTTCTTAGGTATTAGCTCTATCCCAATTTATGGTGGTGGTGACGGGCTAGTTTGGGAACAACAAAAAAGAGCTCTTGAAGAAGGTGCGGAAATAGTGGTAGCTACACCTGGAAGATTGATTGCTTTATTGGCTGGTGGTAAAATCAAATTAGACTCATTACAACACTTGATCCTAGATGAAGCAGACAGGATGCTAGATATGGGTTTTTCTGATGATCTTTTGACCATAGTCAACTACCTGCCTAAGGACAGGCAAACAATTCTATTTTCGGCTACCATGCCACCTAAAATCAGGTCATTTTCCAAAAAGTTGCTTAAGGATCCTGAAGAAGTAACTTTATCTGTTGGAAAGACTGCTGAAGGTGTTACGCAAGGGGCTTATCTAGTTCATGACCCACAAAAGGAGGACTTGGTTCGACATATTTTGAGACAGAAGGAGTATGAAGCTGTCATCATTTTTGCATCTACAAAGGATAAAGTCAAAAGTCTTTACAAGGTCTTGAAAAAGGATTTTGAAGTAGAAGCATTTCATTCTGATCTTGAGCAGGTTGAGCGTGAACAGATCATGTCTAGGTTTAAGAATAGATCCTTGAAAATTCTGATTGGTACTGATATCATTTCAAGAGGAATAGATGTGGTTGGCATTGAGTTGGTGATCAATTTCGATACACCAAATGACCCTGAAGATTATGTGCATAGAGTGGGTAGGACAGCAAGAGCAGATAGCAAAGGCGAAGCCATCACTTTTGTCAATGACAAGGATAGATATAAATTTAACAGGATTGAAGCCTTGATAGGAATGGAGGTTGAAAAGCTAGCCCTTCCAGATGGTTACCCGCAGGGGCCTAGCTATTCTAATAGTTCTTCAAACAAAAAGCAAAGCACTACACCCAAAAAAGGGGGTAAGTCAAATGAAAAGCCAAAGGGGAACTTTGTCAAGTCAACCCATTCAGAAAAGCCTGCTAGAAAACCGCGTCAAAACCCACAGGAAGCTCTTGTGGTAAGAGATCCTGAAAACCCTGATACACCTAGCGGTTTCAAGCCAAGACAGAATCCCAAAGTGGATAAAAGTCCAGAATTTCAGGAGCAGCCCAAAACTTCAAAGTTTGGCTCTAGAAAGAATGTGATTGATTGATCAGTAGTTTTTAAATTACTCATCAGGTCGTATATTCATAGCTGTTTATGACATGAAAATATGAACAGCTTAGAATATCCGAAATCACAAAAGATATTTTTCACTTTAGCTTCATTGGTACTGATCATCTGGATCATGAAAGCTGGTGCGGTCATCTTAATTCCACTAGTTTGGGGAGCTTTCTTTGCTTTTGCACTTTATCCCTTAGCGAATTGGCTCGAAGAAAGGAAAATTCCAAGAGCCTTAGCCATTGCTCTAACACTGGCATTGGTTACTTCTCTTGCTGCTTCTGTGTTATATGTATTGACAGATCAGGTGATTGGTCTCATTACAGATATTCCTGAAATCAAAACTTCATTTGAGGCTAAAGTCAGCAGCTATTTTGAACAAATAGAAGCGCTTTTCGGACTAGAAGCATCTTTAACAACGGATTTTGATTTCTTCAGTCAAAGCAATCTTGAGGCTACTTTGGTTGAAACTGGAAAGTCTTTGGTACTACTAGGAGTAATCCCGCTTTTTATCTTCTTGATGCTTTATTACAAAGATTTTTTTTGGGAGTTCTTGAAAAAACTATCAAGGAATAACCAGCCACCACTCCTAGATTTCATCAAGGATTCAGGCGCTGTGATACAATCATATCTACTAGGGATGTTGATGGTGACTGGAATAGTAAGTGTTATGTCTGGAATTGTCTTTTATTTCCTAGGTATCAAATACTTTATTCTTTTTGCTGTTTTTATTGCTGTGATGAATCTGATTCCTTATGTAGGCGTTATTTTGAGCTCTTTACTTCTTGTGCTATATGTGTTATTGACAACGGATAGTCTCTTTTATCCTTTGGCAACTTTGCTATTATTATGGCTGATCCAATTGATTGAAAATAACCTCATTACTCCAGTAGTAGTAGGCGCAAAAGTTAGAGTTAATGCATTAGCCGTGATTTTGGCGATTCTATTAGGAGGGTTTATTTGGGGTGTTTCAGGAATGATTCTTTTTATTCCAATGACCGGATTACTGAAAATTATTTTTGAGCGAATTCCAAGTTTAGCACCTTATGGTTACCTACTTGGAGATGAATATCCTGTGATAGAAAAGCATGAAAACTATTTCAAAATGCTTTTTAAAAGAAAAGCAAAATAGCATTACTTAGGGTTGATTTTTTCTAAAAGTGTTTCATAAAAACTCATACTAACCGGTGCTTTCATCCTATCAAAGCTCACTTGATGTTTTTCAACTTTAGTGATTTTTTGAGTATTAACAATGAAGGAGCGGTGCGTTTTGATGAATTGATGAGGCAAGATTTTCTCTGTTTCTGACAAGGTCATTCTACTTAGTATCTTTTGATCTGATAACTGAAAGTTGACATAATTGCCATTAGCTTCACAAAAGAGTAAGTCTTGGAAATTGATTTTGACCTGTTCATAGCCAGTTTTGATAAAGATCGAATCTGTACTCAATTGGCCATTTTTCAATTCAAAGAGTTCTTGTGCCTTTTGACAAGACTTCAAAAATCTACTTAGGTTAAATGGCTTAAGCAAATAGTCAATCGCGTCCAGTTCGAAACTCCTTACTGCATGCTCAGAATAAGCCGTGGTAAATACAACCATGGTTTCTTTGGGTAGCAGAGAAGCCAGCTCCATTCCAGAAATATCTGGCATTTTGATGTCCAGAAAGATAAGGTTAACAGGATTCATTTTAAGAAACTCCAGCGCTTTGATACCATTGGTAAAAGTCTCATTAAGTTTCAAAAAGGGAACTTTGGAAGCATGTGACTTCACTACCTCCAAGGCCATCGGTTCATCGTCTATTGCGATTGCTGTTAGCATTTGATTTTAGATTTTAGAGGGTAGATTTTAGATTGTAAAATTGGAGGATTTGGAAAGGGTTTTAAGGTTTGAATGTAAGAAAGTTTCAAAATTGTGGGAGGTCGATAGATCTCTGAAGTGGGTTGATATTGAAAGATTTCAAAATTATAAGATTTTAAAATTGGTTATATCTTTATGATCATTGCGATAAGACCTTCGAGTACGCATTGGCGCACTCAAAGGTCACAACTCTTGCTTCTCAATTATATCGCTGGCGGCTAATATCTTTTAATATTACAAAGCATTTATCACTATCTAATCCCATTAGTTTCTTGAATATAGTTGCCTGATCTCTTTCTTCTTGTGTCTTAAGTCTTAAATCTTGAGTCTCCCATCACAGCTTCACACTCAAATGTACAAAGTATTCCAATTCATTTTCTCTGATGATCAGTTCATGCTTGTTGGGGTAGAGAAGTTGAAGTCTTTGTTTGACATTTTCTAATCCTATGCCTGATGCTTTTTTTTCTGGATCCTCTTCATTGCTTCGGTGGATGCTGTTGTTCACATCTAAGTGAACAGAACCATCTAAACATCTCAAACTGATTTTCACCCAGGACTTCTTTTGGAGGCTGATTCCATGTTTAAAGGCATTTTCTACAAAAGGAATCAGCAACATGGGTGCTATTACACCCGTGCAGGAGTCTTCAGACCTATTGAAAACGATCTCTATATTTTCTTGGTCTTTGATTCGAAGGTTTTGCAAGTCCACATAGTTCACTAGGTATTCTTTTTCGCGTGCAACTTGAATGCGGTCTTGGTTATTTTCGTGAAGCATGAATCGCATCATATCTCCTAGCTTTTGGATGCCCTCAGCCGTACGTTCTCCTTTTTCTTGCAACGCTGTCCCATAGAGGGTATTGAGTGCATTGAAGAGGAAGTGTGGATTGATCTGAGACCGGAGAAATGCCAGGTTGGCTGTTCCTTGATCTACTTTGACAGTCAAACTATCTAATTGGCCTAGGTACTTATCGTACTTTCTGAAGAAGAAGTTGGAGATGGGGAAGATGATGACTACTACACTAATTATTATTACAAATCCTAGAAGAATAAAAAAACCATTTATTTTAATAATGATAAATGGAATTGAAATAAGTGCTA
The DNA here is from genome assembly GCF_900188245.1 of Belliella buryatensis. Taxonomy (GTDB): domain Bacteria; phylum Bacteroidota; class Bacteroidia; order Cytophagales; family Cyclobacteriaceae; genus Belliella; species Belliella buryatensis. The sequence continues at coordinate 30,517 of NZ_FZOK01000004.1, read as the reverse complement.
TTATCAATACATAAAATGTGGTTGCATCACTTTTTCTTCCTTGTTTATTCAACCTATAGATTAAAAAGTAATTGTATAATATCAGGCCAATGATACACGGAATAATTAGGACAAAAAGAATGGCAATCGGCTCTCCTGCAATTCTTTGAAATTGAAAGAGGAAAATCACTGAAAAAATATAAATCAAAACAAATCGAGTTACATTATATATTTTAAAATCAATTGGTTTACGTGACAAAATAATCTGATTCAATATGTAAATAATAGCTCCATAGCCTGCATATATGGCCAGAGAATTAAAATAAAATGGCATCAAGAAATCATCTGAAAATCTCGCATTCACTGAAAAAGCTCCAATTCCTATGAATGATCCCAAGAAAATTAAAATGGTATAAATTATAAATTTTGCGGTTCTACCATCTTTTAGATAATTTGGAAATACTTTGATGTGAAATAAATAAAAAGAGGCTAAGAAGGTCAAGGGAATAAAAATCTTTGCAAAGTATATTGCACTTTGCTGGGAATTTGGATTGAAAGTAGGGGAGGTAAGTACATTTGAAAGGATGATACTTACGAAGAGGAAGGTGACTACCCACCATTCAATTTGTCTAAAAGGTAGAATTTTTTCTTTCATGGCTGTTCAAGTTAAGTGCTGTATTTGAAATTTGAATATGTTCAGGGGAATTACTTTGTGATTGCTGCAGAATAATGGGAGATACCTTCCCAATACTGATCACTAGATTATAAATCAATCCTGCTATAATCAGAAGGTAGTAAACGATTTTCTGTTTTTTCACGGGCTTCTTACTGTTTGCTTAGACAAGGATACAGTAGGCTATTTCTTCTAGCAAAAAAATGTGACGAAACGCGAAATTGATGGGATGGAAGCCTTACTGCTATCTCATATTGGGTAGCAGAATGTAACATTGTCTATTAATTCTTGATTAGACCTGCGCTATAAACTTTTTCACCCTTTGTTTTTTCTGAGTATTATCTAACTTAGCCATTGTTAAAAAATCTAATTCACCGTATTATTTCCATTGGCAACTCAAATCCGAAATTTAATTACGCTCATCAATTCCGAGCGTCATATTGGATATTAATTAAGCATAAAATGAAATATCATTGTCTCTCCATCATCATTTCTTTACTAATCATTTTCGCATGTGGTTCCAAACCTGAGCAGATAAGCGCAAACCAAACTTCAGGTATCGATCAAAAGCCTATCCAAGGTATGGTGTTGATAGAAGGCGGAGATTTTACCATGGGTACAAATGATCAAAATTCCTATCCAAGTGAAAGACCCGCTGTCTTACGAAAGGTAGCAAGTTTTTGGATGGACGAGACGGAAGTGACAAATAAACAATTTGCTGCTTTCGTGGAAGCCACTGGATATGTGACGGTGGCAGAAAGAAAGCCTGATTGGGAAGATATGAAACTAACTTTGCCTCCCGGTACTCCTAAGCCAGATGAATCCTTACTTGTAGCTGGTTCATTGGTTTTTGTGGCTCCTGATCAAGCAGTAAGCTTAGATGATATCAGTCAATGGTGGCAGTGGGTTCCTGGTGCCTACTGGAAGCAGCCTGAAGGGCCTGGATCAGATATTCGAGGGAAAGAGAATCACCCCGTAGTGCATATAGCTTTAGAGGATGCAGAGGCTTATGCAACATGGGCAGGCAAAAGACTACCAACCGAAGCTGAATGGGAATATGCAGCTAAGGGAGGGAATAACAGTCGGTTTCCGTGGGGGAATGAATTGACGCCTGCAGGAAATTTTAAGGCAAATACATTTCAAGGTGCATTCCCTCATCAAAATATAAGCTCTGATGGATTTGATGGAACAGCCCCTGTTCGATCTTTTACCCCAAATGATTATGGCTTATACGATATGATTGGCAATGTTTGGGAATTGACCTCGGATTGGTTTGATGCTGCTGCTTTTATGCGGGAAAAAGCGATGGCTCCTGCATTAGATACCACGATTTCGAAATGCTACAATCCTGAAAACCCTTATGCCATAGAAAAAGTAATCAAAGGTGGTTCTTTCCTCTGCGCTGATGATTATTGTATCAATTATCGTCCAAGCGCCAGAAGAGGACAAGATGTATATTCCGGAACTTCCAATGTAGGTTTTAGATGTGTGAAGGATGTTTGAGGTTTTTTAAAAAGTACAAAGTACGATGTTCCATGAAGATTCACAAAAAAAAGCGCCAATCAATGCAATTGATTGGCGCTTTTCTTAATTCAGTGGTTAAGTATTAATGGATTGTTCGGTTGTTAGATGGATTTGAATATCAATTTGTATCCTTCTTCATTGGTAACCTTGCATTTGTACCAGATAGCCAATTCTTTAGCTTGTTTTGGAGGTATTTCGCTTTTTCAGATTCTACTTGGGACAAATCATTTCTTTCACCTATGTCAGCATCTAAATTATAAAGCTCGATTCTTTCATCCTCGTAAAAATAGATCAGCTTCCAGGCGTCTTCCTGTATCACAGATCCAGGATTTCCTCCTTGGTTTCCGTAGTGAGGATAATGCCAATAGAGTTCGTTTCTGGAAAGCTGTTTTTTACTTTCTATCAAAATTGAAATAAGACTTTCTCCATCAATTTCTCCATTTCCCTTAAAACTTTGTTTCAATCCAGCCAACTCAATCAACGTTGGGTAAAAATCCATGCTGATCACAGGGGTATTACTTACTTTTCCTTCAGGAATCTTATCTTTCCAAGAAATAATCAATGGAACTCTAATTCCACCTTCATAAAGCCAGCCTTTACCTGCTCTTAGGGGAAGATTGGAAGTTGGACTTCCCTCAGCCGTAGAAAGACCTCCATTATCAGAGAAAAAAACTACAATGGTATTATCTAAAAGATTATTCCTCTCCAAACTCTCAATAACAATTCCTACTGCTGAATCCATAGCTTCTACCATTCCGCCATAGATTGCATGGGCTTGTGTCGTTCTATTCATATTGGCATACTCAGGCTCAAATTGATCCGTGAGGTTCATCTTGGCACGCTTTCTTAGGTATTTTAACTCTAATTCCTCTGTAGTCATCAATGGAGTATGTACTGAATAGAAGGATAAATAGGCGAAAAATGGATCTCCCTTGTTTTCATCTATAAATGAAGCTGTTTCCTCGGCAAGTCTCAGAGGGAGGTATTCTCCCTCGGGGCCATTGTCCATTTTCGGGTTATCATATGGTGAAAAATATTTATTCCCGGTAGAGGGTGCACCTTTGCTATTGCCTCCAATATTAATGTGAAACCCTTGTGCTTCTGGCCAAAATTCTTCCTCTTCACCCAAATGCCATTTTCCTGCAAAGAAGGTTTTATATCCAGCATCTTGAAAGGCTTCTGCTAGGGTATATTCTTCTAACTCCATGTTGGGGTTGTATTCAGCAGGAACGAGAGGCTTATTTCGTGTCCAATGCCTTTGGTAGTTCCAAGGTTGTGGTGCACCAAACCAATCGGTATGGTAAGTTTTTGATGGGTATTTTCCTGTCATGATACTTGCCCTAGTTGGTGAGCAGACTGGAGAAGCTGTATAGGCGTTTTTGAATTTGACTCCATTTTTGGCCAGTCTATCAATATTTGGGGTCTCGTAGAACTCACTCCCAAAAGCACCTAGATCAGCCCAGCCCAAATCATCCACTAAAATGAATAATACATTAGGCTTTTCTTTTGTTTGAGCGAAACATTGGTGGAAATGAGAATTATAAAGAAATAGAGTGATTAATGACAGATATAATTTTTTAGCTAGCATGATACATAGGATTATTCTTAATCAAGTTTAATCTGAAAAAAGGTAGATTCCAACCAATGTTCCTTCGATACTTTCCTATTGCCTGAATAAGCCCTGCGCTTGACCGATTACACCATATGGATCATTTAGAGAAGCATTAAATTGCTCAGTGTAAAGTTTGAATTGGCTATACTCTTAATTTATGTTGAATTAAGGATAGCCCAAGGAAATAGACTAGTTGTTGAAAAAAACTATTATATTTTCATACAATTGACCCAAAGTACCAATGATTAAGAAGTTTATCCAATTGATGTTACTCGTTTTGCTGGGGGGCATTTCTGCTTTCGGACAAACTAGAAGTGAAGAATTTTCTATTGACTTTATTGATGTAAGAAAAGGGCTGTTAAGCAATTTTGTTACCAAGACAGTAAGTGATGATGATAATATCAAATATTTTGCAACTGAAGGGGGAGTTTCTAAATATGATGGGTACAACTTTACCAGCATTCGTCCAGGTAATGATTTTCCTGAATTAGAAAACGAAAATATAGAAACCCTTTTCAAAGATTCAGAGAATAATATTTGGATTGGAACCAAAGAAGGTGGGGTTGCTGTGCTAGATGCAAATACAAATAAACTCAGAAGTCTCAATCACATTTTTTCAAGTATCCCTAACAAAAGATTACGCGTCATCACAATCAATCAAGCCAAAGATGGTATGATGTGGATAGGAACTTGGGGAAATGGCGTCTTCGTTTTTGATCCAATTGAAGAGAAATTGATTACTCACTACCCAGCTACCTTGCCAATCTATTCAATCATTAGAGATCAGTATGATAATATGTGGTATGTGGGTAACTCTAGACTTCATAAATATGATCCATCAGAAGGCCGGCTTTTGACCTTCAATACAAAAAACTTGATGTATAACCTGATTGAGGACAAAGAGCGGGATAAAATCTGGATGGTAGGTACTCGCAGTGATCAAGTATTTTTAGAAAGTTTTGATTATGAAACCCAGGAAATCGAACAGCATCCAGTCAACTTCAATGCCCGCTATGTAAAAGCAATGGCTTTGGATCATCAAAACAGACTTTGGCTTGGGAGCTGGGGTGATGGCTTGTATATCAGTAATTCTGATGTAAATCATTTTGATAGAATCAATACTAATCCTCAAGGAGGTAATTTTGATAATATCAATTATTCAATTATTCTGGATATTGATATTGATAAAAACGGTATTGCTTGGATGGGGACTTCGCATGGAGGTGTCTTGATTTTATATCCAAACAAAGGATTTAAGTTACTCAAAGCTAATGCTAACTACGATAGAATTGATCAAAATATAGTCTCTATGTTCAAGGATCGGTTAGGGAAACTGTACAAAGGCTCTCTCACTGATGGTCTATATGTTCAAGATAAGTCAGGCGATTTCAAAAAAATTTCAAATATCATCTCAGCAAAGATCAATACATTTTATGAACATGGAAACACATTATTTATTGGTACTGCATTTGGACTTTATATCATCAAAAACAATGATTTTTCTTCTGCAAAAAGATATATTCCCATTGAAAAAGTGACATCAATTCTTTTGGATTCTAAAAACAGACTTTGGCTCGGAACTCAAGAGAGGGGTTTAAAAATGACAGATTATCAGGCAGATCCTGAGCTTAAAAATCTGAAAATTTATTCAGAAACAGAAAATCAACGAACTTTAGATAACAATAGAATTAGCCATGTAAAGGAGGATGACAAAGGAAATATTTGGCTAGCTACCTATGCAGGTCTCAATCTATATGATGAAGAGAATGATAAATTCTACAATCAACAATCGCTAATCAGTCAAAGAGCAACTAGTATCATAATCAATGATATACATATAAGTGATGACAAGATTTATCTCGGAACTCCAACTGGTTTGAGTATTCTTAGCTATAAAGACTATAACTTGAAGTTAGAGGCTTTTTTCGATAAGGACAAAGGACTGATCAATGACTTTATCTGTGCCATTGAAGAAGACAGATATGGAAATCTATGGCTTAGTACGACCACTACAATTACCAAATATCAAAAAGACCTAAAGAATTTTATCAACTATGACAGAGAAGATGGAGTGATGATCAATTCTTTTCATATTTCCTCTTCACTTCAAGATTCAGATGGGATGATGTATTTTGGAGGATCTAATGGTATCATCACTTTCGACCCATATGAAATACCAGATGAATTTAATATACCAGAGATAGTATTCACTAAACTAATTGTTAATAACAAACACCTAGAAGTAGGAGAGGAGGTAGATGGTCAGGTAGTTCTTTCACAAGTAATTCAAAAAACAAATCGTATCAATCTAGGATATGCGCAAAACCACCTTTCTTTGAGTTTTACAGCTAATGATTTTTTTGGCCCGGATAACATCACCTACGCCTACAAATTGATTGGTTTGCAAAATGATTGGATCAATTTGGGCGTAAAGAATGAAATCAACTTCACAGGTTTAAGATCAGGTAAATATGAGTTGTTAGTCAGGGCAAGTAGAAACAATCAGGACTGGTCTGAATCAAAAAAATTAGAAATAATTATTGACACCCCGCCTTGGTATTCTTGGTGGGCCTTTTTGATCTATGCTTTTCTTATCGTGGGTATTTTGATTTTGGTGAGACATTATTCGAGTCGACAAGCTAGACTTAAAGCTGAATTACGCATTATTCAAATAGAGAAGGAAAAGGAACATGAACTTAATGAAGCTAAAATTACCTTCTTCACCAATATTTCTCATGAATTCAGAACACCACTTACGCTCATTTTAAGCCCGGTGATTGAATTAATAGAGTCTTACAAACTTGATGAAGCTGTAAAAGAAAAATTGATATTGGTTGAGAATAACTCTAAGAGAATGCTCAATCTGATCAATCAATTACTGGATTTCAGAAAATCAGAGCATGGACTTTTAAAACTCAAAATCACAAATTCAGATTTCATAGAATTTTCTAAAGAGGTTTTTATGAATTTCAAAAGTATTGCAGCCAAAAAGAAAATCAGTTACCATTTTGATAGCAATGTCGATAGTTTTAAAATGAATTTTGACCGAGATCAGATGGAGATTGTTATCAATAACTTATTATCTAATGCCTTTAAATATACCAAAGACAAGGGTATAGTGAGATTGGAAATTGAAGTTTTTGATAATCAGATTCAATTGATGGTCAAGGATACAGGAATAGGATTGTCAGAAGAAAACAAAGAGAAAATCTTCAATAGATTTTTTCAAGTCCATCAAACAGATTCAGAAAAAATAGCAGGCAGTGGTATTGGGCTGGCTTTCTCTAAAAATATCGTTGACCTACATGGGGGACAAATTAAAGTAGATAGCTTACTCAATTCAGGAACTACTTTTACAATTTGCTTACCTCTAAATAAAACGGATGAATTTTTTGTGGATATGAATCTGATAGAAAAAAATATACAATCGCTAGGGCTCCATGAAAACCTTTCATCTGAAGTATTTGAAGAAGAAACAATAGAGGAAGATGGGAAATTGTTCACTGTTTTGGTTGCTGATGACAATGAAGACATAAGGGCATACCTTAAAGAACTTCTTAAAGAGGACTATCATATCTTGGAATCAGAAGATGGAGCACAAGCCTTAAAGCTCATTCACCGAGAGTTACCAGATTTGGTGATTTCAGATGTAATGATGCCTAATATGGATGGGATTACTTTATGTCAAGAATTAAAAAGTCAAATCAGTACTTCTCATATCCCTGTAATTCTTTTGACAGCAAGGACCTCTTTGGATTATGAATTGGAAGGGTTACAGACAGGTGCCGAGGATTACATTACCAAACCCTTTAACCCAGGAATTGTCAAAACAAAAATTGCAAATATCCTTGAAAATAGAAAAAAGCTAAGAGAGTATTTTTTCAACAAGGTAAGATTTGAGCCAGATACACAAGAAGTCCATGAATCCAATATCGATACTGATTTTATAGAAAAAGCAATTCGATTGGTCAATGATAATCTTCAAAATAATGCATTTGGAATAGAGATGATGGTCAATGAGCTTTTTATGAGTCAAAGTACCTTGTTTAGAAAAATCAAGTCATTGACTGGAATGTCCTTGACAGGTTTCATTCGCTCAATCAAACTCAAAGCTGCAGCACAATTGATTTTACAAACCGATATGAAGTTGAGCCAAGTAGCGCATGAATCTGGCTTTAATGACTATAAGTATTTCAAAAAATCATTTGAATCTCAGTTTGGTTGTTTGCCATCTGAATACAAAAACAAAATATTACAAGGCATAAAATAAATTATAGGGTTGAAAAGATTGAAAAAACACCTCTTTGGGGTGTTTTTTTTATATTGATTGATTTGCCCCTTGATATGATTGATTGATACCATATTATATAAATTATTAAAATCAACTTTGGAAGAGAAATAATTAATTTCTCAAAAACAACAATAAACCAAAACACACTATTTATGGATTCATTATTTACTAAGAATCGACTTGATAGGTACCTTTCGTCTTGCTGGCGTAAAAGCATTAGCTTACTTACCCTAGTACTTTTTATTACGATCTATCAGGCCGAAGCATTTCAACAAAGTAGACAAGTCACAGGACAGGTAATATCACAATCAGATAGTGATGGAATGCCTGGAGTAGCTGTAACATTAAAAGGAACAGCGCGTGGTACCGTAACCGATATCGATGGTCGGTTTTCTATTGAGGTTCCTTCATCGGAATCAATCTTGGTGTTCAGCTTCATCGGCTACACCACACAAGAAAAAGCAGTAGGTAATCAATCTTCTATTAATATCACTCTTGCTGAATCAGAGGAATTGATGCAAGAGTTTGTGGTGGTAGGGTATGGAGAGCAAAAGAAGCTTAATCTAACTGGCTCTGTCGAAACTGTTAGATTTGACGATGCAGTCAATCAGCCAGTAACAAATTCTGGTCAATTGATGTATGGAAGATTTGCTGGAGTACAACTGACGCAAGCGAGTGGTCTTCCTGGCAGTGATCAATCTGGTATTATTATTAGGGGACAGGGATCATTTGGAGGGACAAACCCTCTTGTGGTGATTGATAATATTCAGTATGAAGGACTAAGAGAATTCAACAATTTAGCTCCATCAGATATTGAAAGTATTTCGGTATTGAAAGATGCCTCGGCTGCTGCTATTTATGGTGCCAGAGGTGCCAATGGTGTCATTGTAGTTACCACTAAGAAGGGTCAAAAAGGCAAGTTTTCAGTTGATTATAACAATTTCATTGGCTTTCAAAGAGTAACAGTAGTGCCTGAATACCTCGATGGTGTACAATATGCCCAATTGAGAAATGAAAGGGATTTAAATGTTGACGGTCCAAGCGCCCAGATTAGATATTCCGAGGAGGCGATTGATGCGATTAGAAATGGAACTATGCCAAATATGTATGCGAATACGAATTGGGCTCAAGTTGCATTGAGAGATGCTCCTATACAAAATCATTATTTAGGATTTTCAGGAGGAACAGAAAGAACAACCTATAGAGTTTCTGTTGGTTATTTAAACCAGGAAGCAGTGGTGCGAGGTAAATTTCAAAATGAGAGATATACTTTGGGTATCAATCTTACTGCTACCCCAAATGATTGGCTGACAATATCTAATGTAACCAATGCCTATTGGTCGAAATTTAGAGGACCCACAGGCGGTCCAGGAGCAATTACTGGAGAAACTGGTATCATCAACCAATTTCAGAGATCTGCTCCGACGATTCCAGTTCGCTACCCCAATGGTGAGTTAGGTTTTGTTGATGGTGCATATTTAAATCCAAATAACTCCTTTCCGATTAACCATGTTCTGGAAACAGGTTTTAGAGGAGATCATGAAAACGATAATATCAATTTAAGTGAAAGATTAGGCTTACAAGCTAAAATCAAGGATGGATTAGTTTTTGAAACAAGCGGTAGCTTAATTTTGAATTTTGCAAACATATCTGATTTCGCTCCTACGAGGGTTATAAGAGATTGGGACGGTAATATTGTTAATCAAAACTTATTAAATACCCTTAATAACAATTTAAATTTTAACTACCGGTTAATGAATGAAAATATCCTGAGATACAACACTTCCTTCAATGATGCACACAACTTTAATTTTATGTTGGGGCATTCAGTGATATATGATAAAACTGATGGATTTGGTGGTTCTCTTCAGGGCTTTCCTACTGATAATATTCAAGAGTTTAATGGAGGTGGAGTTATTAATCCCTCTGTAAATGGTGGTGCTTCTGAAGAAGCATGGCAGTCATTTTTTGGTAGAGTCAATTATAACTACCAAGAGAAATACCTATTTGAATTTAACTTAAGAAGAGATGGGTCATCCAAATTTGGTCCAGAAAATAGATACGGAACCTTTCCATCTGTTTCAGCAGGTTGGAATATTGGAAGAGAAAGTTTCTTAGTTGGTTCACAGGTATTTTCAGATTTAAAAGTAAGAGGTAGCTGGGGGATAAGTGGCAACGATAGAATTGGAAATTACATCTTTGAGCAAACTTACAATACTGGTTTAGATTATCATATTGGGCAAAATACCATTGTTCCAGCAGTTGCATTGACAGCATTGGCTAATCCAGGAATAAGATGGGAAAGAATTGAGCAATATAACTTCGGTTTGGATATGGCACTTTTCCAAAACAAATTGAATATTACCGCTGATTATTTTAGAAGAATTAGCTCCGACATTCTTTATACAAACTTCCCTATTCCAAATTCGATCGGTGTTACAAACCTAGCTGCTCAAAATGCCGCGGGTATGGAAAATAAAGGGATCGAATTGGCAGTAAATTACAGAAAAAACTTTGGACCTGTAAGAATGGAAATCGGAGGGAATGTCACTAGAATGGCTGATAATCGAGTGACTAACTTAGGTGATGGAGGTGAGGAAACAATAACTAATAATAACATCATTAGGATAGGTGCGCCATTTCAATCGTATTTTGGGTATCAGGCAGTGGGGATTTTTCAATCACAAGAAGAGGTGGATAGTGCCCCAGTTCAATTTGGTAGCAACCTGACTAGACCTGGTGATATTAGATATGCCGATATCAATGGTGACGGAATTATTGATGCAAATGATAGGACAATTATTGGAAACCCTTTTCCAAGATGGATTTATGGTGCTAATCTTAATTTGACTTATAAAGATTTTGACATAACTGCAATCTTCCAAGGAATAGGAAGAGTAGACAGATTGATGCAGGGGAATGGGCAACTACCTATGACTGATCTAAGAAATAATGCTTTATCATACTGGCAAGACAGATGGACACCAGAGAATCCTTCTGATGAACTACCAAGATTAGGAGGTGTGAATAACCAATTGATATCTTCTTTCTACATCGAAGATATGTCATTCTTCAGATTGAAAAATATTGAAATAGGTTATAACCTTCCTAAAACAATAGCGCAGAAGCTTTTAATGCAAAGAGCTAGGGTATTTATCGGTGGTCAGAACTTACTGACCCTTACCAAAGTCAAAAACTTTGATCCTGAAAGGCAGAGAGGACTTAATACTGAAAGAACTACTCCTCTGTACAAAGTATATACTGCTGGTATTAACCTTAAATTTTAATTATCATGAAAAAATTATTTATATATCTCTCAGCAATTCTAACATTTACTTCTTGTTCGGATGATTTCCTTGATAGAGGTTCACTTACTCAATTAGCAGAAGGTAACTTCTGGCTGACAGAAGCAGATGCTCAGTTAGGTATTAATGGCGTTTATGCAGCTCTACAAAGTAGAGCCTTATATAGTGGAAATTTGAATGGAAATGCTGGAATCCCTCAATACGATGGCTTGTCGGACAATGTTTTCAATGCTTTCAAATGGGAAGGACCTGGGATATTTATGGAAGCCAATGTAGATCCCGCTACTCCATTCTTCAATACCTTTTGGACTGCTAATTATATTGGGATTGGAAGGGCAAACGCAGCAATTACTAATATCAGTAATATTTCACCTGATAACATTAGCGAAGAATCAAAAGCTACACTCTTAGGTCAAGCATATTTCCTACGAGCATTATTTTATATGAATCTGGCTATTTATTTTGAAGAAGCACCATTAATTCTAGAAGTTCAAACACTTGAAACTGCTTATGTACCAAAAAATTCCTACAGTGAAATTAAGCTTGCTATTGATGAAGATTTAACAAAAGCAATAGCTAGTCTACCCCCTTCATATCCAGTTTCGCAATTTGGCTATCCTACTCGGGGTGCTGCTCTATCTTTAGCTGCAAGATGGGCTTTGTATAACAGCGAATATCAAAAAGTCGTGAATTTCACAAATGAAGCAATGGGATTGGGTTACGGATTACATAGCAATTACGGAGAATTGTTCACAGAAGCTGGTGAAATGTCTAATGAAATTGTATTTTCAATTAGATTTATTCAGGATCAATCCAACAACTCAGAAACTTTCTCTGGTACATTTCTAGGTGCTCCAAAAGGAGATGAGGTTCCAATGCCCAATCTTGTAGATGCGTATTATTGTATAGATGGATTACCAATATCTGAATCTCCACTTTATAATCCTCAAAATAGAAGAGCAAATAGAGACCCGAGATTAAGCGCATCTATATATTTTCAAGGAGATATCTTTCTTGTGGATTTGAATAGACCCTTTAATGGAAATACTCCAACTAGATTTGGTAGAAGAAAATATACAAGAAATCAAGCTTCGCCAGAAGGAATACCAGTTTTTGAGCCAGGAGGACAAGATTTTTATCTTATTAGATATGCTGATGTTTTATTGATGCGAGCTGAGGCTTTAGCTGAATTAGGACAATTAGGTGAGGTTTATGACTTAGTCAATCAGGTAAGAATCCGAGCAGGTATGCCTATTGTAGAAGATGTGGAAGGTTCGGGTTTGAGTCAAGCTGCTTTAATTGATATCGTAAGGCATGAAAGAAGAGTAGAACTTGCTTTTGAATCACTTAGGTTCTTTGATCTGAAAAGATGGGGAACCATGCAAGAAGCTTATGCAAGAGCCGCGGCTGATCCTGTAGGTCCCTTCAACCCTCAATATAGAGGTAGAAGATCAGAGGTATTCCCTATTCCTCAACCTGAATTAGATGCGAATAGGAATTTAGTTCAAAATCCTGTATGGAATTGATCTGACAGAATATTTTGCAATTAGATCCATAAAGTGGCAGAGCATCACGAGTGCTCTGCCACCATTTGGAATGGCTGTGCGGTTGGACTCTATTGATTAAAAATTAGAATTCTAAATCCATTGAAAGTCAATTTAAGCATTGAATCAAAATCCATATGAACAAGTTGAATTTAATCTTTCCTATACTGGCTGCTATTGGTATTTCATGTAATCAATCTGATACAATTTCTGAAAACGAATTAGTGGTACCTGAAGGCTACAAACTTGTATGGCATGATGAATTTGCTTTAGACGGCAAACCAGACGAGAACTTTTGGTCTTACGAAATTGGCCTGAAAAGAAACAATGAACTCCAATATTACCAACCAGAAAATGCCAATATCAAAGACGGGCTTTTGATACTTGAAGGTAAAAGGGAAAAAGTTAAAAATGAAGCCTATGATCCAAATAGCCATGACTGGCGAAAAAACCAAGAGTTTGCCAAATATAGTTCCGCAAGCATTAACACTAAGGGAAAGAAATCCTTTCAGTATGGAATTATTGAACTAAGAGCCAAGATAGATACGGCTATTGGCATGTGGCCAGCAATTTGGACTTTGGGTGAATCCCAGGGGTGGCCAGCAAATGGTGAGATTGACGTCATGGAATATTATAGAGTAAAGGGTGAAGGTACCATTTTGGCCAACGCAGCTTGGGCCAGTTCAGACAAACGAGCTGCTTGGGATGAAGCTAAGATTCCAATTAGGAAATTTATAGAACGTGATACAGAATGGACGGAAAAATTTCATGTGTGGAAAATGGATTGGACCCAAGACTATATTCGCTTATACCTTGACGATGAATTGCTCAATGAAGTGGATCTTACAAGCACTATAAATCCCGATGGCTTTAATCCTTTCCAGCAACCTCACTACATCTTGTTAAACCTAGCCATTGGCTCTAATGGAGGAGATCCCTCTACTACTCAATTTCCAAAGGAATATTTAGTGGATTATGTTCGAGTTTTTCAAAAAAAATAAAGTCTCACGAAAATGCGCATAAGTTTCAAATTCTAGCCGCTCTTACATCAAACAAGTAGCTGCCTAGCATTTCAGAAATCTAAATAAACTTGATTTATATTTTAACCAAATTTAATGATGTCTTTGTTTAAACTCCATATATCGCTTTTGGTGATTTTCTTTACTATCAACTTGAAGGTAAATAGTCAATCTATCCAAAAGCCTAATCTGATAATCATCTTAACCGATGATCAAGGATATGCTGATGTGGGTTTTAATGGAAGTGACCAAATACCAACCCCAAATATTGATAGAATTGCAGCGAATGGAACTGTATTTTCTTCAGGGTATGTGTCTTATGCAGTTTGTGGGCCAAGTAGGGCCGGTTTAATTACTGGCAGATATCAAGATAAATTTGGGTTTGGAGATAATCCATTATATGCGCCTAACGATTCCACTATGGGTCTTCCACTCACAGAACAGACTCTTGGAGATTACCTTCAAGCAGCTGACTACAAAACTTCTATTATAGGAAAGTGGCATTTAGGAGTTCATCAATCAATGCATCCTAACAATCGAGGATTTAATGAGTTTTATGGTTTTCTTGGTGGTGGGCACCAATACTTCCCAGAGAATCTGACTTTACTTGATGAATTTGAAGTTAGAACTGAATATGGATCATACAGAACCAAGTTATTAAAAAATCAAAGTAGGGTAGAAGAAAATGAGTATCTGACAGACGCTTTTTCCAGAGAAGCTGTTTCGTTTATTCAAAGGAATCATAAAGATCCATTCTTTTTATTTCTTTCTTACAATGCTCCACACGGTCCTTTACAAGCGACTGAAAAATATTTGAAAAGATTTCCAAATATTTCAAATGAAAAAAGGAAAACCTATGCGGCAATGGTTTCGGCAGTGGATGATGGAGTGGGTGATATTTTAGATTTGTTGAGGGATTTAGGAATAGAAGAAAATACCCTTGTATTTTTTCTTTCAGACAATGGGGGACCTACCGCAGATAACGCCTCTGACAACAAACCTTTAAGAGGTAAAAAGGGAGATTTTTTTGAAGGAGGAGTGAGGGTGCCTTTTGCTGTCCAATGGAAGGGTGTTATACCAGCAGGTCACACCTATGATCATCCCATTATTTCACTTGATATCTTCGGGACGATAGCAGGTGTGTTAGGCGCTCGAACCAAAAATGATTTGGATGGAGTGAATTTAATTCCTTTTCTAAGAGGTGAAAATAAAAATGCACCACATGAAGCTTTATTTTGGAGAAATCACAAAGTTGATCGCTATGCAATCCGAACTGCTGACTTTAAAATGATAACTGATCCAAAACAACAAAACTTATTTGATATCAAGTCTGATATTTCTGAAAAAAGAAATCTTGCCTTAGATAATCAATTTCAGCTAAATGATTTGACAGAAAAAATCAATAGTTGGAAAAGCTATTTGAAAGATCCTCTTTTTATGGGTTTGATGGAAGATGAGGCCTACTCAAAATTGAATCCTGATCGTTTCGGTAAAAAATCCAATGAATAAAAACCCACAGATCACAGTATTATCTATGAAGACAAAAGTTTCTGTATGTATTGTAATTCTTCTGTTATACTTCACCTACGGTGCAGAAGCAATAGACTATTATTTCCATCCTAAAACTGGTAACGATCTCGCTAATGGTACTTCTGAAATGTCACCATTTAAATCTTTGGGTAAATTAGGCGAATTGAAACTAGAGCCAGGTGATCGGATACTATTGGCTGCTGGAGAAGAGTTTACCGAAACTTTATCAATCATCAATGTTCATGGAAGTTTTGAGCATCCCATCCTCATAGACTCTTATCAAAATAATGGAACCACCTCAATAGGCAAAGCCATCATCAATGCCCGAGGTCTTTTGAATGGTGTCTTTGTATCCAACTCAAGTCATATCATCATTAGAAGTCTTGAGATTAGTGCAAATGGACCCTTAGATGATATTGGCTATGGAGAAATGCGTGTAGGTGTAATGCTTTTAGGAATCGGAAATGATAAGATTCAAAACATCCATTTGGAAGACTTGAATATAAAAAATGTATTTCATGAAAAAGAGGGTGTTAGTAGGTCTCAAACAGAGGTACGGTCTGCTAATGGTACCCAAAAATATGGATGGGGAATCCGATTGGTTGCACAAGATAATTCAGAAATAGAGCAGATTGAAATCAAAAAAACACGAATTGAAAATGTAAGTCACACAGGAATCAAACTAACAGGAACGCAAAGGCAGAATATTCGAAACATTCGGATCTATGATAATGAAGTAACCCGAACAGGGGGTCCGGGAATCCAAATGTCAGGTGTCAAGTTTGTTCATGTGAAAGGTAATGATGTGAGTTACTCTGGCAGTGAAGACGATTCTAGGAAATGGGGTAGGGGCTCAGGACTTTGGACTTGGTCAGCTTCTTATGTCATGATAGAACATAATAGGTTTACACATGCCAATGGACCAGGAGATTCTGCAGGTGCTCATATTGATTTCAATTGTGATAATGTAATTCTTCAATACAACTTTAGTGCGGAGAATGCAGGTGGGTTCTGTGAGATTTTAGGAAATAACTACAATTGCGCCTACCGCTTCAATATCAGTGTAAATGATGGCCACAGAATCAAAGGAGAAAACGGTGCTTTTCAAGAAGGGAAAATATTTTGGCTAAGTGGATATCAAGGGGAACAAAAACCTAGAAAAGGCCCAATAAACTCTTATTTCTATAACAACACAATTTATGTCAAACCTGGCCAGACTTCAAAAATTGCAGTTGATAATGGTTCTAATGGTCTTTTGATTGTCAATAATATCTTCCATTTGGAAGGCCCTGTTGAGTTTGTTGCTGGAGACCAATACAAACAGGATGAAAGTAAAGGAGATAAGAATTTGCAAAGGGTTCTCTTTGAAAATAACCTTTTTCTCCATTCAACCAACTGGCCAAAAAATAGCATGTTGAATGATCAAAAGCCTCTTTTTGGCTCCGCTAGATTTAAAAATGCTGGAGGTTTGGATCCTCAGGATTATATTCCTTTGGATGATGTGGTTACAAAAGGCATTCCGATATCTTTTATCCCAGGCGATGACTTTGGCTTGATGTCTGGCTTAGAAATGAATCAGGATTTTCTAACAAACCCAATTGATGCCAACCCAAGTATTGGCGCTATAAAATTTATTAACAATTAAAAATGGCATACAAATGAAAAAAATATTTGCAATAACGATTCTATCATTGACCTTCCTACTTGCTTGTCAAATGAAATACCAGAGTTTTTCCCCAGGTCAAGTATGGCTTGATGATCAAAATACACATATCAATGCACATGGCGGAGGTTTTTTGATTCATAATGATACTTATTATTGGTTTGGAGAGCATAAGATTGCAGGTGAAGAAGGAAATAAAGCCCAAGTAGGTGTGGGAGTTTATTCATCTAAAGACCTTTATAATTGGAAAAATGAAGGTATCGCATTGGAAGTCCATGATGATCCCAATTCTCTTTTGGTAAAGGGTTGTATCATTGAAAGGCCAAAAGTGATTTATAATGAAAAGACAAAGAAGTTTGTGATGTGGTTTCACCACGAACTCAAGGATAGAGGCTATGAAGCTGCTATGACAGGTCTAGCTATAAGCGACAATATCACAGGCCCTTATACTTATATCAAAAGTATCAATCCTCATGCTGGAATATGGCCAACGAATTACCCAGATAGTCTTAAATCATTATCCGCTGATGTTGATAGTTATGTGAGACCTTCCCCAGAATGGAAAGATGCTGTTAGGTTAGGGTTGTATTTGAGAAGAGATTTTGAAAAAGGTCAAATGGCACGAGATATGACCCTTTTCGTAGACGAGGATGGCAAAGCATATCATGTACATTCTTCAGAAAATAATCAAACACTTCATGTAGCAGAATTGACTGAAGACTATATGGATTTTTCTGGAAATTATACCCGAGTACTTCATGGAGAGCAAAATGAAGCCCCTGCGATATTTAAAAAGGACGGAAAGTATTATATGTTTTCTTCCGGGTTAACAGGTTGGAAACCAAATCCAGGAAAATCTGCGGTAGCTGACCATCCCATGGGCCCATGGACTGCATTAGGAAATATGTGTATAGGTACAGAGGATGAAATGAAGACTACCTTTTGGTCTCAAAGTACAGCCGTAATTCCAGTTATTGGCAAAAAAGATGCTTTTATTTTCGTAGGAGATAGATGGACACCTGATAATCCTATCGACGGAAGTTATATTTTTCTTCCCGTTGAGTTTGAAAACCAAAAACCTGTTTTGAGGTGGAGAGATAATTGGAATCTTACCTTTTTTGATAAAAATTGAAATTTATGAACAAATTATTCATTTATATAGGGTTATTTTTTTGCTTGGATGTTTCGGTTTTTGCCCAATCATCCAAGCCTAATTTCATTGTGATTCTTGCAGATGACTTGGGTTATGCAGACCTGAGTTTGAATGGCAGTAAACAAATTCAAACCCCAAATATAGACGCCATAGCCAAAGGAGGTGTGAATTTCACACAGGCCTATGTATCAGCACCTGTTTGTAGTCCATCTAGAGCAGGCTTGTTGACAGGGAAAAATCAGGTTAGTTTCGGCTATGATAATAACCTTGCAATTAATCAAAAGGGATTTGATCCTGAATATGCTGGTCTCCCTATTGAACAAAAAACCATTGCAGACCGGTTGAAGGAAGCTGGTTATGTATCTGGGATAATAGGCAAATGGCATCTTGGCTCAAATCCACAGTTTCATCCAATAAATAGAGGCTTTGATGAATTTTGGGGATATTTGGCTGGGGGACATCATTATTTTAAATCAGAGAAGGAAGGACAAGGATATTTAGCACCCTTGGAAAGTAATTATAGAACGCCTCAAGAAATCACATATCTTACTGATGACAAAGGTGATGAATGTATTAATTTCATCAAACGTCACAAAGATCGTCCTTTTTTTCTGTATGCTTCATTCAATGCTCCTCATGCACCCATGCATGCGACTGAAGAAGATTTAGCTTTGTTTTCTCACATTTCTGATAAGGATAGAAGGATTTATTTGGCTATGGTGCATCGACTTGATATCAATGTGGGTAGAATTGTCCAAACTTTGAAAGAAGAAGGGTTGATGGAAAACACTATGATCGTTTTTTTAAGTGATAATGGTGGTCCAGTAGATCAAAATCACTCAAACAACGCACCTTTTAATGGTCAGAAAGGTATTTTGCTAGAAGGTGGTATCCGAGTTCCGATGATGATCCAATGGGACGGAACCTTGCCTCAAGGTGTTACTTATACACCAGCCGTTTCTGCATTAGACTTGATGCCAACATTCTTGGAATCGGTCGGAATTAAAGTAGTAGAACAGGATAGTTTGGATGGTGTAAATCTAATTCCTTTTCTAAATGGAGAAAAACAAGGAATTCCCCACCAAACTTTAAAATGGAAATTTACTGTTAGTGCTGGTATTCTAGAAGAAAATTGGAAACTAATAAGAATACCTGATAGATTACCTCTATTATTTGATATTTCAAAGGATATTTCAGAACAGCATAACTTAGTTTTACAATATCCTGAGGTAGCTGAAAGGCTTCTCCGTAAACTAGGCGATTGGGATTTGGCTTTGCCTCATCCTTTATTCCTAGAAGGTGCTGAATGGAAAGCCAAACAACGTGATCTTTATGATAAGACCTACCTGATTAGCCAGCCTGAGAATAAGTAATAGTCTAATAGAAAAATAAACTTATGCATTTTACTAAAATATTGAATTTTCTTTTTCTGAGTTTATTAATGATTTTCTCTTGTCAATCCAAAGAAAGTGAAGAAATAACTGAGGCTAAAAAACCCAATGTCTTGATCATTTATTTAGATGATTTAGGCTATGGAGACTTGAGTGCTTACGGGGCCACAGAAATCTATACGCCAAACATGGATAGACTCGCCAATGAAGGTCTAAAGTTTACCAACGCCTATGCCACCTCTGCTACATGTACACCTAGCAGGTACGCAATATTGACAGGGACATATCCTTGGAGAAATGACAATGCCAAAATACTTCCTGGTACTGCACCATTATTGATTGAAACCGATGAAATGACGATTCCCAAAATGCTCAAAACCAAAGGTTATCATACTGGAATCGTGGGTAAGTGGCATTTAGGTCTTGGAGATGGCTTTGTCGATTGGAATAAAAAGATAAGCCCAGGACCAAATGAAGTGGGATTTGATTATGCTTACATCATGGCTGCTACTCAAGATAGAGTACCTACGGTGTATATCAAGAATGGGAATGTTGTTGGTTTAGATAAAGAAGATCCTATTCTAGTTGATTATGATAATAACTTCGATGGTGAACCAACAGGAAAAAATAACCCTGAATTGCTCAAAATGATGTGGCATCATGGTCATAACAGCAGCATTGTCAATGGAATCCCAAGAATCGGTTACATGAAAGGTGGCGAAAGTGCCAAATGGGTGGACGAAGATATGGCTGACCATTTCCTACTAGAAGCCCAACAGTTTATCAAAGAAAAAAGCCGAGAAGAAAATCCATTTTTTCTTTATTATGCCATGCAGCAACCTCATGTGCCAAGAACACCACATCCAAGATTTGAAGGAAAATCAGGGATGGGTCCTAGAGGCGATGTGATTTTGGAGGCAGATTGGTGTGTAGGAGAGATTATGAAGATTCTGGAAGAAGAAGGGATTTTGGAAAATACTTTAGTGATTTTTTCTTCTGATAATGGACCAGTTTTGAATGATGGCTATTATGATGATGCAGTAGAAAAACTCGGCAATCATACACCATGGGGCCCCTTTAGAGGAGGCAAATATAGCTTATTTGAAGCAGGAACGAGAATGCCTTTTATGACCTATTGGAAAGGAACCATTCAGCCTGGAGTGTCCGAAGCCTTGGTTTCACAGCTTGATTTGTTGAATTCATTATCAACTTTGGTGGGGAGTGATATCAAAACAGAAGATGGCGTGGATCTATTGGATGTGCTATTAGGAACATCAAATGAGGGTAGAGCTGAAATTATATTGGAAGCAACGTCTAGAACAGCCTTGAGAAGTGGAGATTATATGATGATTCCGCCATACGATGGGCCTAAAGTAAATGAACTTGTTAATATAGAATTGGGAAATGATTCAGAATATCAGCTGTACAATCTTAAATCAGATCCTGGTCAAAATAATAACCTTGCAAAATCTCAGCCTGAGGTTTTGAAGAAGTTGATTGCAAGGTTTGAGGAATTGAGAGGAAGCGAGTATGAAAAAATCCAACAATTGGAATTAAAGTAAATAATTGGGAGTATTAATTTTTAACACCTGAGGCTTTCGCTTCAGGTGTTTTTTTATAGTTCAATCATTATAGCCTAGGGTATATGATGAAGGTTTATTTTTAGCTAAGGTCAAAATCTTGTACATGGCTAAGTTAATCCCCAGAATTGGACAGCTTGGTAGTGAGTTCTTTAGGTTCGGAAAAATAGACTTTTTACCCCTCTGTTTTGAATGATATAGCCCCCTAAAACAAGCTCTTATAAGGTAATTTAGAGCTTGATTTTTATCAAAACAATTAATAGTAAACCAAAAAATATCATGAAACAAATTTACAAAAAGGTAATGTCAGCCTTCCTTTTGGTTTTGGGATTTTCCCTAATGATGCCATCAGAAGTACTCGCATTACAAGGAAACTCTAATCCCTGCCCATCCAACAAATACCTCTATTGGGTAGGGGATGTGGACAATGATTTCTTTAATGAATTGAATTGGAGAGAGGCAGTACAAACTCCATCGACACCTATTCCTCCAGGTCAAATTGGAGAACTCGGACAGTCTGCCAAGCCTGAATGCTTGCCAGGAGCTAATAAAAATCCAAATGTTATCTGCCTCAGTGATCATGACCCCGATAAAGATAAAACACCAGCAACAGGTACATTAAATCCGGGTCAACCTATCCCTTTCAACCTCTATATAGAAGGTGCCGAAGTAATGGCTTCCGGAGATATCGTTTTTGGATGTTTGGATTTTGGGTTAACTCTGAATGCTTCCAAACTGGAATCTTCTTCGGCAATCACTCGAGGAGTAGTGACCTTGGATAATGAAAGTACCTTAAAAATTACTACTACTTCTATTTCTTCCTTGACTCAGTTCGACTTTTTGGATGCTGCATCCTGGATCTATTGGGATGGGATCACACCTGATAAACTTGGAAATGCGTTAGACAATAAAATAACAATCAATGGACTAGAAACATCGTTGGGTGCTGGCTATAGAATTAATCAATATTATCAAAAAGGTTCTTTGATCAGGCCCATTGATCAGTCTTACTTCCCTCTTGAAGTATTTAGTTCTTTAAGTTTTGAAGGAGTTTCTGCTAAAATATCTGAAGATTTAATTTATCGTGGATCAGCAATTCCACTTGGCGATAATTCGGTAAACTCTTTTATTCTCAAACGTGGGTTTATGGTAACTTTTGCAATTAACACAAATGGAACAGGCAAAAGTAAAGTTTATATAGCCTCAGAGAAAGATATGGAGATTGATGCTCTTCCAATTGCTTTACAAGGGAATGTCAGCTTTATTCGAGTAGTCCCTTGGAATTGGGTAACCAAAAAAGGAACAGGAAAAATCCATGAACAAATAGATGCAGGTTGGTTTTACAATTGGAATTTGAATGAAAAAGCAAAGCCCAATTATGATTATGTTCCGATGGCTTGGGGAGCAAGTGGTACCTTTCCTGCAAATATTGACCAAATGATAGGGTTAAAAACTACAACTCATATTTTAGGGTTTAACGAATCAGATAATTGCTTTGGACAATCAGGGCAATTCAATAATTTGTGTGATCCTGAGGTAGCTGTTGCTTATTTTGAAAATCTTATGGGTACAGGGGTTCGATTAGGTTCACCAGCACCAAGGGAAAATGGACCGACAACATGGCTACTCGAATTTAATCGCATAGCAAAAGAACGGGATGTAAGATTCGATTTCTTGGCTGTGCACTGGTATGATTATGGTAGTAATCCAAATAACACACCTAATGCGAATCCAGAAGCAATTTTTAATAGGTTCAAAAACTACCTGACAAATGTCTATAACATTTATCAACTTCCTATTTGGATTACTGAGTTTAATGCTAACGAAAATAGAAGTACAGCGATTCAAGAAGAATTCCTGAAGTTGGCTTTACCTTATCTAGAAAGTCTCGATTATGTTGAGCGATACGCGTATTTCCCACCTAATCCCGATCTTGCCGATCCTGCAAATAATCCAGAAACTTCAGAGTATACAGATGAAAATGGAAATTTAACTTCAATTGGAGAATTATTTCTTGCTCTTGAATCAAATCCATCTATACCAATGGATACCTACGCTTCACCAAATAATCTGGAGGGTTTGGATTTACCATTTGTCCCGAAACCTGTCAATTCGTTCGCTTTTGAAGCTGAATGTGGAGATTATTTAGGAAGCAAGTGGAATGTAATCCAAGATGAGAATGCATCCAATGGATATTATATCAGAGGAAATGTAAATAAAGAAGGTGAAAGTCCTATTGCCCAACAGATTCATTTTGAATTTGATTTAGACTCTGAAAGTGCTGATCAATATCGAGTTTGGATAAGAGCTAGAAATATGGGTGGAAATGGATCCATCAGAATTGCGGTCAATGGAAATGAACTCAGTCAAGTAATTCCATTTGTAGCCTCTTCATTTACTTGGTTTCAAATTCCAAGGTTTTATGATTTGGGAGAAGGAAGGCACAGGTTAACTATTGAATTCCCTAATTCTAATATTTTGTTGGATCAGGTTGCATTCACTTCAGGTCCGGCAGATTTTGATTTGTTTTTAAATGAACCAGGTTTCTGCATTCCAGATTCTTTTACTTGGGGATTGGTAAAGACAGATTTCGCTGATTTTTTTGAAGCAGAAAATGGAAATATCGGTGCTGCATGGAAAATAAAAAGCGCTGATAGGGCCATTAATGGAAAGTATGTCACTTCTACTTCAGCACAACAAAGCAGTATTGTCCCTCCAGGAAGTGATGGTTTCCTAACTTATCAAATAACTGTAGAAGAAGCTGACGAATATGAATTTTGGGCAAAAATTCAAGCCTTTGATGAGGAAGAGTATAGTCTTTGGATTTCAGTAGATGGTGAACCTTTCAGAAAGTGGCAAAATTTAGGAAATCCTCTTTTTGAATGGTATTGGAAGAAGTTTCACCATAGTTACAACGAAGAAGATCGAAAGTTTAGCTATTTCCTAACTGCCGGAAACCATGAAGTAAGGATAGGCTATGCTAGTGGAAATGTATCTATTGATAGGATAGCAGTTGCTAGTAAAGGTAAACTACCAGAGCAAATTGATCCTAATGTACTTCTTATCCAAGAAAGCCTTGAATTTGAAGCTGAGTTTGCTACAATTTTAGGTAATGCAGTTATTCAAGGTTGTGAATTAGCATCAGAAGGTCAATATGTTAATATGGGAAATAATAATTCAAATGGAGTTAGATTTGAGGAAGTTATTGCACCTGAATCAGGACTATATGAATTATATATAGTTTATTACAGTAAAGTAGCTAGAGCTTTCTCAGTGAGAGTTAATGGAGAAAATCCTATTCCACAATCTGCTGCTCCATCTGGACTTTGGTGTTTTGAAGGCGGGAATTCTGCTATTCATAAAATTGAAGTTATCCTTAAGGAAGGCCTAAATGTGATAGATATCAACCCTTTTAGCGGTGCAAGTCCGATTATTGACAAAATTAAACTTGAAAAATCAAAAAGAATTGCACCTACCATGATCTCACTTGAAGCAGAAGAAGCTGAACTTATAGGTTCTATGCAAACACCAACTTGCGCCACTGCTTCAAATGGGCAGGTTGTTAACTTGGGCTCAAACATTAGTAATCAGATTAATTTCAGAAATATTAATATTAATAATTCTGGTATTTATAGTGTTGAATTTCATTATTTCACGCCTGTTCTAAGAAAAATGAGAATCATTACCAATGGTACCGCTCAGACTGTTGACTTTTTGCCAACAGGTGCCTTCTGCTTTGAGGGGGGATCGCCTGGTACTCAAACCGTAGAGTTAGAATTGCAGGCTGGAGAAAATGTTATTCAACTTACACCTATTGAAAATGCCGCTCCTGTAATCGATAAAATAGTGATCACTAGTAACGATGGTGGTCAAGAAATGATGCGAACTCTGATCGAACAAGAAGTAGAAGTAAATACATCTAGCCTTCTAGAATACAGTGAGTTCAAAGTATTTCCAAACCCTGTAAAAGCAGGTCAGTCTTTGACTATTCAGGTTCCTGGAGCAAGTAGTGAAGCAGTGCCAGTATATGTGAGTTTGACTGATATGACTGGAAGGACAATCTATTCAAATGCAATGAGTAATACAGAGTCTCAAACTGTGACAATCAATAACTCACTTCAAAAAGGAATCTATGTAGTCCTGATTCAACATGGAAATCAGTGGTTTACTAAGAAACTTAAAGTGGAGTAAAATATAAAAGAGGGGGGAATCCCCCTCTTTTATATTTTAATAAGGTTCTAAAATAACTTGAAAAAATCCATGAAGATCCATTTTCCATTTGTTCTAATACTTTTTCTTACGAGTTGCAAAACTTCCGTTTCCTCAGAAAAAGAGATCAAAACTTTCCTATTAATCAATGAAAATGGGATGGAAATAAAAGTCACTAACTTTGGAGGAAGGGTGATGGAGTTGAAAGTCAAAAACAAGGAGGGTAACTTGACTGATGTTGTACAGGGATTCAATCAACCAGAAGATTATTTCATATTTGGAAACAGCTATTTCGGAGCGGCTATCGGGAGATATGCCAATAGGATCGCTCAAGCAAGTTTTTCGATTGGAGATTTTACCTATCAACTCAAACCAAATAATGGCCTTAACTTCCTTCATGGGGGTGAAAAGGGATTTCATAATGTGATTTGGGAAGTTGTGGAAAAAGAACAAAGTCGGATAATTTTAAAGCATATCTCAAAGGATGGTGAAGAGAGTTTTCCCGGAAATCTTACTATAATCATGACTTATGAAATTACTGAAAAAGATGAATTTAAAATCACCTATACAGCTGACACAGATCAAGCAACACCAGTGAATTTGAGCCATCATTCATTTTTCAATCTAAATGGCTTTGAATCTAATCAAATTGAAAATCATGAATTTGTTATCTATGCATCAAATTTTACTCCTGTGGACAGCATGATGATTCCATCTGGTGAAATCCAATCGGTAGAAGGAACTGTTTTTGACTTCCGGTCGCCAAAATCTATTCTTCCAGCTATTAATAATCCTGATCTGCAGTTGAGATATGCTCAAGGTTTTGATCACAATTGGGTACTGGATAAGGATGATGATCTTGAAAGAATCTCTAGAGCAGCATCAGCATATTCTCCAGAAACAGGAATCCGAATGGAAGTATGGACAAATCAACCCGGAATTCAATTTTATACTGGAAATTTTCTCAATGGAAATTTTAAAGGCAAAAATGGAGTGAGTTTTCAAAAGCGGTCATCTTTTTGCTTTGAGCCACAGGCTTTTCCAAATGCTGTCAATCAGAGTAAATTTCAAAATGTTATCTTGCAGCCTCGTGAGACTTATATCAATGAAATCATTTATGATTTTTCGATTCAATAAGTTCTTAAAACACCTATCAAATCCTATTAATACCAAAATCATGTCCCAAGTTTTCAATTTCGAAGATCATAGTCACAGAAGATATAATCCATTTTCAGGATCTTTTGTGCAAGTTTCACCTCATAGATCCAAAAGACCTTGGCAAGGTCAACAGGAAAATATCATAGTCGCAGAACAGATTTCCTATGATCCAGCATGTTTTCTTTGTGCTGGCAATAAAAGGGTAGGAGGAGAGCTCAATCCAGATTATCAAGACACATTCGTCTTCACCAATGATTTTGGAGCGCTAACAGCCGATTTTCCTACCGGATCGTATGAAGATGGTGAGTTTTTCAAGGCTAAAAGTGAACGTGGCATCTGTAAGGTGATATGTTTTTCACCTGATCACTCCAAAACCATTCCCAATCTATCTTTAGAGCAAGTTACTGCTGTAGTTAAGACTTGGAAGAGAGAATATGAGGAATTGGGTTCAAAGGATTTTATCAATTATGTACAGATTTTTGAAAATAAAGGAGAAGTGATGGGATGTTCAAACCCCCATCCTCATGGGCAGATTTGGGCACAGGAAAGCATCCCTGATGAACCATTTAAAAAGCAATTGAACTTCAAAAACTATCAAAACCATCATCAAACAAGCATGGTCGTGGACTATGTCCATGCAGAATTAAATAAGCAGGAGAGAATCATTGATCAAAATGACACTTTTGTGATATTGGTACCCTTTTGGGCTGTTTGGCCATTTGAAGCTATGATCGCACCTAAGGTTCATTTACCAAGCCTTTCAGCTATGTCGGACAATCAGCTCAAAGATTTGGCAGATGCGTACAGCAAGCTAACCAAGCGATACGATAGGCTTTTTGATGTTTCTTTCCCTTATTCCGCGGGTCTCCATCAAGCTCCTACTGATGGGCTAGAACATGCAGAATGGGATATCCATATGGTCTTTTATCCACCTTTGCTTCGCTCTGCTACTGTGAAAAAATTCATGGTGGGTTATGAAATGCTAGCTAATCCACAAAGAGACCTTACTGCCGAAAAAGCGGCAGCAGTGTTACGAGATTGTGTTTGAAAATCTGATTAGAAATATTGAAAATAGAGTACAAGGTTCTTAGCGGTAAAAGAATTCTTGGAAATCATAAATAGTACAAAAAAAAGTACATGAATTCATTGCTCCATAAACTTTGCCCTAATGAAGAAGTAAATGGGAAAAGTCTATGTTTGTGTTTTGTCTTTCCTAGTTAATTCAAAAGACACTTTGGTTCTTATCCACTCTTCATCGGAAGCTAAACATTCCCAAACAATTTTGCTATTTTCTTTCAATTCCACAGTTTTAAATTTAGTAATATGATTATCCGCAATGACACTAGTAATTCAATAAAACGAAGGGATCAAGCGGATAATCGTCGCCGGAAGACGGTCGACAACAGCTGAATTAAAAGGTGTGTGCGTAATAAAATATGGTTACTGGTGCGAAAGCGGATATACATATTTAGTAATATACTCTTCGTCAAAGTCAAACTCATTAATAAATCCAACTTCAGGTTTTACTTTTAATTTCTTTGTCCACACTTGTCCATAACCTTCTTCTGAAGTGAGTGTTTTATATACTGATTCAACAGGTACTTTTAGATAGTTGATTTGCTCAATACTTTCCATTTCTATATGTTTTTATTCATTAGGACTCCTACTATTGACTGTCAAATAGGTTTCAACTACATATTGAAACGTAAATATCCAGTTCTGAGTCATTCCAATCTAGGCTTCTTTCATCATAGATTTCAAAGTCAAAACCAAATTTTCGCTGTAGATCAGAATTCCAGATTTTCTCCCAGGCTTCAGTAATACAACCTGTCATTACACCTTTCGCTGTCACTTTTACATATCTTTGAGAAGGGATTTCTAATGATTTCAGGTTTTCATGAATTACTGAGTTTTTAGCTACTTTACACCCTATAAAATATGAAAATGGTTTGGTGGTCAAAAGATTTGGATAATTAAATTCCCAATTCTCTTTTCTTTTTCTGAATCAAGTCTCCCATGTCACTCAAATCTTTTACAAAACCAGATGCTTTTATAAATTCATTTTCCGTATTAAACCAATAAACTTTACTATCTCCTTTAATTTTCAATTTATACAAAGGAGGGTAAACAAATTGTATGAGAGAAAGGGATTCCACCTCCATCCAATTTATTTTTCTTTCGTTCTCACTATTTTTAATGGTTACATTTTGGCCTTCTAATTTTACTATCACAAATTTATCCTTAATAGCAATAAATAGTGGGAAGCAAATTATTCCTATCATTCCAAAAAATAATGTGGTAACGATATTTTGTTCCATTTTCTCACCATTTATCCAGAATAAATCCGGAAAGAACCAAGACAAAATGGACGTAATTGACAATATTACTCCCAAACCAAGAAATAGGTATTTCAGAAAGTAGTGATATAGATTATTGCTTTCCATGGTTTTTCAATTTTCGCTAACGGGATTCAGCTTGGAGACGGCGGGCATTCGGAGCCGTTCTCTTCAAGTCTACTCCTAACTTCTTAAATATACTGAACTTTCTTTACTCTGAACCGCCCGCTGTATCCAAGGTGATGTTGTGGGCTTTCCTTCTTTCTATGTTCTGTTTATAAGATTTACGACTACATTGATCATCATTTCCTTTTCTTCAGGTTTGCTTTCAGCAATTAACAAAGTCAAAGCGACCAATGCGCTTTCACTGATTCTTTTAGTACCATCTGGAAAATACAAACTTTTGTTCTTTTCCAAATACCAAATGAATAGCCAGGCAGCAATTCTTTTGTTTCCATCT
Source organism: Belliella buryatensis (assembly GCF_900188245.1). GTDB lineage: Bacteria > Bacteroidota > Bacteroidia > Cytophagales > Cyclobacteriaceae > Belliella > Belliella buryatensis. The sequence goes on along the minus strand of NZ_FZOK01000004.1, from coordinate 1,090 downwards.
GAAAATGAATGGTTTTTCACAACAAAATATAAAAGGTGAGCAGCTTTTTCTTCTAAACTTCGATACAATTCTATGCCATCGAAAGTTTGGTCTATGGCTGAAATTGAACCCTTAAAAGATTGGTCTTTTTCATTTCCAAAAAGACTTGATCCACCGAATCTTTTCTTTAATTCTTCTACTGCATGATTTGCTTCCTCGTAGGATATTCTAAAAGTAGCTTGGATTGGGGTATCGGATAAACTTAATCTTTGATGGTCATAATCATCCAGAATATCCAAAGCAGTCGAAAATTCAGCTAAAACTTCAAATATACCTTTAGTCTGATCGTCTGAACCAAGACTTTGGATTGTTCTATTAACAAGTTTTATTGTTTTTTGAAGTTCGAGTAACCTCTTTTCGTTAAACGTATAACCTTTTACCAGATGATCTTTAATGATCTTATTAGCCCAAATTCTAAAGGCTGTACCCTTTTTGGAATTAACCCTATAACCCACAGAAATAATCAGATCCAAATTATAGATTTTAACCTGTCTCTTTACTGCTCTTTCACCTTCCTGTTGAACTTGTGTAATTTTTGCACAAGTTGCCTTTTCATCCAATTCAGAGGTTTTGTAAATATTTCGGATATGCCTGACTATTGATGTCCTGTCAGTGTCAAACAATTCAGAAATCTGATATTGATCCAACCAAATGGTGTCATTTTCAAGAAGCACTTGAATAGAAGGAGCGCCTTGACCCGACTGATAAATTACTATTTCTCCTGTTTGCTTCATGAGCTAAACTTTGATTGCTGGCCTTCAAGATACTTAATTTTGGCTTTTTTGAGTTCTTGAATCTCTTCATATTCCAAGTTTAATCCTAAGTAGGTAGAAGAGAGATCAATTCTGTCATGAAAAAAAAGCAACCGCATCATTCTCCTTAGCTCAACTTTGTGTGAAGGACTTTCCAATTGGAAAAAGACTTTAACTTTATCGCCATCAAATTTGAATTCTATGAAACTATCTTTGTGTTTAAAAGGGAAAAGAATCAGTTTAGTTTATCGTCACTTTAATAATGCCTAATTCACTTCAATAACCTCTTTAATCAATCT